>MPDC01000033.1 GCA_001874255.1 Alphaproteobacteria bacterium MedPE-SWcel
CGCGGCCCCCGCCCGGCCCAACGCTTTGTGTCGGAGCTGAAAGCTCCGGTTCAAAGGGACGGGAGAGCCACCGGTCGAGGAGTCGTACACCACCAGCAGGGCCGCCTGTGCGAGAGGACCCGCCCGGCAGGTGGCAGAGAGCGGCAGTCGCAGAGAGTGGCGGTGGCAAAGACACGGCCCTCGCCGCCATAGGCCGTTTTTTACTGGCGTGGGTGCGCAAGATGCGATATGCGCGCGGTTCAAATCACTGAAAGCCCGGAACCATGTCCTTTACGCTCGCCATCGTGGGGCGCCCGAATGTGGGCAAATCCACATTGTTCAACCGTCTTGTCGGCAAGAAGCTGGCGCTGGTCGATGATCAGCCCGGTGTCACGCGTGACCTGCGCGAGGGCGAAGCACGGCTGGGCGATCTGCGGTTCACCGTGATCGACTCTGCGGGTCTCGAGGATGCCACCGACAACAGCCTCGAAGGGCGCATGCGCCGCCTGACCGAACGCGCGGTTGAAATGGCCGATGTCTGCCTGTTCATGATCGACGCCCGGGTCGGCGTCACCGCAACCGACGAGGTATTCGCCGAAATCCTGCGCAAGAAATCCGCGCATGTGATCCTGGCGGCCAATAAATCCGAAGGGGCGGCCGCGGATGCCGGGGTGCTGGAGGCCTATGGCCTCGGTCTTGGCGAGCCGATCCGCCTGTCGGGCGAACACGGTGAGGGGATGAACGATCTCTACACCGAGCTGCGGCCGGTCTTCGACAGGTTTGAAAAACTCGCGGAAGAGACCGCGCCGATCACCGATGTGACCCTTGACGAAGAGGCGGACGCGGAATTCAACGCGGGCGAGGAAATTGCCGCAACGCCTGTGCCGACGCTGGAAAAGCCACTTCAGGTGGCGGTCGTCGGGCGGCCGAACGCCGGGAAATCGACCCTGATCAACAAGATCCTCGGCGAAGACCGCCTGCTCACCGGGCCAGAGGCCGGCATCACCCGCGACGCCATCAGCCTCCGGATCGACTGGGCCGGCACGCCAATGCGGATCTTTGATACCGCTGGCATGCGCAAGAAGGCCAAGGTGCAGGAAAAGCTGGAAAAGCTCTCCGTGTCCGATGGGCTGCGGGCGGTCAAATTTGCCGAGGTGGTGGTGGTGCTGCTGGATGCGGCGATCCCGTTTGAGCAGCAGGACCTGCGTATCGCCGACCTGGCCGAGCGTGAGGGCCGGGCCGTGGTGGTGGCGGTCAACAAATGGGATATCGAGGACGAAAAGCAGGAAAAACTGCGCGATCTCAAGGAATCCTTTGAACGTCTGTTGCCGCAGTTGCGCGGCGCCCCGCTGATCACGGTCTCGGCCAAGACGGGCCGCGGCCTCGACCGGCTCAACGCCGCCATCCTCAAGGCCTATGATGTCTGGAACCGGCGGATCCCCACGGCGGCTCTGAACCGCTGGCTGGCGGGAATGCTGGAACAACACCCGCCGCCGGCCCCACAGGGCAAGCGGATCAAGCTGCGCTACATGACCCAGGCAAAGACCCGACCTCCGGGATTCGTGGTGATGTGTTCGCATCCCGACAAAATGCCCGAGAGCTACAATCGCTATCTGGTCAACGGTCTGCGTCAGGATTTCGATATGCCCGGGACGCCGATCCGGCTGACGCTGCGGGGGCAGAGCGACAAGAACCCCTACAAGGGCCGCAAGAAGGCGGGACCCTCGCGCCTGCGCAAGCACCTCGAAGGTCGCAAGAGCTGAGATTGGCAGCGCGATCAGCCAACACTCCATCCGCATAGGCCGCCCTGCCCATCCGGCCGGGCGCCAGGTCGCAGCCCCGGCTCCGTGCCGGTGTATCCGACGGTTTGATAGGACGCGCTGGTTCCGGTCGCGTCCTATCTTCGCCCTGTGCGCGCGGCCCTTCTCCCTGTGCTGTCCCGGCGGTCGCTCCCGGTCGGACCGTCCCGTCGGCAAGGAATTTCCTATGGGCTTGCCTCTTGTCATAGAGGGCATGCATATTACCTGACAAAAGAGAATTTATCCTTTTCCCGCACCGTCATGCGGGTGTCACAGAGCGTATTTATGGGGTCAGATATGGATCTGAGAGCCTACACACGCCAATACACTCAGAAAGATAACCGGCTTGCCGCGCTGAGTTACTTTGGCACATTTGCAGTCTATTTTTCAGCCCTCTCCCTGGCCATCGCCTATTCCCACCTGTGGTATATCATGTGGCCGGCGGGCGTTGTCTTTGCCTTTTGCGCGGTGCGGCTCTATGTGCTGCAACACGACACCGGCCATCATTCGCTGTTTGAAACCCGACGTCAGAACGAATGGGCCGGGCAGGGGCTGTCGCCGTTCACCTTTGCCCCCTTCGAGGTGATGAAGCAGAACCACAACCTGCATCATGCCAATGTCGGCAACCTCGAACATCGCGAGGCAGGCGAGATCCACACCATGACGCTTGCCGAGTGGAACCGGGCCAGCCGGTGGGAGCGGCTGCAATACCGGCTCTATCGCAACCCTCTCGTGCTGGTGCCACTGGGGGCGGCCTTCACCTATTTCATTCGCTATCGCTGGCCGAAGAATACCCAGACCTTTGGCATCCTGCCGGTAATGCTGCACAATCTGGCGATCATCGCCTGGCTGTCGCTGCTCTATGCGCTGGCCGGAGCGACCGGGCTCTGGATCTGGCTGGGGTTCAGTTTCCTCGGGGGCATGCTCGGGGTGTTTCTGGTCTACCTGCAGCATAATTTTGAAGATACCTATTGGGACCGGCGGCCCGATCTCAACCCGCAGGAGGCGGCGCTGCAAGGCTCGTCCTGTCTGGATTTCGGCTGGTTTTTCGATTTCGCAGTGGCCAATATCACGCTGCATGACATTCATCATTTCAACGCCCGCATCCCCAGCTACCGACTGCGCCAATGCCACTATAATCTGCCCGAGGAGGTGGCCCCGCGCCGGATCAAATTCGGTGAGGCAATCCGCGCACTGGGATTGAAACTCTGGGATGAGGATCGCCGAAAATTGGTGCCGTTTCCGTCGTGATCCGGCAGTAACTGCAACTGGCATTGGACAAAATGCCAACTGGGGGCTAGGCTCCGTCTCTTGCGACATATTGATTATCCAGAGGCAGTATTGACCCATGACCCCGCTCTTAAAGCTCCCCGGTGTTGGACCCGCGCTTGCCAAGGCGCTGCATGACCATGGCATAAAATCGGTCGAGGACCTTGCGGCACAGACCGATGAGGCGCTGATCGCCATCCCGGGGCTGGGTGTCGGCCGCATTGCGCGGCTGCGCGCCGGGATCAAGGGGCTGTCGTCCTCCGGGGCGGGCAGGGGTGCGCCCGCCGGTGCCGTGCGAAAGCCGCGCGCGGCCAAATCAGGCGTGGCCAAGCGGGCAGCGACCTCTGTGGGAGAAACGGTCAAGGCCGTGGCGGCGGTGCCTCCGGTGGTGCAGGCCCGTGAGGGGGTCGACAGCGCCATCGCCGCCGCTGAGGCCGCGCGTCTGGCGGCCGAGGAAAAGGCCGCGAAGGCCGAAGCCAAGGCGGCAAAAGCGGCCCGCAAAGCCAAGGCATTGATGGCAGAGTTTGCAGCCGCCAAGGTCAAGGCAAAGTCAAAAGCCAAGAAGGAAAAGGGCAAGGCCAAGTCCGATATCGCCAAGGAAAAAGCCAAGGAAAAGAAGATCCTCGAGGAAAAATCGGACACCAAGAAGAAGAAAAAGAAGAAGGTCAAAAAGGCCAAGTAGGCCGCGGCCGTGCCCTGCTACAAAACGGCGGCTGACGTGGTGGTAGACCGGTTTGGCCGACCTGCCCGGCTGATGTGACCAGCTGACGTGCCCGGCAGACGCGCCGTGGGGCTGATGTGTTTGGCGGAGGTTGGACGCTACCTGAGGCGATAGCAGCCTATTGGAAAACCGGAGGCGGAACCGCTCCGGTTTTCCTGTATCTGAGGCCGGACGAAGCCGGCAGGGCGCCCGATCAGATCAGCGCCCCCTCCGATGTGAGGGTCAGCTTGCCCGCCAGATAGGGGGCGAGCGCGTCGGGCAGCGTGACGGAACCATCCTCCTGCTGGCCATTTTCCAGCACGGCAATCAGACAGCGCCCGACCGCAAGACCGGACCCGTTCAGCGTGTGCAGGAACTCCGGCTTGCCACCGTCTGCGGGTTTGAACCGGGCATTCATGCGGCGGGCCTGAAACGCACCGGTCGTCGATACCGAGGAAATCTCGCGATAGCAGTTCTGACCGGGCACCCAGGCCTCGATGTCATAGGTGCGCCGCGCGCCAAATCCCATGTCGCCGGTGCACAGGAGCACCGTGCGGAAGGGAATTCCGAGCTTTTGCAGAATGCCCTCGGCGCAGCCGAGCATGCGTTTTTGTTCCTCATCCGAGGTCTCCGGATGCACGATCGACACCATTTCGACCTTTTCGAACTGGTGTTGGCGCAGCATGCCCGAGGTGTCCTTGCCGGCCGAGCCTGCTTCGGAGCGGAAGCACAGCGTGTGGGCCGCATAGCGGATCGGCAGGGCGCTTTCGTCAAGCACATCGCCGGCCACGGAATAGGTCAGCGGCACTTCGGAGGTCGGCACGAGCCACCAGCCATTGGTGGTCTGATAGCTGTCCTCGCCGAATTTGGGCAATTTGTCGGTGCCATACATCGCTTCGTCCCGCACCAGAACGGGCGAGTTGACCTCGGTCAGGCCGTTTTCATCCACATGGGTGTCGATCATGAACTGGGCCAAGGCCCGGTGGATGCGCGCAACGGCGCCCTTCAGCACCACGAAACGCGCGCCGGAGATCTTGGCGGCGGTCTCGAAATCCATCGCTTTGGCAACCCCGGCGATGTCAAAATGCTCCTTGGGCGGGAAGGCGAATTCCGGCACATCCCCCCAGCGGTTCACTTCGACATTGTCCGTCTCATCGGCGCCCTCGGGCACATCGTCGGCGGGGCTGTTTGGAATGCGGGCCAGCATGTCGGTGAGCCGGGCATCCAGCTCCTTTGCCTCGGTCTGCATGGTTGCGACTTCGGCTTTCTTGGCGGCCACCTCACTGCGCAGGCGTTCGAATTCCGCGTCGTCGCCTTTGGCCTTGGCGGCGCCAATCGCCTTGGCGGCCTTGTTCTGATCCGCCTGGGCGGCCTCGGCGGCCTGGATTTTGGTGCGCCGCGCCTCATCGAGCGCGAGAATATCGGAAGACAGGGCAGACTCTCCGCGGCGTGCCAGAGCGGCGTCGAATGCGGCCGGGTTTTCGCGGATTGCACGGATATCATGCATGGGTCTGCTCCTATCAAGCGGGTATGAATCAGTGGAAGTGCTATGCCCGAGCAGGTCGAAAAGCGAAAGAGCCAAGCTTCGGCAACGCTCAGTAAATTCGCGGGCGTGACCTCTGGGGCCCAGACCGGAGCCAGACCGGAGCCGGGGCGCCCGGCGCGCGCGTGCTGCCACCACAGGGGGAGGGTACAGGCGGAAAGGCAGGGGGGAAAGGCCGAGGAGGAAAGACTGAGGATGGAAAACAGAGGGACGGCGCCGCTGTCCGATCGGAAGCGACGCCCTGGGCCGGCTGGCGGCGAAAACGGTGGTCAGGCTGCGCCCGTCTGCACGGATGCTAGTCGACGTAGCGATTGTAGATTTCGTCAAAGGTGCCATCGGCGATGATCTCTTCGCGCGCCTTGGCCAGGGCTGCGATCACATCTGCATCAAAGCTGTGGTTGCTGGCGATCCAATGTTGCGACGCGAGCACGCTGGCACCGACAGTAAAGTCGCTTTTCTGGAACCCTGCGGCGGTCAGGACACCATGGGTTTCAACGTCGATCCCATACCAGGCATCCGCACGTCCACCTTTGACAAGCTTTGCAGCCTGCACGCTGGATGCGACCGGGTGCAGGTTGGTAAAGCCTTTGCTCGTCAGGATTCTCTCCATCACGCTGCCCCGCAGAACCGCGACCTTGTCGAGCTTCATCGCCGCCTCGTAGCTGTCAACGGATGCGCCGAGCGTCACAAACAGCTGGTTCGATGGCAAGAGTTCCACGGCCCAGTGATACTGCGCCTCGCGGGAGGGGGTGCGCACGGGCGGCACCACAAAGCTGTTGGGCTCTGCCTCGGCGGATTTGAGGGCGCGGGGCCAGGGCAGGTAGGTCAGCTTGAGCTCAAATCCCGCTCGATTGACCAATTCGGTCACGATCTCGATCGCCAGACCGGGAGTGGCCGCGTCATCGCCATTGGCAAAGGGGGGCAGGACACCGGAATAGAGATTGATCTCTGTCGCGTTGGCCAAGGGAGAGAACAGGGGCGTCAGCGTCAGGCTCAGTGCCAGGGCAAACGGCTTCACAATCGTACGCAGGGTCAGTGGCATTACAAAGCTACCTCAATGGTAAAAGACAAACTATCAAAAAGGCCGGCACCTGTGTTCCACGCGCCTTTTTGATCGCGCAACTATGCCTCGGCGAGCTTTCCGGAGTGTTAATCAAGTCCAACACGAACGTGTTCAAAGGACTATGGGGCAGGGATGCGCGCAGACCTTGCATCTGTGCGGATCAGCACATAGGTTCGCGCCGAACTCGGGCGCATATTGCGTTTCGCGCCCCAATGACGAAAAGGACCTCTTTTATGGACGCCAACGCTATCACACAGTTTGTGCCTCTGATCCTGATCTTTGCGATCATGTACTTTCTGCTGATCCGGCCGCAGCAGAAGAAACTGAAGGATCATCAGAACATGGTTCAGGCGCTGCGCCGGGGCGATCAGGTGGTGACGCAGGGTGGCGTGATCGGCAAGGTCTCCAAGGTCAAGGAAGACGGCGAAATCGAAGTGGAAATCGCCGAGGGTGTCAAAGTGCGCGTGATCAAGTCCACCGTCGCACAGGTGCTGAACAAGACCGAGCCCGCGTCCTGAACCTCGCCTCTCATGTTTCTGAAAAGGCAGGGTAATGCTGCAAATTGATACCTGGAAGAGGGTGCTTATCTGGCTGGTCTGTGTGGCCGGCCTTTTGCTCGCCCTGCCCAATGCGTTCTACACCCGTGTGGAACAGTCGAATGACGCCATCGCCGCGATCGAGGCCCAGGGCGAGACGCCCGAACGGCTGGAGATGGCGGGCGCATGGCCGGAGTGGATGCCCTCGGGGCTGGTCAACCTCGGTCTGGATCTGCGGGGAGGTGCGCATCTGCTCGCCGAAGTGCGGGTCGCGGATGTCTATGCCGCGCGCATGGATGCGCTGTGGCCCGAGGTGCGCAACACCCTGCGCGAGGAACGGGCCACGGTCGGCACGTTCCGGCGGATCCCGGACGGGCCTGCGGATCAGATTCGTCTGCGCCTGTCGGATGCCGCGGGGCTGTCCCGGGGTCTGGAACTGGTGCGCGGCCTGGCCAATCCGGTGACCTCGCTCACCGGGGCAGGCGCCACCGATATCGTGGTCAGCGGCGCAGGAGACGTGATCACCATCGCGCTCTCGGATGAGGAAAAACTCGCCTCGGACGATCGCACCGTGCGGCAGTCGCTGGAAATCATCCGGCGGCGGATCGACGAGGTCGGCACCCGTGAGCCCACCATTCAGCGTCAGGGCAGCGACCGGATTCTGATACAGGTTCCGGGCATTGGCTCTGCGGCCGAGCTGAAAAAGATCATCGGCACCACCGCGCAGCTGACCTTCAACCCGGTGGTCAGCCGGGGCACGGATGGCGATGCCAATGCCGGTATCGGCAACAAGGTGATCCCGTCGCTGGATGAACCCGGCACCTTCTACACGGTAGAAGCCGCTCCCGTCGTCACCGGCGAGGAGCTGGTCGACGCCCAGCCGGCTTTTGATCAGAACGGTCAGGCGGCGGTGAACTTCCGTTTCAACACCTCGGGCGCGCGCAAGTTTGGCGATTATACCGCGCAGAACATCGGCGCGCCTTTTGCCATTGTGCTCGATGACGAGGTGATCTCGGCGTCGGTGATCCGGTCGCATATTCCCGGCGGCTCCGGCATCATCACCGGCAATTTCTCCGTCGAGGAAAGCACCAATCTGGCGGTGCTGCTGCGCGCCGGTGCCCTGCCGGCCGAGCTGCAGTTCCTCGAGGAGCGCACCATCGGCCCCGAATTGGGGCAGGACAGCATTGACGCGGGCAAGGTGGCAACGGTTGTGGCCTTTGTCGCGGTGCTGGTCTTCATGATGCTGAGCTATGGGCTGTTCGGGATGTTTGCCAATATCGCGCTGATGCTGAACATCACGCTGATCTTCGGCGCGCTGAGCCTGATCGGCGGCACGCTGACCCTGCCGGGGATCGCGGGGATCGTGTTGACGGTCGGCATGGCGGTGGATGCCAATGTGCTGATCTTTGAACGGATCCGCGAGGAGCTGAAGGCCGGGCGCGGTCCCGCACGCGCCATCGACGAGGGCTACGCCAAGGCGCTGTCGGCGATTGTGGACGCCAATATCACCACCTTCATCACCGCCGTGATCCTGTTTGCCATGGGCTCCGGTCCGGTGCGCGGCTTTGCCATCACCCTTGGTCTCGGCATTATGACCTCGGTCTTCACTGCGATTTTCGTCACCCGATTGATCATCGTGATGTGGTTCGAACGTCGCCGTCCCAAAACCATCGAGGTGTAACAGATGCGATTGAAACTCGTTCCCGAAGGCACGTCCTTCGATTTCTTCAAACGCTGGAAACTGTGGCTGGGGATTTCTGCCCTGATGGTGGTTGTGGGCTTTGCCTCCTTTGCGCTGCAGGGGCTGAACTATGGTATCGATTTCCGCGGCGGCACCACGATCCGGACCGAGGCGACGCAGGACCTCGATATTGCGACCTACCGCGATGCGATTGCGCCGCTGGAGCTGGGCGACATCTCCATCACCGAGGTCTTCGACCCCTCCTTTGACGCGGATCAGCATGTTGCAATGATCCGGATCGAGGCGCAGGCGGATGGCGAGGCGCTGTCCAGTCAGGTCATCGCCGACGTTCAGGCGGTGCTGGATGCGGTTGCGCCGGGGATCAAATTCATCTCGGTGGAGAGCGTCGGACCCAAGGTCTCGGGCGAGCTGGTACAGACGGCGATTCTGGCGGTGGCGCTCGCCATTGGCGCGGTGCTGGTCTACATCTGGCTGCGCTTCGAGTGGCAGTTCGCGCTCGGCGCGGTGGCCGCGCTGGTGCATGATGTTGTGCTGACCATCGGCGTGTTTTCCGAGCTGCAGATCAAATTTGATCTGGCGATCATTGCCGCATTGCTGACCATCGTCGGCTATTCGCTGAACGATACGGTGGTGGTCTTTGACCGGGTGCGCGAAAACCTGCGACGCTACAAGAAGAAACCGCTGTCCGAAGTGCTCAATATCTCGATCAACGAGACGCTGAGCCGGACGATGATGACCTCTGTCACCACGCTTCTGGCGCTGATCTCGCTCTATGTGCTTGGCGGTGATGTGATCCGCGGGTTCGTCTTTGCGATGATCTGGGGCGTGGTGGTGGGCACCTATTCCTCGATCTTTGTGGCCTCGACCATTCTGCTGTGGCTCGGGGTCAAGCGCGACTGGAGCAAGCCCGACAATACCGCAGGCAACCAGTTCGCCAATATCGACGCCTGAACAGGTGGGCGATGAGCTTCGAAACAGCCGCGGGCGCCTGTCCGCGGCTGTTTTGCGTTCCGCGCTGTCGGTCTGTCGCGAAATGCGGCGGCTGGGGCCGGGGGCTGACTTTGGCGGTTTCGGCAGCGGGGTCTGCGTGCTATTTCACGTAGCAGACAGTCCCGAGGGAGAGAGACAGCATGCGGCTCAATGAAGTGGTCTATACGGATGCGGTGCCGGTTGACGGCTATGGGGCCGGGTTCTTTCGCGTCGGCGGCGCAATCCGGGACGGGGCGATCCTCACCGGGGCGACGGGGACCGTAGCGTGGGGCGGCTACGAGGACCGCGCTCCGCTGGAGGCCTTGGCGGGCAGCGTCGATGTGCTGTTTGTCGGCACCGGCGCCGAAATTGCCCATATCCCTGCGGATCTGCGCCAGACGCTGGAGCAGGCCGGGATCGGGGTGGAGGTGATGAATTCGCCTGCCGCCTGCCGGACCTATAATGTGTTGCTCTCCGAAGGCCGTCGGATTGCGCTGGCGGCCTTGCCGGTGTGACGTGGGTTGAACGACGCGTGCGACAAGAGCAGCCGGCAGGATATGATTGAAGTCAGGGATCTGGGCGTGAGCCGGGGGGCTGTGCCGGTTCTGCGCGGGGTGGGATTTTCGGTCTCCGCCGGTGAGGCGCTGATTCTGCAGGGGCCGAATGGCAGCGGCAAGACCACCTTGTTGCGCACGCTGGCCGGGCTGCAGCCGCCTCTCTGTGGCGAGATCCGCGGCGATCCCGAAGACTGTGCCTATGCGGCCCATGCGGATGGGGTCAAACTGACCCTCACGGTGGCGGAGAACCTCGAATTCTGGGCGCGGGTCTTCGGTGTGACGGGCATTGCGCGTGCGCTGACGGGTTTCGACCTGGAGGCGCTGCAGGACCGGGTGGCAGGTGGCTTGTCGGCCGGGCAAAGGCGGCGCCTGTCGCTGGCCCGGCTGATGGTGACGGGACGGCGGCTGTGGATCCTGGATGAGCCAACGGTGAGTCTGGATGCCGCGTCGGTGCAGTTGTTTGCCTCGGCGGTGCGGGCCCATCTGAGGGGCGGCGGAGCGGCGATCATGGCCACCCATATTGACCTCGGGATCGAGGGGCGTGTTCTGGACCTTGCGCCGTTCAAGGCCAGGCTTTCGCAGAGTGATGCAGATGATGGGGGCTTTCTGTGATCGCGCTGCTGATCCGCGATCTGCAACTGGCCTTTCGGGCGGGGGGCGGTTTTGGCCTGGGGCTGGCGTTTTTCCTGATCGTCACGGTGATGGTGCCCTTTGCGGTCGGCCCTGATGCGGCGGGGCTGGCGGTCATCGCACCCGGTGTCCTGTGGCTCGGCGCGTTGCTTGCATGCCTGTTGTCGCTGGACCGGTTGCTGAGCCTGGACTGGGAGGACGGGTCACTGGATCTATTGGCCACCGCGCCGCTGCCGCTGGAGGGGGTGCTGTCGATCAAGGCGCTGGCCCATTGGCTGACGACGGGGCTGCCGCTGGTTCTGGCCGCGCCGGTGCTGGGGGTGCTGCTGCATCTGCCTGCGGCGGGCTACATCTGGATCATGGTGTCGCTGCTGATCGGGACACCGGCGCTGTCGGTGATCGGCACATTCGGCGCGGCGCTGACGGTGGGGCTGAAACGCGGCGGGCTGTTGCTGTCGCTGCTGGTGATGCCGCTCTATGTGCCGACGTTGATTTTTGGCGCCGAGGCCGCCCGCCGGGGCGCGCTGGGGCTTGCAGGAGAGACGCCGCTGTTGATGCTGGCGGGGATCACCCTCGGGACCATTGCGCTGTTGCCATTTGCCTCTGCCGCGGTGCTGCGCGTCAATTTGCGCTAGCGGCAGAGATTGTGATGACCGAAAACAAGAGCTAGATAGCCAACATGTCGATCTGGGAATACGCCAATCCAAAGAAGTTTCTGCGCAGCACGGAGCGGGTCCTGCCGCCCCTGTGGCTGGGCTCGGCGGTGTTGATCACGGGGGGGCTGATCTGGGGGTTCTTCTTCACCCCCGATGACTATCGGCAGGGCGCCACGGTCAAGATCATCTACCTCCATGTGCCCTCGGCGCTGATGGCGATCAATGCCTGGTTCATGATGCTCGTGGCCTCTCTGATCTGGGTGATCCGGCGGCATCATGTCAGCGCCCTTGCCGCCAGGGCCGCGGCCCCGGTGGGATTGGTCATGACCCTGATCGCGCTTCTGACCGGCGCAATCTGGGGGCAGCCGATGTGGGGAACCTGGTGGGCCTGGGATCCGCGTCTGACCTCCTTTCTGGTGCTGTTTCTGTTCTACCTTGGCTATATCGCGCTGTGGCAGGCCATCGACGATCCCGACACGGCCGCGGATCTGACGTCGATCCTCTGTCTTGTGGGCTCCGTTTTTGCGGTGCTGTCGCGCTATGCGGTGAATTTCTGGAATCAGGGCCTGCATCAGGGCGCGTCCTTGTCGCTCGACAAGGAGGAGAATGTCGCAGACGTCTTTGCCTATCCGCTCTATGTCTGCATGGCCGGTTTCATCCTCCTGTTCATTGTGCTGGTGCTGTATCGCACCGGAACCGAAATCCGCGCGCGGCGCATGTCGGCGCTTCTGGCACGCGAAAGGATGAGCGAATGATGCCCGATCTCGGAAAATACGGCGACACGGTTCTGTCAGCCTATGGGGTGTCGCTGCTGTTGTTGCTGGTGCTGCTCGTGCTGACCCTGCGGCGCGGTGCCAAAGTGCGCGCGGCGCTGCGGGACGTGGAACACAGGGTTGGACGCAATGGCTAAATTCTCTCCTCTGATGGCGATTCCACTGGCGGTTTTTGCAGGTTTCGTCGGACTGGCCCTCGTTGGCATGGGGCGCGACGATCCCGAAAGCCTGCCCTCCGCACGGGAAGGCAAACCCGCGCCGCCAGTGGCCATCAGCCCGTTCCCTGGCAAGGAGAGCTTTGACAATGCGACCTTGCGGGACGGGGATGTGAAGCTGGTGAACTACTGGGCCAGTTGGTGCGGACCCTGTCGCGCGGAACATCCAAACCTCGAGGCGCTGGCGGCGGAGGGCGTGCCGATCTACGGCGTCAACTACAAGGACCAACCCGGCAACGCACAGAGCTTCTTGCAGGAGCTGGGAGACCCCTATCGGGCGGTCGGTCAGGATGCGAGCGGCCGCATGGCGTTGGATTGGGGGCTCTATGGGGTGCCAGAAACCTATGTGATCGACGGCGAGGGCACCATCATCCTGCGTTTTGCGGGGCCGATCACATCGCGGGTTCTGGCAGAGACCATTCGCCCGGCCATGGAGCGGGCGGCAGACTAGCGCAGGGCCCCGCTGCAGCACGCCGCGGGCAGCCGCATCAAAGCCGGTAGCCGCCACTCACCTTCAGGATTTCACCGGTGATGAAGCTCGCCTCCTCCGAGGCCAGAAAACGCACGGCTTTGGCGATATCTTCGGGCAGACCGACGCGCCCCAGCGCGGTTTCCTTGACAAACAGCGCCGTCAACTCCTCCGGGCGGGGCGCCTCGGGGACGTTGATCGCGCCGGGCGCGACCGCGTTGACGCGGATGCCGGAGGGGCCGAGTTCCTTGGCCATGGCGCGCGTCCACAGGTTCAGCGCGGCCTTGCTGGCGCCATAGGTGGCGGCGCCTTTTGGGGGCAATTCCGCGTTGATCGAGGAAATATTCACAATCGCGGCGCCCGGCGCGAGATGGGGCAGGGCCGCCGCCAACAGCGCCTGAGGCGCCAGCGTATTCAGCCCGAATATCCGGTGCTGTGCGGCGGCATCGAACTGATCCAGCGGCGTCGGCTCAGCCAGCCCGGCGTTGTTCACGATCACATCTATACGGCCGAATTCTTTCATGGTGGCAGCAACCAGCATTTGCGCGCTCCCCTCCGCGAGCAAATCGCAGGCGACCGAGAGGATATTGGCCTGTGTGGTCAGCGCGTCCGAGGGAGGCGTTTTCAGGTAGGATCGCACCACATTGTGATCCTGGGCAAAAGCGGCGGCAATGGCGCGGCCGATCCCATAGGTCCCGCCGGTAATGAGCACTGTCCGGGTCATGTTCGCCTCCTGTCTGCACCTGCATTGCAGCAGGCATCCTGCCGCAGTCAAACGTACCGCGTGTGAAAGCGCAATGGAGCGCGCAGGGAGCGGCTCAGGATATCCTGAGCTGTCTTATATTATTGTCCTGAGGAGCGAAGCTGTTCTGGCCGAGGTCCACGGTTTCGTAGATCTGGGATTGAATTTCATCCCGCAAATATTCGGATTGGAATTCCATCAATGAGTCACCACACACGGCGACATCAAGGTAGGCATCGAAAGCCTGGCGGCTTTCCCAAAAGCTGAGGGACTGAATTTCGCAAGTGTCGACAGAGGAGAACAATTGCGTTTCAAAACAGCCGCTTCTCGCCCCTTTTTTATCCTGTGCCAGTTCGATCGCAAAGGTCAGTACCTCGTCGAACTTGTTTTTCAGTGGGCTGTATTTGGTCATTACGGCGATCATTCTGATGTCCCGAATCGTGAGTTTTTTGGTCTCTGAAAGCCTACGCTAGATTTGGTTATGCTAATATTACGTTCCGATTTTCGCGCATAAAAAAGGCGGCCCAGCAGGCCGCCCTTTCAAGTCATTTCAGTTTCGGAACCGCGATCAGCTCTTGGCGAGCTTGCGAAGCACATAGTGCAGCACGCCGCCGTTTTCGATATATTCAATCTCGGGCGCGGTATCGATCCGGCATTTCAGGGTGATCGTCTTGGTGCTGCCGTCACTATAGGTGATGTCGCAGGCGACCTCCTGCAGGGGGGTGACGCTTTGCAGCCCCTTGATGTCGACCGTCTCATCACCGGTCAGCTTCAGCGATTTGCGACTGTCGCCATTGGTGAATTCGAACGGGATGACGCCCATGCCGACCAGGTTGGAGCGGTGGATACGCTCAAAGCTCTCTGCGATCACGGCCTTGACGCCAAGAAGTGCCGTGCCTTTTGCCGCCCAGTCGCGGGAAGAGCCGGCGCCATATTGTTCGCCGCCAAAGACCACCAGAGGCGTTCCGGCCTCCTGATGCGCCATCGAGGCGTCATAGACAGAGGTCTGCGCCCCATCCGGGCCCTTGGTGTAGCCGCCTTCAACGCCATCGAGCATTTCGTTCTTGATGCGGATGTTGGCAAAGGTGCCGCGCATCATGATCTCGTGGTTGCCGCGGCGCGAGCCGTAGGAGTTGAATTCGCGCGGTTGCACCTGACGGTCCAGCAGGTATTTGCCCGCCGGTGTGGTAGTCGCGAAAGATCCGGCCGGAGAGATGTGGTCGGTGGTGACCATATCGCCGAGAATCAGCAGGGTCTTGGCCCCCTCGATGTCGAAGATGGTCCCGGGCTCGTGCCCCATGCCCTTGAAATAGGGCGGGTTCTGGATGTAGGTCGATGCGGCTGGCCAGTCATAGGTTTCCGCCTCGGTGGTTTCCACACCCTGCCATTTTTCATCGCCTTTGAAGACATCGGCATATTTCGACAGGAAGGCCTCGCGCGTGACGGTTTGCTGAACCAGATCCGCGACTTCCTTGGTGGTGGGCCAGATGTCCTTCAGGTAGACGTCATTGCCGTCTTTGTCCTGCGCGATGGGATCTGTTGCCAGGTTGATGTCCATGGTGCCGGCCAGCGCATAGGCCACGACCAGCGGCGGCGACGCCAGATAGTTGGCGCGCACGTCGGGGCTGATCCGGCCTTCGAAGTTGCGGTTGCCGGACAGAACGGCGGTCGCCACGAGGTCACCTTCGGCAATCGCGTCGGAGAGTTCTTTTTGGATGGGACCGGAGTTGCCAATACAGGTGGTGCAACCATAGCCCACCAGGTTGAACCCGACCTTGTCGAGGTCTTCCTGCAGGCCTGCGGCCTCCAGATAGGCGGAAACAACCTGCGAACCGGGGGCGAGGGAGGTCTTCACCCAGGGTTTGCGATCCAGTCCCAAAGCGGCGGCCTTGCGCGCAACGAGGCCCGCGCCGATCATCACATAGGGGTTGGATGTATTGGTGCAGGAGGTGATCGACGCGATCACGACCTTGCCCGATTCCATGGTGTAATCCTCGCCGGCGACGGCGATTTCCTTGCCCATGGGACGTTTGAAGGTCTCTTCCATTTCGGAACGGAAGGCGTCCTTGGCGGCGGTGAGGGCCACGTAGTCCTGCGGCCGTTTCGGGCCAGAGATCGCCGGAACGATGCTGCCCATGTCGAGCGACAGCGTGTCGGTGTAGATCGGTGCGTAGTTCTCGTCGCGCCAGAAGCCGTTTTCCTTGGCGTAGGCTTCGACCAATGCGATGCGGTCCTTGTCGCGGCCGGTGTTTTCCAGGTAACGGATGGTTTCGCCGTCAATCGGGAAGAAGCCACAGGTCGCGCCATATTCCGGTGCCATATTGGCGATGGTGGCCCGGTCCGCCAGCGGCAGATGGTCCAGACCGCTGCCGTAGAATTCAACGAATTTCCCGACCACACCCAATTCGCGCAGCATTTCCACGACCTTCAGCACCAGGTCGGTGCCGGTGGTGCCTTCGACCATCTGGCCGGTCAGCTCAAAGCCGACAACCTCGGGGATCAGCATCGAGATCGGCTGACCGAGCATCGCGGCCTCGGCCTCGATCCCGCCGACGCCCCAGCCCAGAACGGCCGCGCCGTTGACCATGGTGGTGTGGCTGTCGGTGCCGACGAGCGTGTCGGGATAGGCCACTTCCTCGCCGTTCTGGTCGGTGTCGGTCCAGACGGTCTGGGCGAGATATTCCAGGTTCACCTGGTGGCAGATGCCGGTGCCGGGGGGCACAACGCGGAAGTTGTCAAAGGCGCCCTGACCCCATTTCAGGAATTGGTAGCGTTCCATGTTGCGTTCGTATTCGCGGTCGACGTTCATCTGGAACGCCCGCGGATTGCCGAATTCGTCGATCATGACGGAGTGGTCGATGACCAGATCAACCGGCACCAGCGGGTTGATCTTGTTGGCGTCACCGCCGAGGTTCTTGATGCCATCGCGCATTGCAGCGAGGTCAACAACGGCCGGAACGCCGGTGAAATCCTGCATCAGCACGCGGGCCGGGCGATAGGCGATCTCGCGCGGGTTCTTGCCGCCGTTCGTGGCCCATTCGCCAAAGGCCTTGATGTCATCGGTCGAGACGGAAAAGCCGCCATCCTCGAACCGGAGCAGGTTTTCCAGCACAACCTTCAGGGCCGCCGGCAGTTTGGTAAAATCACCCAGTCCGGCAGCGGTCGCCGCGGGAATCGAGTAATATGAAATCGACTTACCATTCACGCTGAGCGATTTGCGCGTCTTGGTAGAATCCTGTCCGACGGTGATAGGCATGTTGGCCTCCCTCATGGATGACAAATAGGGACTTCGCTGCGGCTTATCTGCATCAAGCAGACGTCTCATTCAATAGCAGAAACGAGGCGGATTAAGATTTTGTATGCAATAGTACACAGTTTTCACACTTTTTGCTGTCACACCTCTCAAGAATGATTGATTGGCTATCGGCGAGGGGGACACTTACACCAATAATCCTAACAACCTTACAGGCGACTCATGCGTTACTTTTCGCTTTTATCTCTGTTTTTTGCGGCAGTTTGCGCAGTTTCTCAGCCGGCGGCGGCCGATCCCTCGCCGGTGGTGGTGGAATTGTTCACCTCGCAGGGCTGTTCCTCCTGCCCGCCGGCGGATGAATTGTTGAAACGTATGGCGCAGCGCCGGGACGTGCTGCCGCTGGCCTATCACGTGGACTATTGGGACTATATCGGCTGGGCGGATGCCTTTGCCGCGCCCGAACACACCGAGCGGCAGCGCGGCTATGCGCATGTTGCGGGGCGCAACATGATCTACACGCCGCAGATGATCATCATGGGACGAGAGGACGTTGTCGGGGCGGATGCGATGCAGGTGGCGGATGCCATGGTGCAGTATTTGGGCCATAAATCACGGCTCAATATTTCGGTGAACCGCAATGGGGCGGTTGCCTCGATCCTTGTGCCGCCGGTGCCGGGGGCTACGGCCAGAGCGCTGCGGGTCCAGTTGGTGCGCTATGTTCCGTTGCAGCGGGTTGAAATCAAGAGAGGCGAACTGGCCGGTCATACGCTGGACTATGCCAATATCGTCAAGAGCCACGAAGTGCTGGCCGACTGGGACGGTCGCACCGCCCTGGAGCTTGAGACGAACTTGCCCGATGGCCTGCCGGCGGCGGTCCTGGTTCAGGAATGGCCGCATGGCCCGATGATCGCGGCCGCCCGTCTCGACTAGGGGTGATCAGGGATCGGCGGTCTCGGCGCTGGCGGTCGGAAAATCGGGATGCGGCGTGTCGTGAACGGGTTTCCAGCGCCGGTGCACCCAGAACCATTGGCCCATATTCTGTCGCACCCTGCGTTCCAGATCGTCGCACACGGCCTGGGTCATGGTCACCGGATCGGAATGCGGGATCGCGTCCGACAGGATGACCTCGAAATCGAGGCCGTTTTCCTGACGCAGCCCATAGACCGGGATGAAGACCGCATTGTATTTGAGCGCCAGTTCGGCCGGTACGGTCGACGTCAGGGCCGGGCGTCCGAAGAAGGGAAGATACTCGCCTCCCTGCGCATGCATGTCCGCGACGATTGCAATATTTCCACCGGATTTCAGATGGCGGACCATCTCGACCATGCCGCGTTTTCCCTGTTCGAACATCGGCTTGCCGGTCGCAGAGATGGCTTTGACGTAGTGGTCGTTGAAATAGGGATTGGCCATGCGCCGATAGAGCGAGCCCATGTTGAACCCCATCTGCACCAGCTTTGAGCGTGCGGCATCATAGTTTCCGAAATGCCCGGTGACCAGGACGGCGGGACGGCCAGCGGCATGGGCCTCTTCCAGCGCCTTGAGCCCCGGTCCGCTGATTTGGGCGGCCCGCGCGCGCGCCCAGAAGGGGGCGCCGGCATAGAGTTCCGCCACGGTCCGCCCCACATTGTCGGCCACCTGATGGCAGAGCTGCTCGATCTCGGTCGGGCTCAGATCGGGGCGCGTGTAGGCGAGGTTGCGGCGCACCCGTTTGTGAAATCCCACAAGCGGCGCGATCTGGCGGAGCACCCATCCCATCGCGGGAACCCGTAGCCGATAGGGGATCAGCTTCAGCCCTCCGATCAGGCTCCGAAGGAGGATATTCACGCCAAAGTATTTGGCGCGTTGGGAAAAAGTCAGTTCTGACGGGGCAACGGGCATAGGGTCTGGCCTGTTTCTGGGGGCACGGTCATTTGGGCACGGTCATTTGGGCAAGGTCACGCGGGCAAATTGATGGGGGGCAAGGTCGCCCGGCCGGACCATAGGCCTGCGAGGCGCCGGGGACAAGAAACCCGCACCCAAAAAAGGGCGCGGGTTTCTTGATCTGGCGGCGCCGTGTCAAACAGACACTTGTGCAGAAGGGCTCAGGGTCGATACCTGCGGGATCCGCAAGATCAGCCTTCTTCTTCCTCGTCCGACTTCAGTTCGATATCGCCGTTGACGACCATCTCGCGCAGCATGTTGACGATGATGCCAAATGCCGCCTCGCCGTCGGACCGTTTTACGCGGCCGAGGCCGTTTGCTTCTTCTCGCAGGTTGTTGGCCATCCGCGAGGACATGTTTTCCAGCAGGAAGTTGACCGAGGCCACATCGTCTTCTTCGGTGGCAAATGCGATCGCGGTGGTGATTTCCTGTGGTCCCAGAGCGCGAACGAGTTTCGGCACGTCCACCGCTTCGACCTTTTCTGCAATCAGCGCGAAGGTGAAGATGGATTTGCGAACATCGGTGGCGAATTCCATATCCTCTTCGTCGAGCGCAGTCAGCACTTCCGCCCGCGTGGCGGCCTGTGACTGGGTCAGGATCGCGCCGACCCGCTGACCAGGTGTCTGAGCGAAGGCAACTTCCGGGCGGGCTTCGATCTGCGACGCCAGAGACAAGCCGATCCGGTCCACCGTCTCCGGTGTGACATTGCTGGTCTGGCTGACCGCATAGGTGATGCGGCGCGCCATCGGACCCGGCAAATGCTGCAGCATGTCTGCGGCCTTGTTGGTGTCGATCTTGGACAGCAGAACCGCTGCGACCTCTGTGCTTTCGGCCTTTGCCAGTTCGGCCAGTTCCTCGGGCGGCAGCTTGCGCAGCCGTTCCCAGGGGTCGCCAAACTGCCGCACGCCTGCTTCCTTGCGGAGGCGGGAGTGGGTGTGACGGCTGATTTTGCCTTCCATGGCGGTCAGGGCACCGGCCAGACCATTGGGGAAGGAGAGCCCCACATTTTCCAGCTGCTCGGCAAATTCGGCCGCAACTGATTGCACGGTCTGGCGATCCACCAGGCGCATCTTGCCCATTTGCTGGGTCAATTCGAGCTGCAGATCGTCCGGCAGCTCTTCAAGCGGTATATCGGCGCCTTCGTTCAAAAGAAGGCGCACGACGATCGCGGCTTTTGCTTTCCCACTAAGCTGGGACGCCCCTCCCATGAGCGCAGGCGGTTGAGATGGCGACCCGAAGTCGCCAAGTCCGTCGCCCATCGACGGCATGGGAAGTGCTAAGGCTGATGATTGTTCCATTCTTGAACCTAGACCCGAAAAGATTCTCTTTCTGTCATAGGGCACGATAGTCTTTCAGCAGTAAAGAAAGCCTGAAGTTTAGTAGTTAACGGTGACGCCCGTTTCGATTGCATGGCGCAGGGAGGTTTCCGCCCATGTTCCGGTGCCGCCGCGGGCCTTTATTTCCGTCCACTGGGCCAGCGCCTGGGCGTATTCTCCATTGGCGACAAAGCCTTGCGCCATATAGCTGCGGGCGAGGATATTGTCGGGGTCCCGCGCAATCGCTTCTTGGTAAAAATCATTGGCAAGTTCCCTGCGTCCCAGCTTGCGATTTGTGAAGCCCCAGTAGGTCAGCACGCGGCTGTCGGCCTGATCCGGGTGCGCCGCCAGCACCGCCTGCGCGTCGTCAAACCGGTCGAGATAGGCAAGTTCGCGGGCCGTTTCGAGCAGCTGATGGCCGTTCATGGAGGAGTCTTGCGGCTTGACGCATTTCTGCGCCTCCGTGTCCCAGACGCGTTTCCCCCAACATTTCTTGGTGGTTTCACTGGGGGTCGGCGGTGTGGTTGAATCGCTGCCTGCGGCGAATGCGGAAACCGGTAGGGCGAATGCAAGTGCGAGAGCTGTGAGACGCATGAAAACCTCCTGTGCGCTTGTCATGAGTGACTATGATGAAAACACGGTGGTCGGGCAAATTCTTCGATCACGAAACCGTGATCTCCGGCGCGTCTGTGCCAGCGGGACACATCAGGCCCAAAAAACAGCCAGAAAAAAACCCCGCCGTGATACGGCGGGGTCATGGGAGTGTTCAACAGATGCGGGGTGGACGGTTCAGTCGCCAAAGACCCGTTTGAAAATCGTGTCCACATGTTTGGTGTGATAGGCGAGGTCGAATTTCTCCTCGATCTGCTCGGCAGAGAGCACCGCGGCGACCTCCGGGTCGGCCAGCAGTTCGGTTTTGAAATCCTTGCCTTCTTCCCAGACCTTCATCGCGTTGCGCTGCACCAGCTTGTAGCTGTCCTCGCGGCTGACACCGGCCTGCGTCAGCGCCAGAAGGACGCGCTGGGACATGACCAGACCGCGGAACTTGTTCATGTTCGCCAGCATGTTTTCCGGGTAGATCACCAGCTTGTCGACGACCGAGGTCAGCCGCGACAGGGCAAAGTCCAGCGTCACGGTGGTATCGGGGCCGATGTTGCGCTCGACCGAAGAGTGCGAGATATCGCGCTCGTGCCAGAGGGCGACGTTTTCCATTGCGGGCACAACGGCCATGCGCACCAGACGGGCGAGGCCGGTCAGGTTTTCCGTCAAGACCGGGTTGCGCTTGTGCGGCATCGCCGAGGAGCCCTTCTGACCCTTGGAGAAGAATTCTTCGGCTTCGAGAACCTCGGTGCGCTGCATATGGCGAATTTCGGTGGCGATATTCTCGATCGACGACCCGACGACGCCGAGGGCAGCAAAGAAGGCCGCGTGCCGGTCGCGGGGGATCACCTGAGTGGAGACCGGCTCTGGCTGCAGGCCGAGCTGTTCGCAGACATATTCCTCGACGCGCGGGTCGATATTGGCAAAGGTGCCCACCGCCCCGGAGATTGCCCCGGTGGCGATTTCCTCGCGCGCGACCGTCAGGCGGCGCAGGTTGCGGTCCATCTCGGCGTAGAAGCGGGCAAAGGTCAGCCCCATGGTGGTGGGTTCGGCGTGGATGCCGTGGGACCGGCCGATGCGCACGGTTTCCTTGTGCTCCAGCGCGCGCCGCTTAAGCGCCGCGAGCAGGCCTTCCATATCCTGGATCAGAATGTCGGCGGCGCGGGTCAGCTGCACGTTGAAACAGGTGTCCAACACATCCGAGGAGGTCATCCCCTGATGCACGAAACGCGCCTCGTCGCTGCCGACATGTTCCGCCAGATGGGTGAGAAAGGCGATCACGTCATGTTTGGTGACGGCCTCGATCTCGTCGATGCGGGCGACATCGAATTGCACGTCCTTTGCTTTCCAGACCGCATCCGCATTTTCGCGAGGAATGACACCGAGGTTGGCCATGGCTTCGCAGGCATGCGCCTCGATTTCATACCAGATGCGGAATTTGGTCTCGGGCGACCAGATGGCAACCATGTCGGGGCGGGAATAGCGGGGGATCATAGGCGAATGCACCTCTGTCAGATTTGCGCGGCAGATATCCGGCGTCATAAGCGACGTCGGGGTAAACAGCAAGAGCAGGGCAGGGGGTGGCGCAGGCCGCCTGCAACATCGTCAGTCAGAACGCGGGGCCGCGACCGGATCCAGCGCCATTTCGGGCGAATCGGAGCGGGGCACCAGTTCCGTCTCCACGTGGGAGCTGTGTTCCAGCGTCCGGTGCACGGGGCATTTGTCGGCAATCTCCAGAAGCTTGCCGCGCTGCGCCGGGTCGAGGTCTCCGTCCAGGCGAATGATGCGGGTAAATCGGTCGATCTTGGCCGGGCCGGAGGGAATGGCGTCCTGGGCGTGGACCTTGTCATGGCTGACCTCGACGCTGATGCCCTCCAACGGCCAGCCCTTGCGGCGCGCATACATCCGCAATGTCATGGAGGTACAGGCCCCCAGACCCGCGGTGACAAATCCATAGGGGGACAGGCCTCTGTTGGTGCCGCCATAGGCCTCTGGCTCATCCGCGTAGAGATGATGAAACGGTCCGTTCTGGACGTCCTGCAGGAAGCCCTCCGGGTCCGCTTCGGTCACGCGCAGGACCCCCTCGGGCGCACCGGGCGGCGGGGCGGGGGGCTTCATGTCCACATAGCGGGCGGCCCAGGTGGCGATCACGCCGGCGGCATATTCCGCATCGGACGGGTCGGAGATCAGATGATCCGCATCGTCCAGCGTCACGAAGCTCTTGGGGTGATGGGCGGCCTGAAAGATCTCTGTCGCATTGTCGATACTGACCGTCATGTCACGCGGCGCATGCATCACCAGAAGAGCCGCCCGCAGATCGGCCAGCGCCTGGCCCAGCTCGGTCTGCCGGATGTCGTCGATGAAGCGCTGTCCGATCACGAAGGGGCGTCCGCCAATGCTCACCTCGGCCTGTCCATGTTGCGCGATGGTGCTCAGGGCGTGGTCAAAGTGATGGGCGACATGGCTGGGATCAAAGGGCGCCCCCAGCGTGACCACGGCCCGGGTGGAGGCAATGCCCGCCCGCGCCCGCAGGACGGCGGCACCACCGAGGGAGTGGCCGATCAGGAGGTCCGGCGCCAGGCCTCGCCCTGCCAGATAGCGCGCGGCGGCGATCAGATCCTCGACATTGGAGGTGAAGCTGGTGTTGCCGAACTCGCCCTCGGAATGCCCCAGCCCGGTGAAATCGAACCTGAGGACCGCGATGCCCATGGAGGCCAGCCGGGCCGCAATCCGCCGCGCCGCCGGAATGTCCTTGGAACAGGTGAAACAATGGGCAAAGAGAGCCGTGGCGAGGATCGGCCCGGCCGGCAGATCCAGTCGCGCGGCGAGATCGTGACCGGCGTGACCGGGAAAAACTATGCGTTCGGTTGGCATCGGGACGGCTTTCGGGGGCTTGGCATTTACGGGCGCTCTCTTAAGATGCGCGGGCGGGCAGGGCACGGCAAGACACCGGTCATTGCCGTCACGGGAAGGTGAAGGAACGTCACATGGAAGATGAGCGGATCTGCGGCATCGGTAGATTTCAGCCGCAAGACGCTCGCGATGGGGACATGTGGCAGCGTTTGCGGGCCTTTTGTGCGCGCGAACCGCAGGCCTTTGATCGCGACCCCTCCACGGGGCATGTCACGGCCTCGGCCTTCGTGATTTCGCCCGATCTGACGTCGGTGCTGTTGACCCACCACGCCAAGCTGGATCGCTGGCTGCAGTTGGGCGGCCATTGTGACGGCACCGCGGATGCACGGTTCGTGGCCCAGAAAGAAGCCTATGAGGAAAGCGGCCTGTCGCGTCTGCGGCTGTTGTCGCCAGAGGTGTTTGACGTCGATATTCACGAAATTCCCGCCTATGCGGGGGCGCCGGCCCATCTGCACTATGACGTGCGGTATCTGTTCGTGGCCGAGGTCGGCAATATTGTCGCGAGCGCCGAATCCCATGCGCTGGCCTGGGTCCCGCTGGATCAATTGCAGGATCGCACCACCGCAGAGAGCGTGCGTGTCGTGGCCAGGAAATGGCCTGTTTGGCAGGGGCGGTTGGGCCTGTGAGTCGGCCTGTGAGTCGGCCTGTGAGTCGGCCTGGGAGTGCGTTCAGGACAGCGATGCGTGTCATGGTCTGGACAATCCTGCTGCTGTCGCTGTTATGCCTGTTGGGCGGATTTCTGGGGCGGCTGCATCCGCTCGGCGACAGTCTGGCGGTGTTCCGGGTGCCGTTTGCCGCTCTGGCAATGATCTGCGCCTTTGTTCTGCGCCGCGATCCCCGCGCCGCCCTCTGCGGCGTTCTGGCCACATCGGTGGCGCTGACCAGCTGGCTTGGTCATCTGGCGCCGCAGGCGGAGCCGGAGCCAGAGCCCGTGGCGGGGCTGACGCTCTATCAGAAGAACATGCTGTTCAACAATCAGGGCAATGAGGCGCTGGTGCGCTCCATTCTGGAGCTGCAGCCGGACGTGGTGACACTGGAAGAGGTCTCGGCGCAGAACGCGCGGGTTCTGGAGCGGCTCCGGGCAGAGTATCCGGTGCAGCAGCTCTGTCCGTTTCGCGCGGTCGGCGGCGTGGCGGTTCTGGCGCGCGACCTCCGGGTGGTGGACCGGCTGGACTGTGTGCCGGATCTGGGCTTGGCTGCGGTCCGGCTGGCCACCGGAACCGGCCCGCTCTGGGTGGCGGCCCTGCATCTGCCCTGGCCCTGGCCCCATGAACAGGACGCAAAGGTCGCGCAGACGGTGGCCCAGTTGAACCGGCTGGACGGGCCTGTTGTTCTGGCGGGGGATTTCAATGCGGTGGGCTGGTCCGATGCGCTGGACCGGATTGCCCGCGCAGGCGGGATGGCCCGCGTCGGCCCCTATGTGGGGACCTTTGATCTGCCGCCGCTGGGGTATCCGATCGGGATCGACCATGTGCTTGCGCCCGCCGGACGCGGGGATATCAAGGTGCTGCCGAAGTTCACGTCCGATCATCACGGGCTGCTGGCAAAAATCGCGACGCCCCGCCCGGGCTCGTGAAACGACGGGCCAACACAGGGGGGCAGCGCCTTTGGTCTGAAAGTGCAAAAAGCCCCGCAATCCAAGCGATTGCAGGGCGTTTTTGACTTGGCTTCGGCGAGGTCAGCTTCGCCCCGTTCACCGCAGGGCGGCGTGCACCAATCCCGAGGTTTGCAGGAACATGACGAAGGCCAGCACCAGCATCATCTGAACGCTGAAGCGGATATCACCGCCGCGCACCAGATTGACCGCAGCTGCCGTCACCCCCAGAGGCAGCGCCAGAATCGCCAGGATCGCTGTCATCACCCAGGCGGAGGCCTTGTTCGGGGTCCATTCCTGCGGCGAGAAAAGACCCGTCAGCTTGCGGCAGGCAGAGGTGAAGCCGCCATCCTTGCTGGTGTCGCGCCGTTCGATGATGCGATCACATTCCATGGTGAGGCCGCCAAAGGTTTCCTCGACCGAGGCAAACCGGGACCGGCGCGGCGGGGTCTCTGCCTCGGCCGCCTGTCCCGGCGCCGACCGGGAGGTCACGTCGGGGTCCAGTATCTCTCCCACCAGCACCGGCTGCGCTTTGTGGGTCGTGTCGTGAGCCTGCTGTTCGGAGGCCGCGAAATCAAGGACCACCTCCTCGGCAAGCTCCTGTTGCGGAGCGCTGCCGATGGGTGTTGCGGTGGCGGTCTCGATGGGGGTCTGGATGTCCTGCGCGTACTGCGCGCCTTCCGACGCAAAGACCGCGAGAAAGGCCGCGCGGTCCAGCACCACGCCGGTGTCCAGCCATTCCACCGTGGTCGCCTCCAGTTCGGCCAGCAGATCGTGCAGCGCGCGCGCCATCAGCATCTCTGACAGTTCTTCATCTGTGTGATCCGGGAAGCGGGGCGACAAGGTCAGCTCCAGATAGCTCCGGCAGGCCTCGCCGTCCCGTTGACGCATGGGGGCCGGGCTTCGGCGATGACAGATCTCTACCGTGTATTGATCGCATTCAAGGCTGATCCGATGGGCGCGCCTGGCCTGAAACTGATCCACCTCATGTCCGCAGTCCTGGAGCGTGTTGACTACGACGGTCGAGGCGGTGCCCAGCGTCGTCTCGATGCGTTCTGCGAAGCCCAGTTTGCCACGAAAACTGGTGGCGGAAACGTTCTGTGTTCTCTGATCCAGCACCGTGAAGTCCTCTCTCGGTTGCGTTCAGAAACAATGTAAAATTTGAAATAGCAGAAAGTTTGGCGGGGGCGGCGGTTTTTGCGATCTATCTCCTGGCCGTTGTTCGCGAAACAAGGCGCGAGGGAAACCGTGGAAAAACATGCGTTTAATTGTAAATTTACGTTTTTACGCTGACGGAATGTGGCCAAAGCACGGCCGGTTGCCGCCATATTGGCGCCCAAGGCTTTACCTTCGCCCTAATGCCTTGTTGATTGTTTTTAATGGCTTGAGCCGGTCAGGAGCCGTCGATCTGGCGCCCCATGATGGCCAATGACTGTTGGTAGACGGTGGCTGCGTTCCATTTTTTCAGGACTTTGTGGTTCGGATCGCCCGGTTGATAGCCGCGTCCGCGCTTCCAGCCTTTTTTGCGCAGGAAATGCGCCGTCGAAGCCAGCGCGTCGCCCATCTCGTAAAAATCAACCCGCCCGTCGCGGTTCCAGTCCTGCCCATAGGTCAGCGCGTTGCCCGGAAGGAACTGCGTGTGACCCAGCTCGCCATGTTTGGCACCAAGGGTGGCAGAGGTGATCGCCCCCTGATCCACCAGCTTCAACGCGCCGATTGCATGGGGTTCGAAAAACGACGACCGGCGGCAGTCATAGGTCAGCGTCACAATCGCCGAGACCACCTGACTGTCCCCCATATAGCTGCCGAAAGCGGTCTCCATCCCGTGAATCGCAATCAGAATGCCGGCGGGCACGCCGTATTTCTTCTCCAAGGCGTCAAAGAAGCCGGCATTGCGGGCCTTTCTCTTTTTGCCCTGCGCGACAATGGTGGCAGCGCCGCGGATCTGCATGAATTTGTCGAGGGAGTATTTGAAGCTCTTTTGATTGCGATCCGCGTTGATCGTGCCTTGGGCATAGCGGGCCTGCGCCAGGGCGGTGAGACCGGGCTGGCCGACACCTGCCCGTTTTGCCGTGCGCACAAAGCTGCTTTTCCACGTATCGAACCCCGCGGCGCTGTTGCCGCAGCTGGCCGCGGAAACCGCAACCGGCGCGAGGCATATCACAACGGCCATGGCGGCACGTGACAGGACGAAGAGAACAGAGCGCATGAAAACCTCGGGCAACCGATACAGATCCGGGCGCAGTCTAGCGCCATCAACGCCCGGGATCACTCCCGCAGATGCGGGGAATTCCTGCTAGAAAGAGGCATCCTGCGCCGCAAGGGCCAGCCCGTCGGCCACCGCTGTCATCGCGCGGTCGATCTCGATTTCGGCATTGGGGCAAAGATCCTGCATGGCGGCGCGCACCGAAAACAGGAGCGCCGATCCCCCGACCATGACGCAGCGATCAACCGCCGCAGGGGAAATACCGGCCAGCCGCAGGGTCTCGGCCGCGTCCGCCCGGATCTCCTGCACCATTTCGGACAGGCTGTGGTCCAGTGCGGCGAGGGGCAGCGGCGCGGCGAGGCCCGGCTCGATCAGGCGCAGATCGATGCAGGCCTCCCGTGCGCCGTCGTCGCTGTTTGACCGGATCTTGCCGGCTTCGGTCGCAAAGGCCAGATCATGGCCCAGCTCGTCATCCAGCACCCGCACCAAGCGGTTCAGCAGGGCGGGATCCTGTGCGTTTCGCGCCAGATCATGGGCCGCGCGACGGCTGTCGGGTCCATAGAGAAAGGGGATCATCGCCCAGGTGGCCAGGTCATTGAACATCCGGTTCGGCGCGGGCAGGGCGCCGTCGCCAAAGCTGTTGCGGATCATCGCGCCGCGCCCCAGATGAGGCATCACGTGATCAATGCTGATCTGGCGGTCGAAATCGGTTCCCCCGAGGCGCAGGCCGTGACTGGCAAGGATGCGGGTGCCGCCATCGGCGTCCTGTTCGAAACAGGTGAAATCCGAGGTGCCGCCGCCGATGTCCACCACCAGACCGAGCCCTGCCGAGGGGCGGGCAGATCGCAGCGCCGCCTCGGGTTCAAAGAGGAACCGGACATCGCTGAACCCGGCCTTCAGATAGCAGGCGCGCAGATCCTCTTCGGCCCTGGCGTTGCGGGTCTCGTCCTTTGAGTGGAACTTGACCGGCCGCCCGGAGAGCGCATGGGTGAATTCCATGCCTGTGGCGGTTTCCGCCCGGATCTTCACCTCGCGCAGGAAATGCGAAATCACATCGGTGAAATCCATCACCGTGCCGCCGAGGCGTCGTTTTTCATACAGCAGAGGCGTGCCCAGAAGGCTCTTCAGGGCGCGCATGAACCGACCGTCATCCCCGTCAATCAAGGCGCGCGTGGCGCCTCTCCCGATCCGCATGGCCTTGGTCTCCGTGTCGAAGAAGACCGCAGTCGGCAGGGTGTTTTCGCCCGGTTCCAGCTCGACCAGCCAGGGCCTGCCGGCAACCGCCACACCGGCCGCAGAGTTGGAGGTGCCAAAGTCGATGCCAAGGGTGTTCGGATGGGTCATGAGCGGTGCCTCGTGCGGATCAAGGCGCGCAGCCCTACAGCAGCGGAGCGGTCATCTCAACCGGAATTGCACCGCGCCTATAAGATCCACATGAAAAAAGAGCGCCCGCAATGGGGCGCTCTTTCCAAAATCGTGTGATGGCGCTGCGATCAGCAGCTGTAGTACATCTGGTATTCCACCGGGTGCGGTGTGTGTTCGTAGGTTTCGACTTCTTCCATCTTGAGGTCGATATAGCCTTCGATCTGATCCTTGGTGAACACGTCGCCCTGCAGCAGGAAGTCGTGATCCTCTGCCAGACATTCCAGTGCCTCGCGCAGGGAGCCGCAGACGGTGGGGATATCGGCCAGCTCTTCGGCGGGCAGATCGTAGAGGTTCTTGTCCATGGCTTCGCCGGGATCGATCTTGTTCTTGATGCCGTCGATGCCGGCCATCAGGAGCGCTGCAAACGCCAGGTAGGGGTTTGCGGCCGGATCGGGGAAACGGGCCTCGACGCGCTTTGCCTTCGGGCTTTCGGTCCACGGAATACGCACGCAGCCAGAGCGGTTACGGGCGGAATAGGCGCGCAGAACCGGGGCTTCGAAGCCGGGGATCAGACGCTTGTAGGAGTTGGTGGACGGGTTGGTGAAGGCGTTGAGGGTCTTGGCGTGCTTCAGGATGCCGCCAATGAACCACAGGGCCTCGTCCGACAGATCAGCGTATTTGTCGCCGGCAAAGAGCGGCTTGCCGTCTTTCCAGATCGACATGTTGCAGTGCATGCCGGTGCCGTTGTCGCCGGCAATCGGCTTGGGCATGAAGGTGGCGGTTTTGCCATAGGCGTGGGCCACATTGTGGATCACATATTTGTATTTCTGCAGCTCGTCCGCCTGTTTGGTCAGGCTGCCGAAGATCAGGCCAAGCTCGTGCTGGCAGGAGGCAACCTCGTGGTGGTGCTTGTCCACTTTCATGCCCAGACGCTTCATGGTGGAGAGCATCTCGGAGCGCAGGTCCTGGGCTTCGTCGACCGGGTTGACCGGGAAGTAGCCGCCCTTGACGCCGGGACGGTGACCCATGTTGCCGGTCTCGAATTCCGCGTCGGAGTTCCAGGAGGCGTCGGTGGCGTCGACCTCGTAGGAGACCTTGTTGATGGAGTTTGAGAAGCGCACATCGTCAAAGAGGAAGAATTCCGCTTCGGGACCCCAGTAGGAGACATCGCCGATGCCGGAGGATTTCAGGTAGGCTTCTGCTTTTTCGGCGGTGCCGCGCGGGTCGCGCTCATAGGCTTCGCCGGTGTCGGGTTCGACCACGGAGCAGTGAATGCAGATGGTTTTTTCCGCGTAGAAGGGATCCACATAGGCGGACTCGGTGTCCGGGATCAGCTTCATGTCGGAGGCTTCGATGGATTTCCAGCCGGCGATGGAGGAGCCGTCGAACATGAAGCCTTCGTCGAGGAAGTCTTCGTCGACCTGATCCGACATCAGGGTCACGTGCTGCAACTTGCCGCGCGGGTCGGTGAAACGGATGTCGACGTATTCCGCCTCTTCATCCTTGATCAGCTTGAGAACTGCGTCCTTGCTCATTTGAAGTTTTTCCTCCGTCAGAAAGCTTTGGGTATTTGGGTGTTTTTATGTGCGGCGCTTCAGAAATTGAGCGCGCTGGGTTTATGCTGTGGGTTTACAGGGCGTCAGAGCCGGATTCGCCGGTGCGGATCCGGATGGCCTGTTCTACGGGGCTGACAAAGATCTTGCCATCGCCGATTTTGTCCGTTTTTGCGGCAGATACGATGGCCTCGATGGCGGCATCGACCTGATCATCGTCCAGAACCACCTCGACTTTGACTTTGGGCAGAAAATCGACGACGTATTCTGCACCGCGATAGAGTTCGGTGTGCCCCTTCTGTCGGCCAAATCCTTTGACCTCGATCACAGACAGACCCTGCACGCCAACGTCCTGCAGCGCTTCCTTCACCTCGTCCAGTTTGAAGGGCTTGATGATGGCTTCGATCTTTTTCATGTCCGGGCTCCTCACAACCTTGTCGAAAGAGGTCAGATCATTTTCAACTGAGGCTCACAATGCGAAAGCCTGTGCGCGCTGGTGGATTTGAGGCGTTTCTTGTTGGGTGATTAAAAAATGTGCGCAGCGATTAATAAATGTGCAAATTGAGAGAGGGGGCGGGCGCGATGGATGAGATCCTCACAGCAGCTCAGATGAAGGCGATTGAAACTGCAGCGATGACTGCGGGGCTGGTGACGGGGAGCGCGCTGATGGAGCGGGCGGGCCAGGGCGTTGTGGCGGAGATTTTTCGGACATGGCCGGAGCTTGCGCCAGCGGAGAGCGGGCGAGGGGCCAGCCCCTCGCGCTCCCCGAGGTATTTGGAAAAAGATGAACATCCGCGCAAGGCCGTGGTGTTGTGCGGGCCGGGAAACAATGGCGGCGACGGGTTTGTGGTGGCGCGGTGCCTGAAGGAGTTCGGGTGGGAGGTGGAGGTCTATACGGCGGGGGATGCCGAAGCGTTGCCGCCGGACGCTCTGGCGAAGTATCGGAAGTGGCAGCAGATCGGGGCGGTTCAGGCGCTGAGCCGTTACGCCGGTGAGCGGGACGGGTGGGGCTGTGATCTGCTGGTGGATGCATTGTTCGGAACCGGCCTTCGCCGACCGGTCGAAGGTCTGGATGACCTGTTTCGGGATCTGCGGGACCTGGTGTGCCACGGGACGGGCAGGAATGGCACGGGGGCGGGGCGCGGTGAAAGGCAGACCCTGGTCGTGGCCGTCGATATGCCAAGTGGGGTCTGTGCCGATAGCGGACGGGTCATTGAACCCTCGACCGGGGGGGCGGAGGCGGCTGTCTATGCGCATCTGACAGTGACGTTTCACGCGCCGAAGCCGGGGCATGTCCTGGGAGATGGGCCGTTGCATTGCGGCGCGCTGCGTTGTGTGGATATCGGCCTGTCGTCACCCTTGGAGCCGGGAACAAGCGCGCGACACGCCCTTGTCGACCTGCATCAGGACCGGAAGGTCGGGCGATATATATGTCGCTTCGCTGACGGCGGTGCCCCTTTCTTGGCGAAGGAAAATGACGCCCACAAATATGATCACGGTCATGCGGCCGTGCTGACAGGGGGGCATGGGCGAACGGGCGCGGCGCGGCTGGCAGGTCGTGCCGCTTTGCGGGTCGGCGCGGGATTGGTGACATTGGGTGTGCCGCCGGACGCAATGGCGGAGGTCGCAGCCCAGGTCACGGCCGTCATGCTGACAGAGGTGGGCGACGCCGAGGCGCTGGCAGAGATGCTGTCCGATCCCCGTCTCCGTTCGATCTGTCTTGGGCCCGGTCTGGGGTTGGAGCGGGCAAAAGAGCTGGTTCCGGTCGCATTGAACGGTCCTGAACGGGCCGTGGTTCTCGATGCGGATGCGCTGACGGCCTATGCTGAGGATCCGGAACGTCTGTTTCAGATGCTGCATCCCACTTGTGTGCTGACGCCGCATGCGGGCGAATTCGCGCGTCTGTTTCCGGATATCGCCGCGCGTCTTGGTGCCGCCGCGCAGAGCGGTCCGGCCTATTCGAAAGTCGATGCCACGCGCGCCGCTGCGAAGAGGGCGGGATGTGTTGTCTTGTTCAAGGGGCCGGACACGGTGGTCGCCGACCGGGATGGTCGGTGCCGGATCAATGCGGCGGTCTATGATCGGGCTGCACCATGGCTGGGGACGGCGGGTTCGGGGGATGTCTTGGCTGGGATCATTACCGGTCTTTTGGCGCGCAAGATCGGCCCGCTTGGTGCTGCAGTCCATGCGGCGTGGCTGCATGCGGAAGCTGCGCGTGCATTCGGGCCGGGGCTGATTGCCGAAGACCTGCCGGAGCAGTTGCCTGCGGTCTTTCGTGGCCTTGGACTGTAGGGGCGGGCGTCCTCACATCGGCAGGTCTGGGCGCGGCCGTGGCGAAATTTTAGGAAGGAGGCAAATTCCGCTCGCTTCCGAATAAAACCTCTGTTACCCAGCGGCCTCACGTCGGATATGGATCCGACAGTCGTGCGGGTGTGGCGGAATTGGTAGACGCACCAGATTTAGGTTCTGGCGCCTTTGGCGTGGGGGTTCGAGTCCCTTCACCCGCACCATTCCAGACTTTCGGGTCTGGCAGTCCCCCTAAAGCTTTGAATGGAAACGCTATTTCCGGGGTTCTAGGCCCTTGATCTCGGCAGTATTTGATACGTGATTTGAAGGCCAGTTTCAGCACCAAACGGCGGAGATGAATCTGCATCGGGCCGGGTGTTTCCCAGAGTTTCCAAGGGTTTGTCAGGAACGTAATCGCCGGTTCTAGTTTTTCTTCGAAGGTGCCCTTGGGTTCAGAGCGTTTCGCAAGTTTTTCGGCCAGACGTGCCTTGCTGGCCTCGTGATCGGCGATCTTTTCCTCATATTTCTGAATCGCGGTGGTGTTGCTTGAGGCCACGATCAGGTCGAGCAGTCTGTCGATCTCCTTGTCGATCTGTCCGATTTGGCGCTTTCCTTGGCGCAACACGTCGGCAGCCTGTGCCCGTCGCGCCTGCCAGATGTGGCGGAACATGGCGGAGAGCATGCGAACAGACGCCGGATTGGGCTGGAGCGTTTTGACGATCTCGCCAATTTCGCCCTCGATCTGATCGCGTTTGATGGATTTGCCGTAGGATTCGCAGGTTTTGGTCTGGCACAGGTAGTAGGCATAGGTTCCGCCGTTACCCTTCGTAAAGGACGAGCGCAGCGGCACCTCACAGCAGGCGCAGACAGCGATGCCGCGCAGGGCGAATGCATTGCCGATATTCTTGCGCTTCGGAGCCTTGGCCTTGCCCGTGCGACGCTCTTGTACCTTGTCGAAGGTCTCCAGCGAGATCAGAGGTTCGTGTTGCGCCTTGAGCCAGTTAATCCCGTAACGTTCGGAACAAATATGCCCGGTGTAAACCGGCTGGGTCAGGATATCCGTCACCCGCTGCTGGGCAAGCTTGCCGTTCTTGAGATGAGGAAAGTCGGGAAAGGATTCGAGATAGCGTTTCACTTCGGCCTGGCAGCCAAAACGCCCGTTGGCATAGCCTTCGAATGCTTCGCGGATGACGCCCGCCAGAGGCTCGTCCGGCACGAGGATCTTGCCGCGCCCCTTTTGGGTTTCGTACTTCAAGCCAACGGGCGCGCGGTGGACAAAGTAACCCGCCTGCATACGCGCTTTCATCTTCTGTGCGACCTGCCGACCATTTTGCTTGCGCTCTAATTCCCCCTGCGCCGCGATGATGGTCTCAATAAATTCATTTTCGGGGCTATCCTCTTCGAACTTGAAGTTCAGACAGGCAATCTGCGCACCTCGCGCGCGCAGCGCTTCCCGCAATTCAAGGTGGTATTTCGTGGAGCGGGCGAAGCGCTTGGGGTCGTCGAACAGGACGATAAAATTCTCCTCCGGCTGCGCATCGAGGAAGGACAGTAGAGCGACCATGCCAGGGCGCTTCATAAAATCGACGCCGCCGCTGATTGTATCAGGGAAAGACGCCACCACATCCCAACCCTTGGAAGCTGCGTACTCACGGCACCGGGCTTCCTGACTGCTTAGCCCATGGCCTGTTGTCTCTTGGCCCCGCGAGCTGACTCGCGCATATATAACAACCTTCTGTCTCATAGCGCCTCCTTATCGTTGGAGTTTACCACAGCCGCACGCAGGACAGCTGTCAGATCGAGACTTTGTCCACCGGTTTCTCGATTGCTGTTCAAGTCCCAACCGAGATCGACAAAGGCCACCGCGATATTCCACAGGGTCTCGACGAATTCGATCTTCTCGGCCTCCGTTGCATCCTCATGTTCGAGGTAGGGAAGCCAATCCTCAAAATCGAGATGAACGCTCGGTTTTGGTGGCGGTGTCGCGGGGGTGTCTTTCATATGCGGGCCTTTCTTTTCTGGGTTGATTGCTCCTCCTCAATGCGAACAAAAGAGGAACAAGCTATGCAAAATTATGGTGCCTGACAAGGAATATTTTCTTATTCCCCATATGGTTGTGGATAACTTGGGCGTTAGTTCCGGCTGCGGGACGGCAGTTGTTCGACCTTGCGGGGTGCGTTTCCGGCATCACGAACGGGCTTGTGATAGGCCTGTTCGACCTCCTTTCCGGCCTCGTATAGATCACGGCCATATTTACGTTGGAACGCGTCTTTCATCAGCGCCTTAGCGCTGGTCTGCGCGATCCCTATTTCACCGGACAAGCTGACAGCTGCGGCGTCATAAGCCTGATAAAAGGGACGCGTCGGACCTTCCTGGATCATCGGCGCGATGCTTTCGGCATGCACGAGGATGCGGGCCTGTGCCGTCTGCGGCAACTGCTCTTCTTGCGTGAGCAGCGCTTCGCGGGTTTGGTTCATGGTTTCGCCGTAGCGGCCCTTGTAAATGTCGCGCAGGATGGCCTCGCTGCGCATGGCATCAAAGCGCTCGTTGCGGGCAAAGGCATGTGCGTAGTCAGTCAGTTTCTCATGGAAGGAGCCGGAGCGATTGATCTCGCCGTGGATGATACCGGAAAGCGCCCAGGCCTCGGCGAATTGGGTATCTGTGAGGCCACGGCCCGAGAAGCTATCGCGGGCGACCTGAATGCGGGCTTGCTTGTCATCGTCGGTCATAAATTCCTCCTATTGGCTGCGTTTGGGACCAGGATGGTCGAATTGCTGTGAAAGCCGGTGCTCCGGTGCCTCCCGCTGGCGTATTTCGGCGGTGAGGGAGCGGTATGCGTCCAACTCGTCCTTCTTGATCGCCGCCACACGCCTGTCATGATCTTGCTGGACGCGAATGCCCGCCTTTCGGTCCAAAGCATCCGCATCCGAGTGCTTTTGCGCCCCCGGCGGCAGCGGTTGATCAAGGCGAACACCGCTTTCCTCACGCAGGATGACCTGCTTGGCCTCCGCCATGCGTTGCGAAAAGTCTCGCTTGTAGGCAACCTGTTCGCTCATCAGGCGGGCATCGGTGTCGCGCAGGATGGCCTTGTAGCGATCCCAATCCTCCCCCGTCCGCAGGGACTTTTGCAGATGATCCTGCAAGGCGCGTTTGAAGACGTCGCCGACGGTTTCTGTTGTGGACAAGCTCATGAGGTTGCTCCGTAAATTTGCGCTGTTTCCCTCGCTTTTGGTATGCTGTGCGCATGAGAGATTTTGAGGTTTATGAAGATGTAGAGGACTGGCTCGCCCCCATGGGATATGAGGCGTTCTGGCAGGCCGTCCTTTCCGCAGGGCTTTATGGCGAGGAAGACCGCGCCCATTGCGACCGCACCCTTGCCGAGGGCATTGCGGATATGGAGACAGTCATGAGCGTGACCAAACGCATGGCGCTCCATCGCATGGTCGAACGGCTTGATCTGCCATTTCGATGCGAGGTGCAGGCCAAACCTGATCTCTCGGTGGTAGAGTAAGCAACGCATCACGCCCCCACCTTGAAGAATCGCACCCAAGGGCATTCTCCGTTCTTGGCTTCAACCCTGCGCCAACCATGCCAGCCGAGGTAATCGCAGCTGACATAGACTCGCGGGGCGAGCGGGTCATGCGGGCGGCCATTGTCATGGAAACGGTAGCTGAGCACGATGTGAGGCGAGCCAATAAGCATAATCACGGCCCAAACCGACAGCGGGCCGAACAGCCACAGAAACAGGGGGAGATACCTCATATATGGTCTCCCGGCGTAGTCAGGGTAATCTTGGGATCAGAAGGCAGCTTACCACCCTCCATCGGGTTCGGAGCCAGCAGATCGCAACAAGGAGCAACCTGGTTCTGGGCGACGGTCGGGGTGACGAAGAAGCCCAGACCCTTGATATGTACAAGCTGCTGGCCCCTCGGCATTGCCATCAGTTCCGCAGGCGACATCCAGCGCTGCTTGATCAGACTGAGATTGGTGTTGGTCTTCATGCCATCACCGTCAGATCCCAGAGATGAAGCAACCGCATGTTGCTCCCCCATCGCCTTTGAGACCCGTTCGGCCTCATCGAAGGAGGAAAATCCCAGCCAGCGTTTGACCACGCAGTTGTCTTCAATGGTCTGGGTTTCCAGCCGCCCGAATTTGCGCTCGATCTCAGAGCGCGACTGCGCGAACATCTGGACGGCCCCGCCAAAGCTGCGCAGAGTGGTCAGCCCGTGGGTCAGCGTTGATTTCAGGGGGCAGTTTGTGAATTCATCAGCCAAAACGAGCAAGGGTCCGGCCCCGGCATAGAGGGCGTCAAAGAACCCCAGCATGGTCATCGCATAATAGCTGCCGAGCCGCTCCATATGCGCCATGGGGCCGATCACGAAGACGATGTATTTGTCCCGGATCAGGTCGAAATGGCTGTATGCCGCCTCAGCCCCGGCCTCATGCAGGCGGCGTCCTTTTGCAAAGAGACGAAGCGACCTCTGGGCTTCTTCAAGATGTTGGGGCCAGTGTTCGTGACCTTCCATTTTGAGGATGGCTTTGGCACTTTCTGCCAGCGCCCCGTCATCCTCATCGACCTCACTGTCGGCAATGCTGTGCAAAATATCGGGATCGGAAAGCAGGGTGCAAACCGCGCCCGGTGTGACCAGATCAGGATTGCGCTTGAGTAGGCATTCAATGCCAAAGGCGATCAGCTTCCTGGGCCATTCACGGAAATACCTGTTCTTCTCATCGCCGTCCGGTGGCTCCGGGATCAGCGCAGCGGTCAGCGTTTCCGTCGCAAATACCGTGTCACGCGGATCGCGGCGATAGGCGGCGACGGTGGAGCCAAAGGGATTGAGCGAGATGCGATAGGCCGCCAGTTCCGGGCAGACATCCATGTCATCAACGACTGCAACGTTTATCCGGGAACAGTTCCGTCTTTCTCTGGGCAGCTATGGCAGGCCCCGAATGACG
>MPDC01000034.1 GCA_001874255.1 Alphaproteobacteria bacterium MedPE-SWcel
AAGCTCAGGCGGCGTAAATGAGAACTTGGGGCGGCACGTGAAAGGGACAGGTCCACCCATGCGTCTTTCAACATCGACATAGCGATATCGAGCATGTTTTTGCTTGGCGTCATCGAACAGAGGATACTTTCAAACCCATCATCAATCTTTTCCGCGCGGATGCTCTTGCGATACTCCGAACAATCACGGGTTTGACAGTTGTAGTACGGGTAACGCTTCCCCGTCGCACTGCGCGACCAATACGCGGTCATCGGCTTGTCACAGCAGGCGCAATTGACCGAGCCACGCAATGGAAAGTCCTTGTTGATGTCAGGGCGCTTGGCGGCGATGCCTTTGCTGTTCCGGCGCTCTTGGGTGGTCTGATAGGTCTCAAGTGAGATCAGTGCGTGGTGATGTCCTTTGCGACGTGTGATGTCCCAGGGTTCATGCTCAATATATCCCGCATAGATCACGCGGTTAAGCATGTCCGTCACCTTTTGCTGGCGGATTTGACCATTGGGCAGGTCTTTCGGAAACTCTGGTTGAGCCTCCAAGAAACGCTTGATGTCCGCTTGTCCAGCGAAACGACCAGAAGCGTAACCTTCCAGCGCTTCCTTGACGATGGATGCAACAGGTTCATTGAATCGCCCCGGGTTTGTCGGAGACCTATAGCTTCCTTTCACGCGACCATATCGAGCACGTCGTGCTGTGCATAGAAGTTCTGTTCAGCCTCTGCTGGCGGGATGTTTCCGATGGGGCCAAGCAGGCGCCGGTTGTTGAACCAATCGACCCAGCCGAGGGTGGCCAGTTCCAGATTCTGCATGTTGCGCCACGGGCCCTGACGATGAACCAGCTCGGTTTTGTAGAGACCGTTTAGACACGACTACGGCAACCAGTCCGGTGAGCGTGATGTATCCGGCGGAATTATTAAAGCCGGTGAGGTTAACCTGCGGTGGGCATTGTGCCAGGCCGCAACCGTCATGATGAACCGTGGCAGGCCGACATGGCTGAGAACATGGGACGCACAACTGGCACAACGCCGTTGCCGAAAGGTTGCGATGGTTGCTCTGGCAAGTGGGATCGCCGTCATTCTCCATCGAATTTGGGTCGCGGCCATCGGGGGCAGGTAACAGCGACACTTGCCAGCCTAGCGCGTGCGCCCGGTCGGCCAGGGCGTGCCCACACGCTTCCATTTCGCGGCATAGGTTGCGAGGGACGTTGCTGTGCCCTGTGTCGGCGTGGGCAGGGAAGAGGGTAGGGCGTCGGATCCACCATAGAGGAGCGCGGCCCCGATGCTGGTACCGGTCGTGGTCTGGCTCTGCAGGACCGGCCTGCCTGTGGCGGCTGCCAACATGGCCAGAAAATGGGGGTTTTGGGCGAAGGGGCCTTCTACAATCGTGGGGCCCGCAGCCCCGGTCAGCGCGAGGCAGCTGTCCGTCATCAGGGCGAGGTAGTAGGCCAGCGCAACCGATCGCTGGCCTGTGCCGCTGGCCGGGGGAGGCCCGTGCCATCTCATTTCCTGTCCCTGAAAAGGGCCGGTTTCCGGTTCAACCGCCGGCAGCAGCATCACGTTCTGGGACAGGACATCTGCTGCGTCCTGCGCGCTGGGTGCAAAGGGGTGACCGTCTTGAATGATCTCGAATTCCCGCCCCCCCATAAACCGGGCCGACGGAACCGGATCGCCCATGGCGTTGACATTGACCAGCGTATCGCGGCGTGGATCCAACGGGGTGCGGGGGGCACCAATCGCCATCACGATGACCCAGGTGCCGGTCGAGACGACCGAAAACGGGCCGGTCTGGGCCAAAAGATGCGGATACAGAGAGGCATTGGAATCGTGAATTCCGCAGACCACCGGAGTGTCCGGTGACAGCCCCGTTGCCGCCGAGATGCCGGGCAACAGCCTGCCAAGCACCTCGTCGGATTGTTTGACCGGCGCCATTTTGTCCGAAATCCCGAGGTCTGACACGAGGCTGGAAAACCGGCGGGCCTGCGGGTCCCATAGATCCGTGTGGCAGCCCATCGAGGTGACATCATTCGCCAGGGCGCCGGTCAGCCGGTATCCCCAGTACTGTGGGTATCCAATGATGTGGGCGGTGCGATCGCGCAGGCCCGGGTCGCGTGTGAACAGGTAGTGAAGCTGAGCGCCGGCATTCAACCCTCCGGCCAGCCTGGGCGAGCCTGTCTCGGCAAAAGGCGGGCGCAGACTGTCGTAGTCAGAGGCGATGTCGCCGGGGATGGGATGCTCGTAATCAAGGATCGGCGCCGCAAGGTCTCCGGCCGTGTCGATGAGTACGATACTGGCCCCGTGGGTCGTGATCGATATCGCGTCAATGCCATGCTGCTGGTGGAGGGTTTTCAGCGCGTCGAGGAGAAACTGCCAATGCCCCTCGGTGTCAAAATGCGGCCAGGGCGGGCCGGGCAACACCCTGTTGGGGCGGGTGAGCACGGCGACCTCCTCAAGGCGTCGAAGATCCACCAACGCCAGTTTGGCATTGGTCTTTCCGATGTCGATCACAGCGACATGGCGCGGCGGGGTCATGGCAGGTAAAACAGCGGCTCGAGTTCGACGGCGACAGGGGCGTTATCCGGGCCGGTCTCCATGATGTCGGCCATATGCGCCCACCATTTCTGCATCACCGGATGGTCCGGCAATGCGCCCATGCTGTGGTCGTCGCGACGGGTCAAGACACCGATCAACAGGTCGGTGTGCGGATCGAGGTGAATGGAATAGTCGCTGATCCCGGCCTCCTTCAGCAGCGCGGCCAGCTCCGGCCAGATCGCGGTGTGGCGGCGGGCGTATTCCTCTTTCATGCCCGGATTGAGGCGCATCCGGAAAACGTAGCGTTCGCTCATGTCGCTTTTCTCCTCGCAAGAATGGCCCAAAGCCGGGGCAGGGCGATCACTCCGATCAGCAGCAGACCAATGAAGATCGACATCACGATACCGGGCACATTCAGCAAGCCAAGTCCGAAGGTCACCAATCCCATTACAAAGGCCGCAATCACCACGCCGGGAATGGAGCCGGATCCGCCGAGGATATTGACGCCCCCCAGCACAACCATCGTAACCACCTCCAGCTCCATCCCCGATGCGATGCTTGGACGTGTGGAGCCGAGCCGGGACGTGAGGCAGAGCGCCGCGAAACCCGACATCACGCCCGTCAGCAGGAACAGGATGAATTTGACCCGCTGCACCCGAATACCGCTGAACAGGGCGCTGGTCGGGTTGTTGCCGATGGCATAGACGGCGCGGCCGAAATTGGTCCTGTGCAATATAATGCCATAGATCACCGCGAAGACGACAAAGAACAGCATTTCAACGGTGATGACCCAGGCGATGTAGCCTTGACCGAACCACGCAAAACTCGCGGGATAGCCGCGAAACGCGTCGTCGCCGAGGATGATATAGCTGATCCCTCGAAACAGGCTCATGGTGCCGATGGTGACCACGATGGAGGGCAGCCCCAGGACGGTGACAAAGACCGCATTGAAGGCGCCGCACATCAGGCCGACCGTCAGGCTGATCAGCACCAATTCCGCCGTGCCGGCCCCATATTGAAGCGCGAGCCCCATGGCCGTGCTCGCCAGCGCGATAATGGAGGCAACCGACAGATCTATTTCTCCGGCGATGATCAGGAGGGCCATGGCAAACGCGATCATCGCCTTTTCGGTGAAGTTGAATGTGGCATCGCTCAGGTTCCATGCATTCAGGAAATAGGGCGAGGCAAAGCAGTTGACGATGAAGATCGCGACCGCAACCGCCAGCAAGAGGACTTCCCAGCTGCGCAGGACACGGGAGAGGCGACCGTTCAGACGATCCGGGATATGGCGCGAGAGGGCAGGGGCATCCGTCATGATGGTGTTTCCGCTGATTTGAGGATGATGCGGCCTTTGGTGCGTCCGGCCCTTGCGTTGAAGGCAACGGCGATCAGGATGGCACTGCCCGAGATTGCCAGCTGCCAGAACGGCGAGATATTGACCACCGGCAGGGCGTTCTTGACCACGCCGAGGAACAGCGCACCGAGGACCGCGCCCCCCACCGACCCGACGCCGCCCGCAATCGAGATGCCTCCGATCACGCAGGCTGCCACCACCTCCAGTTCGAACCCGCCCGCGATATCCACATAGGCCACCGCATAGCGTGCGACCCACAGGTATCCCGTCAGCCCGGCCAATGCGCCCGAGAGGACAAATACGAGAAACTGCGTCCGCCCGACATTGATGCCGGTATAGACAGCCGCATGGGGGTTGCCGCCGACGGCAAATATCGACCGTCCCAAACCGGTGCGCGCCATCATGACGCCAAAGGTCACGACAGCGAGAACCGCAGTCCAGGACAGGACGGGCAAGCCGAAGATCTCTGCCCGTGGGAAGCCGGTGAAGGAGGCGCTCATTTCGTGGCTGTTGACCCATTTCCCGTTCGATATCAAAAAGATAACGCCTCGGAAAATTGTCATCGTGCCAAGGGTCACAACGATCGGGGGGATTGCAAGCTTCCACACCAGGAGGCCGTTGATGGCGCCCATTGCGGCCCCGAGCAGAACAGCGATCAGGAGAATGACCGGAATGGGCAGCTCTGGCAACGCCACGTTGATCATGGCGCAGACCATGCCCGTCAAGGCCAGATTGGCCGCCACCGACAGATCAATGCAACGGGTCAGGATCACCACCATCTGGCCGAGCGCCAGAATGATGAGCGGCGCGGTGTCATTGAACACATTGGCGAGGTTCGCGGGCGCGACAAAGCCCGAGAACCGCGAGGCGATCACCAGCAACAGGCCGAGTATCGCTCCGGCCAGGATCGTTTCGCGGAGGGGGATCAAACGGGTCATGGTCTATGCTTCCTGCAGCCGGGGGGCTGCGGTTATTCCGGCCGCATGGCGGACCAATGTTTCGGGCGTCAGCTCCTCACCGGACAGCTCTGCCGCGATCCGCCCGTCGCGCATCACGATCACACGGTCGGACATGCCGATGACCTCGGGGATTTCCGAACTGACCATGATCACCGACAAGCCCTGCGCGGCAAGTTCCGCCATGAAGTCATGCACCGCCGCCTTGGACCCGATGTCGATCCCCTTTGTCGGTTCGTCCAGAATGATCACCTGAGGCTGGGTCGCCAGCCATTTCGCGATGACAACCTTTTGCTGATTGCCACCGGACAAATTGCCGACATCCTGATCCAACGAGGCCGCCCGCAGGTCCAGCCGTTCGGCATATTGCCGGGCCAAGGCGAATTCTTCGGCCAGTCGGATGAACCCCGACCGCGAGGTGCGGCCAAGCGATGGCAGGGTTATGTTCTGGAAAATCGGCAAGCCGATCACCGCGCCCTGTTTGCCCCGATCCTCGGGCACATAGACAATTCCGTTGCTGACGGCGGCAGCGGGCGAGCGGATGATGCGGATGGCGCCATTGATCTTGCACACCCCTTTGCTGGGACGCGTGATCCCGAAAAGCGATTGCATGAACTCGGACCGTCCCGCGCCCACAAGCCCATAGAACCCGAGGATCTCACCCCGTCGCAAGGTGAAGCCGATGTCGGAAAATTCGGTGGGGTGACTGTAGCCCACGACCTGAAACACGTCCTCGCCCGGTTCGGCAATGCGTTCGGGGAAAATCTGGTCGACAGCGCGCCCAACCATCAGCTTGACCAATGTATTCTCGTCAATATCGGCGATCTTTCCATCCCCGACAAAGCTGCCATCGCGAAACACGGTATACCTGTCGGCGATGCGGAAAATCTCGTCGAACTTGTGGCTGATGAACAGGATCGCCTTGCCCTGCGACTTCAGCGTCTCCACCAGTTCATACAGCTCTTCGATCTCCTTGTGGGACAGGGCCGCCGTGGGTTCGTCCATGATCACCACCCGTGCATCCACAGAAAGCGCGCGCGCAATGGCAACCAGGTGCTTGTTGGCGATGCCGAGATCCCGCAACACCGTGTGGGTGCCAAAGGGGGCTCCGATCTCTTGCAGCAGAGCCGTCGCCTTGCGGTGCATTTCGGCGGTGTCGATCAGCCCAAGACGAGAGCGGGGCGCATGACCGATAAAGATATTCTCGGCCACGGACAGCTCGTCAAACAGAACCGTTTCCTGGTGGATGGCGGTGATCCCTGCGGCCGAGGCGGCGTTGGGGCCCGAAAACCGGACCGGATCGCCATCGATGCGAATGGTTCCGCCATCAGGCTGGTATATTCCGGTCAGGACTTTCACGGTGGTTGATTTGCCGGCTCCGTTTTCCCCGACGAGAGCCGTCACTTGACCGGGGTAGAGATCCAGCCGGACCTGATCCAATGCCTTTACGCCGGGAAAGGTCTTGGTGATCGCATCCATCGATACAACAGGCGTATGCGCTGATGTCATTGCGTCGGTCATATCTTGCTCGTTCGGGAGTATTGGGGGGGCTTGGGACTGGCCCGGTGGGCAGTGACTGCACCGGGCCAGAGGGGGAGCGCTTCAGAAGATCGACTTGAACTGGTCGATATTGCTTGCGTCATAGACAAACGGGTCAGCCATTGCGCCTTCCTTGTTGTCATCAAGGGTCAGGCTGCCCATGCGGCCCATCGGGATTTCTGCTCCCGGTGCCGCTTCGGCGCCGTTCTGGCTAATTTCATAGGCCAGCATGGTGGCGGAATACCCAAGGTCGATCGGGTTCCAGATGGCAAAGGACTGAGACGCCCCCGTGGCAATCGCACCGGCCATTTCAGACGGCAGCCCAAGGCCAGTCACGTTGACTTCGCCCACTTTGCCCGCATCCACAACAGCTTGTGCGGCAGCCACGATGCCCACGGAGGTCGGCGCGATGATGGCATCGAGGTCCGGGAAAGACTGCATCAACCCGGTGGCTTCGCGGTAGGATTTATCAGCGAGATCATCGCCGTAGACCGTGGACACCAGATTGATGCCGGGATAGTCGCCCATCACTTTGGTCATCTCGTCGATCCAGATGTTCTGGTTTGTCGATGTCGTCGTCGCGGACAGCACGGCAACATCGCCGCCCTCGGGCAGGTGGTCGGCGGCCAGTTTGATGATCATATTGCCGATCAGCGGGTTGGATGAGGGGTTCAGGTGCAGTTGGCGACCCTCGGGTGCGACGCCCGAGTCCCAGCTGATGACGGTGATGCCGCGTTGCATCGCTCGCTGCAGCGCCGGGACAAGCGCGTCCGTGTCATTGGCCGAAACGGCGATTGCATCGACCTTTTGCGCAATCAGCGCATTGATGACTTCGATTTGGCCTTCTGCCGTCGTGTCCGTCGGCCCGGTATAGATGACCTCCACGTTGCCCAGTTCCGCAGCGGCTTCCTTGGCGCCTTCTGCGGCGGCTTCGAAAAACCCGATCCCCAGCGCCTTGACCACAAGGGCAATGCGCACATTGTCCTGAGCCAGAGCCGGGCCTGCGAACATCGCTGTGGCCACTGCGGCCGAGGCGATCAGCTTCTTGAATACACTCATGGTTTCCTCCCTAAAGTGTGGTTTGGGCTGGCTAGGATGCCACCCCCTCTTTTTGCGTTGTCCCCGAGGGAACAACGATCAAAGTGACATCCGCTGCCTCCAGCATGGCGGCCGCGCGGTCATCGATACCGTCATCGGTGATAATCGTGTCGATCCGGTCCAGCGGGCACAACACCAGGCTGGAGCGGTTCTGAAACTTCGAGCTGTCGGCGAGCACGATCAGCTCTTCGGCCTGTCCGATCAGCTTTTCTTCGGCCTGGATCAGCAATGGATCCTGCTCCATCAAGCCCAGCGGGCCTATTCCGGCAGCGCCCATGAACATGCGTTTGGCGTAGAAATTCCGGGTCACATCATTTTCGAAGGGCGACAGGATGATGTTTTGTTCGCGGTAGATAATGCCGCCCGACAGCATGACCGTATTGGTCGTGTTCTTCAGCAGATGCTCTGCAATCGGAAATGAGTTGGTAAAGACCTGCAACCGGCGCGACGCCAGCGGGTGGACCATCTGAAATGTGGTGGTTCCTCCATTGATGATGATCGGCTCACCATCTTCACAGAGCTCGACTGCGGCTGCGGCGATTGCCTGTTTCTCGGCAATATTCATTGTCTCGTTGACGGTAAAGGGACGCCCGGCGAGACCTACAAATGGTTTTGTCGTCAGAGCTTCGGCGCCGCCGCGAACCCGGCGCAGGCGTTTTTGGTCGTCCAGCGTATTGATGTCGCGGCGCACGGTCGCCTCTGATGCGCCTGTCAGCGCGCACAGATCGACCACGGTCACCAGTGACCGGTCCTGAACGGCGGATAGGATAACGCGATGTCTGTCTTTCTCGTGCATGGTGCGGCCCTTTCGATTGGCTCAAGGTGCGGTGAGTCCGGGCGGGCTGTCAATCAATAATTATCACAAACAATCATTCTGCGCCGCAGCATGATTGTTTGTGAGTGAAAATGATTGACTTGAGAGGGGGCTGCGGTCAGCTTGCCGGTGACAAATCTGATTTTTCTGTCGCCTATGGAGGCACCAATGACCAATGCAGCCGACCCCCAACGCCTTGAAAACAAATGGGACGCGGAGCATGCCGCTGCCATGAGCGAGTCCGAGAAACTGCTGTACCGCTCCAACCTCCTGGGATCGGACAAGAGAATCACAAACTACGGCGGTGGGAATACATCGGCCAAGGTGATGGAGAAGGATCCCCTCACCGGTGCCATGGTCGAAGTGCTCTGGGTCAAAGGCTCCGGCGGCGATGTCGGCTCCATCAGGATGGACGGGTTTGCGACGCTATACATGGACAAGCTGAATGCACTGAAGGACGTGTACCGTGGGCCCGAATTCGAGGATGAAATGGTGGGGTTCCTGCCGCATTGCACCTTCAACCTGAACCCGCGCGCCGCCAGTATCGACACGCCGCTGCATGCCTATGTCCCGCGCAAACATGTCGATCACATGCATCCAGACGCAATCATCGCCATAGCGGCGGCCAAGGACAGCAAAGCATTGACGCAAAAGATCTTCGGGGACAGCATCGGGTGGTTGCCGTGGAAAAGACCGGGGTACGAACTGGGCCTCTGGCTGTCGGACTATTGCGCAAAGAATCCGACCGCAAAGGGGGTCATCCTCGAAAGCCATGGCCTGTTTACCTGGGATGACGACGCGCAGGCGTGCTATGCGCTGACACTCGATGTCATTCAGACCGCGATGGATTGGTTTGCCGCCGAGACCGAGGGCCAGGCGGCCTTTGGTGGTGCCCTCCATACCAGCCTGGCCGCGGGAGACCGGCAGGCGATGGCCGCACGGTTGATGCCGGCCATCCGCGGCATGGTGTCGGGGCAGCAGCATATGGTTGGCCACTTTGATGACAGTGACGCGGTGCTGGAATTCGTCAATGCAAAGGACATGGAGCGTCTGGCCGCGCTTGGAACCTCCTGCCCGGATCATTTCCTGCGCACCAAGATCTGCCCGCTGGTGGTGAACTTCGATCCCGCCGCCCCGGATATTGACGCAACCCTGAACGGTCTGGGCGATGCGGTCGCCGCCTATCGGGAGGCCTACAGGGCCTATTATGACCGCTGTAAACATGACGACAGTCCCGCCCTGCGCGACCCGAACGCGGTGGTGTATCTGGTGCCGGGAGTTGGCATGATCACCTTTGCCAAGGACAAGGCGACGGCCCGGATTTCGGGTGAATTCTACGTCAACGCGATCAATGTGATGCGCGGCGCGGATGCGGTGTCGCAGTATCAGGGGCTGCCGGAACAGGAAGCCTTTGATATTGAATACTGGCTGCTGGAGGAGGCAAAATTGCAGCGCATGCCTGCGCCCAAGGCAATGGCTGGCCGGGTGGCGCTGGTTACCGGTGGGGCAGGCGGCATCGGATCCGCAACGGCCGAGCGATACCTGCGGGACGGCGCGGTTGTGATGCTGGCCGATATCGATGCGGAGGCTTTGACGGCAACGGCGGAGCGGCTTGCCTCCAGCTATTCGCCGGACGTCGTGCGCACGGTCACAATGGATGTCACCGATGAATCCGCCGTTGCCCGTGCCTACGCCGCTCTAGCGGTGGAGTTCGGGGGTGTCGACATTCTTGTCTCGAACGCGGGGATCGCGAGTTCCGCTCCGGTGGAAGAGACCAGCCTCGCGCTGTGGAACCGGAATATGGCGATCCTGTCCACCGGATATTTCCTGGTCAGCCGCGAGGCCTTCAAGCTGTTCAAGACGCAAGGGATCGGCGGCTCCGTGGTGTTTGTTGCGTCCAAGAACGGCCTTGCCGCATCGCCCAACGCCTCTGCCTATTGCACCGCGAAGGCCTCTGAAATCCACCTCGCCCGCTGTCTGGCGCTCGAGGGCGCCGCGATGGGGGTGCGGGTCAATGTCGTCAACCCGGATGCGGTTCTGAAGGGGTCGAAGATCTGGCAGGGGGAATGGCTGGATCAGCGCGCCGGCACCTATGGCACCGACAAGGACGGGTTGGAGAAGATGTATCGCGACCGCTCGATGCTCAAGCGCTCTGTTCTGCCTGAGGATATCGCCGAAGCCGCGTATTTTCTTGCATCCGACCTGTCGGCCAAATCGACCGGCAATATCATCAACGTGGACGCTGGCAACGTCCAGGCCTTCACCCGCTAAGGAGACCGGTCATGATCAAACCTGATATCATTGCACAGAACAACGACGCAGCCCGCGCCAGTCTCGCTGCGGATTACGACGCGCTGGGCGAACATCTCGACAGGCGCGGGATCTCAATCGACGAGATCAAATCCAGGGTTGCCCGCTACGGTGTTGCCGTGCCGAGCTGGGGCGTCGGCACCGGTGGAACGCGCTTTGCCCGGTTTCCCGGCGCCGGAGAACCGCGCGATATCTTTGACAAGCTGGACGATTGCGGCGTCATCCACCAACTGACCCGCGCCACCCCATCCGTTTCGCTGCATATTCCATGGGATGCGCAGCCTGCTGCGGATCTGACCAGCAAGGCAGAAGAGGTCGGTCTGGGCTTTGATGCGATGAACTCCAATACGTTTCAGGACCAGCCTGATCAGCCGCATAGCTACAAGTTCGGCTCCCTCTCCCACACCGATGCGCCAACACGCGAGCAGGCGGTGGACCATAATATCGCCTGCATCGAGCTTGGTCGGGCAATAGGCTCAAAGGCGCTGACGATCTGGGTTGGCGATGGGTCGAATTTCCCGGGCCAGACAAATTTCACCCGTCAGTTCGAACGCTATCTTGACGCCGCCCGGCAGATCTATGCCGCGCTGCCGACAGACTGGACCTTGCTGACCGAACACAAAATGTACGAACCGGCGTTTTATTCCACGGTGTTGCAGGATTGGGGCAGCAATCTGCTGATCGCTCAGCACTTGGGAGAGCAGGCCAAATGTCTCGTTGACCTCGGCCACCATGCGCCGAACGTCAACATTGAAATGATCGTGGCCCGCCTGACCCAATTCGGCAAGCTCGGCGGCTTTCATTTCAATGACAGCAAATACGGCGACGACGATCTCGATACCGGCAGCATTGATCCCTACCGGCTGTTCCTTGTTTTCAATGAACTGGTCGAGGCCGAAGGGAAACCGGGATTCAACCCGATGCATATGCTGGACCAGAGCCACAATGTGACGGATCCGATCGAAAGCCTCATGGTCTCTGCAATGGAGGTCCAGAGGGCCTACGTTCAGGCGCTTTTGGTGGATCGTCAGGCCTTGGTCGGCTACCAGGAGGAAAATGACGCGCTGATGGCGACCACTACGCTGAAGCTGGGCTTCCGCACGGATGTGGAGCCGATCCTGGCCATGGCGCGGCTGACTTCCGGGGCGGCAATCGACCCGGTCGCGGCCTATCGTGCGTCGGGATACCGCAAAGCCATGGCAGACATCCGTCCCCAGAGCCGGGGCGCGGGCGGCGGAATCGTCTGAGCCGGAGTCTGTGAGACTGAGCCTAAATCTGAGCCTGGGGCGCAGGGTGCTGCCCCGCCCGGAACTGACATCGCGGGGCAGGGCGGCACCCGGCTGATTACCGCGCGGTCAGGGCGTCTTTCAGCGCATGATAGGAGGCTTTGGGCGTGCGCACCAATGTGTCGAAATCCACATGCACCATGCCAAAGCGCTTCTCATAACCCAACGCCCATTCGTAGTTGTCCAGCAGCGACCACAGGAAATACCCCTCGACCGGGACGCCTTCGGAAATCGCTTGGCGGACCCGCTCGAGATGGGCGTCAACATAGGCGATACGCTCGGGGTCCGGCACCGTTCCATCGCGGATCACATCCGCATTGGCCATGCCGTTTTCCGTCACGATCAGCGGCAGGTCGCCAGTGTATTCAGCGGCTGTCCGGGTCAGGAACTGATAGAGACCATCGGGGTAGATTTCCCATCCCATCTGGGTTTTGGGCAACGGGCCGTCGAGTTCGGCGTAATGCGGCCAGGGGCCTGCCTCCGGTCCGATCACCTTGCGGGTGTAGTAGTTCAGCCCGCACCAGTCGACCGGCTGGGTGATGGTCTTGAAATCATCCTGCCAGCCCTTGGGCAGATGCGGCTCCAGCCCTTTCAGCGCCGGTTCGGGATAGGCGCCTTTGAACACGCCGCCGAGGAAGAAACGGTTGTAGATTGCATCATAGGTCTCTGCCGCCGCCAGCGCCTCGGGGGTGTTGTCCACCGGATGCGCCCATTCGAAATTGAAGACCGCGCCAAGGTTCGACATGCCGAGCCCCCGCATCACCTCGATGGCCCGCCCATGCGCCAGAAGCACGTGGTGCATGGCCCGCGCCGTGGCCCGGACATCGCGCAGCCCCGGGGCGTGGTGGCCGAGGAAATGCGACAACCACCCGACGCACCAGGGTTCGTTGATCGGCGCGACAGAATACATCCGGTCGCCGATCCGTCCCATGATGACCTCGGTGAATTCCGCGAACCAATTGCCAATGTCGCGGTTGCGCCAGCCGCCGAGATCGGCGAGAGGCTGCGGCAGCTCCCAGTGGTAGAGGGTGGCGCAGGGCTTCAGTCCGCGCTCCAGCATGGCGTCCGTCAGCCGGTCATAGAAATCGAGCCCCTCGGCATTGGGCGTGCCGGTGCCTTCGGGCAGCACCCGGGCCCAGCTGGTGGAGAACCGGTAGCAATCAAGCCCGGCCGCCGCCGCCAGATCGAGATCTTCCTCGAAACGATGGTAGTGATCACAGGCGGTATCGCCGTTCTCGGCCCGCACGACATTGCCGGGGGTCGCCGCAAAACTGTCCCAATGGGTCGGGCCTGCGCCGCCGAATGCGTGGCCTTCGATCTGGTAGGAAGAGGTGGCGCTGCCAAACAGGAAATCCGCAGGGAAATCCGCGCGCGTGAAGGTGAATTTGGTCATGTATCTAGATCCTGTTGGGCGCCGGTCCGGTGGAGCGTCCGACGGTCAGCTCGGCTTCGAGCAACTCGGTCAGGGGGGAGGACCCCGGGGTTTCGATTTGGGTGATCAGGAGCTGTGCAAGCTTTCGTCCTGCGTCACGGACAGAAGATCGGGTGGCGGTAAACACCGGAACATCGCTGCCGTTGCGAAGATATGACAAGTCATCGTCGTGGGTGATGACCGAAATGTCCCGCCCCAGGACCAGGGCGGCTTCCTCGATGGCGCGGCGGACACCGAAGGCCGCGATGATGGAGGACACGAGGTAGGCCGTCGGCGGATCATCCAGAGATTGCGTCCGCCGGACGGTGTCATAGCCGTAGACCTCCGTCATTTCGCCGGCAAACAGCAGTCTCGGATCGGGAACGATGGCGCGTGCCTTCAGCGCCGCCTCGTAGCCGCGGCGCCGACGAAAGGCGAAATCCATGCTTTCCTGGCCGTTCACCAGGCAGATCCGGCGATGGCCCAGGTCCAGCAGGAAATCCGTGGCCCTCTGAAAGGCGCTGGTATTGTTCACATCAAGCCAGCTGTATGGGGTCGCAATATCGGTGGCGCGCCCATGCACCGCAAAGGGCAGGCCGATTTCCTGCAGCAGGGGAATGCGCGCGTCCCGCATTTTGGGCGCGTGCAGCACAATGCCATCGACGTTCCGCTTTGCGACCATCTCGTGATAGGCGCGCGATTGTTCCTGATCCGCCACCAGCGACAGCACCATATCATATCCGGCCCGACTGTAGCTTTCCCCGGCACCGGAGATGAAATCGCCAAAGATCGGGTTCATCATTTCATGCTGCGTTGAGAGTGGGATCACGTGACCGATCGCCATCGCCCGCCCCGTCGCCAGAGCCTTGGCGCGGGTATTGGGGCGATAGTTGTGTTGCTCGGCGGCCTGCATCACGCGCTTGCGGGTCTCCTCGCTGACCTCCGGATAGCCGTTCAGCGCCCGGCTCACGGTGGTCTGGGACAGGCCCAGATGCGCGGACAGCTGCTTGAGGTTCATGAGGCCGGTCTCCAAAGCGCTTTAAATTTCCGGTGCGACCGGTCTTGATTTCAACAAACTGCCTCGTTTTGTGCCAAAGGGAAAGAGCCGATTTCAAGCATACATGTTGGCCTATGCGCATAGACTCATTGACAGGGTGAATAGAATCTTGAATTTTGGGCGCAGTCAAAGCGCTTTGGTGATTTGGTTTGTATGCCTGAAAAACTAGCATTGTATAAAATGCGGGGCGCGCCACTTTGGGAGGAGATAGAATGAAACATACTTTGATGACCGCTGCAGCGGTCGCTGCGTTGGTCGCGGGAACAGCCAGCGGGCAGGACCTGATTTTTCCGGTAGGGGAAGGCGACTTCAACTGGGATAGCTATGCCGCGCTTGAGAAAACCGACCTCGCCGGCGAGCAGGTAACGGTGTTCGGCCCATGGCTCGGCCCGGATCAGGAGCTGGTCGAGAACGTGCTGGCCTATTTCGCCGCCGCCACCGGTGCGGATGTGCGCTATGCAGGGTCCGACAGCTTTGAACAGCAGATTGTCGTCGATGCCGAAGCAGGTTCCGCGCCGAATGTCGCGGTTTTCCCACAGCCGGGTCTGGTGTCCGACATGGCGGAGCGCGGCTTTATTGCTCCGCTTGGCGAAGAGACCGCCACATGGGTCAAGGAAAACTACGCCGCGGGCCAGTCCTGGGTGGATCTCGGTACGTTTTCCGGACCGGACGGCAACGAGGGCCTCTATGGTCTGTTCTACAAAGTCGACCTGAAGTCACTGGTCTGGTTCAACCCCGAGAATTTCGAGGATTTCGGATATGATGTCCCGACCTCCATGGAAGCGCTGAAGACGCTGACCGACCAGATGGTCGCCGATGGCAATACGCCGTGGTGCATCGGGCTGGGATCCGGTGGAGCGACCGGCTGGCCCGCGACGGACTGGGTCGAAGACATGATGCTGCGCACGCAGGAACCCGCCGTCTATGATCAATGGGTTGCCAATGAGATCGCCTTTGACGATCCACGCGTTGTCGAGGCAATCGAAGAATTCGGCTATTTCGCGCGCAACGACAAATACGTCTCTGGCGGCGCCGGGGCTGTGGCCTCTACCGATTTCCGCGACAGCCCCAAAGGGCTTTTTGCCAGCCCGCCACAGTGCATGATGCACCGTCAGGCCTCTTTTATTCCGGCGTTTTTTCCTGAAGGCACCGAAATGGGACTGGATGCTGACTTCTTCTACTTCCCGGCCTATGAGGGCAAGGAACTGGGCAACCCGGTTCTCGGTGCGGGCACAATCTGGTCCATCACCAATGACAGCGAGGGCGCGCGGGCTCTGATGGAGTTCCTGCAATCCCCCATCGCCCATGAAGTCTGGATGGCGCAGCAGGGCTTCCTGACGCCGCTCAAGAGCGTCAACACGGACCTCTATGCCACCGATACCCTGAAGAAAATGGGCGAGATCCTCTTGTCTGCCGATACCTTCCGCTTTGACGCCTCTGACCTGATGCCGGGCGGCGTGGGCGCGGGGTCCTTCTGGACCGGTATGGTCGACTATGCGGGTGGCAAGCCTGCCGCTGATGTCGCGACCGAGATCCAGTCCTCCTGGGATGCGTTGAAGTAAACGCGCGTCTCAACAGCAGGTGCGGCGGCGCTATCGCCCGTCGCGCCTGCGTGCCGGTGGCCCTTGTTTTTCACCACTCACGGGCTTCGAAGGTCACCGGCACATCTTTTCTCTCGCAATCAGGAGCCAACCATGCATCCAGCCATTCAGGGGTTGCTGACCATTGCCTTTGGCGTCGGGGGCTGTGTCGGCTATTTCTACCTCTCGAACATCATCCTCGACACGCTGATCTTTCCGGCGCGTGGCAAGGAGATCGCCCGCAATATCCGGCGCGCCAATATGGTGCGGCCCTGGCTCTTTCTGCTGCCGGCCTTGCTGGCGCTGGGCCTGTATCTCGCCTATCCGGTGGTCGAAACCATCCGCCTGTCGCTGACCGAACGGCTGCCCGGCGGCGGGTCAGAGTTCGTCGGGCTGGCCAATTACAAACAGATGCTGGCGGAGGCCAAATTCTGGGAGGCCCTGCAGAACAATTTCCTGTGGCTTCTGGTGGTGCCCGCAGCCTCCACGGCCTTCGGGTTGTTGGCAGCGCAGCTCACGGACCGGCTGGCCTGGGGCAATATCGCCAAATCGCTGATCTTCATGCCGATGGCGATTTCCTTTGTCGGCGCCGCGGTGATCTGGAAACTGGTCTATGACGCCCGCCCGCCCGGAACCGAGCAAATCGGTATCCTGAACGCGGTCTATATCTGGCTTGGCGGCATCGAACCGCAGCAATGGCTGACCATTCCGTTCTGGAACAACTTCTTTCTGATGATGGTTCTGGTCTGGATCCAGACCGGGTTTGCCATGGTGATCCTGTCGGCGGCGCTGCGGGGTATTCCTGAGGAAACGGTAGAAGCCGCGATTGTCGACGGGGCAGGCCCGTTTCAGATCTTTTTCCGCATCAAGGTGCCGCAGATCATCGGCACGATCGTCGTGGTCTGGACCACGATCACCATTGTTGTGCTCAAGGTCTTTGACATCGTGTTTGCGATGACCAATGGCCAGTGGCAGACGCAGGTTCTGGCCAACTACATGTATGACAAGCTGTTTGTTGCGCGCGACTGGGGCGTCGGATCGGCAAGCGCGATGATGATCATGCTGCTGGTTCTGCCGATCCTGATCTGGAACGTCTACAATGCACGCCGCGAAATGCGCTGAGGGAGGGCTTTGGAATGAATGCTATTGCAGGACAAAAGCCGGGTCTGATCTGGGCGCTGAGGATTTCGGTCCTCCTTTTGGTGGGGCTGTGGATGTTCCCGACGGTGGGGCTGTTCGTTTCGTCCTTCCGCACCGGTGATCAGATTGCCACCTCCGGCTGGTGGAAGGCCCTGTTCCCCACCGAGCAGAACCTGACCCTGCGCACTGCGGCGCCGGATACGCAGGTCCAGCAGGCAGACCTCTTCGTGATCGAGGGCAACCTGTTCGAAGAAGCCACCTCTGCCGAGATTTCCGCCTGGGGGACCAACGCCCGCGAGATCGACGCCTATGGTCCCGGCGACACGGCCGAATTGCGCGACGGCGAGCGCCTCACCGTCGAGGCCGACGGCAGCTATCGGTTGCATTCCACCGAGGAGATGAGCGGCAGACGCGGCCCGCGGGTCTTTGTCTCCGCGCTGGTGCCGCCCGAATTCACCCTGCAGAACTACGAGACCATCCTGATTTCCGGCGGCTCGACCGACAATCTGGCGCGGGCCTTTTTCAATACGCTGACGGTCACCATCCCGGCGACCATCATTCCCATCCTGATCGCCGCCTTCGCCGCCTATGCGCTGGCCTGGATGGAGTTCCCGGGGCGGGCGTTGCTGATTGCGACAATCGTGGGGCTTTTGGTGGTGCCCCTGCAGCTGGCCCTGATCCCGCTGCTGAAATTTCACAATGAGATCGGCATCGGCAAAGGCTACATCGGCGTCTGGATGGCCCATACCGGCTTTGGTCTGCCGCTGGCGATCTATCTTCTGCGCAACTACATGATCGGGATCCCGCGTGACATCATTGAAAACGCGCGGGTGGACGGCGCCACGGATTTCCAGATCTTCACCCGGATCATTCTGCCACTGTCCTTTCCGGCGCTGGCCTCCTTTGCCATCTTTCAGTTTCTCTGGACCTGGAACGATCTGCTCGTGGCGATGGTCTTCCTGATCGACGCCACCGGCGAGACGACCGTTATGACCAAGCAGATAATCGAATTGCTCGGAACGCGCGGCGGCAACTGGGAGATCCTCGCGACCTCTGCCTTCGTGTCCATCGCGGTCCCGCTTGCCGTGTTCTTTGCCATGCAGAAGTACCTCGTCCGAGGGCTTCTGGCCGGGTCGGTCAAATGACCACCGGCGCCCCCTCTCTTCTCCACCTCTGTCGACGGACTCCTTTAGAATGAACGCTCAGACCTCCATCTCGCCGCCTTCCGTGCTTGCCTCCGATCCCGACTGGTGGCGCGGTGCCGTCATCTATCAGATCTATCCGCGCAGCTATCAGGACAGCAATGGCGACGGCATCGGCGATCTGCCGGGGATCACCTCCCGGCTCGCCTACATTGCCTCGCTCGGGGTGGATGCGATCTGGATCTCGCCGTTTTTCACCTCGCCGATGAAGGACTACGGCTACGACGTCAGCGACTATTGCGACGTCGACCCCATGTTCGGCACCCTGGCCGATTTTGACGCGCTGGTCGCCAGGGCGCATGACCTCGGCCTCAGGGTGATGATTGATCTGGTGCTGTCCCACAGTTCCGACCAGCATCCGTGGTTTGCCGAAAGCCGCCAAAGCCGGGACAATCCAAAGGCCGATTGGTATGTCTGGGCCGATCCGCAGCCGGACGGCACCCCGCCCAACAACTGGCTGTCGATCTTTGGCGGTTCCGCCTGGCAATGGGACCCGCGGCGGGAGCAGTATTTCCTGCACAACTTCCTCGCCACCCAGCCCGACCTGAATTTCCATTGCGATGCGGTTCAGGAGGCTCTGCTGGAGGCGACACGCTTCTGGCTGGAGCGCGGGGTTGATGGCTTCCGCCTGGATACCATCAATTTCTACATTCATGACAAGCAGCTGCGGTCGAACCCGGCGCTTCCCAAAGAGCAGCGGAACGCCAATATCGCGCCCTCGGTGAACCCGTATAACCATCAGGAACATCTCTACTCAAAAAACCAGCCTGAAAACCTCGCGTTTCTTGCCCGCTTCCGTGCCCTTTTGGACGAATACCCGAACAAGACCGCCGTCGGCGAAGTTGGCGACGCTCAGCGGGGGCTTGATATCCTCGGGCAATACACGGCGGGCGATAGTGGCGTTCACATGTGCTATGCGTTCGAGTTCCTGGCCAAGGATCCGCTCGATGCGGGCCGGGTGGCAGAGGTCTTTGCCAAGGTCGATGATGTCGCGGCCGACGGCTGGGCCTGCTGGGCGTTTTCCAACCACGACGTGATACGCCACGTCAGCCGCTGGGCCCTCTCCGATCCGGCGCTGCGACTCTATACCACCATGATGATGTGCCTGCGGGGATCGGTCTGTATCTATCAGGGCGAGGAACTGGGCCTGCCCGAAGCCGATATCGCCTTCGAGGATCTGCAGGATCCCTACGGGGTCGAGTTCTGGCCGGAGTTCAAGGGCCGTGACGGCTGCCGGACCCCGATGGTCTGGCACAGCGACAACACCTATGGCGGTTTTTCCGAAACCCGGCCTTGGCTTCCGGTCAGCATCGAACACGCCGCCTTGGCTGTCCGCGAACAGGAAGCTGATCCGGCTGCGCTGTTGCATCACTATCGCCACGCAATCGCCCTGCGCCGCGCCCATGCGGCCTTGTCGCGGGGACAGCACGACAAGGTGCAGGCGGTCGGCAATGTGGTGCAGTTCACCCGCACGGCGGAGGGCGAGGACATCTTCTGTGCCTTCAATGTCGGGGCTGAGGCCGTTGATGTGACAGTGCCGGAAGGCGCATGGGACCAACTCGGCGCAGAGCTGGGCAGTGCGGCGGTGCCCGCTGCAGGTGGCAATGTGACGCTGCAGCCGTGGCAATGCTGCCTCGCGCGGCGCGTTTGAAATACCCTGGAAGGAGGAGGAGACCATGGCGAACCTGAAACTGACCGGGGTGGAGAAAACCTACGCTGGCGCGGTCAATGTGCTGAACGACATCAATCTCGACATTGAACAGGGCGAGCTGATCGTTTTTGTCGGCCCGTCGGGCTGCGGCAAGTCCACGTTGTTGCGGATGATCGCAGGTCTGGAGCGGATCACCGGTGGCACGCTGGAGATCGACGGCGCGGTGATGAACGAGATCCCCCCGGCGCAGCGCGGCATTGCCATGGTATTCCAGTCCTACGCGCTCTACCCGCATATGACGGTGCGTGACAACATGGCCTTTGCCCTCAAGATTGCGGGCAAGAGCAAATCGGAAATCGACGCCGCCATCACCCGTGCCGCCAGGATCCTGCAGCTCGAGGATTATCTGGACAGGCTGCCCAAGGCGCTGTCGGGCGGCCAGCGGCAGCGGGTGGCGATCGGGCGATCCATTGTGCGCGACCCCAAGGTCTATCTTTTTGACGAGCCGCTCTCCAACCTCGATGCCGCCCTCCGCGTGGCAACCCGGATCGAAATCGCGCAACTCAAGGAGTCGATGCCCGACAGCACCATGATCTATGTGACCCACGATCAGGTGGAGGCGATGACGCTGGCGACGCGGATCGTTGTCCTCGCCAACAAGGGGATCGCGCAGGTGGGCACGCCGCTGGATCTCTATGAACGGCCCGAAAATGAATTTGTGGCTCAGTTCATCGGCTCGCCCGCAATGAACCTGATCCCGGGCGAGGTGATCGGCACCGGAGACACCACCCGGCTCAGGTTGGAAAGCGGTGACGAGGTCTCCTCCAGCGTTCCCACACGCGAAGGTGATCTGGGGATGAAGGTCAATGTGGGGGTCCGCCCCGAAGATCTCTTCGAAGATGGTGAAGGCGGCGCGATCATCGATACCACCGTCAATATCGTCGAGGCTCTGGGCGAGGTGACCGTTCTGTATTTCACGCCCGCAGCAGACCGCGAGCCTTTGATTGCAAAGCTGCCGGGCATCCACCAAGGGCTGCGGGGCACGCGCGTTCGTCTGTTCGCCAATGCCGACAAGGTCCATATCTTCCATCAGGGACGGTCCCTTCTGTATCGATGACCCCCTGACGGCGATCCAGACGTCCGCCAAGTCGGATCCCACACGCGCGCCCGCAGCGGCGCGCGTTTTTTTGTGCAGGCCGTTAAAGTTTTAACGAACGTCGGCCGGGTTAAGAGGTTTGTAACCCGGTCAATTGTGGCGATTCTGCCAGATTTCGGCAGAGCAGTGACCATTTCGGGACCCGGATTGCCTGCGAAGAGGTAAACAATGCCGGAGAATAGGCGCAAAAAATGATACAATTCGTTTTAAATTACAGGACACTAACGTCAATTTATCTAGATTGTTAACTTTTGCGCAGGTAATTCCTTAATTTTCTGCCATCCTTCCTCTTGTCGGGACGGAGAAGTTAACAAATGTTAAGGCTGTCACAATCAATCCACGAATTGGTCCAAGCGCAACAGGGACCAGCCACATTCCAGCCCAACGCCTGAACGAGATTGGCAGCGTGGGAATATGGAGTGGATCAATGAAACTGTTGTTTGCGATTATCGCGGTGTGTTTGACAATCGGTACGGTGGATACGGCGGCGGCCCAGGATCGCCGGGCCAGCGCTCTGCCCGGCTGGGAAGCCGTGGGGCGTTTGAACATCTCTGGTAAATACATGTGCACCGGCACGTTGATCGCGTCCAATCTGGTGCTGACGGCGGCCCATTGCGTCTATGACGCCAAGACGGGACAGCGGGTAAACCCGCGCGGGATCCGGTTTGAGGCCGGTCTGGACGGCCGCCGTTTCAAGGCGGCGCGCATGGTCAGCAAAGCAGTTGTGCATCCTGGCTACAGGTTCCGCTCGACCGGTCGGGCGCAACTGGGCCACGACATTGCCGTCCTGCGCCTGTCCACGCCGATCAGCCATGCTGAAATCCGTCCCTACAGCATGTCCAACCGGGCGGACCGGGGGGCGAGTGTGGATGTCCTGTCCTATAATTATAACAATGCGACACGTCCGAACCTGGAACAGGATTGTCAGGTTCTGTCCCGCCGGACCCAGACGGTCGTGATGTCCTGCAAGGTCGAATTCGGAGCCTCTGGCGCGCCGGTGCTGGAAGTCGTGCCGGGGCAGTATCCCCGTATCGTTTCGGTGATCTCCTCCAAGGCGGCCATGGGCCAGCGCCGGGTGTCCATTGGAACGACCCTGGACAGCACGCTGCAGGCGATGATGAGGCAGGCCATCTGACCCAGGCGATCTGACCTCGCCGTTCTGCTGCGTCTCAGCCAGCTGACGCCAGACCGGGAAGCCACGTACCATCAGACAGATCCACACAAATATGACAAAGACCGAACCCTGATCAGGTTCGGTCTTTGTCATTGCGTCATGTCGGTTGTATGTGGGTCCGCTGCGACGGCGTCCCTGCCTAGGGTTCGCGAAAGGCTTCGCGGGATTTGTACAGCGGCTTCAGCAGGTAGGTCAGGATCGTCTTCGACCCGGTCTGCAACTCCGCCGTTGCGCGCATGCCGGGACGGATTTCCATTTGCTGCTGACGCGCGGTCAGGCTGGACCGGTCCACGCGCACGGTCACCCGGTAATAGGGCGGGGCATCTGCGTCGCGCTCATCCTCGAATGTATCGGCGGACACGATATCCACCTTGCCGCGCAGGGAGCCGTAGATCGTATAGTCATAGGCGGTCAGCTTGATGGTCACGTCCTGACCCCGCTGGACGTTGGCAATATCCTCGGGCTTGACGCGCGCTTCGACAAACAGCTCTTCACCCTGCGGGATGATCTCCAGAATTTCGTCGCCGGGGCGGATGACGCCGCCGATGGTGGTCACCGCAAGGCTGTTGACGATGCCGGCCATCGGCGAGGTGATGACGGTCCGGTTCAGCTGGTCGCGGGCCAGCCTCTGTTCCTGTCGCAAGGAGGTCAGCTGACGCAGCGCTTCGGAATATTCCTCGGCCAGGGACAGCTCCGCCTGGGTGCCGATTTCGTCGAACTTGGCCTGCGCGTCGCTGACACGTTTCTGGGATTCGTTGACTTCCAGCAGGGCGACGATCTTTTGTTCATGCAGTGAACGCAGGTTTGACAGCTCGTTCTTCAACTGCCGCAGAATATCCTCGGCGCTGTTGCGGCGGCTGTTGAAATCGCCCTGGCGGGCCTTGAGCAATGCACGCTCCGAGGCCAGGATCGAGGGCGAGCGCCCGGCCAGTGCATCGGGCACGGTGAATTCATAGGCGCCCTCGATCTCGGCCTCCAGCCGGTATTGTTTGATCTCCAGCGCATCGATCTGATCCTGCAGGTCGTCCGACGCGGCGCGGAATTTGGTGTCCTGCAGTTTGGCTAGGATCTGCCCCGCCTGCACCACATCGCCCTGGCGCACGAACAGCTCGGCCAGAATGCCGCCTTCTAGGTTCTGTACGATCTGCGAGCGTGAAGAGGAGACCACCTGCCCATCGGCGCGCACGATCTCATCGACCGAGGCAAACCCGGCCCAGGTCAGGAAAAGCACCAGCACCAGTGCGACCAGCTTTATCATGCGGCTGGCACCATGGGTGCCCTCAAGGAGATCCATATCTGCGGCAATGCTCATGAGGCTTTGGCCCCTCCGTTGAGATGGGCCAGAACCTCGTCGCGCGGGCCGTCGACGACCATGCGGCCGGCCTGCAGGATCAGGGTGCGGTTGGTCAGCGACAGGATCGGCATGCGGTGGGTCGCGATGATTGCGGTTCGGCTGCCAAGCCAGTCGTCCAGGCGGCTGACCAGTGTGCGTTCCAATGTCTGGTCCAGGGCTGCGGTCGGCTCGTCCAGCAAGACCACAGAGGGGTTCTGCAGATGCAGGCGCGCCCAGCCGACGGCCTGACGCTGACCGATCGACAGGCCCGAGCCTCCGTCGCCGATCTGCAGATCCAGCCCCCGGGGGTGGGCGCGGACAAACGGTGCGAGGCCTGCAAATTCCAATGCCTCCATCACGCGATCATCGTCATGGGACAACAGCGACAGGTTCAGGTTGTCGCGCAGGGTGCCTGCAAAGAGTTTCACTTCCTGACCGAGATAGCCAATGTGGCGCCGCAGATCGCGCGGTTCAATCTGGCTCATGTCAGTCCCGTCAAGCATCACCCGGCCACGCTGCGGCGCATAGAGGCCGGACAGGAGTTTCAGCAGGGTGGATTTGCCGGACCCGTTGCTCCCCAGAATGGCAACCCGCTGACCGGGTGTGATGGCCACGGCGGGCACATCCACATTCGGCGCCCCTTCGGGATCGTAGCGGAACACCACTTCGCGCAGCTCGAACCGTCCCTCGACCTTCTCGCGCCGCAGGTAGGCCCGGCCCGCTTCCCGCTCCTGCTTGGCGCCGGCGATCACATCCAGCGCATCGAGCGCCGCGCGCACGTTGCTCCAGCGCGCCAGCGTGCCTGCAAACTGTGTCAGCGGGGCCAGCGTGCGGCTGGTCAGAATGCCCGTCGCAATGATCGTACCAACGGTGAATTCCCCGGCGAAAACCATATAGGTGCCAAGGATCACGGCGCAGATATAGGTCGCCTGCTGCACGCCCTGGGACCAATAGGTCAGCGCGCTGGCCAGTTTGCGCTGCCCGTTGGAGGCCTGCGAGGACAGCAGGTTCAATTCGTCCCAGAGCCGCAGAATACGGTCTTCGCCGCGCTGGGTCTTGATGGTTTCCATCTCGCTGACAACTTCATGCAGCAAACGCCCGCTATTGGCAGAGGCTCCCTGTGCCAGCCGTGTCATCGCCAGCATTTTCTTCTGGATGAAATAGCCGGGCAGCAGCATCAGCGCGCCGCCGATCAGGATCACATAGACCACCGGCCCGCCGATGGAGGCGACCAGCAGCAGGAACACGGCAATAAAGGGCACATCCGCAAGGGTCGAGAGGGTGGAGGACGTGAAAAACTCCCGGACCGAGGAAAAATCCCGCATCGCCGCAAACAGTCCGGACGGCGGCAGCGGGCTCTGGTCCATGCGCAGACCGATGACCCGGCGCATCAGCTTGTGCTGCACAGCAAGATCAATTTGCCGTCCCGATGCATCGGTGATCCGCGCGCGCGCGAGTTTCAGCAGGCCCTCCATGCCAATGGCCATCAACGCCCCCAGCGCAAGCACCCACAGGGTCGCCTGGGACTGGTGCGGCACAACCCGGTCATAGACCTGCAGGGAGAACAGCGCCACCGCGACGGCCAGCACGTTTGCCACCAGAGAACCCAGCATGATCTCACTGATTTGGCGGCGGTATTTCGGGAATTCTCCCCAGAACCAATGCGCATGGTCGATCTGCGGCGTATGGCGTTGCGCCAGTTGCGAGAGGGTGGCGCGCGCGGTCAGGATCTGGCCGGAAAAATACGGCATGAAGTCCTGCATCGGCACTTCGGCGCGATTGTCGGGGCAGGAGGTGTCATAGATGGTCACCCCCGCCTTGCCCTGGCTCAGGACGAGGACCGGCTGGCCGCCCTGCATGATGGCGATGCCGGGCCAGTGACGGGGGCTGGGGCGCCGGGTGTCGATGATACGCGCCTTCAGCCCTGCGGTGATCAGCGCGCTCATCATGGCTTCGGGGCGCAGAGCGGTGGGGCCGCAGGTCTGCAGATGTTCGATCAGGTCCTGTGGGGCAGGGGATACACCGCGCAAAGACGCAAGACGGCACAAAAGATGCGCCCGCGCAGAGAGGCGCGTCTGATATGCCGCACCCTCCCCGGACTGCGTGGCAGCGGCGCCGTGCGGGGTCAGGTCATCCGAGGTCAGGTCCTCCGGCGTGATGTCGTCCGGTGCTCGCTCTGGTTCCTGTTCCATGGGCTGCAGGGTCTCACGCGGGTCTCCGGGCGCGGGCATGATCTGCTCGGACAGGGGGGCTGGCGCAGCGTCTTCCTGAGGCGCAATGTACGGGGCCACCGGGGCAGAGGCAGGGGGAGCGGAGGGCGCCTTGGGGAGGGTCAGCATCGGGGTCTCGGAGGGCGCATTGGCGACGACCTTCGAGATCTTGAGCATGCTCTTTTGCACCCTCTGCGTTGGGGGGGAGGTCGCCGGAGAGCGTTTCACCGCCGGACCACCCGTGATCCCGGCAAGCTTCAGCCGTCGCTTCGGGGGTGCGGGGGGCGTCTGGTTCTGGCTATCGTGATCGGTCAAATCTTATCCCCGTCCGCCAACAGACCCAGCGACGCGGCAAGGGTCAACTGGATCAACACCACTTCGTATTTTGCATCAATATAGGCCTGCTCCCGTTTCACGAGCTCTTCGTAAATCGGGATGACATCCATGACCGGGCGCTGACCGGCCTCAAACTGCGCCTTGAACAGGCGGTAGGTTTCGCGGCTGGCCCGGGACAGGGCCAATGCTTCGTGTTCCTGCCGCCGATAAGAGGCCAGGCGCTGGATTTCCCGGCTGTATTCACGGCGGGCGTCTTCCTCGGCTTCGCCGATCCGGCGCAGGGCCGCCTCCTTGGAGGCTTCGATGGCCTGCAGTGCCGCGGGCGTGCCCAGCCCCAGAGGTTCCGACAGGTTCAACACCACGCCCGCGCCAGAGCCTTCGCTGCCGATCTGGCCCGTGGCCCCGACCTGCGGCAGCAGGCCCGCCCGTTCCATCTTGGCCTGCTCGATCGTGCGTGTGGCTTCGGATTTCGCTTTCAGGACACTGAGATAGTCGCTGCCGTTCGGCGGCAGGCTGAGTTCCAGCCGCTGCGGTGCGGCCGAAAACTGTTGGCCGGTCATCGCCTCCAGCTCGGCGCGGGCAGTGCGGGCAGCGTCATTGGCGGTCGCCATGCTGGACTGGACGCCACTTATCTTGGACTGGACGACACTCAGATCCGACCGGTCCGACACGCCACCGTTGACCCGGCCCACCACGACGCGCTCGAAATCGCGCATGGTGCGGACCGCGCGATGGGAATAGGCGGCTTTTTCGTCGCCGCGCAGACCCGCGACATAGAGGCTGAGCGCAGATTTCACGCGGTCATTCATATCCTCGGACAGCGACACGGCGGCCACTTCGACATCTGCTGCGGCAAAGGCGCGTTCGGCCTTGCGGCGACCATTGTCAAAGAGGATCTGTTCCAGAAGCAGGCTTGCCACCATGTCCCCGAGATCGGTGAGGCTGACGGTCGGCCGCAGGGAGGGCAGCCAGTTTTTGGATTTGGCTTCCGCGCGCAGTCTCGCGCTGATCAAGGCCGATTCTGATGCGCGGGCAGAGGCACGGAGCGATGCGTCAGCGACGGCGGAGTAGGCAGTGTCCCCCTGCAGCAGTGACCGGCGATGCATCAAAGCGGTGATGACTTCGGACTGGGGGGCGTCCTCGGCCTGGGCAAAATTGCTCTGAGGGGCTGATCCAGCCTCGCCCCCAGACCCGCCTCCGGCAATCGGCAGTCCGCACGCCGTCAGGCCGCACAGAAGTGCAACGGCAGAGATGCGTTGTGCCAGATTCATAGGTCGTCCTCGTGCCTCTGTTCCTGCGTTTTGTTCCGCAGGTTATAGAAAGGGCGCGGCCAGATTTCCTCTGTCGCAGAGGAAGACCGAGGGCCGCGCCAGATGCGCCTAGATGATGACGTTTACGTCGTCTTCGACCAGAAGCGTCGTGTCGCCGGTGCCGATCGTGTAGACGTTGTATGTTTCCCCATCGATGGTCTGCGTGCCCTGATGGGTGCCACCGGCCAGAGTCACGGTATCATCGGATCCGCCAAGAACCTGAAGCGTGTCGGAGTTGCCGGACAGGGTGTTGATGTCGGCTTCCGTGAGGGTCAGATTGGTGTTGGACGCATATTCGAGGTTCAGCGCGTCGATATTGAAGGCGCTGATGCCTGCGTGATCCAGAGTTCCGCTTTCCGTGGCATTGTCCTGAAACAGCACCATCGTGGAGGACGAATTGCCTGCACTGTCCTCGCTGTTGACGATGAGGTTGGTGCCATCCGCGAGCGCCGTGTCGAATGTGAATTCGGTGCCGAAGACCGGGTCCTGCGTCAAGGAGGCGGCAGGCTCGTCCGTGGTTCCGTCGCTTTCCAGCGTGTGTACCGAATAGCTGGCGGTCGCGCCTTCTGTGGCGATCCGGCGGACGTCGGCGCCGGCCAGGGTGACGGAATCGACCGTCGGCGTAACGTATTGCGTATCGACGTCGAACCCCTGCGACAGGGTTTCGACGTTTCCGGCCCCATCCGTTGCCGTGATCGTTGCGGTGGTGGTATAGGTCCCGCCGGGCAAATCGTCGGCGTCCAGTGTCAAAGACCAGTTTCCGTCAGCATCGACCGTGGCGGTATGTGCGGTGCCAGAGATCTCGACCTCGACGGTTGAGCCCGCCTCGACGGTGCCTTCCAGCGTGAACCCGTCGTTCATTTCCTGCAGGTTGATGATGTCATCAGCGGTCTGATCCGCATCGGAGGCATAGCTAACGACTTCGGTGTCCAACCCGACCGTGTCGGTGTCACTTTCAACATTGCCCAGATCATCGGTGATCGACGCAGACACATCGAGGGTGTCGGTGCCTTCGGGGATTTCACTGGCGGCAAAATCATAGGACCAGTTGCCCGACGCGTCCGCGACGGTGGTGCCGGTCGCATCTGCGAGCGTCACGGTCACGGTCTCGCCAGGGGTCGCGGTGCCGGTGACGGTGACACCGTCGGCGCGCTCAGTGGCATTGATGATGTCGTCGCCTTCGATCGGATCATCCGAGAGCTGTACAAAACCCGCATCGGTATCAATGGTTATGGTCGAGCTCGCCGTCGCCGTGTTGCCGACCAGATCGGTGGATGTGACAGAAATCCCGGTGTCATATTCGCCGTCGGCCAGGGTGCCTGCCTCATAGGTGACCGTCCAGGCCCCGGTGCTGTCTGCTATTGCGGTTCTCGTCACACCTGCCGCCAAGGAGAGACCGGTGCTGTTTGCGGTTGCGTCACTCGCCAGATCCCCGACCGTCACGGTGACGGTTGCTCCGGCTTCGGCCATGCCGGTGATCGCCACACCTGCGGCAGCTTCGGAGGCCGTGACGATATCATCACCGCCGGACAGGCCAGTGTCGATCGAGACCGTCGTTTCCGTGTCGACTTCGAGGATGTCGGTCGTCGTCGTGCTGTTTCCATGCGCGTCGGTGGTGGTGACGGTGATCCCGGTTTCATACTCGCCGGTCGCGATTTCTTCGGAGGTGAAGGTCACAGACCAGGTGCCGTCTTCGGCGACCGTGGTTGTCTGGGTTGCGCCAGAGATTTCAAGCGTGACCGTGGCACCAGGCTCACCGGTGCCCGAAATGATCGTGCCACTGGATTGTTCGTCACCGTCTACGATGTCGCCGACGGATTGAGTGCCCTCGGTGATGATCACGGTGGGCGGTTCGCTGTCGATATCAATGGTCGGGCCGTCGAGGTCCTCGTACACGGTGCCGTCCGGTGCAACCACTGTGACAGTGGTCTCGTAGACACCGTCGTCGGGCAGATCGTCGGTCGGAATGTTCACGGACCAGGTGCCATCATCTCCAACCGTCGTGGTGACGACAACGGTGCCGATGGTGACTTCAACGTCTGATCCTGCCTCGCCTGTTCCTGAAATGGTGACCCCGTCCGGGTCTCCTTCGGGCACGTCATAGGTCCCGTCCGCGTCGTTCACGGTCGGGATGATCGCCCCGGTGCCACCATCGCCGTCACCGTCGCCGCCACCGCCGACCAAAAGGGCGGCGCCGGCTGCCGCTGCACCCAACCCGCCGAGGCCTCCCAGGAGCGGGGCCGCAAGGGGCGCGACCACGGGCTCGATACGGTCCACATCGAGAAAGACCATATCGTCGTATGCGCTCCATTTGCCCGACAGATCCAGAGGTTCGTAGCTTGCAAACAGCATCCCCTCCGCCTTGTCTTCCAGGACAACCTCGATGAAGTCACCCTCGTCGCTGAGGAAGAGGTTCTTTGACCCCACGCCGATGTCGTAGAAGCCATCCAGCTCGATGACAGTTCCATCCGCGAGCGTGATATGGAGATCCCGTCCCCGACGGGCGTAGCTCTCGATATCCGTCGGGTCGAGGTTGAGGGAAATGTCTTTGGCGCCGGACGTCGGAATAACGGACGGGGACCCTTCAGAAGAGGTGCCGTGCTGATTTGTACCCGATGCGTCGCGGGCAATGTATGCAACGATGCTCATGCCTAACTGCTCACTTTATACCGGACACGTAGCATAAGTGCCCCGCGCCGCTGGTTTCAATTGCCTGTACTTGTCTGCCTCATGCCGTCTGCGCGGCGTTCTTATGGTTAATATGCATTCATCAATATTTATGTGTCCAGTCCAAGATTGGCCAAACAGGTCGAGATTGCCGTGTTTGCAGGTCTCAAATGGCCAAGTTCGAGCGGTTGTGTTCCATTCGTGACCTATTTGCTGCAGTCGTTAATGAAGTGTTAACGTGGGGTTATTCCCGAATTTGCCCTTGAGCCTTCCGCCGTCACTGAAGGTCGCAGGGGGCGGCTGGGTCCGGTCGGGATTCCTTTTGGGGCAGGGGATTTCTGTGGGCCGACAAAGGACGGAATGGCTCCGGCACGACCGGTTCAACAGCCTGTCAAACGAGGCGCTCCGCCTAGTTTTCGGGCAGCAATTCAGGAAAACTCACCGCTGTTAACGGAAAATATACCAAACTTCATTATACCCAATGGCACATGTAGTGTATGGTGAAATCAAAACGTCATCCGACGCTGCAGCTCTTGGCATCGACCAATTTCCTCCTAGTTTTAAGCCTGTAGAGGAGCTCGGTGCCTGAATAATCTTCGGCAGCGCCGAGCAGTACCCATAATAATACCAGCGCGGACACCCCATGGCCCTCGTCAGGCTTCCCTGTTCGCGTGGAATCCGAAGACCCAGGAGGACGGGTAACGACGTTAACCAGGAGGCGAGACCCCGATGAATAAAGTTGCAGAGCTTTTTGCAGAGGCCTATGGCCAGACGCGCGAGCAGGAAATGTCTTTGCAGGACTATCTCATGGCCTGTCGCGATGATCCCAGCATGTACGCCAATGTGGCGGAGCGGATGCTGAAGGCCATCGGTCAGGAGGAATTGGTCGACACATCGAAGGACGCCCGGCTGGGGCCGATTTTCCAGAACCGCACAATCAAGCGCTACGCCGCCTTCAATGACTTCTACGGCATGGAGGATACGGTTGAACGGATTGTCGGCTACTTCCGTCACGCGGCGCAGGGGCTGGAGGAGCGAAAGCAAATCCTCTACCTGTTGGGCCCGGTTGGCGGCGGGAAATCTTCCTTGGCGGAGCGTCTGAAGCGCCTTGTCGAGGATCAGCCGATCTATGTGTTGAAGGCCGGGGATCAGATCTCGCCGATTTTCGAAAGCCCGCTTGGCCTGTTCGATCCGATCCGCATGGGGCCGCTTCTGGAAGAGGAATATGGCATTGCCACCCATCGTCTGCCGGGGCTGATGTCGCCTTGGGCTGTTCAGCGGCTTGACGAATTCGAGGGCAATATCAACAAGTTCTCGGTCGTGCGCCTGCATCCTTCGCGGTTGCGCCGGATTTGTGTGGCCAAAGTCGAGCCCGGCGATGAGAACAATCAGGACATTTCGACCTTGGTGGGCAAGGTCGACATCCGCCAGCTGGAGCATTTCAGCCAGGACAATCCCGATGCCTACAGTTTCTCCGGGGGGCTCAATCGGGCAACTCAGGGCGTGCTTGAGTTCGTCGAGATGTTCAAGGCGCCGATCAAGATGTTGCATCCGCTTCTGACCGCGACGCAGGAAGGCAACTATATGGGGACGGAGAGCTTCGGTGCGATCCCCTTCAACGGGCTGATCCTGGCGCATTCGAACGAAAGCGAATGGCAGACCTTCAAGAACAACAAGAACAACGAAGCCTTTATCGACCGGGTGTCCATCGTAAAGGTGCCCTATTGCCTGCGGGTGACCGAAGAGTCGAAGATCTATGACAAGCTGTTGCAGCATTCGGAGCTGCGCACCGCGTCCTGTGCGCCGGAAACGTTGAAAATCCTCAGCCGGTTTTCGGTTCTGACCCGGCTGAAGCCCCATGAGAATTCAAACCTCTATTCCAAGATGCGGGTCTATGATGGCGAAAGCCTGAAGGACACCGATCCCAAGGCCAAGACGGTCCAGGAATATCAGGACAGGGCCGGCGTCGACGAGGGCATGAACGGGATTTCGACCCGCTTTGCCTTCAAGGTGCTGTCGTCGGTGTTCAACTATGACACCAAGGAGGTCGCGGCCGATCCGGTGCATCTGATGTATGTGCTCGAACAGATGATCAAGCGCGAGCAATTTCCGCAGGAAACAGAGCAGAAATACCTCGCCTTCATCAAGACCGATCTGGCACCGCGCTATGAGGAGTTCATCGGCAACGAGATCCAGAAGGCCTATCTGGAGAGCTATACCGAATACGGGCAGAATGTCTTTGACCGCTACATTGCCTACGCGGACGCCTGGATCGAGGAACAGGATTACAAAGACCCTGACACAGGGCAGCTCTATGATCGCGAGGTTCTGGACGCGGAGCTGTCAAAGATCGAAAAACCTGTCGGCATCGCCAATCCCAAGGATTTCCGCAACGAAGTGGTGAAATTCGCGCTGCGGCACCGGGCCAATACAGGCGTGAACCCGGCCTGGAATTCCTATGAAAAGCTGCGGGATGTGATCGAAAAGCATATGTTCAGTCAGGTTGAGGAGCTGCTGCCAGTGATTTCCTTCGGGTCCAAGAAGGACAGCCAGACGGAGGGCAAACATCAGGAATTTGTCGAGCGGATGCGCGAACATGGCTACACTGACAGGCAGGTCCGGCGCCTTGTCGAGTGGTACATGCGTGTGAACAAGGCGGGCTAACAGACGGAGGTGTCTTGATGCACCACTTCATCGACAGGCGCGCAAATCCCAAGGGCAAGAGTTTGGGGAACCGGCAACGGTTCCTTCGCCGTGCGCGCGAGAATATCAAGGAACGGGTTGACCGCTCCATTCGGGAGAAATCGATTGGAAACAGCGATAGCATTCCGGAGAATGGAGAAGAAATAACAATACCTGCCAAAGGGTTGAAAGAGCCACGTTTGTATCACGGCCCCGGTGGTAATCGCCGACATGTTCTGCCGGGCAACAAGGATTTCGTGGTGGGCGATACGGTCGACCGTCCCAAGGGGGGCGCAGGAGCGGGCGGGCGCCAGGCCTCGGAGGATGGCGACGGCGATGACGAGTTCTCGTTTACCCTGACACGGGACGAATACCTTGAGATCCTGTTCGAGGGGTTGGAGCTGCCGGATCTCGTCGAGAAGGCGACGGTTGAGACAGAAACCATTGGCACGCGGCGGGCGGGGCTGACCACAGCGGGGACCCCGAACAACCTGAATCTGGTGCGGACCATGCGCAACTCTCTGGGGCGTCGCATTGCCTTGCAGCGGCCGACCTCGAAATCACAACGTGAAATCGAGGCGCAGATTGCCGAGCTGGAGGCGTTGGATGGGCGATCGGACAGCCAGCAGGAAATGCTGGCCAGCCTGACGGCGAAGCTCGACGGGATCATGCGCAAGCGCCGGGTGGTGGGCTACATTGATCCGCTGGATCTGCGTTACGATACTTTTGTGCCGGAAAAGATCCGGAAATCCCGGGCCGTGGTCTTCTGTCTGATGGATGTCTCCGGCTCCATGCAGGAACGGGAAAAGGATCTCGCGAAACGGTTTTTCCTGCTGCTGCATCTGTTCCTGAGCCGGTGCTACGAACACACCGAACTGGTGTTCGTACGCCACACGCACTACGCGCAGGAAGTCGACGAAGAGACGTTTTTTTATGCACGCGAAACAGGCGGGACCATTGTCTCGACGGCGCTTGAGAAGATGAAGGAAATCATCGACGAGCGGTATTCGCCGGATGAGTGGAACATCTACGGGGCACAGGCCTCGGACGGGGAAAACTTTGGCAATGATTCCGTGCGATGCCGCAAGATCCTGATGGAGCAGCTGCTCCCTCTGTGCCAGTTCTATGCCTATGTGGAAATCGTCGAGGAAGCGGCCCAGATGCTGCTCGACAATTCTGAAACCGGCGAGGACCTGTGGCAGAACTACCGTCTTGTGAAAGCGGCGGCGGCCCATTTCGAGATGCAGCGTGTCTCGCAACCCGGTCACATCTACCCGATCTTCCGCGAGTTCTTTCTCCCCAAAGTGAAAGGCTGACCCACATGGAAACTGTGCCCACTGCCTCCGAAGGGGCCCCTGTAATCCCACTCTTTACCGGGCCGGAGTGGACGTTCGAGTTGCTGGAACAGGCCCGCGACGCGATTGAAGGCATCGCCTTGGAGGACCTGCAGCTCGATATCTACCCCAACCAGATCGAGATCATCTCGGCCGAGCAGATGCTGGACGCCTATTCCTGCGTGGGACTGCCCCTGATGTATCAGCATTGGTCCTTCGGCAAGCATTTTGCCCGCGACGAGGCGCTCTATCGCACCGGGCGTCAGGGCTTGGCCTATGAAATCGTCATCAACTCCAATCCCTGCATTAGCTACAATATGGAAGAAAACACCATGGCGATGCAGACGCTGGTCATGGCACACGCGGCCTTTGGGCATAACCACTTCTTCAAGAACAACTACCTGTTCCGTCAATGGACCGACGCCGAAGGCATTCACGACTACCTTGCCTTTGCCAAGAACTACATCGCCGCCTGCGAGGAGCGCTATGGGTTTGATGCGGTGGAGGAAATCCTCGACGCAGCTCATGCGCTGCAGTCACAGGGGGTGTTTCGATATGGGCGACCGCCAAAACCCACGGTCGAGGAACGCCGGGCGATGCAGCAACTGCGCGAGGCCTATGAAACCGGCCAGAGCGCTCTTGATATCTGGACCGATGCAACGCTGGGGTTGAAGCGGGATTCAGAGATGTCCGAGGCCGAGAGCGGCCATGCCGGGCGGCGCAAGAAGATGAACATGCCGCAGGAGAATATTCTCTATTTTCTGGAAAAACACAGTCCGTCCCTGGAGCCCTGGCAGCGCGAAATCCTGCGTATCGTTCGGATGCTGGCGCAGTATCTCTATCCGCAGAAGCAGACCAAGGTGATGAACGAGGGATGCGCGACCTTCGTGCATTACTACATCATCAATGCGCTCCACGATCAGGGGTTGATCACCCAGGGCGCGTTTATGGAAATGATGCACAGTCACACGAATGTGGTGATGCAGCCGGAATATGACGATCCCCGGTATTCCGGGATCAATCCCTATGCGCTGGGGTTTGCCATGATGCAGGACATCCGCCGCATCTGCGAGGCGCCGACACAGGAAGACCGGGACTGGTTTCCCGATATTGCAGGCCATTCCGACTGGCGCGCTGTGCTCAGGAACGCCTGGGCGAACTACCGGGATGAAAGTTTCATCCAGCAATTCCTGTCACCGCACCTGATCCGCAAATTCAAACTGTTCACCCTGACCGATGACGAAACGCACCCTCAGCTGGTCATCAGCCAGATCCACAACCGGGCAGGGTACAAGGCCATCCGCCGGGATTTGGCGCGGCAATATGATCTCGCCTATATCGAACCGGACATTCAGGTCACCGATGCGGATCTGAAAGGGGACCGGACGCTGAAACTGACCCATACGGTTCGGGATAATGTCCATCTGGCGGAGGACGAGCGCGATGAGGTTCTGAAGCACCTGCGCAGGCTCTGGGGCTATGATGTAAAGCTCACCGCCGTATAGGCGCCCGCGGCGATTTCGGATCATGCCGTGCCCGAGACCTGCTGGATCGGCTAGGGACGCGGTCGGGCGATGTGCGCGGGATATTCGGGATGCAGATCGTCAATGATCACCGGATGCGCATGTGGGTGAGGGCCGTCCAGATGCGGATGACCGGAGGGCAGGTCGGGGTGCTCATGCGGCAGTTGCGCGGGTTGGTTTCGCGGCCATTGCCACAAGGCCGCCGCGATGCCGATGCCGCCCACCGCTGCGAGGATCAACAGAACGGGCACCAGCCCGAGGTAGGTCATGCCAACCCCAGCAAGCGGATAGCAGAGCAGCCAGCAGACGTGCGACAGGGTGAATTGGGCCGCAAAGACGGCGGCAAGGTCCTCGGGATGGGCGGAGCGGCGCAGCAACCGGCCCGCAGGTGTCAAAGTGCCGGAATAGCCGATCCCCGCCAGCGCCCAGCAGGCCATCAGTATGGGCAGAGACAGGCCGCCGCGCACAAAAATGGCTCCGATCACGAGGGCGGCACAGCCCAAGACCGCAAAGCCGACCATGACGGCCCGGTCCCGCCCGGTCCCGAGCACCAGAGGCAGCGCCAATGCCGCCAGCATTGATCCGCCGCCAAAAGCACCAAGCGCCAGCGCCACGTCGCCGTCACTCAGCCCGAGGGTGGCGCGCACGATGACCACCGTGTTGACGAAAACCATGGAGGTGATGGCGGCAGCTGCCAGCGAGAGGCCAAGCAGACCACGCAGGCGGGGGGTGCGCAGATAGATGCGAATGCCGCGGGTCGTGCGATCGTAAAACCTCCGGGGCGTATGGGCCGGCGGGGCGGGCAGGCGAACGGACAGAACCAGCAGGGCGGACAGGCAAAACCCGATCGCGGTGCCGAAAAACAACGTCGGCGCGCTGACCAATGTCAGAAGCAGCGCAGCCAGCGCCGGGGAGATGAGGGTCTCCATGTCATAGGCCAGACGGGAGAGCGACAGCGCTTTGGTGTAGTCCTCTTCCTGCGGGACGATCTCGGGGATGGTGGCCTGAAATACGGGTGTAAATCCCGCAGATGCTGCCTGCAGGAGAAAGACGAGGACGTAGATTTGCCAGATCTCGCTGACAAACGGCAGGCCGAGCACCACGGTTGCACGGATAATATCAAGCGCTGCCAACCAGATGCGGCGCGGAACCTGTGTCGCAAGGGCTGCCGCCACCGGTGCAAGCGTGACGTAACTCAGCATTTTGATCGCCAGCGCCGTCCCCAGCACGCTGCCCGCCCGATCCCCGGCGAGTGAATAGGCCATGAGCCCGAGCGCAACCGTCGCAAGGCCGGTGCCGAGCAGGGCAATGATCTGTGCCGCAAACAGATGGCGATAGACGCGGTTTCGGAACAGGCGGATCATCGGATTTCCATTCTGGTCTGCCCACAGCTTGCCGTGACCTGTCCAAAGGTCAAGAGCGGGACGGCGGGTCGGGCAAAGAAAAACGCAGCCCCCATGGGGGCCGCGTTGCGTTTGTGGCTGCTTGCCGGGGTGCCCGGCCAGGGGCAGGGGGGCGGCCACTGGCGGATCAGAACTCCACAACGGCGCGGATGGATTTTCCGGCGTGCATCAGCTCGAAGCCCTCGTTGATCTGATCGAGGCTCAGCTTGTGGGTGATCATCGGGTCAATCTCGATCTTTCCCGCCATGTACCAGTCGACGATCTTTGGCACATCGGTGCGCCCGGACGCGCCGCCAAAGGCGGTGCCGCGCCAGCTGCGGCCGGTGACCAGCTGGAAGGGCCGGGTGGAGATCTCGGCGCCGGCAGGGGCCACACCGATGATGATGCTCTCGCCCCAGCCCTTATGTGCGGCTTCCAGCGCCGTTCGCATCACATTCACATTGCCGGTGGCGTCAAACGTATAATCCGCGCCGCCG
>MPDC01000035.1 GCA_001874255.1 Alphaproteobacteria bacterium MedPE-SWcel
TCAAGCGTTAAAACACACCTGCCAAGCCTGCCCATCAAAGATGAAGTGCTGCCCGAACGCCGATGCGCGCAAGATCACCCGCGAAGAACATGAAGACGCCCGCCAAGTCGCCCGCGATATCGCAAAGACAAAGCAATACGCCGTCTCAATGCGGCTGCGGAAGAAGGTCGAAATGCTCTTCGCTCATCTCAAACGCATCCTCGGGCTCGGACGCCTCAGATTACGAGGGCCATGCGGTGCAAATGACGAATTCCTACTCGCCGCAACCGCCCAGAACCTCCGCAAACTGGCCAAGATCTTTCCTGCACCGCAGCAAATGCACAAAGCCTGATCGGAAAGGCGCTCGCGCGCTGTTTGAGGCGTCATTTTCTGCGCTCGCAAACGTTAGTTTTTCCACAGAATCTGCATCAAGATCCTTCGGCTTAGTCGCCATCAAGATCCCAACACAATTTTCCAGCGGCATATAAAAAGCCCTTGACAGGGGGAGTGCATGAAAACCGCCAAAACGTGCAAACTTATGCGTCATTGCCAGCCCGCCATGGTCAGGTGAGAGATCAGACTCGGATAGACCGGACCAGGACTTCCGAACAGTAGATCCAGCCAGTAGATCCGGCGAGTAGATCGGGCCAGAAAACCCAACCAGAACTCCCAGCCAGTAGGCCCGGTGGGCAAACTCGAACTGTCTGTCAACCGATCGCCCACGGGCGAAGGAAATGGCCCGGCCTCCTGACCGGGTCCATCTCGATCTGTGGCACCGCTAGTCCGAATGGGCGCCCGACAACACATTGGACGCCGCGTCCAGCGCGCCCCTGCCATGTGGAAGGTCCAGCGCTTTCAACCCGGCATCGATCCCTCCCAAAAGGCCCATGATCATGTGGCCGTTGACGTGCCCCATGTGGCCAAGGCGGAAAAACCCGTGCCATTCCGGGGTATTCGGGTCCGCCATACCCAGACCTATGCCCAATGTCAGACCGAGGTTTTCCTCGAGCCAGCTGCGCAGGTCGGTCGCCCGGGGAGAGGGCAACCGCAGCGCCGTGACCGCATGAGACCGCAAGCCGGGGTCCGCGACATTCATGGCCAGCGCCCCTCCCTCGCTCCAGGCATCGCAGGCGGCCCAGATCGCGTGCGCGAGAATTTCATGACGGGCCCAGACCTGCTCTATTCCCTCCGCATGGATCAGGTCGAGCGCGGCGCGCAGCCCGTAGAGATGATGCGTCGGCGCAGTGCCGCCAAAGAACTGATAGAACCATTCCGGATGCGCGCGCGGCACCCAATCCCAATACCGGCTGACACGTGCGAGACCCGAGCGCGCCTCTGCCGCCTTGTCATTGAAGAACACAAACGAGATCCCCGCCGGCACCATCAGCCCCTTTTGGCAGCCCGTCACCATCACATCGACGCCCCAGGCGTCCATTTCAAACCGGTCACATCCGAGCGAGGCAATACAGTCTGCCATCAACAAAGCCGGATGCCCGGCCGCATCCATGGCGTCCCGCAACGCGCTGATATCGTTGCGGATCGAGGTTGATGTGTCCACATGCACGCCGAGGACGGCCTTGATCTGATGGGTGGTGTCGGCGCGCAGCCGCTCTGCCACGCGATCCATGTCGAACGGCGCCTGCATGCCGAAATCGAGGACTTCGATTTCGATCCCCAAGGCCTCGGCCATCTCGCTCCAGCCAAAGGCGAACCGCCCCGATGCCGGAACCAGAACCTTGTCCCCTGCCTGCAGCGTGTTCGACAGCGCCGCCTCCCAGGCGCCATGGCCATTGGCAATATAGATCGCCACGTGATGTTCGGTACGGGCCACCCTGCGCAAATCACCCGGCAGCGTATTGGTCATATCGACCAGCTCGCCTGCATAAATATTGGGCGAGGCGCGGTGCATGGCCTGCAGCACCTGATCGGGCATGACCGATGGCCCCGGAATCGCCAGATACGACCGTCCGGACGAGAGTTTCACAGAATCGCGCATATTCGAATGTCCCGACAAGAACCCATACAGGCAGGCCACGGGCTGGTACGACCGGCCTCTGCCCGCATGGGATAATTTCAAAGTCCGCGCAGACTAGCGAAGCCCGGGCAGAGGTCAATCACCCCGAGGCTGCCAACCCGTCGCTTGCACCCGGCGGAGGAGCTGCTTAAATGTCGGAACTTGTCGCATAAATTGCGACCGAACAGCAGCAGACGGCACCGGGGACACCTGCAATGAGCACTGAATACACCTCCTCCCGCGTGTTGATGCGTTGGCTCTGGCGCGGGTATCTGCGCCACCACGTCGGTCTGCTGTCGATCGCGCTTGTCTTCATGCTGATGGAAGGCGCCTCCGTTGGTGCGCTCAGCTACATGATGCAGCCAATGTTCGATTTGGTGTTTGTCAACGGCAGCAGCACGGCGCTGGTCTGGGTCAGCCTGGCGTTTTTCGGCATTTTTCTGCTGCGCGGGATCAGCTCCGTCACGCAGAAAGTGATCCTTGCCACCATCAATCAGCGGTCCGAGGCGCATATGCGCACTGATATGCTGGACCGGCTGATCCATCAGGATGCGAGCTTTCACCAAACGCACCCGCCGGGCTTTCTGATTCAGCGGGTGCAGACAGATGTCGCGGCGATCAATCAGGTCTGGCAGGCCCTGATCACCGGATCCGGTCGCGACGTGGCGCAGCTGGTGGCGGTTCTCGGTGTCGCGATCAGCGTTGACTGGCGCTGGACCGCGATCATGCTGATCGGTGTCCCGGCTCTGGTGCTGCCACTGTCCATCGTGCAGCGCTACGTGCGCAAGAAAGCCAGCCAGGCCCGCGACCTCGGCGCGGTGCAGGCGACGCGGCTGGACGAGGTGTTCCATGGCATCGTCCCGATCAAGCTGAACCGGCTCGAGACCTATCAGACCGGTCGCTATCGCGCCGCCACCACGGCCTTTGTACGGGCGCAGATCCGGGCGGCCTTCGGGGCATCCTCGACCTCGGGTCTGGTGGATCTGATGGCGGGGGTCGGCGTCATGTGCGTGATCCTGTTCGGCGGCCGTGAGATCATCAACGGGGAAAAGACCGTCGGCGAATTCATGAGCTTTTTCACCGCCATCGGTCTGGCCTTTGACCCGATGCGCCGCCTCGCCTCCATCATGGGGATCTGGCAAGCGGCGGCGGCGGCCATGGAACGGATCAAGGAGCTGATGGAAGCGCCAATCTCCCTGCTGTCTCCGTCTGATCCGAAGCCGACGCCAACAGGCCTGCCGGAAATCCGCCTGTCCGGGGTGAACCTGTCCTACGGGGAAGCGCAGATCCTGCACGACCTGTCCCTGCAGGCCGACGCGGGCAAGACCACCGCTCTGGTCGGCGCCTCCGGGGCCGGGAAATCCACCATCTTCAATTTGTTGACCCGGCTCGTCGATCCCCAGGAAGGATCGGTCACCCTGAACGGCGTCGAAGTGCGTGACATCGAACTCGGCGCATTGCGGGATCTGTTTTCGGTGGTGACCCAGGATGCCCTGCTGTTTGACGAAACGCTGAAGGAGAACATCCTTCTGGGCCGAACGGATGTCAGCGAGGATCGTCTTCGCGAGGTGCTCGATGCGGCTCATGTGTCTGATTTCCTGCACAAACTGCCCGATGGATTGGAAACGCGGGTCGGGCCACGCGGCTCTGCCCTGTCCGGCGGCCAGAGGCAGCGGGTGGTGATCGCCCGGGCAATCCTGCGCGACACGCCGATCCTGCTTTTGGATGAGGCCACTTCGGCGCTCGATGCGCAATCCGAGACGGTGGTGCAGAAGGCGCTGGAAAAACTGTCCGGTGGCCGCACGACACTTGTCATCGCGCACCGCCTGTCAACCATCCGCTCCGCCGACAAGATCATCGTGATGGAGCGCGGCAAGGTGATGGATGAGGGCCGCCACGAGGAGCTTCTGTCCCGCGGCGGCATTTATGCCGATCTCTACCGGCTGCAATTTCAGGACGGCAAGACCCTGGTCGACACCGATGGCGTTCAAGCGCAGATATCGCGCGGGGGCGGTCCGCAGGCAGATCGGGACCAGCCGGGCCTGCTGCGCCGCTTCGCCCGGCGCATGTTTGGCTGACGCCTTGCTCAGATCGGCGCTTGAACTTTGCCGGGTCCGGGGTCACATCTTGGGTCCGACACCCAGTCCGGATTGATAGCCAGTCCGGTTTGATAGCCAGCCCGGTTTGATACCCAGCCCGGTTCGATAGCCAGCCCGGTTTGATACCCAGCCCGGTTTGATACCCAGCCCGGTTCGATAGCCAGTCCGGTCCGCAACCCTGTCCGATGCCAAAGCCTGTCCGATCCCAAAGCCTGTCCGATCCGAAAGGAAGACCAAAATGTCCGACCGCCGTATCCTTCGCCTCAGTGGCCCCGACAGCCATGCGTTCCTGCAGGGGTTGGTCACGAACGATGTGAACAAGCTGGATCAAGGTCTGGTCTACGCGGCACTTCTGACGCCGCAGGGGAAATATCTCGCAGATTTCTTTCTGGTGCCCAGCAAGGACAGCGACGCGGTGCTGCTGGATGTCGCCGAAGACCTCGGGGATGCTGTGCAGAAACAGCTCTCGATGTACCGTCTGCGGGCCGATGTCACGATCGAGGCCTCCGGCCTGCAGCTGCGTCGGGGCACTGGCGCGGCCCCGGAGGGTGCCTTTGCCGATCCGCGCCACGCTGCCCTCGGATGGCGGCTCTATGGCGACGAGGCAGGCGATGACGGAAGCGATTGGGACGCGATACGTGTCGCCCATTGCATCCCGGAAACAGGGGTGGAACTGACGCCCGACAGCTACATCCTCGAGGCGGGCTTTGAACGTCTCAATGGGGTGGACTTCCGCAAGGGCTGCTATGTCGGTCAGGAGGTGACCGCCCGGATGAAACACAAGACGGAGCTGCGCAAAGGGCTGCAGCAGGTCGAGATCGACGGCGACGCACCGATCGGCGCGGAGATCACGGCGCATGGCAAGGCAGCAGGCACAGTTTACACCCAGTCCGGTGGCGCCGCGATTGCCTATTTGCGCTATGATCGGGCGAAAGGTCCGATGCAGGCCGAAGGCACGACACTGACATGGCCAGACGCCGGTTGAGCGCGGTACTGCAATATCATCTGACAAGGGCCGGCCGGTGCGATGGCCCCGGCTTTGATAGAGGTTTGTTTAAATCTGAGCGCTAGTGTCTCTGTATTCACCCGTTCAGGCCCGATTGGCCCGGTCAGGACAGAGATGAGGGATAGATTGATGACATTGCGCGCCGTGGCCCTTGCCGCCATATTCGCCCTGCCCGGCTTCACCGCCATGGCCGACCACTATTGGGAATACGGCGATTGGCGGGTCCAGATTTCCGATCAAAGCACCGATGGCGGCTATCGCAGGTATTGCCGCGCCAGCACCGGCGGCGATGGGATGCCGGTGATCTGGCTGGAAATCAGTGACGGGGATGCAGGCCCTCCCCATGACTATCCGGCCCCCACGTATGCCACATCCGCCCCGCGCGGCTATCGCACGCAGATTGGCAATGCACAGGGCGTGGCCTTCGTGTTTGATCAGCAGGGTGTGTTTTTCGGCGTTGCCGACGGAGGCATCGACAGCGACGGCATCGCCTGGGCGAATGCCAGTCCGCGGTGGCAGGACGTCAGGAATATGCTGCTGTGGATGAAGGTATCCGATCAGATGGAAGTACGCGGGCTCGATGCGTTTCGCGCCAGCACGCGGGTCTATGTGGCCTCCATGCGCGGCTTCACCGCATCCTACGGAAAAATGATGGACAGCTGTGGCCATTCCATCGAAATCCCCCGCTAGCCGCACAGCATCATGTGCAATTGATCTGGACCCACGGCTGTCTGTCTGACGGGGCGGCTCCCGCCCGTCTTCGATCCCGTTCCGGCCTCTCATCCCGTTGGGCCGAGCGCCGCTGACGCGGCGTGCGCCCGCGGCACCTGCCGTGCAGAACATCCTAATGGCACCGCCCTGAGGTCGGCCGCCCCGGGGCGTGCTATGGCGTGAACAGAGCTGCCTTTGACGAGAAAACCCCGGCACCGGAGTGTCGGGGTTTGAAAACGGCGCGGCGCTGAACCGTTTCAGATCCACGCCCGGATCAGGTGCGTTCCGGTCAGGTGCGCTCGGGTCAGGCCAGTCTGGATCAGGCCAGTCTGGATCAGGCCCGTTCGGAATATTCCATGGTCTCTGTATTCACCACGATCATCTCATCCTGGCCGACAAAGGGCGGCACCATGACCTTTACACCGTTGTCGAGGATCGCAGGCTTGAAGGAATTCGCAGCTGTCTGCCCCTTCACCACCGGTTCCGTCTCAACGATCTTGCAGGTGACCTTCTGGGGGACCGTCGCGTTCAGCGCCTCGGCATCGTAGAATTCCACGACAATCGTCATCCCGTCCTGAAGGAACGGCCGCCGGTCGCCCAGCAGCTCTGCCGGGAGTTCGATCTGTTCGTAGGTTTCGGTGTCCATGAACACCAACATGCCGTCGCTCTCATAGAGGAACTGTTGATCCTTCTGCTCCAGACGCACACGTTCGACTTTGTCGGCAGAGCGGAAGCGTTCGTTCAGCTTGGACCCATTTCGCAAATTCCGCATCTCGACCTGGGCAAAGGCCCCGCCCTTGCCGGGTTTCACATGGTCGACCTTGACCGCGGCCCAAAGTCCGTCGTTGTGCTCCAGAACGTTACCGGGGCGGATCTCATTGCCATTGATCTTGGGCATGCAAAACTCTTTCGGGTGGTTGATGACAGCTTGGACACCCCTATATCCTCCGTAGGAATGGCTGGCAAGATGACGATATGTCGTGTTTCAAGGCAGGTATGACCACGAAATAGGCATGCACAAGATGCATAAAAGATATGCATCAAAGGGCTACCCGAATCGTCACAGTTCCGTCATAAGGAGCGCCACGCCGAAATTGCAATAGCAAGAACAACAAAGGAAACGAGATGCGAGATTTCGTTGACGGCACCGCGTACAATAACGAGCAGGGCAACCGGGCCCGCAAACTTTTTGCGGCTGTGGTACTGGCTGCATTGGATGACGCCATTGCTGATGACAAGAAATACGGGAATGGTCCCGAACAGATTGCCCGCTGGGCACGGTCGCGCGACGGGCGCGAAGTGCTGTCCTGCGCGGGTATTGACCCGAATGAACGTGTCGTCGAAGGCCTGATGGGGTTTGTCGGCCGCGGTGTGCGGACGTCTGTCGCACTGTCGCGCGAAGAAAGCGAACGCCGGACCGCTGCGCAGGCCGAGGCGGCCTGAGCACAATACTCAAGGCTGCCAAGCTGACAAAGAAAAACGCGTCCTGGGGGGCGCGTTTTTCTGTTTCGCCTCCCCTCCCGACGAGGTCGGCCCGAAACACGGCAACGCAATGCGAGCGGCTGACCGATTTCCGAAAACACAGAGGCATATTCATCGCGTCTCTTCGAACCTGACTGGCTTTCAATGCTGCCGTCCCCTCCAGCCAAAGACCGTTTGCACGATTGACCTTGGCGCCCGGGCGCTGCAACTGTCGCGCCATATCCTGCAGGCAGCGGAAGGTACGGCAATGACGGCAAAAGCGATCATGATTCAGGGCACCGGCAGCAATGTTGGCAAGTCGATGATCGTGGCTGGTCTGGCGCGGGCTTTGGTCAGGCGTGGCCTGTCGGTCGCCCCGTTCAAACCGCAGAACATGTCCAACAACGCCGCCGTCACTGCCGATGGCGGCGAGATCGGTCGTGCCCAGGCGCTGCAGGCGCGCGCCGCAGGCCTTGCCCCCCACACCGATATGAACCCCGTTCTGCTGAAGCCCGAGACGGACACCGGCGCCCAGGTCATCGTGCAGGGCAAGCGTCGTGGGACCCGTGCCGCAGGCTCCTTCATGCGCGACAAGACCGGGCTTCTCGACGCCGTGCTGGATAGCTTTCACCGGCTCGCGACGCAGTATGACATTATCCTGGTCGAAGGTGCAGGCTCCCCCGCCGAGACCAATCTGCGCCGCGGCGACATCGCGAACATGGGGTTTGCCGAAGCCGCAGATGTCCCGGTTATCTTGATCGGAGACATCCATCGCGGCGGTGTCATCGCCCAGATCGTGGGGACCCATACCGTATTGGACGATGCTGACCGCGCCCGTATCCGGGGGTTCGCAGTCAACAGGTTTCGCGGGGACCTGGCCCTGTTTGACACCGGCCGCGACGATATTGCCGCCCGCACCGGATGGCCCTCGCTCGGTGTGATCCCCTGGTTCTGGGAGGCCTGGAAGCTGCCGGCAGAGGACATGATGGATATTGCCTCGCACAGCGGCGGGTCGTGCAAGATTGTGGTGCCACAACTGGAACGCATGGCCAATTTCGACGATCTCGACCCGCTGGCGGCCGAGCCGGAGGTTTCGGTCGAGATCGTGCCCGCCGGTCAGGCCCTGCCCGGGGATGCGGATCTCATTCTGATCCCCGGATCAAAATCCACCATTGGCGATTTGGCCTATCTGCGGGCGCAGGGCTGGGACATTGATATTCTCGCCCACCATCGACGTGGCGGCCACATTCTGGGCCTCTGTGGCGGCTATCAGATGCTCGGTAAGACCATTGATGATCCGAACGGTGTGGATGGGCGTCCGGGCAAGGTCGAGGGCTTGGGGCTGCTCGACGTGCATACGGTCATGGGCGGCGACAAACGCGTCACTCTCAGTTCGGCGCGCACTCTGCAGGATGACCTGCCCGTCACCGGTTACGAGATCCACATGGGGCGAACCACAGGACCGGACTGCGCCCGCGCCTGGCTCACATTGGATGGCCGCGACGAAGGGGCGGTCTCGACGGATGGTCGGGTGCGCGGCTCCTACCTCCATGGAATTTTCACGTCGGACAGGTTCCGCGCGGGTTTTCTGGCGGAGCTTGGACACGAGGCCTCGGCCCAATATGACGCCGGCGTTGACGACACACTCGACGCATTGGCGGATCATCTGGAGCGCTATCTGGACATCGACCTCCTCCTGCAGCTGGCCAAACCGCCCGCACAGCTCAATCGCTGAGCCCTCTCGGCTGCGGGTCGGCGCTCACCTGCGCGGACCGGGCATGATCCGGGCGCAACCGGCAGCGGGCCCGCCCGCTGCCCGGCCCAACCGCAGGGCGGGCTTTCCCTCGAAAGCACGGCTTGTGGGCGGGAGCACACCCGTTGCGGCCTGCCCACAATGATTACGAAAAAGGCTGTTTTTCCGCGGCTGCGCCCGAAACAGGAGGCGAAGCCGTCGCGATCAGATCAGATCTTGCGCTGCAAGTGCCCGTTGGATTTCGCGCCGCACCAGCTTGCGCACATTTCGGGTGATCCGCTCTCCCAGCGGGCCCTGCAGCTCTTCTCGAACGATATCTGCAACCAGATCCCGCAGGCTGTCCTCATCAAGGAACCCGTCCTCCGCATCCAGCGCCTCAAGAGCGACATCTTCCGCCGCCCCTTGCGCAAGGGCCTGCGCGTTCTCCAGCGTCCGGTCATCCTCCGTCGCGGTCGCGGCAGAACCGTCGCCAGCCGAAACGTGGTCTTCCCACTGGATGGTCTCGACGGCAGGTCCGCTGGGCGGGACTGCTTCGATTTCATCCTCGTTCAATTCCGGCACCTTGGGCCCGGCCTGCGGCTCTGGGCGCTTGGACGCCTCCGCCCGCTCAGCCGTTTCCAGCTCCGCAATTCTACGCACGACAGCTGCCACGCGCGAGAGCTGTTCGTGTGGCTCTTTGGCGTCTTCCACAGGCTCTGCGCTCGCCCTCCCCGAAGCCGAGTGCCCGCCCCCATGGTCAGCAGAGGTCTGCGCCCTGCTGCCCTCAGTTCGCGCAGCATCATACAGCCGAGCGCTGGGATCCCGCCACGGCGCCTCATCGGCGACAGCTTGATCTTCCGAAACGGCTTCCGGTTGCTGTGAATTCTCACTCTCTGTCTGAGCAGGCTTCGCGTCTTCGGGCTTCGCCTGAGTGGGGTCGGGCCTGGCGTGCAGGTCATGGATTGTTGCAGCCTGCTGCTCGGCGTCCACCGGTGCGCCTCGCAGGCTCCATGTCCCAGAAGTCGATGTGCCAGAATTTAATGTGCCCGAATTCAATGACGTTTCAGGCGATGGGGGGCTCTGTTCACCTGACGCAGGCCCGCTGACATCGTCGACGTCCACAGCCTCGGCAGGCCGTTTGGCCATCAAAATCCGCGGCTGGTCCCGAGATGCAGGTTCGCGCCCTGAGGCTTCTGTCGGGGGTCCGGGCAAGGGCCCGTCAGCGGCGTCGGTTCCGTCCCGCGCATCCGGCGCATTCGGCGCATCATCGGTCGAAACGATCCGTCCCGCCTTGTCGTCTGACACGATCGGTTCCGCCTCCGAAGGCCTGCTCCGGGACGGCAACTCCACCGGCGACGTCGCTGAGGACGCCTCTGATGGCTCGTCCCGCGCGGGCACCCGCAGGGCCGGCGTCAGCACCAGACGCGTGCTGGGTTGGGCCGATGCTTTGGTTGCGCTGGTGTCGCCGTCAGCCCGGCCCGTCTCACTCACGAGACGACGGATGGATGACAAGACATCTTCGATTTCTGCATGCGTAACGGGTTCAGACATTTTGTTTGGCCAAGCTCACCTCTTGCGGCAAGCTTAGCCAGCTTGCACCGTTCACACAACAGTAACCTAGAATTCTCAGTTCTTTCTCAGAGCCTTGAGCACCCGATCCAGATCCTGCCCCCGCTTGGTCACGAAGGCAGGCGCCGACCGCACCTGATTGTGATAGATTTCCGGGTCATAGCGCTCAACCGCAAGGTTGAGGTTCTCGGCCGTCAACAGCCCCTGAGCCTGCAGCAGGTCATATGCCGCCAGCGCCTGATTTGCCCGCGCCTGAAGCCGGGCCGTCTGTGCGTCCAACAGCTCTTGTTCGGCCTGCAAGACGTCCAATGTGGTCCGAGACCCCAGGGTTGCCTCTTCGCGGACGCCGTCAAAGGCCACTTGCGCCGCGCGCACCCGTTCGTTTGACGACACCAGGCTGGCGGCCGATGTTTCAAAGGCCGTATAGGCACTGGCGGTGTTGCTGGTGATGCTGCGCTGGGTCGACAACAAGGCCCCCCGCTCGGCATCCAGCCGCGCCAGGCCGACCCGCCGGGAGGCCGCAAGCGCGCCCCCTGCATAGATGGTCTGAGACATTGTCAGGCCGAGATCGAAATTGTCGCTGCCTGCGTCGCTGCTGTGCACGTCGCCGTGGGACGCACTGGCAGAGAAGCTGACCGAAGGTCCCATGTCCCGCAGAGAACTATCCGCAGTCAATTGAGCCGCTTTGACCGCATGCTGCTGCGCCCGCAGGCTCGGGTGGCCCCGCAGCGCCAGCGCCTGGGCTGCATCGAGGCTGGCCGATCGGCGCGGCAATGGCGGATAGGCCGTGACAGCACCGGGCGCGCGTCCGACCACTTCTTCGTAGGTCGCCCGTGCCGACAGCAGGGCCCCCTGCGCGTCGGTCAGATTCGCCCGCGCCTCGGCCACCTGGCTTTCCGCCAGCGCCACATCCGTGCGCGTGACCTCGCCCACTTCGAACCGGTCATTCGCGGCCCGCAGCTCTTCTTGCAGCAGACGCAGGTTATTCCGGCGCAGGGCGACCGTGTCCTGCTGTGTCAGAACGTTGACATAGGCCTGCACTGCGGAGAACAGAACCTGCTGTTCCACATCCAGCAGGGTCTGGCGGGTGGCCAGAACCGTTTCCTGGGCCGCCTTGGTATCCAGTTGCGTGGCCCCGTTGTCGAACAGGAGCCAACTCAGGCTGAGGCTGACAGAGGCGCCGGTGCTGTGGCTGGAGCGCGCCCCTCCGGCATCAAGACCGGTCCGGTTGTAGTCGCGGGCAATCGACAAGGCGCTGGTGACCACGGGCCGCAGCCCCGCCACGGAAATCGCGACGCTCTCGTCCGCCACCCGCAGCAAAGCCCGGTTCTGCTCCAGTAGGCCGCTTGAGTTATAGGCTCCGATCATCGCGTCGGTCACGTTGTCGGCCCGCACCAGAGGGGCGTTGACCGCAGCAGCCGTCATTACGCCAAACGCGGCAAGAGCCTTGATCCGTTTCGAAATTGATTGTCCTCGCATACTGTCGCCTCAGTCTGTTTGGGGTCTTTGGACCCATTTTACGGTATCATTGCGACTGACATATGTGAATGTCACAGGTAGTTGAAAAGGGTTGGCCTTGAATTAGGACACAAAAACACAGGCTCGCGACAGATCCGGGGGCGATCAGAGCGCAAATTCAGCAGCTTTGGCAAAGCCAGGCAACACCGGCGCGCCTGCATTGAACTCAAAGCGCCAGGAGATGCGATCGCCGCTCTTGTAGCCGATTCTGACTTCGCCCAAGGCACCAGACATGAACAACGCCGCAATCCGGCCGCCGTCCTTGAGCTGTGCCAGCAGCCCCTCGGGCACGACTTCAACCGCCCCTTCGATGATGATCACATCATAGGGCCCATGCTCGGCGGCCCCATCCACCAGCGGGCCTTGATGCACGATGGCATTGTCCGCATTGCTGTCACTCAGCAATTGCTGCGCGTCCGAAGCGAATGTCTCGTCTTCTTCGACGCCGATCACCATTTGCGCCAGCCGCGCAATGACCGACGTGGAATATCCCAGGCCGCAGGCGACATCCAGGACCAGCTCGTCCTGTCGCACGTCCAGGGCATCCAGCATCTTGGCCAGCGTGCGCGGTTCGGGCACAACCCGGCCCTGCCCCAGCGAGACGCATTGATCGGCATATGCCACCTCAGCCTGCGCATCGGGCACGAAGTTTTCGCGCGGGACGGCCAGAAGCGCTTCGATAATCGGATATTTGGTCACATCAGCCGGTCGGATCTGGGTATCTACCATCATACGGCGGCGGTCGGAGAAGTCAGTCATCTGCTAAACTCTATATGTTCAGACATTTGCATGCGGTTCTGCCACATTGTGCCCCGCACGGCAACGGCCCCTTTGATGCAATGCCACGCAATGTGCTGCAATCGCATCTCTGGAGCGCCTCCACTCCTGCGGTCGGCGTCGATTTATCGCTGGTATATCGAACAATATTTACTCCCGGCGACACAGCGTCCCCGAGAGTTGCAGATCGAAGGTCATTCTGAGAATGCGTTGGCCGAAGGCCTCACCTCCACAACCGCGCTATCCGAGAGGGTAGAACCCGCCGCGAATGTCGCCCTGATCACGCAGGCCCTCATCACAAAGGCCCTCGTCACGCGCCAGCAGCCAGGTCCCTGCTGTCACGCGGGGCCTGTCGCGCACCTTCTGTCACGCGACATCCCTGTCCCGCAGACCTGTCACGCAGAACAGGATTCGCAGAATGGTGTTTCAGGGTGGGCGGCAAGATGGTCGGCGGAAATATCTGCCCCGCAGATACGGCAATAGCCGTACTCCCCCGCCTCGAGCCGATCCAGCGCCGTGAGAATCGCGCCAACCCGTGTGCCACGATTTCCGGCAGCGCCGGCCGTCAATGCCGCAATCCCCTCCCCCGCGAGAATACCTGCAGACAGTGCACTCAGCCGGGTTTCAAGGCGTTCCTTTTGAACAATAAAATCCATGTGTAACCTCCCGAAGCATTCAAGTTTTCATGCGGGCACCTTTCGTGCCACCCACGCCAGCCAATCGGCCCCCTGCCGCAGAGCCTGCTGCTGCGCAGCCCCGGCCTTGCCGTTCGCAATCAACTGGTCTCGTGCCACCTACCCACAACAAGATTAGCCGACCTGCACAACCTTTGCGCGATAAAGCACCGCCAAAACGTCGCTGCAAGCGCGAGAAACCTTGGGCATGTTGTGTATCGATCACGCTTGCCATTTACCGGCCAATCAGAGATTTATGCGAACACAGAACAGGTTCGATTGCTGAATCGACCACTTCACGGAGTTATACTGCCCATGATCCGCCCGCTTCTTTTTGGAATGATGATCCTGAGTCTCGCAGCTTGTGAAACCACCAAGGGCGCCGGTCGTGACCTGCAACAGGCCGGACAGGCCCTCTCCAACACGGCTCAGAACGTTCAGAATTCGCTCTGAGTCGCAGGGCCAAAGTCAGAAATCCGAGCTGCCTCACAGATTGGCCCGTTGACATGCTGCGGCCGATGCCAACTTGCATCCAGAAACACAAAGATACCGCTGATGAAATCGGCGCTATGCATTGCACCATTTCACAGCAGGTGCAGCACTATGTCAGTTTGGTTTTCGCAATAGGTTTTCCGGACCTTGATTAGACAGAACTGTCTATTGATCGACGTTCATTCCGCTCGATATGCAACCTTGCGCCAATGACCGTCCCACCGACCATTGTCGAAACGGATCGCAAATACAGGGAGACACCCAATACCCCGATGGTTCTCGACCGTCGAATACAGAATCGGAATGATCGCGATGACGATGTGGATCAATTCAATTCAGGGGAGATCTCGGAAAGGTTGATTTGCACCGACGCTCCGACGCCACCCAGCTCCGGCGTTCCGAATTTACCGCACCTTCGGTCAGAGGATAAAACGAAGCCCGCTGATGCGGGCCTCATTTTTAATCATCCATTTTCAAGGCCGAGATAAAGGCTTCTTGCGGGATCTCGACCCGGCCGAATTGGCGCATCTTCTTTTTACCGGCTTTCTGCTTGTCCAGCAGCTTGCGCTTGCGGGTCGCATCGCCGCCGTAGCATTTGGCGGTCACGTCCTTGCGCAACGCCGATAGGGTTTCCCGTGCGATCACTTTGCCACCAATGGCGGCTTGGATCGGGATTTTGAACATGTGGCGCGGGATCAGATCCTTGAGCTTTTCGCACATGGCCCGCCCCCGCTGCTCGGCTCGATCCCGGTGCACCATGGTGGAAAGCGCATCGACGGGTTCATCGTTCACCAGAACCGACATCTTGACCAGATTGTCCTCGCGGTAGCCAATCATCTGATAATCAAACGATGCATAGCCTTTCGTCACCGACTTCAACCGGTCGTAGAAGTCGAAAACAACTTCGTTCAGCGGCAGATCATACACAACCATTGCGCGAGACCCTGCATAGGACAGATCCATCTGAATGCCGCGACGGTCCTGACAGAGCTTCAGCACATCCCCCAGATAATCGTCGGGCACCAGAATGGTCGCCTTGATCCGGGGCTCTTCCAGGTGATCCACCTTCGACAGATCCGGCATGTCGGCCGGGTTGTGCAGCTCGAGCATCTCCCCGTCTTTCATGAAGAGGTGATAGACCACCGAAGGAGCCGTCGTGATCAGGTCGATATTGTATTCGCGCTCAATCCGGTCGCGGATCACTTCCAGATGCAGGAGCCCGAGAAAGCCGCAGCGGAACCCGAAACCAAGCGCCGCCGATGTCTCCATCTCATATGAAAAGGACGCATCATTCAGCGCCAGTTTCTCGATCGCGTCCCGTAGGTCTTCAAATTCGGAACTGTCGACCGGGAACAAGCCGCAGAACACCACCGGCACGGAGGGCTTGAAGCCTGGAAGGGCTGTTTCGGCGCCCTTTCGGTCATGGGTGATCGTATCGCCCACCTTGGTGTCGCGCACCTGTTTGATCGAGGCCGTGATGAAGCCGATTTCGCCCGGACCCAGCTCCTCCACAACCTGCATCGCGGGGCGAAACACGCCGATACGATCCACGCCATATCGCGCACCCGTCTGCATCATCTTGATTTGATCGTTCTTTTTGAGAACGCCGTCCATGATCCGCACCAACACGATCACACCGAGATAGGCGTCATACCAACTGTCGACCAGCATCGCCCTCAGGGGCGCGTCGCGGTCGCCGGTCGGCGCAGGCAGGCGTGTAACAATCGCTTCGAGCGTTTCCTTGATGCCGATGCCGGTCTTGGCCGAGACCCTGATCGCATCCGATGCATCGATGCCGATGACATCTTCGATCTGTTCCGCCACCCGGTCGCATTCGGACGCGGGCAGGTCGATCTTGTTCAGAACCGGAACGATCTCGTGATCCGCATCGATGGCCTGATAGACATTGGCGAGGGTCTGCGCCTCCACACCCTGGGTCGAGTCGACCACCAGCAAGGAGCCCTCCACCGCGCGCATGGAACGCGAAACCTCATAGGCAAAGTCGACGTGACCGGGCGTATCGATGAGGTTCAGAACGTAGCGCTCACCATCGTCGGCGAGGTAGTCGATGCGGACGGTGTTCGCCTTGATGGTGATGCCCCGCTCTCGCTCGATGTCCATCGCGTCGAGCAATTGCTCTTTCATGTCGCGATCCTGCACCGTCCCCGTCGACTGGATCAGGCGGTCAGCAAGCGTGGATTTACCGTGGTCGATATGAGCGACGATGGAGAAATTGCGGATCTTTGAGAGCTCTGTCATGCAAGCGCATATGATTGGGATTTCGCATTTGGTCAAGGTGGATCATGCGTTGCGCGCCCTACAAAAACCATCCGGACCATGACCCTGCGGCACCGCGCGGCCCACAAAGGACCAGAGCATTGAATTGGCCCCGCGAAATATGGAATATGCAACAGAAATCAGGCGCCGTTCAGCGCCTTGTATCATGGAGAGAGTTGAACCGTGTACCGCCCGTCTCTGATTGCCTGTATCTGCGTCTGCATCGCCACCTCACTGACGCCTCCGGCGGCGGAGGCCGACACGATCGAGCGCGCCTGTCTCAGCTCCTCCCGCGGTGCCGCACGGGCGTCGCTCTGCCATTGCATCGGCCAGGTGGCGAAACAACGATTGACCCGCTCTGAGCAGCGCACCGTGGCCACCTGGTTTTCAGATCCGCACCGCGCCCAGGAGGCGCGTCAATCTGTTAAAAACAATGATGAAAAGTTCTGGCGAAAGTATCAGGCATTCGGGACGGATGCGGAACGGATTTGCGGCTGAAATTGCCTCAAAACTAAGCAGATCGAAATAGTTAATTCCCCACGTATTCCTCCAATTCCATTTGAAGCCGCAAACCTGACGTTCAAATGCGTCAAAATCCGAATTTTCTCTTTGCAAACTAATAAAATAAAAATAAAAGATCAGTTATTATTGTATGTTTGTGGGGAAACCCGCGCGGTTCCGAGTTCGAGTGTTCCCCCCGGCAGATGTTTCGAGTGATGGAGTTTGAAAATTTAATTTTTTTGGAGCCTATACATGCTTATGAAAGGCGTAACACTTCGGGGGCTCGAAGTATTTGAAGCATTGGCGAAATCCGGTTCTGTCGCGCAGGCGGCATATATCACCGGCCTCAGTCAGCCAGCTGTTAGTCAACAACTTCGAAATCTTGAAAAGGCGCTCGGATCTGAACTGGTCGATCATGGCCGCAGGCCGATGGTTCTGACAGCAGCAGGGCGCAATTTCCTCTCTCGGACACAGGCGGTGCTGAGCGAACTGCGTTTGGCCCAAAGTGAGCTGACAGTCATGGACTTGTCGCATCTTCCGGCTTTGGCGCTGGGGTTGATTGATGATTTCGACAATGACCTGACACCAAGGCTGGCAACCATTCTGGCCGACAGCCTCACCAAATGCCGGTTCAAGATGGTTACCGCCTCCAGCCATGACATCTACCGCGCGATGGAGAGCAAGGACCTGCACATCGGAATTGCGGCCTCGACGGGAGAGCTGCGCAACACGGTGACCGAATATCCGCTTGTCGAGGATCCCTTCATTCTTGTCGCGCCGCGCGGCTGCATTACCGATCCAGAGGATGTGGGAAACCAGTTGAACCACCTGCCGCTGCTGCGATACGCGCGGGATCAACTGATCTCTCAACAGATTGAATCTCACCTCAACCGCAACAAGGTTGATTTTGACGACCGCTTTGAAATCGGGTCACATCTCGCCCTGATGGCGATGGTTGCGCGTCGGATCGGCTGGGCCATAACCACACCGCTTGGCTACATGCGGGCCCTGCGGTTTCATGATGACATCGACGTCTTTGCGCTGCCCTTCGCAGGATTTTCACGCCGGATATCGCTGTTTTCCCAATCCGACTGGCCCGATACCGTCCCCGTGGAAGTCGCCAGCACCATGCGCCGCCTGGTTCAAAGCCAGGTCATTACCCCGGCGGTCAATCGGCTGCCCTGGCTTGCCGGACAATTGCGCGTGATTGAAACCTGACGATCAGGACCAGGTCGCCAGGTCGCGCTGCAACCCCGTTGCAGCGGCCTCCAGCAGGTCGAGACAGCCATCGAAGTCCCGGGTGTAATACGGGTCCGGCACGTCAGAGGTGCCAGCCCCCTCGGCAAGGGGCGCCATCAGGATCACGGGCGTCACAACACCCACCGGCCGCAGAGCCTCGATCGCGGCGCGGTTCTTGTGATCCATTGCCACGATCAGATCGAAATCCAGGAAATCAGCGGCGGCGAACTGACGCGCCCGCAAATCTTCCATAGCGATCCCACGCGCTCGGGCGGCGGCTTGCATCGGCGCATAGGGCGGATCGCCGATATGGTAATCGGAGGTCCCGGCGCTGTCCGTGGTGAGCTCGGGCGACAGGTTGCGAAAGATCGCCTCGGCAGCAGGAGAGCGACAGATGTTGCCAAGGCAGACAAACAGGATTTTCTGCATTTCAATCCCCTTGCAGGCAATGTGGACAGGAGGAGCATATCGCATGCATGGTGCCTCTTTGCACCCTGATTTGCGTCCTGCTCTGCGCCCTGTCGAGCATGCCAATGCTCCGGCCAGGACGCAAGGATACGGGTCAGGAGGTCCCGGCCCCTGCACCAGGATGGCACAGCGCCAAACCAAACAGCCCCACGATCACGCGGGGCTGTCGTTGTTTCGGGCCGGGGGCCAGTGTCAGTTGGAATGAGCCGAGTGGTCGCCGTGATCTCCGTGCCCACCATGCGCGGCCTCCGGTTGACGGTCGATATCGACGGGGATCTGAACGGTGATCTCTCCTGCCTTGTCGAACACCAGCGTCACATTGACCATGTCGCCGTCTTTCAGTTCGCGGGTGAGCCCCATGAACATCACGTGATCGCCGCCGCGCTGCAGGAGGTGAGTTTCACCGGCGGGGATGGCAAAGCCTGCCTCCACATGCATCATCTTCATCACCCCGTTGGCGTCTTCTTTGTGGGTGTGCAGCTGCACCCGCTTGGCCACGTCGGAGCGGGCCTCGATCAGGCGGTCATCCACGCCTGTGTGGTTCAGGATTTCCATGAAAGCCGCGCCCGCCATCTTGTTTGATGCGCGGGCATAGGCGTCCTGGACCATCATATGGGCCATTTCGGCCGAGGCGGTGGTGGCAAGCGCAAGTGTGGTGACGGCGGACAGAACATAGGATTTGAAAGACATCGGATGTCTCCTTGAGAAACAGAGAGGTGGTTTGGCCGGGCGCAAGGGCGCGGGTCAGATCGAAAGCGCGTGGGATCAAACCTGCGGCGGCGCGCGCGCGCAGGCCCTACGCTCAGACGCGAGGCTGCATTGCGCGCGCGGAGCGAGGTCGGTCGCCTGCCGCACAGCTCTCGTGGGGGCACCCCATGCGGGTCGATCCTGAACCAGGTCAAGGAGATGGGTGATGCAGTCCGGGCAGAAATGCGGGGGCGCCGTGGGCGTGCCGTTTTCATCGACATAGACGCTGACCGGGCCGGCCCCCGTACACAGAACAACCTGTCCGGTGGCATCCCGTTCGAACCGGCTGGCCGAGGCACTGTGACCGGTGAGCAGAAGCGCTGCCGCAAGAAAGAGGCCGATATAGCGTCGAAACAGGATCATCGCCGCCAGATATCACAGGAAGCGGCCCCGCCCTCAAGCCCCAAGCCACCCGGCCGGGGCAAAGTGTCGCTCTTTCGGGGAAACGCCGTCTTGCGCGACCGAGCTTCGCGCGCGACCTTTACGCGCGACCGGTCACCGCATGCAACCGGAACACCGCAAAAGAGGCGAGCACAAACGCAAAGACCGCCAGGCGTTGCACGCACGGCGGTCCAGAAGATCTGCAGGCAGGGTCGAAAGAAATCAGGCCTGTACGGACTGTGCCTTGGCGATCTCTTTCTTGATTTTCAGAGCGCTATCAGACAGTTCGTCATCCTTGGCTTTTGCCAGAAACGCATCCAGACCGCCACGGTGATCGACGGAGCGCAGAGCGGCTGCGGAAATGCGCAGCTTCACACCGCGACCGAGTGTCTCGGACTGCAGGGTGACATCGTTCAGGTTCGGCAGAAACCGCCGGCGGGTTCTGTTTTTGGCGTGGCTGACATTGTTGCCAGTCATCGGGCCTTTTCCGGTCAGTTCGCAACGGCGCGACATGGTGTTATCCTTCGTATCTGCGGCGTCCCGATTGTCACGGGGCCTGCCTGGCCCATTCGAATCAGTCGCCAAATTACAAGGGCGCTGCCATTGGCTGCGCCCGAAAACTGGTTGGATGCGTTTAGGAGGAATCACCGGGATGGTCAAGCCATATGCGACGCTTTTATGGCGCGCGCCCCTACATTCCCACGACATCCGCGGCCGCTCTTGCGCCGGTCGCCCCCATCATACAGGATTTCCAGCTCGAAACCATCGCCAATCCTGGTGACATCGCCGCCCCGGTGATGCGAACGCAGCTTCTGCGTGAGGGGCGGCTGATGTCAGCCCCCGAGACCGCTCAGCAGATCCCGGGCGGCGGCCTGCGGTGTCTGACGTCCATCGGCGACAGCCGACGACAGCTCGGCCATCCGGGACTTGGCCCAGGGTGTCTGCAGCCGCGCCAGCAAGGCCTGACGCACCTCTTCGGCAAACCAATACTGCGCCTGCGCGGCCCGGTTCTGGTCCCAATGACCGCTCTCGCGCCGCCAGCGCGCCAGCGCCTGGATTTCGTCCCAGCTCCGCTCCAGCCCGGCCTCCTCCAGCGCCGAAACCGTCAGCGCCTTGGGAAACCCCTCCGGGTCCTGCGGACGTTTGCGCAACAGCCGCAGTGCCCCGGCGTAATCGGCGCAGGTGCGGGTTGCGGTCGCCTTCAGGTCGCCATCGGCCTTGTTGACGAGGATCAGATCGGCGATCTCCATGATGCCGCGCTTCACCCCCTGCAACTCGTCCCCACCGGCAGGCGCCAACAGCAACAGGAACAGGTCCGACAGTTCCGAGACCACGGTTTCCGACTGCCCCACCCCCACCGTCTCGATCAGGACCACATCGAACCCAGCCGCCTCGCACAAGGCGACCGCATCGCGGGTTCGCCGTGCGACCCCCCCGAGGTGGCTCTGGCTCGGGCTGGGCCGGATGAAGGCGCTGCGTTCCCGGCTCAGACGCTCCATTCGCGTCTTGTCGCCCAGAATGGAGCCGCCGGAGCGTGCGGAACTCGGATCCACGGCCAGCACCGCCACCCGCAACCCCTTGGCAATCAGCATCATTCCGAAGGCCTCGATGAAGGTGGACTTGCCGACGCCCGGGGTCCCGGACAGGCCGATGCGCAGGGACTGGCGGCCGCTGGTTGCAAGGCGGGACAGCAGATCATCCGCCGCGACCCGGTGATCGGCGCGCGCACTTTCCACGAGGGTGATCGCCCGTGCCAGCGCCCGACGGTCCGCCTTCAAGATCCGGTCACTCAGCTGTGCAATGTCCATGGCCTGCCTCTTGTCCTGCTCGCGTCTTGATGGCGCAGGCAAGGCGCATTTGTCCAGTGGCGCGGGCACAAAACAATCCGGTGTCATAGGGTCGCCCGTCCGATACGGCCATGCAGATCCGCCCCGCGCGCGCCGCACTTGCTCTGGACGTGGAGGCCCCGATTGGCGATAAGCCCCGCCATGACACGGCTCCCCATTGATGACGCGCTCCCCGACCTGATCACCGCCCTCAGAGGCCATGGCCGCGCCGTTCTGCAAGCCCCCCCGGGCGCAGGCAAAACGACACGGGTGCCGCTCGCGATGCTGGACGCAGAGCTGACCCCGGGCCGGATCCTGATGCTGGAACCCCGTCGCCTCGCAGCCCGCACAGCCGCCGAGAGAATGGCCGCGACCCTGAACGAAAAGGTGGGCCAGACCGTCGGCTACCGGGTGCGCGGTGAGGCCAGAACCTCTGAGGCGACCCGGATCGAAGTGCTGACCGAGGGCATTCTGACCCGGATGCTGCAATCCGCCCCGGACCTGCCCGGCATTGGCGCTGTGATCTTTGACGAATTTCACGAACGCTCGCTGAATGGCGATCTCGGCCTTGCCTTTTGCCTCGAGGTCGCCGGCGCCCTGCGCGACGATCTTCTCCTGCTGGCGATGTCCGCCACGCTGGATGCCGGACCCGTCGCCGCGTTGATGCAGGCTCCGACCATTACCTCCGAAGGCCGCAGCTTTGAGGTCGAGACCCGTTGGCTCGACAAGCCCCTGGGGCCAAAGTCGCGACGCCTGGACGCGCTGGTGGATCTGGTCATTCAGGCCGAAGCGGAGACCCGCGAGGACAGCGGCGGGCTGTTGGTATTCCTGCCCGGCGAAGGCGAAATCCGGCGCGCGGCGGCGGCGCTGGAGCGACGCCTGCCTGCCGAATGCCGCATCCGCCCCCTGTTCGGCGCCCTGCCCTTTGCCGACCAACGCGCCGCGATCCGCCCGGAGCCCGACGGTCGCAAGGTCGTCCTGGCCACCGCCATCGCCGAGACCTCGCTGACCATCGAGGACATTCGCGTCGTGGTCGACATGGGACAGGCCCGGCGGGCGCGCTTTGATCCCGGATCGGGGATGTCGCGGCTGGTCACCGAACGGGTCACCCGCGCCGAAGCCACCCAGCGCCGGGGCCGGGCCGGCCGCGTGGCTCCGGGCACCTGCTACCGCCTGTGGGCCCGCGGCGAAGAGGGCGCCCTGGCCGCCTTTCCCCCGGCCGAGATCGAGGCCGCAGATCTCACCGGGCTGGCGCTTGAACTGGCACTCTGGGGGGCTGAGCCTGCGGACCTGCCGCTGCTGACGCCGCCGCCCTCCGGCAGTTTCGCCGAGGCCCGCGCGCTGCTGCAGATGCTGGGGGCGCTGGATCCGGCCGGGCGGATCACCGATCACGGGCGCCGTCTGGCACGCCTGCCCTTGCACCCGCGACTGGCGCATATGCGGGCCATCGCCGGTCCCCGCAGTGCGAAGCTGGCGGCTCTGATGGCGGAGCGGGATCCCCTGCGCGGGGCCCCTGTCGATCTTGGCCTGCGGCTCGAAGCCCTGCGCGATCTCTCTGGCTTTCGCGCCCGCCGCCCCTATCAGGTCGCGCAGGCCGCCATCCACACCATCACGGCCGAAGCCAAACGCCTCCGCTCGCAACGCTGCGGGGACGCATCCGATGCCCAAAGCGCCAACACCCGCCCCGCCGCTGCCGCCGACCTCTCGCCCGCCGCCATGGCCGCTCTGGCCTATCCCGATCGCGTCGCGCAACGGCGCCGCGGCGATGAGGCCCGATACGTGCTGGCCGGCGGCAAGGGCGCGGTGCTCGACAATGGCGACCCGCTCGCCAGCGCGCCCTATCTTGTGGTCACCGACAGCGACGGCAACCCCCGCGAGGCCCGAATTCGCCTCGCCGCCCAGATCACCCTGGCGGAAATCCGCAGCCTCTTTTGCGATCAGATCGGCTGGCGCAACCGGTGCGAATGGTCAAAACGCGACCGCCGTGTGCAGGCCCGGCAACAGGAATGCTTTGGGGCGCTCGTGCTCGATGACCGGATCTGGAGAGACGTCCCGGCCGAGGAGGTGGCGCTCGCCATGCTGGATGGGGTCCGCGATCTCGGCCTGCGCCTCACAGGCCCGGCCGCACGCCTTGCGGCAAGGGTCGAGTTGCTGCGCGCCGACGGCCATGATCTGCCGGATTTCTCCTCAGAGGGTCTGCTGGCACATCTCGAGGACTGGCTGCTACCGATGATTTCGGGGGTTCGCACAGCCGAGGCCTGGAAGTCCTTTGACCTGCTGCCCGCCCTGCGGGCCGCCCTCAGCTGGCACCAGACCCAGCTGCTGGACCGCGAAGTGCCCGCCCAGTTCATCACCCCGCTCGGGCGCAAGATCGCGATCGACTACGACGGCGAAATCCCCGGTATCGAAGTCCGCCTGCAGGAGCTGTTTGGCCTCCGCCGCCATCCCACCGTCGCCGGGGTTGCGCTCAAGGTCACGTTGCTGTCCCCCGCCCGCCGTCCGATCCAGATCACGCGCGATCTGCCGGGGTTCTGGGCCGGATCCTATGCGGATGTGCGCAAGGACATGCGGGCGCAATATCCGAAACATCCCTGGCCCGAAGATCCAACCCAGGCCGAAGCCACCCTGCGCGCCCGCCCGAGACGCTGACGCCGAACACAGCCAGGTGCCGTCCCATATATGTCACTCTGCGGCCCACGTCATCTGGCCATCCAACGGGTTGATAACGCAGATTTTCCCACACAGGCGACCGAATATCGGGCAATTCCCATCGCAGAGCCTATAAAAAACGTTGCAAATGTAGGGGTTTTTCCATATTTCCCGTCCTTCAATCGAGCACCTATTCAAAAAAAGAGGAACCTCGGCCCCGCTTGGGCCGACTGCCAGCCGCCATGCAACAGGTCCTGCACAAGATTTGGTCCCACACGATCCAGCCAATGCTGTCGCGCCCACGCCGACTGCAGGTCGCAGCCCTATGCTATCGACAGGCCAAGGACGGCCCAGCCGACAGGCGGGAGGTGCTGTTGATCACCAGCCGCGACACCGGACGCTGGGTGCTGCCGAAGGGCTGGCCAATGGCCGGAAAGACCAGCGCCGAAAGCGCCGCGCAAGAAGCCTGGGAAGAAGCGGGCGTGCGGCGGGGCCGGTTCGAGGACACTCCGATTGGCCGCTACGAATATGACAAACGGTTGGACAACGGCACTCTGGAACCGCTTGAAACGCTGGTCTACGGCCTTGAGGTCATTGAAATTCTTGACGAGTTTCCGGAGATGCATCAACGAAAGCGCCACTGGGTCGCCCCCAAAGACGCCGCCGATCTGGTGGACGAGCCGCAGCTTCGCGACTTGCTGAGCCGGTTCTGACGCCTTTGGTCTGCCTGTCACATCCCTGGCCGATACTGGTCGGACACGGCGCGTGCTTTGGTGTCCCTCACCGGACCCCCGCGTGCCCTGCTTCGCCAGATCCCTGAACGCCGGGAGACACCGCATGTCCGACCAACCAGACTGGCGATCCCTCGACAAGGATCTGGCCCGCCTCTCTCAAACGGAGCGGGTCGCGGGCTATGTGGTGCGCCCGCTGTTCGGGCTTGGCCTTGCCTTGGTTTTCATGCTGCTGGCGGGGCTCGCCGCGGCATTGGCTCTCGGCGCCGCGCCCACCACGGTGATGGCCACCGCCGCCGCGATCTTCGGTGCCTATCTCGCCCTGAACATCGGCGCCAACGATGTGGCCAACAATATGGGACCGGCCGTCGGGGCCAAAGCCCTGCCGATGGCCGCCGCACTGGTGGCCGCGGCGCTGGCTGAAACCCTCGGTGCGGTGCTCGGCGGCAGCGAGGTGGTCACCACCGTGTCGCGCCGCCTGATCGACCCCGCCAGTGTCAGCGCCCCGGATGTGATCATTCAGGCCATGATGGCCGCGATGGCGGCTTCCGCGCTCTGGGTGAACCTGGCCACCTGGATGGGGGCTCCGGTCTCGACCACGCAGAGCATTATCGGAGCGATTATCGGTGCAACGACAGCCGCCGCAGGTTTTGCGGCGGTCGACTGGCTGACCTTCGGGGGGATTGCCGCCAGCTGGACACTCACGCCGCTGATTGGCGCGGCCCTGGCGATGGGATTGCTGGCCCTGATCCAGCGCCTGATCACCAGCCAGCCGGACAAGCTGACGGCCGCCCGCCACTGGGTTCCTGTGTTCCTCGGGGTGATGGGCGCCGCTTTCGGGATGTTCTTCACCCTGAAACTGCCGGACACGCTCTATTCCGCGCCGCCGCGCGTGGCCCTCGGCATCGGTGTGCTCTGCGGAGCCCTGTCCTTTGTCGTCGCCCGCCCTGTCATTCACCGCAGGGCGGCAGAGCTTTTGCACCAAAAGGGCGCGATCAAGGCCCTGTTCCGTCTGCCACTGGTGATCGCGGCCATCCTGATGTCCTTTGCGCATGGCGCCAACGACGTGGCCAACGCCATCGGCCCCCTGGCCACAATCGTGCAGATTCTGGAGCAGAACCCATCGGATGTGATGCCCTTCGTCGCGGTCGCGGTTCCGTTCTGGGTGCTGTTGATCGGGGCGCTTGGGATGGCGATGGGGGTGCTTCTGTTCGGTCCCCGGCTGGTCCGGCTGGTCGGCAGCCAGATTACCAAGCTCAACCCGATCCGGGCCTATTGTGTCTCCACGGCGGCGGCGATGACCGTCATTGTCGCCAGTTGGCTCGGCCTGCCGGTGTCTTCGACCCATGTCACCGTCGGAGCGGTCTTCGGCGTCGGGTTCTTTCGCGAGCATCAGGCCGCCCATGCGCGGCGGATCGGTCAACGGCCCACACCCCTCGGCCTCCCCAAAGAGGACCGCCGCCGCCGCCGTCTGGTGCGGCGCAGCCACGTCCTGACCATTCTCGCGGCCTGGCTGATCACTGTGCCCGTCTCCGCCGCCGTATCGGCCGGGCTCTACGTCCTGCTACGGGTGATCACCGGGTAGGATGGCGCCCGCGACCGGCGTCGTAGGGCCACCCCGCGCCGTCGATGCCTGGGTGGCCAGGATCTCATGCACCGGCATCGCGACCCCAAGGCGCCGCCCGAGCTCCAGCAATGGACGCAGCAGCTCATCGCGGCGGGAGGCCATGGCAGGTTGAGCCACCTCAGACCATCCCGGCCGCCCAGACCAGACCGCCAGATGCGAAACGAGAGTGTCGGGCAGCCCGCGCATCTGCAAGATCCGCAGTCGAAGCCACATCGGCAGGCCCGAAGGCGGCACCGGTCGAATGCCGGCCTGTTGCAACACCATCAGCGCTTCCTGCAGCTGGTCGGCCGCGAGACCTCGCCACTGTGCTCCCCGCAGCGCGCGCGCCCGGTCGGCCCCCGCCTGTGGTTCCAGAACTTGCGCCAGATCCGTCAGAATCCGCCCCCAGATCCGGCCGGCGACATCCTCCTGCTCCATGACCTCAAGACAGGGCACATCGAGAGAGCGCACATCCAGAGAGGAAATATCCGGCCCCGGCGCAGGCTCGACCGGATCTGCGGTGGCGACCAAAACGGGCCCATAGCCGTGGCGCTCGAACCTCAGGGCCCTGTCACGCCGGTCCTCTGCGGCACCGCCATGCACCTCCCAGGGTAGAAGACCGGCGCGGACCGCCCGTCCCGGCAGGGCCACCGCCAACGGATCGTGGATACAGGGCCTGGAGCGCAGGCTGAGAACCGGGATCTGCGGGCGGCAGTGGCGGGCGATGTGCGCGGCCATCTCCGGGCCCGCTTCAGCGGGGCAGTCGCAGACGATCACCATGTCAGCCTGCAGCAGCGCCGCAGGCTCTGCCGGACAGCTCAAGACATCCTGCCCGATGCGTGCATCGAGACCATTGCGGTCCGTCAGCTCCAGACCGTGGTCCAGGAATTGCTGCCGCAAACGCGCAGGCGCATGCCAGGACACCCGATGCCCCGCTACCGCCCATAGCCCGGCACAAAAGCCCGCAGCCGCCGGCTCTCCCAGAACACTGATCCGCCCATCCCCCATGACGCCATCCTCTGACATTCGGTCGCGCGCAGGGTGCCAGAGCAGGCAGCGGCTGACCAGCCCCTCGGCGCTTGCCCCATTCAGAAGCTGCGACCACCGGTTACGGCGCGTTTTGTGCACCCAGAGGGTTTGACCGGATCGGTGGCACAGGCAGAAGACGGGCAAACGATCAGACGGTTACGCCGTCACGCGGTCATCTCGGGGGCGTCGCGCTAGACGCCAAGGCACCAGCGCATCACGGCCTTTTGCGCATGAAGCCGGTTTTCCGCCTCGTCAAAGATCACCGATTGCGGGCCGTCCATCACCGCCGAGGTCACCTCTTCCTCGCGGTGGGCGGGCAGGCAATGCATGAACAGGGCGTCCGGTTTGGCATGGGCCATCAACGCGTCATTGACCTGATAGGGGCGCAGCATGTTGTGGCGCCGCTCCTTTGAGGACTGGCTGTCGTGCATCGACACCCATGTATCCGCGACAATCAGATCCGCATCTGCGACCGCTTTTGCGGGATCCCGCTCTATGGTGATGGTGGAACCGGCCTGACGCGCCAAGCCAATGAATTCCTCCTCCGGGTCGAGCTGGGCGGGACCGGTGAAGGTCAGATCGAACCCGAATTGCCCCGCCGCGTGCAGGAAGGACGCGCAGACATTGTTGCCATCTCCGGTCCAGACCACCTTTTTGCCCTTTATGGGGCCACGGTGTTCTTCATAGGTGAGGATATCGGCCATGATCTGGCAGGGATGGGTGCGGTCTGTGAGGCCATTGATCACCGGCACATCGGAATATTCCGACATTTCCGTCAGAACCGTTTCGTCAAACGTCCGGATCATGATCAGATCGACGTAGCGCGACATCACCCGGGCGGTGTCCGCAATGGTTTCGCCATGGCCCAGCTGCATGTCCTTGCCAGAGAGCACCAATGTCTGCCCGCCCATCTGGCGCACGCCAACATCGAAGGACACCCGGGTACGGGTCGACGGTTTTTCAAAGATCAGCGCCACCATCCGTCCCGCCAGCGGCTGGGTGTCATCCGGCGCGCCCTTCGGGCGGCCTGCCCGGGCGGATTTCATCTGCGCGGCCTGATCAATGATCTGGCGCAGTTCGGCGGGATCGGTTTTGTGGATGTCGAGAAAATGGGTCATATCAGTCGCTTTCTGGGAGGCTCTGTCGCGGGGGCCAGCCCCCGCACCCCCGAGGTATTGAAGAAAAGGTGAATGTCAGACAGCTGCGGAGGCCGTCTCCACGGAGGTGGCGGCGGCGTCGATCCGGCGGCAGGCTTCCTCGATCTCGGCATCGGAAATGGTCAGGGCGGGGAGGAGCCGGATCACATTGTCGGCGGCCGGGACCATGGCGATTTCCGCCTCATAGCCGGCTTTGACCACATCGGTATTCAGCGCCTTGCATTTCAGGCCCAGCATCAGACCCGCGCCGCGGACTTCTTCGAAGACATCCGGGTGAGAGGCGACCACGCCTTCGAGCTTTTGCCGCAGAAGACCAGCCTTGCGGTTCACATCGTCGAGGAAATCCGGCGCGGAGACGATGTCCATCACCGCATTGCCGACGGCACAGCCAAGCGGGTTGCCACCGTAGGTCGATCCATGCGTCCCCGCCGTCATGCCGGAGGCAGCCCGTTCCGTTGCAAGCACGGCACCCAACGGGAAACCGCCGCCGATGCCCTTGGCCACCATCATGATATCCGGCGTGATGCCCGCCCATTCATGCGCAAAGAGACGCCCCGTCCGGCCCACACCGCATTGGACCTCGTCCAGGATCAACAGGATGCCATGGGCATCACACACGGCACGCAGCTCCTTGAGGTTCTGATCCGGCATTGGGCGGATACCGCCTTCGCCCTGCACCGGTTCGACCAGAATCGCCGCTGTTTTCTCGTCGATGGCGGCCTCGACCGCATCCACATCATTCCACGGCAGATGCACGAACCCCGGCAACAAGGGGCCAAAGCCCCGGGTCATCTTCTCCGATCCTGCCGCGGCAATTCCTGCCGAGGACCGACCGTGGAAGGAGCCCTCGAAGGTTAGGATTTCGATCCGGTCGGGATGGCCCGCATCGAAGTGGTATTTGCGGGCCATCTTCACGGCCAGCTCGCAGGCCTCTGTGCCGGAGTTGGTAAAAAACACCGTGTCGGCAAAGGTTTCCGCCACCAGCTTGTCCGCCAGAGCCTGCTGCTGCGGGATTTCATAGAGGTTTGAAACATGCCAGAGGTTTTGCGCCTGAGAGGTCAGCGCCTCGATCAGGGCGGGATGGGCGTGGCCAAGCGAATTCACCGCGATGCCCGACCCCAGGTCCAGGAAACGTCGGCCATCCGCCTCGATCAGCCAGGACCCCTCGCCTTTGACAAAATTCAGGGGCGCACGCGTGTAAGTCGGCAGAACGGAAGAGATCATCGGGATCATCCTTTGCAGGGTCTTTGCGGAAGGTCAGAACCAAATCTGTGCCCCACCGCGGGGCTTTGGTCAACAATCGCACAACAGAGACTGGAAGTGAGTTTGGAAAGAGATGCCGCGCCGGTCTGGAATACTGTGACTTCAGGAGCGGGCGAACAGGATCAAGGGCACTGCGTTCAGCAGTGTTTCAGGCACATTGGCGTCGGCGTCGCGCTGACAGGAGAGATGCATGTTTGATCATAGGGAGCGTCCATAACGGAGGAAATCCCGCTTGAAAACCCCCTTTGACACATCCGATCGCACAAAAGGGCAAATATGAGCCGCAAGCTGTCTCACGGCTTCGGCGCGTTTCGAAGTCTTTGCCCCTGCCTTTGTCCTTGCCTTTGAGGCGCTGCTGCCGCACCGCTGGGTCCATGACACATCAGACGAAACAGAATCCCCCATTGGCGGCAGCGCTGATCCTGCTGGCGACGGTCTTCATTGCCGCGACGACATTGCTGGCAAAATCGCTCGGGACCGATGCTCTGGGGCCGCCGCTGCCTGCGCTGCAGATCAGTCAGGGGCGGTTTGTCTTCGCCTTCATCGGCATTTCCATGGCCGTTCTGGTCCGGCGTCAGCGGATCCGCGCGCCCAACCTGCCGCTGCATATCGGCAGGTCCACCTTCGGTTGGGGCGGTGTGACGCTGATGTTTGCCTCCGTCGCCTTCATCCCGCTGGCGGATGCCACCGCGATTTCCTTTCTCAACCCGGTGATCGGGATGATGCTGGCGATCCCTCTGCTGGGGGAAAAAGTCGGCCCGTGGCGATGGCTCGCGGCCGCCATCGCACTTGGCGGGGCGATGGTGCTGCTGCGCCCCACCCCGGACAGCTTTCAGCCCGCCGCCCTGCTGGCCCTGGGCGCGGCGCTGGCGATGGGGGCAGAGCTGATCTTCATCAAGAAACTTGCAGGGCGGGAACCCCCGTTGCAGGTGCTCTGGGTCAACAATCTGATCGGCATGATCATCGCCAGCCTGGCCGCCATCGCGGTCTGGCAGATGCCGACCCCTGCGCAATGGGGCGCCCTGGCGGCGCTCGGGGGGCTCATGGCCTGTGCACAGGCCTGTTTCATCAATGGGATGGCGCGGGCCGATGCCTCCTATGTCGCGCCGTTTTCCTATGCCACATTGGTGTTTGCCGCTCTGTACGATGCGGCGATCTTTGCGGTGATCCCCGATGCTATCTCCCTGTTGGGCGCAGGGATCATCCTGTCCGGAGCCGGCCTGCTGGCCTGGCGCGAGAGCGTCAATGGCAAACGGCCCAGCGTCACCGAGCGCCGCCCGGCGCCCTGAGGCTCAGTCCTTCAGCCGATAGCCCGTGCGCAGCATCTGCCAGGCCACAAGCGCAATCGAAACCGTGGCCACCACGCAAATCAGCGCCCCCACGGCCGGGTTGCTGTCGGACACGCCGATCATCCCGAAGCGCATCCCGTCGATCAGGTAGAACACCGGGTTCACGTGCGAAATCGCCCGCAGGACCGGCGGCAGTGCCTCGACCGAATAGAACGTCCCCGACAAGAAGGCGAGCGGGGTCACGATGAAGTTGGTGATGGCCGCCATCTGGTCGAATTTTTCAGCATAGACCGCCGCCACGATGCCAAGCCCGCCAAGAAAGGCCGCGCCCAGCACGACGAACCCCAGCGCCACCAAGGGATGAGCGGGCACCAGACCGAGGAACAGGACCAGACCCAGCCCGATCCCCAGTGCAACCAGCGTGCCGCGGGCCACCGCCCCCGCCAGATAGCCCAGCAGGATTTCCAGCCCGGACAAGGGCGGCATGAGCGTATCGACAATATTGCCCTGCACCTTGGAAATCACGATCGAAGAAGAGCTGTTGGCAAAGGCGTTCTGGATCACCGTCATCATCATGATCCCCGGCGCCAGAAACGACATGAATCCCACCCCCATCACATCGCCCCGCTGCGGACCGATCGCGATATTGAAAATCACCAGAAACAGCGCCGCCGTCACCATCGGCGCCAGCAGCGTCTGGGTATAGACCACCAGAAACCGCGTCACCTCGCGCCCTGCAAGGGTCCGCAGCCCCAACCAGTTCACCCGCCCGAACCGACGCTCTCCGATTGCAATGTGAAAGCTCGCCTCTGTGCTGTTGTCGGACATGCCACCCTCTTTTTTAATATATTGCATGCATAGAGGCTGAACAGTCGGATGCAAGCTGCTGATCTTCCCCAAATGCGGCCCCGTTCATGACTTGTATCTCGCCCGCCAGTATTTAATATAGGGTGAGAACTTGGAATTCGATGGCGGCCACAGGTTTCTTGAGGCCGCTATTAGCTTTGAAAGGCACCTAATGTCCTGGACAGACGAGCGCGTCGAACTGCTCAAGAAAATGTGGGGCGAAGGCCAGTCGGCCAGTCAGATCGCAAAAGAACTCGGTGGCGTGACCCGCAATGCGGTGATCGGCAAAGTGCATCGTCTTGGTCTGTCCAACCGCACCACCGGCGGCGCAAAAGCTGCAGCCGAGCCAAAGGAAAAACCCGCGCCGAAGCCCGCGCCAAAACCAAAGGCGCAGCCAAAGACGGAACCGGCACGACCACCGGCGCCTGAACCTGCGGCCGCGGCCCCTGCCGCCTCGACAGCCGAGGCCAAACCTTCGGTGCCTGCGCGCAAGCAGATCATTCCGGCAGGCCAGCCGCTGCCACCGCAGCCATCGGCCAACGAGATCAGCCCCGAGGCGCTCGCCAAGGTCAATGAGATCGAGAAAAAGGCCAAACGCCTGACCTTGATGGAATTGACCGAACGGACCTGCAAATGGCCGGTCGGCGATCCCGCGACCGAGGATTTCTGGTTCTGCGGCCTGCCAGTGCAGCAGGGCAAACCCTATTGCGACGCCCATGTCGGCGTGGCGTTCCAGCCGATGAGCTCGCGACGCGAACGCAAACGCTGAGCCGTCCTGGCCGGGCAGCCCGCCCCGCCCATCGTCTGCCCACAAAGCCCCGGACCAGCGATTGGCCCGGGGCTTTTCCTGTCTGACTTGCTGCTGTCTGACTTGCGGCCGGTCTGCCTTGCGGCCGGCCTGACATGCTCCGGCCTGACTTGCTCCACTTGCTCCACTTGCTCCGGCCTGACTTACCGCCGACCTGACATGCCGACGGCTTGGCGACGGGAAAGAGCCGCAGCGCTGAGCTCAGCCCTTTTCGGGGGCGGGGGACGAAAAGTTCGGGATGGTGCTCGTTGACGCGGGCTGCGGATCGAGGCTCGGCCAGTTGCCGTGAGACAGGTTCAGGTTGCCGGGAATATCCTCCTCCCAGAAGCCCACCACGTTCTGGGTGATATTCAGATAGAGCTTGTCATCGACGATGCGCCACAGGTTCGGATTGCCCGGCACCTTGCCACCTTTGGCGACACCATAGGCACAGTGACCGTCGTATTGCGGCAGGAAATACTCCGGTTTCTCCAGAAATGCGGCGCGGTTTGCCTCGCTCGCAAAAGCAAAGGTCGCACCGTTGTAGGTCGCGGTGATATCCGCCTGCCCCGGCACCGCGGCCGGTTGCGCCTGTCCGACCGGCGCCTGCGCCAGCGTGCGATAGGCAACCACGTCGTAGCCAGATACGGCAAAACCGGTTTCATCGACATACTGCTCGCCCGCAAAAGCGCCGCCTCCAAAGGACAGGCCTGCAAAGGACAGGGCCGCCACAGCAGCGAAAACGAAGTGTTTCATTGAAAAATCCTCTCGTTGCGGGCCCATGGGAATTCTCTGGGGGATCCCCTGCTGCGCCGCAGATGCATCATCTACCGAAGTGCTTTGCGCCAACCGCCAAAGCCGAGGATGAAGATACCGGTCCACGCCGATTTGCGAACCGGCTCTCACAGCTCTGTGTTGCGGACGGAGCTTGCGTGACCGCTTTGTGAGGTGGTTTGTAATGTGGGATGGCGCCATCGGCCTTGCGGGTGGGCCTCACCCGTCGCGGTTGCGGCCCACCCGGCCAAGATGCGTGAATTCAAAGCCTTCTGGCGATTTGAGCCCATATCCCAGCATCCGGTCGACACCGGAATGCGCCAGCCAGAGGGCCCCGAGTTCCCACAGCAGCGGAATATCCTGCAGATGCCCGAACGCCAGCGCCAATGCACCAAAGGCATAGACATGGACCAGATTGTAACAAAAGGCGCCGGCGCGCCGTCCCAAAACATAGGCCAGAAAGCTCAGATCGGGCGCGAGGAACATCAATATCGCGGCCCAGAGCGGCAGCACCGGTTCTGCGGCCGTATAGAGCCAGATCCCGACCGCACAGAGAACAGCCCCCTCCGCCTTTTGCCACAGAACCAGCGCGCCAGTGCGCTCCATCAGTCCAGTCTCCGGACAACGATCTGATTGCCTTCTCCGCGTTTGGTTTCGAGGATTTTCATCGTGGCAATCAGGTCAGACAGCTTTTGCTTGCCATAGCTACGGGTGTCGAAATCCGGCGACGCAGCGGTGATATACTGACCGATTTGCCCAAGCGAGAACCATTCGTCTTCCTGACTGATCGTCTCCATCGCGCGCAGCACCAATTTCTGCGGATCTTCCAGTTCGGCCGGAGCCTGATCGTCCTGAGGTGCGGCGGTCTGCTCGGCCGCCTTGGGTTTCGCGGCGCCGCGCGGTTTGGCGGGCGCGGGATCGTTCAGCAGGTTTTCCACGTAGATGAACCGCTTGCAGGCGCGCACAAAGGCTGCCGGTGTCTTGCGCATTCCCATGCCATAGACATCCAGCCCCTGCTCGCGGATCCGGCTGGCCAGACGGGTGAAATCGCTGTCCGACGAGATCAGCACAAAGCCGTCGAACCGGCCGGAATGCAGGATATCCATGGCGTCAATGACCAGCGCAATATCCGACGCGTTCTTGCCGGTGGTATTGGCAAACTGCTGATGCGGCACGATCGCCAGTGCCGCCAGGCGATCCTTGCTCCATCCCTGCGGCCCGCCTCCGGAGAAATCGCCGTAGATGCGCCGGATGCTGGCCTCACCGAGCGAGGCGATCTCCTCGAACATGGCCTCGCCGTATTTGGCAGAAATATTGTCCGCGTCGATCAGAACCGCCAGAAGGGGTGGTTTGTCGCTGTTGGGCATTTGGGATCCAGTCACGTTTGAGGGGCCTGCCCCATACATAGCGGCCCCTGCGGAAATGAAAACCACACAAGCCATTGTCTCCGCAGGCGCGAGGCAATCGGAGCGTGTTTTCCGACACCCCCCGCACTTCGCGCTCCCCGTGCCGGAAAATTTACCCGACAGACCTTCCAGTCATTGGAATTTTGGCTATCGTCCCTACCTGAGAGGATGCGCCGCCCCCAAACGGCAGCGTCACACTCGTCTGACACGGAATGAAAAAGAGGCCCTCCATGAGCGATACGACCTACACCCCCCCGAAGGTCTGGACCTGGGAGCAGGACAGCGGCGGCCGGTTCGCCTCCATTAATCGCCCCATTGCGGGCCCCACCCAGGACAAGGAGCTGCCCGTCGGTGAGCACCCCTTCCAACTCTACTCCCTGGCCACGCCCAACGGGGTCAAAGTCACCGTGATGCTGGAGGAGCTTCTGGCTCTGGGCATCAAAGAGGCCGAGTATGATGCCTGGCTCATCAATATTGGCGAGGGCGATCAGTTTGGCTCCGGTTTTGTCGGGATCAACCCGAATTCAAAGATCCCGGCGCTGCAGGACCGCTCCGGCGACACCCCGGTGCGGGTGTTCGAAAGCGCCTCCATCCTGATGCATCTGGCCGAGAAATTCGGCCATTTCCTGCCCAAGGACGGCCCCGCCCGCACCGAGGTTCTGAACTGGGTGTTCTGGCAGATGGGGTCCGCACCCTACCTCGGCGGCGGTTTTGGCCATTTCTATGCCTATGCGCCGGAAAAGTTCGAATATCCGATCAACCGCTTCTCGATGGAGGCCAAACGTCAGCTGGATGTCCTGAACCGCGAATTGGCGGACAAAACCTATATCGCGGGCGAAGACTACTCCATCGCCGACATGGCGATCTGGCCCTGGTATGGCCAGTTGGTTCTCGGTCGCCTGTACGACGCCGCAGAGTTCCTGGATGTCGAGAGTTATAAGCATGTGATGCGCTGGGCCAAAGCCATCGATGCCCGCCCGGCCGTGCAGCGCGGCCGCATGGTGAACCGTGCCTTTGGGGAGCTCTCTTCCCAACTGCGCGAGCGCCACGCGGCCTCGGATTTCGACACCCGCACCCAGGACAAGCTGGAACCGGTGGAGGCAGAATAGCACTGCGCGCGCATCGTCTCCTGGTCCGCGCGGTTCCTCTGGCGCGGTTATCGGCGACATCCACCTTGGGCCAGAGGACGGGCGCACTCCCGCGCCCGCAGGTGCATCGCCTTCCGGCGATCCCCCTTGGCGGCCTTGGGCCGGGCATCCTGCCCCCTCGCGGGGGCAGGATGCCGCGCCGGGCCTTTCAGGCCCGGCGCCATGCCCAATGTATGTACCGGCTGCTGTTCGCACGTGATTTTCTGGCATGTTCTCGAAAGTCGCTCATATGTATCCGGCCTGTTGATCGACACGCGGGTCGTGGCCTTGTAGGGGTTACGCACGCGCCGTGATCTCATTCCCGGACAGGTCGATTATGACCATTTGGGCCGTCAGACTTTGGGCGCGTAATATTTCCGTTCCATGCTTTCGATCTATCGCGAACTCCTTTGGATTGCTTCTGGTCGTTAAACGCCGATTGCAACCTCGTCTCTTGGGGCGTCGAACTCCGTTTTATGTCTCAGAATGCTCCAGGCCATCCGGGCCAGCGGTGGGGTCGCATCATGATGATCTGTGCTGCCTGAACGAACAGCATCCGCAGATATCGACTGCCACGTTTTGATATGCGTCCAAGCACCGTTCTGCCCCCGATGCTATATTGACGGGGTCCCAACCCGACCCATGCCGCAAAATCCCGACCTCGATCAAACGCTCCTCCCTCACCGATGGACGCGACCATCGCTGTCGAGATCATCGGACCAATTCCAGGAACGGTCATGATGTTGACGCAGTTCTCCTCGGTTCGGCTGATCTCTTCGATCTCCTGCGAGACCTTGTCGATGCGCTCCTCCATCCACATCCAGTCCCCATAAAGACCGATCAGGATCGAACCCATCCTGGGTGAGATTTCGTCTTTGCGCTCCTCCAGTATCGCTTCAAAGGAATTCTTCAAAGCGCGCAGACCTTTGCGGACCGTGATGCCCTCCTCGATCAAGAAGGCCCGGATTTGATTGATCGTCGCTGTTCGGCGCGACACCAAACGTGATCGCACACGATGCAAAGCTTGCAGGTCGAGCTGATCCTGGCTCTTCTCGGATACGGCCTTCAAGTTTGGACGCAGCGCCGCCTCAGCAATCGCTTCCGCGTCATTGTAGTCGTTCTTTTGTCCCTTGTTGAACGGCTTCACATAGATCGCTGGGATGATACCTGGCTCGAAGCCCAGTTTACGCAATTTTCGACTGACGAGATGCGCACTCAAGCAGGCTTCTGGACCTGTCCCTTTCACGTGCCGCCCCAAGTTCTCATTTACGCCGCCTGAGCT
>MPDC01000036.1 GCA_001874255.1 Alphaproteobacteria bacterium MedPE-SWcel
AGGTCTGCTCCTTCCATTCGCTCGTGCAGCATGCGACAGTCCCTCGTCTGCCAGTTCCCGCTACTTTGTAAAGCTCACTAACTGCGCTTCGCTGACCTTGGCGCGGTGCGCAGCATCGCCCTGGCCGGTCGCGCAGATTTGAATGTCCGGTCTCGGGAATAGTGATTAGTTGCCTTCGCACTTGCAGCAGACTGGGCGCCGCGCTTGGAACGAATGTCGCGATAGGGCTGGCTGCCGTCATCTGGCGGCTTGGGTCTGGTGCGGTTTCGCTGCAACCATGCTGCCGCAACGCCACAGGTCCGCTCCGAGCCGATACTGACAGCGTTCTGCAAAGCGGTTAATGTCCGAAAAGAACGGGTTGTATCCTGCGGAAGGCATCATCAGTGGCAAAACAAGCGATCATCCCCACAGCCATGACTGGCCTATATGAAAGCTGGAAGATGGCCCCCGGTTCTGAAGTCGATGGTTTCGTCTTTCTGACTGGTTTCAATGGAGCGGGCTTGGATGGTGTGACATCGCCAGAAGCCGCAACGCAAATCAATACCGCCTTCGATCAAGTTTTCAGTGTCTTAAAAGAAGGTGCAATGGATGCTCGTCACGTAGTTGAGGTGACAAGTTATCATATCGGGCTGAGGGACCATCTGGAAACATTTAAGGCGATCTGGGCGGAACGGATGTGCGAACCCTATCCAGCTTGGACGGCCATAGAGGTCGCGGGCTTTGTGTCCGAAGATGTTGTCGTGGAACTACGGGTGGTTGCCCATAGGTAAGCAGTGATTGGTCTAGAACCCGCGAACTCATACTTTGTCCGCTCTGCTGACCTCTGCCTTCGACAAAGGTGCAGCTCTTGTACGCTGTCGCGACGAAGGTCAGCATGGAGCCTAAATTGACATGATCAAGTCAATGCCAGACACTCGCGAAATGACCGCTCAAAGAGTTCACTCCCATTGGATTACAGCCTCTGGCTGCGAAGGTTCCTCTGGTTCGGCAGAGGCCTGCTTTCCTTATTGGAGCTTCACCAAAACCGTAGTCGCAATCTGTGCCTTGAAGTTGGTTGAAAGCGGGAATCTTGATCTGGACACCAAACTGAAGGGCGGACCTTACACGCTTCGCCAGCTTCTGAAACACACCTCTGGCCTTCCAGATTATGGGCAGCTCTCCGAATATCACTCTGCCGTTGAAGCAAAAGAAACACCTTGGACACGCGACAAACTACTTGATGTGGCGCTTGCAAAAGGAATGTTGTTTGAGCCGACGCAAGGTTGGTCATACTCTAATATTGGCTACATGTTTGTGGTCGAACAAATAGAAGCGGCGCTGGAAAAGCCGCTTCGCGAGGTCATTGCAGACATGGTCTGCAAGCCGTTGTGCTTGAACAGTATTGAGCTTGCAGAAACACGCAAACAATTTCAGCGCGTACATTGGGAGGCCGCGACGGACTACGACCCGAAGTGGGTCTACCATGGATGTTTGATTGGCAATCCACCAGATGCCGCGCGTTTGCTGCACGCACTTATGACCGGTCATTTGTTGCAGTCCGCGACCATGCGCGACATGTTAGATGCAAGAGTCCTTGGCGGCGCTATTCCCGACCGCCCGTGGACAGAATGTGGATATGCGCTTGGCCTAATGTCTGGTGCCGTGAAAGGTGCAGGTAAGGCGATAGGCCATTCTGGTGCTGGACCGTTTAGTGTAAACGCGGTTTATCATTTTCCAGATCTCAGTGACCCTATCACTGTGGCATCGTTCACAGACGGGACTGCTGAGGGTGTCGCCGAATTTGCAGCGGTGAGGTTAGCCCAAGGTCAGTGAATGCTTTGTCCGCAGACTGTGAGTTTGAGACCGAGCAGACCCTGCACCTGCGGCGAAAGTCCGGCCTGGAGCGATAGGTTTCTGGATCATTGCTGGTCATGAATGGCGGCAATCGTTCGTCCCTGCGCGATGATCGCCCTCCATCTCTCTGTTCGAAACTGTCTTGACGGTTAGGTCACCGTCGTGGCAGTAGGATTCTATCATCACCACTTGCGCCCACGGGAAACCGGCGGGCGTTTTTGCGTTTCGGGGGTATGCGATGTCCGCGCGCAGCGAATACCACCACCTTTACAACACATCGGCCTGGCGGCGGCGTCTGCGGCCTCAGCATCTGGAGCGGGAGCCGTTGTGCCGGAGCGGGGCTTCAAGTTCCGCAAGCAGCCGCTGTTGTGCATGGCCACAAACTCCGGCACCGACAAGAAATCGATCTGCTGGGAAGAGCATCAGCATGGGGTCAATGTCGTCACCGGCGCGGTGGAGGATGACAGCTCCTTTGTCTTCATCTGCGCGCTGGACGAGGGGGATGATTGGGAGAATGACCCAGGCTGCTGGATCAAGGTCAACCCGCTTTTGGGGGTGACCATTGATGAGGAGTACCTGCACAAGGTCGTGAAACAGGCCAAGATGATCCCTGCGCCCGGCCGGTGCAGATCCCGCAGCGCTGGCTGAATGACCGCGAGGTCGAAAGCCTCTGGGCCCGCGATCGCCACGCCCTGCTGGACTGCGCCGGAAAAGTCGAGGGGCTCAGCGGGCGCGGGCCGGTCTAGCCCAGGGCGACATCACCAAAGTCTATGTGTCAAAGATCCGCCCCAAGGTGAAATCCCTCTGGAGGATCGAAACACTCCGCGGGCTGGGCTACCGGATGGTCGCCCAGGACAACGGGGCAGAGCCTGGGGGGTAGGGGAGGTTTGCGTGGGTTGCGACCTTTGCAAAGTGCGGGGTCCTGGGCATGGCGCAGCGAGTGAAGACGGCCCATTGCGGCCATTGACCGGGCCCTGCTTCCGCTGCGACGCGGCCCGTCATTTCCGACCTTCGCTGCGGGCGCGAAATCAATACGACCTCGAACTGGTGGTGTGCGGGACAAAGCACTATTTCACTGTTAGAGCGCCAATGGCGGCTTTAGGCTTTGGCTAAGGTAGTGACACAACGTTCTTTGCAACCTAGCGTACACAGATGAACGGAACAGACAATCAAATGCAAAAGGTCATATTTGATCTCGGTTCAGACACTTGGCATGGTTATTCAACAGAAAGTCTTTGGGCGACGGATCTGGGTTCCGGCGTCTATCAGCTTCAGAATTCGCCGTTCTTTGCAAAGGGCATTAGCTTCAGGGACGCTGTCATGACTAGCTTGGTTGAAGGCCAAGTAAACGTTGTCGGCCTAGGTCCAAGATCTGGGCATTCCACATACCGAATTCTTGTTTTGCAGGACAAGCATGACCCACGGCTGTTTGCCAAACAGTGGGAACCAATCGAGCGACTTGGCTGCTCATACGAACATAGAGACTTTGGATACCAACTTTATGCGGTAGACGTTCCCAAGAGTGTAGATATCGAAATAGCGTATGCTTTTTTGGAACGCGGAGAGCAAAAGGGGGCATGGGAATTCGAGGAAGGCCACTGCGGTCATTTGTGAAAACATCTAGCATTGATTGTGTGCATGACTTCGAGTCGGAAGCAGCCATTCGTGCGTCCTGCAGCATCGGTAGCAATGGGCTCGAAGCGGTCGTGCGGCGGTGCAGCAGCAGGGTCGCAGCGATTCCGCACCAGTTCCCAGCCTCCAGGTGACAGCAGCCAGCCCAAAGCGGACACTGACAGAGGGCCCTAGGTCAGCGATGCTGCGTCGACGAAATTTTTGGATATCTTTCCGGTTAGCGGACGTGAAGAGGGGCGGGCTGCATCGAAGCCAACTGCAAATATCCGAGTCACTGAAACAGCGGATGGTCGCGGTTCACCTCAACTATGTCCCATGCGACAACCCCGGTGCAGCTCAGGTGCTCACTGATCATGTTTTCTATTTTCCCAGTATGGATCAGTCGTTATTTCAGGATATTTGCGGCCAGACTCTGGGTGGAATACGCAAAATACTCTTTGGTGGACCCAAACATCTCCGTTATTGTCAGCTAGGCCTTTCTCCCAAAATTCGTAGACTCTTTTTCCTGTGAGTTCATGTTTGTACCTTCGAACGTATTCAAGTAGCCCGGATCTATCACTTTCAAAATGTGCGTAGTCGCAAAGGTCAATAGTTGCGCTCCTCTGTAGATACCAGAAGAACGCGCCTAATACTCCGACGATAATGAGTAAGGGTCTTATCGTCTTAACTAGAGGGCTTTCACTGTCTTCAGAATGGCTCACGATTGGGCTCCTCCCTCTCCGTATTTTCAATGAACGTCAATCTTTCAAGGCCCCTGATAACGGCAAGTTTCCACACAGCTCAACCCACAGCTACCATTGTCCTGGCCGGTTGTTCTCGCCACCGCAGCAGGTCGTTTACAGTCCGTACCGGGCATGTTTGCCATTGATCGAAGGTTAAGTCATCCGAACCCAACCCAGGGTCGGCAAACCGCAGAACGCCTCTTCTTCCATCGCGCTCGAAAAGTCGGGTATCGAGATCTGGAGGCGGTTGACCACGCGGCTTGAACTTGCGGTTTTCATCAAGAATCGAATTAGTACTATTTGTGCAATCAGTGGAAGTTTTGAAGTAATAGCCCTATGCCCGTTCTCTTTACGAGTGAGTTTCCCGTTTGACGGAACCGCAGTTGGGACAAGCGTGGTTGATGGGCCTTTAGAAGAGAATACCTGCGAAAACTCACTGAACTGGTGGGCTGCGCTGTGGACATAATTTGAGCGGTGAGTGTTGTAGATCTCCTTCACCCATTTTTCAAAGCTTTGAGTTCTTTCGAACTCCTCACCAAATACTTCACTCATAACATCCGAGAGCATTTCACTAATGGCTGCCCGGTCGCCAACTAGGTTGTGCCTAAAGTCGAGATGTCCGCAACTTGAGCACGTAAGCTTCCCCCCACATCGCTCTTGCTTTGGGCTAGCCAGCAATCCTAAGGCCGCTATGAGTCCAACATTGGCCAACGATGGGGTTTTTGCCCTTGCAACCATTCCACCATAGAAAGCAAAAAGCGAAGATAGGTACGTTCTGGTGAAATCCTGTTCATCATCCAGTGCAGTGAGACCATACCGCACAACGGCCAAAAGAAGACGTGGAACTGGCGAACCCAGCCCCTGTACAGGCTTCCCATTGGGAAACAGTTTGTTAGACAGGTCACTTCTAACGCTGAGGTTTCCTTCCAATAGGTTGTAATTATCTGGGTGGCTTGAAGCTTCCCATACTGTGCCAGTCGTCAAGGTCAGGAGCGCCAAAATCCTTTGATAAGTCTTCATCGCTTTGCGATGTGCATGCCCCTGTGTAATTCCCGAAGCGTTGATCACAACAGCGTTCTTGATTAGTCCGTCTTCCGAGACTGGGGGGAGCACCAGGACTTTTCTGTTCAATGCCAAAAAGGGTTTTTCCCAAAATTTTCCGCCACTTTTGGCAAAAAATATGAACTTCCAGTCTCCCTGCGGGCGTTCAGGCCTCGCTTTGTTGGCCAGCAAGACCTCACCTTTGATAAACTCTTTAAAACCATAAAATTTCTTCTTGGAAATTCTGGAAGGATTATTTGGGGCCCCTCTTTTCCGATAGCCTTCATTCGTTCCAAAATAGGCAAGGCCGTGATGGGGCGTCTCTCCGCGCCGCACGTGGAACACTATTCCAAGTCGGATTTGTGCTGCCCGATTCCGCCATGGCAGATGCCACTCGTATCTACATATAGTTCGATCTTCGTCGTCCTTAGGATAGAAAAAACCGTTGCCACCATTCTTCTCGACCGAAAAGAATAGGTTTTCAAAGAACTCTTCAGTTGAAACCCGGAGTGGCCCAATGTCTACCTGCCACGTTAGCCCAGTCGGATATCCATTGAGATCATTGTAAATAGGGTGCTTTTGCTGAGATTGATTTTCTGCTGGTCCAGTAATCAGTATGTGACGGGGCAAAATCCAACTCCAAGATTTGTGTTTTTCTCGAAAGTCAATCCTTTTGGCGTTTGTTGCAAGCGGTTTCGCAAAGTCCGCCCCCTGCGTACATAAGCCACTCGGTCTTTCCCAAGCTGCACGCGCAGAGAACGGCAGGAAGGTCCCGCTGTGTGTGAATTCACTAGGTCCAACAACTCGCAGTCGCAGCGAACGGCAAGAACGGCGGGCTGCAACGCAGCACAAAACCTCGGCTGATTGCGTCAAACCGCCGAATTTGCAAAGGGCGCTTCCTGCGCTTTGCTGACCTTGGTGCGCAGCGCAGCATGTGGGTTTCTCTCGGCCAGGGCTTGGATGGCCGCTTTTGCCTGTCTGGCACGGAACCTTCGCAGACGCAGCCAAGGTCCGGAAACCGCCCACCGTGTCGGTGCCTGGCGCCAGCTGCGCCTTTCACGAATGTCTCGGAAGGGCTGGCTGGCGCCATCTGGGGGCTTGGGTCTGGTGCAGGTTCGCTGCAAACATGCTGCCGCAACGCCGCAAGGCGGCTTCGAGCCCATACCTACAAATTTCTGCACCCAACGCAAATGTCTTCAAAGCGAATAGCCGTTTGGACTCATCGGCTTGATTATTGTTCGAAGCAATAGCTAATATGCGCGACTACGGTGGTTAATCAGAGCTCCTTCACATGCGCCTCAAGTCAATTCTTTTCGTCTGCTTAGTTTCGGCGCAACCAGCACAAGCAGAAACGGTTCGGGTGCCAAAGTTGCCTGATGGTAGTGTAAACGTAGAACAAGTGATGTCTGGTTTCGAGATCGTATTCCCCATTCTTTCCTCTGGTGCGCAAGATTTTGACTTTTCGGGAAAGTTGCTTGGTGAGGACTTTGGCGGGAGTGTGGTTGGGTCTGACATTACGGGAGACTTGAGCATTGCAATCGACGCGCCGACACTCTCTGAGCACGCTAATTTTCTGATAGCTGTATTGGCAACAGATGCGATTTGTGCGCGCAAGGGGCTTCGGCCTGGGACTGTGCTTTGGAGAGAAACAAAAAAACGAAAGGGCAACAGCTGGGAGGCTTCGACGTCCTGCTCGCCTTCGAACGAATAGGTTCATTCGAACCGCTTTACTCGTGATTTTCGGACATTGAGCGTCCATCGATGAACGGCAAGTTTGTCCGCATCCCTTCGGTTCGATGATGGTTGGTGGCTGCGCGCGCGGCGGAGGTCTGCTCCTCCCATTGCTCGTGCAGCATGGGATCCCCGCCAGGCAGGCAGATCCCAAGATTTTGCAAACTCCGCTACCTGCGCTTCGCTGTCATTCGACCAGGGTGCAGCATTGAGACAGCCGACGGCGCAGATCTGAATGTCCGGTCTCGGAGAAACGGTTACCTGCCTTCGCTCTTGCAGCATACTGGGTGTCGCGATTGCCACGAATGTCGCGAAGGGCTGGCTGGCTTCACTAAGCGGCGGAGGATGCGCCTTATTTCGCTGCGATAGGGTAATCCGATGATTTTCACGTGGGACAGCTTCAATCTAAGCCGTTGATTATAATAAAGCGCATCAAAACACGATGTGGGACAGCTTCCCACTGGCGAATAATGAAATTTATGGGGGCGAGTAGCTCGCTACCCGCTCCAACTTCTTCCCCGAGATCTCCGGCGTATCGAAAAAGACGCCAATCCATGGCGTTTCGGTGTCCTGCGATGCCGGTGGCAGGGTGTGTGTTTTCAGCGCATCATACTATTGCAGCCTTGACCTGCCTCTGTGGCGGGGCCATGAAATTGCCGGGACACAGGGCCGGAAACACTTCTGAATTCTTCCGGCGAGCAAAGGGGTTCTCATGGCACGACGCACGGCGCAGATCGCAGGCAGCAACGAAGAGCGTGAAGCCTCGCGCAAGATCGGCGTGCTGAAGGCGCTCTGGCCGTTCATGCGGCCCTATCGCGCCATGATCCTGGCCGCGCTGATGGCCCTGACGCTGACCGCGGGCGTGTCACTGTCGCTGCCGCTTGCGGTGCGGCGCGTGGTGGATAACTTTCGCATCACCGATGCGGAGCTCTTGAACCAGTACTTCGCGGCCGCCATGGTGATGGCAGCTCTGCTCGCTCTCGGCACCGGTCTGCGCTATGCGCTGGTGACAAAGCTGGGCGAGCGGGTGGTGGCAGACATCCGCAAGGCCGTGTTCGACCGTATCATCGGCATGAGCCCCGCCTTTTTCGAACGGATCATGACCGGAGAGGTGCTGAGCCGGATCACCACCGACACCACCCTGATCCAATCGGTGCTGGGCTCTTCGGCATCGGTCGCGCTGCGCAACCTGCTGATCTTTGCGGGCGGGCTGGTTCTGATGCTGCTGACCTCGGCCAAGCTGACGTTGCTGGTGTTGCTGATCGTGCCTGCCGTGATCGTGCCAATTCTCGTGCTTGGACGCCGCCTGCGGGTGATTTCCCGCGAAAACCAGGATTGGATCGCCGCATCTTCGGGGAATGCAGGCGAGGCGTTGGGGGCGGTTCAGACCGTGCAGGCCTTCACCCATGAGGCGTTGAGCCGGGCGAGTTTCGCCGAAATGACCGAAACCGCCTATGACGTGTCGCGCCGCCGGATCCGGACGCGGGCCTGGCTGACGGTAATCGTGATCTTCCTGGTGTTCTCCGGCGTGGTCGGCGTGCTGTGGATCGGCGCCAATGATGTGCGCTTTGGCGGCATGTCAGAGGGCGCGCTGGTGCAATTCGTGATCTACGCGGTGATGGTCGCCGGTTCGGTTGCGGCGCTGTCGGAAATCTGGAGCGAGCTGCAGCGCGCTGCGGGTGCCACCGAACGATTGGTGGAGCTGCTGCAGGCCAAAGACACGGTTCTCGATCCGGTTTCCGCCCCGGCTGGCCCGAATGGTTCGGCCAATCCGGCCAATCCAAACAGCCCGGCCGATCCAAACAGCCCGGCCGATCCGGACACCCCGGACGCATGCCCGCTTCCGGTGCCCGTGCGGGGCGAAATCACCTTTGACAATGTGTCCTTCACCTATCCCTCGCGGCCTGAGACGTCGGCGCTGGCGGCTGTTGATCTGACCATCCGCCCAGGCGAGACAGTGGCCTTTGTCGGCCCCTCCGGTGCGGGCAAAACCACCATCATCCAGATGATCCAGCGGTTTTATGACCCGCAATCCGGTGAGGTGCGCCTGGACGGGGTGCCTCTCAACTCACTGATGCGCGCCGATTTTCGCAAACATATCGCATTGGTTCCCCAGGACCCGGTCATCTTTGCCACCACCGCGCGCGAGAATATCCGCTTTGGCCGTCCCGATGCCACCGACGCCGAGGTCGAGGCCGCCGCCCGGGCCGCCGCCGCGCATGAATTCATCCAGAAACTGCCCGAAGGCTATGACGCTTTCGTGGGCGAACGCGGGGTGATGCTGTCGGGCGGGCAGAAACAGCGGATTGCCATCGCGCGCGCGATCCTGCGCGACGCGCCGGTGTTGTTGCTGGACGAGGCGACCTCGGCGCTGGACGCCGAGAGCGAACGTCTGGTGCAGGCGGCCTTCGAGGATCTGAGCCGCGACCGCACCACCATCGTCGTGGCGCACCGTCTCGCGACCGTCAAACAGGCGGATCGTATCGTGGTGATGGATCAGGGACGCATTGTCGCCATCGGCAGCCACGACAGTCTCGTCGCCGAAGGCGGGCTCTATGCGCGTCTGGCGCGGCTGCAATTCACCGATGGCGCCGCCGTTGCGTAATGCAGATTGGCGGCTGAAATGCCCTGTGCCGCGCCTCGCGGTGCAGGTTTCGGATGGAACTATGTGGAAAATGGCGTAGCGTCACAGTCTGGCTTCCTCTACGTGAAGCAGCGACGTCGCTTGCGCGTGCCGTGAAATCCAATCATTTTGGCGCGCAGGAGCATGCAAGGTCCGTGAGGCCGGGCAAGGGAGGATACCAATGGCTTTTGCAACGATCGCGGATGTCGCGGCGATTGAACAGGAATCGTCCTGGGCGGATCGCGATGTCCCCACGACTCTTTATCAGATGCTGTCGCGGACGGCGGCAAAATTCCCCGAGAACCGGGCGATCAGCTATCAGATTTTTTCCGGCCCCAAGGACAAGGCGGAAACCCTGACCTGGGGGCAGGTCAAGGACAAGACCACGCAGGCCGCGAACCTGTTTCGGTCGCTTGGCATTGGCGAGACCGATGTGGTGGCCTATGTGCTGCCAAATGCGAATGAAACGCTGATCACCATGCTGGGCGGGGCGGTCGCGGGCATCGTCAACCCGATCAACCCGCTTCTGGAACCGGAGCAGATTGCCTCCATCCTGCGGGAAACCAAGGCCAAGGTCGTGGTGACGCTGAAGGCATTTCCCAAGACCGACGTCGCGCAAAAAGTGGCCGAGGCCGTGGCGCATTCGCCGAGCGTGAAAACGGTGCTGGAGGTCGACCTCAACCGCTATCTGACGCCGCCGAAATCCTGGATCGTGCCGCTGATCCGGCCCAAGGTGAACAAGGCCCACGCGCATGCGGATTATCTCTGTTTCCGCAAGGAGCTGGCAAAACAGCCGACCGAACTGACCTTTGCGGATGCGACAGAGGACCGGGTGGCCTGCTATTTCCACACCGGTGGCACCACCGGCATGCCAAAGGTGGCGCAGCATACCTATCAGGGGTTGATCTACAATGGCTGGCTGGGCGACACGCTTCTGTTCTCCGAGCAGGACAACATCATGTGCCCGCTGCCGCTGTTTCACGTCTTTGCCTGCCACGTGATCGTTATGGCTGCGGTGTCGTCCGGCGCGCATGTGGTGTTTCCCACACCGCAGGGCTATCGGGGCGAGGGCGTCTTTGACAACTTCTGGAAGCTCTGCGAACGCTGGAAGATCTCTTTTATCATCACGGTTCCCACCGCGATTTCGGCCAAGATGCAACGCCCGGTGGATGCGGATATCTCGACGGTCAAGACCGCGTTTTCCGGCTCCGCACCGCTGCCGCTGGAATTGTTCCGCAGGTTCGAAGAGGCCACCGGCGTTCGCCTGATCGAAGGCTACGGGCTGACAGAGGCCACCTGTCTGGTGTCCTGCAATCCCGTTGAGGGCGAAAAGAAAGTTGGCTCCATCGGCATTCCGTTCCCCTATTCGGATGTCCGGATCATCAAGGGAACACCGGACGGGCTGATGGAATGTGGCCCCGACGAGATCGGCGAGATCTGCGTCCATACCCCCGGTGTCTATCCCGGTCACACCTATACGGAGGCCGACAAGAACATCGACCTCTACTATATGGACAAATACCTGCGCACCGGGGATCTGGGGCGGGTCGACAGTGACGGCTATCTCTGGATCACCGGGCGGGCCAAGGATCTGATCATCCGGGGCGGTCACAATATCGACCCGGCAGAGATAGAAGAGGCCTTGCTGGGCCATGATGCGGTGGCCTTTGCCGGTGCCATTGGCCAGCCGGATGCGCACTCGGGCGAGCTGCCCTGCGCCTTCGTCGAACTGGTCGCCGGGGCCACCGTGACCGAGGAAGAGCTGCTGGCCTATTGCAAGCGCCACATCCACGAACGCGCCGCGATACCCAAGCATATGACCATTCTGGACGAGCTGCCAAAGACAGCCGTGGGCAAAGTGTTCAAACCGGATCTGCGCCGCCATGCAATCATTCGGGTCTACGACTCCGCATTGGAAAGCGCGGGGGTGAATGCGCGGGTGACGCGGGTGATCGACGACAAGAAACGCGGTCTGGTGGCCCAGTTGACCCTGAACGGCAGCCAGGAGAGCGATGTTGGAGAGGTGCTCGGCGCCTTTACCCGCCCGTGGGAGGTTGCGGGCTGACCGCCTGACCCGTCACGAGCAGAGGATTGGGAAAAGCGCGTCCGGCAGGGCGTGCTTTTTTCATTTTGCCGTTTCCATTGCGGCGTTGCGGTCATAGGCTTTGATGCGACAACGGACAGAAGTGGCGGCGAACCCCATGGACTATGAAAAGCTGATAGACGAGGAAACCTGGTCCTTCATCCGGGAAACCGGCAGCTACTATCCGGACGACACCGCCACCTTCTCGGTCGAAGATCAGCGCAAGGCCTATAGCGAGATGGCCGCCGCCTTCCGCGCGCCGCGACCAGAGGTGGTCGCGGTGACCGAGCGCACCGTCGGCAATGTCTCGGTTCGGATCTACGAGGCCGGCGACCCGACCCGCACGGTGATGTATTGCCACGGCGGCGGTTTCGTCGTGGGGGATCTGAACAGCCACGATGACGTCTGCTGCGAGATTTGCGAGCAGACCGGCTATCGGGTGATCGCGGTGGATTACCGGCTGGCTCCGGACTATCCGCATCCGGCACAGTTTGAGGATGCATGGACGGTGCTGGAGTGGATCGCGCGGACCTACGATGAGGGCGGCGTCGTTCTGGCCGGCGACAGCGCCGGTGCGCTCCTGTGTGCCAGTGTTGCGCATCATGCGCGGGGGCGTCTGGATGTGGTGATGGGGCAGGTGCTGATCTACCCGGTGCTTGGCGGCGACCTGAGCCTGCCGTCCTACACGGAACACGCCCACGCACCGATGCTGACCCGCGAGGATATCACCTTTTATATGGGGGTGCGGACCGGTGGCGCGGCAGCGCCCACGGCGGATCCGACCTATGCGCCCCTGCAGGACAGTGATTTCACACGGCTCCCGCCGACGGTGATGTTCTCTGCCGATTGCGATCCGATCCGCGACGACTGCAAGGCCTACAAAGAGGCGCTGGAGGCCGCAGGCACTCCGGTGCATTGGATCAATGAGGCGGGGCTGGTACACGGCTATCTGCGCGCCCGTCACCGAGTCCAGCGGGCCCGGGACAGTTTCGAACGGATCACCCTCGCCATCGAAGGCCTGGGGCAGGAGATCTGGCCCTACGACGACTGATCCCCAATGGCAGGATCACGCCCGGCAAGCCGGTCCTGTCTGGTCCGGGCCGCTGCCGATCCGGGCCGTGTCATCAGCGCAGAAACGGCGGGGCTTTCATGGTCGGTGCGATCGGGGCACCAAGACGATCAAGGATCGTCGGCGCCAGTTGCAGCTGGTCGATCACATCCTCTGCAGCCGGGCCTTGGGCCTCACCGAAATAATACAGGGCCGTTTCCTGCTGCAGCGCGCTGCGGCCGCCGTGATGGCCCCGCTCGTCCTGACCGTGATCGGCGGTGACGATCACCTCATAGCCCATGCTCCGCCAACGCGGGATGAACGGCGCCAGCATCTCGTCCATCATGAAGCAGGCCCGGTCCATCTCGGTGCTCTCGTGAAAAAATCGGTGCCCCATGCTGTCGAGCGTGCAGGTATGGAGCATCCCATAGTCCAGATCAAAGCGCCGGCAGAGGTTCGTCAGCGTGGCAAAGAGATCCAGGTCCGACGGCGTCATCTGGTTGTCATGGCCGTAGCCTGTCATCGAGTGGAACCGGCCGTGGGTGATCGTGTCGCTGTCTGGTTCGTCATATTCGACGTCCCGCACGAAATCGAAAGGCGACCGGTTGAAGAACTCCGACCAGAAGCTGTGTGCCACCGCGCCGGTCGCGCCGCCCGCCTTGCGCACCTGCGAAAAAATGTCCTCTTCTTTCAGGCGAAACACGTTTCCATTGCCGGTGCAGCCATGCACCTGAGGCGACACGCCGGTGTGGATCGATGCATAGCAGCTGGCAGAGATCGACGGCAGCACCGCGCGGTGCTTCCAGACCTGCGCCTCGCCGGACTGGACCCAGCCTTCAAGATTGCCGAACAGGCGGCGGAAATTGCGCCAGGGCACCCCGTCCAGAAGGATCAAAAGCAATTTGCGCTCGAGTCTGCGTGCCATGGTGAGGGCTCCTTTCCGGTCGATACAGGCGGGCTGCGGAACATCAGGCGGGGCGGGCGCGTCTGCCCGCCTCCCGAATACAGAATTCCCGGCGTCGCCCATGTGACAATCGCCGGGAATTTGCAGGTTTCATACAAGAGGGCTGGCGCCGTGCGCTACATCAATTGCCGGCACTTTCCATCTTGCGGTTGGCGATAACCTCTTCGAGCCAGCCGATTTTCATCTCGGGCACCGAGCTCAGAAGCAGGTCCGTATAGTCGTCAAACGGTGGCGACAGGACTTGTGACTTGGCACCATATCGCTGCACCTTGCCCTTGTACATGACCGCGATATTGTCGGAAATCGCCCGCACGGTCGCCAGATCGTGGGTGATGAAGAGATAGGCCACATCCTCGATCTTCTGCAGGTTGAGCAGCAGTTTCAGGATGCCGTCCGCCACCAGCGGATCCAGCGCCGAGGTGACCTCGTCGCAGATGATGACCTTGGGTTTGGCCGCCAGTGCGCGCGCGATGCAGACACGTTGCTTCTGGCCGCCCGACAGCTCTGCCGGGTAGCGGTCCATGAACCCCTCGCCCAGTTCGATCTCGTCCAGGAGCTCTATGATCCGCTGCCGCTTTTCGGCGCCGCGCAGACCAAAGTAGAACTCCAGCGGGCGGCCGATGATTGTACCGACGGTCTGGCGCGGGTTCATCGCCACATCCGCCATCTGATAGATCATCTGCAACTCGCGCAGATCCTCGCGGGTGCGGGTGTTGAAATCCGCCGACAGGGTGCGCCCGGCAAAGGAGATCTCGCCCTCGCGCGGCGGCAAGAGCCCGGTGATCACCCGCGCCAGCGTCGATTTGCCGGAGCCGGATTCGCCCACCACGGCCAGCGTCTGACCCGGGTAGAGATCGACGTTGACGCTGTGCAGCACATCGAATTTCGTCCCCTTGTAGCGCGCGCTGATATTGCGCACCGACAGCACCGGCTCCTCGGTGGGGGCCTTTTCCTCGTGGTCGATTGACCGCACGGAGACCAGCGCCTGGGTGTACTCTTCCTGCGGTTCGTTGATGATCTGATGGACCGGGCCATATTCGACCGTCTCGCCATGGCGCAGAACCATGATGTCGTCGCTCACCTGCGCCACCACCGCGAGGTCATGAGTGATATAGAGCGCCGCGACGCCGGTGTCGCGGATCGCCTCCTTGATTGCCATCAGCACGTCGATCTGCGTGGTCACATCTAGCGCGGTTGTCGGCTCGTCAAAGACCACCAGATCCGGCTCCGGGCAGAGCGCCAGCGCCGTCATGCAGCGCTGCAGCTGACCGCCCGAGACCTGATGCGGGTAGCGTCGGCCGATGTTGTCCGGGTCCGGCAGGCCGAGTTTGTCGAACAGCAGCCGCGCGCGGGCCTCGGCATCGCGCTTGGAGAATTTCCCCTGTTCCACCGAGGCTTCGATGACCTGCTCCATGATGGATCTGGCCGGGTTGAAGGAGGCGGCAGCGGATTGCGAGACATAGGTCACCTCGCCCCCGCGCAGCTTGCGGATATCGCGCATCTTCGACTGCAGGATGTCGCGGCCATTGACCCAGACCTCGCCGCCGGTGATTTCCACTCCGCCGCGGCCATAGGCCATGGAGGCCAGACCGATGGTGGATTTGCCCGCTCCGGATTCACCGATCAGCCCTAGCACCTTGCCACGTTCGAGATCGAAACTGACCCCGTGCACGATCTCGATGTCATGGGGTTTCTCGCCGGGCGGATAGACCGTGGCGCCGATTTTCAGATTGCGGACCTTCAGAATTGGCTCGCTCATCCCCGGCCTCCTTTCAGCGACGTGGTGCGGTTCAGGACCCAGTCGGCCACCAGATTGACCGAGATCGCAAGCGTTGCGATGGCAAAGGCGGGGATCAGGGCGGCGGGAATGCCGTAGACGATGCCGTCCTTGTTTTCCTTCACGATGCCACCCCAGTCTGCCTCGGGTGGCTGGACGCCAAGGCCCAGGAAGGACAGGGTGGAAACAAACAGCACCATGAAGATGAAGCGCAGGCCCATCTCCGCCACCAGCGGCGACAGGGCGTTGGGCAGGATCTCGCGGAAAATGATCCAGGCGGTGCGCTCACCGCGCAGGCGCGCGGCCTCGACAAAGTCCATCACCTCGATATCGACGGCGACGGCGCGCGCCAGGCGGAAGACGCGGGTGGAATCCAGCAGCCCCATCACCAGGATCAGCATCGGCACGGTCACCGGCGTCACCGACAGCACCACAAGGGCGAAAATCAGCGTCGGGATCGACATCAGCAGATCGACAAAACGCGACAGCAGCTGATCGACCCAGCCTCCGGCGACAGCGGCAAAAATGCCCAGCACGGATCCGGTGGTAAAGGACAGGATTGTCGCGACCGTGGCGATGAAGATGGTGGTGCGACCGCCATAGATTATCCGCGACAGCAGGTCGCGGCCGATGTTGTCGGTGCCGAGCAGGAATTCGGCGCTGGAGGGTTCCCAGACGTCGCCGACCACCTCGGCCATGCCATAGGGCGCCAGCAGCGGCGCAAAGATCGCCGCCAGGAAATAGAGGGCCGTGAAGAACAGGCCCACCAGAGCAGAGATGGGAATATTCTTCATTTCGGATGCCTCAGACGCGGGTTCGACAGGATCGAGACGATATCGGCAACCATGTTGAGCCCGATATAGACGGCGGCAAAGATCAACCCGCAGGCCTGGACCACCGGCACGTCACGTTTGGAGACGTGATCGACCAGATACTGTCCCATGCCGGGATAGACAAAGACCACCTCGATGACCACGACACCGACCACCAGATAGGCGAGGTTCAGCATCACCACGTTGACAATCGGCGCGATCGAGTTCGGAAAGGCATGACGCCAGATCACCTTGAAGGTCGACAGGCCTTTCAGCTCGGCGGTCTCGATATAGGCGGATTGCATCACGTTCAAAATCGCCGCACGGGTCATACGCATCATATGCGCCAGAACAACCAGCGTCAGAACCGCGACCGGCAAGGCGATTGAATTGAGTTTCTGCCACAGGTTCATGCCATCGTTGATCATGGCAACCGAGGGGAACCAGCGCAGTTTGACCGCGATCAGATACATCAGCACATAGCCGATCAGGAATTCGGGAATGGAAATCGACGCCAGCGTCACACCGGAAATCAGCTTGTCCGGCCAGCGGTCCTTGTAGCGCACCGCGAGAAGCCCGAGAAAGATCGCCAGCGGCACGGCAATGACTGCCGCCCAGAAGGCGAGAAACAGAGTATTCGCAAGGCGGGTACTGATGGCGGAAGTGATATCCTGACCTGAAGTCAGCGCGTTGCCCAGATCACCCTGCAGCGCTCCGAAGAGCCATTGAAAATAGCGGGAGACCGGCGGATCGTTCAACCCCAGTTCGGCGCGCAGGTTCGCAAGCGCTTCGGGGGTTGCGGACTGCCCCAGGATCGACTGGGCGACATCGCCCGGCAGGATCATGGTGCCGACAAAGATCACCACAGAGATCATCAGCAGGAGCAGCAGGCTCAGCGCAATGCGCTGAGCCAACAGTTTCAGGATGGGGGCCATATCAGGCTTTGACCCACATTTTCATCGGGGCGTAGCCGTTCATCAGCGGATAGCCCTTGGTGTCATCGACCCAGCCGTCGACCCGGTCCGACATGGCGTCGACAAAGTCGTTGAACATCGGGCAGATCAGCCCGCCATCATTGTGCAGCATGGTGGACATATCCGCATACATCTGGGTCCGTTTCGCCGTGTCCAGCTCGCCACGTGCCGCGATCAGCAGCTGGTCGAACTGCTCGTTCTTGAACCGGGTGTCGTTCCAGTCCGCCGTGGAGAGATAGGCGGTGGTGAACATCTGGTCCTGTGTCGGACGGCCACCCCAGTAGGAGGTGCAGAACGGCTGCGCGTTCCAGACTTCGGACCAGTAGCCATCGTTCGGCTCGCGTTTGATTTCCAGATCGATACCGGCGGTGGCGCAGGTCTGCTGGAACAGCGCCGATGCATCCGGCGCCCCCGGGAAGGAGTTGTCCGAGGTCCGCAGCAGGATCGAGCCGTCATAGCCCGATTTCTGCATGTGGAACTTGGCCTTGTCCGGATCATATTCGCGCTGTTCCAGTTCGGTGAACAATGGATAGGACGCGTTGATCGGCGTGTCGTTGCCGATCGTACCATAGCCGTTGAGGATCTTGTCGACCATCTCCTGACGGTTGATGCCGTATTTCAGCGCCAGGCGGACATCGTTGTTGGCAAAGGGATCCGTGTCACAATGCATGATGAACACGTAGTGACCCGGACCTGCGGTGGATTTCACGGTGATGTTGGGCGCGCGGTCGACCAGTTTCGCAGTGCGCGGCGGCACCCGGTCGATCATGTCCACCTGACCGGCCTGCAGCGCGGCGACGCGGGCGGTGTTGTCGTTGATCACAACATATTCGATGGTATCGGCATTGCCGAGGTCACCCCAGTAGTTCGGGTTCTTTTCAGCAACGAAGCGCACGCCCATATCGACGGATTTCAGAATATACGGACCGGTGCCGATGCCCGCCGCTGGATCATCCTTGCCGCCATTGGGCTGGATGATCAGGTGGTAGTCGGTCATCAGATAGGGCAGGTCGGCGTTCGGCGTGTCCAGCTCCACAACGACGCTGTCGCCGTCGGCTTTCACACTGACAATAGAGCGCATGATGCCGAGCGCACCGGATTTGGTGTCCTCACCGGTATGGCGATCCATCGTTTCGACCACATCTGCGGCGGTCACGGGCTGACCATTGGAGAATGTGATGCCGGAGCGGATCTTGAAGGTCCAGGTCTTGGCGTCGGCAGAGGCTTCATAGCTCTCGGCGACTTTGCCCTCGATGCCGCCGTCGACGGCCAGCTCGACCAGGGGTTCGCCCCAGAGGCGGATCACGGATTGCGCAACCTGGTTCGTCGCCAGAGCCGGATCAAGGCTGTCGGTCGTGGACCCACCTTGCAGACCGACACGCAGCGTGCCGCCCTTCTGCGCGCCCGCCGCTTTTGCAGCCGTGGCCAGCAGAGAGTTGGCGCCCAAGGCGGTCAGTCCCAGAGCCGCTGCGCGCCCGAGAAATTCGCGGCGGCCCATGCGACCCAGCGCGGCTTCTCGTGCGAGGTGTTTAAGATGATCGTTCATTCGTAGTCTCCCTGTCGAGGTTACGGGTAAACCCCGTTTTTCTTGAATGGTAATTCAAGATTTGCCGATTTGGCGGTTTGGGGCAAGAAATATTGCCAAGAATCGTGTGCTCCTTTTGTGATCACACTGGTCGCATGCACTGGTGCTCTCGGGCAAGGACCTGAAAATCCGCGGCGCCTCCGGTCGGGCGGGGCGGTCACGCCAATTTGCGTTGGCGGTCATCGGTGTCGAGCCAGAGCGTCACCGGACCGTCATTCACAAGTGAAACCTTCATGTCTGCACCAAATTCGCCAGTGGCCACCGGGAGCCCGGTCTGACGCATTTGATCGCAAAAGAAACGGTATAGATGGTCTCCTTCTTCTGGGGGAGCGGCTTTGGAAAACCCTGGGCGGGTGCCACTTTTTGTATCGGCGGCGAGGGTGAACTGGCTGACCACCAGCACGGCGCCTTTGATGTCGGCCACAGAGCGGTTCATTTTTCCCGCGTCGTCGCGAAAGATGCGCAGCCGTGAAATCTTCTGGACCAGATGTGCGGCCTCGGTTTCGCTGTCGCCCTGCATCGCGCAGACAAAGATCAAAAGCCCCGGCCCAATTTCGCCAATGACATCTGGTCCCACCCGGACGCGGGCTTCACTCACACGTTGCACAAGCGCGCGCATTCAATCGCCTCCCCGTGAGGGAGCTATTCCGCGCGACCAAAGCGGCCCCCTCATGGGATGCAGACGGCCCTGTGGCATAGTGTTGGACCTGCACAACTCCGGGGCCTCGGGCACCACAGTCGTGAGCTGCGCTCAATCGTTGGTCAAACTCGCTCAAAGCGCTGTTGGACAATGTACATCTCCCCAAGGATTGCGGCGAACATGCCGGGGGAGTCGCGAAAAGGCAAGCGGATGTCGGTATTTAGTTCTGACTGGCGATATATGCGACGAGTGCGGCCACGATCAGCCCCAAAGCGACGGCAGCAGCGATTTTCCACGCGGAATAGGGCCGTTCCCCCTGAACACGGCCGGATTGGCCGTTGACGATAAATCGATAGCTTTTGCCACGATATTTATAGGCCGCCATCCAGACCGGCAGCAGGATATGTTTGAAGGTCACCGCGCTGATGTCTGTATCTACCGAATTGATCCGCTGGCGGTCACCGCCGATGTCAAACCGGATGTCGCGTTCGATGACGCGGTCCATTTTGGCCCGGGCATCGGCAAAGCCGGATTCGAGGTCGATCGTATAGGCTTCGGCCCGAAACCCGGCCAGGTACTTTGGCTGATAGGGCGATAGCTGTGACAGATCCCATGGCTCCAGCCCTTCGGTGTGATTGCGCGGCAGACTGCTGGAGGCGAGCACCAGAACGTCATCAAAAAACCGCTGCACCCGGCCCCGGGTGTTGCTCCAGCGCACCTTGATCTCGGTCCGTATCTGCGGTTTGCCATCGACCATGACCGTGCGGTTGACGGTGTATTCGGTGCCGCGCTGGCCAGTGTAGCGGCTATGGGTCTGGGCATCATAGGTCCAGTAGGGGATGTAGATCCCGTCCATCTTGCGGCCGCGGCGGGCATAGTCGCGCAAGCCGTTGGGGGCGAACCACAATCGACCAAGCCAGTGCTCCATGGCCTCATGCGCGGCGCGTTCGTCAAACTGGAACGGCAGCACGCCCTTGGGTTTGATATGCCTGTTCTCGCCTGTGTCCGCGACGACGGGGGTGGCGCAGAACGGGCATTCCAATGCATGCACCGAGGGGTCGAATTCCACCTGGGCGGCGCAATTCGGACAGGAGGAGACGCGTGTGATCTCCATTTCCGCCTCGGGAAGTTGCGCACGAAGGGCGGAGCGAAAATCCATCTCTTTCAGCGCGGTGCCGCCCCACGGACTGTCGGACAGCGGCTGTTCATGGCCGCAATGATCACAGATCAGGGCCCCCTGGGCGGGGGCAAAGCGGTAGTCGGCACCGCATTGTTCGCAGGGAAACCGGTGGTCCTCGCGGGTGGTTGCGGGGCTGGTTGGGGCGGTCCCGAACGAGACTGTGTCAGCAGGCGGAACAGGCGGCATGTCGGAAGTCATGCAGGTCTCGCAATGTTATAGGACCGAAGCGGATCGAAGGGGCCGGATTGACCGGATTCAGGAGGGGGCAGCGCCCCTATGGTGCCGGAGGCGGCGGGGGCAGGATAGTGAAGAGCTGCGCCAGTTCTGTCACATCGCCCGCGCGCAGCCAGCCGTCCTGACCCGGGGTCCAGACGTGGGTGTCACGCTTCAATGCGCCGTCCTGCGCCATGCGCCCAAGGCGGGCCTTGGAGAAGGGGCCGCTCGTTTGGCCGTTCTCGGCAATGTGCCAGACATGTTCCAGAGGCGGAGGCGGTGGTGCCATGGGGGCTGCCTGCGGTGCCGCCTGCGTCGCAGCGGGTGCGGGCCGTGCGCCCCAGGGACCGGTGGTCTGACCCGCTGCCGGAGAGCTTGCGCCTCCCTGCAGGGCGTGACCCATCTGCTGTGCCATTGCCATCCCCATCCCCATGCCAAGCCCGGCGCCCATTCCGCTGTTGGGGGTATGGGCGGCGGCTTCCATGGCCTCCGCCGCCTTGAATTGGGTATAGCGGCCGAGGTCGCCGATGATCCCCATCTGGGTGCGCCGATCCATGGCCTCCTCGACGGCAGGCGGCAGCGAGATGTTTTCCACGTATAACTCGGGGATCGCCAGCCCGTAGTCTGCCACAGTTGCCGCGATCTCGGCGGCAACCAGCTTGCCCAGGTCGGCGGTATTGGCGGCCATGTCCAGAACCGGAATACCGGAGGCCGCAACCGCGCGGGAAAACTCCTGCACGATGATATTGCGGATCTGGTAGGAAATTTCATCCATGGTGAATTCGCCATCGGTGCCGACAATCTCTGTCAGGAAGCGGGCGGGATCGACCACCCGGACCGAATAAGACCCAAAGGCACGCAGGCGCACGGGCCCGAATTCCGGATCGCGGCACATGATCGGATTCTTGGTGCCCCATTTGAGGTCATTGAACCGTGTCGTGGAGACGTAATAGATCTCGGATTTGAACGGCGACTGAAACCCGTGATCCCAATGCTGTAGCGTCGTCAGCAGCGGCATGTTGTTGGTTTCCAGCAAATAGAGACCCGGCGTGAAGACATCCGCCAACTGGCCCTCATGCACAAAGACCGCGGCTTGGCCTTCACGCACGGTCAGCTTTGCACCGTATTTGATCGCATGGCCTTCGCGTTCGAAGCGTGTGACCATTGTGTCACGGGTATCATCGGTCCAATGAATGACGTCGATGAATTCCCCTTTGAGAAAATCGAAAATACCCAACGTGCCCTCCAGCGGCTGTTTCCCCAGATGTAGCAATCCGCGCGGCGTGAAACCAGAGCTTTAGGGCCGAGGCCCCGAATTTGGCGACAGGGGCCGGTTTTTCCCCGCCATTCATCTCCCGCGCAGGTCCTATTGTCTGCGGACTGCGGACTGCGGACTGCGGACTGCGGACTGCGGACTGCGGACTGCGGACTGGGGGGCTGCGGACAGTGGACGGAGACCCCGGGAATGGGAGGGCGATGGCAGGCCCTCAGATCAGGCGGCGCTTCAGTGGGTCAGCTCGTCCATGACGTCCTGCGCAATGCGGCGCACCAGAGGCCGCGCCTCGGCGGCGCTCATGCCGACCCGCAGCCTGGGATCATATAGGATCTTCAGCAGCTTTTCGTCGTGACTGGTCAGCAGGGCAAACTCATCGTCGTCGTTGAAGATGGAGGGGCGCGCGCGCGGGCTGTCGTTGCGCAGCCCCAGCCCCTGGGCAATTTCCTCGTGGATGCAGCTGTCGCGCATCAGATCGGGTTGTTCGGCGCGGATCAGCGCCACCCCCTTGCTGTAGTTGAGCGGGTCGCGCTGTGGCCCGCCTGCCGACACCAGACAGTAGAATTTGCGCGGCGGCGCGGTGAACAGCCCAAGGTCAGACGCGCTGAGGTTCGGCAACAGCTGCCGCACATGGGCCTCGACAAAATCGGCATCGTCAATGCCTGCAAAGATCACGGTGAAATTGCCGCCGGTGCCGACGGAGATCGGATGACCGGTGATCCGCGACAGGCGGGCGGCATAGGTCACGAGCGTCGCCCGGTCCCGCTGCGCCTGCGCCCGGCTCACCGAGGGGCCGAACAGGGGGGCGAGACGGACCGGCTGCTGCCAGCGCCCCAGCCCGCCAGCGCCGCCATCCAATGGGACCGCATATTCATCGTAAAACGCCAGGGTTTCGAACCTCTCGGCAAGATCCTCGGCATCAAAGGGGGTTTCCGGCCCGCCCCCATCGGTGCGCAGCAAGCCGCGGGTCAGCAGATCCTGTTCCAGATCGGCGTAGTATTTGGTCAGGGTCTGGGCCTCGACCGATGGGGTGTAGATCGGCGCGACGGGGCGCGGTGCCGGGCGAGGCGTCTCTTTTGGGCCGGGGGCCATCGCCAGGCACCCGCCAAGCGCCAGAGACAGCCCCAGCATCAACAGCGCGCCGATCGGGCGCGCCAGATGCTTGCTGGGGGTGGCGACGCTCATGGCGGGCCCGGGTCTCGCGCGGCTCGGATCAGGCCGGGACCGAGGTCGCGGCGGTATCGCCAACCCCATCCTTGCGGGCCTTGGCGGCTGCCAGAGTGTCGCGCAGCTCTGCTTCCATCTTCTTCAGATCGGCCTCGGCCTCGCTGCGCTTGCGCTTGCCTTCGTCAGCGATCTGCAACGATTCCTGAATGGTGCCGATCAGATCCGCATTGGCCTGTTTCACGGCCTCGATGTCAAAGACACCCCGTTCCATTTCCTGCCGGATCACCTTGTTGCTTTCACGCAGGTTGGCCGCATTGGAAGTCAGCAGTTCGTTGGTCAGGTTGTTGGCGTCCCGAACCGCATGGGCGGCCTCGGCGGACCGCTGGATGGTGACAGCCTGCGCCAGCTGGGTTTCCCAGAGCGGCACGGTGTTGACCAGGGTCGAGTTGATCTTGGTGACCAGAGACTTGTCGTTTTCCTGCACCAGACGGATCGACGGCAGCGACTGCATGGTGACCTGACGGGTCAGCTTGAGGTCATGCACCCGGCGCTCCAGATCATCGCGCGCGGCGCGCAGATCGCGCAGGTCCTGCGCCTTGATGACCTTGTCGCCGTCCGGTGCGGCCTCGATCGCCGCCTCCATGGCGGGGATGTCATTGGCATCCAGCTCGGCCAGCTTGGCCTCGCCGGCGGCGATATAGAGCGCCAGCTCATCGTAGAAATCCAATGTCTTCTCATAGAGAAGATCAAGCGATTTGATATCCTTGAGCAGCGTGTGTTCGTGGGACAGAAGGGTGTCGGTGATCTTGTCGATCTGGCCCTGCACGCTTTCGAACTTGGCGGTGAACTTGGCAAAGGGCGCGGCGCGGCCCAGGATCCGCTCCCAGAATGTGGGCTTGCGGCGCACGTCCAGTTCAGAGACCGAGAAGCCGCGGATGGTGGTCACAATATCGCGCAGCGAGTCGCCTGCGGGGCCGACATCCTTGTTGCGCACATCCGTCAGCATGGCCTGGCTGATCTGCTGCAGTTCTGCCTGCGCGGCAGAGCCGAAGGAAATGATGGAGTTGGTATCCCCCATGTCGATCTCGCCAATGCGGCTTCTGATCGCGGTCGAGGTGGCGGGATCTGCGGCCTCGAGTGTGGCCACCTCGCCCTTGGGTTCGGGCAGGGCAACATCGGTCACCTGTTTCACCAGCGCTTCGGCTTCGGCGGCTTTCTTTTGAATGGTCTCGGACATGGGCCAGGCCTTTCCTGTCAGGTTAAGAGGGGCGGTCCAGCTGGACGCCTTCGCGCTCCAGTCGGGCGCGTAAAACATCGATTTCGATGGTGAGGTCGCTGCGGTCTTCAAGCAGGAGCTTTTGATTGCGGGCGGCGAAATTCTGTTCCAGGTCGTCCAGCAGCGCCAGATAATCGGCGCGCGCCTGACCGTCGCCGCTGCGGGTGTGAATATCGGCAAATTTGATCGTCGCGTCCCGTGCCCCCATCAGGTAGACGGTCAGATACTTGCGCGCCGCGGTCAGGTCCCGGGGGTCTTCTTCCACCGTGCGACAGAGGTCGCGGGCCACGGCCTGAAACTGCTCCACCCGCAGCTCGACCTGCCGGTCCCTGGCGCGCAGCACCGCGTCTTTCATTGCGGCCATCAGCGTCTCGGCCTCGTCCACGACCCGCGCGACCCGGGCGCTCTGGAAGGCATCGATCCCCTCGACCCCCTTGTCGGACAGCGGATCAAGGCCAAAGGCGGCCAGATGGAGCCCGCAACAGGCAATCCCATAAAGCGCCGCCGTCAGGAGGCCGGGTTCGCTGGCCCATGCCCCGATGCCACCGCCAAGCCCGCAAAGCACGGCAGCAAGGATCTTGCGCGGCAGGGCGGGTCTGCGGGCGACTTTGCGGGCCTCATAGGCCGATTGTGCCTTCAACCCCTCGCGCAGCAAAACAGCGGCGCTCGCCCAGAAGCCCGCCGCTACCAGCCCGGTGATCAGGCCGACGGCGCCAGCCCCCAGCGAGGTCAGCAACAAGACCGCAGGCGGGACGAACATCAAATTCGCGCGCAACCCGACCGGGCTGACCCGGGCGCTGGCGGCGGACCTGAACGGCGTTGCCTGGGGGCGGGGACTTTTGCCGGGGGCGCTTGTCTTGTGGCGTGTCTGGCTGCCGGAAGAGCGGTTTTCGGGGCTGTTCTGAGAGGTGTTCTGAGGGCTGTGCTGCCCGCCAAAGCGTTGGGCCATTGCGTCAGACCCCGACGATCCAGCCGGTCCCGATGCCCAGCATCAGGATCACCAACGCGACGTAGGCGATTGTTTGCAACGTGATAGCCCCCGGAGATAATGCACTGCGGCAAGGCTAGGGGATTTCCGGCCCTCCTGCTAGGGGGAAGTCCGCGTAACGGGGCTCAACCCTGCGGTTTTTTGCCAAAACGCGGCCCCTTGGGGCCGGTTTTTGCGTCGCGTCGTGGTCCGCCCGGACGGCCGGGGGCGGCGGAGGACGCAGGGGCGCGCGTGCTTTTACCTGCGCTCTGCCCGAGTTTCTTACCAGTGTTCTTACCAGTGTTTTTACCAAAGGTCTTCCCCGTGGGCTTGCCGGTCGGCGCATGCGGCTCGCCTGGGCCGGATGTATTGCGGGTCTGACGATTGGAACGGTGCGGCTTCTTCCGCGCTTCGCCATCCCCTTCGGGGGCGGCGAGACCGAGTTGGTCGCGCACCACCCTGGATTTCAGCTCTTCGACGTCGCCTTCCTTGAGCGTGCCAAGCTGGAACGGGCCGTAGGAGATCCGCAGCAAGCGGTTCACCGAAAAGCCGATGTCCTCGATGGCGCGGCGGATTTCGCGGTTTTTTCCCTCGCGCAGGCCAATGGTGAGCCAGGCATTGGCCCCCTGCTGGCGGTCCAGCGTCACGGTCATCGGCTGAAAACGCTCGCCATCGATCACCAGACCTTTGCGCAGCGGTTCAAAGTCGGTTTCCTGCGGTCGGCCATTGATCCGCACCCGGTAGCGGCGAAGCCAGCCGGTCGAGGGCAATTCGAGCTGGCGTTTGATGCCACCGTCGTTGGTCAGCAGCAGCAGGCCTTCGGAATTGATGTCGAGACGACCAACCGTCATCACCCGGGGCAGATCCTCGGGGAGTGCGTCGAAAATCGTCTTGCGGCCCTTCTCGTCGGAGTTTGTCGTCACCAGACCCAGGGGCTTGTGGTAGAGCCACAGACGCGGCGCTTCGGCCGCGGGCAGGGGGTTGCCATCGACAAGGATGCGGTCCGTGTCGGTCACGTTCAAGGCCGGGCTTTCGATGGTCTTGCCGTTCACCACGACGCGCCCCTCGGCGATCATCCGCTCGGCTTCGCGGCGGGAGGCAACGCCGGCGCGCGACAGGACCTTCGCGATACGATCCCCGTCCGGTGCCCCCTCGGAAGACGGCCGCGCGTCATCTGTCTTGTTTCCCTGCGGGCCTGTGCGCGCGCGCGGCCGGGCCGGCGGTTTCGTCTTTGGACGGGGGCCGCTGGCGGCGCTGCGCGTGACGGAGGCGGGAGGGGTTTTCTTGCTCATGGCGCTGCCATAGCCTATTCCCGGAGGTTGCGAAAGCGTGCATTGCGTCGGTTGCGCGGATCTGTGCGCGGGGCGGCGGCGTTGTCATAGGGATTTTATACGGTGTTCAGATCGTTCATGGCCGAGGCCCTTGATGAGGCGCAGGCGGCGGCGCTCCGGGGCGAGGTGCCCGTCGGGGCGGTTCTGGTTGATCCGACCGGCCGGATCGTGGCCCGCGCCGGAAACCGCACGCGAGAGCGGTCCGACCCCACTGCCCATGCCGAGATTCTGGCGATCCGGGAGGCATGCGCGGCGCGTCTGAGCGAGCGGTTGCCGGGGCATGATCTCTACGTCACGCTGGAACCCTGCGCCATGTGCGCCGCCGCAATTGCCGCAGCCCGCATCGCCCGCGTGTACTACGGGGCGTCCGACGCCAAATCCGGCGGTGTCGCTCACGGCGCCTGCGTTTTCGACCATCCCCAATCCCATCACGTCCCGGAGGTCTATGACGGGTTTTCCGCAGCCGAATCCGAAGCCTTGCTGAGGGCGTTCTTCGCGTCGCGGCGATGAGGCAGGAGCCGTCGCCGGATATCCTGCGGCAGTTCGGGCTCTCGGCGCCGGTCTTGCGGGCTGAGACCCCGCGGGCGAGTATCTGGGAGGTGGACCGTGCCGCCGGTGGCCGCGCCGCTTTGAAGCTCTACGACGGTGCGGACATGGGCAATGAGGCCACGGGCGTCGCCTATCTGCAGCAATGCGGCGGCGCCCCTGCCGTGACGATCCTCGCGGCCTGCACGGATGCGGTGGTGATGGACTGGCTTGAGGGGCCGTCGCTCGGCGATCTGGCGCGCGCCGGAGACTGCGCGGCAGGGGATCTGGCGCTGGCCGAGGTTGCCCGGCTGCTGTTGTCGAGGCAGGTGCCGGGGACGGGGCTGCGGCCGGTGCAGCAGCTGTTTGCGCCGATAGGGGACTATCCGTTTCAATCCCCCGAAGGGCTGGCCGCGCAGGAGATCGCAAGCACCTGCATCAGAGATCTTGAGGCCGGACGGTGGCCTGTGGTCGGCCTGCACGGCGACCTGCACCACGACAATGTGATTCAAACGGCGCAGGGGGCGCGGGCCTTTGATGCCAAAGGGGTGGCGGGACCGGCCGCATATGAGCTGGCAAATGCGTTTCGCCATCCGCGCGGCTGTGGCCTGCATGCGCGCGATCCCGAGGTGACTGTCGCACGTGCGCGGGCGTGGTCCGCGGCGCTCGGCTGCGACCCTGGGGATCTGGTGCAATGGGCCATCGCGAAGGCAGCCCTCTCGATGGTCTGGGCGGGGCGAGAGGCGAGGGAGGATCTGGCCGTGATCGCTGCATTGCTGCGGGCTGGGCGATCTGCCGGGCTTTGACAGATAGGGTTGCAAAACGGGTGGCAAAGACGTGGCAAAGACATGGCAAAGACATGGGCCGCAGGGCGATTGTTCTATGGTCGCCGGACACTATCACGGGGGCCAAGAAACCATCAGATGCAAGGAGGACTGCAAAAATGAGAGCCGGATTACTTTCAGACCGTGCCAGATCGGCACGCCGCGCCACTTCGGTGGGCCGGATCATGTGTGTCTTGACAGGAGGCGCGCCATGAATGCGACAGTGAAGGGGAGTGACGGCAAACTCCGCTGCGCGTGGTCGGGGTCTGCGCCTGAGTTTGATGCCTATCACGACGCGGAATGGGGCTTTGCTGTCGCGGATGATCGCCGTCTGTTCGAAAAGATCTGTCTGGAGAGCTTTCAGTCGGGCCTGAGCTGGCGCACGATCCTGTCCAAGCGGGAGAACTTTCGCCGGGCTTTTGACGACTTCGACTATCACGTGGTTGCGGGCTATGGCGCTGACAAGGTGGCAGCCCTCTTGCAGGACGCGGGTATCATTCGCCATCGCGGCAAAATCGAAGCGACAGTGAACAATGCGGCCCGTGCGGTGGAGATGGAAAGATCCGAGGGGAGTTTGGCGGCTTTCTTCTGGCGGTATGAGGTGTTGGAGCCGCCGGAGCCTCAGACGGTTTCGACCTGCGCGGAGTCTGTTGCCCTGTCGCGGGATCTGAAAAAACGCGGATGGAAGTTCGTCGGTCCGACCACCTGTTTTGCCTTTATGCAGGCGATGGGGCTGGTGAATGATCACGCGACGGGGTGCTATTGCCGCCCCCTTGCGGAGGACGCGCGCAAGTCGTTTTCGGTGCCGACTGGGACCACCCCATGAGGTCGATCCAGAGGGTCGTGTTCTGAGGTGTTTCGCTTTGGGCTTTGCCCAAAGCGACCGGCATCGCGCGCCCTGCGGGCGCGCGACGCCACCCCCAACGGGAGGTGCGGCTTTGCCAAAAGCGGCTCCGACGGGCGGGAGGGTTTCCGTCGGTTTTTCCACCGTGACGTCAGGGATCGCGCGGTCGCGCAGGAGGGACGGCGCCGTTGCGCAGGGGAGGGCGCCTTTGCCGCTGTCCCCCCGTTGTCTCCCCCCGTTGTCCGCGCCGTTGCGGCTGTTCAGGCGTTTCGCCGTTGAACGCACCTGCGGGCGCCTTTTTGCAGCGCCGTATTCACTTCACGACGATTTCGCGGGGAACATCGGCCAATGGCTCGCCACCGTTTGGGGTGACGACAAATGTTTCGGTGATGGCCATGCCCCAATCGGGTGTCCAGAGGCCGGGCATCAGGTGAAACGTCATATTCTCTTCCAGCTTGGTCGTGTCGCCCGGACGCAGGGACATGGTGCGCTCGCCCCAGTCCGGCGGATAGCTCAGACCCACCGGGTAGCCCGTGCGGTTGCCCTTGATATACCCCGCCCGCCCGAAGCTCTCGTAGACGCAGGAGGCGACTTCTTCGCAGGTGACGCCCGGCTTGGCGACGGCAAAGGTGTCCTCGATGGCCTGAAGGATCGCCGCCTCGCCGCGCCGGATGTCTTCGGGCGGGCTGCCAAGGAACAATGTCCGGCTGATCGGGCAGTGATAACGCCGCACGCAGCCCGAGATCTCGAAATAGGTGGCTTCCCCCTGGGCCAGCGGCCGGTCGTTCCAGGTGATATGCGAGGCGGAGGCTTCGATCCCCGACGGCGCAATCGGTGCAATCGCCGGGTAGTCGCCGGGCAGATCGGGCAGGCCTTCGACTCCTGCGGCCTGCACGCGGGCCACCAGCGCGTTCTTGGCGATGCCTTCATGGAATTCGGCCCGCAAGACCCCGTGCATATGGGCCGACAACCGTCCGGCACTGCGCATCAGCTGCAGCTCCTGTTCGCTCTTTACGGCGCGCTGCCAGTTCACGAGGCCGGTGGCATCGGCGATCGTGTCCCGGCCAAAGGCGGTCTCCATGATCTGGTAGCTGCGCGCCGAGAAATAGTAATTGTCCATCTCCACGCCGATCGCCTCGGTCCAGCCGTAGTCGCGCAGCAGGTCAACCAGCGAGTCAAACGGGTGGTGGTCGGGATGCTGGACGTGTTCTTCGGGCCAGTCAAACAGGTGATCTGCCTCCAGCCAGGTCGTCAGCGCGGCGCCGGGTTTGTCCTGTGTCCGTCCCCACCACATGGGCATCCCGTCCCGATGCAGAATCACGGCCTGGGGGACGTAGAAGCTCCAGCCGTCATAGCCGGTGAGCCAGGCCATGTTCGAGGGGTCGCAGATGACCAGCGTCTCAAGGCCCTTTCGGGCCATGGCGCTGCGGGTCTTTTCCAATCTGCGGGCATATTCGGTTGTGGTGAAGTCATTGGCGGGCATCAGAGATCTATTTCTTTCATAACCTGTGGCTCGATGACGTTGACGCCGGGGAGGCCGTCAATCAAGTCCTGCGCCGACTGTTCCAGCACCGGAAACGTCCGATAGTGGCAGGGGATGAGTGTTTTGAAGGCAAAATACCGTTTCGCCGCATAGGCCGCGGCTTTCATGTCCATGGTGAAATGCCCGCCTGCGGACAGGATGCCGATGTCGGGTTTGTAGAAGTCGCCCATCCAATCCATGTCTGCCATGATATCGGTATCGCCCGAGGCATAGACCACATGCCCTTCGGCAGAGATCATGTATCCCACTTCGCTGCCCGCCGTCCGCAGGCCGTCGCGGGTGGAAAATGTGTTTGAATGCGATGCGGGCACCATGGTGATCCGCAGGTCCTCCACCGCGATCGTGCCGCCTTTGTTGAAGCCGATGGTGTTTACGCCTTCGGTCTCGGCCCAGTATCCCATCAGGTCGTATTGGCCGATGATCGGGATCGAAAGATGTCTGGCCAGGGCAAGCACATCGACCACATGGTCGAAATGCGCATGTGTCAGCAGAATATGGGTCGCGCCCGTTGTGGCCGCCGCGTGCTGGGTTTCGTCCAGCATCGGGTTGCCGGTCAGCCACGGATCGATCAGCACGACGCTGGTGCCGGTTTCAAGACGGAACCCGCCGTGCCCCAACCAAATAAGCTTCATTGCTCCGGTCTCCCTGCAGTCTCGGTGTGGTGTGGAAATATTGCTTCCTGCACCGTATCAGCGCACCGGTAAAATGCCATGGTCGCGATGCAGGCAATCCGTGGTTCTCCTGCAGAGGCCGCGGTGGGGGGCAAATTCTGTGTCGACCCGAGCGATATGACCTCTATTTAAGCCGCGCTGCTGACGGGGTGCTGCTGGCGGGGCGCTGGTAGATAGGGCGCTGATGGATGGGGCACAGGTAGACGCGGCACCGGTCGAGCGAAAACACGGGCAGTGACGGCCTTTCGCCCTGTCGTGTATGGACGGTGCCGAGGCTGTGTGGAATCTGGGGCCTTGCGTGTTGGCAAGCATCTGGATGTGCCAGATGGGTCGAGTTCACATGAGATTGCGCATTCCGGCTCTGATCGCGTTCGGGTGCCGCGCTATCCGGCAGTGAGCGGCTTGTCGCTCGTGCTCAGGGCGAATTGGACCGTCTTTCACGGTCTGATTGCTTCCAGAAGCGCCCTTGACCCGATGATGTTCATCACCCGCTTGATGTTGTAGGCGAGGACGTGCAGTGCCCTTTCTATGCGCACGTTCCGGAGCTTCCGCATCTGGAAGTGAGTAGCGCCCATCGCAGCTTTTATCGTGCCGAACGGATGCTCGACCGTGCAGCGCCGGGTGCGCATCAAGCCCGGGGTCTCGTCCATGCGCTCGTACATCTTCTCAATCAGATGTTCATGCTCCCAGCGGGTGATCCGACGTTCCTTACCTGGCGTGCAGCGCGGTTGCAGCGGACAGAACCGGCAGTCGTTTTGCCAGTAGCGTCGGTGCATGAGACCGTTTTCCTCCCGCGAATAGCGGTAGGTCAGGACCTTGCCGGCTGGACAGTTATAGGTGTCGCTGGCCGCGTCGTAAAAGAAGTCAGCCTTCACGAACATGCCTTTCTTGCGGTTGCCCGATGTCTTCGGCCGCGGGACCGTCGCGGTGATCCCGGCGTCTTCGCAGGCAAGCAGTTCAGGGCTGTTGAAGTAGCCCCGGTCAGCGATGGCGTTCAGGCTTTCCGCCTGCAAGGCGGCCTTGGCCATCTTCGCCATCGGCGCCAGTTGCGCCCGGTCATGCATGACGTTGGTCACATCATGCGCCACGATCAGATGCGGTGCTGTATCGACCGCCGTCTGGACGTTGTATCCCACAAGGCCGGTGCCCTTGCCGTATGTTGCCATCGATCTCGCGTCGGGATCGGTCAGCGATACCTGGCCGTCTGGTGTTTCTTTCAGCTGAGTGGCAATCCCTTGGAGGCGCTGGACTTCCTGGCGGATCTAGGACAGTTTCTCCTTCAGGCGCTCGATCTTGCGGGGCTTTCGCTCGGACTGCTCTCGCCGGTTGGTTCTGTCCATTTCTTCGAGATACCGGGCCGCACTTGGCTCGAGGTGAGTGATCCGAAGCTGAACCTTGCCTGACGTGAAATTCCGATCGCGGTTGTTCACTGCCTTCATCTTGCTGCCATCGATGGCCACTGTCCCGGCGGCCACCACCTCGATCCGGCGGCAGAGCTCGACAAACCGGGCACAGGTCTTGCGGATCGCGGGCCCGTTCTCTTTCGAAAATCAGCGATCGTCTTGTGGTCCGGCACCAATCTGCCCGTCAGCCACATGACCTCGGCGTTACGCCCGGCCTCCTTCTCAAGTCGTCTGCTGGACGCAACCCGGTTCATGCAGCCGTAGATGAAAAGTTTCAGGAGCACGGCGGGATGGTCGCCGGGCCGACCGGTCTGAGCGGGAACGCTACGGCCGAAACCGGCAGCCGCGAGGTCAAGTGCGTTCACAAACGCATCGATCACCCGAACTGGATGATCCTCGCAAATCCAGTCCTGCAAACGATCCGGGAAAAGGGTCGCCTGGTCCCGGTCCACTCCCTCGATATAGCCCGACATCCACACCTCCAACTGATGAAGGCAGTATCCCTGAACCTCGAGTTTTCAAACAGCCTCGGCCGAAAGATGCCGCAGGGGTAGGGGCTCCCGCCCGCCTTTGTGCCCCTTGCGGGACCCGTCATGCAGTTGGGCCCGGCGCGCCTTGCCTGCTTT
>MPDC01000037.1 GCA_001874255.1 Alphaproteobacteria bacterium MedPE-SWcel
CGCGGGTCTGCGGCATCGGGCCGTCAGCAGCGTTCACAACCAGGATCGCGCCGTCCATCTGCGCCGCACCGGTGATCATGTTCTTCACATAGTCGGCGTGGCCGGGGCAGTCGACGTGCGCATAGTGGCGGTTCTCGGTCTCATATTCCACATGCGCGGTCGAGATCGTGATGCCGCGGGCTTTTTCTTCCGGTGCGCCGTCGATCTGGTCATAGGCCTGGAAGTCACCGAAATACTTGGTGATCGCCGCCGTCAGCGTGGTTTTACCGTGGTCAACGTGGCCGATGGTGCCGATGTTGACGTGCGGTTTATTACGTTCAAACTTTTCCTTAGCCATGATGGCCTCCTTTTAGGTTCGAGGCGGGAGCGCACCCCTGTGCACTCCCCCAATTCTTGACGCTTACGCGTATTTCGACTGGATCTCGTCAGAGATGTTCTGCGGCACCGGATCGTAGTGCGAGAACTGCATGGTGAACTGCGCGCGGCCCGAAGACATGGAACGCAGCGTGTTGATGTAGCCGAACATGTTCGCCAGCGGCACGTTTGCGTCAATCGCAATCGCATTGCCGCGTGGCTCCTGACCGGACACCTGGCCCCGACGGGATGTCAGGTCGCCGATGATACCGCCGGTATATTCTTCCGGGGTGATCACTTCGACCTTCATGATCGGCTCGAGCAGTTTCGCGCCGGCTTTGCGCATGCCTTCGCGCATGCACATACGGGCCGCGATTTCAAAGGCCAGAACGCTGGAGTCCACGTCGTGGAACTTACCGTCGATCAGGGCAACCTTGAAGTCGATCACAGGGAAGCCAGCCAGCGGACCGGAGTCCATGACCGAGTTGATCCCTTTTTCAACACCAGGAATGTATTCCTTGGGAACCGAACCGCCAACGATGCGGGATTCGAAGGAATAGCCTTCACCGGCCTCGGTCGGCGAGATGATCATCTTCACCTCAGCGAACTGACCCGAACCACCCGACTGTTTCTTGTGGGTGTAGGTGTGCTCGACTTCGTGACCGATGGTCTCGCGGTAGGCAACCTGAGGGGCACCGATGTTCGCTTCGACCTTGAATTCACGCTTCAGACGATCGACGAGAATATCCAGGTGAAGTTCGCCCATGCCCTTCATGATGGTCTGCCCCGACTCGATGTCGGTTTCAACGCGGAAGGACGGATCCTCGGCGGCCAGACGGGCCAGGCCCTGCGACATTTTTTCCTGGTCGCCCTTGGTCTTCGGCTCGACCGCGATCTCGATGACCGGATCGGGGAAGGTCATGGTTTCCAGAACGACCGGTTCCTTGGCGTCGCAGAGCGTGTCACCGGTGGTGGTGTCCTTCAGACCCGCCAGTGCGATGATGTCGCCCGCGAAGGCTTCTTCGATCTCTTCCCGGTTGTTGGAGTGCATCATCATCATACGACCGATGCGCTCTTTCTTGCCTTTGGTCGAGTTCAGGATCGAGTCGCCCTTGTTCAGCACACCGGAATAGATCCGGGTGAAGGTCAGCGAGCCGACAAAGGGGTCGTTCATGATTTTGAACGCCAGGCCGGAGAAGGCCATCGCATCATCCGCACGACGCGGAATGTCACGAACTTCGTCCTCATCGCCGGGTTTGAAGCCCATGTAATCAACAACGTCCAGTGGGCTGGGCAGATAGTCGATCACAGCGTTGAGCAGCGGCTGAACACCTTTGTTCTTGAACGCGGAACCACCCAGAACCGGCACGAATGCCATCGCGAGTGTCCCTTTGCGCAGCAGGGCGCGCAGGGTCGCGACGTCAGGCTCGGCGCCATCCATCAGGTAGTTTTCCATTGCGTCGTCGTCTTGCTCGACGGCCGCTTCGATCATCTTGCCACGCCATTCGTCGGCCATGTCTTTCAGGCTGTCACGGATCGGAGCTTTGATCCAGGACGCACCAAGGTCTTCACCCTGCCACAGCCATTCTTCCATGGTGACCAGATCGATCAGGCCTTCCAGTTCGGTTTCGGCACCGATCGGAATATCAACCGGCACAGCGCGGGCGCCGGTCCGGTCTTCGATCATTGCAACGCAGTTGAAGAAGTCTGCGCCGATCTTGTCCATTTTGTTGACGAAAACCATCCGAGGCACCTTGTAGCGGTCAGCCTGACGCCACACGGTTTCGGTTTGGGGCTCAACGCCAGCGTTGGCGTCGAGAACACAGACGGCACCGTCGAGAACGGCCAGGGAACGTTCGACTTCGATGGTGAAGTCAACGTGGCCAGGGGTGTCGATGATGTTCAGACGGTGTTTTTCTGAATCAGCGGTTTCGCCATCTTCGGTGCGTTCCCAGAAAGTGGTGGTCGCAGCCGAAGTAATGGTAATACCGCGTTCCTGCTCCTGCTCCATCCAGTCCATGGTGGCTGCACCGTCGTGCACCTCACCGATGTTGTGGGATTTGCCGGTGTAGAACAGGATGCGCTCGGAGCAGGTGGTTTTACCTGCATCGATATGCGCCATGATACCGAAGTTACGGTAGCGGTCGAGCGGATAGTCGCGTGCCATTAGGATGAGCCTCTAAAGAGTTACCAGCGATAATGCGAGAAGGCTTTGTTTGCTTCAGCCATCTTGTGCGTGTCTTCGCGCTTCTTAACGGCAGTACCCCGGCTTTGTACAGCGTCGAGGAGTTCACCGGCGAGGCGTTCTTCCATTGTGTTCTCATTGCGGCCACGGGCAGCAGTGATCAACCAACGGATGGCAAGCGCTTCACGGCGCTCCGGGCGAACTTCGACCGGAACCTGGTAGGTGGCACCACCCACACGACGGGAGCGAACCTCGACGGAGGGCTTCACGTTGTCGAGCGCTTCGTGGAAGACTTCGACAGGTGCGCGCTTGATTTTGACTTCAACACGTTCAAACGCGTTGTAGACAATTCTTTCTGCGACCGACTTTTTGCCGTCGATCATCAGGTTGTTCATGAATTTAGTCAGAACACGATCACCATATTTGGCGTCGGGCAGGACTTCGCGTTTTTCAGCAGCGTGGCGACGGGACATATTTGTCTATCCTTCTTCTTATTTAGGACGCTTCGCGCCATACTTGGAGCGACGCTGCTTACGGTCTTTGACGCCTTGGGTATCCAGAACACCGCGCAGGATGTGATAACGGACACCCGGAAGGTCTTTTACACGACCGCCACGGATCAGAACCACAGAGTGCTCCTGAAGGTTGTGGGATTCGCCCGGAATGTAGGAGATCACTTCGAAACCGTTGGTCAGGCGAACCTTCGCAACTTTCCGCATGGCGGAGTTCGGTTTCTTCGGCGTGGTGGTGTAGACACGAGTACAGACGCCACGCTTCTGCGGGCACTGCTCCAGGTGCATGGACTTGGAGCGCTTTACTTTCGGCTGACGCGGTTTGCGGATCAGCTGTTGGATCGTTGGCATTCCGGTTAATTCCCCGTTTTGCAACACTATGTCATGCACGCATGAGGCTCATGGCCCGGACGTGCGGCGAAGTCATCAGCAGCGATTACGCAAACGCAAAAACCGCAAACGCTCCCATTCCGAGGTGAACGTCGCGGTGGGTTTACAGAGGGTCGGGGTGAAAAAAGTGCCCTGACCTTGAGCCACTACAGATATGATATCGGCGTAAGAGGGAGTTACCCCAAGAGCCGGATAGCGCGCGTATATGCAGAGTCGCTACACTTGTCAACACCGCCCCCGTCACAGCATGGGGGATAGCCATCGCCCGCTCTTGTCGCGGCGGCGCCCCACCGCCATAGTCGCGCTGTTTCATGCCGAAGGGATTTGCCAGATGCAAGTGATCGGTCTTTGCCGATTTTCCTACCCCGCTCTGGGCGGGTTTCAGGTCGAACACGACAGTATCGAAGCCCGCATTGCCTTTCTCTACAATGACGCCCGGATGGAAGAGCGGTTTCGCCTGTTTGAAGCGGTCGCCCTGCCCTGTCTGCGGGAACAGACGGACCCTGATTTCGAGCTGATCATCGTGATCGGAGACAGTCTCCCGGCCCATCACGAGGCTCGGCTGCGCAACCTTGTGCGCGACATTCCACAGATCCGGATCGAGACACACCCCCCGCGCAAACAACGCGAGGTCATGAAGGAGATCCTCAACGCTGCCCGGCGTGACCCTGATGCGCCCTGCCTTCAGTTCCGCTATGATGATGATGACGCGGTATCCGTAGATTTCGTCGAGCGGCTGCGCCAGACCGTCGACGATTGCCCCGGCCTGATGGATCGCAACCGGGCGGTCGCTGTCGACTTCAACATGGGCTACGTGGCGGAATTCGGCGCCGAAGGGATCAGCGCCACCGACATCCATCGCCCCTACTACGTCGCGGCGCTCGGCATGTATGTCCGCGGCGGGGCCCCCGTGACGATCATGAACTTTGCGCATGAGAAAATCCTGCGGTTCATGCCGACCGTGACCCTCTCGGATGCGCCAATGTTCGTGCGCGGCCATCACAGTTCCAACGACTCGCGGCAAAAACCGGTCAAACCGGTGCCGGTCACGCCCCTCAATCTGGAACAACAAGCCGAATTCGAAGCCCGCTTTGCCCTGCGGGATGCCGTTGTGCGTCAGGTGTTTTCTGCCCCTTGATGGGCTTGGCCCTCTTGATGAGCCTGGCCCTCGGTCCCTGCGGCGACTTGCCGTTCGCGCAAGAGGGTGAACAGACCAGCCGCCACGACGATGGCGGCTCCGACCAACGTGAGAGCCGAGGGCCACTCGCCAAAGACCAGCCACCCCAGGATCAGCGCCCAGACCAGACCGGTGTATCGCAACGGCGCAACTGCCGAAATCTCGCCGACGCGGATCGTCATCACGGCGCAGAGATAGGCCATCAGGATCAGACCTCCCATGGCGACCAGAAAACCCCATTCCCGTGCGCCCACCGGCTGCCAGGTTTCACCGAGGCCAAGACCGCAGCCAAACAGCATGACGGAAAACGCCGCCAGGAATGTCACCGTCAGCGACGGGACGGCGGCTGACATCTGGCGGGTCACCAGATCCCGCAGGGTGAGCGCGGCGACGGCCAGCAGCGCGTAGCCGGTGGCGAGACCAAAATCCGCACTGCCGGGCCGCACGATCATCACCATGCCGCAAAACCCAAGGGCGATGGCAAGGCTGCGCCGCCACCCGACCCGCTCCTGCAGGAACAGCGCGGCACATAGGGTCACGGTCAGGGGCAACATCTGCAAGACCGCTGTCACATTGGCCAGAGGCAGTTCCAGAAGCGCGGTCAGAAAGAAAAAGGTCGCCGCCATTTCTGTGCCACATCGGGCCAGCACCAATCCCCAGTCTCGCCGCGAAAAATCGAACCTCAGCGCCCCCATGACCTTGGCCAGCCCCAGCAGAAGCACGCTGGCCAGTGCGCCACGAATGACCACGATCTGCCAGAGGGGGACCGTATGGCCTGTCAGTTTCACCAGGGTATCGTTGCAGGTGAACGCCGCCATGCTGCCCAGCATCAAGAGCGCCCCCTTTTGGTTCGGGGTCAGAGACTGCAGCATTTCTAGATCGCCTTGAGTTCTGCGAGTGACATGCCGAAATGGCGTGTCAGATCCGCATCGAGAGCGGAGGCGCTGTGTTGACCGGTCAGCCCCATCATCGCCGGCGTGGAATGGTTATCCCAATGCACCGTACGCAGGAAGGACGGAACCGAGATATCGGAAAACAACGGATAGTGCTGTGCGAGTTTGCGGTGATTGAAGCGATAGGGGTTCCCCTTGCCCCGCGCCGGGCGCACCAGAGACACACCGGCGGACAGCGGCGCCCTTTCGCAACTGTCCAGGACCCGGGGCGGTTCTGTCTCGGATTTCAGCAGGTAAATGCCGCGGTTGAAGGAAATTGCAAAGGGCGTGCCTGGACTGGCCTGCAACGGCAGGAGCCCCGCCGCCAGCCGCTTTGTCCGCGCGATGTAATCGCCGTCCAATGCATCGTCATCATCAAGGCGAAACAGGATGCAGTGGCTTGCGCCCTCTGCGGGCACCAGCGCATAGGCCTGTTTCAGGATCTGAAAATGGTTATCCGGCCCGAACGGGCAGAGGATGATATTTGGATGAGGCGCCAACAGGTCGGCCAGATGTTGCAGATATTTTTGGGGCATACGGTCTGATGTCACGACGACCAGCGTGAATTCCGGGTCACTCTGGCGCAGCAGGGACGGGAGGCAAAGCCGTTCGAACAGATGCAACCGATGCGCCATCCGCTCCGGCGCGAACAGAGCCGTAGCCGCCGCGTCCAGAGACGCAAATTGATCGGCATTGAATGTCGGGGTCAAAAGCGAAAACCGGATCACCCCCACCATGTTGAATGTCGCCGACACAACCCCCTGCCCCTCTGTTGATCGTCAGCACAGTCAAATCACGCGGATCGGAGTTTGCCAAGGGCGATCACAGAGTTCGCGCGGAGCCCAGCCACCCTGCCCCATGGCAAGGCGCCTACCACGAGAAAGCCCCACGTCAGTGCGACGCGGGGCTTTGGGTTTTCAATCAGACGGTGCTGAGCCGATCAGGCAGATCAGTCCCGGCTCTCCGGCGTTTCCACCAGGAAGTCCGCATCACCGCTGTCGCTGTCATCCATCATCGGCGCAGCCAGAGCCGCCGCCGCTTCCGCTTCTTCGCGACGGGCCTCGAGGACCACATTGTCACGCGTGGACGCGATGTGACGCATCTGCTGTGTCGCACCACCGGTCCCGGCCGGGATCAGACGGCCCACGATGACGTTTTCCTTCAGGCCGACCAGCTTGTCGCGCTTGCCCTGTACCGATGCTTCGGTCAGGACCCGCGTGGTTTCCTGGAAGGACGCCGCCGAGATGAAGGACCGCGTCTGCAAGGAGGCCTTGGTGATGCCCAGCAGGATCGGTGCCCCCTGTGCAGGACGTTTCCCACGCGACAGCGCCTTCTCATTGGCCTGGTCGAATTCCTGCTTGTCGACGTGTTCGCCTTTCAGCAGCGTGGTTTCGCCAGAGTCCGAGATCTCCCACTTCTGCAGCATCTGGCGGACAATCACCTCGATGTGCTTGTCGTTGATCTTCACACCCTGCAGGCGATAGACGTCCTGAACCTCGTCGATCATGTAGTTCGCCAGAGCCTCGACACCCATGATGGAGAGGATGTCATGCGGCGCCGGGTTGCCGTCCATGATGTAGTCGCCCTTTTGCACGAAGTCGCCTTCGACAACCGGGATGTGCTTGCCCTTGGGCACCATGTATTCCACGGCTTCCATGGTCTCGTCTGCGGGCTCGATCGAAATGCGGCGCTTGTTCTTGTAGTCGCGGCCAAAGCGCACGTAACCATCGATTTCGGCGATGATCGCGTGGTCTTTGGGACGACGGGCTTCGAACAGTTCGGCCACACGCGGCAGACCACCGGTGATGTCCTTGGTCTTGGCACCTTCACGCGGAATACGTGCAACCACGTCACCGGTTTCGATACGTTGACCGTCTTCGCAGGACAGAATTGCGTCCACGGACATCGGGTAGGTCAGCGGGTTGCCAAGCGCGTTCCGGACCGGTTCGCCGTCCTCATCCACAAGAATGATTTCCGGTTTCAGGTCAGATCCCTTGGGTGCCGCACGCCAGTCGATCACGATCTTCTGGGTCATGCCGGTGGCATCATCGGTTTCGTCCCGCACAGCCAGACCCGAGACCAAGTCAACATATTTCGCTGTACCCGGCTTTTCGGCGATGATCGGCAGGGTGTAGGGATCCCATTCGAACAGTTTGTCGCCGCGCGCAATCGTCTGGCCTTCCTTGACGAACAGCTTGGTGCCGTAGCCCAGCTTGTGGCTGGCCCGTTCCTCGCCGTGCTCGTCCTGAATGATCAGCTTCATGTTGCGGCCGACCACCAGCACTTCGTCGTTGGCATTGGTCAGCGTGTTGGCATTCTCGAACACGATCTTGCCGGACTGCGAGGCCTCGAGGAAGGACTGCTGGCCACCCTGTGCAACGCCGCCGATGTGGAATGTCCGCATCGTCAGCTGTGTACCGGGTTCACCGATGGATTGTGCCGCGATGATGCCGACGGCCTCACCGGAGTTGACCATGGTCCCGCGCGCAAGGTCACGACCATAGCACATGGCGCAGACACCCTCTTCGCTTTCACAGGTCAGCGGGCTGCGGATGCGCATGGATGGAACCGCGGCATCTTCGATGATATCCGCCATCCGTTCGTCGATCAGCTGGCCATAGGCCACCAGGATCTCTTCGGTGCCGGGGCGTTTGACGTCCTCGGCAGCAACACGACCCAGGATCCGTTCCCCGATGGAGGACACGACCTCACCATCGTTGACCGCTGCCTCGGCCGTGATGGCCCGTTCGGTGCCGCAGTCGCGCTCGCGCACGATGCAGTCCTGCGCGACATCGACCAGACGACGGGTCAGGTAACCGGAGTTCGCAGTCTTCAGAGCCGTATCCGACAGACCTTTCCGGGCACCGTGGGTGGAGTTGAAGTACTCCAGAACCGTCAGGCCTTCTTTAAAGTTCGAGATGATCGGGGTCTCGATGATGTCGCCGTTCGGCTTCGCCATCAGGCCGCGCATCCCGCCCAGCTGCTTCATCTGCGTGACAGACCCACGCGCACCGGAGTGGGCCATCATGTAGACCGAGTTCGGCTCCATCACGGCGCCATTCTCGTCGCGCTTGTCGGCCGAGATCGTGCTCATCATGGCTTCGGTGACGCGGTCGTTACACTTCGACCAGGCATCGACAACTTTGTTGTATTTTTCGCCCTGAGTGATCAGGCCGTCCATATACTGCTGTTCAAAGTCCTTAACCTGATCGCGCGTCTCATCGACGATCGGCCATTTCGTGTCGGGGATCACCATGTCGTCCTTGCCGAACGAAATGCCCGCCTTGAAGGCCTCGCGGAAGCCCATGGTCATGATCTGGTCACAGAAGATCACGGATTCTTTCTGACCGCAGTAGCGATAGACCGTGTCGATGACCTGCTGAACTTCGCGTTTGCGCAGCAGACGGTTCACCAGCTCGAAAGGCGCCTTGGCGTTTTTCGGCAGCAAGCCCCCCAGACGGACCCGGCCCGGTGTGGTCTCGAACCGCTTGTAGACCTCCAGACCGTTTTCATCGATCTGCATGATCCGCGCCGTGATCTTGGTGTGCAGATGCACTTCACCGGCGTCCAGCGCGTGCTGGACTTCGTCCATGTTGCCAAAGACCTTGCCTTCACCAACCATGCCGTCACGCTCCAGCGTGAGGTAATAGAGGCCAAGGATCATATCCTGCGACGGAACGATGATCGGGGCGCCGTTTGCAGGCGACAGAACGTTGTTCGTCGACATCATCAGAACGCGCGCTTCCAGCTGGGCCTCGAGGCTCAGTGGAACGTGCACGGCCATCTGGTCACCGTCAAAGTCGGCGTTGAACGCCGAGCAGACCAGCGGGTGCAGCTGGATCGCCTTGCCTTCGATCAGCGTGGGTTCAAAGGCCTGGATGCCCAGACGGTGCAGCGTCGGCGCCCGGTTCAGCATCACAGGGTGTTCGCGGATGACTTCGTCCAGAATATCCCAGACTTCGGGACGTTCCTTTTCCACCAGCTTCTTCGCCTGTTTCACGGTGGAGGACAGACCTTTGGCCTCCAGACGCGAATAGATGAAGGGTTTGAACAGCTCCAGCGCCATCTTCTTGGGCAGACCGCATTGATGCAGTTTCAGTTCCGGACCGGTCACGATGACCGAACGACCGGAGAAGTCGACGCGTTTACCCAAAAGGTTCTGACGGAAACGACCCTGTTTGCCTTTCAGCATATCGCTGAGCGACTTCAGCGGACGCTTGTTGGCACCGGTGATGACACGACCGCGACGGCCGTTGTCAAACAGCGCATCAACAGATTCCTGCAGCATCCGCTTTTCGTTGCGGACGATGATGTCAGGCGCGCGCAGCTCGATCAGGCGTTTCAGACGGTTGTTCCGGTTGATCACCCGACGATAGAGATCGTTGAGGTCAGAGGTCGCGAAACGGCCGCCATCCAGCGGCACCAGCGGACGCAGTTCCGGCGGAATGACCGGAATGACGGTCATGATCATCCACTCCGGCCGGTTGCCCGACTCGAGGAAGGATTCCACAACCTTCAGACGCTTGATGATCTTCTTGGGCTTCAGCTCCCCGGTGGCTTCGGCCAGCTCGGCGCGCAGCGTTTCCGCTTCGGCTTCGAGATCGATCGCAGCCAGCATTTCGCGGATCGCTTCAGCACCGATATTGGCGGTGAAGGCATCCATGCCGAACTGGTCCTGCGCGTCCATGAACTCTTCTTCGGTCATCATCTGACCATAGGTCAGATCGGTCAGACCGGGTTCGATGACAACGTAGTTTTCAAAGTAAAGAACACGTTCCAGATCGCGCAGCGTCATGTCCAGCATCAGGCCGATGCGGGACGGCAGCGATTTCAGGAACCAGATGTGCGCCACTGGGGCGGCCAGCTCGATGTGGCCCATGCGCTCGCGGCGCACTTTCTGCAGCGTGACTTCCACACCGCATTTTTCGCAGACAACGCCGCGATATTTCATGCGCTTGTATTTGCCGCAGAGACATTCGTAGTCTTTGATCGGGCCAAAGATCCGCGCACAGAACAGGCCGTCACGCTCGGGCTTGAACGTGCGGTAGTTGATGGTTTCCGGCTTTTTGATCTCGCCGTAGGACCACGACAGGATGCGTTCCGGCGAGGCCAGCGAGACTTTGATTTCATCAAAGACCTTGGGCGGCGTCAGCGGGTTGAACGGATTATTCGTCAGTTCCTGGTTCATTTTGATACCTCAAATTTCGCGGAAGGGGGGAGTGGGGTAAGGGCGCGCGGCCCTTACTCCTCAACCTCCGCATCCAGGAGTTCCATATTCAGGCCGAGACCACGAACTTCCTTCACGAGCACGTTAAAGCTCTCGGGAACGCCCGCTTCAAAGTTGTCCTCGCCCTTGACGATCGATTCATAGACCTTGGTCCGGCCGGCGACGTCATCCGATTTCACGGTGAGCATCTCCTGCAGGGTGTAGGCGGCGCCGTAAGCTTCCAGAGCCCAGACTTCCATCTCACCAAAGCGCTGACCACCGAACTGCGCCTTACCACCGAGCGGCTGCTGGGTGACCAGCGAGTACGGACCGGTAGACCGCGCGTGGATCTTGTCATCCACAAGGTGGTGCAGTTTCAGCAGATACTTGATGCCGACGGTCACCGGACGGGCGAATTGCTCGCCGGTGCGGCCGTCGAACAGGATCGACTGGCCGGATTTGTCAAAGCCTGCACGGATCAGCGAGTCGTTGACGTCCTCTTCCTTGGCACCGTCAAAGACCGGTGTCGCGATCGGAACACCGCGGGTCACATTGCCCGCCGCTTCGACCAGATCGACCTCTTCCATATCGGACAGGCCTTCCTCGTAGACGTCATCACCATAGGCGTGGCGCATCGCGTCGCGCACCGGCGTCAGATCGCCCGTGCGACGGTAGTCCTGCAGCGCGTCATCGACCTTGATCCCAAGACCGCGCGCGGCCCAACCCATGTGGGTTTCAAGGATCTGACCGACGTTCATACGCGACGGAACACCCAGCGGGTTGAGACAGAAATCAACCGGGGTACCATCCGCGAGGAACGGCATGTCCTCCATCGGCACCACGCGTGAAATCACACCCTTGTTGCCGTGACGGCCCGCCATCTTGTCGCCCGGCTGCAGCTTGCGCTTCACGGCGATGAAGACTTTGACCATCTTCATCACACCCGGCGGCAGGTCGTCGCCACGACGGACCTTTTCGACCTTATCCTCGAAACGGGCATCCAAAGCACGTTTCTGTGCTTCGTATTGCTCGTTCAGAGCTTCAAGGATCTGGGCGTCTTTCTCGTCCTCAAGGGCGAGCATCCACCACTGGCCACGGGTCAGCACGTTGTCGAGAAGATCCTCGTTGATCTCGGTGTTGCCGCGCACGCCTTTCGGACCTTTGACGGCAATCTTGCCCATCAGCAGGTCCCGCAGACGGGCATAGATGTTGCGGTCAAGGATCGCCAGCTCGTCGTCCCGGTCACGGGCCAGACGTTCGACTTCCTCACGCTCGATCTGCAGCGCACGTTCGTCTTTTTCCACACCATGGCGGTTGAAGACACGCACTTCGACAACCGTCCCGTAATCGCCCGGCTTCACCCGCAACGAGGTGTCACGCACGTCAGAGGCTTTCTCACCGAAGATGGCGCGCAGGAGCTTTTCTTCCGGCGTCATCGGGCTTTCGCCCTTCGGTGTGATCTTGCCCACGAGGATATCGCCCGGCTCCACATCGGCACCGATGTAGACGATGCCCGCCTCGTCGAGGTTGCGCAGGGCTTCCTCGCCGACGTTCGGGATATCGCGGGTGATTTCTTCGGGCCCGAGCTTGGTGTCACGGGCGGCGACTTCGAATTCCTCGATGTGGATCGAGGTAAAGACGTCGTCCCGGGCAATCCGCTCGGAGATCAGGATGGAGTCTTCGTAGTTGTAGCCATTCCACGGCATGAAGGCGACGACCACGTTCTTGCCCAGAGCCAGTTCGCCCATGTCGGTGGAGGGACCATCGGCGATGACCTCCCCCTTGGAGACGCGCTGGCCGACCTTCACCAGCGGACGCTGGTTGATGCAGGTGTTCTGGTTCGAGCGCTGGAATTTGCGCATGCGGTAGATGTCCACACCCGCGTCGCCCAGTTCGAGGTCCTCGGTGGCCCGGATCACGATCCGCTGCGCATCGACCTGGTCGATGATGCCTGCGCGTTTCGCCATATAGGCCGCGCCGGAGTCGCGCGCGACCACTTCTTCGATGCCGGTGCCGACCAGCGGCGCCTCGGCGCGCAGCAGCGGAACCGCCTGACGTTGCATGTTCGAGCCCATCAGAGCCCGGTTGGCGTCGTCATTTTCCAGGAACGGAATCAGCGAGGCCGCAACGGACACCAGCTGTTTCGGGCTGACGTCGATCAGGTCCACGCTCTCGTTCGGGGCCAGCGTGTAGTCGCCGGACTGACGGGTCGAGACCAGATCGTTGACGAACTTGTTGTTCTCATCAAGGTTCGCGTTCGCCTGCGCCACGGTGTGACGCATTTCCTCGGTGGCCGACATGTAGTGGACTTCATCGGTCACAACACCATCGGTCACAACACGATAGGGCGTCTCGATAAAGCCGTATTTGTTCACCCGGGCAAAGGTCGCCAGCGAGTTGATCAGACCGATGTTCGGACCTTCCGGCGTTTCAATCGGGCACATCCGGCCATAGTGGGTCGGGTGCACGTCGCGGACCTCAAAACCGGCACGTTCCCGGGTCAGACCACCGGGGCCAAGCGCCGAGAGACGGCGTTTGTGGGTGACTTCCGACAGCGGGTTGGTCTGGTCCATGAACTGCGACAGCTGCGAGGAGCCGAAGAATTCGCGCACGGCGGCGGCGGCCGGTTTCGCGTTGATCAGATCCTGCGGCATCACCGTGTCGATCTCGACCGAGGACATACGTTCCTTGATCGCGCGCTCCATGCGCAGCAGGCCGACGCGGTACTGGTTTTCCATCAGCTCGCCAACGGACCGCACACGACGGTTGCCGAGGTGGTCGATGTCGTCGATGTCGCCCTTGCCGTCGCGCAGCTCCACCAGCGCCTTGATGCAGGCGACGATATCTTCCTTGCGCAGGGTGCGCTGGGTGTCTTCCGCATCCAGGGCCAGACGCATGTTCATTTTCACGCGACCAACAGCCGACAGGTCATAGCGCTCGCTGTCGAAGAACAGGGTGTCGAACAGGGCCGAAGCGGCCTCGACGGTGGGCGGCTCGCCCGGGCGCATGACGCGGTAGATATCCATGAGCGCGGTATCGCGGCCCATGTTCTTGTCCGCCGCCATGGTGTTGCGCATGTAGGGGCCAACATTGACGTTGTCGATATCGAGAACAGGGATGTCGGTGATACCCGCATCCAGCAGTTCCTTGACGGTGCCGCCGATGATGTCGCCGTCCTTGTCATATTCCAGCGTCATCTCGTCGCCGGCTTCGACATAGATCGCGCCGGTCTCTTCGTTGATGATGTCCTTGGCGACATATTTGCCGACGATATGTTCAAACGGAACCAGCAGCTGGGTCACATTGCCTTCGTCGATCAGCTTCTTCACGGCGCGCGGCGTGACTTTCTTGCCCGCTTCGCAGATGATCTCACCGGTGTTGGCATCAACAAGATCGTAGGTCGGGCGGGTGCCACGCACGCGTTCGGGGAAGAAGGGCGTGACCCAGCCGCGGGATTTCTCCAGCGAATAGTCGACCGTGTTGTAATAGGCATCCATGATGCCTTCCTGGTCCAGCCCCAGCGCATAGAGCAGGGTGGTCACAGGCAGCTTGCGGCGGCGGTCGATACGGGCAAAGACGATGTCCTTGGCGTCGAATTCGAAATCCAGCCACGATCCGCGGTACGGGATGATGCGGCAGGCGAACAGCAGCTTGCCCGAGGAGTGGGTCTTGCCTTTGTCGTGATCGAAGAACACGCCGGGCGAACGGTGCATCTGAGACACGATCACGCGCTCGGTGCCGTTGACGATAAAGGTCCCGTTCGGCGTCATCAGGGGCATGTCCCCCATAAAGACGTCTTGTTCTTTGATGTCTTTGACGGATTTCGCACCGGTGTCCTCATCGACATCAAAGACGATCAGACGCAGGGTGACCTTCAGCGGAGCCGCATAGGTCATGTCACGCTGCATGCACTCGTCCACGTCATACTTGGGACGCTCGAGCGCGTATTTCACGAATTCCAATACGGAAGTTTCGTTGAAATCCTTGATCGGGAAAACCGATTGGAACACGCCCATGATGCCTTCGCCGTCGAGCGGCAGTTCGGCATCACCAGAGCGCAGAAACAGATCGTATGAAGATTTCTGGACCTCGATGAGGTTCGGCATGTCCAGCACTTCGCGGATTTTGCCGTAATATTTGCGAAGACGTTTCTGGCCAAGGAACGATTGAGCCATGTCAGATGTCACCTTTCAGAGTTCTCAACACACAAGGATGCCGCCGGGCTCCGGCATCTTGCACGTCAGAGACAGCGCGGTCTGGATCAATTCATGGCCACCGTCCCGAATGGCAGCCTCCCGATCCAACGAACCTCGCCTGAGAAAAGGGCCCACCCGCATTCAGGTGAAACAGCCCCTTTCTGAGACAGGTTCAGCTGGACCCGGGTCGCCCCGGATCCAGCCAAATTCGCTAGGGATATAAAGCAGAAATTTCTATGTGAAATCCAGCGTGCATTTCCCCTTTCGCGTGGCTTAGGCCACTTCGACTTCGGCGCCAGCTGCTTCCAGCTTGCCTTTGACTTCTTCGGCTTCGTCCTTGGACACGCCTTCTTTGATCTTGCCGCCGGCTTCGACCAGTTCTTTGGCTTCTTTGAGGCCGAGACCGGTGATCGCGCGAACTTCTTTGATCACGTTGATTTTGGACGCGCCGGCGTTCTTCAGAACGACGTCGAATTCGGTTTTCTCTTCCTCAGCAGCTGCGTCGCCGCCTGCAGGACCAGCCATCATCACTGCGCCGCCAGCTGCGGGCTCGATGCCGTACTCGTCTTTGAGGATGGTTTTCAGTTCTTGTGCTTCCAGCAGGGTCAGACCTACGATGCTTTCCGCGAGTGCTTTCAGATCAGCCATTGTATCAGCTCTTTCCGTTTAACAGTGTGTATGTATTCCAACGTGGGCTTGTTGCACCCTACGCCAGTCATTCAGTGCCAACCGCTTACGCAGCTTCCGCCTTCTCTTCGATGGTCGAAAGAATGCTTGCGATGTTGCTTGCAGGTGCGCCAATCGCGCCAGCGATGTTGGAGGCCGGTGCGCCAATGCAGCCAGCGATAGAAGCAATGAGCTCCTCGCGGGACGGCATTTTCGACACGGCTTCAACGCCAGCACGGTCCAGAGCGTTCTCGCCCATTGCACCACCAAGGATTTCAAACTTCTTGTTATCCTTGGCGAAGCCCTCGGCCACCTTGGCTGCTGCCACGGGGTCCTCGGAATAGGTCAGAACGGTCATCCCTGTCAGCAGGTCAGACATGTTTTCACACGGCTTACCCTCAAGGGCGATTTTGGCGAGCCTGTTCTTGGCAACACGCACGGCCCCGCCAGCGTCACGAGCACGCGCACGCAGGTCCTGCATTTCAGCAACTGTAAGACCGACATAGTGGGCTACGACCACCACGCCAGAGCTTTCGAAGATCTGGCCGAGTTCCTCGACCACTTTCTCTTTCTGGGCTCTATCCACAGTTCTCTCCAAGTTAGGGGCGCATGGCCCCGGCTCATTTCTACCGCTCCCCGAAGGGACCGGCGGTCAAGTCCGTTTTACGGGGTTGAGCCAAAATTGCCCGAAGGTCGAAAAACCCTCGATCGTTCATTGGTCGTTACCCGTCTCAGGAGGGAAATTAAGACCCGATCGACAGGTCACCCACCATCTTGGACGAAAAGGCACAAAGCGCGCGACGAATCGCACGCTTTGCTCCGTGGGGCGTTCATAGTCCTGCGGGAAAAGATTTCCAAGCCCTAAATGCCGGCCCTGCCATGCCCTGCCACGTCTCACCACGCCCAGACCCGTCACGCCCGGCGCCTCAGCGACGGCCCCTCGGCTGGGTTCAGGTGTCCGGGTCAATCGGCGCCTTCGGCAAAGCGCCCGGTGAAATACCGAAATACTCCTGAACCAGCGCATCTACATTCAACTGCAGCCGCAGCAACGCGCCGTGGCTGTCCAGCCTGTCCAAAAGCTCTGACGTGGCACAGTGGAGCCGCGCGAACAAGGAACGCAAGGCGGCGTCCGGCTCGGGTGCAGCCAGCGCCGCCTGCACCCGAGCGGTCAGCCCCGCCGTAAATCCGCGTGACGCGCAGCGCCAGTCCAGCTTGCTGCGCCAGACGTCGTAATCCGCGCCGATCATATGCAGCAGATGCGCGCCGTCACGATGATCCAGCAACAGCTCATGCAGGTCATGCCCCTTGACGGCCCGTGGCCAATGCTGACGCAGGCTCAATCCGGGGACACCACAACGCACCACCGACTTGCCTTGCGGATGCCCGACCAATCCGGCCCGGCGCGGGCCGAACAGCTCGACATCGGCTCCATACACGGACTTGCGATCCTCATAACCCATCGGGCGCCGGAAATATGTGATCTCTTCCGCCTGCTGAACCACAAGCCGTTCGGCTGTCACAACACGGATCGATTGCACCCGGTCGGGAACATCCGCCAGCAGATCGACAAGACCGCCATTCTCCAGGAACAGATATTCATCCGCGTCGACATTCAGCAGCCAGCCGTCGTCATACTGTTGGTACACCCAGGTCATCGCCGCGTTCTGGCGGGTCACAAAAGCATCCCCCGCGGTCAGGCCGACCCGCGACCAGAACTCTGGCGTGCAGGGAATACACCGCAGCCGAGGGTGGTCTTTCAGCAGCTCCAACGCCGGGTCGTCGGGATTGTCAAAGCAGATCACCACCTCATCCGCGCCAAGCGCGATATACCAGGCGCAGAAGCGCAGCACCTCGGGCAGAGGTTCGTTCATGATGGCGCCAACCCGCCAGATCTGCGTGGATGCCTCGCTCATGGGTCGGACGGGCCTGCCTTGATATCCTGCTGTTGCGCCAGATCTACCGCAGGTTCAGGGATAAAAAAAGGCGGCACCGCAGCGCCGCCTCTCTATCATTCGCAATCCGGTCGCCGATCACTCGGTGACGGCGCTTTCCACATCGAGAGTGACGCCCGGGCCCATGGTGGACGACAGAGCGATCTTCTTCATGTAGGTGCCTTTGGCACCGGAGGGGCGCGCCTTGGACACGGCAGAGATGAACGCGCGGACGTTTTCCACCAGCTTGGCTTCGTCAAAGGACGCTTTGCCAACACCGGCGTGCACGACACCGCCTTTTTCCGCCTTGAACTGAACTTCACCACCTTTGGCAGCTTCCACGGCCGCTTTCACGTCCATGGTCACGGTGCCAACCTTGGGGTTCGGCATCAGGTTGCGGGGGCCGAGGATCTTACCCAGACGACCAACGATGGGCATCATGTCAGGCGTCGCAATGCAGCGATCGAAATCGATGTTGCCGCCCTGAATGGCTTCCATCAGGTCTTCTGCGCCGACAACGTCAGCACCAGCGGCCTGGGCTTCTTCCGCCTTGGGGCCGCGGGCGAAGACAGCGACACGCATGGTCTTGCCGGTGCCATTGGGCAGGCCAACCACACCGCGAACCATCTGGTCTGCGTGGCGGGTGTCAACGCCGAGGTTCAGCGCGATTTCGACGGTTTCATCGAATTTGCTGGTGGCGTTTGCTTTCACCAGTGCGACGGCGTCCTCAACACTCAGGTTGACTTTGCCAGCGAAGGATTCGCGCGCTGCGCGGGTACGTTTACCGAGCTTTGCCATCTTACTTCACCTCGATGCCCATGGAGCGGGCAGAGCCCAGGATGATCTGCATCGCGGCTTCGATGTCGTTCGCGTTCAGATCTTTCATCTTCGCTTCGGCGATTTCTTTCACCTGTGCGGCAGTAACGGTGCCTGCGGTCTCACGGCTCGGGTTGTTCGCGCCGGATTTCACGTTGGCAGCCTTTTTCAGGTAGTAAGACGCGGGCGGCGTCTTGATGTCCATGGTGAAGGACTTGTCCTGATAATAGGTGATCACGGTCGGGCAAGGGGCGCCTTGCTCCATGTCTGCGGTCTTGGCGTTGAACGCCTTGCAGAATTCCATGATGTTGATGCCGCGCTGACCCAGTGCGGGACCAACTGGCGGGGATGGGTTTGCCTGACCTGCAGGGACCTGCAGCTTCATTGAACCAACAAGCTTCTTAGCCATCTGGTTATCTCCTTTTCAACAGCCGCAGGGCGCGCCCCTTGGCCTCGTGACGTTGCGTGGTGCGACCGTTGCATCGCGATGCACCGACCTCCCACAAGAATCGCACCCGATTGAACAATCAGGTGGATTGGCGGCACTTACGCCGTATCCTTTGACGACGCAACCCCCGTTTCACCCTGACCGCTTTGCAGGCCTTGTGCGCGGGCCGCAGCAGGCGCCGCACTCAACGCGGCATCATACCAGTCCGTCGCGACGCGATCCCATGGAAACACCTGCTGCGCCCTGCGCCGCGCCGCCTGCGAGATCTCCGCGGCGAGGTCCGGTTCCCGCGCCAGGCGTGTCATCCCCGCAGCCAGATCACCAACCACCTGCCCCGCCGTGTCGGCCTCGATGAACAGAGCCTCCCGGTCTGTGGCAAGCCCGACCGGACCACCCCACCGCAGGGCCAGAACCGGCAAGCCGATCGCCATACTCTCCTGCATGACGATGCCATTGGCTTCTTTCAGACTGGGAAAGACCAACGCACGAAACTGGCTCAGGGTCTCTGCGAGGGCAGCATGGCTCAGCCAGCCTGCGAACCGGACACGAGGCTCCAGTCCAAGCGCCGCGACAAGGGCCTCCAATCGCGGCCGCTCCGGACCATCGCCATAAAGCGTCAGCCGAATATCGACTGGGGCGGCGGCCAGCGCCCGGATCGCAAGATCCGCGCCTTTGTAGGGCACCATCCGCCCGATCCAGACGAACTCCGGCGCGGCCTGTTCAGGGCGAATACGGGCGCGATCGAAGAAGCTCCGGTCCAGCCCGGCGTCACATACCGAGAGCATCTTTGCCTCCGGACATCCCGCCCAGCGCAACGCCTCTCTGGTGCGCTCATAGCCGGAGACCAGCACCCGATCGGCCCGGTCATATTGCGATGACAGCCGTCCCATCGTCCATTGAACCGGACGATAGACCCTCTCCTGCAGACGCCCCGCCCGGCTATCCAACTGGCGAAACCCGGGCGGGTAGAAGATATTCCCGGACAGCGGGCCGATGACATAGCGATAGCCCCTTGGAGGAAAACGCGGCTCCACCGGAGAAATCGGGCACAGATAGTGAATGACCACATCCGACGGATCGAACTGCCGACACTGCCGCGCCACGGCCTTGTGGAACAGCGCGTTCACGAACCGTCCAAGCCCGGGCGCCCGCCAACATATTTTCATCAAAGGCGAGTCACGCACATAGATCACGCGATCCGCAGGCAGGGCATCCTGCAACGCCGCACGGCACCGGTCGTGGGTGACAAGCGTCACGTCGCGCCCTTGCTCCAGCAGGGTCTGCACGTATTGCAGCGCCTTCACGGCCTCGCCGCCCATGGTCATGGCAGCGTTCGTTGACACCACGATCAGTTTCATGTGCCAAAGTCTCCCGCTGCAAAACCAAAAATCGGCCCCATCCTAGAGGCCGATCCAAAAGTTCCCAATGGGGAAATACACTGCGCGGGCTGTCCGAGGCCCCTGCCCTCTTCGGACAGCGGCATCAGGGTCACGCTTGTTTTGTGACCTGGGCAAAGTCCAGCTCGACCGGGGTTTCGCGCCCAAAGATGGACACGGTGACCTTGAGCTTTTGATTCTCGTCGTCGACGCCCTCGACCATACCGTCGAAGTCTTCGAACGGGCCGTCATTGACTTTGACCTTCTCGCCGATTTCAAAGCTGATCAATGTCCGCGGCGACTCTTCGCCTTCCTGGACGCGGTTCAGAATACCGTTCACTTCGGCATCCCGCATCGGCATCGGCCGCCCCTGAGGGCCGAGGAAGCCCGTGACGCGGTTGATCGACGAAATCAGGTGATAGCCCTGATCGGACATTTCCATGTGGACCAGCACATAGCCCGGCATGAAACGCCGCTCGGTAGAGACTTTCTTGCCGCGACGGATTTCGATGACTTCCTCGGTGGGAACCAGCACTTCATCGATTTCGTCTTCCAGACTTTGCTCCACGACCGCGGCGCGAATCTGTTCTGCGATTTTCTTTTCGAAGTTCGAAAGAACGCTGACCGAATACCACCGTTTCGCCATGAAGCTGACCGTCCCTTGTGTTCCGTGCAGGACCGTTCCTGCAAAAATATCTGCGTGCAGCGCCTTGCTGCGGCCCAACAAAAATCGGCGTGCGAATCGCCGCACGCCTCTTCCAGTGTCGGCTGAACTATCCCCCCGGGCGCCGAATATCAAGAGGCAACCATGCCTCTGTCATCCGCGCTCAGCCCATGCGGGTCCTAGCCGAACATCCCGAGAACGCCGTTCAGACCGGAGCGGATTGCCAGATCCACGATGGCAAAGAACACTGCGGTCAAAGCCGCCATGATGAACACCATCACCGTGGTCAACAGGACCTCGCGACGGGTCGGCCAAACGACCTTGCTGACTTCTGCGCGCACCTGCTGAATGAACTGGACGGGGTTGATGGTGGCCATAGGGCTCTCACACTCTCTCTTGTCGACTGAGCGGCGATTTAACCGGATAGAGCGGCGAATTCAAGTCCTACGGCTCCGATAGCGGGCGCGGTTCAGTCAATTCAATCTTAATTATTGAATTTCATAACAAGAAGAGTCGGCAGGCAGAACCACCTTTCCGTCTTTGCACGGGACTAGGCCGATCGCATCAAGCGCGACAATGAGATGGAATTTCATGACCTTCGCCAATTCTCGGCAGAACGCTGAACACGAACAGTCACGTAACCTCAGGTCCCCCGTCTTCGCGGGCCCTCCCCCGATGCCCTTGTCGCGCCCCCTCGCGACAACCGCTCCCACAGAGGGGGCCACAGAGGCGCCGGTCCGGCTTCACCCCGCCGCTGCCGAAGATCCGTTGCCGCCGCGTATGCGCGAACATGTGAAGGTCGTCTTTCGCGCCGGTCAGATCGATGAAACAGCCACCGCCTGCGCGCGTCTGCTCAAGGGGTATAATTCCTCCGCATTTCTTTGGACGACCCTGGGATTGTGCCACGCACATCGCCGCGCCTTCAATGATGCGCTGACCTGCCTCAACCGCGCCAGGGAACTCGCCCCGACCGCACCTGACGCTTACGCGGGCATGGCGGCTGTCTATGTTCAACAAGGCAAGACCGAAGCCGGCGAAGCCCATTTTCGAACGGCACTTGGGCTGGAGCCATCGAATGTTGTGATCCTGAACAACTTTGCCAACTTCCTGACGGGCTGCGGGCGCTCCGACCAAGCGGTATCCCTGCTGAAACGAGCGAGGGAACAGGCTCCGGACAATGCGGTCGTGGTCTACAACCTCGCCAACGCCCTTCGCCAACTGGGGAATACATCCGAGTCAAAACGTCTCTATGCCGAAGCGATTTCGCTACAGCCGGATCTCCAGGAAGCGCGTTTCAACTACGGCCAGATGCTATGTGCCGATCAGGAATTCGAGGCCGCCGCGCCGCAGTTTGACAAGCTCGTAAAAGCCAATCCCGAGGATGATCGCGCGCGCGCCTACAAACTGCATATAATGGCGAAACTGAACGATTTCGCCTGGGTTCAGGAATATCAGGCTCATCGGCGTCATCTTGGCTTGCGCGGGACAGCTATCGCCCCTTTCACCGCCCTCGCGATGGAGGACAACCCCGACTTGCTGCGTGTGCGCACTCAAGCCTACGCCGACACATCCATCATCCTGCCCGCAAAAAAATCTGCTGAATTCATCCGCCCCGCCAGTCGGCCCGAGCGGCTGCGTATCGGCTATTTCTCGGCGGATTTTCACTGTCACGCGACCATGTTTCTGCTCGGTGGCGTGCTACGCGCGCATGATACCAATCGTTTCGACATTCACGCCTTTTCCTATGGCCCTCAGAACAAAGACGCGCAACGCGCCCTCGCCAAAAGCAGCGTTGGCCATTTCCACGAGGTATTCGGCCTGTCAGATCAGGCGCTGGTGGATCTTGCCAAATCCCAAAACCTCGACATCGCGGTGGACCTCAAAGGATACACCGGCAATTCACGCAGCTCGATTTTCGCGCAAGGCCTGGCACCGGTCCAGATCTCATATCTTGGCTACCCCGGCACCATGGGAACCCCGGCGATTGACTATCTGATCACCGATTCCGTCGTCAGCCCCGTAGGCTCCGAACGACACTTCGAAGAGTCTCTGATCCGGATGCCGCACAGCTACCAACCCAACGACCCGGAGCGTAAAATCGCTCCGCGCCAGTTCACCCGCAGCGATTGCGGCCTGCCCGAAGACGGTTTCATCTTCTGCTGCTTCAACAACAGCTACAAGATCACGCCCCGCGAGTTTGATATCTGGATGGGCCTCCTGGCCGAGGTCGAGGGCAGCGTGCTGTGGCTTCTGTCAAGCGGCCCCGCCTCCGAGGCCAACCTGCGCCAGGAAGCGAAGGCACGCGGTGTTGCGCCAGACCGCCTGGTCTTTGCCGACCGCATGGTACAGGACGAGCATCTGGCCAGACAAAAGGTCGCGGATCTGTTCCTCGACACCTTTGCCGTCAATGCCCACACAACCGGGTCCGATGCCCTATGGGCCGGCCTGCCCGTGCTGACCCTTCCCGGGCAGCAATTTGCAAGCCGCGTCGGCGCCAGCCTCCTGAGCGCCGCGAACCTGCCGGAGCTGATCGCTGAGGATGAGGCCGACTACAAAGCCCGGGCCCTGCACCTGGCACAGGATCCCTCGGCCCTCATGGCGCTGCGCAGCAAACTGAAGGTAAACCGCCGTACGGCGCCGCTCTTCGATGCAACCAGCTATACACGCAGCCTGGAAGACGCATTTGATGCGGTGTTTGAAAACTGGAGAACAGATCAGCCAAAGGCCCATTTGACGGTTGCAAAAGACCTGCCTCCGCGTGCCGGCGGACAAAAGGTTTCTTTCGCCGCCGCATAGGGTCGCACCTCAAGCGCGGGAGGCCAAGGGTGCAGCCACCCTCCTGAAGCTGCGGGTGTCACCGGGCATTCGGATTGTGGTCAAGCAAAGTTCTCACAGCCGAAACTGAACGGAGAAAGGGGCCCTAAGATGGGCTCCGCGAGAGAGTGGCTTATTCATCTGGACGCGGACCTGAAGTCAAAACGTCAATGGCAGAGGCATCGGGGGTCGCATCCGAGGCCTACGGTCTTGGAGTCCTTGCGAACGTATTGAAATCATGCCCGAACTCGCCAAATCAGGCCACACATCCGTGCAGGGGAAACAATGGGCCAGGTCACGTGTCCAACTGGAATTCCGGCCTATTCAGTTCAACTTGCTCTCGGACAGGAGTGGAAAAACGCGATCGTATGCAAGCGTGAAGACATAGGTAAAAACGACCACGAAACTTGTTACAACGAGATCCGTCGCCAAAGCTTCAAGGATCGTCAAGCCAAGCCACAGCGTATAGATCGGCAGCGACGTCATCAGGAGCGACAATTCAAAACCTACCGCGTGCAGGATACGTCCCACAGGCGTCCGATCCGATGACACACGCCCCCGTCGCGCACTCATGTGATCCACGATCCAGTTGTAGATCAGACCAATCAGCACGGCCTTGAGCGAGAGCACCAGTCCGAGCAAACCGATATCGGAGAGCCCTTTGTCGAAGAACGCAGCACCTGCCGGGATCAGAAATGCCATGATCCCGATCTCAAGACCGATACTGTAGCGCAACCGATCCCTTCCGCTGCGCATGGCGACTGTGTTCGACATGATGAGCCTCCTGAATTCGCTGGATGACTGGTATCAGAAATGCCGCCATGTTAAAGTCAGATACTATCCATATTTCAGATAGGTCAGCATGGCCCACCCAGATCAGATGCAGGCATTTGTCCTCGCCGCCGAGCTCGGCTCTTTCTCAGCGGCCGCGCGCCGGATGGGAAAGGCGCAGTCAGCCGTTTCCACGGCCATCGCCAATCTTGAGATCGATGCCGGGGTAGAATTCTTCGATCGAAGCGGGCGCAACCCTGTCCTGACGGATGAAGGCCGCGCCTTGCTGCCTCATGCCAAAGGCATTCTGCTGGGAAACCGGGAATTCTTCTCAAAGGCCGCCTCGATGGTGGAGGGCCTGGAAACCGACCTTTGCATTGCCATCGAGCAAGGCATCAGCCTCAGCCCGCTCATGCATCTGTTCCAGCAGTTCGCGGCGAAATTTGGGCATGTCTCGCTCGACATCCTCAGACCCGGCCCCAACGATACCGCGATGCTTCTGAAAGAGGGGCGCGCGTCCCTTGGCCTGATGATCGAGCGGGAATATTACCCGACGGGCTTCAAGTTTCGCGGTATCGGGCATTCGCAGCTGGTGCCGGTCTGCGCCGCGTCCCATCCCCTGGCGGCGATGGCGCAGGTCAGCCACCTTGATCTGCGGAAATTCCGCCAATTCATGCAACGCAGCCGATCCCTTCCGACGGCAGCGCTGTCGGGCGGGAGCAAAAGCCCCTCCGTCTGGTATGCGGAAACCCCGAGCACGATCCTGAGGCTGGTCGAACAGGGGCTCGGCTGGGCCGAGCTGCCCTTCGCGACCGTGGCGGAAGCTCTCAAGAGCGGCACCCTCACGCGCCTGAATTATGCATTTCAACAGAGCGACCTGCTCGAAGGCATTGACGCCGTCTGGACCGAGCAGCAGGCCCTGGGTGTGGCTGCACAATGGCTGCGAGACGGCTTTCTGGGCTTGCCCCAGCAGACATGGCGCGATGGCGAGAGCGCTCTCGCGGCAAGTCGCAGATAAAGCTGCAACGCAGAAACCAAATGGGCGGGCGCCAATCCGACATTTGCAGCGATCCAGCCTGCAAACTTACATGCCTGCGGACAGCTGTCAGCCGGGTTTCCACCCCCTGCGCCCCCCTTTCTCTGCGCTTGTTCGAGGGACCGCCATGGCTTACGCCGGATAATTTCTAGCATTTAAGGTATTGTAGGTGGCGGCAGCAAAGTTGATGTTGCAAGCATGACAACTGAAACAGAGTTTTCCTTCGCGGCGCTGCCCGGTTCGGCTCGGCGGCACATCCGTGTGTTTCAGATACACCAGTTTCTTGACCGTTTTGCGATGGGATTGACGGTTGCTGTTGTTGCTCTGGCACTGACCGACCGAGGCATGGACCTCTTTCATATCTCGCTTCTCTTCGGGGTCTACTCGCTCACCACGATGGCAATGGAGCTGCCGTTTGGCGGTCTTGCCGACAGCATCGGCCGCAAGCCGGTCTTTTTGGCGGCGGTCGTCGCCAGCTTGATGTCGCTCGCGCTCTTTCTGTCGACGCGTGACTTCTATGTCCTCGCACTGTCATTTGCATTCATCGGTTTCGGACGCGCGCTCCGGTCGGGCACGCTCGATGCGTGGTTTGTCGAAACCTTCAAGGCCGCAGCTCCACAGGTGGATATCCAGCCCGCCCTGGCCAAAGCGCAATGGGCCAATGCGGTCGGCTTGGCCTCAGGGGCCATCTTGGGAGGTCTCCTGCCGGATCTGTTGGGCCCTCTCGCCGAAGGCCTCGGGTTCAGCATCTATGATGTGTCCTACGCGGCAAGCTTTGCGGTGATGCTGGCCGTGTTTGTCTTCACCATCCTGGCCATTGTCGAAAACCCGCGCCCGATGAGTGCCACGGCCCTCAGGCACGGCTTTGCAAAGGTCCCGACCGTGATCAAGGATGCGAGCCTCTTGGCCCTGAAACACCCGGCACTCTCGCTCCTTCTGGCCGCATTGGCGTTCTTTCTGATGGCCAGCAACCCTGTCGAGGTGATCTGGCCGACCCATGCAAGACCCATGTTGGATGCGGGCTATGCCAACACCGTTATCGGTGTTGTAACCGCGAGCTATTTCTTCTCGATCGCCTTTGGCGCCTCTCTGTCGCCGCGCATCAGCCGAATCTTCAAGCGGCGGCACGCCCTGACGCTGGCGGCGACATTTGCTTGCCTGGCAGGCGTCCAGATCGCATTGGCATTGCAAGGCAGCATCATCGGTTTTGTGGCGGTATTCGTCCTGTATTCCGTGATCCTTGGCGTCAGCGAAACACCGGCCAGCAGCATTCTGCATCGCTGCGTAGAAGACCGCCAGCGGTCCACCGTGCTGTCGCTCAGATCGCTGATACAACAGTTGGGGGCCGCGTTGGGCTTGGTTCTCGCCGGAGCCGTCGCCGAAATATACTCCACACCGATTGCCTGGAGTGTGGGAGCGGGGTTTCTTTTGATGGCAGTGGCGCTGACCTTGGTCTTGGTCAGACGGCTGGCCATAGATGCCGATTGCTGACATCGCTGCCCCAGCCACAGCTTCGCTGGCACCGATATGACCGGCCAGCCCTTGCTTGACGAATGCCGCGCCTCGGGTGAATGTCCGTCTATTCAGAATATTCCGTCTTGGGCCGATTACATGAAATTGCTTACACCCAGTATTGAACATCTTCCGGCATACGTCGCCGCTTTGCAAATGGGCTGGTCGCCGGACAACTTGCGGGCCGAGGCCGCGCAAGAGCAGATTGCAAGCATTGAAAAAGATGCGGCGTCATTTGTGTCCAACCTTGATGATCCGACTGCAAAGGCTGGGCCAATCATACTGCCGGACGGCTCGAAGGTTCCGCGCTTGCCAAGTATCCGACGGTGGATATGGGATGATGAATTCTGCGGTCACATAAGCTTTCGCTGGATGCCGGGAACAGAGGAACTGCCGCCCACCTGTTCGGGTCACATCGGATATGCCGTGGTGCCCTGGCGACAGCGCGAAGGGCTGGCCTCTGCCGCGCTGGTTGCAATTCTTCCGGAAGCCAAAGCGGTCGGATTGAGCCACGTCACAATTACAACCAGCCCGCAAAACCCCTCTTCGGTCCGGGTCATCGAAAAGGCAGGTGGGATGTTGATCAGAACCTTCACCGCCGACAGCGCACTTGGTGGGCATGAAAAGTTGGAGTTCAGAGTTTTGCTCGGCTCCTAGGCCAATTGCAGAAAGCCGGCCCTTGATTTCAAATCTGAACCGGGCGCCAGCTCTCTCTGGCGGCCTGCGGCTCGGAGCGCCGTGCGCTGCAGCAACGTCTGATTGTCACGCAATGGCGAAAATTTGCCATAATCAAACCGGGTTCAGCCAAGAGGTTGCGCCACAAGAATATTTGGTGATTTCTGGCATTCCGCCCCGGCGGCCAAGTCGAGTGCGGAGGCCGCCCGGCCGCTATGTATATGGACTATTAGGGCTCTTCGCCCTAGTATCAGAACCTGCCCTGATATGTAAAAATGCGTTGGGGCTCGTCACAATAGGAAAGTCTACATGAAACAGTTTTCCAAAGATGAGCTCGCAGAGATATCGCGCCGACAGATCGCGTTTGCGCAACATTCGGAAGCACCTGGAGAGGTGATGCCGTTTAGCGAGCTTTTGAAGCTAGAATATGAAATTGCCCAAGAACTCAACGGGAAGAAACTCAAGAGCACCGGTTAGGGATAACCTGTTCCTGAGATTTTTTAGCGTGCATATTTGGACATCCCTGATTTTATACCCGACCCTGATTTCTATCAGAAAAGACTTGAATACGTCTGCGCCCATTTGTCTGACGAGCGCAGGAAGCGGTCCTTTCCGGCGATCGGATCGGAAGACAGGCTACGCCCTATCGTATCGCTGCAGACAGAACTCCTTCGATACATCGAGAAGAGAAACAAGGTCATTGAGTTGAATGCGGTCACCACACTTCCCTCCGTTGAAATTGCGCGGATGGGCGGTCGCCCGGTCAACCTGTACCTGATCAATGTCGGGCACTTCGAAGGGCAGTATCAATACGCACCAAGCAAGAACACCATCTACGGCTCGGCGTTCAATTGGCGCGAGATTGAATTCCCGTTGGCGCCATGATCGGAATACGCAATTACTGGATTGTCGCTTGGGTTGGCGTTGCGATCTGCATCGCCGGGATCGGACACGGGGCGCTGTCGTCGTCGCCAACGATTGCAAACAAATATGGCGCTGTCGCCGTAGCATTGACTTTTGGGATGCTCTTTCTGAGCCGGGGAACCGCCTTTCGGCTTCTTGATACGCCGGTCAATTTTGACATTTCCGCCACTCCGATCACTCAACGTCTTGAGAAAGCGACATCCGACCTCGGCTCGCACAGGTTCGCCGAAGCCAATGCGGTAAGAGCGTTGGTGGATTGCCTGGTAGAACTGGATACCCAGGTGGAGGTGGCTTTGATGAGCGGCGATCGGACCCGTGCAGACGCCTACAGCACTCTCGTCAAGACAACGATCGAGGCGCTTCCTGGCACCAAGAGAACGGCCGTCGAGGCAAATTTCGTCGCCAAGAGCGCCTTGCACAGTGCCCAGCGGAACAGAGAAGGGCTCGCGGCCTTGTTGGATAGCAACCGAAAAGAATCCGTGCCCATTGCCATGTTGAGCGTCGTGGCCACCCTCTGCGCCGGTCTTGGCGACACCGTCGTTGGCATCGTTCAGCGGGTTTTCACGTAAATTCACAGATCACGGCCGGATCTGATCCCTCGGAGAGTCGGTGACAGATTTCTGTTTCGGTCGGATGTCCCCGGTGTTTTTGTGTGGTTCATGGCGGCCGTCTCGGCGCTCCGGCGCGCGTGATGATGCATCGGCCTTGCAGCGCCGCGAAGGAGCTGGCAGAGGCCGCTAGATCAGCCACTCGAACGCGTTGCGCAGTGCCTCTTTTCCACCTGACCGCAGTGGCGCGCCATGCGCCATCACCAGACCTTCGGCGGGCCATTCCAGGATGCGCGCCACAGCATCTCTTGCGGCGACTTTATCCGTCGTCGCCATACGGAACTTGCGAGGCACGGAGGGCACAGAGGCCGTCATCAGGTCAAGATGGGCGATCACCGCCCGCCACCCGCGATACCAGCCTTTGGGAATTTGTTGCACAAGGTCCGCCACCAAGACCGTAGAAGACTCGCGGTGGAAGAACACAACTTCCGTTGTAATCCGGTTTCCGCGTACCATGATCTGATCGATCGCCCCGGCCCAAGCGGGGTCTGGATCCTCTCCCATGGTTGACTGGATTGTGGTTGTGGTGATCTGCTCGGTCAGGCCCGGAGCGGCATGGACCTTGGCGTCAGGATAGGCCTCGGCCCATTCTGCAAGAAATGTGTAGTGCAGGCTGTTGGGGGCGACCAGATGGCGAACAGGTCCAAGTGCATCAATAGCGAGGCGAACATCTTGGGTCAGAGCGACCGGAGACCAGATCCATAGCCCGCCATCCTCCGGCAATCGAACCACCGCCATGCGGGTGGGAAACCGAAACCCTGCCGCCCCCGTAACCGCAGGGCCGTCAAAGAGCCAGCATTGGGCGCCAAAGGGTGTCACGACTGTGCCGTTCCTTTTCCGAGTTCCTCATCAGGAAAATACAATTTTGTGGCGATGAAGTCCAAACCTTGAGAGGGTCGCAACAAGAACTACCGACAAAGGACGTCTCGACGAGCCCGGTGAGGCACTCAACAGGTTCAACGCACTGCGTACCGAGTTCGATGCATGGCGCGGGCGGATCGCGGCGGCAAGACAGCGAAATCTCACTGGATCATTTTCATGAAGGGAGAGGACCAATGACCGCCACGCCCAACCATGCGCTGGCAGCACCGCGCTGAGGGGTTTATCCTCCAGGCAGACCATATCGACCAGACGCCGATCCGTGATGTTCACCCGCGAGCCGCGCGCTGAGGGCCGGATCTTGCGCACCACCAGCGAGATGCCGGAGCCGATCCTGCGGTGGAGGCGCGCGATGTCTGCGCGGTCGCGCAGCACCGCGTCGATGAAGCTGCCGCCTCCACCGGCCCCGGATCGCACGCCCTCAATCGACGAACAGCGCAGACCGGCGCAGGCGTGACGCTCGACCAGGTCGCGATAGGCGCGCCCCGCGGTGACTTGCGCCCGCGTGAAGGGCGACGGCTTGCCGCTGCTCCGGGACTTTGCCGCCATCACGTCAAACACATCCGCCCGCTGCAGCGCCGAACGGCCCCGGTAGCCCGAAGGCTGCGCGGTCCAGTTCTCGTCGCCATCCGGATAGAGGCTCATCGGCTGGAACACCCGGACCGGGCCCCGCGCAGGCGCTGCGGGGATCGCATCGCCGCAGATATCCGCAGCCCTCGAAGATAGCACGCGCACCAGCTTGCGGTGGATCTTGGCGGACGAGTATGGGCGGCAGATACGGTACGATCTCATCCAGAAGAAATTGCTCAAGATCCGAAAGGAACTCGGCCTTGTGGGATATGGCTTCCACGGTCTCCGCTACAGCGCGGCTGGCGAGCTGGCAGAGGCTGGATGCACAGACCACCAGATAGCGGCGATCACCGGCCACAAGAGCCTGTCCATGATCCAGAAATACTCAAAGAGCGCGAATCAAAAGCGCCTCGCGAAGCAGGCTCAAAACCTGCGAGAACAGAACAAAAACAATACATGAAAGTGGGAAACAAAGTTGGAAACTATTTTTGGCCGGTCGGCCAATTGCATTGTAACCCTTTGATTTCAATGGCAGGGGCATCAGGGTTCGAACCCGAGACCTACGGTTTTGGAGACCGTCGCTCTACCAACTGAGCTATACCCCTGCAGTGCGGCATTTCCTAAGCGACAGCGTCAGAGGACGCAAGAGGAAATCTGCGAATTTCATTGGCTTTGAGACACCGACATCGCAGGCGCCCAGCAAAAAGGGCCTCCCGGAGGGGAGGCCCTTTCGCGTCGCGGTCAGACGGGCTGATTACGCGAGGATTTTGGAGACGACGCCGGCGCCAACGGTGCGGCCGCCTTCGCGGATCGCGAAACGCAGACCGTCTTCCATCGCGATCGGGGCGATCAGCTCGACTTCGAACTTCAGGTTGTCGCCCGGCATCACCATCTCGGTGCCCTCTGGCAGCGTCACCGTGCCGGTCACGTCAGTGGTCCGGAAGTAGAACTGCGGACGGTAGTTCGCGAAGAACGGCGTGTGACGGCCACCTTCATCCTTGGTCAGGATATAGGCTTCGGCTTCGAACTTGGTGTGCGGCTGAACCGAACCCGGCTTGCACAGAACCTGACCACGCTCAACGCCTTCGCGGTCAACACCACGCAGC
>MPDC01000038.1 GCA_001874255.1 Alphaproteobacteria bacterium MedPE-SWcel
GGGGCCGCGCCTCCAGCGCGGCCCCCGCCCGGCCCAACGCTTTGGAGGGAGGCTATGCCTCATGAGAAAGGGGCGGGAGCCCCACCGGTGCTTGAGCCAGCGCACGCGGCTGCAGCGGAGACCGACCATGACGATAGGTCAGCGGTGCTGACCTGTTGTTTCGCACGCGAAACATAACGTCAGAAGGGCTGATACTTTTTGTAGCCCCGGACCTGTGCGTCCAACCCAGATGCGGGTTGCGCGATCACAGCACGCTCTGTTCACAAGATCGCAAGTGGCACGGGATCCCTGCCGGTCGCAGGGAGACTAGCGGATCAGCTCCTTCATCCCGCGATCCAGCCCGGCGAGGGTCATCGGCACCATGCGGTCTTCGAAGATTTCGCGGATCATGCGGATCGAATGGGTGTAGTCCCACTGCGCCTCGGGGACGGGGTTGATCCACAGATGTGCGCCCCATTGGTCCCGGGCCCGCTGCAGCCAGACCTGTCCGGCCTCCTGGTTCCAATGCTCGTTAGCGCCGCCCGGATAGGCGATCTCATAGGGTGACATCGAGGCATCGCCGACAAAGATGCATTTGTAATCCGGCCCATAGGTCCGCAGCACCTCATGGGTGGGCGTCTGCGCCTCCCAGCGGCGGCGATTGTCGCGCCAGACCCCTTCGTAGAGGCAATTGTGGAAGTAGAAATACTCCAGATGCTTGAACTCCGACCGCGCGGCGGAAAACAATTCCTCCACCACTTTGATATGCGGATCCATCGAGCCCCCGACGTCGAGAAACAACAGGACCTTGACCGCATTGTGACGCTCGGGCCGGGTCTTCACATCAAGATAGCCGTGTTCGGCGGTGGAGCGGATGGTGCCGTCGAGGTCCAGCTCCTCGCGGGCGCCCTCCCGCACCCAGCGGCGCAGGCGCTTCAGGGCGACCTTGATGTTGCGGGTGCCCAGCTCCACATCGCCGTCCAGATTGCGAAAGTCGCGTTTGTCCCAGACCTTGACCGCGCGTTGGTGGCGGCTCTCCTTCTGGCCGATGCGCACGCCCTCGGGATTGTAGCCATAGGCGCCAAAGGGCGAGGTGCCGGCCGTTCCGATCCATTTGTTGCCGCCCTGATGACGGCCCTGCTGCTCTTTCAGCCGCTCCTTGAGCGTCTCCATCAGCTTGTCAAAGCCGCCGAGGGCCTCGATTTCCTGCCGTTCCTCGGGGCTGAGGTGTTTCTCCGCCATTTTGCGCAGCCAGTCCTCGGGGAGGTCCACGGCGTCGATCACCGCCTTGGCGGGGATGGCCTCCAGCCCCTCGAAGGTCTGCGCAAAGGCGCGGTCGAACTTGTCGAGGTTGCGTTCGTCCTTGACCATCACCGTGCGCGCGAGGAAATAGAACGCCTCGATGTCATAGGTGGCCAATCCGACCTTCAGCCCTTCGAGAAAGGCGAGGTATTCGCGCAGGGACACAGGCACGGCCGCCGCGCGCAGGTTCTCGAAAAAGGGCTGGAACATGGCGTTCTCCGATCCGCTGGGCGAGGCGCCGTGCGGGGGGTGGTATGAGGCCCGGTTGGGCGCGGGGTGTCAGGCGCTCACGATCATGCGATGGGCAACGATGGTGGCGAGCAGGCCGAGAATACCAAAGATCATGGCGTAGACAGCCCCGTATTGCAGCATATCTGCCAGGTTGCCGCCACGTTTGCGGGCCTTGAAGGCGCCGAGGGCCGCGCCAAAGAGGAGTGCGAGGATCACGATCATGTGGGTCTTCCCGGTGCTTGCGTCCTGCGGCGCCGGGGCTTTTCCGGGAGCGGCCGAAGGATCTGTGACGAATGGTTCTGCCGCGTATAGCGCGGCCATGGCCCCAGTGCAAAGACCAGTGCAAAGACCTGTGCAAGGACCTGGCGCATGGACCCGTGCAAGACCTGTGGCGTCAACCTGCAAGACGGCCCGGGCGCGGGCAATCTGGGATCAGGGATCAGCGCCGCGCGCTGGTGATGAGCACGGCCCTGTCGCGCAGCTGATGGTCGATCGTGGCCTCGGTGCCCAGCCCGTAGAGCGCCCAGCCAACACTGTCAGAGCGCAATGTCGCAGCCTCGTGGCGATGGCCTCTGGCGTCGGCAAGCCGGGCCTTCAGCATCAGCAGGCTCGACAGCAGCGCGGCGTTTTGTCCGGATCTTGCCGCCGGTATCGCGGCGTCAAGCAGCCGTTCGGCGCGGTCATACTCTGCCGCCTGCAGCGCGAAGGAGGCCAGCCGGGACTGGATCAGCGCCCGGTGATTGGCGGTGTCGGGACCCTGACCGAGATAGCTGAGCGCGGTGCGGAAATGGGCCTGTGCGAGCCCGCTGTCGCGGCCCTGTTCGCTGCGGCCCACCAGAAAATGGGCAAAGGCGCGGCGATGGTCGCGCCAGCCGAGCGCGCGGGCAATCCGGGCGGTTTCATGGGCGGCGCGGCTGCGCATTGCATCGGAGCCATAGGCGCCAAGGGCGGTTTCGACCGCCGTGATCCAGGGTCTCGGCGTGTCCGGCAGCGGGGCGGAGCGGCGCGCCTCGCCGGCCGGATTGAGCCGGGCGAGAATGGCGGGAATGCGAGCTTCGACCTGCTGACGGCTCATGCCCGTTGCCAGCGCAGGGTCATAGGTGGCGCGCAGCATCAACATGTCAAAGCCGGTCAGAATGGCATGCACGTTGTCGTCGTTGAAGACGGAATCGGGCAGCCGGTAGAGATCATTGAGCGGCCCCAGCGCCTGCGCCAGCTCTTCGTGCAGGCAGTCGCGCAGCTCTTGCGGGCTGACATCACCGGGCACGAAGATCGCCAGCCGGTCGCGGCTGCGCAGGCTTTTCCAATCGGTCTGCAGCGCGCGGCGGTTGCGACGGTATTCGTCGAGCGAGCTGACATTGGGGACCACGAAACAGGCGGCCTGCGGCAGGATGCGCTGGATACGGTCGCGGCTCACGGCCTCGATGGTGATTTGGGCCCGGGCGGGCGGGGTCAGGCGGATGTCGATCCCCGCTTCGGTTCGCAGGCGGCGGACCAGAGCCTCCAGATCGGGGCGCAGCGTCGGGGTCGGGGTCCCGGTGACGGCCACCCCGACGGGCATTTCGAACCGCGTCAGCACCGGCAATGTGCTGCCACCCTCAAGGCGAAAATGCAGATCCAGAAAGTCGCGCGCCATATCGGCGTTGGACCGTTGCGGCGGCAGGGCGGCGGCGGTGGCAAAGGTGCGGATCGGTGGCAGGGTGACCGCAATCCCGGCAGCGGCGCGCGAGGGGGGCGGGCCGCCATCGCTGCAGGCGCCGACACAGAGCACCAGCCCGACACCCGCCAGCAGGGTGGCCGGTATTCTGGTCGGTATTCTGGCCTGTAAATTGGCCTGTGTTCTGCCTGGTATTTTGCTTGGTTTTCTCACCGTTGATCCGACCGGTGCGTTGTCCGCGACGCGGACTGAAGCGCCGGGCAGTATCGCCGCCCGCAATCTGCACAACAGGGCATCGGGAAAGAACTGTCTCAAGGTCACTCGCTCATCTCCGCCCGTCTTCACCGTCCCACAAATACCATACAGCCTGCGCAGTCCGGCCGAGCCTACTGCGCCGAGCCTACTGCAATGACGCAGAATTGGGGCAAGAATTTGGAGCCAGACGGGGGATCGGTGATTTTGCGGTGAAGATGCGGTGGCGGCGCGACAATTATCGGAAATTGCCGCGCGCGGCGCCTAGCGGCCGCGTCTGGCCATGAAGGCAAGCCGTTCGAACAGATGCACATCCTGTTCGTTCTTGAGCAGGGCACCGTGCAGCTTTGGCAAGGCATTGACACCGTCGCGGGCCAGATCCTCCGGGGTCAGATCTTCGGCCAGAAGCAGCTTCAGCCAGTCGATCACCTCGGAGGTGGAGGGTTTTTTCTTCAACCCTTGAGTCTCGCGGATCTCGTAGAACTGCGTCAGCGCGGCGGAGAGCAGGTCGGATTTGATGTCGGGGTGATGCACCTCGACGATCTTCTTCATGGTCTCGGCATCGGGGAAGCGGATGTAGTGAAAGAAACAGCGGCGCAGGAAGGCGTCGGGCAGTTCCTTTTCATTGTTGGAGGTGATGATCATGATCGGGCGATGGACGGCGCGAATGGTCTCGCCGGTCTCGTAGACGTGGAACTCCATCTTGTCGAGTTCCTGCAGCAGGTCGTTGGGGAACTCGATGTCGGCCTTGTCGATCTCGTCGATCAGCAGGACGACTTTTTCGCCGGCCTCGAAGGCCTCCCAGAGCTTGCCCTTGCGGATGTAGTTGCGCACGTCATGCACCCGTTCGTCGCCCAGCTGGCTGTCGCGCAGACGGGATACGGCGTCATATTCATAGAGCCCCTGCTGGGCACGGGTGGTGGATTTGACATTCCATTCGATCATCCGCAGACCGAGGGCATCGGAGACCTGTTTTGCCAGTTCCGTCTTGCCGGTTCCGGGTTCTCCCTTGACCAGCAAAGGACGCTCCAATGTGACCGCTGCATTGACCGCGATCTTCAGGTCATCGGTGGCGACATAGTCCTTAGTGCCCTGAAATTGCATGGAGTCTCCTTTTGGCTCTGCCCTAATATTGCCGAATTAGCATGCTAGGGTCAGCTTTAATCACAGCGTGGAATTATTGTGTAGTGACATTCGGCGCACATGGCGATAAACGCTGCGGCATGGGGGAGCTTTGATGCTTGGAAAATTTGCAGAGACCAAGGTGATGGGCCAGACCGAAGGAGCCGAAATGAAGCAGGAAACGTTTCTGCCGGAGGACTATCGCCCGGCCGAAGACGAGCCGTTCATGAACGAACGGCAGATGGAATACTTCCGCCGCAAGCTGTACAACTGGAAAGCCGAGCTTTTGGATGAAAGCCGGGACACCATTGAAGGGCTGCAGGAAAACACCCGCAATATTCCCGATGTGGCTGATCGTGCCAGCGAGGAAACCGACCGCGCGCTGGAGCTGCGCACCCGCGATCGTCAGCGTAAACTTGTTGCAAAGATCGACTCTGCGATCCGCCGTATCGACGAAGGTGAATACGGCTATTGCGAAGTCACCGGGGAACCAATTTCATTGAAACGTCTGGACGCCCGTCCGATCGCGACCATGAGCCTTGAGGCTCAGGAGCGCCATGAACGTCGCGAGAAGGTCCACCGCGACGACTAGGCCACGGAAGTCGGTTCGGACATGGAAAAAGTCTGACATCCACAAGTTTATGAAGCGCCGGGTCTTTTGATCCGGCGCTTTTTTGTTATGAGCGATGACACGGGGAATACGGGCCAGGGGCGCATGAACTTCAAGGACATCAGAATATCGGTGATCGGGGCGGGGATCGGCGGGCTCGCGGTGGCGCATATGCTGCGCCAGCGGGGGGCGCAGGTCACGGTGCTGGAACAGGCCGAGGAGATTTCCGAGGTCGGCGCCGGGTTGCAGGTCACCCCCAACGGGGTCGCGGTGCTGCGGGCGATGGGGCTGGCGGATGATCTCGCCTGGTGTTCGCAGCGGGCCCGCGCGGTGGTCCTGCGTCATCACGCCCACGGCCGCGAGGTGCTGCGGCTCGACCTCGACCAATATGCGCCGGACCTGCGGTATTATTTCGTGCATCGCGCTGACCTGATCAACCTGCTGGCGGATGCGGTGCGTCGGTCAGGGGTCCAGGTGCGCCTGATGCAAAAGGTCAGCACAGTGGTGCCCGGCCCACGTCCGGCGGTGCATCTGGCGAATGGGGCGAAGTGCCACGCGGATCTGGTCATCGGCGCCGACGGCATCCATTCGCGCGTGCGTCCGGCGCTGAATGCGGTCCGCGCGCCGCGGTTCAGCGGCCAGGTGGCCTGGCGCGCGACAGTGCCCAACCGGCTGGGCGTGCCGGCCGAGGCTCAGGTGTTCATGGGGCCGGGACGGCATCTGGTCGCCTATCCGGTCAGGGACGGGTCCATGGTCAATCTGGTGGCCGCGCAGGCGCGACGGAATTGGGCCGAGGAAAGCTGGAGCCACGGCGACAACCCCGACAACCTGCGACAGGCTTTTGCCGGCTTTGGCGGCGTCGCCCGAGAGCTGCTGGACAGGGTGGATGAGGTCCGGCTGTGGGGCCTGTTTCGCCATCCGGTGGCGCAGACCTGGGGCCGGGAGGGCGTTGCGTTGCTGGGAGATGCGGCGCATCCGACGCTGCCCTTCATGGCGCAGGGAGCGAATCTGGCGCTGGAGGATGCCTATGCGCTGGTCGACTGCCTGACGGCCGCTCCGGATATTGCGACGGCGCTGACGGCCTATCAGCTCCGGCGGCGGGCAAGGGCGGCCAAAGTGGTGGAGGCCGCCAGCGGCAATGCCTGGAAATACCACCTGCGAGCGCCGCTGAGCTGGCCTGCGCATGGTATCTTGCGTCTGGGAGGCGCGCTGGCGCCGCAGCGTATGGTGAGCCAGTTCGACTGGATCTACCGCCACGACGAGACCCGACAGGACGGGGCACCTCCGCACGGCTGAATGCAGGAATGCGGCCAATCCTTTTATGATGTGCCGCTGATGGTCCTTGGCCGGGGGCCTCCTGTGGTCGCCAGACGGTCCTCCGGATCGGCTGTTCAGAGGTCCAGATCAACCCAGATCGGCACATGGTCCGAGGGTTTCTCGCGGGCGCGGATGTCCTTGTCGATCTGGCAGTCCAGCAATAGATCCGCCGCTTGCGGGCTCAGGAGGAAATGGTCGATGCGGATGCCGTCGTTGCGATTCCAGGCGCCGGCCTGATAATCCCAGAACGTGTAGTGGCCCGGACCATGGGTGCGGCTGCGAAAGGCTTCGGTGAAGCCGAGGTTCACGATCCTGCGGAATGCGGCGCGGCTTTCGAGACGAAACAGCGCATCCTCGCGCCAGACTTCGGGACGGCTGGCATCTTCAGCCTGGGGGATGATATTGTAGTCCCCGGCCATCAAGGCGGGCATCTCCTCGGCCAGAAGCGCCTCGGCACGCGCCTTGAGACGCTCCATCCAGGCAAGTTTATAGGCGTATTTGCCGCCCGTCACCGGGCTGCCGTCCGCGTTCAGCTCGACAGGGTTGCCGTTGGGCAGGTAGAGGCCGCAGATCCGGATCGCCTGTTTGCCAACGACGGTTGCCTCGATCCAGCGGGCCTGGGTGTCGCTGTCGTCGCCGGGCAGGCCGCGTTGCACATCCTCCAGCGGCAGTTTCGACAGGATCGCCACCCCGTTGAACCCTTTCTGGCCGTGGGTCGCGAGATTGTAGCCCCGGTCCTCGATGAGGTCGCGCGGAAAGGCCTCGTCAACGGATTTGATCTCCTGCAGCACGGCGACGTCGGGCTGCGCTTCGTCCAGCCACTCCCCGAGCGCATTGATGCGGGCCTTGATGCCGTTGATGTTGAAACTGGCGATCTTCATGTCGGTCTCCGTTCTGCTCAGCGCTGTCCCGCAGGTTCTATCGCTGAAATCCAGACATCCCGCAAGCAAAGCAGGGCCGGACAGGACCACTACGGGCGCAAGAGCACCATATATTTTCTGCTTCAGAATCAGGCAGTTTTGGCGCGACTTGGGGCTGATTTTAACGGGTGCCGCAACTTTTCCGGTATCGCCTATATGGATTTGAAAACGCTTTGCAAAAATGGGCTTGTGAATTGATCTGTGGATTTATTGTGGGCAAGTCAAATTGCGCCCGAAAATCAATTTATTATTCATCAGCATTAATGTGGTGTGATTGTTTTTATATATTTTTGGAACGATTATTTTCTTGAATTATTTGGGGGGGCTGGCAGTTTTTGAGTTATCGAAATTTCAGACGGAGAGAAAATCATGGTTGCTTTGAAAAAAACGAGTGTCGCAGTTGCCGCCGAAACGGGTGCGTTCGCAGGTGAGAATGTCGGGTTGTTCAGCTCGACCTGCCTTGGTGGCGAACATTCCGGTGAACATGTATCCCTCTATAGTTCCACGTGTATTTCGACCGCACGCAGCGATATGCACTCTGGCGACGCGACGCAGATGGTGTCTTCCACCTGCCAGGATTGAGCGCCGTAAAACATAGCGGATAATTGCTATGTATAGAGTGATCCGGAAGATGTTTCGGATCACTCTGCTATGATTTGAAAATACAAAAAGTTGAGGGTCAGATGGGCCAAGTCGTTTCCTTTTCCGCAGTTCGGGCGCGGTCTTCGCGGCCGCTTGTTCCTCAATTGATTGATAGCTTCGCCTCCTTTCGAAAGGATCGATTGGATGTGCTCTGGCTCAAGGAGAATGCTGAACTTTTGAACGTTTTAGAAACGTCAGGTTGTAAAACATCTGACGGGGGACTGAGCGGTGTGAGTTCCGATGCGCTGGAGCCGCTCTTGCCATTTTATCAAAGCAGTTTGCGGCATCTGAACTTCTTTCGGCAATACTACCGGTTCATCCTGTCGATCTGTCTCGATCTTGAGGACCTCGGTTTGCCCGGTTCGCGGGCAGAGGTCATGGCGGATTGGATCGCGCAGCAGGATATTGCGGCGGGCGAATTGTCGGATCTGCAGCGGGCGGAGGCACGGCGTCTGCTTGCCCGGCGCGGTGTCGACCTTGGCGGGGTCGAGGGGTTGGACGATCGGCTGCGCGCCTTCATGCGGCAGAGCCGCCTGTTTGCGGTGCCAAACCGCAAGGCGGCCTATGAGCTGACCCATATTGTATTTTACCTGACCGAATACGGGCGGGCGCCGCTGGTGCTGGAGCCGGAAGAACGCCAGAGCCTGTTGTTTGCGGGCTTGGTCGCCTATCTGGATCAGGATGCCGATCTGCTGTCCGAAATTTGCCTCTCGCTGATCTTTTGCAACGAGACGCCGCCGCAGGATTGGCAGGACTGGCTTGGGCAGCAAACTGCCCGTTTCACGCTGCGACCGGCCCAGGGCAGAGTGGGGCAGGATGACTACCATCCCTACCTTATGTGCAATTGGTTTCAACTTGTGGTTGGACGCGAGGGATTTTCTCAGGCAGACTGCACAGGGTCTGTTGTGATCGAGGGGCCGCATGGCTCCGGTGCGTTAAGGGGAATGTCCATGGCCCTCTATACTCTTCTGGACGAGGCTCCGGGCGATTGGCCGCGGGTCCGCGATCCATTGTTCGAGGCGCTGAGCGTCGAGGATCGCTCCGTGCTGCACCGGGCCGAACAAAGCACGCCTGTTTTTGAACCCTTCTTCGAGACCTTTGCCCGCTTCGGTCAGGTCGGCTCTGCATGAGGCCGCTGGCCCATGGGATCCTGGCGGTATTCGCCTATACCGGGCTGATTGCGGCCGCAGACGGTATCACCAAACTGATGGCTGCGGGCTTTGCTCCGGCGCAGTTGTTCGCGGTGTCGGGACTATTGGTGGCCGGGTTCTGTCTGGTGGCCAGCCGGGTGCAGGGGCACCCGGATCAGTTGCGGACGAGCTGCCCGGGGGCGATGGCGGTGCGGGCTGTGGCGACGGTGCTGGCCTGCACGTGTTTTTACTATGCGTTTCGCTATCTGGCGCTGGCGGAGGTGTTCGTCTTTGTCGCCCTGATGCCCCTGATGGCGGCGCTTTTGTCGGGGCTGATCCTCAAGGAACATATTCGCCCTGCGGTCTGGCTTGCGCTCTGCGTCGGCGTGGTCGGGCTGCTGGTGATGCAGCCGGGGGTGCGTGTCGGCGGCGTGCGCGGGTCCATATTGGCCATGGGGGGCATGAGTTTCGGCACGCTGTCGATCGTCATGGCGCGCTATGTCAGCCGCTATGACAGCAATGTTCTCGCGCAGGTGTTCTATCCGAATCTCACCCTGGGGCTGGTGATGCTGTGCCTGTTGCCCTTTGTGTGGCGGCCGATGACGCTGCTGGATTGCGGCTGGGTTGTCGCCTATGCGGTGCTGCTGTTCGGCGCCCGCTGGTTGCTGGTGCTGGCGCTGCGGCACCTGCCGGCCTATACGGTGACGCCGCTTTTGAACTTGCAGTTCGTCTGGATGGCCTTGATCGGGCTGCTGGCCTTTGGCGAAATGCCAATGGTCTCGACCGTTCTGGGGATGGTCGTGGTGGCGGCCTCCGGGGTGTTTCTGGTGTGGGACCAACTGCAATCTGCGGGCGCGGCGCGCTCTGCCTCGTCGCAGGAGCCGAGCGCAGTGCCACAGGTTCTGTCGCCTGCGCCGGTCAGCCGACGCGGGCGGTCCCGCCTGCGCTGGGGCACGCCCACGGATGAGATCGGGTCGCGGCGCGGAGCCTGGCGCGCGGGACGATAAGTGCCATGTTTTCAGTAGTCTGCGCGGCTGTTCTCATCTGTCTTTGGGGGGTGGCCAACCGGCCGCGCCGCAGTGCACAGAACTGACCTACACGGAACCCGCCTGCGTGGACCTGGTCGACACCGATCCCGCCGACACAGACCTGGCCTACATGGAGAAGGAGGTGCCGCAGCCACAGCTGGAGGTCGCATTGGGGTTTTCGATGGTAAAACGCGCGCCGATCAGCTCTTCGGTAAAATCGATGACGGCGTTTTCCAGAAATGGCAGCGAGACCTCGTCCACGACGACTTTTTGCCCTTTGCCCTCCAGCACGAGATCATCGGGTTTCTGGGTGTCGAGCGCAATCTCGTATTGAAATCCCGAACAGCCGCCGCCTTCGACGGCGATGCGCAGGGCCTGACCCTGATCGGCCGCCCCGATCTCGGCGAGCTGATCAAAGGCACGATCCGTCACTTTTGGGGGCAGTTGCATTCTGGTTTTCTCCGATGGCGTGTTGCAGCGTCTACAGGAATATAGAAAGGTGCGGGCGATGCGACAAGATTTCCGATCAGAATTCCCGAGGAAAGAAACATATGTACGCGCCCTATGCCACGATGCCCGACCGGTCGCGCGGTCGCAATGTTCGTGAAGAAGAAAGCAGCTTCCGGTCGCCCTTCCAACGGGACCGGGACCGGATCATTCATGCCAGCGCCTTTCGCAGATTGAAACACAAAACGCAGGTCTTTGTCGAACATGAGGGCGACAATTATCGCACCCGGCTGACCCATACCATCGAAGTGGCGCAGGTGGCGCGGACCATTGCCGGTGCGCTTGGGCTCAATCAGGAGCTGACCGAGGCGGTCGCGCTGGCGCATGATCTGGGCCATACGCCCTTTGGCCACACCGGCGAGGATGCGCTGCACGAGATGATGGCTCCCTATGGCGGCTTTGATCACAACGCGCAGGCGATCCGCATCGTCACCGTGCTGGAGCGCCACTATGCGGAGTTCGACGGGCTCAACCTGACCTGGGAAACGCTGGAGGCGATTGCCAAGCACAACGGCCCGGTGGTGGGGGATCTGCCCTGGGCGCTGGCGGCCTGCAATACCACGGTCGATCTGGAGCTGCACACCCATGCCAGCGCCGAGGCACAGGTGGCGGCGCTGGCGGATGACGTGGCCTACAACAACCACGATCTGCATGACGGCTTGCGCGCCGGGCTGTTCACGGATGACGACATCTGTGCGCTGCCGATCATCGGCCCGGCCTATGCCGAGGTGGATGCGGCCTATCCGGGGCTGGAGCCGAGCCGACGCCGCCATGAGGCGCTGCGGCGGGTCTTCGGGGTGATGGTGAGCGATGTGATCGACACCTCGCGGGCCAAACTTGCGGCCTCGGGCGCGGCTTCGGTGGAGGAGATCCGGGCGCTGGACCATCCGGTGGTGACCTTCTCGCCGCAGATCTGGGCGCAGCTGAAGGAGATCCGGGCGTTTCTGTTCACCCGGATGTATCGCGCGCCGTCGGTGATGGTGGTGCGGGACCGGGTGTCTCGGGTGGTGCGGGCGCTGTTTGCCCATTATCTCGCCCATACGATGGAAATGCCGGAGCGTTGGCATGATGAGATCCGCGCCGCGCGCACGGAGATCGACCGGGCGCGGATCGTGTCGGATTACATCGCCGGGATGACGGACCGGTTTGCGCTGCATCTTCACGAGGAGCTGGCGCTGGAGGGATAGGCCAGAGAGGGAGGCCGGAGGATGAGGCCGGAGAGATAGGCCAGAGGAGGAGGCCGATTGGGGCGTGGGGCGGCGGCGGTGCGGGCGCATCTCCGGTTGACCCTGAGCGCGCCCCTCGGTATCCGCTGATCTGACGCAATGGGATGCCAGACATGAACCTCTTTACCGATATCCGTACGCTTGTGATTGACAGCCTTGCGGCCATGACGGCCGAAGGGATCCTGCCCGAGGGGCTTGATTTTGCCAATGTGGCGGTCGAGCCGCCGCGCGATGCGGCGCATGGCGATATGGCGACCAATGCAGCGATGGTGCTGGCCAAACCGGCCAGTATGAAGCCGCGCGATATTGCCGATGCGCTGGCGGCAAAGCTGGCGCAGGACGCGCGGGTGACCTCGGCCGAAGTGGCCGGGCCCGGGTTCCTCAATCTGCGGCTGGATGTGTCGGTCTGGCAGACCGTGCCGGCGCAGGTCTTGCGCGACGGGGAGGCCTATGGTCGCTCTGACATGGGGCAGGGCAAAAAGGTCAACGTCGAATATGTCTCTGCCAACCCGACCGGGCCGCTGCATGTGGGCCATACCCGCGGCGCCGTCTTTGGGGATGCGCTGGCGAGCCTGTTGGATTTCGCGGGCTATGACGTCACGCGGGAATACTACATCAATGATGGCGGCGCGCAGGTGGATGTGCTGGCCCGGTCGGCCTATCTGCGCTATCTGGAGGCCCATGGCCAGACCGTGGAATTCCCCGACGGGACCTATCCGGGAGAGTATCTCAAGGATGTGGGAGCTGCGCTCAAGGCCGAATTCGGCGATGCCTTTGTCGGCCAGCCGGAAGCGGTCTGGCTGGAGCGGGTGCGCGATTTCGCCACCGGGATGATGATGGATCTGATCCGCGAGGATCTGGCCATGCTCGGCGTCAGGATGGACGTGTTCTACTCGGAGAAATCGCTTTATGGCACCGGCAAGATCGAGACGGCGCTGGCGAGCCTCGAGAGCAAGGGGCTGATCTACGAAGGTGTGCTGGAGCCGCCCAAGGGCAAAAAGCCCGAGGATTGGGAGCCGCGGGAACAGACCCTGTTCCGGTCCACCGATCACGGCGACGATGTGGATCGCCCGGTGAAGAAATCCGATGGCGCCTGGACCTATTTCGCGCCGGACATCGCCTATCACTACGACAAGGTCAGCCGTGGCTTTGACATGCTGATCGACATTTTCGGCGCCGATCACGGCGGCTATGTCAAACGGATGAAGGCGGCGGTCTCGGCCCTGTCCGATGGCAAGGTGCCGCTGGATGTGAAGCTGTGCCAGCTGGTCAAACTGTTCAAGGACGGTCAGGAATTCAAGATGTCCAAGCGGGCAGGGACGTTTGTCACCCTGCGCGATGTGGTCGAGGCGGTGGGCCCGGATGTGACCCGGTTCATGCTGCTGACCCGCAAGAACGATCAGGGGTTTGATTTTGACCTCGACAAGGCGCTGGAGCAGTCCAAGGACAACCCGGTGTTCTATGTGCAATACGCCAATGCACGGATCAGCTCGACCCTGCGCAAGGCCGTCGAGGCCGGCGTGGCCACCGATGATGCCACTCTGGCGGCGGCCGATCTTGCTCTGCTGAGCCACCCGGCGCAGCTCGCGGTGACGCGCAAGCTGGCGGAATGGCCCCGGCAGGTGGACATTGCCGCGCGCAGCAACGAGCCGCATCGCATTGCCTTTTACCTGTTCGATCTGGCATCCGATCTGCACGCGCTCTATCATCTGGGCAAATCGGATCATAGTTTACGATTTGTTAATGAGAGCAGCCAATCGGCAACACATGCTAATTTGGCACTGGCGCGGGCTGTTTCCATTGTCATTTCTGCCGGGCTTGGTATTCTTGGGGTAACTCCGGCGCAGGAGATGTGACGCCAAAGTCACCCGAACCGCCGGTCTGAGGCAGATCAAGAGACCCGACACGCATGGTGTCCCGCCCTGATGAATGGCGGGGGCCGGCGGCAACGGGCAGTGAGGCGGATATGGCATATTTTGCACAGGTTGGCGCGGGCGCCAGCTCTTCCACGGGTGACGGCGACTCCGGTGGCGCTGCGTTTGACCCTTTTTCCTCGCATCAATACTCACGCGCTCCGGCGCAGGACCATGCACATTCCACATCAGCTGCCCCGGGCGCGCAGGCCCCTGCGGCGCCACAGGCCGCAGATGCGGCCTATCCGAGCTTTGGATATAGTGCATCGGCGGCGGTGAACCGGGCGCCTTTTGCCGCGACACAGTCGGGAGCCGCTGCAGGGAGCTATCCCGAAGCCGGATACGACTATGTGGATGACTACGGCGATGGCTATTCCGGCGATGAGGAGGCCTTGTTCGCGCCCCCTCCCGCGCCGCGCGGAGAGCTGGGCCGGATGGCTGCGGTGCTCGGGGCGGCGGCCTCGCTGGCGTTGGTGGTCGGGATCTCCGTCTGGGGGTACAAGTTGATCATGCGCGACGTCAGCGGCGTTCCGGTGGTCAGCGCGGTGTCTGGTCCCATGCGCGTCGCGCCCGAAGATCCGGGCGGAGAGACCGCGGACCATCAAGGCCTGGCGGTGAATGCGGTGGCGGCCAATGGCATTGCCGAAGATCCAGCCGATACCCTGCGCCTTGCGCCACAGGCCATCACCCTCACCGAGGACGACCAGCCGATCCCGGCCCTGACCGAGGCCGCCGAGGCCGAAGCCGCGCTGGATCAGGAATTTGCCGCCGAGCTTGAAGCCGAGGCCGAGAGCCGACTGGCCGCGCTGGACCTTGCGGCGGAGGGGGGCGATACGGCCGCTGCGCCCCTGTCCCCGATCGAGCAGCGCAGTGACGACATCAATGCATTGGTCGCGTCGCTGACCGAGGGCGCCGTCCCGCTGCAGGATCTGCGCGAAACCTCTGCGGCCATCGTGCAGCCGGACCCTGTTGCCGGGGAAACGGTTCTGGCGTCGGTTGCGCCGGTTCGGGTTCCGGCAGCGATCCGCAATGCTCCGGGCGTGCGGGCCACACCGCGGCCACAGGTGCGCCCGGCGCGGTTTGCCCCGGCGCCTGCGACCACCGACACATCTGTCACAGAGAGCCGCGTGGCGGTCGATGTCTCGCCTGACAGCCTCGCCGTCGGCACAAGGCTCGCCCAGCTCGGCGCCTATGAAAGCGCCGAAGTCGCCCGCAGCGAATGGGCCCGGATCAGCGCAAAGTTCGGCGATTATTTCGACGACAAGGCCCGCGTGGTGCAGCGCGCGGAAAGCGGCGGGCGGATTTTCTATCGCCTGCGCGCCCATGGGTTTGAGGATCTGTCGGATGCGCGCCGGTTCTGCTCTGCTCTGGTGGCGGGCAATGCCGATTGCATCCCGGTCACCATGCGCTGAGCCGATGCGATACGGTGCAACGATCCTCGACGCGGAAGGGCTGCGTCTGACGGGCGATGAGAAGGCGCTGTTTCGCGAGGCAGCGCCTTTTGGCTTTATCCTGTTTGCCCGCAATATCGACAGTGCGGATCAGCTGCGCGCCCTCTGTGAGGAGCTGCGCGAGGCGGCGGGTCACGACTGTCTGATCACCATCGATCAGGAGGGCGGGCGGGTCCAGCGGTTGCGGGCGCCTCTGGCCCGGGACTGGAGACCTGCACTGGAGCATGTGGAGGCGGCCGCCGATCCGCTGCGGGCGATGTATCTGCGCGCGCGTCTGATTGCGGCCGAGCTGCGGGCGCTGGGGGTGGACAGCAACTGCGCTCCGCTGGCCGACATCGCCGGGCCTCAGACCCATCCGTTCTTGAAGAACCGCTGTTATGGCCGCGAGTTGCAGCCCGTTGTCGCGCGTGCGCGGGCCTGCGCGCAGGGGCATCTGGACGGCGGTGTCGTGCCGGTGATGAAACATATCCCCGGGCATGGACGGTCGACCCTGGACAGCCATCACGAGCTGCCGCATGTGACGGAGACGGCAGAGGTGCTGCGCGAGGTGGATTTCGCAGCCTTCGCGGCGCTGCGCGATCTGCCGATGTCGATGACGGCACATCTGGTCTACGACGCCATTGACGACCGCCCCGCGACCTTGTCGCCGGTCATGATGGAGGTGATCCGTCAGGACATCGGCTATGATGGGCTGGTGATGACGGATGATATCTCGATGAAGGCGCTGCGCGGTGCGCCGCAGACCCTGGCGCGGGCGGCGCTGGAGGCGGGCTGTGATGTGGCGCTGTTCTGCAATGCACCGCTGGCGGAGCGCGCAGCCGTGGCCGAGGCCGCCGGGGGGATGAGCGCCGCCGCCCAAAGACGCGCCGAGGCGGCATTGTCCTGCCGCAGGCCACCGGCTGCGCTTGACACAGAGGCGGCTGAAGCGGAACTATCTGCCCTGATGGGCGGACAGGTATATGGCTGACGACGAGACGCTATTTTCAGAAGACGCGCGGCTTTCGGTCGAGGAGCGCCTCGAGGCGGAGGCGCTGATCGTCGACGTGCATGGCTTTGAGGGGCCGCTTGACCTGTTGCTGACCCTGTCGCGCACGCAAAAGGTGGATCTGCGCCAGATCTCTGTCTACGAGCTGGCGCGGCAATATCTGACCTTTGTCGAGAAGGCCAAAGAGCTGCGGATCGAATTGGCGGCGGATTATCTGGTGATGGCGGCCTGGCTGGCCTTTCTGAAGTCGCGATTGCTGCTGCCGCCGGATCCGACAGAGGACGGCCCCTCGGGCGAGGAACTGGCGGCGCATCTGGCGTTCCAGCTGGAGCGGTTGCAGGCGATGCGCGACGCGGCGGCGCGGCTGATGGGGCGGGACCGGCTGGGGCGGGATTTCTTTGCCCGCGGCCAGTCCGAGGACGTGCAGCGCATCAAGACGGTGACCTATACCGCCAACCTTCTGGATCTGATGCAGGGCTATGCGCGGATCCGGACCAAGGATGAATTCCGCCCCTTTGTGATGGATCGCGACAGCGTCTACACAATGGAAGAAGCGCTCGAACGCATGCGGGGGCTTCTGGGCTTTACCGGCAGCTGGACCGATATGCTGAGCTACCTGCCCGACGGCTGGCACAGCGACCCGGTCCGGCGGCGCTCTGCGACGGCTGCCACATTCGCGGCCTCGCTGCAGCTGGTAAAAGAGGGTAGGATGGAAATCCGCCAGAGCGAGAGCTTTGCCCCGATTCAGCTGCGCAACCGGCCTGAGGACACGTAATGGAAGACCACCCAAGCCATATTCCCGACGCGCCGCGCGCCGATCCCCACAATGAGAGCCTGTTTGAAGCCCCGCCGATGGCGGAGCAGGAGCGTATGGTCGAGGCGGTCCTGTTTGCCAGCAGCGACCCGGTGACGGTGCGGGATCTGGAAGCGCGCATGCCGCATGGCTGCAATGTCGGCGAGGCGCTGGAGTATCTGCGCAAACGCTATGAGGGGCGCGGTGTGCGGGTGGTGCGCGTGGGCGATGCATGGGCGATGCGGACGGCGCCGGATCTCGGGTTTCTGCTGCAAAAGGAAACGGTCGAGACCCGCAAGCTGTCCCGCGCCGCCATCGAAACGCTGGCGATCATCGCCTATCACCAGCCGGTGACCCGGGCGGAAATCGAGGAAATCCGCGGCGTTTCGGTGTCGCGTGGGACCATTGATCAACTGCTGGAGATGGAATGGATCCGGCTGGGGCGGCGCAAGATGACGCCGGGGCGCCCGGTGACCTTTGTGGTCACGCCGACCTTCCTCGATCAATTCGGTCTGGAAAGTGCGCGCGATCTGCCCGGCCTCAAAGAGCTGCGCGCGGCGGGGCTGTTGGAAAACCGTCCGCCCCCCGGTGCCTTTCCCATCGGTCAGGGCGACAGCGAGGACCACCGCGACGACGTGGAACAGCCGGAACTGTTCGAGGATTAGGCGGCCCGCAGCCGAAATGCGGGATTTTCTGGTGAACCGCCCCTATATAGGGAGGAGGACACCTGACCCACAGATCTGACCGGAAACGAGGCTGCCCATGGGATTGGACCGAATTATCAATATGGTGCTGCGCCGCCTGATCGGGCGCGCGGTGAATGCGGGCGTGAACGCGGGCCTCAATGCAATGTCGGGGCGGGGCAAGGGCGCAGCCGCAGAGAGGGCGGCGCCGACCGCCGGTCGCACCGCCGCAGAAGAGGCAGAACGGGTGCGTGTCAGGGAGCTCAGGCAGGCGCGGCGGGCCCGCCGGGCGGAGCGGGAGAAGGCGCGGCAGGACCACCCGGACCGGCAGGGCTGACGGCAGGCATAGCGGACCGCCCAAGCCGATTTCCGCACGGCACTTCGAAATGGCATTTCCACACGGTATTTCCACATGGCGCCGGGGCGACTGCGCGCAGGGTCTATGTCGGCGTCTTGAAGTGTTTGGAGAGTTTCAGCCCCTGACCTTGGTAGTTGGAGGCAATCCCCGCGCCATAGAGCTGATCGGGAAGGGCGGCCATGCGTTCATAGACCAGACGGCCCACCACCTGACCGTGTTCCAGCACGAAGGGGGCCTCGTGACAGCGCACTTCGAGCACCCCGCGTGACCCGGCGCCTCCGGCCGCCACGTGGCCAAATCCGGGATCGAAAAAGCCCGCGTAATGCACGCGGAACTCGCCCACCATGGCCAGGTACGGCGCCATTTCAGCGGCATATGCGGGGGGGATATGCACGGCCTCCCGGCTGACCAGAATGTAGAAGGCGCCGGGGTCGAGGATAATGCGGCCGTTGTCGCTGCGCACCTCCTCCCAATAGTCCCGGGCGTCATAGGCGCCAATCCGATCCAGATCGATCACCCCGGTATGCGGTTTGGCCCGGTAGCCGACGAGATCCGTATTCGGCAGGCGCAGGTCGACGGAAAACCCGAGCCCGTCTTCGATCACCGCCGCGCCGTCCACCAGCGGCATTTCGGTGTGAAGGGCGGCCAGTTCGGAATCGGTCAACACCGACTGGCCGTCGCGAAAGCGGATCTGGTTCAGGCGCATGCCGGGTCGTGCCAGAACCGAGAAGGAGCGCGGGCAGATTTCGGCATAGAGAGGGCCATGATAGCCGGCGCGAATGCGGTCGAATTCCTCTCCCCCATCGGTGATGGTCCGGGTCAGCAGGTCGAGCCGTCCGGTGGAGCTTTTGGCGTTGGCAACGGCGGTCACATTGGCGGGCAGGGCCAGTGATTCCATCAGCGGGACCACATAGACGCAGCCTTTTTCGAGCACGGCACCGTCCTGCAGATCAATACGGTGCATTTCAAATTCCTGCAGCCGGTCCGCAACGCTGCGGCCCTGACCGGCAAGAAACGACGCCCGTACCCGGTAGGCCATGGTGCCCAGTCGCAAATCCAGGCTGGCGGGCTGGATCTGGCCCTCCAGAAGCGGCGCGTCCAGAGCAATCTCGCCACGGTCGAGCATTGTCTCGATCGTCTGGCTGGGTAAAACACCGGTCATCTGCGGTTTCCCTCGTTCATCGCGTTCCGGGAATGCTGGCGCAAATTCCCACGGGCCACAATCGCCTTGTCACTCATACAAAGCCGTTTGTACAAAATACCTTGGAAAACCAAAGACAAAGCAGGCAGCGGATACACAAACGCCCGAGCGGCAAGCGCTCGGGCGTTTTGTTTTGGTCGGGCTAGCAGGACTCGAACCTGCGACCTTCCGTCCCCCAGACGGACGCGCTACCAGGCTGCGCCATAGCCCGTTGAGGGTGCTTTCTACCTCTTTTTGCAGCAGGGGCAAGGGGCGATTTCGCTTTTCGGTGCTTTTTCAATGCGGCAGGGGCAGGAGCTGGGACGGGGGCTGGGACGGGGGCTGCGGTGGCAGGCGATCAGCCCCGTGACAGGGTGTTGCGCAGGTCCTGCGCAATCTCGCTCAATTGGCTGTGCATCTCGGGCGGCAGGCTCTGCAGGCTCGACAGGCGACGCAGCATCCCCGGAGCGGCCGCGACCGTGACCTCATCGGCGATTTCGATCACCCGGGCGCGGAGGGGGGATCCCTCCTGCATATCGGCGGGGTCGGGTTCGGACAGCGCCGGATCCGCTTCGGTCGCCTCGAGACCCGGTTCGGGCGCTGGATCAGGAGCGGGCTCCGATACCGGTTCAGATGCCGCGTCGGACTCAGTGCCTGCGCTCAGCGGGTCTGCGGCGTGGGGGTCTGGGGCGGGCTGGTCTGGGGCGAGCGGGTCGTCAGGCAGAGGGTCATGCGGCAGAGTGTCTTGTGCCAGAGTGTCGGGCGCAGGTGGCGTTTCGATCTGCGGCGTTTCGCCCAGTGGGGAGCCGCCCAGTGGATGTTCCAGCTCAGGCGCGGCGGTCAAGTCAGCGTTCGGACTGGAGGGGTCTGCCTCGTCGAAGGCCTCGGTGCCAAAGTGGATGTCGGCGTCCTGGTCTGGCTCGACCGGCCCGGCGTCAGAATCATCGGAAAAATCAGACTGCGGGATGTCGCTGAGTGGGGCCTCAACCGGCGAATCCTGCGGGGGGGCAGTGCTTGGGTCGTCGAACGCCAGCTCTGATTCGGAACGCGCGGGCGTGTCTGTGGGCGCGTTCGCAGAGGGCGCCGACAGTATATCCGCCGGAGGGTCATCCGGCAGCGCCGCGGGGGCCTCATTCGCGGTTTCGTCAGGCGACTCTCCGGTCGGCTCATCAGCCGCCTGTGCCGTTGCGTCGGAGGCGAACTCATCCGCGGCGATCTCTTCCGCTGCCTCTGTGGGTGTTTCTGCGGGTGATTCTGTAGGTAATTCTACGGCTGGCTCAGCAGAAACCGCAGCGTCATTGGTAAAATGGGATGGCTCCTCGTCGATGTCACCGACGGCCGTCGCAGCTTGTTCCGCTGGAGGGGGCGTGTCCAGCGGCAAAGCTGTGGCGCTGTCCTCCGACAGGGGGGCAGTCGGCAGGTCGTCTATGGACGTGTCATCTGTGGGCGCGTCATCGGCGGGCAGGTCATCGGCGGGCGGTGCGGCAAAGAAGTCCTGTTGCGCATCCGCGCTATGAGCCGCATCCGGCGCCACGCCTCCCCCTGCAGGCGGCGGCGCGGAGGGCTGCGCCAGACCCCGTTCGGGCGCGGCAGCATCGGGCAGATCCATCGGCATGGCCATCTGCTCTGTCCCGGAGGCCGGGGGGGATGTGTCCTCCGATACGGCGTCCTGTGGATCGGTTTGGCCCTCGGGCGAGGTCAGCTCACCAGCGCTCTCGGGCGGGGACTGTGGATCGGCAGGGCCGGGCGGCGCCTCCATGAGGTCCTGCGGCGGGACCTCTGTGCCGGGCGCGGCCGCGGGGTCATCGCCCGGCGCGCCGACAGCGGCTGTCTCTGCGGTGTCGGGCGTCGACAGATCCGTCTCTGCGGGGGGCGCACTGTCGTCGGGAACCACCGAGAGATCCGACAGCGAGGGCGGAATCTGCGGTTGCGTGGCAGAGAGCGGCGGCGCCAATGGGGCCAATCTGCGAGAGGCGCTGGCCCGTTCTTCGGGCGGATCCCGGTCTGCCGGAGAGCGGCGCGGGACTTTCGGGGCGGGCGGCGTGCCGTCCGGCTGGTCTGCCCATTTGCTGACCGGGGCGGGCGCTGCGTCGATCTCGTCCGCCTCGTCGGCCTCCAGAGGTTTGGAGAGCGACTGGACATGCTGCACCCCCTTTTCACGGATCAGCGCCTGAGTGTCCTTGATCGACAGGCCCTCTTCGTGAAGGAGATGCTGAATACCGCCCAGCAGGAGCATGTCATTGGGGCGGTAATACCGGCGCCCGCCGGCGCGTTTGACCGGTTTGACCTGCGTGAACTTGCTTTCCCAAAAGCGCAACACATGGGCCTGGATCTCAAGCCAATCCGCGACTTCGCTGATGGTGCGAAAGGCGTCAGGAGACTTGGACATGGGGCGACCCTTCTGAAACTGCGGTATGACCAGTTGCCCCGCAGGCTGCGGGCTGGTGTGGCTCAGTACTCAACTACCGGAAAAAGGTTTAGCTGCGGTTGCCGTCGGCAACGCGGTCCTTCATCAGGTGAGACGGGCGGAAGGTGAGAACACGCCGCGGTTGAATGGGAACTTCCTCTCCCGTCTTGGGGTTGCGACCGACCCGGGCCGATTTTTCCCGCACGCTGAAGGTGCCAAAAGAAGAGATCTTGACCTGCTCGCCTCGCACCAGAGCGTCCGACATATGCTGCAGCATGCTCTCTACGAGTTGTGCGCTTTCGTTGCGGGACAGGCCCACCTCACGAAACACGGCTTCGCTCAAATCCATTCTTGTAATCGTTTTTTCGGTCATCGCCAGTCCCCGCTGTTTTGTAAAACAATAGGGGGTCAGGAATTTCCCTGTCAATATCAATGAATTGGAAGCTGCGGTTTCAGCCGCTTTACCACCGCAAAACCACGGCACCCCAAGCGAGCCCGCCGCCGATCGCTTCGGTCACCAGAAGATCGCCGGGTTTGATCTGCCCGCGCTCGACACCGACAGAGAGCGCCAGCGGGATCGAGGCTGCAGAGGTGTTCCCGTGATCCTGAACGGTCACGACCACCTTGTCCATGGGCAAGCCCATTTTCTTTGCCGTGCCCTGAATGATGCGGATATTGGCCTGGTGCGGAACGATCCAGTCGACGTCCTCCGCATCAACGCCCGCCCGGTCGAGCGCGGTATGCGCCGTCGCCGCGAGCTTTTCCACCGCGTGACGAAAGACCTGATTGCCCTGCATGCGCAGATGGCCTGTATTTTGTGTCGCAACGCCGCCGTCGACATACAGAAGGTCCCTGTAGCGCCCGTCGGAATTCAGATCCGTGGCAAGAATGCCGCGATCGTCGCTGCTGCCAGTGCCCTCTTGGGCCTCAAGCAGCACGGCGCCGGCCCCGTCGCCGAACAAGACGCAGGTCGAGCGGTCGGTCCAGTCCATGATGCGGGAGAAGGTCTCGGCGCCGATCACCAACACGCGCTCTGCCTGGCCCGAGGCGATCAGCGCATTGGCATTGGCCAGTGCGTAGACAAAGCCGGCGCAGACCGCCTGCACGTCAAAGGCAAAGCCCGAGGTCATCCCGAGCTGCGACTGCACCATCGTGGCGGCGGAGGGAAAGGTCAAATCGGCGGTCGACGTTGCGAGCACAATGGCATCCACGTCCTCGGCGGTGCGACCGGCGGATTTCAGCGCAGCCTGGGCCGCGCGTGTGGCCATCTGCGACGTGGTCTCGCCGTCGGCGGCAAAGTGGCGCCGTTCAATGCCGGAGCGGGAGCGAATCCATTCATCGGACGTATCCAGCGAGGCCTCGAATTCCGCGTTTTCAACAATGCGTTCGGGGAGGTAGTGCCCTGCGCCAATCACCACTGCGCGTCGCGTCATTCCAGTGCCTGCTTTCTATTTCGTGGTCCCGGTCATCGAGTCGCCGGTGCGCTCCGCATCGGCGGAGGTTGCGTCATCTTGAGCAAGCTCCACGGCGGATGCAACCCGGGCTGCAAGTTTTTCCGCAAATCCTTGTTCTGCAAGAAGAAATGCCAGCTTCACTGCGGCGGACACGCCGGTGGCATCGGCGCCGCCATGGGATTTCACAACCGTGCCGTTGAGGCCGAGAAAGATGCCGCCATTGACCCGCCGCGGGTCGATCCGCTTGGACAGACGGGCAAGCGAGGTATAGGCGAGCAGGGCGGCCAGTCGCGACAGAACGGAATATTCGAAGGCTTCGCGCATGGCAGACCGCAGCAGGCTCGCGGTGCCTTCGCCGGTCTTGATGGCGACATTGCCGGTGAACCCATCGGTCACGATCACATCGGCGATATCGCCGGGGATATCGCTGCCTTCCACAAAGCCGACGAATTCGTAGTTCGCTTTCTCGGCGTTGCGGGCAATCAGACTATAGGCTTCTTTCAGCTCGGCCCGTCCCTTGTGTTCTTCGGTGCCGACGTTCAGCAGGCCGACCCGGGGACAGGGCAGATCCATGGAATTGCGCGTATAGGAGGTGCCCATCAGCGCGTATTGCAGCAGATCCTCGGCATCGGCACGCACATCCGCTCCGACATCCAGCATCACGTTGAACCCCTGCGGGTTGCGCGAGGGCCAGAGAATCGCAATGGCGGGACGGTTGACGCCGGGCAGCTTGCGCAGGCGCAGCATGGACAGCGCCATCAGCGCGCCCGTATTGCCACAGGACACGACGCCAGCCGCTTCGCCGTTGCGCACGGATTCGAGGGCCGACCACATGGAGGTGCCCTTGCCATTGCGCATGACCTGACTGGGCTTGTCCTCCATCGTGACGACATCGCGTGCGTCACGGATCTCGACGCGGTCCTTCAGGTTCTTCCTGCGGGCCACGAGAGGGTCAAGCTGTTCGACGGGGCCATGCAGAAGAAACCGGATATTGGGGTTCTTCTTGGCGGATTTGGCGATGCCCGCAACCACAACGGCAGGGCCGGCATCGCCACCCATGGCATCCACCGAAATCACGGTGCGGCGGGCATTTGCCTGCGATGGAGCGGTGTTACCCGTCATGCGACTGCGTGCCTGCCTGGCATCCGTGATTCCGTTATTGCTCAGGCCGCGTCTTCGTCGAGGTCGATTTCATCGGCCTGCGCAACGATTTCCTTGTCGTCATAATGGCCGCAGGACGGGCACACATGGTGGGGACGACGCAGTTCACCGCAGTTCGAGCATTCGTTCGGGTTTGCAGCAACCAGTGCATCGTGCGCGCGGCGGTTGTTGCGGCGCGATTTGGATACTTTGTTCTGTTGGACAGCCATGTCTCAACCTTTGTCTAACTGGGGCCGTCAGGACAGGTCCATCCGGCGCGTTTCATATTTCCGTGTCAATCGGTCTGACGGGCGGTGTGACGTGCGTGTAGGCCGCTGCCTGTCCGATGTCCAACCAAAAATTCCGATGAGCGCGCGAAAATACTGCGAATCCTCGACGGCGCAAGCGGTTTTTTAGGGAACCCCGGTCCCGAGCACCAGCCCGAAATCCAAAACTGCCCCTCTTTTACGCGCCTGCGGTCAGGCAACGGCCGGGCGGCAGGGCCGACATCAGAGGCGTCACTCTTTGGTTTTCTTGGCTGAGGTCGCCTCCGGTGTCCTGTCCGAACCGCGGGTGTCGGCGGGTTTGATCAAGTCGGCAAGCCCGGCAAAGGGGCGGGTGTCTTCGTCGGTCATCGGCGCGGTCCCGGGCGCGGCATGCACGAGCTGCCCCAGTTCTGCGCCGTCCTTGCGCGGGTATTGCGGCAAATGAAGCGCCACGCTTTCCACCATCACCAGATATGGATCGATCTCTTCGCCCAATGGATCGATGTGATCGTCCTCGGACATTTCGACCTCTTCTTCGTCCGGCGTCTCGATACGGGCGAGAAACAACCGCTCGATCGGGGTGTCGATCCGGGTGGTGACCGGCTCCAGCGACACGACACAGGGCTGCACCACCGTAAAGCCGAGCTTGCCCGACAGCGCCCAGTCACGTTTGCCGCGTGCGGAAATCTGGCCTTCAAAGCGCAGTTTGCGCAGGGTCTCCACCCCCAACTCGCGCGCAATATCCGCCAGGTCTGAGGACTCCGGCACCAGCGCAAAGCGCGTCGGGCGGTTCTGGGGCAGGTCGGCCACCCGGAGGGCGGCGGACGAAGAGGGGGCTGAACTCACGTGAACACTTTCATTTCTTGAACCAGAGGCCCGGTTTAGGTAATCGGGACTTCAGTCTTAATCAAGCCGAAGGGCAGGGGAAGCGCATGTTTGCAACACCGAAGACCGTAAAAACCGCGCTGCGGGCCGCGCTGCTTGTCGGGGTCCTCGCCTCCGTTGTGGCCTGTACGGCCACGTATCGCAAGCATGGCTGGATCCCGGGGCCGGAGCTCTTGGGCGAGGTGGTCGTCGGCGTTGACACCCGCGACTCGGTGGCGGAAACGGTCGGCGCCCCGACCATCGACTCCTTCGTGGATGACAGCGGATATTATTATGTCACCTCGCGCATGAAGTTTTACGGCGGCCGCGCACCGCAGGTCGTCTCGCGCGATCTGGTGGCGATTACCTTCGATCAGGCCGGGGTTGTCGACAGCGTGCAACGCTACACATTGGCGGACGGCCGCGCCATTCCGCTCGAACGCCGGGTGACCGACTCGAGCCTCGAGGACAAGACTTTCCTGCGCCAGCTGGTCGGCAACCTCGGCAACTTCAATCCGGGCAGCTTCCTGCAGCAGTAGCCCTGCGGTCGCGGGGGCGGCGCGATCGCAATTCAAATCCGGGAGACGGCCGGGATGAAGGCGGGGATGAAATCGTCACCCGGGCTTCACATGTTCTGTGCTAGCAGAATGTCACATCGATCTGTGTCCGCTGCGGGGCACAGGCGATCCGCAGATGGCGATTCTCTCAAACGCGAGCACCCACAACCCCCATGGCAGCCAATGTCCGGACCCATTCTTCACAGTCGCCAGCCGCTCAGGATGACACCTCAGGCGTCCTGCTGAGCAAAGGCCGATACCGGGCCCGTCTGGCCCAAGGCCCGGTGGATATCGCGGCCGCCCAGGCGCTGCGGACCCTGTGCTTTCGGACCGAGGCCATCGACCGGGATGATTTCGATACGACCTGCGCCCATATCCTGGTCGAAGACACCCGCACGGACGCTCTGGTCTGTTGCTTTCGGATGCTGGTTCTGGAGGCCGGCACGGATGTGGGGCGCAGCTACTCGGCGCAATACTACGACCTCTCGGGGCTCTTGAACTTTGAGGGGCGCATGGTCGAGATGGGCCGGTTCTGTATTCATCAGGCCTGGAAGGATCCGGATATTCTGCGGGTGGCCTGGGGCGCAATGACGACCTTCGTCGAGACCCGGGACGTCCAGATGCTGTTTGGGTGCTCCTCTTTCGCAGGGACCGAGACCCACGACTACCTGGATGCCTTTGCCATGCTCAAGCACCGGCATCTGGCGCCCAAACGCTGGCTGCCGCGGGTAAAGGCGCCAAATGTGTTTCGTTTCGCGGCCCGCCTGCGGCGCAAACCCGATGCCAAAAAGGCCATGCTGCGCATGCCGCCCTTGTTGCGGACCTATCTGATGATGGGCGGCTGGGTCAGTGATCACGCGGTGGTCGACACCCATATGAACACGCTCCACGTCTTTACCGGTCTGGAAATCGGCGCCATTCCGCCCGCGCGAAAACGGCTGCTGCGCGCCGTCATGGGCTGATCGCCATCGTGGCATTCCGGCCACCACGCTTTCATCTTTTCAAAAATACCTCGGAGCACGAGGCAGAGCCTCGTAAATCTGCCGGTGCTGCGCGGATGTGTCGCTTCTGACGTTGACCTGCCGTCGGCCCCGGTTTAGCTCCGCTGACATGGCACGTATTCCTCTCCTTCAGATGAACGGTATTTCGCTGACCTTTGGCGGCGACCCGATCTTTTCCGATCTCGATCTTGTGGTGCAGCCGGGCGACCGGGTGGCGCTGGTGGGGCGCAATGGCTCTGGCAAATCGACCTTGATGAAAGTCATGGCAGGGCTGGTCGAAGCCGACGCAGGCTCCGTCGTGATCCCGCCGGGAAATTCCGTGGGCTACATGGAGCAGGATCCCAAAATGGAAGGCTTCGCAACCCTCGGTGATTTTGCCGCGTCCGAATTGGATCCGGGTGAACTCTACAAGGTCGAGCGTGCGGGCGAGGGGCTGAAATTTGACCCCGAGCGCCCGGTGAATACCGCTTCCGGCGGCGAGCGGCGCCGGGCGGCGCTGGCCAAGCTGATGGCCGAGGCGCCCGAATTGATGCTGCTGGACGAGCCGACAAACCACCTCGACATCGAGGCGATTTCCTGGCTCGAACGAGAGTTGGCGGCCACCCGTGCGGCCTTTGTGCTGATCTCGCACGATCGCGCCTTCCTGCGCGCCCTGACCCGCGCCACGCTCTGGGTGGACCGCGGTCAGGTGCGGCGTCAGGACAAGGGATTCGAGGATTTCGAAGCCTGGCGGGACAAGGTCTGGGAGGATGAGGATATGGCCCGGCACAAGCTCAACCGGCTGATCAAGTCCGAAAGCCGCTGGGCCGTCGAAGGAATCTCGGCGCGGCGCAAACGCAATATGGGCCGCGTGCGCGCCTTGCAGGAGCTGAAGTCGGATCGTGCGTCACAGATCACCCGTCAGGGCACGGCTGCGATGGATCTGGAAAGTGGCCCGAAATCAGGGCGCAAGGTGATCGAAGCGGAGGGGTTGAGCAAACGTTTCGGCGACAAGCAGATCATCGAGGGGTTTTCCATCACGGTGCAGCGCGGAGACCGGATCGCCTTTGTTGGCCCCAATGGCGTCGGCAAGACGACCTTGCTGAAGATGTTGCTGGGCCAGGAACAGCCGGACGCGGGCCAGATCAAACTGGGGACCAACCTGGACATTGCCGTCTTTGACCAGACCCGTGATCAGCTCGACGGCAATGCAAGCCTCTGGGAAAATCTGACCGCCGATCCCTTGATGGGGATCTCCGGCAAGGCGGATCAGGTGATGGTGCGCGGCCAGCCGAAACATGTTGTCGGATATCTGAAGGAATTCCTGTTTGACGAAGGCCAGGTCCGGGCCCCTGTGCGATCCCTGTCGGGCGGCGAGAAAGCCCGGCTGTTGCTGGCCCGCCTGATGGCGCGGTCGTCCAATATGCTGGTGCTGGACGAACCGACGAACGATCTGGATGTGGAAACGCTGGATCTGCTGCAGGAGCTGCTGGATAGCTACGACGGCACAGCGCTGCTGGTCAGCCACGACCGGGATTTCCTCGACCGGGTGGCGACCGCCACGGTTGCGATGGAGGGGGCAGGCAAGGCCACGGTCTATGCCGGAGGCTGGAGCGATTATCTGTCGCAGCGCGGCCCGTTGGACGGCACGGCGAAGGCGGAAAAGCAGAAGCTGTCAAAGGCCAGTGCAAAAACGGCCGCGGCGCCTGCCAAGGAGGGTCTGAGCTTCAAGGAAAAGCACCGGCTTGAGGTGCTGCCCGATGAAATCTCGCGGTTGGAGGCGGAAATCTCGCGGTTGGAGGGGTTGATGGCGGATCCGGAGTTGTTCAGCCGGGAGCCTGTCAAATTCAAAAAGGCAACAGAAGCCCTTGTCGAGCGTCAGCAAAAGCTCGCTGCGGCGGAAGAAGAGTGGCTGACCCTGGAAGAGAAGGCCGACGGCTGAAGAGGTATTTCGCTTTGGGCCTTCGGCCCAAAGCGACCGGCGCCGCGCGCGCCCGTTCCGG
>MPDC01000039.1 GCA_001874255.1 Alphaproteobacteria bacterium MedPE-SWcel
AAGCTCAGGCGGCGTAAATGAGAACTTGGGGCGGCACGTGAAAGGGACAGGTCCACCCGGCCGGTCAGCTCCGCCTCGGGAAGGCAAGCAGCACCGCATCCTGCAGGCTGTCCTCGCCAAAGCCCGTGCCAAGCCGCAAATGCGTCCTGAACGCCTCAAGCGGCAAAGCGCTGTCGGGCACCGGTGTTGTCTCGTGCAAAATCATGCCTTCACTCCGCTGGAATACCGTTTCTCCGTCATGGATAGGGTTGGGACGGGCGCGTGGCCGAGACGCAGGGCGAATTGCAGCATGTCCCAGGCCTCCTGACCGCGTTTCCATTTCGCCAGCTCATCCACCCAGGCCGCATCGAACTGCGGCCCGCGCAGGGCTTCGGGATCAGAGGCTGAGAAGGCCTGCGCCGTGGCACCATTCGGCCAGCACAGTTTACGCTCGCCCGCCCGCCATTCGGGGCGCCGATCCGGCGGCGAACAGGCGAGGATGCCGCTGTCGCCCTGGATCATCACATCGCGGACCTGATCATATGTCTCGCCCACCAGCGCCACGCGCCGCGACCGGCCGGCATCCAGCGGGGTCGGACCTTCGACCTCGGCCCGCACCCACTCCGCCCCGGCGCGGGTCTTGCCCGCACCGCGGCCGCCGAGAATGACCCAGGACCGCCAGTCTCCGGGCGGCGGGGCCTGATGCGGAAAGGCCCAGAGATCAAACAGATAGGGCGCTGCCGCGAGGGCCGCCTCATCCATCTCCTCCAGCAGCATCCGCGTCATGAATGGCGGCACGCAGGCCAGCCAGGCGGCGCTCGATCTCATCGCGGGCGGCACAGAGGTCGAAGGCCACCATGCCTGTGGCACCAGAGGTTTTTTCATGATCGACAAGGGTTTTCTCCACCTTCTGGATATCCCGGATGAGACCGTCGAGTTTGGCGATCTGCGGCTTCAGGGCTGCGGTGTCTGGGTTGATTTCCAGGTCTGCTTCGAATTGGGCGAGGTAGGTTTCGCTCGCCTTGCGCGCCCGCCTGAGGCTGTCGTGCAGAGATCGCAAGAGATCCGTGCTGATGTCGATCAGCGTTTCGGGAGTGTGTGACGTCATGAGGGGGGAAGCCTCTTTTCTGAAGTCCGAAAAGAGAAACGGGAGGCTGGTTCAGGGTCTGTACCGACCGCCGATCCTGACCTCCACGTTTTCCAGTTGCCGTCCACAGGTATAGCGGGTCGGGATTAAACCGCGCTGACCTCGGCGCTCGCACCGGTCGCAACAGGCCGCGCAGATGCGAGGCGCTGCCTCGCGCTCCGAGGTATTTTTGAAAAGATGAAGGGGGAATGGCAAAAGGGGGGCTCTGCAGCCCCCCTTTGGTGTGTTCAATCGGCTGCTGCTGCTGATGCAGATCAGTTGTTGCCCGCGCCCGCTTCGATCTGGCGCCACTTGGCCACATTGCGGTTGTGGTCTTCGAGGGTTTTGGCAAAGGCATGGCCACCGGTGCCGTCGGCGACGAAGAAGACAAATTCGGTCTGCTCCGGGTTCACCGCCGCCACCAGGCTGTCGAGGCCGGGATTGGCGATCGGAGTGGGGGGCAGGCCTTCGATCACATAGGTGTTCCAGGGGGTGGCACGGCGCAGCTCGCTCTGGCGCAGCCCCCGGCCCAGAACGCCTTCGCCCTTGGTGACGCCGTAGATCACCGTCGGGTCCGTCTGCAGCCGCATGCCGCGCTGCAACCGGTTGGTGAAGACCGAAGCGACCAGGCCGCGTTCATCGGGGACGCCGGTTTCCTTTTCGATGATCGAGGCAAGTATCAGCATTTCTTCCGGGGTGGTGACAGCGGCCTCCGGGCTGCGGGTTTCCCAGACCTCGGCCATGCGCCTGTCCTGACGGGCCTGCATCTCTGCGAGGATCGCGACGCGCTCCGCGCCCGGGCGGACCTCGTAGCTGTCCGGTGCCAGGCTGCCCTCCTCCGGGCGGCGACCGGGATCGCCCTCCAGCACATCCATCGCCTTGAGGGCCTCGACCACCTGCCAGCTGGTCACCCCTTCGGCGAGCGCGATCCGGAAGCGGGTGTCGGCCTCGGCCTTCTTTTCGGTGTAGACGGACGGCACCTCATCGACGCCGGGGATGAATTCCGCCCGTTCCACATAGGCATTGGTCGCCGGATCCAGCTCGCGCACTTCGGCCAGAATCCGGGTGACGCCGACGCGGTAGACGATTTCAGTGCCGCAGGTGGAGGCGCCGCCGCGGGTGATCTGATCGACGATGGTTTCCATCGAGGCGCCCGGTTGCACCAGATAGCTGCCGGCCTTCAGGTCCTGCGCCTTTTCGGAATATTTCACTCCGATGCGGAAGATGGCGCCATTGGACAGGGCGCCGTTGTCCTGCAATTGCCGGCTGACCCGGGACATATTGGAGCCGCGTTCCACCCGCAGGCATATTGCCTCGGCCAGCGGTCCCTCGGAAGAGAATTCCCTTTTGCCCCACAGGATCAGACCTGCGAACAGAAAGAGCCCCACGATAAGCACCGTGAGCATGTTCGAGGCCAGGCTGCGCCACATATCAGTCGCTCACTTTTCCGAAGACCACGGATGCATTGGTGCCGCCAAAGCCGAAGGAGTTCGACAAGGCCACGTCAATCCGGCGCGGTCGCTTGGCGTTTGCGGCGAGATCAAGCGGCGTATCCACCGCCGGCGTGTCCAGGTTGATCGTCGGTGGTGCGACCTGATCGCGAATGGCCAGCAGGGAGAAGATCGCCTCGATTGCGCCGGCCGCGCCCAACAGGTGGCCGGTGGCCGATTTGGTCGAGGACATGGTGGCCTTGGCCGCGGCCTCTCCCAGCAGGCGTTCCACCGCCGCGAGTTCGATGGTATCGGCCATGGTCGAGGTGCCATGGGCGTTGATATAGTCGACCTGCGCGGGGTCGAGACCTGCATTGGCCAGGGCTGCGCGCATCGACCGCTCGGCGCCATCCCCGTCCTCGGAAGGGGCGGTGATGTGATAGGCGTCGCCCGACAGACCGTAGCCCAGCACCTCGCCGTAGATTTTGGCGCCGCGCGCCTTGGCATGTTCGTATTCTTCCAGCACCACGATGCCCGCGCCCTCGCCCATGACGAAGCCGTCGCGGTCCGCATCATAGGGGCGCGAGGCCTTGCTCGGGTCCTCTGCGAATTTGGTCGACAGCGCCTTGCAGGCGTTGAACCCGGCAATGCCGATTTCACAAATGGCGGCCTCGGCGCCGCCCGCGATCATCACATCGGCGTCGCCGGCACGGATCATCCGGGAGGCATCGCCAATCGCATGGGCCCCGGTGGAGCACGCGGTCACCACGGAATGGTTCGGCCCCTTGAAGCCGTAGCGGATCGAAACCTGACCGGAAATCAGATTGATCAAAGCGCCCGGAATAAAGAAGGGAGAGACCCGGCGCACGCCGCGTTCCTTGATCAGCACGGCCGTGTCGGCGATCGAGCTGAGGCCGCCGATCCCGGAACCGATCATCACACCGGTGCGCAACAGGCTCTCTTCGTCCTCGGGCGTCCAGTTGGCGTCCTTGACCGCCATTTCCGCCGCCGCGATGCCATAGAGGATGAAGTCGTCGATCTTCTTTTGATCTTTCTTCACCACCCAGTCATCAGGATTGAAGGTTCCGTTGGTGCCGTCGCCGCGGGGCACTTCGCAGGCATAGGTTGTGGCAACGCCGCTGGCCGCGGTATCAAAGCGCGTGATCGGGCCACCGCCCGACTGGCCGTCCAGAAGCCGCGCCCAGGTCTCCTCGACACCGGTGGCCAATGGGGTCACGAGACCCAATCCGGTAACAACTACTCGACGCATTCCTTGCTCTCCCTAGACTTAAGCAAATCGTCCACCCAATTAGCTTGGAATGGCCAAAAGGTGCAAGAGCAGGAAACCCTTCGGCGGGCATCCAAGGGAATTGCCTCAATTCAAAGGGAGTTATCCACAGCTCCTAAGGATTTGGTAACATTCTCTGACAATACTTGAAAGCGGACGAAGCAAAGAACCGGAGTTCTCCAGCATGAGGCTCTTTCTAATGATCAGGCCGTAGGCGGTGAACTCGCTTGCGGCCTGTTCTCTGTTGCCTGTTGTCTATTCTCTGTTGCCCGATCCCTGCGACCTGTTTTCTGCAGCCCGATCCCTGCGACCGGTTCCTTGCAGGCAGTTCCTTGCAGGCTGATCCGTGTCAGAGGAATTCGGCAACGGTTTCGGCTTCGGGCTGGGCGATGGCCAATGCGGCCTCGACCGACAGCGTTTTGTTGAACAGAGCCCGCCCCACCAGAGCGCCTGCGATATTCTGCAGGTATTTCAGCCGCGAGATGTCATCGCCGGTGCGCACCACGCCGCTGGCAATCACCGGTGATCTGGCCTTGGCCGCCAGCCCGGAAATCAGCCCGAGCTGGGCCTCGACATCACTCATGTCGCTGTCGATGTCGGTCACCAGAATTCCCGCAAAGGGGACATTGTCAAAGGCCTCGATCAGGGCTTCCGGGGTCCAGGCGCCGGCCTTGCGCCAGCCTTCGGTCATCACCTGTCCCTGCCAGATATCAATGGCCAGAACGATCTGGTCCGGGTGATATTTGGCCAGCTCCACCACTGCGGCGGGATCATAGGCCGCCAGTGTGCCGATCACGACGCGGCCTGCGCCTTTCTCGATCCAATGCTCGGCGCGCTCGCGCGAGCGGATCCCGCCGCCGAGCTGCACCGGAATGCCCGCGGTGCGAATGATCTCTTCAACCAGCGCCTCATTGCTGGTGTCGCCCTGCAGCGCGTTGAAGTCGGTCAAATGCATCCATTGGGCGCCCGCCTCGGCAAAGCCTCTCGCGGTCTCGATCGGGTCCACATGCCAGACAAGCGGGGCGTCGAGATCGCCCTTGTCGAGGGTTACGCAGCGCCCGTCCAGAAGTTCCATCGTGGGATAAATCATCATGATCTGTCGTCTCCACCTTGTTGACCTTGGGGCCAAGTGTAGCACGAGACGGCGCTCATGTGAGCAGAAGCAGACCAGCAGAGGGTTCCAAACCCGGTCGCCTCAATCAAAAAACGGCGCTTTCCTCAAGGAAAGCGCCGTCCTGGCAATCACGAATTCGTGAGCGTCTCGAAGCGGTCCGGTTCAGGAGGCTTCGGAGATGAATTTCACGGCGTCGCCGAAGGTCTGGATGGTCTCGGCTGCATCGTCCGGGATCTCGATGCCGAACTCTTCTTCGAACGCCATGACCAGCTCAACGGTGTCGAGGCTGTCCGCACCGAGGTCATCGATGAAGGAGGCGCTCTCGGTCACTTTGTCCTCTTCCACACCCAGGTGCTCTACAACGATCTTCTTCACGCGATCTGCGACGTCGCTCATGTCTATTCCTCATTTTTTCAGGGCTCTGTGCCCGGTGTTGCCCTTGCCCACTCGGGAGGGTTTTTCGTTGCCCAGGCGGGCGGTGGGTACCCCATATAAGATGAGGCTGCGTCCGCCCGGCACGATGCCAGCCAAGACGAAAGATGGTGGGCCTATAGCACAGACACAAGCCAACGCAAATGATTTCCAGCGGGTTAAATCCCTTTGCAGGCGCGCGATCCGCTCCGCGCCCCCACATCCGGGGCAATGGTGGCATTTCACGCGGTTCAAGCCGGTTCCCAGCCCCGGGCATAGCGCCGAACGCCCTGCCAACCCGCTGATCTGGCGCAAAAAGCCGCGACATGCCGTCGCGACTTTGACCGAGGTGCCGGGACCTCGGTCAGATCATCGCCATGCCGCCATTCACATGGAGCGTGGTCCCGGTGACATAGGCTGCCTCGGCCGAGGCCAAATAAAGCACGGCGGCGGCGATTTCCTTCGAATCCCCCATCCGCGCGGCGGGAATCTGCGTCAGGATCGCCTCTTTCTGGGCGTCGTTCAATTTCTCGGTCATCGCCGTCGCGATAAAGCCGGGCGCCACCGCATTGACGGTGATGCCCCGGTTGGCGACTTCATAGGCCAGCGATTTGGACATGCCGACCATGCCCGCCTTGGAGGCCGCATAGTTGCCCTGACCGGGATTACCGGTCGCCCCGACGATGGAGGAAATATTGACGATCCGCCCCCAGCGCGCCTTCATCATGCCGCGCAGGACGCCGCGACACAGGCGCATGGTGGAGGTCAGGTTCACGTCCAGAACGCTCTGCCATTCCTCATCCTTCATCCGCATGAAGAGGTTGTCCTTGGTGATGCCTGCGTTGTTGACCAGAATATCAACAGATCCCATCGCCGCCGCCGCCTGTTTCGGCAGGGCCTCGACGGCGTCCTTGTCGGACAGGTTGCAGGTCAGCACATGGGCCCGCTCGCCCAGCTCTGCGGCCAGCTCCTGCAGAGGTCCTTCGCGCGTCCCAGAGAGCGCGACGGTGGCGCCGGCCCCATGCAGAGCGCGGGCAATATCGCCGCCGATGCCGCCGGATGCCCCTGTGATGAGCGCGTTTTTGCCAGTCAGATCAAACATGTCTTCTTCCCTATCTCAGAACGGGGTGCGACCACGCGGGGGCACACCTGAAATCTCTCATGCCTCGAGGGCGGCCTTGACGTCGGCGTCCGTCCCCAGCTGACGCGCGGCCAGACTGCGGTCGATTTTACGGATCATGCCGGACAGAGCCTTGCCGGCACCGATCTCCCAGAATTCGGTGACGCCCAGGGCCGCCATTGCCTGCACGCTTTCGCGCCAGCGCACGGAGCCGGTGACCTGTTCCACCAGCAGCGCCCGGATCAGGTCCGGATCGGTGACGGGCTCGGCGCGCACATTGGCGATCAGGGGAACGGCCGGGGTCTTGATTTCCACGGCGGCGAGGGCTTCGGCCATGACGTCGGCGGCGGGCTGCATCAGCGCACAGTGAAACGGCGCCGATACCGGCAGCATCACGGCCCGTTTGGCGCCTCGCTCCTTGGCGATGGCGGCGGCGCGCTCGACCGCGGCCTTGTGGCCGGACACCACCACCTGAGTGGGATCATTGTCATTGGCGGCCTGCACCACCTCGCCCTCGGCTGCGGCCTCGGCAGCCACCGCCTTGACCGTTTCGAAATCCAGCCCCAGCAGGGCCGCCATAGCACCGACGCCCACGGGGACCGCGCTTTGCATCGCCTGACCGCGGGTCCGCAACAGACGAGCCGTATCGGCCAGGCTCAACGCGCCCGCCGCCGCCAGAGCGGAATATTCGCCGAGCGAGTGACCGGCCACAAATTCCGCTTTATCAATCGTGATGCCTTCCGCCTCCAGTGCCCGCATGGCCGCCATGGAGGTGGCCATCAACGCGGGTTGTGCGTTCTGCGTTAGGGTCAGGGTTTCGATCTCCCCCTCCCAGATCAAAGCGCTCAGGCGTTCCCCCAGAGCCTCGTCCACCTCGTCGAACACAGCACGCGCAGCCGGATAGGCCTCTGCGAGGGCCTTGCCCATTCCGATGGTTTGCGCGCCCTGTCCGGGAAAAACGAATGCGATCGACATGCATGTCCTCATTCATAAAACTGTCTTTCCCGGTGGTTTAGACGGGGCTGACGCTACGTACAAGCATTCGGTTCCGCCAAATCTCTGCGCGCTGCCGGATCTTCAGCCTGATCTGCCGCCTGCGCACCTGGTCTGTGCAGGAGCGAAGGGTGGCGAATATTGCACCGCTGCGGCGTGTTGTTACGTTAAGACACGTTAGACATCCCAAAAGGACCCCCTGCCCCATGTCCCCCATGTCCCGCCAAAATACACATCTCAGCTACGGCGCGGTGGCCAAGAGCTTTCACTGGCTGACTGCGCTTTTGATTCTGACGGCCTTTCCGCTCGGCTATTTTGCCCACGACATTGCCCACCAGATCCAGAGCCCGGAATTTGACGGCGCGCAGGCCACGATTGATCGCGCCATATTGCTGTTTTCACTTCACAAAACCATTGGCGTTGCCGTGTTTTTCACCGCCCTTCTGCGCATTCTCTGGGCGATCACGCAGGAAAAGCCGGGCCTGCTGCACCCGGACCGCAAGCTGGAATCCTGGGCGGCAGAGACCGCGCATTGGGTGCTCTACGGGTCCATGGTGATCGTGCCGCTGTCGGGGTGGATCCACCATGCGGCGGCGGCGGGCTTTGCGCCGATCTGGTGGCCATTCGGGCAGAATTTACCCTTGGTGCCAAAATCGGACCTCATCTCGGAGCTGTTCGCAACCCTCCACTACTACGCCATGTTGCTCCTCGGGCTGACGCTGCTCGCCCATGTCGGGGGGGCGCTGAAACATCATATCATCGACAAGGACAGCACGCTGATCCGCATGTTGCCGGGGCGGCGCGCCTTGCCGGAACCGCCCGAGCAGCATCATTCGGCGCGGCCGGCGGTCACCGCCATCCTTGTCTGGGGTCTGGTCCTCGGCGGCAGCAGCGCGATGTTCCTCGGCACGCACGGCGCCCCTGTCGCGCAATCCGGGGGAACCGCGACCAGCGCCGACTCGGGCTGGGCCGTGGACAGCGGCACCCTCGGCATCGAGGTGGTCCAGATGGGCAGCGCGGTCAGCGGCAGTTTCTCCGACTGGAGTGCGAACATCAATTTCGACGCCCCAGCGCAGCCCGGTCCCGCAGGCGATGTGGAGGTCTCCATCGCCATACCCTCGCTGACGCTGGGGTCGGTGACGGCACAGGCCATGGGGGCCGATTATTTCGACGCCGAGACCTTTCCCACGGCGGTCTTTGCCGCGGACATCGTGAAGCTGGAGGACGACAGCTACGAGGCCAGGGGGACCCTGACCATCCGCGACCAGACGATGCCGACCACCCTGCCCTTCACCCTGCAGATCGAGGGCGACACCGCCAGCATGAGCGGGCGCACCACCGTCAGCCGGATGGATTTCAACGTCGGCACCGGCACCAAGGATGAGGCCACCCTGGCGTTTGATGTCGACATCACGGTCGAGCTGCAAGCCACCCGGCTGCGGTAGGTCACGGCCGGATGGACCCTGCCGCGCCTGCTGTCGGGGCGCGGCGTATTCAGGCCTGAGCCGGGCGGGCCTGAGCCCGGATCAGTGGATGCCGGAGGTCAGCCCGCGCATCAGCCAGCGCTGCGACACCAGCATCACCAGCCCCGGCGGCAGCAGCGCCAGAAGCGCCAGTACCTGCCCCTCAACGGCGCCGGGCCCGGCGCGCGCGACGCCGCTGACCACGGTCACCATGTCCTGACGCGTGGTGGCCAGCATCAGGGGCCAGACATACTGGTTCCAGCCGATGACAAAGAAGATCGCAAACAAGGCGGCCAGCATCGGCGCCGACATCGGCACCAGAATATCCCACAGACAGCGCAGCGGCCCGGCCCCGTCCAGACGGGCGGCCTCGATCACCTCATTGGGGACCTGCCTGAGGAACTGGCGAAACACCAGAACCCCAAAGCCGCTGGCGACAATCGGCAACACCATCCCGGCACGCGTGTTCAGAAGCCCCAGCTGATGCATCACCGCGAAACTCGGCAGGATGCGGGTCTCGATGGGAAAGAACATCGCCAGCAGAATGGCCCCAAAGATCCACTCCCGCCCCGGCAGGCGAAAAAACACCAGCGCAAAAGCGGCAGGCAGGGACAACAGACAGGCCAATCCCGCCACGCCAAGCGCCAGCAGCAGCGAATTCACCAGCATCTGCCGAAGGCCCAGCCGATAGCCCAGGATCTGGTCCGACAGGAGGAGGTCCCGGATCTGAGACCCGATCCCGGCCGTCGACAGAAGATCCACCGCCAGCACCACCACCGGCCCGACCATGACAATGCAGCCGCACAGAAGGATCAGATGATCCAGTAGCCTCGCCATGCGCTTCGCCCCCATCTGTCCTGCCTCATCTGTCCTGTTTTGCCCCTTGGGCCTGCGCGCCAGTTGCACCGTGCCGATACAGGTTTGTCAATCATCACATTGATCGGAATACAAAAAACCACCGGCCCAGATTGGACCGGTGGCGCTTTGACCCTCGCAGGTGGCGATGGGGTTATTCGGCCTTCATGGCCTCGACCGAGATATACAGCTGTACTTCGTCGCTGACGAAGGGGGCGAACTGGCCCAGTTCGTATTCGGACCGCACCAGCGTCGTGGTGGCATCGAACCCGGCCCAGGGCTTTTTCGCCATCGGATGTTCGCCGGACTGGTTCAGTTTCGCATTGAGAACGACGGATTTGGTCACGCCATTCAGCGTCAGATCACCGGTGATGTCGGCGGTATTCTCGCCGGTCACTTCGATTCCGGTCGAGGTGAAGGTGACCATCTCATCCTCGGTTGCGCCAAAAAAGTCATCGGACATGAAGTGGCCGAAGCGCGCCTCCCAGCCGGTGATCATCGACATGACAGGCATGGACACGGAGACGGACGACTGGGCCGGATCCTCCTGATCAAACATGATTTCGCCTTCGAAACCGGAGAACATGCCGTAGGTGGTGGAATATCCGAGGTGGTTGTAGTTGAAGACAACCTGGCTGTGGCTTGCGTCCAGAACATATTTCTCCGGCGCGGCAAAGGCAGAGGTGGCAACAGTGCCGAGTACAGCGGCAGCAAGCAGGATCTTTTTCATGGGTCTGGGCTCCAGATATCGTTGATGAGTGATCTTCAGGCGGTGTGTACTTAATGTCGGACATGCAGGGAGCGGCTTCCATTCTGCAAATCCCAACATAGTCTGTTGGTACATGAACACCTGCACCTGCGAAATTATTCGCCGCACTTTCACGTCAAAGTGACTGTCGGGCAAAATTTTCCGCCGCACAGGGCCGAAGCAGGGCCGAAGCAGAGCCGAAAGGGCGCAAAATGCACCCTTTTCCGCACCATCAAAGAAGAGGCACAGAGGCAATCGCACTAGGTGACAATATGAAGATGCGGTCTCAGCTGGTTCAGCAACAGCTGCCGCGTGCTGCGCCCGTCCAGCGGCAGCTCGATCAACAAGGTGCCGTCCTGTTCCAGAATTTGAACGGATCTGTCGGTAAACCGTACCGCCCCCATGGAGCCATAGCTGCGCCGCAACAAAACCGTCACACGGCCGTCGGCATCGGTCTCTTCCGCCCGCATTTCCAGATTGCGGGAGTCGAACTGGAACTCCGGCAGCGCCGCTCTCTCGCGTGACAGCAACAAGCACAGGCCGAGAAACAGCAGAACCACGGAAATGCCGATCCGGATCAACGCCAGCGTGGCATCCTCACCCACATTGGGCACCAGCCAGATCGCCGTCGAGGACAATACCATGCAACCACCGAGCAGGCGCAACAACATGGATGATATGGACTCTCCCGGCCGCACGCTGACCTGCAGCGGTGCGCCAGCGGGAAAGCCCGCCCCCCTGGCCCCCGTGCCAAATGCGGCGACGGGCCTGTAATCGGCAACGGTCTGATCAAGCGCGGTCATGGAGGCCTCCCTCTTGGATCTGCGGACGCCGAATGGCATCATTAACGCCCCGTTAACCAACATTTCACCGGGAAATTGGGGCGCCAGTATGGCATCTCTTTGGAAATCCCGGCCCGCGCGAGCGATATCGTGACGATTGCCAGGACTCTGGTTGGCGGATGGCTTGCGCTTTGGGGCAAAGCCGTCTATGCGGTGGCTTCCTTCCGTATCACTTTGATCCGCGCAGACTCTCGTGGTGGGGCAGCGGAAGGCGAAATTGCCCTGCCTATGAAATGCGCCCAGACACAAACAGGAGATCGCATGCCTTTCTATGAGCATGTCATGATTGCGCGTCAGGACTTGTCCAACACGCAAGCAGAAGGCCTCATCGAACATTTCGGTGCTGTGCTGTCCGACAACGGCGGCAAGCTGGTCGAGCAGGAGTACTGGGGCGTCAAGACGATGGCCTACAAGATCAACAAAAACCGCAAAGGTCACTATGCCTTCCTGAAGACCGACGCCCCTGCGGCGGCGATCCAGGAAATGGAGCGCCTGATGCGCCTGCATGACGACGTGATGCGCGTTCTGACCATCAAGGTCGAAGAGCACGCAGAAGGCCCGTCCGTTCAGATGCAGAAACGTGACGAACGCGACCGTGGTGACCGTGGCGACCGCCGCGAGCGCCGTTGATCCGAGCTTGAGAAAAGGACGCTAAATCATGGCAGCCAAACCGTTTTTCCGCCGCCGCAAAGTTTGCCCCTTCTCGGGCGACAATGCACCCAAGATCGATTACAAAGACACCCGTCTTCTGCAGCGCTACATCTCTGAGCGCGGCAAGATCGTTCCCAGCCGTATCACCGCCGTTTCGGCCAAAAAGCAGCGTGAACTGTCCCGTGCGATCAAACGCGCACGTTTCCTCGCCCTGCTGCCCTACGCTGTGAAGTAAGGAGACTGACACATGCAAGTTATCCTTCTTGAACGCGTTGCAAAGCTCGGCCAGATGGGCGACGTCGTCGACGTCAAACCCGGCTTCGCGCGCAACTTCCTGCTGCCGCAGGGCAAGGCAAAGACCGCTTCTGACGCGAACATCGCATCCTTCGAGGCCCAGAAAGCGCAGCTTGAAGCGCGCAACCTGGAAACCAAGAAAGAAGCAGAAGCCCTGGGCGACAAGCTCGATGGACAGCAGTTCATCGTGATTCGCTCTGCCTCCGATGGCGGCAACCTCTATGGTTCCGTGTCCAACCGCGACGCGGCTGATGTTGCAACCGAGGAAGGCTTCACGATCGACCGCAAGCAGGTCATCATTCGTGAGCCGATCAAGTCTCTGGGCCTGCACGAAGCAGAAGTCCACCTGCACCCCGAGGTGATGGTGACCATCCTGCTCAACGTTGCACGCTCCCCGGAAGAAGCCGAACTTCAGGCGACTGGCAAGTCCATCCAGGAACTGGCCGCTGAAGAAGAAGCTGCAGCAGAGTTTGAAATTGCCGAGCTGTTCGACGATATCGGTGGCGCAGCCTCCGACGACGACGATGGCGATGTTCCGGCCGCTGCGGATGCCGCTTCGGAAGACGACACAAACGCCTGATCCACTGGATCTTGTCTGATAAAATGTCAGGGCCGCCCCAGTCGGGCGGCCCTTTCTTGTGTCATAACAATGTTCTGCGGCGCGTTGATCTGCCTTTGGATCCAAATCCTATGGTCTGCCCGGTCGAAGGGCACGCCCCCACAGCCCGCGCCAGGCCGGCCACGCCAATCAGGCCAACCGGGCCAAATTTACGACCGGAACAACTGCAGCAACTGGCGCGGCGCATCATTGGCAATGGTCAGGGACTGAATTGCCAGTTCCTGCTGGGTCTTCAGGGCCGACAGTCGGGCAGAGGCCTCCTCCATATTGGTATCGACCATGGCAGAGACCCCAAGACGCATTGAATCGGCCAATTTGCTCACAAAATCGGACTGATCTTCCAATCTTGAGGCCGAGGCCCCCAAGGCTGCAGCTCCGGTGATCGCGGTCTGCAGGAATGTTTCGATCTCATCCAGCGCCGAAGTCGCAGATGCGCTATCCGTGATATTGGTCAAATTGCTCGCCAGATCGAGGCTGGATTCGAAATCGACGGTATTCACCGTAATCTCGCTGGCCGTGACTGCCCCCCCGGGCCCGACGCGACTGAGAGAGGCAAGAATCCCCAACTGGGTTCCGCCGTTGCCATCAAGATCACTCGCCAGAAGGTTGGCGCCGTTAAACTGGGCTGCTGCAATGATCGCTTCGATCTGTTCAACTTTGGAGCTGATATCCGTCTGGATCGTGTCGTGATCGACATTCTCGGATTGCGCCGAGACAATCAGCTCCTTGATCTCGGTCAGCGTTTCAACGATCTGTTCCGCCCCGGCCGAGGCCACGGCGACCGTTGCCTCCCCCAGCGCCAGCCCATCCTCGATGGAACGAAAGCCCGCGATATCGGACTCCATCGTTTTGGCAATGGCCCAAACCGCGGAATTATCCTTGGCCGATCCAATCTGTTTGCCGGTGGAGATTTCGGTTTGAACGTCTGTGAGGTCAGAATTCACGCCGGAAAGCGTGCGCAGAGCAATCATGGCCCCATAATTTGACAGGATGCTAGACATAGTGGTGTTCCATCTCAAGGGGACCGGTTTTGAGCGTGTCCGTGTACGTCCCTGTTCAGAGACTGCCAATGCGCCCTTCAGACCCTACCGCCCCTGATCAAGATGAGGATGGCGCCACCTTACGACGAGGTGCACAACAAAGTTAACGACGAGACCTTACCGAAACCTTAACGCGCGAGGCGGAATTATTGAATTATTTACATTCATGAGCATCACATCAATAAATATACGAAAATTGTATGGAATTATGGTAAATGTTGCCGTCGGCCTGAACAGGCCGACGGCGGTAATCTGACGGATCAGATCCCTTAGCGGAAGAGCTGCTGCAGCGAGCTCGGCGCTTCGTTCGCGATGGTCAGCGACTGAATGGCCAGATCTTGCTGGGTCTGCAGTGCAGAGAGACGCGCGGAGGCTTCTTCCATGTTGGTGTCGGTCATTGTGGAAACACCCATAGTCATGGAGTCTACCAGTTCGCTGACGAACTTGGACTGATCATCCAGACGTGCAGCATCGGCACCGAGTGCCGCGGCACCGGTGATCGCGGTCTGCAGGAAGTCCTCGATTTGGTCCAGAGCGGAAGACGCCGTGGCTGTGTCGGTGATTTCTGTCAGGTTCGTTGCGAGGTCCAGGCTGGATTCAAAACCAACTGCATCAATGGAGATTTCTACTGCGGTCACAGTACCACCGGCACCCACACGATCGAGGGAGGCCAGAACACCGAGAGAGGATTCGGTGCCGTCAACGGTGTCATTCAACAGGTTGGCGCCGTTGAACTGAGCGGCGGAGATGATGGCTTCGACCTGCTCGACCTTGGAGTCGATGTCGGTCTGGATGGTTGCGTGATCAACGTTCTCCGACTGACCAGAAACGATCAGCTCTTTAATTTCGGTCAGTTTTTCAACGATTTGCTCGGCGCCGGCAGAGGCAACAGCGACGGTTGCTTCACCAATTGCGAGACCTTCTTCGATTGCTTCGAACCCAGCAATGTCGGATTCCATGGTCTTGGAAATGGCCCAAACGGCAGAGTTGTCTTTTGCAGTCCCGATTTCTTTACCAGTGGAGATGCTGGTCTGAGTATCGTTCAGTTCGTCGTTGACAGATTTCAGGGTCTGCAGCGCAACCATTGCGCCATTGTTTGTCAGAATGCTGGACATAGAGCACCTATCTTTAGTGGTAGGGTAGTATTTTTTATCTACCCTTATTCAGGTTTTCCCGTTGTACGGGGGCGAGTGGTCCCGTCCTAAACCTGCATCCCACCTCGCGGTGTCAGCGCCATCCGTTACCAGATGCACGGTGACATTGGCACAGTGGAGCTTACTCAATCCTTAACAGCGCCAATGACACTTCCTACAATTTTAACACTCCTGAATGAGTTCCTAATCGTCGAAAACACGTCGAAACTTTCGACTACTCTTGTAGAAAATTTGTGCCGTTTCGGGGCGGATCCGCCGCCCTTGTTTCTATAGGTTAAATCGGTAGCTTTCCCTTCCTTCCCCCTTCCCTACAGAGGTTCCGATGACAAAATTTGGTATCCAGGTATTTTCCGCTATAGTAATAGCCTCGCTCGCGGCATGTGGACCGTCCTATGTCCAAAAGGCCCGCAGCCAGGGCTCGGCCTACCCGTTGACCGATACGCCCCCTTCGCCGACCGCCTGCCAACCGAAACCTGCCACGCACGACGCCCCCTATCGCGCGGCGCTGCTCGAAACCTGCTAACCCGCTCTCCGGACACAAGGAAAACAGGTGATCAGCACCCGGCGGGAATATGTACAATTTGATGCAGCATGCCGCGCTACAGGCGACATTCGGCCACTCCAGCCCCCGGATCGGCAAGGCTTTGCGCTCCGCATTTTGCTGCACTTGCCGAACGAGGATTCGTGGCTAACCTGTCCGCAGCGCAACAAGTCCGAGATCCCACCCATGCAGCGTCGTCATTTTCTGTCCTCCCTGGCGGCCTTTTCGCTCGGCTCCCTGTCTCTGAGTTCTGTGTCAGGATGCGCCAGCACCGAACAGGTCACGCGCAGCTACAGCCCACCGCTGTTTCCGAACGAAACCCCCGAGCTTCGGACGAAAATCAATTTCTGGGCAGATCACTATGAGGTGCCCCGCAGCCTTGTGCACCGGATCGCCATTCGGGAAAGCACGCATCGCCCCTGGGCCACCAACAGACCCTACTACGGGTTGTTGCAGATCCTTCCCGCCACGGCCCGGTCCATGGGATTTGACGGCGAGCCGGCAGATCTGCTCGATGCCGATACCAATCTCAAATACGCTGTGCGCTACCTGCGCGGGGCATGGATGCTGGCGGATGGCAGCCAGGATACGGCGGTTCGCCATTATGCCCGCGGCTATTACTACGAAGCCAAACGGCGCGGGCTGCTTGAGGAAACGGGGCTACGGTAACCGGGGGCACTGCCAACCGGGGCATAGTGCGCCGCAGATCGATTGCCCGGCCCGAATGCGACAGCCCCGGCGATCGGGTCACGAAAAAGGGCCGCCCCTGCGGGCAGCCCTCTCTAAAAAACGGCAGTCTGGCCGATCTTATTCTTCTTCAAGCGCCTCTACGGCCTTTTGAAGGTCCTCTTTCGACACTTCTTTCTCGGTCACATTGGCCTTTTCGAACACCAGATCGATCACTTTGTCTTCAAAGAGCGGCGCGCGCAGTTGCTGCTGCATCTGGGCGTTCTGCTGAATGAACTCAAAGAACTGGCGTTCCTGACCAGGATACTGACGCGCCTGCTGCATGATCGCCTGAGTCATTTCCTGATCGGTCACTTCGACTTCGGCTTTCTGACCCATCTCGGCGAGCAGAAGACCCAGACGCACCCGACGCTCCGCCAGAGAGGTGTGCTCTTCTGTGGCTTCGATTTCGGCGTGATCGTGGCCCTGAACCTCGGGGTTCTCTTCGTGCCACAACTGATGCGCGATCTGTTTCGCCTCGGCCTCAACCAGCGAGGGCGGCAAATCGAAGGAAACCAGATCGGCCAGCGCGTCAAGCGCCGCGCGTTTCATCACCTGGCGCGCCGCGCCCGCGTATTCAGCTTCGAGACGCTCGGAGATCTGACCCTTGAGCTGGTCGAGATCCTCGGCACCGAATTTCTTGGCCAGCTCGTCGTCGATCTCGGCCGCTTTCGGGGCTTTGATTTCCTTGACGGTGCAGGAAAAGACAGCGTCTTTGCCGGCGAGGTTTTCGGCGCCATATTCTTCCGGGAACGTCACGGTGACTTCTTTATCGTCGCCGGCCTTCACACCGACCAGCTGCTCTTCAAAGCCGGGGATGAAGGAGTTGGAGCCCAGCGTCAGAGGATAATCCTCGGCAGAGCCACCGTCGAATGCTTCGCCGTCGACCTTGCCGACGAAATCGATCACGACCTGATCACCATCCTCGGATGCGGCACCCTCTTCGCGGGCTTCGAAATCCTGTGCGGTGGCGGCGAGATTGTCCAGCGCCTCGGTCACGGCTTCGGCTTCGGCCTTCACGACCAGCTTTTCCAGCGCCACGCCGGACACGTCGACCTCGGGGATGTCGGGCAGAGCCTCGTAGGACATCTCGACCTGAACGTCGTCTCCTTCTTTCCAATCTTCATTGGTCATCTTGACGTCGGGCTGCATCGCGGGACGGTCGCCGGACTCTTCGAAGTGCTTGCTCATCGCACCGTCGACAGCTTCCTGCATGACTTCGCCCATGAGGCGCGGGCCGAACTGTTTCTTCAACAGCGGCATCGGAACCTTACCCTTGCGGAAGCCCTTCATCTCGATTTCGGGCTGCGCTTCGGTCAGTTTTACTTTGACCTTTTCTTCCAGGTCGGTCGCCGGAATGGTGATAGCGTAGCCGCGCTTCAGACCTTCGTTCAGAGTTTCAGTAACCTGCATCATATTCCCCATAGAGATTCGGGGCGCGCGCGCAGACTCCGCCCCCAGACAATTTGTGGCCTTCTATTGTTCCGCGCCGCGCGGTGCAAGGGCCATTGACCCCGAACCGCGCAAGAAGCTGCCCAAAGGCGTGGATTGATGGGTTTTGCCGGGTCTTTCACGGCGCGCCCTTCAGCCCGGGCCGCGACCTGTGCCGCAACGGCGGGGCAAACAGCAAACGCCCCCCGGAGATCCTCCGAGGGGCGGTGCCGAATTGGGCTGGCCTGAACCGGTCAGGTCACGAGGTAAAAACCGAACCGGTCACGGGGGGCCCGCAAGCTTCAGAATTTCCAGCGCGCACCGGCGAGGATGGCCTGACCGTCCTGATAGGTGGTCGCCGTGTCGTCGTAGGAATACTCGCGGTAGGCGACATAGGCCTCGAGGTTCTGTTTGTCGAACTTCTGCACCGCTGCGATGCCGAAGGATTCGGCGGTATCGCCCACGGATGCCATGTCGGAGCCGTCATAATAGTCCACCGAAAAGGAGGTCTGACCGACAGGCAGCAACGAGGCTGTATAGCCGAGTTTCACAAAACCGTAGTTGCCGCCGGTGTCGCGGTCGCCGCCGGCGACGCTCAGGGACAGGCCGGTGGGTTCATGCAGCACTGCGGCCGATGCGATGGTATCGCGACGCTCGGCGCCGGAGCGGTCGGTCCAGTTGACCGCCAGCGCACCGGCAACGGTGAAATCGCCGAGGTCTTCATTGGCGTAGTTCAGCGCGATATCATACTGTTCCGTATCGGCATTTTCCGTCAGGATGTCCTCACCGTATGAGGCGGACACGGTAAAACCTGCGAAGCTGGGAGAATCGTAGCGGATGCGTCCCCGGCGCGAGCCATCATAGGTGGCAAACACGTCGCCGACCTCGACCCCGGTCAGGTTGCCCGCCACATCGCGCAGGAAATACCCGCCCGCCGCATCCGCCACCGAGGAATTGGCGGCAACGCCGGTGCCCGACAGATCGATCCCGGTGGCGCCATCCGCAGCCATGGAGCCCTGACCGATCGAGAAGACCCCCGACCGCGCCGTGTGCCACTGCAGGTCGACATGGCGCAGATCGCTGCGGGACCAATCGGTGATGTCGCCCTGATCGTTCTGATTCACGCCGTCGGAAGACCGCAGGGACAAGGAGGTCTCGAAGCGAAATTTCAACGTGTTCTCGCCAAAGGGCTGTTCAACCCAGAACCCGAGACGCGAGCCGGAGTTGCCATTGTCGACAAGGCGGCTGAAATCTTCCGCGCCATCGTCATAGGACTGGAACGTCGGGTTCAGTTGACCATACCAGCGAAAGCTGCCGCCATTGTCTGATGTATAGGTGGGGCCCGCCAGGGCGGGAGCAGCGAGGAGGGCTGTCAGCGCCAGGGCGCTTGAGCCCGCTGCAATCGTTTTGGTGCTCATGATCTGAGTGCTCCTGTATCAATTGTCAGTCGGTCATCCTCCATCCCCGGATGCGACCTCTGGTAGAGCTACCACAGAAGAAATTCCGCAACAGGTCTTGAAAAAACAGGGCCCTAAACGGGTCGGTTCACTTCCTTGAGCGCTTTGTTTTTTCGGCGTTTTCTTGCTGAACCAAGCTAGGTCAAGGAATTCAGGACGTGTTTTTCAACCACCATAGATTGCATTTTTCAGCAAGCTGTCATGCGCTTTCTGCAACCCTCCAGCGGGGAGGAATGTTGGCTGTCTCGAATCGCACAATCCACGTGGCCCTGGGTGCAGATATCGTCAAGGTTGCCCATTGCGAAGCCAATCATATAGCTGATGACCCTCTCAAATCCCGCCTCTCTCAGCGAGCCTGGGACGAATTGGTCCGGGAATACCGCGGCGCTGCGCAAACGCGGCCCGCTCTGGCGACCGCAAAGAAGACTTGGGGGCTTCCGCCTGTGCTTCTGGGCCTGTCCTTTTGAGCCTGTCCTTTTGAGCCTGTGCTTTTGGGTGTGTGCTTCCAGTACTTGCCCAATGTCCGAGGGCGTGGCTGAAACCACAAGCGCGCCTGGCTTCCAGCCCTTCGAACAACGAAAGACGCGCCCCGAAAAGGGCGCGTCGTTGATTTTCACTGGCTATTTGTTCTGTATCGTCAGAAATCGTCCCAGATCTTGGCTGAACCGCTTTGATCACCGACGGCAGCTTTCGTTGGCTCAGGGGTGTATTCATCCCATTCATCACCATGTGCTGACGGTGCCACCGGTTGCGCGTCCGAGACCTCCGGTACGTGCATCTCCTGAACGTTTCTGACGCCATCACCCAGCTGGAAATGAGACACCATGGAGGCGAGGTTTGTTGCATTCGCTTTCAGCATGTGGCTGGCGGCCGTAGATTCTTCCACCATCGCGGCGTTCTGTTGGGTCACCTGATCCAGTTCCACCATGCCGCTGTTGATGTCGCCCAAGCCGGCCGACTGTTCGCTGGCTCCCTGCGCAATGTTGGTAATCAGGCCGGAAATCTGGGTCACGCGCTCTACGATGTTATGAAGCGCCTCACCTGCCTTGCCGACCAGATCAACGCCTCGCTCGACTTGCTTGGAGGAGTCACCGATCAATGTCTTGATTTCCATGGCCGCGTCAGAAGACCGCTGAGCAAGAGCCCGAACCTCAGAGGCCACCACCGCGAAGCCGCGTCCAGCTTCACCCGCCCGGGCGGCTTCAACGCCGGCGTTCAGCGCCAGAAGATTGGTCTGGAAGGCAATATCGTCGATAACGCCGATGATTTGGCCAATGTGGGAGGATGACTGCTCGATTTCCGTCATCGCTGACACTGCGCTGTTGACGATTGTCCCGCTGTTCACCGCCTCGGATTTGGCCTCATCCATTGTATCAGACACGCTGCTGGCGCCTTCTGCGGCCTGGCGAACGGAGGCTGTGAGCTCGTCCAGAGCTGCCGCAGTTTCTTCGAGTGTGGCGGCCTGGCTTTCCGTGCGCCGCGCAAGGTCGTCCGACGCGGCACTGATCTCGGTCGAGCCGCTCTGGATGCTGTCTGCAGCATCCACAACAGCAGAAACTGTATCAAACAGTCGAGTGACCAATGCGTTGAAGTCTTTGCGCAATTTCTCGTAATCTTCCGGGAAGCATTCGTTGATCTGCACCGTAAGATCGCCGGTCGAAAGATTGCCAAGCGAATCGCTCAGCACGGAGACAACATGCTCCTGCGCTTCATCGCGTTTCCGCTTTTCCTCTTCCATGCGTTGCTGCTCTGCCGTGGTGTCGCGAAAATCGACAAGAGCTTTTCCGAGAGCCCCAATCTCATCGCGCCGCGCCGCTTCCGGGATTTCGAGCGATGTGTCGCCCTTCTGAAGCGTGTCGATATGGGTTACGACAGCTTTGATTGGCCGGGATACTGCGACGGCAATAAAATAAAAGATGACCGAGAAAACCGCAAAGATGGCGAATCCAAGCCCCGCCGCGACAATATTGGCCTGCATGATCTGGTTGGTGATAATCGATGTATCAAGCGCCCAGACCATGGTTCCGGCGACGTCGCCCTCGAACAGCAGCGGCGTCTTGAAATAGGTAATATCCGCAATTTCAAGACGAGGTGTTTCCGATGCGAACAATTCATCCGCGGTGGCGATCCAGTCTTCCTGCATCGCATCGCCCTTGAAGGCTTCCGCCAGAACGTCTCCGCCGCTGACGACGCGCGCGAATACAAATGTTTCGCGTTCTGCGAGCGACTGCAGGGTGGTATCCGCCAGCTCCTCGTCGTAGTTCCAGGCTGCTGTGGCCAAAGGCGCGGCAATGTAGGTCTCGGTAAGCTCTACCTGCTCTTCAAAACCGGTATAGAGCGCCGAGGCCAGCCGCTGTGCCCAGAACGTCGTAATCACGCCAATCATGATCAACAGGCCAGCCATCCCGGGAAGCAGGATTTTTTGCTTTACTGGCATGTTTCGGAACCAAGATTTCAAGAACATGGTGTCCCTCCAATTCGTTTGGCCTAACTTCGCGCAAGATAATTTTTATTTCGTTAAATCGAAGGCAGCTGTAACTTCCCGAAAAAAATCCAAGGTTTGAGCGGTCCACGAGCCGTTTGAAATTGTAGGAAGTCATTGCCGATATGGCTCTGAACGCGCGACGGCGTTCTGCGTGCTGCGTTGAGAAATTCTTTGTTTTCAGGACGCATTTTCCGCTGGACGGAGATGGTTGCCGAAGCTATACGAGCCCCCACACTCCGGCGTAGCTCAGCGGTAGAGCAGTTGACTGTTAATCAATTGGTCGTAGGTTCGATCCCTACCGCCGGAGCCAATATACCAGCTACCCCTTGAAATCATTGGGATTTCGAGATCCAGACTCGGAGATCGACGACGAGGTGCACAAATCAGTGCACCCGGCGGTGCACAACATGTGCACAGGAGGGCATTTCCATGCCCCGGAATCGGAGCCTGCCGCCCCACCTCGAAACGCGCCGCGCCGGCTACTACTGGCGCAGACGCCTACCCCGGTCCCTACGGGACCGGGGCGCGCCATCGCCTCACCTCTCAGGAAAAGAAAACGCGATCGGGCCCAAAAAAGTTTTTTTGTGCTTCTCACTTCGTAGCCATGTCCTCCGCGACGCGAAGATCCTGGCCCGCCGCCTCACCGAGATGAGCGACCTTGTCTTCGCCGCAGATGCGGAGATGATCATGGCGATTGCGCCCGAAACACAGGTCCAGATGCTGGAAAGTCTCGCTCGGTTCGAGATCGAGGCTTTCGAACGCGCGCGCGCCGTGGCCGCCCCTCGCAGCCCGGAGGCGGCCGCCCTGGATCTGCGGCGCGAGGAGGCCCTGCAAACCACCTTGCGACAGGCCATGTACCTGGGAGATCGGGACGTCGCACGGCGTCCGATTCATCATGTCGCCGCACAGCTGGGACTTGAGCTTGAAGAGTCCGACGAGGATTGGACCGCTCTGGCCTACGAGGCGACAAAGGTCCTGCTCGACGTCAGCCTGGAGCGTGCCCGCCGCCAGCAAGGAATCTACGACCAACCGACACTGTTCTTCCGGCGCGCGGTAATGGATCGGAGCTCGCGCGGCATTTACTGAATCCGCGTGATAATGATCATGTCACCGTGCATGGCCTGCGCGGCTTCGTTGCCGACGACCTCTTTGAAGCCTTTGCGGAGGCAGAGGCGATTTCAAATGCCACACAGTGCCAAAAATACCTGTTCTCGCTTTCGCTGAACCCGCCCACTGACGCCGAGGTATCTATTGCAGATTTCGAAGCGGCGGTAACTCAAGCCGAGCAGCGTTTGGGTCTCACGGGTCAGCCCCGCGCGATTGTCTTCCACGAAAAGAATGGTCGGCGGCATGCCCATGCCGTCTGGTCGCGGATCGATGGGCGCGTGCTCAAAGCGATCAACATGCCGCATTACAAGCGCAAGCTAACAGCGCTATCTCACGAACTGTTCCTCTCCCATGATTGGGAGGTTCCGCGCGGGTTTGAGAACAAAGCAAAACGCGATCCGCTGAACTACAGCCGTGAGGAAGCCGGGCAAGCCAAACGGGCCAAGGGTGATCCGAAGGCCATCAAGAAAATGTTTCGGGGGTGCTGGGAGGCGTCCGACTCCAAGGCTGGGTTTGAGGCGGCCCTGAATGAACACGGCTTTGTCCTTGCCTGTAGTGATCGGCGTGGCTTTGTGGCTGTCGATGCATCCGGCAAAGTCTGGTCGCTCTCACGTTGGTGCGGCGTCAAGCCCAAAGAGATGCGGGCGCGGCTCGGGTCTGAGAGGGACCTGCCGTCCGTTGACGAGATCACTGATCGTTTGCAGGACTTGCCCAAGCAAACCGTCGACTCTCAGAATACTGCTTTCGAAGCCCGACGGGCGAAGCTGGTTGAAGCACAGCGCAAAGAACGTGCCGATCTGCTCAAGCGGCAAGAAGTCCAGCGACTTGAAGACATTAAAGCGCGGCAAGCCAGTCTGCCCAAAGGCCTACGCGGGCTCTTGTCCCGTGCAACCGGTCAGTATCAGACAAAGCTGCGCCAGATTGAAATCCAGGCACAAGCTGCAGAGCGCCGTGATCGCGCCGCACAGCAGGCTCTTATCAACAAACATCTCAGCGAACGGCAGGCCCTCGCGCGGGATGCTCAGAAACAAGGCCTGTGTGCTGCGTTCCAGAGGAAAGTCCAAATTGATCCCAAACAAGCGCTGGTCTTAAAGGATGACGGGATCGCGCATTCCACCGCCCGACTCATTGAATCGCCTGAATTTGTGTTGGAGCATGTCTCGCACACCAAAGCGGCGTTCAAACGGGTCGATGTGTTGCGCGCTCTCGCGCAAAAAATCGATGATCCAATGGTACTGCAAAAGGCGGCGGATCAAGCGATGCGCTCGCCACAGCTAGTGCGGCTGTCCGATGATGGGACTACGCCTGTCTTCACGACGAAGGACTATCAGTCTGCCGAGCGAGCTTTGGACCAAGCCATCGGATCAATGGTGAACCAGCGTGGATTTGCTGTTTCCTCGTCGCATATCCATGATGCCATCAAGGCGCAAAATGCCAAGATGAAACGGGCATTTGGCGGCAAACTGAGCGAGGAACAGCAAAACGCCCTGCGCCACGCTCTTGGGAGCAGACAATTGCCCTCTGTTGTCGGCCTCGCGGGTGCAGGCAAAAGCACCTTGCTTGCAACGGCCCAAAACGCCTGGGCGAAACAAGGCGTTACTGTTCACGGAGCCGCTCTGGCCGGGAAAGCAGCAGAAGAACTACAGAACGCCTCCGGCATCAAAAGCCGAACGCTGGCTTCGCTGGAACTGTCATGGGAAGATGGAAATGAACCGATCTTAAAGGGCGATGTCTTGGTCATTGATGAGGCTGGAATGATCGGCACGCGGCAGTTGGCGCGCGTTGCGACAAAGATGCACGAGATTGGTGCGAAACTCGTCCTCGTTGGCGATCCCGACCAATTGCAACCGATTGAGGCAGGCACGCCATTCCGGCAGATCGTCAAAACCCACGGCGCGGCCCGTCTGACCGAAATCCACCGTCAAAAGGCTGATTGGCAGAAACAAGCCTCGCGCGATCTGGCGGACGGCGACATGTGGACGGCACTGAGCAGCTATGAAAAGCGCGGTGCAGTGTCTCGTGGTGACACGCGCGAAACGGCGATTGAGGCGCTGGTCGAAACTTACGCCATGGATGTCGCCGCAAATGGGACCGCCAAATCCCGTCTGGCCTTCGCCCATAAACGCAAAGACGTGCATGCGCTCAATCAGGCCATCCGTTCTGCACTGCGGTCAAACGGCGAGGTACCACCCGAAACCCTATTCACAACTGACACCGGCAAAAGGGCCTTTGCAACCGACGACCGCATCGTCTTCACCCGAAATGACAAAGACATAGGTGTGAAGAACGGCATGTTGGGAACGGTCATGACGGTGCAAGATGGCGAGATAGCCGTTGCTCTTGATGGGGACGAAGATCGCATCGTCCGCATCAACCCAAAAGCCTTCCGTAGCTTCGACCACGGATACGCTGTCACCATCCACAAATCCCAAGGCGCAACGGTCGACCAATCCTACGTCCTCGCCTCCCGCTCCATGGACCGACACCTCGCCTACGTCGCCATGACCCGCCACCGTGAAGACTTGACGATCTTCGTCAACAATCGAGACCGACCAACCTGGGCGATGGATCGAACACAACGCCGTCGCCCGACCCGCACCCGCGATGGACCTTCAATGGGGTAAGTCGGGAACGCGAATGTCGCGGCCATTCAGTCAAACCGCAGAGAAAGCTACAGAAGAGCCCAGAGCGGAAATGCTAAATTTTCGCTGCGAGCGCTCGCAGCACGCACACCTGCTGCACCGTCGCGAGATCACTGCTGCATTGCAGCTGAGAAAGCAGCCATTCAGGTCAGACGCAGCAAATCTTGAGCGGTGAATCAAGAGGCCGCCTCGAAACAAAGACTGTTACAGATACGCGTCTCGACGGAGGCAACCGGATGATTTAGGCTTCGAAAAACTTGATATTTGAGGAATGATGCTTTGTTTTTGTGGAATAATATCAGATGGATATCTATGGGCTTCCTGTTAATGTTTTCATCGTCTTTCGGGCAAACTTTTTTCATAGCTTTGTCGGGCAGTGAAATCCGACAAGCATATGGGTTGACCAGCGGGGAATTCGGATCACTTTACATGATTTTGACGCTTGCAAGCGCCTTGATCCTGTCTCAAATCGGATTTGTTCTTGATACCTACCGACTGAAAATCATCATACTGCTTTCAGTGATTTTCTTGGCTGCTGGGGCATTTCTGATTGGCATCTCGCCCAATATTCTAACTCTATTTTCGGGGCTTTTTCTTCTCAGGTTATTCGGCCAAGGTATGATGTTGCAATGTGCCTTTACGGCTCTCGGCCGTTGGTTTGTTCGCGAGCGCGGCAGGGCAGTATCACTTTCTGCACTCGGCTTGAACGCTGGAGAAGCAGTTCTTCCGATAAGCTTTGTAGCAATGTCTGTAGCCTTTGATTGGCGCATCGCTTGGGTCGCGATTGCAGGATTGTTGCTTGTAGTCGCTTTGCCAATACTTCTTTCGTTGTCCCAGACTGAACGGGAGCCAGATCATACGGAGGCCATAGAAAATACTGCGAAAACGAAGAGTTGGTCTCGCGGCGAAGTTCTTAGAGACCCCTATTTCTTTCTACTTCTGCTTGGTGTCCTGCCTCCCGCGGTCATAAGCAGCTCTGTTTTCTTTCACCAAAGCACGATGGCGGAAGTTCGCGGCTGGAGTGAAAACGTCTTTGCTTCCTCGTTCACCGTGTATGCCTGTGTAGCAGTGCTAACGCTTTTGATAGCCGGACCGATCGTTGATAGATTCTCAACTCTGAAAGTTCTTCCATTGCACCTCCTTCCACTTTCAGCCGGTTGCTGGCTGCTGTGGACAGTTGACCAAGCCTGGTCGATGTATGCTTTCATGGCGCTGTACGCACTCACAGACGCATTTTCGCTTACAATGTTCGGAAGCCTTTGGCCGGATGTTTATGGCACTCGGCATCTGGGTGCCGTCCGAGGCGTTCTCACCGCGATTCTCGCGTTTGCGACAGCAATTGGACCAGGGGTTTCAGGATTGCTCATAGATTATGGTATCGAGTTGTCTACACAGGTGATCTTCATGGGAGCCTACTGCGTGGCTGTGGTACCTATACTCCTTATGGTTACCCAACAAATCAGGAGCCGGTTATCGCTTGTGGCGGGCTAAAGTAAGGCTTCCGTTTGGAATCTAGATCCGTACGATAAAGTGGGGTTGCCATAAGGCTCGCTGCTGATTGCAGCAATGCACGATGCCGCATTTTCAGCACGCTTGAGAGCAGTCGGCTTCGGAACGCGTCGCTGTCAATATTCGTTACCATAGATTGGACCTGTCCCTTTCACGTGCCGCCCCAAGTTCTCATTTACGCCGCCTGAGCTT
>MPDC01000004.1 GCA_001874255.1 Alphaproteobacteria bacterium MedPE-SWcel
GAGCTGTGCGAACGTGTGCTCGCGCTGATCAAGGACGGCTGGACGCCCGAGCAGATTGGCAACCGGATGATCCATGAAAAGGCAAAGCCGCGCGTGTGCCAAGAAACTATTTATCGCTACGTCTATTCCAAAGACGGCATGCGAGACGATCTGTGGTGGTACCTGCCGACGCACCGCGTCGCACGTAGGCCCCGCCGCATGCGCAAACGCCGCGAACCCAAATTCCATCGCGATGTCAGTATCCTGTTCCGTCCGGATGATGTGGCGCACCGCCGTCAGTTTGGTCACTGGGAAGGCGATTTGATGTTGTTTAAACAGAAGCTTGGGCAGACAAACGTGACGTCTCTCGTCGAACGCGTCAGCCGGTTCACTGTGATCCTGAAGAACCCGAACCGACGCACCAAACCTGTGATGGGTAAGATCATCAAGGCGATCAAAACCCTGCCCTATCAAGCCCGCCGATCGATCACCTTTGACCGTGGTTCAGAGTTCATGGACGGGCCGCACCTTCAGGCAGAGATTGGGACGCAGACGTGGTTCTGCGATCCGTCGTCGCCCTGGCAAAAAGCAACAGTCGAGAACACCAACCGCCGCGCCAGACGTTGGCTTCCGCGAAAAGATGTTGGAGGAGATGCGATGACGCCCCTACTATGAGTTCAACAAGAGTCGCAGTTCAGGTATCGCTCACATTTGCAGGCTGAGGGAGGCTCCGGGATGGACCATAATGCGTTTGACCTGAAAACGATCTCCGACCACCAGACTTTCAAACCACCCCCAGGGGCGGTGGACTTTGGGAAAATCGGTCGCCTGCACCGCGCCTTTGTCTTTCAGCACCTGCACCGCCAGCTTCACATCCTGAGCGCGGGATTTATCCGCCACCAGCACCGCGTCATTCATCGCCACCGCCATGATACCCTCAAGGCCGATGCCGACAACCTCCAGCCGGTCGCTGTCCGAACGGAGCAGCGTGTCGGAACACTCGATCGCCGTCGCCGCTCCACTGACAACCACACCATTGTCATCCGGTCCGGCCTCGCGCCAGACCGCATCCCAGCCGCCCAGATCAGACCAGGCCGCATCAAAGGGCACCACGGAGAGGTTCTTGGCCTTCTCCATCACCGCGTAGTCGATAGAGATGTCCGCCGCCCGTCCCCAGGGTTCGGGCGCCAGCCACAAAAACCCAAGATCCACCTCTGCCTCATCAAGCGCTGCCGCGACAGGCTCCATCAATTCAGGCGCATAGGCCTTGAAGGCCGCGATGATATCGGCGGCTCGGAACAGGAAGATCCCCGCATTCCATTTGAAATTGCCCGCTGCCAGCATCTCGGCCGCGCGGGCGGCATCGGGTTTTTCCACAAACTGCTTCAGCGCCACCGGGGTACCCGCGGTATCAGGCGCCTTTGAGAGTTCAAGATACCCATAGGCGGTTTCCGCATGGGTTGGCGTGATGCCAAAGGTCACCATCTGCCCCTTAGCCACCGCCGCGAGCCCCTGCGCGACGGCAGAATGGAACGCGTCGATATCGGGCATTACATGATCCGAAGGAGCCACCAGAAGCACCGCTTGCGGATCTTGCGCCTGCGCTCTGAGGGCCGCCACCAATACCGGCGGTGCTGCGCGCAGCCGGTTCGATCAAAATCGCACCCGGATCAATGCCTGCAGCCTGGAGTTGTTCCGCAACGATAAAGCGGAAATCGGAATTGGTCAGCACCATCGGCGCGCCAAAAGCAAACCCGTTTCCGGTCCCCGACATCCGTCTGGCCGAAGACTGAAACAAGGTTTCTTTGCCCATCAAGGGCACGAATTGCTTGGGGTAGCTCTTGCGCGACAACGGCCAGAGCCGGGTTCCGGAGCCACCACAGAGAAGAACGGGAATAATATTCATGACAACATTAATCTCAAGCGACGCGAGTAGCGTCCTTTATGTGGTAGTCAACCGCACCCGTCTTCACAAGGCAGCCGGTCAAATTCATTATCAAAGCTGCATATCAGCCCTGCCGTTTTCTCACCCAGCCCAAGAAAGCCGCATCGGGTTTGCGCAACCGGGGCGCGCCGGATCTGGCCCAGACCGCGCGCCAGTCGGCCTCCAGCGCATAGACATCCTGCCCCGGCAACAGGCGGCGGGCCTCGTCGCGGGCGGCCTCCGACACCACCGGCGGCGGCACATCGACCACGGCCGCCTTCTGGGCAAAGCGGATGATGTCCCCCTCCAGCTCCGTCAGCTCGTAATCCGGCAGCGGCTGGGCCTCGATCATGTCGCGGATCATCTTGCGAAACACCCGGCGCGGACTGGCGGAGCCGGATTTCTTCAGCAGCGTCTCCACCGAGATCTGCCAGCTGTCCTGACGGCCACAATGCTTGCGCGCCAGCTCGTAGATGCGCCGTTCCAGCGGCTTCCTGAGCCGGAAGTAATCGCGGCTCAGCGTCAGCACCGATTTCGACAGCACCGCCCGGTAGAGCCAGTCCGAAAGCGTCACCGCCACCGAGACCATGCGACCACCGCGCGCCTTGCGCACGATCTCCCAGCTGTCGATCAGGCCAAAGCCACTGGTGACCTCCTGCCCGCCGGTGGTGATATTGGTGGTGATGCGGGTGCCCGCCAGCCGCTCGAAGGCCTCGCGCAGGCGGCGATAGGCATCGCCAGAGGTCTCCCGGTTGCAGGCCACCAGGAGATCATGCGCCGTCAGATGCAGGGTGCGGCTCACCTGACGGCCCGCATTCAGCGCCGCCATCAGCTGGCTGACGCAGAAGATCAGGATGTCCTTGTCGTGGATCGTCGCCAGCCCCTTGACGCTCGGCGTCACGGTGATCTCGGCGCCATTGTGCTCGTAGGTGAGGATACGCCGGTCCGGCCGGGTGCCGAGAGAGAACAGGGGATGCTCCATCGAGGCGAGATCATTCTTCGGCATCGCGCCAAAAATATCGCAGAGGAAATACGCCCCCTGCCCTTCCGGCGGATATGTCGCTGGTGCCGTGCTCACGCCCGTCATCTGTCCTGTCCAACTGCTCAATCTTGTCCGGGGATTTGCCCCCCGAGTCATTCGTGGTTTTGATTACGCTCACCCTAGGGTTATCCACAGTCCCGCACAACGGGGGTTCGGAGTCAGCAGATCGGGGGTTCAGAGTCGCTTTATCGGGGTTTCAGAGTCATGCTGCCCCGAAAAGACCCGCTAATCGCCCATGAAAAAAGGGCTTTGCAAGAGAGCGCCTGCTGCCTTAACTAGAAATAACACAATAATAACAGGATAAGTTTTTTGAGAGCCGCCTCAGATGTGGCCCAAAGACCACGCAGCTCCCTGTTGCAAGTCTCGGATTTGCTTAGAAAATCAGGCGTGTGTCATCATAATCCTTCCACATGCTGCCTTTTCTGCTATTCTGTTGAAAAGGCAATACATGGGTAGATCTGATATCAGACCGCAGGGCGCGTTTGGTGAGGTCAGGCTCCCCCATCGAGCATGAGGCAGAGGCAGGATGGCCAGAGATATCCACATGAAGGCAGGCAGCCCCCTGCCGCCCTATTTCAACATTGACCCCGATGCGGCGCTGGCCGAATTGGACCGGCCCACGGATACCGCGCGCTTTGCCGAAATCGCCGAGGGCTGTGCCCGCGGTCGGGCCGATCTTGCCAGCCGCGGTCTGGACGAGGAAGGTTCGAAATCCCTGCGCCTCTTCTCCACCTGGGAAATCACCCGCTATCTGATCCCCGTCGCCCAGGCCCATTTCCGCCGCGTGCTGAAGGCAAACCCCGACCTCCCCCAGGGCCGCTCGGAGACCGAAGGCGGCGCCAAATGGTTCACCCTCGACGAGGTGCTGCGGCTGCGGGCCTTCTTTGCCGCGCAGGGATCCAAGGCGAAGAACTACCTGCCCTACCGTCCCGAAGGGCTGCCTGCGAAACTGGTGGCGGTGGCGAATTTCAAAGGCGGCGTCGGCAAGACCTCGACCGCGGCGCATCTGGCGATGTCGGCCGCCCTCGACGGCTACAAGGTGCTGGTGATCGACCTCGACAGCCAGGGGTCGATGACCTCGATCTTTGGCGGCAAGGTCGAGGACGAATGGCAGACCGCCTTCCCGCTGCTGGCGCGCCACTACGGCGATCACCTCCGGCTGGAGAACCAGCGCCGTCTGGACCGGGGCGACGCGCCGCAGCCGCTGGACGAAAGCCTCTCGGCGGCAATGGAGATGACCGCCGGCGATGTGATCCAGCCGACCCACTGGCCCAATATCGACCTGATCGGCGCCCAGCTGAACCTCTATTGGGCGGAGTTCCAGATCCCGGTCTGGCGCATGGCGGCGCGCTCGTGGAAGCTCTGGGATGCGCTCACCGACCGGCTGGAGGCGGACGGGGTGCTGGAGCAATACGACGTGGTCTTCATCGACACGCCGCCGGCGCTTGGCTACCTGACCATCAACGGGCTCTCGGCGGCGGATATTCTGCTGGTGCCGATGGGGGCGTCCTTCTTGGAATTCGACAGCACGGGGCGGTTCTTTGACATGCTGCATTCCACCTTTGCCTCGATCGAGGAGGGCGAGAACCTGGCGGCGCGGGCTCTGGGCCGGCCCGAGATCGGGTTCGAATGGGACGCGGTGCGCGCCGTGATCACCCGCTACGACAGTGCCCAGCAGGGCGAGCTGGCGGGGCTGGTGCAGGCCTATATGGGCCCGACCCTGTCGCCGCACCGGCAGGATTTCACCGCGCTGATCGGCCAGGCCGGCGAGCAGGTGAATGGCATCTACGAGGCGGATTACCGCGATTTCAACCGCGAGACCTACGCCCGCGGGCGCGAGACCTTTGACGAAACCTATGCCGCCTTCAAGAAGCTCCTCGCCGGTGTCTGGCGGCGCGAGGAGCTGGCGTTGCGGCAGGCGCGCGCGGCCTCCTGACCGGGGCCTAAGGATTTGTTGCGAGACTGGGGAGATCTCCCCTGCCCCGCGGCTGACGAGGAAGGACGACGACAATGGCAAAACGCAAACGGCTGACGCCCGCCCAGCCCACCTATCTGAGCGCCTCTGACGCGGCGCCGGCCCCTGCGTCGGGTCTGCTCTCCGTGGGGGCGGCGCCGATTGCCCAGGTGGCCTCTGATACCTCTGCGGCGGCGGCGCTGCAGGAGTTGTCGGGCGTGCTGGAAAATGCCCGCGCCCGCGGGTTGATGATCGAAGAGCTGTCTTTGGATGCCATCGACGAGACCTATCTGGTCCGCGACCGCATTGTTCAGGACGAAGAGGACATGCAGGCGCTGATGGAGTCGTTGCGCGCCCGTGGGCAGCAGACTCCGATCGAGGTGGCCCGGATTGAGGGCGCGCGCGGTGTTCTGACCCATGGTCTGATTTCCGGCTGGCGGCGGCTGACGGCTCTGCGCAGACTCTATGAAGAGACATCAGAGCCTGAATTCGCCCGGATCAAGGCGCTGGTGGTGCGCCCCGAGACAGCGGCCGATGCCTATCTCGCGATGGTCGAAGAAAACGAAATCCGGGTCAATCTCAGCCATTATGAACGCGCGCGCATTGCCATGCGGGCCTTGGCAGAGGGGGTTTACCCGGATCAGCGCAAGGCGCTGCTGGGTCTGTTCATGAATGTCCCACGGGCCAAACGTTCCAAGATCGCCAGCTTTGTCACCGTGGTGCAGGCCCTGGATGCGGTGCTGCGCTATCCAACGGCCATCCCCGAGAAGCTCGGCCTCGGCCTGGCCCGTGCCATTGAAGAAGACCCCGCCTTTGGCGACCGTCTCGCCGAGGCGCTGCGCCAGCAGCGTCCGCAGAGCGTGAGTGAGGAACTGGCGCTTCTGTCCCATGAGCTTGCCGCACAGATTACGGCTCTAAACAGCCCTGCAGAGTCTGTTTCGGACCTCTCCCCTGCCCCCTCCTCCGCCCGACCCGTGGCGTCGCCTGCGCCTTCTGCGCTGCCCCGCATTCGCAATACGGAGCCGACCACCGCGCCGGGCGAGCGTATCACGCTGCAGGCCGCCCCGGGGGTTCGCTTGGGGTATACGGCGGATGCGCAGAAGATCGAACTGACAGGCGACGGCGTGACGGCTGAGCTGATGGCGGAGCTGAAGGCCTGGCTCGCGACCCGTTGAGTTGACCCCGTCGAGCTGAGAGAGCCCCGTATCCCAGTCCTGTATCTCGGTCCCGGTCCGATGCCACAGGCGCCCTTTGCGGCGCCTGTTTTTCGTTCCAACGGGGCTGGCTGAGGTCTGCACAATAGGTCAGCATTGTTGACCTATTGTTTCGCGCGCGAAACATTGGGTAAGTAGTGCTGACCTATTGTTTCGCGCGCGAAACAATGAGACAGGATGGCTGACCTATATGGGGATTCTGGGCAGCCCAGGGCCTTCCCTCTGGTTCCCGCTTCTGTGGGCGCGGCATTCCATTGTCTTGCTTAAAAAACGGGCGCCGCAGACAATGGTGAAAAAATGCTGTAAACTTCACAGGCAGGACCTTTCAATCCGCTGTTTTTTGGGGGGGATCATGCTAAGGCTTGTGCATTGCCGGATCGAGAATTGTGTTGAATAGATTGGATGTTGACGAAGTGTTCACCATGGCGTGGAGAGGTAAGATCGCGGAATTGGAGTGCGTGAGAGAATGTTGAAACTCGTGGAGGCGCTCACGCGTCAGCAAAAGGCCACGATCTTTCTTGTCTTGGATCTGTTGCTGCTGCCCGTTGCCCTGCTGTTTGCCGTTGTCCTGCAGGATATGCCTGTGTCGGCGATGGTCGTGCTGGGTCAGATGCTGCCGGTGTTGCCCTATATCATCGTGTTGACCGCAGCCTTGTCCTACTGGCTGGGGCTGCCGAAGGTTCAGCTAATTGCCTATGAACGGCATGCGGTTGGCCAGACTGCCATTGTGGCGATCAGCGCGGCGGCGCTGGAGGCGTCGGTCTGTGCCGTCTTTGGTCCCGAGCTGCCGCCGGGGGTGCATGTGGTGTTCGGCCTCAGCTACCTGTTGATGATGGTGGCGGTGCGCACCGTGATGTTGCAGATGGTCCTGGCCCTGTACCGCCGGGCGCGACCGCGGTCCCGGGTGCTGATTTACGGGGCGGGCAATACCGGCACCCAGCTGGCGCAGGCGCTGAAAACCCATGATGGCATCGATCCGGTGGCCTTTGTCGATGACAATAAATCGCTGCAGGGGCTGATGCTGGTGGGCCTGCCAGTCTATGCACCGTCGCGGATTGCCGAAATGGTCAAGACCCGCGGGATCAAGCGGGTGCTGCTGGCAATGCCCTCGCAAAGCCAGCCGAAACAGGCCCAGATCATTCAGCGGTTGCAGAAACTGGGGCTGGAAGTGCAGGCGCTGCCCTCCTTTGCCCAGCTGACCGGAGAAGAGGCGCTGGTAGACAAGCTCACTCCGGTGGCGCCACAGAATTTCCTCAGCCGCGATGCCTGCGACGTCCCCTTGCAGGTGGCGGCGGGATCCTATGCGGGGCGGGTCGTGCTGGTCTCGGGCGCGGGGGGCTCCATCGGGTCGGAGCTCTGCCGCCAGATCGTGGCCTGCCAGCCGACCAAGCTGGTGCTCTATGAACTGTCGGAACTGGCGCTCTATACCATCCATCAGGAGCTGTGTCAGCGGCTGGAGGGCACCCCGATCGAGCTGGTGCCGGTCCTCGGTTCGGTCACCGACCCGCGCCAGGTGCGGCGGGTGCTGGAACGCCATCAGGTGCAGGTGGTGCTGCATGCGGCGGCCTATAAACATGTGCCGCTGGTCGAGGCGAACCCGCTGGCGGGGCTGGCCAACAATGTCTTTGGCACGCAGACGCTGGCCCGGGCGGCGGCGGAATTCGGCGTCGAACGTTTCATTCTGATTTCCTCGGACAAGGCGGTGCGCCCGACCAATGTGATGGGGGCCTCCAAACGTATGGCCGAGCTGATCGTGCAGGACCTCGCCACCCGCACCCTTGCGCACAGCCCGGGGACAAAGACGGTGTTCACCATGGTGCGGTTTGGCAATGTCCTGGGCTCTTCGGGTTCGGTCATTCCGCTGTTTCAGGAACAGATCAGCCGTGGCGGCCCGATCACCGTGACCGATCCGCGGGTCAAACGCTATTTCATGACCATCCGCGAAGCGGTGCAGCTGGTCTTGCAGGCAGGCGCCGAGGCTCAGGGCGGCGAGGTCTTCGTGCTGGATATGGGCGAGCCGGTCTCGATTTTGCAACTGGCCCGTCAGGTGATCGAGAGCGCGGGATACAGCGTGCGTGATGCGGACCATCCGGAGGGCGATATTGCCATCGACATTATCGGCCTGCGTCCGGGTGAAAAGCTGGAAGAGGAACTGACGCTGTCCACCGAGCTGATCCACACGGCTCACCCCAAGGTCTTCTGTGCCCGCGAGGCGACGCTGTCGGAAATCGAGGTTGCGGCCCTCTTGCGCGCGCTGCGGCAGGCGGTGGCGGTCGGGGATGAAGAGGGCGCACGCCAGGTCATCCTGCGGTGGGTCGAAGGGTATGTGCAATCCGACCTGCAGCGGAAAACGTCCTGAGTGCCACAGACCACAACAAACCGGCTTTGACCGTTGATCGGCGTCAAAGGGTAGGGCAGTAAGCAAGGCAACAGGTGAACTCTCCTGCCCGTCGACGCTGCGTCGCTCGGCAGTGGGAGCACGACAACAACGATAAGACTGAGCAAGGATTGCCGCGCGTGACTTTCCCGACCCCGCCCCTGTCCGGCCCGAGACCTGGCCTGAGTGCAGAACGCTCGTGCAGAACAGTGGCTCTGCTTTTGGGCACATTTTTGGGCACGGTGCTTTCCGGGCTGCCACAGGCCCTGCTGGCCGAAGACGCCGCGCCGCGCGGGTTTGCCTGGCCCGAGACGCCAAGCCTGAACTTTTATGGCAATCCCGGCATGATCGACATGCCCAGTGCCGAGATGATGCCGGACGCGCAATTTGCGGCCTCGGTCAGCAGCTTTGGCGGTATCACCCGAATGAACCTGCAGGCGCAGGCCCTGCCGTGGGTGTCTGTGGCCTTTCGTTACACCGAGACGCAAGACCGCAATCTGTTCAACTTTGGCGATTTCTATGATCGCAACTTTGATGTGCGCTTCCGTCTTTGGCAGGAAGGGCGCTATCGCCCTGCGGTGGCTGTGGGGCTTCAGGATCTGGCTGGCACCGGGATTTATAGTGGCGAGTATATCGTCGCCACCAAGACCTTCGCGCCCGAGGCGCTGCCGGGGCAATTTAAACTGTCTGCCGGTCTGGGCTGGGGGCGTCTGGGCTCCAGCGGAGCAGTGGCGACACTTGGCAATCGCTCTGGTTTTACATCGGGCGAGACCGGCGGTCAGCTGGGCGTGGACCGCTGGTTTCGCGGTGATGTCGCACCATTTGCGGGCGTAGAGTGGCGACATGGACGCTGGGGTGTCAAGGCCGAGTATTCCACCGACGCCTATACGCAGGAGACCCAGCAATCCAACGTCTTTGAACGCAAGTCGGATTTCAACTTTGGGGTCGAGTATCAGGCCAGCCGGCAGCTGCGTTTGGGGGCCTATTATCTCTATGGGTCCGAATTTGGCATTTCGGCACAGATCCAGATGAACCCGCGCCATCCCGCGACCAAGATGCAGGTGCCAGCGCCGTCGCCGGTGGTTCCACGCAGCACCTGGGCTCAGGATGAGGCGCTCTGGACCACGGCTTGGGCGGACAGTGACAGCGCAAAGCTCAAAACGCGTGATCTGCTGGCGCAATCGCTGCGACAGGATGGGCTCATTCTGGAGAGCGTGACCCTGCGCGGCACCATGGCTGAGGCGCGTATTCGCAACACCCGCTATCAATCGCAGGCATTGGCGGTGGGCCGTGCGGCGCGGGCCATGGCGCAAAGCTTGCCACCTTCGGTCGAGACCTTCCGCATTGTGCCCACAAGCGGCGGGCTGGGGCTGTCGGCTGTGGTGCTGCGCCGCTCCGATCTGGAGGCGCTGGAATTTTCACCCGAGGCCCCGGATGCGATCTGGGCGGTGGCCACGGTGCAGGATGCCGGAGCGGCGGCAGAGGATGCGCTGGTCTCTGATGCGCTCTATCCCGCCTTCTCCTATTCATTCGTCCCCTATACATCGCCGTCTTACTTTGACCCTTCTGTGCCGTTCCGGATCGACTTCGGTGTCGATCTCAAGGCCAGCTATAGCCCGGCACCGGGCTGGAAACTGGCAGGCGCAATCCGACAGCGGATCTGGGGCAATGTGGCTGATGGCCGCGCGGGGTCGTCGAGGCTGCCGCAGGTGCGCACCAATCAGCGCGAATTCGCACAGGCCGACACCACGCTCGAACAGCTCTACGTGGAGCGGCGCTGGAGGCCAGGGCGCAACCTCTATGCCCGGGCCTCGGTGGGCTATTTCGAGAGCATGTACGGCGGCCTCTCGGGCGAGCTGTTGTGGAAGCCGGTGGACAGTCGTTTGGGCCTTGGCGCCGAGCTGAACTACGTGCGCCAGCGTGATTTCGACCAGCGTCTGGGGTTTCGCGATTACGATGTGCTGACCGGCCATGCCTCGGCCTATCTGGAGCTGCCGAAGAACTACCTGATGCAGGTGGATGCGGGGCGCTATCTGGCCGGCGATGTCGGTGCTACCGTGTCCTTGACGCGGACTTTCAACAACGGCTGGCGGCTTGGCGGGTTCTTCACCCTGACCGATGTTTCGGCCGAGGATTTCGGCGAGGGCTCCTTTGACAAGGGCATCACCCTGACCATCCCGATGGGCTGGCTGGTGGGCAAGCCCTCGCGCAATTCCTACGGGCTGACGATCCGGCCGGTGCAGCGTGACGGCGGCCAGCGGGTCTCGGTGCCGGGGCGGCTTTATGGTCAGGTGCGCGCGGCCCATCGCAAGAGTTTGCAAGATCAAAGGGCGAGGTTCTGGGAATGAGATGCGCCGGGATGCATATGCGGATGTGGGGGCTTGGGGCGGCGCTGATGCTGGGGCTGCTGACGGGCTGCGCCCGCGGCCCCGAGGACACGCCGCTGGAGATCGAGATCGGCCAGGTGATCCGCGACCAGATCCGGCTGCGCCGCGGCAAGGCGACTGCGCCAAAGCCGCCGGTGCTGACCCGGGCGCTGCTGGAGACCATCGCGGAGCCCCATATCGAAGTAGAGATCGAAGAGGTCAAGCTGCGAGACTACCTGACCCTGCAAGTGGCGCGGCAGGACGATGTCCCTGGCCGGATCGAGCTGTGGCGGTCGGTGGACAATATCAGCTTCGGCTTTCGCGACGGCATGCTGATCTCGACCCGGGGGCTGCGCGGCACCCTGCTGTCGGCGGCGGTGCCTGCGGACGGGCAGGGGGCAATGGGCCCGGCCTCGGGGGGGCTGCGGCGCTATGAGTTTGCGGGCGACGACAATGCTTCCTACCGGGTGCAGCTGGCCTGCGAGCTGCGCGATCTCGGGGCAGAGCCGCTGGAGATCGTCGGGCTGATTTACCCCACGCAGCACCTGCAGGAATACTGCCGCGGGGCTCAGGGCGGGGTGATTCTGAATGACTATTGGGTCGACAGGCGCGACGGCCGATTGTGGCAATCGCGGCAATGGGCCGGGCCGGAGGTCGGTTATATCCGTGTCCGTCAGGTCGTGATCTGACAACAATCCGCCCAAAAAAGGCAGGAACCCGCCGAGGGGGGCACGCGCGCGCGTTTTTTTTGCAACTGCAAAATAAAAACGAAAAAGCAAGGAACTTGATGGTATTGGAAAGATTGAATTGGGCGGGGCACTGACATAATGTCTCGCTAGGATCCCATATCTCCACAGGAGTTTAAGTTATGAAAAATATTATCGCAGCTTCCGCTATCGCCATGCTGGCCGCAACCGGTGCATTTGCTCAGGCTGAAGGTGGCGCTGCTGCTGCCGGTGGCGGCGCAGGTGCAGGTGCAGGCGCAGGCCTCGGTCTGGGCGTCGGCGGTCTGGGTGCCGCAGGCATCGCAGCAGCCGTTGTTGCCGCAGCAGTTGTGGTTGGCGTGGTTGTGAACGACGACGAAGATACCACCACAACCACCACCAACTAATTCCGGCCCGGGTTTTGGTCGCGTGACGATGCGGCCGCATCCGGTGTGAGGACAGTTTCAGACGGGCTCCTGCTTTGCAGGGGCCCGTTTTGCGTTCGGCAGAGCTCAAACGAAAGCTCCGGTTAACGAGGCGCGCGCCCTCTTGGCGCTGTTTTCAGGTCCATCGGGCAGGATGGCGGCAGATTGCCAGTAACCGAAGGGCCCAGCCGTTATGCCTCCGACGTCTCCTCAGCGTTCCGACCGTCTTGACTTGCCCTATCTGATGCCAGCACAGGCGCAGAAACATGTGACCCATAATGACGCGTTGCAGGGGCCTGTTCCGGCTGGGGGCAGAATGACACCTTAAGGCGGCTTGGCTGTGGTTATCCAACTTCCTTGATCAATCTGTAGGCTGTTGATCTTGCGATGCCGAGCTGTTTTGCGGCTTGTCCGGCGGTCATTCCGGCTTCTACGAGGTTTTGCAGGGCCAAGACGGTTTCGGCTTTGAGGGGCGGCCGCCCGGGTTTTCGGCCCTGCGCTCTTGCGGCTTTGATGCCGTCTTTTGTGCGTTCTGAGATGAGGCGGCGTTCAAAATGGGCGATGGCTCCAAAGACGTGGAAAATGAGTTCACCGGCGGCGGACGTGGTGTCGATGCGCTCTTCGAGACTGATCAGCCCGATGTCTTGGGTTTTTAGGTTTTCGACGGTTTCCAGGAGTTCTTTGAGCGAACGCCCGAGCCTGTCCAGCCGGATGATGGCCAAGCTGTCACCGGGGCGGGCGTGATCAATCAAGGCAGATAGGCCGGGGCGGTCAAACTGTTTGCCCGAAACAACATCCTCGAACACACGGATGGCCCCGGCATCTTTGAGGCGTTTGATCTGGCCACTGAGGTCTTGGTCGACGGTTGAGACCCGCGCGTAGCCAAGGATATCGCCCGCCCTAGCCATTCATTTCAATCTTCAGATGCTGGTTTGGTTCCTTAACGACGAATTCGGCTTTCACGGCCGCCAAGGCTTTTTGCTGCCCTGGGAAGCTGAGCATGGTGTTTGCCTTCTCAAAGCTGACCCACTCATAGGCGTCATGTTCGTCGTTCAACGTGACGGTGGTATCTGGGGGCACCATGCTAACAAAGACAGGCACCAAAGTGATGCATTCCTTGTCCGCCTCGTAGAATTGCTCCAGGATGTCGGCCGACCAGATTTCCGTAAGCCCGATGCCTGTTTCTTCGCGAACCTCGCGGATCGCAGTTTGCCATGCTTTTTCTCCGACCTCGATGCCACCCGCGATCTGACACCATAGACCTGCCAAATATCCTGTGCGGCGAAGAAGCAGTACCTTGGTCTCGCCGTCTTCGGGTTTGAGCAGGAAAATCGAAACGCTGAAACTTTTGACTGGAAGCATGGGTGTCTTTTAACCGTTCGTTTTAGGGGCAGTTTGAAGTCGGTACCAAAGATATGGCTTTAAGCACCCCAAGTTGTCTCATTATTCGTCTTTATATTATGCATTGTCTCAAAATGATCAACACCATTTTGAGGACACCTTCATGCCACGACGATCCGTTCTGACCGAGCGCCAGCGTTCGGTACTCTTCGACTTGCCCACCGATGACGTATCGATGATGCGACATTACACACTCGCCGATGATGACATTGAGCACATCAATGCTCGAAGGCGGCCGGAAAATCGGATTGGCTTTGCATTGCAACTTTGCGCGTTCCGGTATCCTGGGCGATTGCTTTCATCCGATGAAGTGATCCCAGAAAAGGTGCTGCGTTTCATCGCAGCTCAGTTGGGTCTAACCGGCGATGATATTTTGCCATACGCGTCGCGTCGCCAAACCCGGCAACAACATCTGCATGCCTTGCGGCAAATCTATGGGTTCAAGATGTTTTCCGGGCAAGGTGCCCGCTGCCTCAGGGCATGGCTTGAGCATCAGGCTGAAACGGCCCGATCAAATGAAGACCTGGCGCGACGGTTCGTCGAGGAATGCCGCAGGACACAAACGATCCTTCCCGGTGTTTCGGTCATCGAACGGCTGTGTGCAGATGCGCTTGTCGCGGCGGAGCGCGGAATAGAAAGCCGGATCGCCAACAGGCTGGATAACCAGATGAGGGAGCGACTGGATACGCTTCTGACCGAGATGCTCGATGGCAATGTCAGCCGGTTCGTTTGGCTGCGGCAGTTTGAGGTGGGCAACAACTCGGCAGGTGCATCCCGGCTTCTGGATAGACTAGAATTCCTGCAGGCATTGGATATGTCCCCCGAAATCTTGGCGGATATTCCACCCCACCGGGTCACACGTCTGCGCCGCCAGGGTGAACGCTACTTTGCAGACGGGCTGCGCGACATCACCAGTGACCGGCGGCTCGCGATCCTAGCCGTATGCACCGCCGAATGGGCAGCAGCCATAGCAGATGCCGTGATCGAAACACATGACCGGATCGTCGGCAAAACCTGGCGGGACGCGAAGAAGCTGTGCGATACTCGGATCGCCGATGCCAGATCGTCTTTGCAGGAGACTTTGCGCTCTTTCAAAGGACTTGGCGCTGCCCTACTGGAGGCTAAGGGAGACGGCGCATCTCTCGACGCGGCCACGGAGGCGGCATGTGGTTGGGTTCACCTCGAACGTATGGTGGCAACCGCTGCCCAATTGACGGACACGATGACCGCTGATGCCTTGGCCCATGTCGTTCATGGATATCACCGGTTCCGACGATACGCGCCGCGCATGCTGCGCGCACTGGATATCCACGCCGCTGCTGTGGCTTCGCCCTTGATACAAGCCGCAAAGATCATCGCCGATGATCAAAAGGACGCACCCCGTCAGACATCTTTCCTGCGCAGAAACTCGAAGTGGCATCGCCACCTCAATACTCAGGAGCCTGATGACAACCGGCTTTGGGAGGTCGCTGTGTTGTTCCAAATTCGGGAGGCATTCCGATCTGGCGACATGTGGCTCCGACATTCCAGGCGTTATGCTGATTTAAAGCAGGCCCTTATACCGATAGAAGCAGCCGGGGCTTCGCCCCGTTTGACCATGCCGCTTGAACCGGAAATATGGCTAGAAGACCGCAAGACACGGTTGCTGGAAAGTCTTGAAAAGCTGGCCAAAGCCGCGCGAACGGGTGTGATCCCAGGTGGTTCAATTGAAGATGGTGTTCTCAAAATAGATCGCTTGACCAGGGCTGTGCCCGAAGCTGCCGACGACATGGTGCTCGACCTTTATGGTCGCCTGCCTGCGGTTAGGATCACCGATTTGCTGCAGGAAGTTGATAATGATGTTGGATTTACTGAAGCCTTTACACACTTGAGGACAGGCGTTCCCTGCAAAGATCGCGTCGGGCTTTTGAACGTGTTGTTGGCCGAAGGGCTGAACCTCGGTCTCAGCAAAATGGCAGAGGCCACCAGTTCCCACGATTATTTCCAGCTGTCGCGTCTCTCCCGGTGGCACATCGAAAGCGATGCTATCAACCGGGCGCTCGCCATGGTGATCTCAGCACAGTCGGAATTACCTATGGCCGCAAACTGGGGCAGCGGCATCACCGCATCAAGCGACGGGCAATTCTTCTCCGCCGCGCGGCAGGGCGAGGCGATGAATCTCATCAATGCGAAATACGGTTCCGAACCAGGACTCAAAGCTTACACCCATGTCTCCGATCAGTTTGGCCCGTTCGCCACACAAAACATCCCGGCCACGGTGAACGAAGCACCGTATATCCTGGATGGGCTGCTGATGAATGAAGTCGGACGGAAGATCAAAGAACAGTATGCCGACACCGGCGGCTTTACAGATCATGTGTTCGCCGTCACAGCGCTGCTATCTTATCGGTTCATTCCGCGTATTCGCGATCTGCCGTCCAAGCGGCTTTATCTCTTTGATCCTGGGGCAGCGCCAAAAGAACTGCGCGGCCTGATTGGTGGCAAGATCAGAGAAAAGCTCATCATCGAAAATTGGCCGGACATCCTGCGCGCCGTTGCCACCATGGCGGTAGGTGTCATGCCGCCGAGCCAACTCATGCGAAAGTTCGCTTCATACCCACGCCAGCATGAGCTGGCCGTTGCCTTACGGGAAATCGGACGCATCGAGCGAACCTTGTTCATCATCGAATGGCTGCTCGACGCTGACATGCAGCGCCGTGCCCAAATCGGTCTGAACAAAGGCGAGGCACATCACGCACTGAAAAACGCGCTGCGGATCGGACGTCAGGGTGAAATCCGAGATCGCACAACCCAAGGCCAGCACTATCGAATGGCCGGGCTGAACCTGTTGGCCGCTACTATCATATATTGGAACACCAAGCACCTCGGCATGGCCGTAACTGCTCGAAAGCGCGCCAGTCTCGATTGCTCACCCGACCTCCTGGCGCACATCTCGCCCCTCGGATGGGCGCATATCTTACTCACGGGCGAATACAGATGGAAAAATCGCTGACATCCGGCCTTATGGTGTCATTCTGCCCCCAGCCGGAACAGACCCCTTGCACCGCCTCGATCTCGTGGTGCAACTGGTGCTCGAAGAGCTGGAGCGCGAGACGCCGCCTGCCGATCCCGGCGCAGGCGAGATCTATGCCATCGGCGCCAGCCCCAACGCGGCATGGGCGGGGCAGGGAGGGCGGTTGGCCGCCTGGGGCGATGGCCTCGCCTGTCTGGCGGTGGGGCGCTGGGGTTAGAGACCCGCGCGGCTGAAGACGCCGAAGATATTGCCGATCAGGTTGGAGATCGTCAGCGCATCATTGATCGGGCTCTCGGTGGCCATGACCAGATCGCCGGGGTTGATCTGGAAATTTCGGGCTGAGAACAGCCCGTCCGCCGTGGTCAGGTCGAGGGCGAAGACCACCCGGGTCTGCCGTGGCCCCCGCATGCCCGGTGCCACGGCAGAGGCCGGGTATTCCCGCAGGATCAACAGGCCTTTAGGGTCGGCCTTGCTGTCCTGAAACCCGCCGGAGATCGACAGTGCATCCATCGCCGAGACGTCATCCTTGGTGAAGATATGCAGATCCTCGGTGCCGGTTGCCCCAAACGACAGGAAATAGCGTTCGTCTTCTTCGACAAAGACACGGTCGCCACCGCGCAGCAGCGTATCCTTTTGCGGATTGTTCAGCAGGCTGTCGACCGATGTGCCATAGAGCCGCCCGCCGCGCGTCAGTCGAATTTGCGGATTGTTCAGCCCGGAGGAAATGCCGCCGCCAGCTGCGATCAGCCCCATGACGGAGTAGTTGCGATCCGGCATCGGGTAGGTGCCGGGACTGGCGACGCCAGACACCAGATCAACCGAATTGTTCCGCCCCTCGGTGACGTTCAATTGCAACTGGGCTGAGGGCACGATGGTCTCAAGCTCTCGTTGCAGGGTTTCGCGGGCCAGTTCCGGCGTCATCCCATTGACGTTCACATCACCTACATAGGGCAGAAAAATGGTACCATTGGCCGAAACGCGTACATCCTGCAGCAAAACCATTTTCTGTTCGATCGAAGTCAGTAGTGAGTTGTCATTGTTGTCCCAGATTTGCATCGAAAGCCGGTCTCCGGCGCGGATGATCTGGGTCTTTGGGCCCTGACTGGCCCGGATCCAGCCAAGGGTCTCTTGCTTGCCGGTCGGCGGCCAATGGGCAACGGTGGGCAGGAAGGCCCGGTTGACCGAATAGAGCGCAAAATCCGCATCCGCATCGGCGGCTGATTTCAGGATTTCCTCGCTGGCAGGGGCTCCGCCGGGCAGGCGGGAGCAGGCGGCAGGGAGAAAAGCGACGGAGACGGCCGCGACCAGAAGCGAGAGTTTCAGCATACAGTCCTTGTCCCGATGGCGCTCGGGGCGTGTTTGTGAATATGTTGCAGGCACCATACTGGTGGGGGGCGTATCGTCAATGATTGCCCCCTTGCAAATAGGACCCAAGAGCAATGACCCGCGCGCCTGTGACATTCCTGCTGCCCCCGCTTGTGCTTGGTGCCACCGGCCGGATCGGGCGCGCGCTGCGGTACCGCTGGGGGGCTGAGGCGGGGCTCTGGCAGGCGCGTCGCGCGCAATCGGGCGCTCATTGGCACGTGTTTGATCCGCTTTCGCAGCCGGAGGCACTGGGAGAGGCGGCGCGGGCGGCAGGGCAGATCCTGTGTCTCGCCGGAGTTGTGCCGGGGCGCGGGGGGGATCTGGCGCTCAATACGCATCTGGCAGAGGCTGCGGTGCGTGCAGGGGCTGCGGCAGGTGTGCGGGTGGTGCTGATCTCATCAGCGGCGGTGTACGGCGCGGGGCAGGGGGCTTTGACCGAAGATACCCCTCTGTCTCCGGCCAACCCCTATGGTGTGGCCAAGGCCGATATGGAGGCGCAGACCCGCGTATTGGCGGCAGAGCTGGGGGTAGAGGTTTCGGTGCTTCGGATCGGCAATATCGCCGGGTTCGATGTGATCCTCGGCGGCTGGAAGCCCGGGTTTCGCCTGGATCAGTTCGAGGATGGGCGCACCCCCCGGCGCAGCTACATCGGGGTTCTGACGCTGGCCGATGTGATCGCGGCCGTGATGGCCGCGCCCAAACTGCCCGACGTGCTCAATATCGCCCAGCCCGGCCTGATTGAGATGGGCGCGCTGTTGCAGGCTGCAGGGCGGGATTTTGCCACAGTGCCGGCGCCGGATGCGGCGATTGCAGAGCTGGCGCTTGACCTTGGACGCCTGAGCGGGTTCTTGGCCCCCAAGATGCAGCTGCATGTGGCGGATCCGGTGCAGATGGTGGCTGAAATGGCCTTATTAGAGCCACATATAAAGGAAGATCCCCGCCCATGACATGGGACAAACGCCTGTTTGACCTCTTTTTCGCGACGCTTTTGATCGTGATCCTTGGCCCGATCCTTTTGGGACTGCTTTTGTGGTTGCTGTGGAAAGAAGGCCGCCCGGTGTTCTATGTGGCAGAACGGATGAAGGGCATAAATCGCCCATTTAGACTCTGGAAATTGCGCACCATGACCCTTGCCGATGAGGACAGCGGTGTGTCGGGCGGCGATAAGGCTGCTCGGGTTACCAAGACCGGCGCCTGGCTGCGCTCAAAGCGGCTGGATGAGTTCCCGCAGCTCTGGAACATCCTCAAGGGTGATCTGTCTTTTGTGGGTCCGCGCCCGCCGCTCCGACAATATGTAGAAGCCCATCCCGAGATCTACGCCGAGGTGCTGAAATCGCGCCCTGGCGTGACCGGGCTGGCCTCGATTACCTACCACAGGCATGAGGCGATGCTGTTGGAGCGCTGCGCCACGCGGAAGGAGACCCACGCGACCTACTCCCGCATCTGCGTGCCCGCAAAGGCGCGGCTGGATCTGATTTATCAACGGCACCAGAATATGTGTTACGATTTCGATCTGGTGTTTCAGACCATTGGCAACCTGTTCCGGCGCGGACGCTGAGGGCGCTCCAACCTGATCTCAGTAGGTGAAAATATTGTCTTCCAGCCCGGTCAGGCTTGAGAGGTTGGAGAAGGTGATCTGGTCGCCCTCGCCAAAATCAAACACCACCACGCCACCAACGATACTGGCAAACGTATCCAAAATCGCCTGCTCTTCGGTCACCCCGTCAACCAGGTCGGAGGAGAGATGCAGCAGATCTTCGTTGAGCCTGAAATCCTCGATCTCATCCCGGTCGTGTCCGGTCTCAAAGATGAACGTGTCGCGCAGAGTACCGCCGCGCAGCAGATCGTTGCCCGCGCCGCCTTTAAGCTCATCGCCCCCCTGATTTCCTAAAAGCGTATCGTTGCCCGTGCCGCCATAAAGCATGTCTTCACCAGCGCCGCCGGACAAGACATCGGAGCCGAAGTTGCCATAAAGCGTGTCATTTCCGTTGTTGCCAAAGGCCACATCCCAGGCGGAACCCGCTGAAATCCAGTCATTGCCCTCGCCGCCGTTCAGCAAATCGTCGCCAGCACTGCCAATGATGCTGTCGTTGCCATCGCCACCAAACAAGCTGTCCCAGCCGGAGCGGCCAAAGATGGTGTCATTACCAGCGCCGCCATAGAGCGTATCGGCGCCGGTGCCGCCGATGATGCTGTCGTTGCCATTTCCGCCAAACAGTTGGTCGGTAGAGCTACCACTTGCCAGCGTGTCGTTTTCCGCACCGCCATAGAGGCTGTCGGCACCGGTGCCGCGGGACAAGCTGTCGTCGCCCGCGCCGCCATAGATCTGTTCGTGACCATTGCCGCCGTCGATGCTGTCATGACCGTCCTCTCCATAGAGAACATCGCTGCCGTCGCCACCCAGGAGCGTGTCGTGTCCCTCAGCCCCCCAGAGTGCATCGTCGCCATCCGCACCCAAGAGGTAGTCGTCGCCGGCCTGACCATAGAGGCTGTCATCACCTGCGCGCCCGCTCAGTCGGTCTTCGCCCGATCCGCCCACCAGTTGCCCATCGCCTGTCAGGGTCACCGGCGCCTCCACTTCTGGCTGGGGGCGAAACAGCCCCAAAAGGTCGCGGCGCAGGAAATCGTTCAGGGTCAGCGAGTGGTCTTGTGTGGTGTGAAGATGCAGCTCTTCTGATCCGTAGCGCAACACTGCGCCACTGGCGATGGACGTGATCTCCAACTGTGCCACGGAGGTCAGCCCCTCCCATGTCTGCAGGTCAATTCTGTCCATGTTAGGATCGAAATCGTGAATTTCATCCGGGCTACCATCAGCGGTTAGCACAATGACATCCGCGCCTGCGCCGCCGCCCAGCCAGTCATCGCCTGCACCATCCAGCAAGACGCTGCCACTGTCTGCGGCCACAAGCGTGTCATTCCCGCTGCCGCCGGTTTGCACGGCGTCATGTGACAATGTGGCGGTGGCATGGGTGAGCCCGGCTTCGGTTTCAGAGGTGGCAAAGACATGCAGCGTGTCGCCCTGCATTTGCAGGGCTAGGCCGTTGACATTGTCGAGCCCCAGGGCGGTGCTGTCGGCCAGCGCGTCAAGTACCAGGAGGCGACCATCGTCCAGCAGCGTGAATAATGTCAGCCCATCATCGCCGCCCCCTGCAACCAGATAGGTGCGCCCGTCATGGATGATGGATTCCATGACGGTGACAGCGCCAAATCGGGTTGAAAGACTGTCGGTCAGATGATCGCGCAGCGAGAGGTTGCCGTCAGAGCCGATCCCGACCACCGAGATCGAGTTGCTGCCCGCAGCCGCGAGAACCAGAACTGGCTGGCCGCCGACTTCGGTGCTCAAAAGCGCGGTTGGGGCGTTGATGCCAATGCCCTCGCGCGCGCCGAGGCTGTCCATGTGACTAAGCCCGCCGTTGCTGTCGAGACGATAGGCGCTGACGCCGGACTCATGGCCCGAGGCGGCAAAGACCAACTGCTGCCCGTTCACCATGGCCGCAGCCATCATATCCACCTGTGCAACATAGGTACTGGCAGTATCGCCGCGCGCTGACAGCGGGCTGAGGCTGCCGTCGCTGCCGCGCAGATATGTCTCAAGACCGGGGTGGCCGGCCCCCGCGGCGACCACAATGTCGCGTCCGGTTCCGGTGGTGGCAAGCAGGCTGAAACGGTCGCCGGCAAAGCCGCTGTGATCGTCGTAAAACGCATCGCTGCGGGACAGCGTGCCTGCGTTTTCAAACAGGGCTACCAGCGCATCGTTTTCGACCGTGATCGCACGCTCCCCCAGAGAGAGGTCCGTGGTTGCGGTACTCTCTCTGGCGCTTTGGCGATAGCTCAGATCCCCGTCTGACAGGCGGAAGTGGTGGATTTGCGTGTCGGCGCCCATATGGAGTTCCACCTGCAAGCTATCACCGCCACTCAGCGTCAGCCGTGGGGCGCTTGCAGCGTGTAGACTGTTTGAGAACTGGACATATTGCGTCGTTGTGAATGTTGTCATTTGCCCCACCCGGACCCTGCGTTGAACACCGGGTCAGAGTGCGGGGTGGCTTCGGTCGGGCTGTGTCCGATATGTGGCCAAAGCGAGATCAGTACTGCGGATTGTTTCCAAATTTTGTGATGAGAAAACGGTAGCGCCGCGGTTGGCCGGGATCAGCGGCTGTTGTGCATATTTGCGAGATGGGTCGCTATCGCGTCTTCGACATCATCGTAATATGTGATGTCACCATTTTCCAGAACCGCGCCCGCATTGCAGAGGTTGCGAACTTCCTTGAGCGAGTGGGTCACCACGATGGCTGAGGAATGCTGCATACGCGCCTTAAAGATGGCGGCGCTTCTGGCGCGAAAAGAGCTGTCGCCCACCGATGTGACCTCATCAACCAGATAGGTATCAAAGTGCAGCGCCATGGAAACCCCAAAGGCAAGACGAGATTTCATCCCGGAGGAATAGCTGCGTACGGGCATGTGCAGATGTCCGCCCAGCGAGGCGAAATCGGCCACGAAATCCAGCATGTCATCGGTGTCCACGCCATAGATGCGGGCCACGAAGCGGGCGTTTTGAGCTCCGGTTAGATCGCGGTGAAAGGACCCCGCAAATCCCACCGGAAAGGAGATCGATCCCTGACGGATGATGCGTCCGCTGTCGGGGTTCATAGTGCCGGAAATCATCTGCAGCATAGTGGATTTCCCAGCGCCATTACGCCCCAAGAGCGCCACCGCTTTGCCGTTCGGGACGGTCAGGTTCACATCCTGGGCTACGTATTTGCGCCCGTTTGGGGTGGCGAAACTCTTAGTGAGGTTTTCCAGAACAATCATTGCTGATGCTCCCTCAACGGCGATCCCGTAGGGAGTAGAGGATCAGCGCCATGATGGCCCATGCAATCAGCAGGAACAAAGCGGTCAACCCCAAGAGCAGGGGGCGGCGTGGGTGTTGCGGGCTCTGGGCGAGGGTGGGATGCACATAAGCGGCCAGATAGCGGCTCTGACGCTGAGCTTCGGCCTGTGCAATGTCATAGTTTTGCAGAGCACCAGTATATTTCTGTTCGGCAAATTCCCTGTCAACGCTGAGGCGTTCGAATTCCGCCACCAGGGTGGCGTAATCTTCGCCACCGGCAGCAGAGCCGCCGCCGCCGAATTTCTCACGCTCTTGTCGGATGCGTTCGCGGATTGCGTTAATGCGCTGTTGGGATTGCTGCAGGCGGGGATCATTCCCCTGCGTACTGGTCAGGAGTAGGTCGTAGTCTATCAGCTCTGTGCCGAGCTGCTGTTGCAGGGTGTTGAGCAGGCCCATCTGAAGCTGAATATCCGCGCTTGGATCGACGATCTGGGTGCGTGAGCGAAAGGCTGTCAATGCCTGACGTGCGGTCTTTAGCTGCTCTACCGCCGTATTCAGTTCCTCGCGCGCGTAGCGCATGGCGTCTTCGCGTGCGATCGCCGAAAGCTCGTTTATCATCCGCGAGCTTTGCGAGAAGATCATTGTCGCGATAGCATGGGCCTCTTCCGCACTATAGGCCCGCACTTGCAGCTCAATCAGGCCAGTGCCCGGGGCATAGGAAATCAGCACCATGTTTTGCCAATAGTCCACCAGATCCTCAATCGAGCTGTCAGGCGACAGCGAAAACACCGGATCGGTGGGATGGTGACGGCTGTAGAGGCTGCGCAGGTCCAGCGCAGCATCGACCTTTTCTACCAGTTCCTGTGATTGGATGAATTCAAAGAGAATGTCGCTGTCGGAGGAGGCGGCGCTTGACAGGCTCGTCAGTCCGCCGAGGATATCGACGGCCGAAGGGGCTTCCTCGCGACGCACCGTAAAGCCGAGGTTGGAGGTGTATTGATCTGCCGCTCGGGTCCAGAGGTAATAGCCGCCAATCAGGGTCGGCGCGATGACGCAGAGCACAAAACTCCACAACAGGGCCCAATGACGGGGTTGGGACTTGGCATTGCGTGCCGGGGCATAAATGGGGTCTGCAGCCTTGGTCTTGGCTGCAGCGGGTTTGGCCGGGGCCGACTTTTTCTCTGCAGCCGGCTTCGCCGCTTTTTTAGGAGGCGCCTTGGGTTGCGGCTTTGCGGCTGGTTTCGCTTCAGCCTTCTCAGTTGGTTTGGCAGCGGGTTTCGCGGTGGAGTTAGCGTCAGCTTGCTTCGGTTTTGCTTCGGGAGCAGGCGTTTTCGAGGAAGCGGGAGCTGATTGATCTTCGGCCAAAACTGTGGTCCACATTTGTTTCCTGAACGCGTTACTGTGAATCTCACAGATTGAACGAAAGTACCAGCCTGAATGACGCAGTCTTCGGTCGCCCCGGTCAAGGTGCCGCCCCCTATGAAGCCGCAGCTCCGCTTTCGAGGCGCCCGCGCTGTGGTGGCTTTGATGCTGCGTGAGATGACGACGACATATGGCCGCAATCCCGGCGGTTATATCTGGGCGGTCTTGCAACCGACTGCTATGATCGTGATCCTCACGCTGGCATTCTCGCTCATGCTGCGTTCACCTGCCTTGGGGACCAGTTTCTTGTTGTTTTATGCCAGCGGATTTCTGACCCTGCGCATGTTCCAGGATGTTTGTCAGCCCGTCACCAACGCGATTTCATTCAATCAATCTTTGCTTGCTTACCCCCGTGTCACCTATGTCGACACCATTTGTGCTCGCCTGACACTTGCCGTGTTGACGCAGATCATGGTTTCCACTGCTGTGCTTACCGGAGTCATTATCTACGATGACATCAAGGTCAGTCTGGAGTTCGGACCCATTGTTGAAGCTTATGCGCTGGCGGTACTGCTGGCTGCGGGCGTGGGGACCTTCAATAGCTACATGACCGTGGCTTTTCCGGTCTATAAAACGATTTGGAATATCTTGACCCGCCCGCTTTTGCTGGTGTCGGGGATTTTCTATATCTATGAAGGTCTGCCGTTGTTTGCCCAGAATCTGATCTGGTTCAACCCGTTGATTCATCTGACGGCATTGGCACGCACCGGGTTTTACTCCACCTATTCGCCCACCTTCATCTCGATCCCCTATGTGGTGTTCTTTGCGATGGTGCCGATGTTTTTTGGCTTTTTGCTGCTCTATCGCTACTCCAAGGATACTCTCTACAAGTAAGGCCTGTGTTGCGCTGGCATGCGGGCGAGATATTAACATGAGCAAGGGCCGTATCCACAGGATGCGGCCCTTGCTCATGTTATCTGTTTGGTGTCGTGCCCGTTTAATTTAATGCGGGGCGTTCACTGAGAGGCGTGGTCTTCCTTGACCCACTTCAGCTTGTCGCGCTGAACCTGTTCGACGGGGAGGATGTCCTGACCTTTGTAAGCCAGCGCCATGTCGACATTTTTCAGGTCACGGCACAGGCGGCGTAGCCCATCAGGTTCGAGGCTGGCGGCATGGTCGGTGCCTTTCCAGGTGCGATCAAGAGTGAAGTGACGTTCGATATGGGTGAATTTCCCCTTACCGTCCGCTTCCATGGCGCGGCCCACGGCGAGCGCGGCTACATCAGCGGCGATGCCCAAGTGGTGGCCGGAAAACCCGACGCCTTTAACGGTGGTGCCGAATTTTTCCATCAGGTTGCGGATTTCAAAGAGGCAGATGTCTTCAAAGGCGACCGGATAGCCGGAGGTGCAGGAATAGACCACGAGGTCCTTGGCGCGGCCCCGCTCGGCGTAGAAGTTCACCAGATCGACGATCTCATTGCCGGTGGACATGCCGGTGGAGACGTGGATCTCGCCCGCGTAATGTTCGCAGAGATAGCCTTGCAGATCATAGTGCTGGTTAGTGGCGGACGGGATTTTCAGCAGTGGTGGATTAAGTGCTGCCATCTCCTTGGTCGAGGTCAGATCCCAGACGCTGGTGGAATAGGCGATGCCATTTTCTTCACAACACTGGATCAGTTCCTTGTGTTGGTCAGTATCCATCTCGAGGAATTCGCGGTGAGCGCCATAGGTGTTGCCGTAGGCGTTTTCCGGCACCGGGTGCGGTGTGTCATATTGCTCCGGTGTCAGCAGCTCACGATTGTGGCGCTTCTGGAATTTGGCGATATCCGCCTTGCAGACATGGGCGGCCACGCGGATCAGTTCCTTGGCAATCTCCAGGTCGCCTTTGTGGTTGCACCCGATCTCGGCAATAACTTTGACGGGGGAGGTCTGTTCACTCATGAAGTCTGTCATCCAATGCGTTGGAGAATGTTTCTGCGCCGCGTTGCGGGCCGGTTGTGCTCTCTGTATGAGAGATACAGGGGCGTCTTGTAAATGCACAGCGCGCGACAGACAAACCAATATAGACAGCGGACCACAGGCGCTATGACGCAACATTCCCCGGATTCGGACGTCTCCGTGATCATGCCAGCCTATAATGCGGAAAGGATGCTGCCCCAGGCCGTTGCCTCGGTTCAGGCGCAAAGCTTCCCCCATTGGGAGTTGATATTGATCGAAGATGGCTCGCGCGATGGGACGGCAGAAACCTGCGCGGCGCTGGCGCAAGACGATCCCCGCATCCGGGTTGTGTATCAGTCTGAAAACAGCGGTGCTGCTGCGGCGCGCAACGCGGGGCTGGCACAGGCGAGGGGGCGCTATGTTGCTTTTCTTGATGCCGATGATCTGTGGCACAAAGAGAAGCTCGCGCGTCAGACCGCCTTTATGAAAGAGCGCGGGGCCGTGTTTTCCTATACCGGTTTTCTGCGCCAGCGCGCACAAGAGCAGCGCCGGGTTCATGTGCCCGCTCAGGTGAGCCGGGAAGAATTGCTGCGGGGCAATGTGATCGGATGCCTGACGGCGATGTATGATCGCACGCATTTTGGAGCGGTGCAGATTCCGGATCTGCGCTTACGGCAGGATTTCGCCTTCTGGCTTTTGTTGCTGTCGCGGTGTGACAGGGCGCTGGGGCTAGATGAGCCGCTGGCGGTGCATCGGGTCAACCCGACCTCGCTCAGTGCGGCGCGGGGCCGGGCAATGCGGGCGACATGGCATATGTATCGCCGTCATCTGGGTCTGCCGAGCTGGCGGGCGGCGGGCTATATGTCCAGTCACCTGCTGCGCCGCCTGTTGCGCGGCTAGGGCGGGGAGGGCGTAGGTGCCAGATCCGTTGATGGTTACGGTTGCGGTGTCCACGCTGGGAGCGGGGGCAGGCCGCCTGTGCCTGCCAGAGCCACGGGCGGGGATTGAATATCTGATCCTTGTGCAGCGACCGAAGGAAGCGCCGCACGGGCTCTGGTCGGAGCGCCAGGATGTGGTGCGGGTCGATCTGGCGGATCTGGGCCTGTCCAACAGTCGCAATGCGGGGCTGACGCGGGCGGCGGGCGATCTGCTGCTGTTTTCCGATGAAGATGTAACGCTGGAGCCGAATGGCATTCTGGCGCTGCGCGATTGCTTTGCACAGGATCCTGACCTGGTGCTGGCGGCGGGCTGGCGAGCAGAGCGGCTGCCCAATCCGCCGCCGCTGCCTGCGCCTTTGAGCCGGCGCAACAGTGGCCGGATCTGCGCGCCGGAATTCATGGTCCGTACCACAGCCCTCAGGCGCCTTGGAGTGCGGTTTGATCCCGATTTTGGCCTCGGAGCCGTGCATGGTCTGGGCGAGGATTATGTCTTTGTCACCGATGTGCTGCGCGCGGGCGGTAAAGGACAGATGGTGCCGGTGGTGCCCGGTGCGCATCCTCATGCCAGCACCGGTGACAATTGGGACGACCCGGCGCTCTTGGCAGCGCGCCGGGCTGTGATCCGTCGGGTGTTTGGCGGTTGGGCTCCCATGGTGCGGTTTGCCTATGGGGTACGCCACCGTCATAGGTTCGGCGGACTACTGCCTATGTTGCGCTTCTTGCGGTCTGACAGGTGAAGCGCGCGGGGGGGCAACCCTGCGTTACACAGGCCGACCGAGAGGAAATGTGCGTGTCGCGTAATTTTCCGGTGACACGCGCGGATGTTCTCGTTCTCAGGTTGTCAAATGGGGGCAAAAAGGCTAGCGAACGGTCAGATCTCTGGGAGCATGGTTGAATGTTTGATAACAAAACAATCTTTATTACGGGTGGCACCGGCAGTTTCGGTAAGAAGTATGTGAAAACTCTTCTCGAACGCTATTCGGTCAAAAAGATTATCGTCTACTCCCGCGATGAGTTGAAGCAGTTTGAAATGTCCCAAACTTTCAACGCGCCGCAGATGCGTTACTTTATCGGTGACGTGCGTGACCGTGATCGGATGATCTCGGCGATGGAAGGGGTGGATTATGTGATCCACGCCGCCGCGTTGAAGCAAGTTCCGGCGGCAGAATACAATCCGATGGAATGTATCAAGACCAATATTCATGGTGCCGAAAACGTCATCCATGCGGCCATCGCCAACAATGTGGAAAAGGTTGTGGCGCTGTCGACCGACAAGGCGGCCAATCCGATCAACCTCTATGGAGCGACCAAACTGGCTTCCGACAAGCTGTTTGTTGCCGCCAACAATATGGTTGGTTCCAAGCTTACGCGGTTCTCGGTTGTACGTTATGGTAATGTGGTCGGCTCACGCGGCTCTGTGGTGCCGTTCTTTGAGAACCTCAAGGCGCAAGGCGCGACCTCGCTGCCAATCACCGATGCCAGCATGACCCGGTTCTGGATCTCGCTGCAGGATGGTGTGGATTTTGTTCTGAAGAATTTCGAGCGCATGTATGGCGGTGAGATCTTTGTGCCCAAGATCCCCTCGGTCCGTATCCCCGAACTGGCCCGCGCCATTGCGCCTGAGCTGGAGCAGCATATCGTCGGCATTCGCCCCGGTGAAAAGCTGCATGAAATCATGTGCCCCGCAGATGACAGCCACCTGACGCTGGAATTTGGCGACCACTATGTGCTGCAGCCCACGATCAAATTCTTTGACCGCGAAAACGCTTTCAACACCAATGCGCTGGGGGAAGAGGGCAAAGAGGTTCCGGCCGGGTTTGAGTATAACTCGGGCTCCAATGAGCACTTCCTCTCTGTTGATGAGATCGTCGCGTTCAACAAGGCCGCGATGCTATGATCCCATATGGCCGTCAGGACATCTCAGAGGCAGACCTGTCCGCGGTGCGAGAGGTGCTTACGAGTGATTTCATCACTCAGGGCCCCGAAATCGCGGCCTTCGAGACGGATCTGGCGCGCTATTGCAACGTAAAGCACGGGGTTGCGATGAATTCCGCAACCTCGGCCCTGCATGTGGCCTATATGGCGCTGGGGCTGGAGCAGGGCGATTTGCTGTGGACCTCGCCCAATACATTTGTGGCAACCTCCAATGCGGCGCTTTATTGCGGCGCCGATGTCGATTTTATCGATATTGATCCAGACACGTATAATATGTGCCTGAATCGGCTGGAAGAAAAGCTCATGGAGGCCGAGAAGGCCGGACGGCTTCCGAAGGTTGTCGTCCCGGTGCATTTTGCCGGGCAATCCTGCGATATGCAGCGGCTGGGGGCCCTGCGGGAGCGCTATGGTTTTGCGGTGGTCGAGGATGCCAGTCATGCGGTTGGCGGGCGCTACTGCGATGCGCCGGTCGGCAGTTGTGCGTATTCCGACATCACGATCTTTTCCTTTCACCCGGTCAAGATCATCACCACCGCCGAAGGCGGCATGGCGATGACCAATGATGATGAGCTGGCGGCGCGGATGCAGATGCTGCGCACCCACGGGATCACCCGTGAGCCAGCGCGGATGCGGGGCGAGAGCGACGGGCCGTGGTATTATCAACAGACTATGCTTGGCTATAACTACCGCATCACCGACATGCAGGCTGCTCTTGGCCGCAGCCAGTTGACCAGGCTCGACCGCTATATCGATGCACGTCACACTCGCCGCGAGACCTATGACCAAGCCTTGGCAGGTCTGCCGCTGAAACTTCCGCGTCAGGCAAAGTATCAGCGCTCAGGTCTGCATCTTTATCCTGTGTTGGTGGGCGATGATGCGCCGATTGATCGCGCCACTGCTTTTGATCGCCTGCGGGATCTGGGGATCGGGGTCAATGTTCTTTATATTCCCGTTTACCTGCAGCCTTGGTATCGCGATCTTGGGTTCGCGCGTGGGCATTGCCCGAATGCTGAGGATTACTACAGCCGGATGCTGACGATCCCGATGTATGCGACCCTGAGCGAAGCGGATCAGGATGTGGTGATTGACAGATTGCACCAGGTGTTCGGTTAACCGTTTTGCTGTGGCCAAAGCCGTGATGTATAGAGGTTAGAGCTATTTTCAGAAAGATTTACACCCGCTTCAAGGACAGCACGCTTGGGCGTAAGCTGTTGGTACGCTGGCCGCTGAAAACGGGGCGTTTCTTTTTGGGTCGGGGCTGTCCCAAAATCGCTTTGTGTCTTCTGGCCTTGCCCGCGGGAATTGTACCCAAGGATGCCCGCGTGCTGCACGCGCGCGCCCAGTCCTACGAACGCCTTGGTGACCATGAGCGGGGAGCAGAATTGCGCGCTCGGCGGCTGCGTAGCCTGTTGCCGAGCTATATAAAGCGCAAGAATTTTGTTGAGATTCTCAAGATCATGGCCGAGTTGGAACGCACCTACCGGTCGGGGCAGTATCAGGCCGGGCGTCTGATCGCACAACAACTGGTCAGTGAAGTTGGTCGCAAGAGAATTCTTGATTGCGCTCTGAAAGCACGCCAGAGGTTCAAGGAAAGCGCTTTCCTGACCCATTTGATCGCGCTGTGCCGGGCGATGGATAATGACTATCATCTGGCCAACCGGTCTTTGGTGCATGAGATTGCACATCCTTTTGACGCGCCAGAGGCGCTGGTGGCGCGTCGTTTCAAATTGTTGCAGACCACCTGGCGTGCAGTGGATCAGATCGCCCGGGAGCAGATGGACTGGGCGAATGAAGGCGGTGGGTATCGCAGGCTGTTCAATTCTGCCGAAGAGTCTCCTCGGGTGCCCTCGACCGAACAGGGTCACGACAAGGCGTTTGTGGCAAAAACCGATTACAAGGCGGAAAAGCAGTTCCTCTCCTTTAAGGAACATTCGCTGCAGGGGCGGGACCGCGAAGAATACCTGCGCATTTGCGATACTGAGTTCACAGCGGCCAATACGCTGGCTGGACGGCTGCGTGCAGTGGAGGAAATGCTGCGCACAGGCATTCGCCATGTGCCGGATTACACCACAAGCTATGATCTGGCACGGCTGCGTCTGAGTAGCTTGGATGAGGAACTGACGTGGTTGCTGTCTGAGGAGGCCGTTGCTCAGGACGCGACCGGCACGGTCTTGAACCTCTGCAGCTGGCTCAACCTAGCGCGACGCCTGAGCATGAGCGCCATTGAAACCCAGATCATTGAACATCTGCAAAGCCTGTCTGAGCGCGATGCATTGTTGTTTGCGATGTGGCCCGCTCCGGCTGCGATTGTGCAGACCGAAGCCTATGGCGACAGCGCGGCGCACATTGCAGAGCGGCTGGAGCGGATCGCCCCCAAAATCAACCGCGATATGCAGTTCTATTTCCGTTGGGCGATGACGGCGCGCGCATATGAGAAAGCGGACTCTTTCTTTGCAAGCCTGCCCAAGAACATGCAGCGTCGGCACGGGCTGCTGTATTACGCAAATATTCTGCAACGGCAGGGACGTTTCAAAGAGGCGCTGGTGATCGTGGGAGAGGTTCATGGCCAGATCTTATCCAACCCCAGCGCGCTGAACGGTTTCACCAACTACAGTCTCATCAAGCGGGCAGGCGAGCTGCGCTTCCTGATCGAGACTGCAAAGATCTTTACCAGTGTGTCACAGCCGCGCGACCCCAAAGGCGTAGTGTTGATTGCACCCCGCAATACCGACCATTTACGCCGCTACCCGCTCATGGTGTTGCTGGAGTTTAAAAAACGTGGCTGGGCGGTGGTGCCGATTGTTGAGGGGCTGCTGCCGCGGGAACTGACCGGGGATGCAGCGATCGACGTGATGAACGGGGCGATCAGCCCGACGATCCGACTGCGCAAGACGGCCCGCGAGGTGATGCCGGATGTGACCGATTTCCACGTGGATATCCGGTCTGGCTCGATCCGCTGGGGCGATATCGATCTGTCGCATCCGGTTTGGGAAGATGCGGCCATCAACCGGCGCCGCTATTCCATCAATTACGACTGCCCCGAGTTGCAACGCTACCTGGGCGGGTTGGCAGACTGGACCCGATCGATGGCACGGGTATTGCAATATGCACGTGCGCATCAGCGCCAGTCTGGCCGGCCCGTTGCCAATATTTCGCAGTTCAACTGCCGCCTGCCGGATTCCTTATTCCGGGCCTATTGTGATGTGCACGGCGACCCTGAGATGTTCTTTCATTTGGCGGCGGCAAATGGGTACCAGAACTACTTTACGAACTTTGCAACCAATGTCTCTCAGAGGTTTGTGCTGCGCAATATGACGCGCAGCCCACATGTGCGCACACCAAGCTTTCCGATTCCGGAGAATTTTGAACGTTATTATCAGCAGCGCCAGGAACAATTGCCTCAAATCATGGAGCGTTTTGCGCCCATTACCAAAGTGAAGCGCTCGACCGAGGGAACCAGTGGACGGCCCCCGGAGGCCGATGCGCTGGATCTCAGAATTCAGGAATGGCGGGCGCGAGGCGGCAAGGTTGCTTGTGCCTTTGGTAAAGTGGTGTGCGATATCGGAGCTCCCTTTGACGGGGGACCGGGGCACAGCAGCATGAAGGACTGGATCAACCATTGCATTCGGGCGGTCCAAGGCAGTGACACGCTGCTGCTGATCAAGCCGCATCCGCATGAGTTGAACAATCAGATCGCGACTTTTCCAACGGAATATTTCCGGGACCTGATTGATGAGCCGTTGGGGGAGAATGCTGTCTTCCTCGGCCATCGCTGGTTCGATATCCATGACATGAAAGACCGTATGGATCTGGGGCTGATCTACAATGGCACCACCACGGTTGAGCTGGGGCTTTTGGGTATCCCTTGCGTGTTGGCAGGGCATTATGCTCCCATCGATTATCCGATCGGTCATTTTCAGCCTGCCAGCCGGGAAGAATTCGAGGCCTGCCTGCGCTTTGAAAAAACGGCCGAAGTGGCGCCTGATCTGGTTGAGCGGGCTGCAGTCTGGCTGGATTATATGGCCAATGACAACTTCACCCAGTCCTATCGCTTTCATGCGCGTCCGGTCACCAACAAGGTTCTCTATCCGCCCTATTGGTTCAAGGAAGATCTGGACAGCTACCGCGCCGGTCAGGCACCGGCTGTGGCCGAGCTGATCGGGCGGGCCTTGGGAGAGCGATCCGAGCCAGGGGCGGCTCCGGTCATGGCAGTCGCGTCGCTTTGACATTTGCACTAAGGGGTTACCCACATGTTTACAGATCTCTCGACGCTTTATGACAGGCTCTTTCCCCTGTGTCGCAGTATCACGGGGCCGGGGCTGCGTGAAAGCCTTGAGATGTTTGCAGAAGTTATGCCGCTGCAAATCCATGGAATTGCCAGCGGCACACCGGTGCTGGATTGGACCGTGCCACCGGAATGGTCCGTACAAAGTGCGCGCCTGATCGGACCAGAGGGGGAGGTGGTATGTGATTTTGCCGATCACAACCTACATCTGGTCAACTACTCCTGTCCCTTTCAGGGCAAGATGTCACTGGAAGAGTTGCAGCCGCATTTGCATTCGCTGCCGCATCTGCCCGATGCCATTCCCTATGTGACAAGCTACTACAACCCGCGCTGGGGGTTCTGTCTGCCCCACCGTCAGAGAATGGCGCTCAAGGAGGGGGAGTACACCGTCGATATCCGCACGTCGCATTATGACGGCGAGGTCAATTTCGCCACTTGCGAACTGCCTGGAGACAGCGACGAGGTGGTGCTGATCAGCTCTTATCTGTGCCATCCGAGCATGGCCAATAACGAATTGTCCGGACCGCTGGGTCTGTTGCGCATGTATGAGCACCTCAAGGCGTTGCCGCAGCGCAATTATACCTATCTGTTCCTGCTTTGCCCGGAGACGCTGGGCTCGATTGCGTTCCTGTCCCGTTTTGGACAGGATCTGGCGCAAAAGATCCGGGGCGGACTGGTGCTGACATGTCTGGGCGGGCATCGTGACTCGCTCAGTTTCAAGATGTCGCGGCGGGACTGGCTGGAAGAACCCAGCAGTATCGACCGATTGGCCCGTCGCTTTGCCGAGACCTATCCTGATCAGTTTGAAATTCGCCCTTTCACGCCAACCTCCGGGTCGGATGAGCGGCAATTCTGCTCGCCCGGGTTCAATTTTCCGGTCATTCAGGCGGCGCGCACCGTTTATGGGCAGTTCGTGGAATATCACACCTCTGCGGATGACAAGCGTCTGATGCGCATCGAACAGGTGGAACGCGCCGCCGATACGCTGGCGGAGTTCATGCAGGTGTTCGACTATGATGGTCTGAACCTGCACAATCGCCAGCCCTATGGCGAGCCGCAACTGGGGCGGCGTGGGCTGTATCCCACCATCAATTCACCCATGAACCGCAGTAGCTCAGCGGATGGCAAGACAGACAGCCGCCAGACCCTTAATCGTTTGCTTATGTGCCTGTCGCTGTGCGATGGCCAACGCGGGTTGGTAGAAGTCAGCGAGAAAATTGGCTGTGGTCCCGATCAGTTGCTGCCTATTTTGTCAGAACTGATCAAGCAGGACATGATCTCTCTCAGCGCAGCCGAGGGCCACCAGCCATGACATCACAAACGGATATTACACCTCTTGTCGATGACTGGCGTGCTGCCGGGATTGAAGACGGGGATATGGTGCTGCTGCACAGCAGTATCCGGCGCACCTACAAGCGTGGGTTTTCTCCTGAGTCCATCCGGGACTCTTTTTTGGAAGCTGTGGGGCCGCGTGGAACGGTTTTGTTTCCACTTTTTAATTTCGATTTTTGCAAGGGCGCAGATTTCGATATCCGGCAGTCCCGATCGAAGATGGGCGCATTGACCGAGGCTGCTCGGCTTGATCCGCGCGCGGTTCGAACTGGTCATCCCGCTTATTCATTTGCGGTGCTCGGCGCCGAAGCCGAGGCGTTTCGCAATGTGCATAACTCTAGTGGTTATGGCACCGATTCACCCTTTGCTATGCTGCACCGCCGTGGTGGTAAGATCGCAGTATTGGATTTGATGGGCCAGAACAGCATGACCTTCTACCACTATGTGGAAGAGATGCATCGGGTCTTTTATCGTTACCACAAGGTGTTCACCTGCCCTTATACAGATCTTGAGGGGGTCACCGGACAACGACATTTCTCTATCTATGTACGGGATCTGGAGCGTGGCGTGCTGACGGATGTGAACCCGATGGATGAACGGCTGTGGGCGCAGGGCCTTTACAGCGGTTGCCGCCCGGGTGAAGGCCATGGCTTGCGGGTTATTGAGGCAGCGCAGATGTTTGATGCGGTTGCCGAGACGATCACCTCTGGAGAAGCCGAGGGTGTGTTGTTCAGTTACGACAAGACATAATTATGGTCTCTTGTCGCCTCTGTATCAGAGGAGCGATCAATATCTGTGCCTTCTGCCCGGTAAATCCGGATTTGTCGCTGATCACTTGAAGAGGAAACACCGATGAGCGGCACGGTTCTTTTTCGCTGTAACGTTTCGGCCAGCGTCGGCATCGGGCATTTGATGCGGTGCCGGGAGATGGCGCGTTACCTCAAAGAGATTGGCTGGCGCACGGTGCTCTTGGGGCCGCCCGAGAGCCTGCGCCAACCGCAAGATGAGATGCTCTTTGATCGCTGGTGCGACGTGGAAAGGCGCGGCAGCTCTGAGGAGGACGCCGCGCGGGTGCTGGCTCTGTGTGACACAGAAGGGGCGCGGCATGTGGTGATGGATGACTACCGGATCGATCCACCCTATCAGGCGATGCTACGCCGGGCCGGTCTGCGGTGGCTGCAGCAATTTGATGCCTCCAATCCATGGATGTTCCAGCCGGATCTGCTGGTCAATGCCAGCCCCTTTGAGCGGCGCGAAGATTACCTGCCCTGGCTTGAAACGCCGGAGCGCACCCGCACGCTGTTTGGCCCCTCCTATGCGGTTTTGCGCCCGGCCTTTGCGGCGCTGGCGGGGGCTGACAGCTCCCCCCGTGTGGATGGGCGGGAGGTGCGCCGGGTGCTGGTGGCCTTTGGCGGAGGCGACGATCGCGGCGCCATCGCGCAGGCGTTGCGGGTGCTGGCCGGGCGGTTGGGGTCGTCTGTGACGCTGGTTATCGTCTCCGGGGCGGCCAACCCCCAGCGCGACGACATAGCGCGCAGCGTGGCGCAATTGCCCGCAGGGCAGGCGGAATTCCACGTCAACCCACCTGACATGTCCGCATTGATGCGCGATTGTGATCTGGCCCTGATCGGGGGGGGCACCATGAGCTATGAGGCGGCCATCTGCGGGCTGCCCATGGTCTTTGTCGGTCTGGCACCCAATCAGGAACGGCCCTGTCTGGGCTGGCAGGCGCTGACCGGGGCACTGTTTCTGGGGCTTGTCGGCACGGTGGAGGATGCACAGCTCTATGCGGCGGTTTCCTCGCTGATTGAGGATACAGACCGGCGACGTGACATGGCGGCACGGGGCCGTGAATTGGTGGATGGAAAAGGAACGCAGCGGCTGGTCGAAGCGCTGCTGGAACGGAAAAGAGACAGGCTATGAGTGCACAAAAAACCATCCTCGTGCTTGGCACCAATGCAGGCCAGGCCGATCTGATCCGACATATGAAGGATCGCGGCTGGCGGGTGATCGGCGCATCGCCGGTTGCGGGCGAGCCTGGTCAGGCGTTCTGCGATGTGGTGGAGGCGGTCAATATCGTCGATCTTGAGGCGCTGGAGGTGGTGGTTGAACGCCACCGTCCGGACCTGATCTATTCGATCTCATCCGATGTGGCGATGAAATCGGTGGTGGCCCTGTCGGAACGTGTGGGCCTGCCGCATTTCTACGACAGCGCCTTTATTGAACTGCTGGACGACAAGGCGGCGCTGCGCAGCTTTCTTGCCGCGCACGATCTGGGGCCGGTGCCCTTTGTCAAAGTGGGGCAGGCGTCCGAGGCGCTTGGCTGGGAGCATTTCCCCTGCATGGTTAAACCCACCGATGCGCAGGGTCAGCGCGGGGTGGTGCGGGTGGACCGGGTCGAGGATCTGGCTCCGGCCATTGAGGCCGCCGTTGGGTTTTCGCGCAGCAGCCAGGCGATCGTCGAGGGGTTCCTCGATGGGGTTGAGATCTCCTGCAATGTTATGGTGTGCGGCGGCGAGATCAAAATGAAGGTGCTGTCCGAAAGGCTGGTGCACGGCCCCCATGCGCTGGGTGTGCCACGGGGGCATCTGGTGCCCTGCCGGGATGTCAGCGAAGACAACCAGCGTGCGGCGCTGGCCCTGGTCGATGGGATCACCGCGGCGCTGGGGATGCGCGATGGGGTGCTGTATTTCCAGATGATCGTGACCGCGCAGGGCCCACGGGTGGTGGAAATCGCGCCCCGGCTGGATGGCTGTCACATGTGGCGCCTTATCCGCGCGGCCGAAGGGGCCGATCTGATCGCAATGACCATGGATTGCCTCACAGGAGAGGGCCAGCCAGCGATGCTTTCTCATGGCGGTGAAGGTCATCGCGCAGCACCTCTGCAAGAGCTGATGTTTCAACAGATGCCACCGGGCAAGCCGTTTGATCCGCAGGCGTTCCCGATCCCCGAAGGTGCGGTCTATCACGAATACCGCTATGCCTCCGGTGAGGATGTGCGCGCTGTGAATGGCACGCTTGAGGTTGTGGGTTATTACATTCGGGAGGTCACATGAGCCGGACTGTCGCTGTCACCGGAGCTTCGGGCTTTATCGGTCGTTACCTCTGTCCAGCGCTGGAGGCGGCGGGCCATCAGATGCTGCGTCTGGGACGTGGCGCGGCCGCGGCGCCGGATGCGCGCCAGACCGACTATAGTCGGGACAGTCTGACCCGGGCGTTGGAAGGTGCCGATGCGGTGGTGCATCTGGCGGGCCGTCGCATGACGCGGGAGGATGCGCCGATGGATGTGGCGCCGTTCTGGCCTTCTAATGTTGCAGGGATCGCGGATCTTGTGGCGGCGGCCCAGACACAAGGGGTCGAGCGCATCGTGCTGGCCTCGACCATCGCGCTTTATACGCCAGCGTCGGGGCTGCCCTATGTCGAGACGGCGCCTTTGCGGCCGGTCAATGCCTATGCGCTTTCCAAGCTGATGGCGGAGGCGCATCTGGAAATGCTGACACGCAGGGCAGGGCCGTCCTCGGTGGCGCTGCGCTTTGCTGCGGTCTATGGGCATGGGGAAAAAGGCACGCCGGCGTTGATGAAATTCGTCGATCAGGCCCTCGCGGGAGAGACGATCACGCTGACCGGAAACGCCGATTACCGCATTGATCAGCTTTATGTGCGCGATGCGGTTTCTGCCATTCTGGCGGCGCTCTCGTCGAAGGCAGAAGGGGCCTATAACATCGGCGGTGGCCGCGCCCTTGCGGTGGGTGAAATTGCCGAGACGGTGAATGACGTCTTTGGCAATGACGGCAATATCCGTTACGCAACCGACAGCGACCAACCAATGCCCGAGACCATGATGGCCCTCGACAGGGCGGCTCTGGATCTTGGCTGGCAACCGGCTTTCGACCTGCGGGCGGGGCTGGAAGATTTTCGCCGCACCCGGGATGCGGGTTTGCGGTCAGACACAGATTAAGGACACAAGATGCTCACACTGCGCGAAGAACTCAGCAAGACCCACGGTATTGCCAATGACGGCAGCCCCTTCATCATCGCGGAGATGTCCGGCAATCATAACCAGTCGCTCGACCGGGCGCTGGCCATTGTGGATGCCGCTGCCGCCACCGGGGCCGATGCGATCAAGATCCAGACCTTTACTGCCGACAGCATGACGCTGGATCTGTCGGACGGGGAATTCACCATCACCGACCCCAAGTCGCTGTGGTACGGGCGCACGCTCTATGATCTCTACCAAGAGGCCCATACCCCCGCCGAATGGCACAAGCCGATTGCGGACCGGGCCAAGGAACATGGGCTGTTGTTTATGTCCACGCCGTTTTCCGAGGATGCGGTGGACCTGCTCGAAAGCCTTGATGCGCCGCTTTACAAGATCGCCTCCTTTGAGGCGATTGATCTGCCGCTGATCCGGCGCGTGGCGCAGACCGGTAAGCCGATGATTATTTCCACCGGCATGGCCAGCGTGGTCGAAATCGGCGAGGCGGTCGAAGCCGCGCGCGAGGCGGGCTGCACCAACCTGTCGCTGCTAAAATGTACCTCCTCCTATCCCGCCAGCCCGGAGAACACCAATCTGGTGACCATGCCGGTGATCGGTCAGACCTTTGGCGTCAATTTTGGCCTGTCTGATCATACCATGGGCAATGGGGTTGCGGTGGCCGCGACTGCGCTTGGCGGATCGGTGATTGAGAAACACTTCATTCTCGACCGCTCGGAAGGGGGGGTGGACAGTGCGTTTTCACTGGAGCCTGACGAGTTCACCGCGCTGGTGACCGAATGCCGCCGCGCGGCGCAGGCGATGGGGCAGATCTGGTTCGGGGGCACGGCCTCGGAGCAGGCGGGGCGTAAAAAACGCCGTTCCCTTTATATTGCCGAGGATCTGAAAGCTGGCGATGAGCTCACTGCGCAGAATCTGCGTCGCATTCGTCCGGGGCTGGGCCTTGCGCCGCGTCATTATGAGGTGCTGCTGGGCCGCCGGGTGGGCCGGGATGTCAAACGCGGCACCCCAATGAGCTGGGATTTGCTCGACGCACCGGAAAGCTAATTGCGATTTTTTATCCTGAAATTCACATATCGCCTCTGAAACTGGAGAGAGCAGTGTAGGATATGGCTGACACATAAATATCGCGTGCCCAGTTGCAGGGCGCGCTTCATACAGGATCAAAGCCGCAATCGTGAATGCACTCAAACCATATCCGACGCCCCTCTCATCGGCCAGTTTTCACATCCTGCCACGGGAAGAGGCTGTGTCAGATACGCTGGTGATCTTCTTTGGGGCCAAGGATCTGGGGGATGCCAGTTTCAATTTCTTCCAGCTGGGCCGGGAGCTTCCAGAGCATGTGATCTTTGTGAACAACGGGGTGAACGACTGGTACCAATATGGCATCCCGGAACTGGGCGAGACTTTTGAGGCCTGTGTCGAGGTGTTTCGCAGCTGGGCCGAGGTGCTTGGCGTCCGCAAAATCTGTTGTGTGGGCACGTCCATGGGGGGGTGGGGTGCGATGCGCTATGGTGCGGCGCTGGGTGCAAGGGTGCTGGCGTTTTCTTCGGATGTGGTCTTTTGCGATGAGGCCAGCCGCAGCCGGGCCTATTTCACCGGCCCGCATCCGGTGGCCTGCGCTGATCTGCGCGAGGTGCTGAACGAGAGTGAGGCGCAGGTGACCTTTGTGATCGGAGAGCGCGACCCGATTGATCTCTATGCGGCGTCTTTGTTGACCGAATGTGCGGGCGTCGAGGTGATCTCGCTGGTGGGGTGTGGGCATTTTGTGCCGCCTCATCTGTCACGGGAGGGACGACTGGGGCCCCTTCTGCGCAGCTTTATTGCGGGCGCGGCGTTGCCGGTGGCACCGGATCGGGGGAACTTGGCCCATAATAAATCCTATACCGAGGCTATCTATGCCGCCCAGAAGGCTGTTGTGTGCGGCGAATGGCAACGAGTGGCGGAACATGCAGAAGCGGCTCTGGAGCATGCCCGCCATGGGGAGGCGGCGGAAGTGCTGCTCGGGCGTGCCCGGATCAAACTCGGGGACTACGCAGGGGCGGTGGGCCCTTTGACCTCTGCGGCCATTTCCGACCCGCCGACCGATCCCGAGGCCCGAGTTCTGTTGGCAACGGCATGGCGGCGCGCAGGCGCGTTGGAGCGGTCGGCACAGCTCTCCATGCGCATCCTTACACAAAACCCAGGCAACGCCCGTGCCCACTACAATTTGGCACTGCTTGCAAAAGCCAACGGGCTTGAAGCCAAAGCACGCGCCTATGTCGAGGCGTCGCTGCGGCGCGAGCCGGGCAACAAGCACTACCGCGCGTTTCTCACCAAGTTGAACAAAGCTGAGGCTAAGAATAAGTGATCCAGAAGCCTTAGCTCAGGACTTTCTGGATCTAAACAGCGCTTCGGCAAAATCCCAATCCTGCGGGGTGTCGATGTCCAGCGCCCGGTCGCGTGGCATTACATAGGGGTGCGAGGCGGGATTGAACATCGGTGTGCGCGCCACAAAAGTATCACGCCGCCCCCAGTAGAACATACCTGCATCATGAAAGGCTTCCGGCAGATCCTGTGTCCGGGTGCCAGCATGTACGGGAAACAGCATCTCGATGCCGCTCTGCGGAGTATGCACCATGGCGCGATGCACTGGGTGGGGATAGCTGGCGGCGGCAAATACAAAGCCGTCTTGCGGGAGATCCTCCAAAAGTGCGTGCGTTTTTTGCAAATCGTCCGCCTGCACAAAGGCAGCGGTGGCGAAGAGACAGCACAGCCGGTCAACGCGCTTTCCGGTACGCGCTTCCATTTGATCGATTCCGTCAATGATCACATCTCGAGCAGGAGTGAAATCATCTGCCAGCTCCGGCGCGCGCGTGAAGGGTACTTCCGCCCCGGTGGCCTGAGCCACTTCGGCAATTTCGGGATCATCGGTTGATACCACCACATGGTCAAACAGACCGCTGGACAGGGCAGCCTCAATGGGCCAGCTAATCATCGGGCGCCCGGCAAAGCTGCGGATATTCTTGCGCGGTATCCGTTTGCTGCCGCCACGGGCGGGGATGAGAGCAATATGCATGTGGCGCCTTTCTTCTAGCTGGTAACCTAGGCTTGGTTTTGCGAGGAGAGCTCATAGGCGGTGATCTGCAACGGGCGCTTGTCGAACCGCTCGACCATAGCCAATACTTGCTGCCCGAGATCGCGAGAGCAAAACATCTCGTCCAGCCATTTTTGCGCCGGGTCCTGCGTGCGCAAGCACAACATATCCTCAAGAGAGGTGATCAGCCCACTGTCTGCAAACAATTGCCGCATCGGTTCGACCAGCTGGTCGAGGTAGTTGTCGACAAAATCCAGATGCACCATGCACGGCACGCCTGCGCGCACTATATCAACGGCGGCTGTCGAAGTGCAGGTGATGCCAAGGCCCGCGTTGGCGAGAGCCTCATCCATGGTGCAGGCGGTAAGCTGCAGGTTGTCAGGCACGTCCGGCAGGGCGTCCATCAGGCTAGTGTAGTCGTATTTTTCCTGATGCAGGTGCTGGCGGTTTTCATCCGGCAGGTGACGCAGTTTAATCCAGACTTGGCGATCAGGATTGGCACGGGCAATGGCGGCCATCGCGCGCAGCATATGCAGACGCGCGCGCCGGGTGGAGGGAGACAGCGCCTGCGCGAAGAAGTAGATATCGCGTCGCTGTGTCTGTTGGTCGGGGTCTGGCGGTGTCGGGGTCAAGAACGAGGGATGGCCGAAATCAAGTTCCTGCCACATCCTGTCGTCCCAGTCTTTTGCCTGCGCTTCAAATGCGGCAAGCTCGGACCTTGGAACCAGAAACACACCGTCGCAGTAGCGGCGATTGGCGCGCCCTTTGAGCGGAAAGAAATCCAGCCCGCCCAGAAAGGCGACTACGCATGGGCGCTCGGCCGTAAGGTGCAGCGCAGTGTTTTTCAGCTGTATCCGCAATGCCCCGTAGACGCGGCTGGTCACAATGGCCCGATAGCGGTGCGCCAGCATCAGCTCGCGAAAAGCGGTTTTGCCGGGCAGGGCGATGTCTGGCCCTTCCGGCAACAACTGGGCCATTTGCCGGTAAGACAAGGCATTCTCCGCGACCACCCAGCCCATTTCAACTTTTAGATCGGGATCTTCCGCTTGCAGGCAGGCACGCATGCGCAAAGCAAAAAATAGGGTGGAATCGTCACTAAACAGCAGCAGCATTGGCCGTTGCGGAAAAGGGATAAAATCTGTCGGGACACTGCTACCCGCAGTCATCAGTACGCTCGGGTCCGGGTTTCAAAACGGCTCAACGTCTGGATCTGTGCGCGGTTGTGTGCCAGGTGTGCAGGGTGCAGATGGCTGAGATGCCCTTGTCCGCTCTGTAGCAGTCGGGAGATGTGGTGCAACGGTGCCCCAAAAGAGCTGCGTGACAGACGATATAGCATCTTTCCCAAAGCTGTATTTTTCAGTTTTGCAATCATTTGGGTCCAGCCCGACTGTCTGTAATTCTCTGCGGGATTTACACCAGCAGGTGGGCTTTGTAAACGATGGTACAGCCCGTCACACGCAGCTTTAGGATGCGTGACTGTTTGGTGAACAGGGTGCTGAAACGGACAGATTACGGAGCCTTCCGCCATGACTGCAGCAGCCACTGACACAGCCTGCGTCCGACCTTCAGAGACCGCCTGTATCATTCTGGCGCGCGGCGGCTCCAAGGGGGTGCCGGGCAAGAACCTGCGCCCCGTGGGCGGCGTGTCGCTGATTGGACGCGCGGTGCGGGCCGGGCGCGCGGCGGCAGGGGTGACGGCGGTTTACGTCTCTACCGATGACAGCGCCATTGCCACAGAGGCCGCTTTGCACGGAGCCCGTATCATTGAACGCCCGGCGGAGCTTGCGGGCGATACCGCCAGTTCCGAGGCGGGCTGGCTGCACGCGGTGCCGATTGTGCGTCAGGATCTGCCGGGGCTTGATAAATTGGTGTTCCTGCAATGCACCTCGCCCTTCACCACCGGCGCCGATATCGATGGCTGTCTGGCGCTAATGGCGCAGCGGGGCACCGATTGCGCGCTGTCGGTCACCGAGGATCACTCCTTTCTCTGGGGGCTTGATGACGCGGGCCGGGGCGTGGGGATCAACCACGATGCGCGCAAGCAACGCCAGCGCCGTCAGGACCTGCCGCCGCAATATTGCGAGAGCGGCGCGATCTACAGTGTGCAGCTGGCGCCCTTCCTTGCCACCGGTCAGCGCTTTTGCGGTTCCGTTGCCCTTTATCCTGTCGATCACCCGCCGATCGAAATCGACAGTTTGCAGGACTTTGCCTTATGCGTGCAGATCGCGACGGCGGGCGGAAGATGCGAACTCGTCCCTGCGCGGCTCCGGGAGGTGAAGGCCATCGTGATGGATTTTGACGGGGTGCATACGGATAATTTGGTGCTCACCGATCAAAATGGCATCGAGAGTGTGCGCACCTCGCGCGGTGATGGCATGGGGATCTCTGCCCTGCGCGACAGTGGGCGCTACCAGATGATGATCCTCTCCAAAGAGCGAAACCCGGTGGTGCTGAAGCGGGCCGAGAAGCTGCAACTTGAGGTGCATCACAGCATTGATGACAAGGTGGCAGCGCTGACAGGCTGGCTCGATGCGCGCGGTCTGACTTGGGCGGATCTTCTTTATGTGGGCAATGACATCAATGATCGGGCCGCGATGGAGCATGCGGGCCTGTCGGCTTGCCCGGCGGATTCCCATCCCACAATTCTGGCGGTTGCGGATTGGATCCTGCCGCTGCCCGGTGGGCGCGGTGCGTTGCGCGCGATGGCGGACACCTTGCTGAGCACGGTCGCAGAGCCGCAGTGACACAGCACACAGAGATCCAGAACCGTCCGGTTGTTGTGGCCGGAAACGGGGCGTCGCTTGCCCATCTGCCTGTCGGTGTGATCCGGGCCGATGATTTCATCATTCGGACCAATAACTTTTTCTTTGAGCGCTCCTTTCATCTGGGACAGCGGGTGGACATGGCGTTTATGGGCGGGGATCCACGGGTCGCGCCCTTTATGTTTGAAACCCTCTATCGCTGCCGGGCCGATTACGACCTGCGCAGTTGGAGCAGCCATAACCCAAAGGTGATCCGGGCTGGACAACGCCGTTTCAAACAAAGCTTTCAGCCGATGCGCTATCGGGATAGCGCGCTTGAGGCAGAGGTGCGCCAGTTGATCACCCGCCATGAGCGTCACCCCACGACGGGCATTTATGCGGTCTTGATGGCGCATGGTCTGGGGGCTGAACGTATCATCCTTGCCGGTATGGATTTTTACGGCGGCCACACCCGGTATCCGTTTGAGCCGGGACCGCATTACCGGGCCTTGATGGGGCAGGATCTGGGGCAGCGGGGGCTGGATCGTCAGCTGCATGATCTGGACCTGGATCACGCGATCCTGCGCCTGTTGCAGGCCCGCGGGGATGTGCAGCTCTGGCGGGTGGGCGACAGTGCGCTGTTGCGCGATGTGAGCGCGCCCGCTCCTGACCGGGAGGGTGGGGTGCTGGATTTGCCGCGCGCGCCGCCGCCCAACGATTGGGCAGGGCGAGCCGGACTGTATCCGATTGAGGCCCTGAAGCTTCTGCGTCGGAGTAGTGCTGCGCTGCGAGGGATTAAGAACAGGATCTGCGCGCGATGAAAGTCACGGACTTCCAACCGCGATTACAGAATTGGTTACAGAATCATGCTTTGCCATTGTGGACAGGGGTGGGGGTGGATCAGGCCACTGGCACTGTCTGGGAAGCACTGGATCACAATGGACTGCCCTGTTTGGATATGCCCCGCCGCCTGCGGGTACAGGCGCGCCAGGCCTATAGCTTCGCCATATCCCGTGATCCTGCGCATCACGGGCTGGCGCTGAACCTGTTCCGCTTTGCCATGAACTTTGGGTTCGATGAAACCAGTGGCAATCTGGCCGCAGGGCTGGCGCCTGACATGTCGATCCTGACCGCGCCGCATGATCTCTATGATCTTGCCTTCATGCTGCTGGCTGCTTCGGCGCTGATTGACATTGGGGCGGATGTCGCCGCTGATCTGGCCCGGCTTGAGGGGGAAGTGGCCAAGCTCAAGGCGCCGCGCGGCTGGTATGAGAACGCCGCCCGTGACCTCCCGCGCCGCCAGAATCCGCACATGCATATGTTTGAAACCGCAACCGCGCTGTTTGCCGCAACCGGAGAACGCCGCTTTCGCGACATGGCGGAGGAATGCCTGGGCCTGTTTCGCGACGCCTTCCTCACCCAAAATGGCCGGGTACTGGAGTATTTCGCCGAGGACTGGAGCCCGCTGGGGGCTGATGAACAGGCGGTAGAGCCGGGCCATATGGCAGAATGGGTCTATCTGATCGACCGCTACGAGCAGGTTACAGGGCGCCGCGCCGATGTGACGATGGCAACGCTTTATGGCGCGGTACTGGCGCGGCGCGATGCCACCGGCCTGTTGCCGGACCGCGCCGACCCGGCGTCTGAGACCCGCCGGATGTGGCCGCAGACCGAGTTGCTGAAAGCGGCTGTCGCCATGGCGCGACGGGGCGAGACCCCAGTCGGGGCTCCGAGCCCTGAGGCGGTCCTGGCCCTGATGTGGGATCAATACCTCGACACGCCGGTGGCGGGGGGCTGGTATGACAAGCGTTCTGCCGCAGGGGAGCTCCTGTCGGAGAACATGCCTGCCTCGACCTTCTATCACATCCTTGTGGCCTTCCGCTTCTACCTCTCGGGCGGCGCCTCGACCTGACCTCGGCTTGAGGCAATTTGCATTGTCGTGAAAATACAAAACGGGCGGTGTCCAGCACCGCCCGTGTCCGATGGTCTGCCCGAGAGGAGGGTCAGACGATATCGATGTTGTCCGCCAGGCCGGCGAGGCTGCTCAGGTTCGAGATGGTGATGGCATCACCATCACCGAAGTCGAAGACAACAACACCGTTTTCGATGCTGGCGAAAGTGTCGATGACATCCTGTGCCTCGGTGAGCCCATCGACGAGTGCCGAAGACAGCTCGAGACGGTCGTTGAAGGTCTCGAAGTCGTTGATTTCGTCGGAGTCATGGCCAGTGTCTAAGACGAAGGTATCGACAAGAGTGCCGCCACGCAGCAGGTCGTTGCCGGTGCCGCCCTCTAGGCGGTCAACGCCCTGCATGCCATAGATCGTGTCGTCATCGGCGCCGCCCAGCATCGTGTCATCGCCGGTGCCGCCATAAATCTCGTCCTCGCCGAGCCCCCCGGAGAGAACGTCGGACCCAAAGTTGCCATACAACGTATCGTCACCGGAATTCCCATAGACCGTATCCTAGGCCGATCCGGCAGAAATCCAGTCGTTACCGCTGCCGCCGGAAAGTTCGTCGTCGCCCTCGCTGCCGTACATGCTGTCATCCCCATCGCCGCCAAACAGGGTATCCCAGCCAGAGCGGCCGTAGACAGTGTCATTGCCTTCCCCCCCTTCGACATAGTCTACGCCATCGCCCGAGGAGATGTAGTCATCCCCGGCTCCGCCATAGACGGTGTCGAGAGAGGTATTGCTGAAAATGGTGTCATTGCCCTCACCGCCGTAGACGGTGTCATCGCCGGTGCCGGCTGTGACGCTGTCGTTCCCTTCATCACCATAGATGAGATCGGTGGACGTGCCGCCGTGGATTGTATCATCCCCGAAGCCGCCATTGATGTTGTCGCCACCGGTACCACCGTCGATCTCGTCGTTTCCGGCGCCACCATCAAGGGTGTCGTATCCCCCCCGCCGGTGATGGTGTCGTTGTCACTGGTGCCCGTCAGGTCTTCGCGGCTGTCATCGCCTGTGATGACGTCACCTTCGCCAGCTTGGTCCATGGCCAGCACTTCTACCACAGTGAGCGTGCGATCACTAAACCGCAGCACTTCCACGTCATTGAGCACCCCAACGAGACTGTCGTCATCAGCATCATAGATCGTGAGACTGTCTGCGCTGCCCTCAAGACGGGTATTTTCCAAAAAGAAATCAAGACTGATACCGCGGATGCGATTGCCGCCATCATCTTCGACCCAGGTGCGATGTAGATCGATTTGATCCGTGCCGCCGCCGCCGTTGAAGGTAAAGACGCCCTGGACTTCGTTGAGGCGAATGCGATTGTCGTTGTCATTGCCCTCGATGAGCGCTTCGCCATCCGTGTCGAGAACCACGCGCTCGATATTGCTGCCGGTCACTGTGTATTCGGCGGTGCCCGCATCATCGAGATCGGTACGGCCCTGAATTATAACAGACCCTTCCTCGTTGCCCGGATCGAATTCAACCAACACATCGGTATTGCCATAATCATAGATCACGGCATCATCGAAGTCCTCGCCCCCTTCTCCGCCATCAAGCGTGGCATTGTGACGGTTGACGACCATCCAGTCCTCGTCATCCCCGCCATTGATCATGTCGTCACCACCGTTGCCGTAGATGTTGTCATTGCCCGCACCGGTCTCGATCAGGTCGTCCCCAGCAGTGCCGTACACCTCATCATCCTCGCTGGAACTGGGGAAGAAACTCGACAGCAGGATATCCTGGTTCGGGGCATAGGTGCCGCTCGGGTAACCGGTGCCGGTGATGCTGTCTTCGAATGCCAGCCATTCGGCCGCGGTGGAGATGGATGGCAAGGCATCGCCAGACAGCACAAAAACGCTCATGCGGTTGGCATAATCTTCGCCATTGCCGGTGTCATACAACTCGTCCACGCCCAGGACGATGGAGATCCGGGTATGCACCGCCGTTGAGGGATACCAAAGCCTCGCTGGGATCGTCGATATTGGCGATATCGGTTTCCCCATCAATGCCTAGGCCTGTTGTGTAACGAAGTGTATTGGGTGCTCCGTCGGGGAGGTGAAAACGCAGCTCTGCACCGGTTTCGACACCGTTTGCAACGGCGTCCTCCTCATCAGAAAAGAGGACGGTGATACCGGTCAAGGAGTATGTGGTCATCGCAATAGGCCCTTCATGAATCGCCATAAAAGGGCCAGCTCCGGACCCTTAACTTCTGTACGATATGGACGCTAACGGGTGGCGCGATGATCAGTCAATGATTTTTGAATGTGTTGGTTGCGGGCATGAAATGGACCCAACGCCGATGTGTCACAGGCACCGGAAAGCGGCACCTGTGCATTGAAACGTTGACACGCAATGGGCGTCTCATATCATTTGGTCAGACGATGAAAATATTATCGTCCAACCCGTCCAGCGTGGTGAGATTCGACAGGGTGATCTGATCGCTGCCCCCGAAGTCAAAGACCACCATACCGTTCTGGATGCCTGCAAACGTGTCGAGCACATCCTGCCCCTCGTTCAGCCCATCAACCAGCGCTGACGATAGCTCCAACCGGTCGCGATGCGTCTCAAAGTCGTTGATCTCGTCACTGTCATGGCCAGTGTCAAAGACAAAGGAGTCACGCAGCGTGCCGCCGCGTAGCAGATCATTGCCGCTGCCGCCTTCCAGACGATCCACACCCTGGTTCCCATAGAGTGTGTCGTTGCCGTCAACCCCGCGCAGGGTGTCATCGCCGGTGCCGCCATAAAGAATGTCCTCACCAGCGCCCCCCGACAGGACGTCAGACCCGAAGTTGCCGTACAGCGTATCATTGCCATCGTTGCCAAACACGGTGTCCCATGCAGAACCTGCGGAAAACCAGTCGTTTCCATCCCCGCCATTCAGCAGGTCATCACCCTCGCTGCCGAACAGGCTGTCATCCCCGGCGCCGCCAAACAGGCTGTCCCAGCCGGAGCGGCCATAAATGGTGTCATTGCCGCCTTCACCGTCGACATAATCAACGCCGTCACCCGAAGAGATATAGTCGTGTCCGTCGCCGCCATAGACGGTGTCGAGCGCCGTATTGCTGAAAATGGTGTCATTGCCGCTGCCGCCATAGATGGTGTCGTCGCCGGTCCCGCCGGTCAGGCTGTCATTGCCTTCGTCGCCACGCAGAAGGTCGGTGGAACTGCTGCCGAACAGGGTGTCGTCGCCGCTCTGGCCAACCAGGCTGTCCGCTCCGGCACCGCCATCGATGCTATCGTTGCCTGCCGCGCCCCAGACGGAGTCATGGCCGGCACCCGCTGCGATTTCATCACTCCCAGCGCCGGCCTGTATCTGATTGTCGGCCTCATTGCCGGTGATGGTGTCATTGCCGCTGCCCGCGATCAGGTTCTCGACCACGGTGCCGCGGGCGATCCCCACATTGCCGATCAGGCCGGCCACATCAGAGAAGCTCTCGTCGTTGAGGTCGATCCGGTCGGCGGTGGTGTTGTTGCTGAGATCAAGCGTGTCGGTGCCGCTGACGTCATAGATGGTGAGCGCCATGCTGTTGGCGGAATCGCGATCCGGAGAGTCGCGCCTTTCGAGCACCCCGAAGATATCATAGAGATAGCTGTCGGTGAGCGTGGTATTGGCCCCCCAGGTGGTATCGCCCGCGGTCTCGCTGTCCGCGTCCGGCGCCCCGTAGAGGTTCTGGATCGCCACGATATCGGCCATCATGGTGGTGACCACAAAGCCGAAGGAGGCATTGGTGGTATAATTGTCCTCTTGGTCGAAATAGGACATCACCGACAGCTGCCAGCTGTCATTGCTGAAGGTTTCATCAGTGCCGTAGGTGGCGGTGCCGTTGTAGGCCCCTTGGTGTCCAAGCCCCAGCGCATGTCCGATCTCATGCACATAGGTCTGGAAGGAATAGCTGTTGATCGATGTGCCATAGTCAGACAGCCAGTCGGTGGAGACGTTCACCTCCGACGACAGGATGGTGCCACCGCTGGTCACGGACTGGGCATAGGCGCCGCGTGCTGCATCATCAAAGGTGATATCGGCAAAACCGGTGCCGGTTTCCACAAATTCCAGATTGGCGACCCGCTCCCAGGCCTCAAAGGCCCAGCGGGCCAGCTGCTGCCCCTCAGCGGTCAGACCGGTGATATTGACCGTGATCTGGTTGCTGCCGGAGGTGTCGAAGCTGCGCCCGGAGAGAAACCTGCTCTGCCAGTAGCCGTCGGTCAGGAAGTCGGCCATCTCGTCCAAAGTGGCCGGGCCCTCTTGGTCTACGGTCAGCGTGTAGCTACCGGTACTGGAAGAGAAATAAGACGAGACCTCAATATAATATGTGCCGGTATATGTCGCTTCAAACGTCAGTTCAGCGTCCAAACCCTCTCCGCTCAGATCATCATAGGCCAGTTGATTGCCAGCCGCGTCGTAAAGATAGAGGTCAGTATCGTAGAGAGTGCCGCCGCCACCGCTTGAGCCGTCCAAATCAAAAACATAGGTTTCACCTGCGGTCAGCGTGATTGCCACCCAGTCATCATCGCCCTCGCTGCTGCGCGTGCCGGCAAACGTATCCCCCGCAGAGATGGAGTAGCTTGTGGCGGTGGAGGCGCTGGCCTCAAACCCTTCGGAAATCGCGGCAAACTCGTCAGCGCCGTCTTCGCCGTGGCGCAGGGGATCAAATGTCTGGGTGGCATTACACAGGAAACACATCGTCTTTTTCTATCTCTTAATTGAAAACAACAGGGGCAGGATCAATCATGCAGGCTTTTGATGATTTTTGGGCTGGCTTGTAGCAAGCCCCGCGCGAAACGGGGATACATTTTAGCAGATAGTGTGGTGTCCATCACATCCAGCGCCACCTCGGGACCGGTGAGCGCGCTGCCGTCCCCGCTCTGCCATGTCAAATGACCGCTGATCCGGTCACTGCGGACGTCGGACAACACCAGGCGCAGGGTATCGGTGTCAGCGATCGGCGGCGACTTTGCAGGCGGGATCTGGCTGCGGCGAATATGCCGCGCGCTCTCGGCTTCTGTCAGGACGGCCTCCAGCGCTGCGGCCAAAGCCTCACAGAGCGCGTCAGGCTCGGGTGCATTGGTGGGGCATTGCAGCACAACTCCGGGATCAGAGCTCATGGTATGCCCCAAACTCATTTGAGCGGGCAGCATACCAAGAACTACACAGAGGATCCTGAGCGCGCTGAGACACAGCCGTCGCCGTCTTTCGGTTTCTTGCCATCGCCACATCGGGTGTTCATCTACCGTTTCTGATTGACACTTTTCTGACGTGCAGGACCAAGGAAAGCAACGATTTTCACTATAAGATCTTACACGATGGCGCCGATGAGCAACGAAGCGCGCGGTGGTGTTTTATGTTTTTCACAAGTCCAGCCCGATGTCCGGCCCTTTCCTGATAGGTCCCCCCCGCACGCCCGGTTTAAAGTGATGTTTTCGCAGAGTTGCTACCAAGTTCGAAAGGGGCTGACACGCGTCTGGTTTTCAGCTTTCAAAAGAGCGTATAGGTTACCCGCATCACTCCGGTGATTGGCCCTCAGATGGAGCAGAAAAACGTGAAGATCGAAGACACCACCCTTCACGGTGTGAAGATTCTGACCCCCGCGCGGTTTGGCGATGCCCGTGGCTTTTTCTCCGAAAGCTGGAACCGCAAGCGGATGGAAGAGCACGGCATCGATCTGGATTTCGTGCAGGACAATCATTCGATGTCCGCCGAGGTCGGCACCATTCGTGGGTTGCACTTTCAGGCCCCGCCCGCGGCACAGGACAAGCTGGTGCGCTGCGGGCAAGGCGCGCTGTTTGATGTCGCCGTGGACATCCGCAAGGGATCTCCCACCTATGGCGCGTGGTTCGGTATCGAGCTGACGGCCGAGAACGGGCGCCAGCTTCTGGTGCCCAAAGGGTTCCTGCACGGGTTCATCACCCGGGCGCCGATGACCGAGATCATCTACAAATGCACCGATTATTATGCACCCGATTGCGATGGGGCGGTGCGTTGGGACAGCTGTGGCATCGACTGGGGGTTTGAAGGACAGCCCCTGTTGTCACAGAAGGACGCCGCCGCGCCTGCGCTGGCGGAGTTTGACAGCCCCTTCACCTTCTGATCGCTCCCATGTCCTCGCTCTCCGCGTCCCAAGCCCATCGCGCCTATCTGGAGCGGGCCCGCTTTGGGGCGCTGGATGGGCTCCGGGCGCTGGCGATCATGGCCGTGCTGATCCACCACAGTGCGCTGGCGCGCGTCACCGGCCCGTGGTCGCGGGGGTTTCTGGGGGTGGATCTGTTCTTCGTGATCTCGGGGTTTCTGATCACCACGCTTTTGGTGCGCGAACGGGAGCGCGATGGGCGGATCTCGCTCCGGGGCTTTTACTGGCGGCGGACCCTGCGGATCCTGCCGCTCTACTATCTGGTGGTGACCCTGGCGGGGGGGTACTTCGTGCTTTGGCAGGGCCATTGGGAGACGGCCCCCCTCTGGCCGGCCTATTATCTGTTCCTCGCCAATTTCCTGACCGATCACATTCCGACGCTCTATCCCACCTGGTCGCTGGCGATGGAGGAGCAGTTCTACCTGATCTGGCCGCTGCTGATGGTCCTTTTGCCGCCGCGCGTCTGGGGGGGCGTGCTGGCCGTCGGGATCGGGCTCAACGTGGTGGCGGTCACGGGCGCCCTGGAGGGGATCGGGATCACGGCGTTTGATCTGGGTCCGCTGTGGGTGCATCTGCCGGATGTGACCTATGCGCCGCTTCTGCTGGGGGCGGGGCTGGCGCTGGTGTTGCATGACGGGCGCGGGTTCGGGCTGATGTGGCGGTGTTTCGGCCATCCTTGCATGCCGCTGCTGCTGCTTGGGTTGTTGCTGGCGCTGGTGTTTGGCCTCTTGCCGCAGGTGCTGGCGGGCTGGCCTTATCTGCTGGTGCATCTGGCGATGACCGGCTGGCTGGCCACGCTGGTGCTGCGCGAGGACAGCTGGCTGCACCCGCTGTTGCGCCTGACGCCACTGGTGCGGGTGGGCATGGTCAGCTACGGCATCTACCTCTTGCATCTCCTGGTGCTGCACGGGGTGAGCAGTCTGGCAAATCCGTTGGGACTGGCACAGGACAGCGTTGGTTTCCTCGTGCTGTACTGGGGCGGTACAGTTGTGTTGGCAGAGCTGAGTTTTCGCCATTATGAGCGGTTTTTCCTGCGCTTGCGGCACAAACCCTTCGGGCGGGTTGCGGTCGGCACAGGCACAGGGCAGGAAAGAGAAACCGCATCGGGTGGTGATGCGGATCACGGACGGTCGGGCAAGGAGCAGAGGCGATGAAGATACTGGTGACAGGCGGGGCGGGGTTCATTGGCTCTGCGGTGGTGCGGCAGGCGATTGCCGCTGGCCATGAGGTGGTGAACGTCGATGCGCTGACCTATGCGGCCTGCCTGGACAATGTGGCCAGCGTCGCGGACAGCCCGCGATATGCCTTTGAGCAGGCCGACATCCGCGACCGCGCCGCGCTGGACCGGGTCTTTGCCTATCATGCGCCGGATATGGTGATGCACCTGGCCGCCGAAAGCCATGTGGACCGCTCGATCGACGGGCCGGGCGATTTCATCGAGACCAATGTCACCGGCACGTTCAATATGCTGGAGGCGGCGCGCAAGTTCTGGGCCGCGGTGGGCAAACCCGCCCGGTTCCGGTTTCACCATATCTCCACCGATGAGGTCTATGGCTCCCTGCCTGCCGACAAATCTGTGATGTTCACCGAAGACACCGCCTATGATCCGCGCTCGCCCTATTCGGCCTCGAAAGCGTCGAGCGATCATCTGGTGCGCGCCTGGCACGAGACCTATGGCCTGCCGGTGGTGCTCACGAATTGTTCGAACAACTACGGCCCCTTCCATTTCCCGGAAAAGCTGATCCCGGTGGTGATCCTGGGTGCGCTGGCCGGAAAGGCGCTGCCGATCTATGGGGATGGCTCCAACATCCGCGATTGGCTCTATGTGGAAGACCACGCCGATGCGCTGCTGCTGGTGTTGCAAAAGGGCGAGAACGGGCGCAGCTATAACGTGGGCGGCGAGAATGAGCGCACGAACCTTGAGCTGGTCGAAACACTCTGTGCGATCCTTGATGACAAGCGCCCGCGGGCCGATGGTCAGTCCTACAGGGAGCAGATCACCTTTGTGACCGACCGGCCGGGCCATGATGCGCGCTATGCGATCGACCCCTCGCGCATTCGCGACGAGCTGGGCTGGCGCCCCTCGGTGACCGTCGAGGAAGGGCTGGCGCAGACCGTGCAATGGTATCTCGACAATGAGGCGTGGTGGCGGGCGTTGCAGGACCGTCAGGGTGTCGGGCAGCGGCTGGGCGTGACCACATAAGTGCTGTCCTGAGGGACAGCGGCCTCCGGCGGAGGTATTTGGGAAAAGATGAAGAGCGGGCGAGCATGACAATTCTGGTATTTGGTGCAACCGGGCAGGTGGCGCGGGAGCTGGCGGTTCATGACGGGGTGACCTGTCTGGGGCGCGGGGCGGCGGATCTGAGCGATCCGGGCGCCTGTGCCGCCGCGATCAGAGATCATCGGCCTCGGGCAGTGATCAATGCCGCCGCCTATACCGCCGTCGACAAGGCCGAGAGCGAAGAGGATCTGGCGACCGTGATCAATGGCGCCGCCCCCGGTGCCATGGCAGAGGCCTGTGCCGATCTCGGTATTCCCTTTGTGCATATCTCGACCGATTTTGTCTTTGAAAGCACCGGAGAAAATCCCTGGCAGCCCGATGATCCGGTCGCCCCGCCCAATGCCTATGGCCGCTCCAAGCGCGCGGGCGAAGAGGCGGTGCTGGCGGCAGGCGGGGTCTTTGCGATCCTGCGCACCTCCTGGGTGGTCTCGGCCCATGGCCATAACTTTGTGAAAACCATGCTGCGGCTTGGGGCGGAGCGGGAGAGCCTGACCATTGTGGCCGATCAGATCGGCGCGCCAACGCCTGCGCGTGACATCGCAGGGGCCTGTGTTGAGATGGTGCACCAGCTGAGTTTGGAGCCTGCAAAATCCGGCACCTATCACCTGCAGGGCGCGCCTTATGTCAGTTGGGCGGGTTTTGCCGCAGAGATCTTTGCTCAAAGTGGCCTGGCCTGCGCAGTGGCGGAGATCCCCACATCTGACTATCCAACCCCGGCGGTGCGGCCGCTGAACTCAAGGCTGGATTGCACCACGTTAGAGACTGTTTTTGGCATCCCGCAGCCCGACTGGCGCAGCGGTTTGCGCGATATTTTAAAGGAGCTCGCAGAGTGACGCAGCGCAAAGGTATTATTCTCGCAGGGGGCTCCGGCACCCGGCTTTATCCGATCACCATGGCCGTGTCGAAGCAGCTCCTGCCGCTTTATGACAAGCCGATGATCTATTACCCGATCTCGGTGCTGATGCTGGCAGGTATCCGCGAGATCTGCATGATCACCACGCCGCAGGACGCGGATCAGTTCAAACGGCTCTTGGGCGACGGCAGCCAATGGGGCGTGTCCCTGACCTATGTCGAACAGCCCTCGCCCGATGGTCTGGCGCAGGCCTTTATCCTTGCGGAGGATTTCCTTGCCGGCGCCCCCTCGGCGCTGGTGCTGGGCGACAATGTCTTCTTTGGTCACGGGCTGCCGGAGCTTTTGGCGGCGGCGGATAGCAAACCTGCGGGCGGCACCGTCTTTGGCTATCACGTGGCCGATCCCGAGCGCTATGGGGTGGTGGCATTCGACGCCGAGGGGCGCGCGCAGCAGATCATCGAAAAACCCAGCGTGCCGCCCTCGAGCTACGCTGTGACCGGGCTGTATTTTCTCGATGGAACTGCGCCCGAGCGCGCCAGACAGGTGCAGCCCTCGCCTAGGGGCGAATTGGAAATCACCGATCTGCTGCAGATGTATCTCGACGAGGGCACCCTCTCTGTGGAGACCATGGGCCGTGGCTACGCCTGGCTGGATACCGGCACCCACGGCAGCCTGCTTGATGCAAGCAACTTCGTCCGGACCTTGGAGACGCGGCAGGGGCTGCAGACCGGCTGCCTGGAGGAGATCGCCTTTCATGCGGGCTGGATTACCCGCGAGACGCTGGCGGAACGGGCCGAAATGTTCAGGAAAAACAGCTATGGGACCTATCTGAAGCGGCTTTTGAACTAAGGCGGGGCAGGGCGGATGAAGATACTCTTTGTGCATCAGAACATGCCAGGCCAGTACCGCGAGTTGGTGCAATGGCTGGCGGCGCAGGGCGGGCACGAGCTGGTGTTTCTCAGCCAGCGCGGTGATGTGAAGCTGCCCGGCGTCCAGACGCTGGTCTACAAACCCTTTCATACACCGACCAGCGATGCCTTCGGCCTGGCCAGGGATTGGGAGGCGGCGGCAGGGGCCGGGTTTGGCGCCGTGCAGGCGATGCAGACATATGAGGCCGAGACCGGCTTTCGCCCCGACATCATCCTCGGCCATACCGGCTGGGGGGAGCTGACCTTCTTCAAGGATCTGTGGCCTCAGGTGCCGATCCTCGGGTTCTTTGAATATTACTATAATATGGAGGGCGGTATGGTCGGCTTTGATCCCGAACAGCCCCCCGGTCCGCATGCGCCCTATTTCAACCGCGCCCGCAACGTGGTGCCCAGTCTCAACCGCGAGGTGGTGGATCTGGGCCACGTGCCGACGCGGTGGCAGCGCGACCGGTTCCCGGCCTCCTTTCATGACAAGATGTATGTCTGCCACGACGGTATCCGGGCCGACCGGCTGGGGGCCAATCCGGAGGCGGAGATCGCGCTGGGGCGTCTCGACCGGCCGATCACCCGCGCCGATGAGGTGGTGACCTATGTGGCGCGCAACATGGAGCGCGCCCGCGGCTTTCACATCATGATGCGGGCCCTGCCGGCGATCCAGGCGGCGCGGCCCAATGCGCGGGTGCTGATGATCGGCGGCAATGAGGCCTCCTATGGCCGCGAGAGCGACCACCCCGGCGGGCTGCGCGGCGAGATGGAGGCGGAGATCGGCGACCAGGTCGACTGGAGCCGGGTGCATTTCCTCGGCCGGGTGCCCTATTCCGACCTCTGCCGGATCATTCAGATCTCGCGCTGTCACATCTATCTGACCATGCCCTTCGTGCTCAGCTGGTCGCTGCTGGAGGCAATGGCGATGGAGGCCACCATCGTGGCCGCCGATGTGGCGCCGGTGCGCGAGGCGATCCGCCATGGCGAGACGGGGATGCTGGTGGATTTCTTCAACCCCGAAGCGCTGGCAGCACAGGTGGCCGAGGTGCTGGCGCGGCCTGATGAGTTTGCCGAACTGGGCGGGCAGGCGCGGGCGCGGGTGATGCGAGACTATGATTTCCTGACCCGCTGCCTGCCGGAGCATCTGCGCCAGATCAACCGGCTGGTCAGCACCGCGCCACCGATCCGCCTGCCGGACGTTTAGGGCAGGGGGCGCGCCTTCCTAATCCGGCGCTCCAGGGTCTGCGCGGGATCGGGGTATTTGATCAGCTTACGATCACGGGCACGCCGATCCGCCATCATCAACTGGGCAGCCGCACCGTAATAGCCATCGTGTTTGGACATGCTCTCATCGCTGAAATGATTACGCTTAAGTTCACGAAAGATAGTCGACCGACAGCGCTCGAGAACCTTAGCCATCTCATTGACAGGGACCTTAGCGTGCCTCCAGCGTTCAATTTTGCGTCGTTCTGTGATACTCAGTTGTGTGTAGACGGCTCCCATACCGATTCCTCTCGTTAGATAATCTATTGTTTTCTAACAAGAGTCGCAGTTGGAGGTAGCGTGCGCCCTGCCCTTGCAACCACACGCATAATCCGGTTCTCATGCCAGGGTTCAGGCCTGTGAATAACGGCGGCACACCAGGCGGAACTCCTCCTCATCGAGATCGCGCCCCGGCTGAGCACAATCGCCTGTGAGATCACCAAATCCGACAGAGCACGGGGGGCGGCGGCCCCGCGCGCAGACCCGGATGCTAGGGGAGCAGTACCGTCGGATCCTCGACCGGGACAAGACGGCTCGCCCGCCCCAGGCCCAGTTCGACCAATTGTTCCGACGGCATGTCACTCGCGGTGCCATCTGCGTTGCGGAAGCCCTTGAGGCGGCCGGTATCAATTGATTTCATCGCCTCGACGGCCAGGCCGAAATGGTGCCCATCCTTGTTCAGGATCAAGATGCCCGCCTCGGTTCCGAATTGCCCGATCCCGTTGCCGCGCCGCTGTGCGCAGTCATACACGGGCATCAGACGATCACGATAAGACAAGTTGACCAGATGCCCGTCGAAATCGGCTTCGCCAAATTGTACTGGCACGCGCATGATTTCGCTCACGGCCTCTATCGGTACGGCAAAGTCACCGGCGGCACAGACGGTCAGATACCGATTGGACTGTGACCGGATGCCTGCGAGCAACGGCGAGCCGATGCCGTGCTCCGAAGCGTTATCAGAGCCCCTGCCCTCCCCCTGAGACGACGCGGCCATACGTTTTATGGGCTCAGGTTTCTTTCGGTGCGAGGTCGCCGCGAGTCTGAGAAGGTCCGCGTCCTCGCGACAGGCGGCGACATTGATGACGAAACACTGATCGCCCGCCTCATCAATATGGACGCCATCGAAGAGATTCCACCGTGATGTCACACTCGGTGGGAATGCGTAAACCGCATCTTCTTGAACATTCACGACACTTACGACCCGGTCGACGTTGAACGCCAGCGCGTGATCATCGGGAAAATCGATAATGACGCCCGAGGCTTCTGTCGGTCGCGCGCCCGTGCTGGAAAATCCGAGATTGGCCAGCGTATCCAACATCGGCATTTCCATCCCGTGTCGGCTGATCAGACCAAGGCAACTGCCGCCACTCACCGGCCAGGGTTCCAACGCACTGGTCGGCACCGTTGATGCGATATCCTTCATTGCGATCAGGAAATTCAGCTCCCCGACGCGGAACCTGATGTAGGCGACCCTGCGTACGCGGGACCGGCGGCGCGCAGTCTCCGAGATTTCATCGGACGGGGCCAGCGGGATGTTCAGAAGTTCAGGCACCGAGAGCATTGAAAAATGCCCGTGCGTGTCACAGATATAGCCGCCGCAGATCAGGTCGTCCTGCCCTTCCGGCAGGTTCTGGGCCCAGGTATCACCCAGCTGCAACAAACAGCGCACAGCATCGACCAGCACGCCGGTGACGCGGCCATTGGCGCGGACAACGACAATGACGCCCTCCGCAGCCGGAGTGTCGGGGGTGGTCTCTCTGTCGGACAGATCTGTGTCCCACCCGTTGAGAACAGGTGCGTCCAGCCCGAGGCGACGATGCAGAACCTGAACCGGGATCGCCTTGCCGCGCAGCAGCACGCCTCCGGCCAGATCCGGGTGCTGGCTCGGCAGGCGCTGAAACCGGGTCGGCGCAGGGATGACCTCGCGGACATCAGCAATGGGGATGGCGAACAACATCCCACCGATTTCGACCACACCGACCAGCATGTCAGCCGCTTCCGCGCTCTCAGCCTCCTGAGTGCCTTGCATGACGTCCTGCACGAGATCAGGCCGCTTTCGGGTCGTCGGACAATTGCGAAATCAGTTGCTCCACCTGCTTGGAGGCGGACAGCTGGTTCCCGGCAGCCGTTGAGATCTGGTCCACGGATTTGCCGGTCAGATTGACGCTTTCCACAATGCGGGTGAAGGCATCCCGCGCGGCAACCGATCGCGTCGTGCCTTGATCCACGCGAACCTCGGACTCGGCGATCAGACGCGAAATCTTATGGGCCGCCTCGGAACTGCGTTCCGCCAATTTACGCACCTCTTCCGCAACAACCGAGAAACCGACGCCATGCTCGCCCGCGCGCGCAGCCTCGATCGCCGCGTTGAATGCAAGCAGGTTGGTCTGATTGGCAATTTCACCGATGACTTTGACAATCTCCGAGATCTCGCCGGATGAACGCTGCATCAACTCGATCGTTTCGATCGTATGGTTGAGCGCCTCGAACCCCTGGGTGGCGTTCTGCTCGGTATCGGCCGCTTTGGTGCGGGCCTCGCTGGTGGCAAAGGAGATGTCGGAGATGGCCTCGCTCAGAGAATTGACCGCAGACATCATCTTCGCCGCATTCTGTTGAATGGCCTGCTCGCGGGCGACTTGTTCAGTGATGTCCGAGGCGTATTTGATCACGCCCATCGGCTGCCCATGCAGATCCATGAGCGGAGCGTAGGTTGCCTGGATATGAACATCACGGCCAAATTTTCCGATCCGGTGAAAACGGCCGGATTGAAATTCGCCCCGGTTCAGGGCCAGCCAGAAATCCCGGTAGTCCTGGGATTTCAGGTGATCGGCGGCGCAGAACATGGAGTGATGCTGGCCGATGATCTCGCGCAGGGAATACCCCATGACGCTGAGAAAATTCTCGTTGGCGGACACAACATTGCCGTCCAGATCGAACTGGATAACCGCCTGGCTGCGATTCATCGCCTCGATTTTATTGGTGGCGTCGACCGATTGCTTTTTGGCATCCGTGACGTCGCTGGCGTATTTCACCACCTTAACAGGCGTGCCTTTGAGATCGAAAATCGGGTTATAGGTCGCTTGTATCCAAACTTCCTTGCCACCGCGCCCGATCCGCTTGTATTCGCCGGCCGCAAACTCGCCACGACCGAGCTGTTTCCAGAACTCACGATAGCTTTCGCTTGCACCGTATTGTTCGTCGCAGAACATCTTGTGTTTCTGCCCGACGACATCTTCGGCATCATAGCCCATCAGATTGAGAAAGTTGCTGTTGGCGCTGAGTATGGTGCCTTCGAGATCGAATTCGATGACAGCCTGGCTGCGGCTGACCGCATTCAGTTTCGCCTCGAACTCAACCGCAATTTCTTTGGATTCGGTCAGGTCATTGGCGAATTTCACCACTTTGATCGGGTTCCCGTCGAGATCGAAGACAGGGTTGTAGGTCGCCTGAATCCAGAGATCGGATCCGTCCTTGCGGAGCCGCTGATACACGCCACTGTCGTATTCACCCGTGCTCAATTTGCGCCAGAAAGTCACATAGGCCCGGCTGGCCGCGTATTCCTCGGTGCAGAAAATCCGGTGATGCTGGCCGATAACTTCGTCCATCGTGTAGCCCGCCAGATCGAGGAAGATCTCATTGGCCCACAGGACGTGACCGTCCAGATCGAATTCGATAACCGCCTGGCTGCGGTTCGCCGCCTCCAGACGCGCCTCCATCTGGGCACGTTTTTGATGTGCCTCACTCACGTCAGACGCGAATTTGACGATCTTGACCAATTTGCCATCCGGACCGAAAACCGGATTATACGAGGCCTGAATCCAAACCGGTGAGCCATCTTTCTTCAACCGCCGGTATTCACCGTGGGAATATTCCCCCGCCGAGAGTTTCTGCCAAAAGGCGCCGTAGCCAGCGCCTTTGGCGGTGTCGGCATCGCAGAAGATACGGTGGTGACGCCCGACGATTTCCTTGAGCGTATATCCCGTCAATTCCAGAAAATTCGGATTGGCGTCGAGGATCGTACCGTCGAGGTCAAATTCGATAACCGCGCTGCTGCGGCTCAACGCGTCGATCTTGCTGGCGCTGTCGGCGGACTGCAGTTTGGATTGGGTGACATCCATCGCATATTCGACGATTCGGACCACCTGCCCGTCGCGATCGAAGATCGGGTTGAAGGCGGCGCGCACCCAGATCTGATTGCCCTTGCGACCGATCCGCTGGTATTCGCCCTCGACGCCCTGGCCGCCCCGCAGGTCATCCCAAAAGCCGGAATACCCCTTTGGCTTGCCTTGCACATCGGGCCAGAGCAGCCCGTAGTGAGATCCGACAAGGTCGCCGCGCTTGTATCCCATCAGGCCGCAGAAATTGTCGTTCACCTGCATGATCGTGCCATCGGTGTCATATTCGGCAATCGCCTGGGCGCGTTCAATCGCCGCGACGTAGCCGAGAATGGCCTCGTCCGGCTTCACGATGCCGCCGGTCATGAAGACGTGACCGTCATGAGATTTCTGCATGAAACCGTGGAATTGCGGCGACACAGGCGTGTCATCCAGACGCACGCGGAATGAAAAGCTGCCCTCGCCCGAAGCCGTGGCCTGAACGTCGCGAAGCAGGTGTTCCTGATCGACGACCAGATCGGTCAGCGTCGTGTCCTCCGAGGTCTTGAGACGGGCAAATGCCTCATGCGCGGGATCGCTGGCGGCCACCACGGTGAGGGTCTCCGGCTCCAATTTGAGAATCACCGAATGACTCATCAATGCTTCGCCTGCGCCTTTGAGGTCTATCTCGACAAATTTCTTGACCATGAGCACGTTTCCCTATTGCCGACCTGCACAACCAAGACAGGCGTTTTCAAAAGACTGGCTGGAAATTTGCACAGGGCGCTTAACATGGCGTAAAGGACGCCCGAACTTCTTCGTCGCCTTTTCCTCAGGCGGCATCCCGAAATTCAAACCCATCGCCACCGTGACGCGCGATTTCCGGAGGCGATTCGGCACAGGAAGCCGGTCGAGCCTGCGGACAGCACCGCGACCGAGGGTGCCGACAGCGGCGCCATCGCCGGTCCGGCGCAGGCCATCGCCAATGGCCCCAAGCTTACATCCGGACGCCACACTCCCATTTGAGGCGTCATTTCAAACAGATGACCGGTCCGCTCCGGATCCGAGAAACCGGGCGGGACGGCGGCATCAGACGGGAACAGGCGCTGCCGCATGTAAACGTTTACGTGAAAGAAAAACTTTGCTTAACTACCCATGTAAACGTTTTCAACGGCGGCATGTGCTCAGAAAACAGGCTGCTGACGGAAGGAGGGGCTCGGTAGGAGGAGCCTGTTAGGGAGGACGACACATGACGACACTTCGCACATTGCTGACCGCGACCAGCGCCTTGTGCTGCCTGAGTGCAGCCCAGGCCACAGAGCTGGAGGTCACCCATTGGTGGACCTCCGGTGGGGAGGCCGCCGCGGTGGCTGAACTGGCGAAAGCCTTTGACAGCAAGACCGAGCACAGATGGAAAGACGGCGCCATCGCAGGCAGCGGAAATACCGCCCGTCCGGTGATGATCTCGCGCATAACCGGCGGCGACCCGATGGCCGCCACCCAGTTCAACCACGGGCGTCAGGCGGAGGAGCTGGTGGAGGCAGGTCTGATGCGTGACCTGACCGAAATAGCCGCCGCCGAGGGCTGGGCGGACATCGTGAACCCGCCCTCGCTGCTGGAGGCCTGCACCCTGGATGGCAAGATCTACTGCGCCCCGATCAACATCCATTCCTGGCAATGGCTGTGGCTGTCAGACGCCGCCTACAAGACCGCGGGCGTGCCTGTTCCCACCAACTGGAGCGAATTTGTCGCCGCTGCCCCCGCACTCACCGAGGCAGGCCTTGTTCCACTGGCGATGGGCCAGCAGGGCTGGCAACAAAAGGGCGCCTTTGACGTGCTGATGATCGCGCTCCTGCCCAATGACGTCTACCTGAAGGTCTATGGGGACAAGGACGCCGAGGTCGCTGCAGGGCCGGATGTGGCCAAGATCTTTGAGGCGGTGGATCAGGCGCGCAGCATGGCGGCCAAGTCCAACGTGCAGGACTGGAATCAGGCCACCAACCTGCTGATCACCGGCAAGGCCGGCGGCCAGATCATGGGCGACTGGGCGCAGGGGGAATTCGCCGTCGCCGGCAAGGTCGCCGGGACCGACTACCATTGCCTGCCCGGTCTGGGCGAGAAGAACGTGCTGACCACCGGTGGCGACGCCTTCTATTTCCCGGTGCTCGATGATCCGGACCAGACCGCCGCGCAGGGCGAGCTGGCGGCCTTGATGCTCTCTCCCGAAGTGCAGGTTGCCTTCAACCTCAAGAAGGGCTCGCTGCCGGTTCGGGGCGATGTGGATCTGTCTTCGGCCAATGACTGCATGCAAAAGGGTCTCGCGGTGCTGAAATCGGCAGAGCCGCTGCCCGGCGGCGACCAGCTGATCACGCAGGACACCACCCGGCAGATCGAGGATCTGATGGTCGAGTTCTTTGCCGACACCTCGCTGACCGCCGAGGCCGCGCAGGAGCGCTTTGCCGAGATCATCGGCGACGCGGACTGACCTGAGCAGCCTGTCCGACCTGCCTCATTGACCCCTGTCGGGGCGGGTCGGGCCCACCTTCACACCCTGCATGCAACGCACGGGAGGCGCCGGATGGCTGCTTCACGACCCAACCGCCTGTTTCGCAACCTCACCGCCAAGATCGCGGCGATTCCGATGATCCTGACGGCGCTGGTGATTTTTGTCGGCGGCACCCTCTGGACGGTTCTCTACAGTTTCACCGGCTCGCGCATGCTGCCGAAGCTGAAATTTGTCGGCCTCGACCAATACGAACGGCTTTGGGAGACGCGCCGCTGGGTGGTGTCGATCGAGAACCTGATGATCTACGGCATCTGCATGCTGGTCATCAGCTTCGTGATCGGCTTTATCCTCGCCGCCCTGATGGACCAGAAGATCCGCTTTGAGAGCACGTTTCGCACCATCATCCTCTACCCCTATGCGCTCAGTTTCATTGTCACCGGGCTGGTCTGGCAATGGGTCCTGAACCCCGAGTTCGGCATCCAGCATATTCTGCGCAGCCTCGGATGGGAGAGCTTCACCTTCGACCCGCTCTACAATGCCGATATCGCCATTTATGGCGTGCTGATCGCGGGTCTGTGGCAGGGCACCGGGCTGATCATGGTGCTGATGCTGGCGGGATTGCGCGGGATCGATCAGGAGATCTGGAAAGCCAGCCGCGTCGACGGCATCCCGGCGTGGAAAACCTATGTCTTCATCGTCATCCCGATGATGCGGCCGGTCTTCATCACCACGCTGGTCCTTGTCGCGGCCGGGATCGTCAAGGTCTACGACCTGATTGTGGCCCAGACCGGCGGCGGCCCCGGCATCGCGACCGAAATGCCCGCGAAATACGTCTATGACTACATGTTCGGCGGTCAGAACCTGGGCCAGGGCTTTGCGGCGTCGTCGATGATGCTGCTGGCGGTGCTGATCGTGGTGATCCCCTGGGCCTATATGGAATTCGGGAGCAAGAACCGTGGCTGATATGACCTCAACCCTGAGCGGCCCGCGCGGCCCCAAACCGCGCAAAATCCTGAGCCGCACCAATATCATGATCTATGGCACCCTGATCATGGTGTCCCTCTACTACCTGCTGCCGCTCTGGGTGATGGTGATGACATCGCTGAAGGGCATGCCGGAAATCCGCATGGGCAACATCTTTGCCCCGCCGGTAGAGATCACCTTTGAACCCTGGGTGAAGGCCTGGTCCGAGGCCTGCACCGGCCTCAACTGCGATGGCCTGTCGCGGGGGTTCTGGAATTCGGTCCGCATCACGCTGCCCTCGGTGGTGGTCTCCATCGCGATCGCCAGCGTCAACGGCTATGCGCTGGCGAACTGGCGGTTCCGGGGGGCGGATGTGTTCTTCACCATCCTGATCTTCGGCGCCTTCATCCCCTATCAGGTGATGCTCTACCCGATTGTGATCCTGCTGCGGGAAATGGGGCTCTATGGCTCTTTGACCGGGTTGGTGATCGTGCATTCCGTCTTTGGCATGCCGATCCTGACGCTGCTGTTTCGCAACTATTTCACCTCGCTGCCGGAAGAGCTGTTCAAGGCCGCGCGCGTCGATGGAGCCGGGTTCTGGCGGATCTATTTCCAGATCATGCTGCCGATGTCGCTGCCGATCTTCGTGGTGGCGATGATCCTGCAGGTCACCGGCATCTGGAACGATTTCCTGTTCGGGGTGATCTACACGAAACCGGATCTCTACCCGATGACCGTGCAGCTCAACAATATCGTCAATTCGGTACAGGGGGTCAAAGAATACAACGTCAACATGGCCGCCACGCTGCTGACCGGGCTGGTGCCGCTGACCATCTATTTCATCTCCGGAAAACTCTTCGTGCGGGGCATTGCCGCCGGCGCGGTCAAAGGCTGAGGACGCAGCAAATGGACCCGAGTATCTCAATCAAGGACCTCCACCTCAGCTTTGGCGCCGTGGAAGTCATCAACGCCCTCAATCTGGATGTGGGACAGGGAGAGTTCCTGGTCCTGCTCGGCTCCTCGGGCTGTGGCAAGTCGACGCTTTTGAACTGTATTGCCGGGCTTTTGGACGTGTCGGACGGGCAGATCTTCATTCAGGGCAACAATGTCACCTGGGAGGAACCCTCCAGGCGCGGCATCGGCATGGTGTTCCAGAGCTACGCGCTCTACCCGCAGATGACGGTCGAAGGCAACCTGAGCTTCGGGCTGAAGAATGCGGGCTGTTCCAAGGCGGAGGTGGCCGAACGGGTCGCCAATGCGGCGCGAATTCTGCAGATAGAGCCGCTGCTGAAACGCAAACCCGCCGCCCTGTCGGGCGGGCAACGCCAACGGGTTGCCATTGGCCGGGCCTTGGTGCGCGACGTCGATGTGTTCCTCTTTGACGAGCCGCTGTCGAATCTGGATGCCAAGTTGCGTACCGAGCTGCGGGCGGAAATCAAGGAGTTGCACCAGACCCTGCGCAACACCATGATCTACGTCACCCACGACCAGATCGAAGCGATGACGCTGGCCGACCGGATCGCCATCATGCGGGGGGGACAGATCCTGCAACTGGCCTCCCCGAAAGAGATCTACAACCGCCCGAACTGCAAATATGTGGCGGATTTCATCGGCTCGCCATCGATGAATTTCCTGGCCGGAATGCTCTCGGCCGAGGCGGACGGCACCGCGCGCTTCACCTGCCCCAGCGGTTCATTTTCGCTGGACGGCTACGCCTTTGACGCACCGGTTCGCGGCGGCGAGGGCTGGCTCGGCATTCGCCCGGAACATATCGCCTCGGGCGCGGAGGCCGCCAGCCGGGCAATCCGGCTCGATGCGACGGTGCGGCTGGTGGAGCCGCTCGGATCTGACACGCTGGTGCGGGTGATGGTGGGCGACCAGAGCTTTTGGGTGCGCATGGACGGGCGCACGGACATTGGCGAAGGCGACCCGCTGCCGATCGGCTTCAACCCGGCGCGCTGCAATATTTTCGACAAAACGACCGAGGCCCGCCTCTGACCGGCCGCGCGATCATATCTCAAACCACAGGATCAGGATTATGGATGTTTCATTTCAACTCTATTCCGCCCGCAATCACAGCTCATGGGCCGACACATTCGAACTTTTGGGCAAGCTGGGCTACACGCAGGTCGAAGGCTTCGCCGGGGTCTATGACGATCCGGACGAAACCCGCCGCCTGATGGAGGCCAACGGGCTCACCATGCCGTCGGGACATTTTTTCCCGATCACCCAATTCGAGGACAATCTTGACGATACGCTCGCGATGGCCCGGACGCTGGGCATCACGCAGCTGTTCTGCCCCGCCCCCGAGGAGGCGCTGCGCGACAGCGGCGACCTCGCCGCCTGGACGGATCTCGCCACGCGGCTGGAGCAGGCGGCACAGCGGGTTCAGGACGCGGGTCTGCGCTTTGGCTGGCACAACCACCATTGGGAATTCCGCCCCCTGCCCGGCGGCGAGATCCCGATGCAGGTGATCCTCGAGACCGCACCCTCCATCGAATGGGAGATGGACGTGGCCTGGATCCTGCGCGGCGGCGCCGACCCCATGGCGTGGATCGACCGCCACAGGGACCGGATCACCGCCGCCCATGTCAAGGACATCGCCCCCGAAGGCGCCTGCGCGGACGAGGATGGCTGGGCCGATGTGGGCCACGGCACCATGGACTGGGCCGGGCTGACCGCAGCCCTTCGCGGCGCCGGGGTGTCCCTGTTTGTGATGGAGCACGACAAACCCTCTGACACGGAGCGGTTTGCCCGCCGCTCCATCACCACTTTCAACTCTTTCTGACGAGGCCTGACATGAGCAAACCACTCGGTATCGGCGTCATTGGCTGCGGCAATATCTCTGCCGCCTATATGCGCCTTGCCCCGATGTTTTCGGGGATTGAAATGCGCGCCTGTGCGGATCTGGCCGCCGAGGCCGCCCACGCCCGCGCCACGGAATTCGGCCTGCGGGCGGATACGATCGACGGGCTCCTGGCCGCCGATGACATCGATATTGTCGTCAACCTGACCATTCCGGCGGCGCATTTCAAAGTCTCGCGGCAGATCCTGGACGCGGGCAAGCATGTCTATTCCGAAAAACCATTTGTGCTGAGCCGCGAAGAGGGGGCGGAACTGGCCCGGATCGCGGCGGAAAAATCGCGGCGGGTCGGCTCTGCGCCCGACACGTTTCTCGGCGGCGCGCATCAGCTGGCCCGGCATCTGGTCGACAGCGCGGCCGTGGGGCGGATCACCTCCGGCACCTGTTTCGTGCAAAGCCCCGGCATGGAGATGTGGCATCCGAACCCGGATTTCTTCTTTCAGCCCGGAGGCGGGCCGATCCTCGATCTCGGCCCCTATTACCTGTCAAATCTCGTGCAGCTGCTGGGACCGGTGAAACGGGTCTGCGCCATGTCCTCCTCCGCCTCGGAATATCGCACCATCACTTCGCAGCCGCGCGCGGGCGAGAGGGTGAAGGTCAAGACGCCCACCACCATCCACGCGGTGATGCAGTTTCATTCCGGCGCCCAGATCACCTATTGCGCCAGCTGGGATGTCTGGCAGCATGGCCATTCCAACATGGAACTCTACGGCACCTCGGGCACGCTGCATGTGCCGGATCCGAACTTTTTCGGCGGCGAGGTGCGGATGACGCAGAAGGACAGTTTTACAAATGGAACACCGGCCTGGCCGCATCCGTTCGGCCGCATCAACGAGGGCGCGCGTGCCAATTACAGGGCCGCAGGCCTTGCCGATATGGCACAGGCGATCCTCAATGACCGCCCGCATCGCTGCGCGCTTGAATTTGCATTGCATGTTGTCGATGTGATGACCTCGATCCTCGCCTCCGGCGAAACCGGGCAATTTGTGGAGATCGAGACCACCTGCGACCGGCCCGCCGCGCTTGGCATTGACGACGCGCATCGGCTTCTGGCCTGAGAGCAGGCCGGACTGAGACCGGGCCTGACTGAGACTGGGCCTGACTGAAACTGAGCGAGGCTGACCGGGCTTGACTGAGACTGACGGAGCCCGCCCGCCTCTACACGCCGGCCTGAGCCTACCAGCCTTTGCCCGCCCGCCTGAGACTGCCCACCTGTGCCCGCTCTGCAATGAAAGGCGCCGGCAGATACCGCCCCTGACGCAGGGCGCGCCGGTCCGGGCGCCCCGAGGATATGGAGACCAAAGATGACTGCACCAATCAAAGGGCCCGCCTTGTTTCTGGCCCAGTTCGCCGGCGACAGCGCGCCGTTCAATTCGCTCGAGGGGATCTGCAAATGGGCTGCGGGGCTGGGCTACAAAGGGGTCCAGATCCCGACCTTTGACAACCGCCTGTTCGATCTGGACAAAGCCGCCGAGAGCCAGACCTATTGCGACGAGATCAAGGGGATCTGCACCGAGGCCGGCGTCGAGATCACCGAGCTTTCGACCCATCTTCAGGGGCAATTGGTGGCGGTCAATCCCGCCTATGATCTGGCCTTTGACGCCTTTGCCCCGGAGGCCCTGCGCGGCAACCCCGCCGCCCGACAGGCCTGGGCGGTGGATCAGGTCAAGAAGGCCGCCTCCGCCTCGCAGAGGCTGGGGCTGTCGCATACGGTCAGCTTCACCGGATCGCTTGCCTTTCCCTATCTCTACCCCTGGCCACAACGGCCCGACGGCCTGATCGAAGAAGCCTTTGCCGAGCTGGCCCGCCGCTGGCGGCCGATCCTCGACCACTATGCGGACCTCGGGCAGGACATCGGCTATGAAATCCACCCCGGCGAGGATGTGTTCGACGGCGCCACCTGGGAGATGTTCCTGGATGCCCTGGGCGGTCACGAGGCCGCAATGATCAACTATGACCCCAGCCATTTCCTGCTGCAGCAGATGGATTATCTGGCCTTCATCGATCTCTATCACGACCGCATCAGCGCCTTTCACGTGAAGGATGCGGAGTTCAACCCGGATGGCCGGCAGGGCGTCTATTCCGGCTATCAGAGCTGGGCGAACCGGGCCGGACGGTTCCGCTCGCTCGGGGACGGGCAGGTTGATTTCGGGGCCATTTTCTCGAAACTCACGCAATATGGCTATGACAGCTGGGCGGTTCTGGAATGGGAATGCTGCATCAAATCACCCGAGCAGGGCGCAGCAGAGGGCGCACCCTTCATCGCCCGGCATCTGATCGACGTGACGGGCAAGGCGTTTGACGATTTTGCCGGTGGCGCGCGCGACGAGACAACATTGCAGAGGATGCTGGGCCTATGACACGATTGAAACTTGGCATGGTCGGCGGCGGTCAGGGGGCGTTCATCGGCGGCGTTCACCGCATCGCGTCGCGGCTGGACGACAAATGGGAGCTGGTGGCCGGGGCGCTGTCGTCGGATCCGGACCGGGCGCAGGCCTCGGCGGCGGAGCTCGGCATTGCCGCCGACCGCAGCTATACCTCCTTTGCGGAGATGGCGCAGGCAGAGGCAAGCCGGCCGGACGGTATTGATGCCGTGGCCATCGTGACGCCGAACCACCTGCATGCCGCCCCCGCGATTGCCTTTCTCGAGGCGGGCATTCACGTGATCTGCGACAAGCCACTGGCGGCAACGCCGGATCAGGCGCAGGAACTGGCAGCAGCCGCCAACCGGTCGACGGCGCATTTCATTCTGACCCACAACTACACCGGCTACCCGTTGATCCGCCTCGCCCGGAAAATGGTGTCGCGCGGTGATCTCGGCCAGCTGCGGGTGATCCAGGCGGAATATGCGCAGGATTGGCTGACCGAGGACACCCGGTCCAAACAGGCCGACTGGCGCACCGATCCGGCCCGGGCCGGCGCCGGGGCCATCGGCGATATCGGCACCCATGCGTTCAACCTTGTGTCCTTTGTCAGCGGCTTGCGGACCGAGGCGCTTTCGGCCGAGCTGCATAGTTTTGTCGCGGGCCGCAGCGTGGATGACAACGCCCATATCCTGCTGCGCCTGTCGCAGGGGGCGCGGGGCATGATTTGGGCCAGCCAGGTCGCCGTGGGCAATGAAAACGGCCTGCGGCTGCGCCTCTACGGTGCCAAAGGCGGTCTGGAGTGGTCGCAGGAAGACCCGAACCGGATGTGGTTCACCCGCTTTGGCGAGGCGCCGCGCCTGCTGACCCGGGGCCAGGGCGAAGCGACCGAGGGCACCCGCATTCCGCCCGGCCATCCCGAGGGCTATCTGGAGGGGTTCGCCACGCTCTATTGCGAAGCCGCCGACCTGATTTCGGGCACCGCGCCGTCGTCGGTGCTTCCCGGGATCGACGCGGGCCTTGACGGGATGTGGTTCATCGCATCATGCTTGGAGAGTTCCGGCAATGCAGGCGCCTGGGTCGCACGGGGCTAGAACCGCCCCCTGCCCCCCGCAGGCTGCAATAATGCGGGACCATATGATCCACAATCGTTGCGTTGCGGACGGTCGGCCGCGCCCCACGGGTCTGGCAAGCTGCAGGTTTGGCAAGCTGCAGGTCTGGCAAGGCGCAGGTCTGGCAAGGCGCGCGGGTGTTACAGTCCTGTGATCCTTCCGCGCTACCGTTCGCCATGACGCAGGGGAGCCCGGCAGAGACGCATGAAATACCGAACCATCTTCCTGTCCGACATCCACCTCGGCACCCCCGGCTGCCAAGCCGAATTCCTCCTGGATTTCCTCGATAAACACGAGGCCGAAAACTACTATCTTGTCGGCGACATCGTCGACGCCTGGCGGATCCGGCGGCGCGGTTTCCTGTGGCCTCAGGCCCATAACGACGTGGTGCAGGCGCTGCTGGCAAAGGCTCATGACGGCGCCGCCATCTACCTGATCCCCGGCAACCATGATGAATTCCTGCGCTCCTACATGGGCACCCATTTCGGCGGCATCGAGGTGGTCCATTCCGCCGATTTCATCGCCGCCGACGGCAAGCGCTATCTGGTGACCCATGGCGATCAGTTCGATTCCGTGGTGGTGCATGCCAAATGGCTCGCGCATCTCGGAGACCGGGCCTACAGTTTCATTCTCTGGCTCAACACCCGCATCAACCGGATGCGGCACCTCTGGGGCGGGCAGTACTGGTCCCTGTCGAAATGGGCCAAGCATCAGGTCAAACAAGCCGTCAACTTCATCAGCGAATATGAAAACGTCCTGACAGCCGAGGCGCGGCGGGGCGGATACGACGGGGTGATCTGTGGCCATATTCACAGTGCAGCCATTCGTGATCTGGATGGCGTGGCCTATGTCAACACCGGCGACTGGGTCGAAAGCTGCACCGCGGTCGTCGAACTGGAGGACGGCCGTCTGGCCCTGATCGACTGGGAACGCTCTGCCCGACGGCCCAGTCGGCCCAGTCGGTCGGGACGCGCGGGTCGCCTTGGACGCTCCGGTCGCCCCGGACGCATTGCCCGCCGCAAACGGCTGGCGCGGCGCAAAGACAACCACACCGAAAACGTATGAAAGAGGCCATCGCGATGAGCATTTCCACCCAAGCCCAACTGGATGCTGCCGTTCTGCAGGAGGGAGATGTTACGACCGGTCGGCTGGAGCGTCTGTTCTCGCGCCTGTTTCTGGGGCTGGTCTATCCGCAGATCTGGGAGGACCCGGTCGTGGACATGAAAGCTCTGGCCATCGCGCCCGGCGACAACCTGATTTGCATCGCCTCCGGCAGCTGCAACCTGATGTCCTATCTGACAGCGGGGCCTGCGTCGGTCACCGCCGTCGACTTGTCGCCTGCCCATGTGGCGCTGGGGCGGCTGAAACTGACGGCGGCGCGCGCGCTGCCGGATTATGCCGCCTTCTACCAGTTCTTTGCGCGGGCCGACATGGCCAGCAATATGGCGCTGTATGACCGATACCTGCGGCCCGAGCTTGACGCCGCATCCCGGACATATTGGGACACACGCCAGCCCTTCCGCCGCAGGATTTCCCTGTTCCGGCGTGGCTTCTACCGCCATGGTCTGCTGGGGCGTTTTCTGGGCGTGGTCCATCTGATCGCGCGTCTGGGGCGGGTCGATTTCTCGCCGCTGCTGATTGCCCGCACGACCGAGGAACAGACAGCGTTCTTTGACACGAAGATTGCACCGTTGTTTGACATGTGGCTGGTGCGCAGACTGTCCGGGTTTCGCGCCGCGCTCTTTGGCCTTGGCATCCCACCCGCGCAATATGACAAGCTCGCGGCGGATGGGGATGGCGATGTCCTGCCCGTGCTGCGCGAGCGCGTGCGCAAGCTGATGTGCGATTTTCCGATCCGTGACAACTACTTCGCCTGGCAGGCCTTTGCCCGCGGCTACGACCCCGCGCCCGATGGCGCCCTGCCCCCCTATCTGCAGCCGGACGCCTACGCCGCCCTGCGGGACAACGCAGACAGAGGGCGCATCGTCAACCGCTCGCTGACCGACCATCTCGGCGACCAGCCGGACAGCTGCACCCACGGATATGTCCTGCTGGATGCGCAGGACTGGATGAATGATACGCAACTGAACGCGCTGTGGCGCGAAATCACGCGGACGGCGGCACCGGGCGCGCGGGTGATCTTTCGCACCGGCGGCACGGCCGACATCCTGCCGGGGCGGGTGGCGCCCCGGATCCTCGACCGCTGGTCCTATGACAGCGAGGCCTCGGCCGAGGGAACGGCACAGGACCGTTCGGCAATTTACGGCGCTTTCCATCTCTATCGTTTTCAGGGCTAGAAGCAGGGTTAGAACCGATGCCACATTCCGCGACCCCACCCCATGCCGAGCTGATGGACCAGACCTATCGCCATCAGCGCCTGTTCTACGATCTGACCCGCAAATACTATCTCTTCGGCCGGGACCGGCTGATCGCAGAGCTGGCCCCGCCGCAGGGCGCACATGTTCTGGAAATCGCCTGCGGCACCGGGCGCAATCTGCAGGTCGCCGCCAAACGCTACCCGCAGGCGGCCTTTTACGGGCTCGACATTTCGGACCAGATGCTGATTTCGGCCCGCGCAAAGCTGGGCGGGCGGGCGCAACTGGCGCAAGCGGATGCCTGCGGCTTTGACGCCCTTTCGCTGTTTCAGCGGGCGCGGTTCGACCGGATCTTCATCTCATACGGGATCTCAATGATCCCCGATTGGGAAACCGCCCTGCAGGTGGCCTGCGCGCATCTGGCGCCGGGGGGCGAATTGCATGTGGTGGATTTCTCGGACCAGAACGGCTGGCCTGAATGGTTCGGCACGGCGCTGGGACGCTGGCTGGACAAGTTCCACGTCTCGCCGCGCCTTGGCTTGGGCCCGGCTCTGGACCGGCTCGCGGGGTCTGTCGGGGGCACGGCGCAGCATCGCCAGCTCTATCGTGGCTATGCGCAATACGGGGTTCTGCGCACCCCCCCGACCTAGCCGCCGACCTAGCCGCCGACCTAGCCACCGAGCCAGCCGCCGCCCCAGACGCCGCCCCAGACGCCGAGGCGGCCGCCCGCCGCCGCGCCTAGCCTGCAAAACGGGCGCGGGTTCGGTTGGCAAAGGCCACCAGCGTCAGCATCACCGGGACCTCGACCAACACGCCGACCACGGTCGCCAGCGCCGCCCCGGAGTTCAGACCGAACAGGCTGATGGCGACGGCAACCGCGAGTTCGAAGAAATTCGAGGTCCCGATCAGCGCGCAGGGCGCGGCAATGCGATGCGGCACCTTCATCGCAAACGCCGCTGCATAGGCGATGGCAAAGATACTGTAGCTCTGGACAATGATCGGCACCGCGATCAGCAGGATGATCAACGGCCGCGACACGATGACCTGCCCCTGCAACCCGAACAGGATCATCACTGTCACGATCAACCCGACCACGGAATAGGGTTTGACCCGCGCCTGGAACCGCTCGATCGCCGCCTCCGAACCAAGGCGGTTGCGGGTGACCAGACCCGCCGCCAGTGGCAGCGCAATGAACAGAAGCACCGACAGGATCAGCGTGGACCACGGCACCGTGATATCGGTGACTCCCAGCAACAGGGCGACGATGGGCGCAAAGGCGACGACCATGATCAGATCGTTCACCGAGACCTGCAGCAGCGTATAGGCTTCGTCGCCGCGGGTCAGTTGCGACCAGACAAACACCATCGCGGTGCAGGGCGCCGCCCCCAGCAGGATCAGGCCCGCGATATATTGCAGCGCGTCCTCGGCCGGGATCCAGGGGGCAAAGACATATTGGAAGAACAGCACCGCCAGCGCCGCCATGGTGAAGGGTTTGACCAGCCAGTTCACCACAAGCGTAATCAGCAGGCCCTGCGGCTGTCTGGCGACCTCGGTCAGGGATCGCGGATCGACGCCGACCATCATCGGATAGACCATCGCCCAGATCAGCACCGCCACCACCAGATTGACGCTGGCCAGCTCTGCGGCGGCGACCGCATTGACCAGTCCCGGCGCGATATTGCCCAGCAGGATGCCGCCCGCCATCGCCAATGCGACCCAGACAGAGAGGTAACGTTCAAAAATGCTCATGCGGGTATCCCGTGGTTTTCTGGTGTTCTCAGCCGGGTCGTAGCCGCCCAACTCAACAGTATCATAACAGCCGCGGTGCCCAGGCACAGGGCCAGCCCGCCAAGCTGATAGGTGACCCCGGACAACACCGTCCCCACAAGCCGCCCGGCGGCGTTGGACATGTAGTAGAACCCGACATCCATCGTGACCCGTCTGGCATCGGTAAAGCTGAGGATCAGAAAGGAATGCAGGGAGGAGTTGACGGCAAAGATCCCGCCAAACGCCAGCAGCCCGCCGATGATCGTCCCCGTCAGTGCCGCTGAGGGCTCGGGTGTCAGCCATACGAGGCTGGCCAAGGCTGCGGGCACAATGGCCAGCATCGCCGCCCAGCGCCTTGCCCGTATGAGGATTTCGGCATCCGTCAGCATCGAGGCGCGCAGAATGCGGGGCGCATTGCCCTGAACCACACCGTAGAGGATGGTCCAGACCGCCATGAAGGTTCCGATCACAAAGAAGGCCGCGCGATTTCCGTCGTGGCTGCCATCCGACAGCACAGCGTAGAAATAGATCGGAATGCCGACGACGAACCAGACGTCACGCGCGCCGAACAGGAACAGGCGGGCACCGCTCAGCCAGTTGATATTGCGGTTCTTTGAGAAGACCTCGGAGAATTTTGCATCCTTCCGACCGACCGGCAGCCCCGAGGGCATCCCGATCACCACCGCCACCAGGATGACGAAGAGGATCGCCGCCATCGCCAGGACCGACGGGACAAATCCAAACACCGCCAGCAGCGCCGCGCCCAACAGGAACCCGGCGCCCTTGACCGCATTCTTGGACCCGGTCAGCACCGCGACCCAGCGAAACAGCCCCCCGCCCTCGGCCGGGGCAAGGATCTTGACCGCGCTCTTGGAGCTCATCTTGGCCAGATCCTTGGCCACGCCCGACAGGCCCTGCACCAGCATGACAAACGCGACCGAGGCCGGGATGCTCCAACCCGGGTCGAGTTGCGCCAGCGCCAGCAGCGCCGCGACCTGCAGCGACAGCCCGGCATAGAGTGTGGCGGTCAGGCCGAACCGCGCCGCGATCCACCCCGCCGAGAGATTGGTGACCACGCCCGCGATTTCATAGAGCACAAACAGATAGGCCAGCTGCACCGGCGAAAAGCCCAGCGTGTGGAAATGCAGCAGAACCAGCATCCGGAGCGCGCCGTCGGTCAGCATGAAGGCCCAATATGCGGCCGTCACGGTCATATAGGCGGCAAAGCCTGCGGGACGTGTCACAGGCTTGCACCCACCATCAGCGCCACATCGACAAGACGGTTGGCATAGCCGAATTCATTGTCATACCACGCATAGATTTTGACCTGCGTGCCGTTCACCACCATCGTCGAGAGCGCATCAATGACGCTGCTGCGCGGGTCGTTGGTGTAGTCCGAGGACACAAGCGGCCGGGTCTCATAGCCGAGGATCCCGCTCAAAGGGCCCTCGGCTGCGGCCTTGAACAATGCATTGACCTCTTCAACCGTGGTTTCCCGGGTCATTTCGAAGACGCAATCGGTGATCGAGGCGTTCAGCAAAGGCACCCGCACCGCGTGACCGTTCAGCTTGCCTGCCAGCTCGGGGTAGATCAGCGTGATCGCCGTGGCAGAGCCGGTGGTGGTCGGGATCAGATTGGTCAGCGCAGACCGCGCCCGCCGCATGTCCTTGGCCGGGCGGTCGACGATGGTCTGGGTGTTGGTCACGTCGTGGATTGTCGTGATTGACCCATGTCTGATGCCGATCCCCTCCAGCAGGACCTTGACCACCGGCGCCAGACAATTCGTCGTGCAACTGGCCGCCGTGATGATCCGATGCGTCTCCGGGTCGTAGGCATCGTTGTTGATGCCATAGACAATATTCGCGGTCGGCCCGTCCTTGACCGGCGCCGACACCACAACCTTTTTGACGCCCGCCTCGAAATACGGGGCCAGTTTGGCCTCGGTCTTGAAGACCCCGGTGCAATCGATCACCACATCCACACCGTCCAGCGGCAGCGCGCCGATGTCACGGGTGCAGGTCACCGGAATGCGGGTGCCGTCGATCACGATGCCGTCCTCATCCGACGCAAACTGCGCAGGCCAGCGCCCGTGGATGGAATCGAATTCCAGCAGATGCGCGTGCATCGCAGGGTCGCCCGCCGCATCATTCACAAAGGCGATCTTCGCACCGCGTTCGATCAGCGGCCGCAGGGCGAGTTTGCCCATGCGGCCGAGCCCGTTGAGAGCATAAGTTGTCATGATTTTTTATACCTGTTCCTGCTCGCGTTTGCCGATCTCATCCACACGCCTTTGCAGGGATTCCTGATCGAGTGTCTCGAACGGCAGCGCGGTGAAGGCCATGATCCGATTGCGCAAGGCGCCGTAGGTCTGCTGAAAGGCCAATCGCTTTTGCGCATCCGTGCCCTCTGCTTTGACCGGGTCGGGCATGCCCCAATGACCGGAGATCGGCTGCCCGGGCCACATCGGACATTCCTCGTTTGCGGCGCGGTCACAGACGGTAAAGACGAAATCCATCCGCGGCGCATCCGCGCCCTGAAATTCCGAGACGTTTTTCGACCGAAGCGGCGCAATGTCGTGTTTCTTCGACTTCAGCATCTCGACCGCAAACGGGTTCAGTTCCGACCGGTGGGTTGTGCCCGCCGAATAGGCCGTGAACCGATCCCCGCCGAGGTCGCGCAACAGGGTTTCGGCAAAAATGGACCGGGCCGAATTGCCGGTACAGACAAAAAGCACGTTGAATTTGGTATCGCTCATGGGGGACACGCTCCTGACAAGCTGAGAAAGATGTGGCGGGCAAAGATCCGGCCTGCCACGACAACAATCGACAAAGAGACCGGCAACGACATCGCGCGCGACCTCGAGATTAATCGCATAGAGCAACCGCGCCCCGTCCCGGCGCTGTGCAATCAGACCCACCCGCGTGAGCGCGGCCAGATAGGCCGAAGCCGTGCTGGCCTTCAGCCCGAGGACATCCGCAATCTCGCCCGCAGGCAGCTCATCAGGACAGCGCCGCATGAGCAGCCGAAACACCGCAAGGCGCTGCGGGTGACTGAGGACGGCGAGTCGGTCTGTGAGTGTATTTTCCATATTTCACGAATATGCGAAATACTGGCCCCGATCAACCCCCCAATATGCCACTTGACCTCTTTCATCGGCGCTTTGACCGGGGCATGTATCGCCATGTATCGCCAATGCGCGGGCGCAGATGAAAGAGCCGACCGGAAGAGCCGACCGGCGGTCAGGTCGGCTGGCGATCAAGCTGGTGGGAGGCCGGCCGGCTGGCGGTCGGGCTGACGGAAAGGTGCGGAGACGGGCCGCAGCCGGCTGCGCTGTTTATCCGGCCAGCTCGGCCTGATGGGCCCTGACCATGTCCATCATGCTGTTGAACCGAAAGTCATAGCGCGGCATGTCGCCGGGGTTCATCGTGGCGCCGAACCCGTCCTTGTCATGACGCCGGTAGATCCAGCAATTGGCAAGCCCGTGTTTATTGGCCGGCGCGTGATCGTGAAACATGCTCTCGGCGGTATGCAGGATGTCCTGTTTCCCGATCCCGCGGCGCGCCAATGTGTCCAGCATGTAGTCGAAATTGCGATCCGCCGGTTTGTAGCTGCCAATGTCCTCGGCCGTATAGACCCCGTCAAAGGTCACCCCCAGGCGGGCGTTGGAACCGGAGAACGACTGGTTGTCGGTGTTTGTCAGCACGATCAGCTTGAAATGCTGCTGCAGATAGGCGAGGGCCGCGCGGCTGTCGTCAAAGGCGGGCCATTGGCGCACCGAATGGCCATAGGCCACGCAGTCCTCCCAGGTGACCTCGACGCCCCATTCCTCGGCCATCCGGCGATAGACGACGGGCAACAGGTCATAATACTTCTTGGCCGGTGTCCATTTCTGGGTGGTCGACTCGTAATATGCGTGCGCCTCAAGGATGTCGTCCCGGCTCAGAGTGCGGCTGACCTTGTCCGTCAACGGCTTCAGCCCGGCAATCATGCCGCTTTCCCAATCGATCAGCGTGCCATAGACATCGAAGGTCAGCGCCTTGAAATCGCTCAGTTTCATCATTCATCCTCTCCTGTCGACAAGAGCCACCGCCGCGCCGCAGATCGCGGCCGGACAGGTGCCTCTGTCACGCATGTTCCGTCAGGCCGCAAAGGATCCGACCACAGGCTTTCTTGTGACAGGCGCAGAGATTATGGCAAGCCATCCGGCAGAAAAAAGAAAGACCGGCGACCCGCAGCGGGGCTCGCCAGTCTGATCGGCGCCCGGATCGCGCCCGCCTCGCGGGAGCGCCGCCTGGATGATCCGCCGTCATCACCCACAGCGATCACCCGCCGCGATCACACCAGCCAGCGGCCGTAATCGCTCACCAGCAGATGCGTTGGCGCCACATCCTCTTCGATCTCGGCAAAGCGACCGATCGGGTCGCGGAACAGATTGTCGGTCTCGTCGTCATTGACGGTGGAGACCTCGCCGATCAGAACGTCCCCGCCCTCGCCCCAGAAGGCATGCCAGTCGCCGGGCATCAGGGTCACGCTCTCGCCGGGGGCCAGCGCCAGCTTTTCGCCGGGCGCATAGTCCCGCCGAATGCCGTCACACCAGACCGATCCGCCGCGATCTGCAGCAAAGGCGCCCTGATCGTCGGAACCGAAGAGCTCGATCACCAGGGTGGCGCCGCCGCGGTTGATGATGTCCTCGGCCTTGATCACATGGGTGTGCATCGGGCTCAGCTGGTCCTGCCGGGAAATCAGCAGCTTTTCCGCGTAGCACATGCCCCGGCCCTGCTGCAGGTCCGCCAGCCGGCCATTGCGCAGCGTGAACAGGAACAGCCCCATCTCGTCAAATCTTCCGGCACCATAGTCGGTAATGTCCCAGCCACAGCGGGCGTCGACCAGATGCCGGGCCTCGTCCTTGCGAGCGGCAAAGGTCTCGGGCGACCAGGAGGCAAAGGGCGGCAGGACGAAGCCGTAGCTCCGGATCATCTCATCCGCGTTTGCCATGATCTCGTTGATGCGCGAGCGTTTCATTCCACCCCTCCCGTTTGCTTGAGAAACTCGATCACCATTGCCGCGGTCCAGGTGAAATGCGGACCACCGCATGGGGCACCGGTCATGGGGTCGTAATATTCCGAGAAGCCGCTTTCGACAATCAGCTTCATCGAGTCGCCGACGATCCGGGCCGCGATCTCTGTGTGACCATCCCGGTGCAGCCCGTCCGCGATCATGTAGTTCACGATCAGCCAGGCGGGGCCGAGCCAGTATCGCTCGCCATCATACTCCGGCGTATGGGGGTCATGGCTCGGGATCATATAGGTGGTGCGCCGGGCCAGATCCTCGAGCCGCGCCGCAATCCGGGCGGATCTGTCCGGGGTGATGGCCGTGAACACAGGCAACAGGCCGCCCACGGTCAGGCACTCGATCGGCGCGTCGATGGCGCGGTCATAGCAGAGATACTGCTGATGGGTATCGCTCCACAGGTGCTCCATCGCGGCCAGCCCCGTGTCGGACTGCGCTTTGGCCCGCGCCGCGATCTCGGGGGCGTCGAGCTGCTCGGCCAACCAGGCCAGATCGGCGCAGGACCGCAGCAGGATCGCGTTGAAGCCCGGATCCACCACCCGAAACGGCGAGGCATCATGGAGTTTCGCGCCGTCCCAGCCCTGCGCGCGGAAATGTTTCACCAGCCAGATATAGCGCTGGTACTGCTCTGTTGTGGGCCTATGCGCGGCGGCGGCATGCTGGATGTCGCGGCGCTGAAAGCTGCCCACACCTTCGGTCGGCACCCGCGACAGGGCCGCGTTCCAGTCGGCAGAATTGTCCCGCCCCGACTCCCAGGGGTGAATGATCGCAACCAACCCCGTGCCCTGGGGATCGCGGGTGGCAAAGAACCAGTCGTGCCAGGCCTGGATCCGGGGCAACAAGGCCTTTGCCCGGGCGCGGGCCGATGGCAGGTCCCTGGCCCGTTCAAACAGCTTGCGCGCGGCGAAACCGGTGACGGCGGGCTGGCTGATCCCGGAGGTCGGCACCGGCCGCTCCGTGCCCCAGACGGCAGGACCGGGAAAATAGCCTTCGTCTTCCTTGTGAAAGATGATGTGCGGCACCATGCCGTCCGGCCATTGGTGATCGAACAGCGTTTCGATTTCGGTCCAGGCCCGGGATTCATTCACATGGGATTGGCCCAATGCGGACAGGGCGCTGTCCCAGTTCCATTGGAACGGATAGAGCCCGTGAGTAGGCACCGTGTAGTGGCCGAGATCGTTGCGGGCAAGGATCTCGACCGCCCCGTCATAAAGCGGGTGGCTCATCGTGTGTTCTCCAGACGTAATCAGGCGGCGGTAGGGACAGAAAGGGAGGTGTCAGGATCGAACCAGCGGATGCGGTCCGGCATCGCTGCCAGCTTCAGCTGATCGCCCGCACGGACGGTCATGTCACTGTCCAGAATGGCCCGGAACATGGTGCCCGCCACATCGCAGGTCAAAAGCAAATGCGCCCCGAGCGGCTCGACCAGACGCACCCGGGCCTCCAGCCCGTCGTCGGCGGGGCGCAGGTCCTCGGGCCGGATTGCAAATTCCAACGCCGCAGCCGACACGTCCGGTCCGGCAAAGACCTGATCCGCCACCGCCCAGCGCCCGTTGCCGTGGTTGCTGGCAGGCAGGAAATTCATCGGCGGATTGCCGATGAACCCCGCCACGAACCGTTCCGCCGGGTCGCGGTAGACCTCTACCGGCGAGGCCGCCTGAACGATGCGCCCCTGATGCATGACGGAAATCCGGTCCGCGAGGCTCATCGCTTCGACCTGATCATGGGTGACATAGATCGCGGTGGTATTGCTCTCGGCCAGAACGCCTTTCAGCTCCGCCCGCATCTCCAGCCGCAGCAGCGCATCGAGGTTCGACAAGGGTTCGTCCATCAGGATCACGTCCGGCTCCATGGCGAGGGCGCGCGCCACCGCGACGCGCTGGCGCTGGCCGCCGGACAATTCGCCGGAATACCGCGTCAGCAACTGTTCGATATGCATCAGTTCGGCCGTGCGGGTGACCCGTCGCGTCACCTCGTCATTGCGCAGTTTCTGCATCCTCAGGCCAAAGCCGATGTTTTCAAACACCGTCAGATGCGGAAAGACCGCGTAGTTCTGAAACACCATGGCAATGCCGCGATCCTTGGGCGGCAGATGGTCAATGCGCCGCCCGCCGATCCAGACCTCGCCGGTGGTCTGGGTTTCAAGCCCTGCGATGATCCGCAGCAGGGTGGATTTGCCACAGCCCGAGGCCCCGAGCAGCACCATGAATTCCTGATCGGCAATGGTGAGGTTGATGTCATGGAGCGCCTGATAGCTGCCAAAGCGTTTGGCGACATTCCTGATCTGAATTTCAGCCATTTTCGTGTCCTTCTTGTCTGTCGCGCGCCCTAGCGGTTCGCGATGCCCCACATGGCAAACAGGTATTTGCGTACTGCAAAGATGAAGATCAGCGCCGGCACCACGAGGATGAAGCCGCCTGCGAATTTCAGGTGCAGCGGCGCCTCGCCCAGTGTCTGCAGCAGGAACGCGGTCAGGGTCCGGTTCTCGATGGTCAGGACGGCGGCGGCGAAGACCTCGTTCCAGGAGATGACAAAGGCAAAGATCGCGCTTGCGGTGATGCCCGGCAGGATCAAGGGCAGCACCACTTTGGTAAAGGCCGTGAGCCGCGTGCAGCCCAGCGTCCATGCCGCCTCTTCCAGTTCCACCGGGATGCCGGAAAACAGGGAAAAGGTGATCAGAACCGCAAAGGGGATGGCCAATGTCGTATGCACCAGCGCCAGCCCGAAGGCCGTGTCATCCAGCCCGGTGCGGATGAACATGACCGCCAGAGGCAGCGCCAGCAAAGGCAGCGGAAACGCGCGAGTCAAAAGGATCAGCAGGCGGAACGCCTCCTTGCCGCGGAACTCGAACCGCGACAGCGCATAGCCGGCGGGCGCCCCGATCAGGATCGACATCACCATCGTCAGGAATGCCACCACGATGGAGTTCTTCAGCGCCGTCAGCATGCCCTGAAACCCCGCAAAGAAGGTCAGGCTGCCAAGGTCGAATTCCGGCACGAAGGATTTCGGAAAGCTGTTCACCGTCTCCGGCGAAGACAGCGTGTTGATCAGCAGGAAGTAGAGCGGCACGATCACCCAGGCACACAGCAGTGTCACCGAGGCCGCATAGAGCCAGCGACCGGTTTTGCGGGTCTGCCCCTGATCGGGCAGAAGCACGGCGGTATCGGTCATATCGTTGCTCCTTTCGGGACGCGCAGAACGCGCAGGATGATCAGCGTAAAGACGATGGAAATCCCCAGTACGATCAAGGCCATGGCCGCGGCCGCGCCGCCGTTTTGCAGGTCAAACTGATAGGCATAGATTTCGCCCATCAACACCGGCAGCAGGGTCCCTCCGAGGGCTGCGACGACGGCAAAGACCTCGAAGGCCAGCACCACCCGCAGGATCAATGCCGTCTGCAGCGAGGGCCGCAGCATCGGCAATGTGACCCGCAGGAACCTCTGCCAGGGCGAGGCGCCAAAGACCTCGGCCGCCTCGTAGTATTCTTTCGGGATCAGACCGATCCCGGCCACCAGAATCACCAGCATGATGGCCGTCGCACGCCAGATTTCAGCCAGGGCGATGGCAAGGAACACCAGACCCGGGTTTTGATAGGACAGGAAATTCACCGGCCCCTCCGCCAGTCCAAGCCCCGTCATCATCGAATTGAGAAACCCCGATTGCTCGAAGATCGCGAGCCAGATGATCCCCGCCGCAAGATCGGAAATCCCCAGCGGGATGGTCCAGATATAGAGGACAAGATCGCGGCCCTTCTTCATGCGGTTCACCATCGTCGCCATCAAGAGCGCAAGCGCCAGCTGGACCGGCACCACGAGCGCCGCGAGCAACATGGTATTCTTCAGCGAAATCGGGAACTTCCAATAGCTGACCACGTCGCGGAAGTTGTCCAGCGACAGGCCGTCAGAGCCGCCGAACGCCTGCGCTGCCACCAGCACGAACGGGTAGAGAAAGAACAGGCACAGGAAGAGTGTGACCGGCAGGATCAACACATAGGGGAGCAATCGGGCGTTCATGAGCGCGCTCCTGTCTGGGGGCAGCAGGTCTGGGGGCAGCAGGCCCCGAAAATGGCGAAAAGGGCTTTCGGGCAAAGCGGTTCGGGCGAGCGGGCGCCCGAACCATCGGCGTGGTGGCGATCACTCCACCGGGCAGGCGCCGTCAGATGGCGCATCCGGCGCCCAGCAGGGCGCACCGGTTTCTTCCATGATGGCCGCCAGCCGGCCCTTCTGATCGTCGAGCACACGGCGGATATCCTGCCCGCCCAGAATGATGCGCTCAAAGCTGTCGACGAAGACACGGTTGAAATCGCCGCCCTTGTCTCCCAGCCCGGCAGGCAACAGCCCCGGATTGGCATCCGGTGCCGCGCTCATTTTGGCGACGGCTGCGCCCGATGCCTTGACCGACGGGGGCAGATCATCCGGCAGCTCCGCATCGACCACCGGGAAGAAATTCGTCGCCCGCAGGGTCGCGATCTGGGTTTCCGGCTTCAGCATATAGGCCACCAGCGCCTTGGCGGCCTCCGGGTCCGGCGCGGTGGAGGGGATGGCAAGCCCCGCCAGAACCGGCATGAAGCCGCGTCCGGTCGGACCTGCAGGGGCCGGGAAGGCGACAAAATCATCGGGCCGTTCATTGAAGGCCTGAGCCAGACGCGAGGTGTGGTCAAACACGATCCAGGCATCCCCGTTCAGCAACTGTTCCTGCATGAAGGAGAAATTGGTCGAGGCCGGGTTGGTGTGCTGCCACAGTTCACGAAATTTTTCCCAGGCCACCACGGCCTCGTCCGAGGCAAAGGTCCGCACCACGCCATTGGTGTAGGACGGATAGAGATAGCCCTGGAAAAACCGGTGCTTCAGCCCCTTGGGACCGGCGGGAAAGCCGAATTTGGCATCGCCGGTTTCCTCGTGAACGGCCTTTGCCCATGCGATCAGCTGGTCATAGCTCAAGGCGTTGATATCGGCGCCCTCGGGCAGATATTGCAGCGCCTCCTTGCTGGCCGCCATGATATAGCTGGCCTGCATCCAGGGCACATATTGCAGCGTATCGGTGCCGAGCTTGGCCAGGCCGTTGAAGGTCTCGCTGCTGGAGGACACCCCGAGCCCGCCGAGATCGGTCAGCGCATCCGGGTTCATCGCCGAGAAATTGCCATGCAGCGCGCCGAGGACGTCGATCGACCCGGATCCCGCCTCCAGTTCCGCGTTCAACCGGGTGAGCCAGGGCCCGTCCTCGTTGGGCTGATAGTCCACGCCTCCCTCAAAACCGGACAGAACCTGCTCCCGCATGGCCTGCGCCTCTTCGACGGGGCGGGCCTGCGTGGACCAGAACAAGACATCAGCGCTCAGCGGTGCCGACGATGCCACAAAGGCAGCCGCAGCCACTGCACTGGCCAGTGCATTCAATGATTTCATATCTTCCTCCCTAGTCGGACGTAGCCTCTCCCTCTCCTGGGAACTTGCGACTCGCCGCGATGTCCTCAACTGTGATATAACGATATACCAAGGTCAACGAAAAATATCCGGACCGGTGATTCTGTGCCCGCCTGCCCCGCCTGCGCCAGCCTGCCCGGCCTGCCCCAGCGTTCCCCAGCGTTCCCCAGCGTGCCGAGGGGTTCGGGATAGTTTTCGCTTGAAGACCGGCGGGCCATCCCGCATCCCTGTTCAAATTCAACTTCCAGCCGGATGTCTTCGAACGTGTCAGAAAAACCCACCCTCAGCACTGTCGCCCGCGAGGCAGGTGTCTCCGTTCCAACCGTCAGCCAGGTGCTGCGCGGGACCGGCAGGATCTCGGAGAAAACCCGGCAAAAGGTGCTGGAGACGGCCCGGCGGCTGCAATATGTCCCCGATTATCGCGCCGCCGCCATGCGGTCCGGGGAAAACCGCGAGATCGGCTTCATCATCAACCAGCTCTCGAACCCGTTCAACGCCGAGGTCGTCAGCGGCGCCCTCGACCTGCTGGAGGACGAAGGATATCTGGTGTCGATCCTCGATGCGCGCGACGATGCCGACCGTCAGGGCCGCCACGTCCAGTCCTTCATCAGCCATGGTCGTGGAGGGTTGCTCTGGGTTCCTGCGGTGGACACCCCGGACGAGACCTACGATCTGCTGGCCTCGCGCGGCCTGCCCACCGTCACCTTCCTGCGGCAGGGGCGGGCGGATTTCGACCACCTCGGGATCTGCAACGCCCAGGCCACGGAACAGGCAACGGATCATCTCGCGGATCTGGGGCATCACCGCATTGCCTATTTCGGCGGCACCCTGAACACCACCGTGCGACAGGACCGGATCTCCGGCTACAGCCGCGCCCTGTCCCGGCGGGGCCTCGCCGATCCGCTGGTCTGGCCCTGTGGGGACGGCAAGCTCGCAGGCCTCGATGCGATGCAGGACCTGCTGGCGCAGCACCCCGATGTGACGGCCATCGTCTGCAATGGCGATATGGTTGCGCTCGGGGCCTGTCTGGCGATGATCCGGACCGGCCGGACGCCGGGCCGCGAGGTCTCGGTCATCGGCTTTGACGGCATTCAGGACGCGGCGGTTGCGACCCCGCCTTTGACAACCCTCGCCGTCGAACCACAGATGCTCGGACGGGAGCTCGCGCGGATGCTGCTGCACCGTATCGAGGCGCCGAACACGCCGGTGACAATCTCGGAGGCGCCGGTCGAGCTGCGTCTGGGCGAGACCACCGGCCCGGCGCCGACGCAGACCTCTGCCGCCGACGCCGGGCACCCGCCCCGCTAGACGTCGATCCGCACCCCTCCGGCCCCGGTCCGCGAGACGTCATCGCCCCCCTTCAGATGAAACGGCGCGTGTTCCACGGCCCAGCGGCTCCAGTCTGCGGTCTCACCGTGCCAGTCGCGGATCTGTTCCGCGGCGTAGCGCGCGACCCGCGGGGCGGCGACACTGGTGCCGGACATGCGGGCCGACGATCCGCTGCGCGATCCCGCGCCGCGCACGCCGCGCATCAGGTGGCTGTCATCCCCCAGCGCGGCAAGGTCGGGACCTGACCGTGCGGCGGCGGAGCCCGGCGCCCGGGCCGCCAGTGGACCGGCTGCGGAATAGCCGGACAGGCGCGCTTCGCGTTCCGAAAACGCCGCCACCACCAGGGGCGAGGCGCCGCATGCAAACCCGCTCAGGGACCCGGATCGGCGGATCGGGCAATCGGTCAGCGGTGGATCAACCGCCAGCGGCAGGCCAAAGGGATCAAAGCGTTCATAATCGGAATTGCTGAACCAGGCCTGCCGCCCGCCAGAGCGCGTTCCCGGCAGGGTCTCGTCCCTGCGGATCCAGACATGCACCTGTTGGTCATGGGCAATATTCGCCGTTGAAATCTCCAGCGACCAATTGCCGGCGGGGGCCAGAGGGGGCTGCCCTGCCAGATGTGCGGTCGGGCTGAGCGACAGGGTCATCAGCGCCCGCTGCGTCGCGCCGCCCTGATACTGGCAGGCCAGACGCGCGATCTCCACCCCCTCGTCATCGACCAGAGACGTGCTCTGGCCCGGTTTCGAGGTGATTGACCCGCTCTGGCCCGCAGGCGTCGTGACCTGAACGCTCACCAGACCGGGGTGGGTCTGTGATGGATCGCTGGGCATCCAGATCTGGACCAGCGACGGCGTGCGGTCGTCAGGTTGCACCGACAGGGACAATTGCGTCGGCTTGCGCCCCCGCGCGACCGCATGCAGCCGGGCCAGGTTGATATTCCCTGCCGGCAGCGTCAGCCAGGCTTTCTGCTGATCCCGCGCCAGCGCGCCCTGCGGACCGAAATAATGTTCGAACAGGGTCGAGAACAGGCCCGTGCCATCATGGGGGCCTCCGGTATTTCCGAAAGAAAAATTGAAAATCACCGGCGCGCAATTGCCATCCGGCAGCTGAAACCGGCGCGCCTGTTTCAGCAGGATATGAAAGGCGAGGTAGAGCAGCGGCAGCGAGTCGAGCCCGGTTGTGTCCTCGACCAGCCGCGCAGGCAGCGCCGCGCAGATCACCGGCCGGATGTCACAGCCCGCCTGCATGTCATGCCCGGCGGCGAGCCCCGCGACCAGGGTCCCATGCGAGGCCTGCCGCGCCACCGGTGACACCGACCGGGCCCTCCAGTCCACCACCCCGGTATCGCGGTAAAACACGTCCTCATCGAGCAATGCATTGAAGGTGGACCGGGTCAGGATCTCGTCGATTTCGGCCTTCCCGAGGGCCCGCCCCACCGAACACGGCCCCCCGGCGACCGGCAGCGCCTCGAACACAGTGGCATGCTCCACCCGGCTGTGCTCGGGGTCCTTGCGCAGCAGGTCGTGGGCGATCGCGATGCCATCGTCGACCACCGCCATGACCACCGTGTCCGCCGACACGGCAATCGCACTCAGATCCGGCCCCACGGCGGCGTGGTCGAGATATTTCGCAGGCGTTATTGCGCCAAGCTGCAGCGCCACCACGTGATAGCCATTCGATCGTTTGTTCAGGGCCTCGATCAACGGCAGCCGCGCATAGATGGCCACCGGCTGGCGCGCGAAGACCCGGGCCCGATCTGCTGGATCATAGGCCACGGGGATCAGCAAATCCGCGGAAAATGTCCGCGCGGCCGTCTCGAACATGTCGATTGAGGCATCGGCCAGCTCGATCAGCACCGACCACCAGGCCTGATCGGCGCCGTCCGGCTGCTGCGTTACCGCCAGCGACAAGCGGAAATCACTGGTGTGATCCAGTATATCCGCCGCATTTGGGTCTGGAGTTTCGGTCCACCTGTTCATGGTTCCGCCCCTCACCCGGCATCCAGGGAAATATCCTGCCATTCGTCCAGCGCCTTGCCCCACAGCCATGACAGGACCGCAGGGGTTTCGAAATCCGGGGCGCAGCGCTGCTGGGCCGATTGCATCCAGATGCCACGCCCGGACCGGGCCTGCGATTCCATCCGGTCCTCCTTGACGCGATAGATCTGGTGCCAGTCGAAATCGTGATGCGCATCGAAATTGGTCCCCTCAAAGGAGGCGCTGCTCCACTCCCCGCCACAGCATTGCGAGGCAACATGTTCGGCCAGCGTGCAGCCGAGGATCGCGCCCGCGACGCTGTCGACCGGGAAATGCACGCCCGCAACCGTGCGGTTGGTGGCAATGCGCGCCGCCAGACGCATCAGCATCTCGCCCCAGTATTCATTCTCGGTGTATTGCCGCACGCCGCTGGCCTTCAGCAGCTTCCAGATCAGCCGCGCCATCAGGAAGGCTTCGGTGGCGTGGCCGCTCGGCAGGGAGCCATGCGTGGGGGTGGCAATCATCGGCTGGATCTGCGGCGAAAACAAAACCGGGCGCTTGGCCGCGAGCGCGTATTTCATCCGCTGCGTCACAGCCGTCGCAAAGCCCAGCGCCGCGTGGATCAGCTCGATTGTATAGGGCGTGCGGGCCGGGTCGATAAAGCCGATGGTCGTATAGAACGGCAATGGCGCCGACACCTGCGTCAGGATCTCGGCCGAGCGGTCGGGCCGGATCTGCGCGTAGCCGGACACCAGCGCCATCTGGGTCTGGAACTGATCCACGGTGGGCGCGCTCATCTCGACCATTCGGTCAAACACAAAGGCGCGGCGGCGGCCGCTCTCTGTGGCGCGCCGCCACAGCACCGCCTGCGGCTGGAGGCCATCTGTTTCAAAGGTGATATCGACAGTGGGGCCGAGTTCCGCCTGATAGAGCGCCGCGCGCACCCCGGCCGCAAGACGCGGCAGGTTGCGGACATCATTTGCCGCACCGGGACAGACCTGCCCGACGGGATCCAGTTGCGCCCCGGTGATCCCGTCATGCGTGCTCAGGAAGGCGCCCGACAGCAGCGCGCTCTGATTGCCCGGTGCCCCATAGGCGTTATATGCGTTGTAGGCATTATAGGCGTTATACGCGTTATATGCGTTGTAGGCATTATAGGCGTTGTACGCGTTCTCCGGAAAAATGCTCATGCTGAATGTCCCTTATTTCAAGCTATGTCGAATTCAGTCAGGGACGCCTGCCTCACGTAACATATCGGCAAAGCGTCGTCCGTTTTGGTACTGCGCGCTGGGTGACGATTGCAGCCAGCCGCTGACCCTCAGGTCGGGCTGCAGCTTCAACAGATCCTGCGCGGTCTTGCGGGCCTTGTCGCCGTGCCCCATGCCAACCTGCGCCACGGCCAGCGTCCGCAGGGTCGAGACATGGGTCCGGTTCAGCCGCAGGGATTCCTTTGCGAGGGTCTCGGCGCGTTCAAAGTCATTCGCCGCCAGATTGGCCGCAGCAGCAAACACCAGATAGAAAAAACGATGTGGATCAAGCGGCGTCAGATGCAGCGCCCGTTCGGTGTCGCGCTTGCCCAGGGCCGCATTGTCACGAAAGGTCTCCAGCATCCCCCGCAGCGCGCGCCCCTGCGCATCGTTGGGATTGCCCGAAAGCGCCATCTCATAGCGCTCTGCCGCCGCATCGAGCTGATGGGCCATATGGGTCAGCACCTGCCCCTCGCACACCAGCGCCAGCGTGTGGCCCGGGTCGATATCCAAGGCACGCGAGGTAAACCCAAGCGCCACCTCGGCCTCGTGTTTGGGATCATCGGTCCATCCCTGCACGGTCCGCAAAAGATGCCAGCGGGCCAGCCAGGCCAGGGGGGCCGGGTTTCGCGGCGCCCGCTCCGCCACATAGAGCAGATGGTCGCGCGCCTCGTTGAACTCTGTCGGCGACAACCTGTGCATCAGACCGACCGCGCCGTGCAGCAGGCTGAACAGCTTCAGATCGCTCAGCGGCCGTGTCCGGACCCGGCGCACCTCGTTCACCATGATTGCGTTTCGCACCAGCGATACGATCCGGTCGACCCAATCCGTATCCGTCAGGATCGTGGGAATACGCAGGCGCACCCGGTCGGACCAGAGCACAAAACCGCTCTCGGTTTCCGCGAATTCGACCGACAGCGTGGCGGTGTCGGCCTCGCTGATCAGCACGCCTGAAATCACGAAATCGGCGTTGAGCATCTGACGCAGGTTTGCAAAGGACCCCTGGACATCCTGAAACTGCTCGGTCGAGAGGCGCGAAATGATATTGACGTCCTGAGACCGCGCCAAAGCGCCGGAAATTTCATCCGCGACAAAAACCCCCAGTGGGTCGAGGCCGGTGCCGATCAGGTTCCGCAGGGGCAGAACGGCCAGCGTCGGCAGGACGTCCCGCGGATCGAGATCGGCCAACAGAACCTGTGCGCCGGGCGCGGCTGGCGCCTGATCCGGCGTGACCGGCACCGCCGCCGGTGGCCGCAGCGCTTCGCCGTGCAGGAGATAGCCGCGCTTGCGCAGGGTCTTCAACAGCGCATGGTCGCGATCGCCCAGCGCCTTTCTGATATCGGCAATACATTGCGTCAGACTGTCGTCGGTGACCGAAATCTCGCCCCAGACCTGCAGGATCAGCGCGTCGCGGGACACCACCGCATTCAGATGTTCGACCAGGATGCGCAGGACCTGCGCGGACTGCCAGCGCAGGAGCACCTCTTCGCCGGTCGCGGAAATCAGCCGGTCCGTCTCAGCACAATAGGTCGCATCGCCCAGTTGGATGGGCTTTGCGATCTGGTGCCCGTATGCAGGGCTATGATGCTCCCGACCAGTCGACAAGAAGTCCTTCTCCACACCAATTTCTGCCCGCCCCCGCGCACGGGATACGGCATACCAGAACCCCTCTCTCTGGTACACCTTGGGCGAACTCGTCCTAGGTCGGTATTGTGAAAGAACCGGCGCCGGAGGACGGTAGCAGTGATTGTGCTGGAGATATAGCCCAGCCATCACCCTTGCTCCCGCAGAAACAGGGCCGAGCCCTGCGCCGCAACGCAGGTCAGACCGTCCACGCCGATGGATTGCATCGTGCGGGAGCACCGGGCCGATATGGTGACATTCTCCACCCCTTCGGAGAGAGCCGGGGGCAGGGCCGGGTCGTCGATCTGCACGCCCATCATATGCGGCACGGTCAGACAGGTCATCACCAGCCAGCCATGATGCCCGATCTGTGCCTGCGACAGGCCGACGGCCGGCGGCAGGGCGGGAAAGACCGTGACAATATCCGTCAGCTCTTCCAGCTTGACCAGTGGCGCGGAGGCGTCGGCCAGAAGCGGTGCAAAACCCGCCGGGCGGCACCAGTCACGCGCGATCCCGAACGTGCAGCGCGGCCCCGTCGAGGTGCAATACAGCCAATGGGTCTGCACCGGCAGCCCCGCGTCGTTCACGCCCGAGCAGGAATAGGGCGCCCCCATCCGCAGCATGTCGCCATCAACCTCCGCATCAAGGATCAATTCGCAAAACTGATGGTTCATGATACGCCCGTTGGTGTAGCGCCCCGAGGCGGCGGTCAGCACTGGGGCCACCTCGATCGGAAGATTGCTGTAAAACGGAAAGATGCTGATTTCGCGCAGTCTCGTCACTTCTGTCTGCACGCGCCGGCGCTCCCTCGTCATTTCATCTGTCTCGGCGACGCGGTGGTCGCCTCTCGCCCAGCATTGCGGGATCGGGCAGCGTAATGCCTGAAAACAATACGAAATTAACCTGAAATCTGAAATCAGCCCGCCGGTCTGGTTTCGGACAGCTTTCGGCGAGGCATCAGGATCTGTCCCCGGCAAGCGGTCAGACTGAGGCGGCAGACGATCATCACGATCCCATCACGATCGCTGCGATCAGACTGTCAAACCCACCTGGAGGAAGTAACAATGACCGATCTCGCCACCGCAAAATCCGCCGTCCTCGAACAGTTCAAATCGAGCCTGCCCCCCGGCGTCCCCTCGCCGCAGCAATTTACGATCCCGGAGCTGATCACCCGTCCGGTGCTGAACGTGGGCGTTCTGGAACACGGCGCCCACGACATCATCGCAGGCACCTTTGTGCCGGGCACCAACGGCAAACTGAACACCTGGTCCACTGCCGACACCTTCACCACGACCTATCTTCAGATGGTGCAGGATATGGCCTATGGCCTGTCGGTGTCCGATCAGAACACGATCACCAACCTGGAGACCAAGAACGCCACCGTGCTGGGCAATCTGGTCGCCACCTGGGAAAAGACCTTTGCCCCGATTAGCGCGGCCCAATTGTCCGAAGCGGGCTTTGCGAATGACAAGGTGGGCTATGTCATTTCCCACTTCACGCCGGCGTTCCAGAAATCCTTCAACTGGCCCAAATTCGCCGCCGACTACAATTCCGCCAAGGCCGATATCGACATCATGTCGAATATCAACTCCGCCAAGCTGGAATTCGCCAGCCAGATCAATGCGATCAAGGCCAATATCGCGTCTCCGTCGCAGACGAACGGGGGCATCCAGTCCTATGATCGCAACAACAACAAGGTCTGGTTCCCCGGCTACAATGTCGATCCGAATTTCCCGACCAAATTCAGCAACGGCCAGACTGTGAAGATCACCATCGAGCTGACCGACGTGGGCCAGAACTCGTCCAGCTTTTCAATCGATGGCAAGGTCGGCGGATCCTTCTCGATCGATTTCCTGAACATCGCCGGGGCGTCCAGCGCGCAATACAACGAAAGCCACTTCCACAGCCTGATGTCGAAGGCCAAGATCGAGCTGGAATATGACAACGTCAGCTACCTGACCGCCGCGCCGTCGAACCTGACGGCCAACAATTCCATCGGCTGGTATCTGGCGATGATCCTCCAGCAGGCGGCGGCCAATACCTCTGCCGATACCGGACCGTTCTTTGCGTCCAACGAAGCGGACCACAAGGCGGTGCTTCAGAGCGGGGGTCTGCAGTCGCTGCGCGGCCTGCTGGTCTCGACCATGCCAAAAGGCAAGATGTTCTTTGCCTCGGACGACTTCACCTCGTTCCAGAAGTACTTCCACACCGAGGCCCATGCCTCGGTCAGCCTCTTCGGCTTCATTCCGATCGGCTCGGTGAACACCTCCTACACGAAGGCCTCCAGCGGCTCTTCGGACAAGAACTACGCCATGGAAGTCGCCGTGAACCCGGCCGCCGACAAGAACAACATGGTGGTGCACGGTGCGGTTCTGGAGGATCCGCTGTCCTGATCCCCGCTCCCGGACCGGCCCCTCACGGGGCCGGTTTCCGCTCGTTTCCCTATGACACAGACCACCGCAAGGATGGATCCCATGGGTGACTATCTCGAAGACCTGGTGGCCGGCCGCGTCACGGCCCATGTCAGCGACGCCTGCAGCCGCCTTGGACTGGCCGCGCCGGAATTTGCCAGTGTCCTGTCCTATTTTCCGCTGTCCCCCATTGCTGGCGGGCGCATGCGCTATGCCGCCTGGCCGTTGGTGGACGGTCAAGTGACCGACACGCAGCCCCTCCGGGTCACCACGACCGGATTTTCCACCTCATATGCGAGGTTTCTCGGCACCACCCTGTTGCAAGGGGGCAGCAGCCAGACGCGGCTTGATCTGGCCCACCAGCAGGTCACCGCCCGCAAACATGTGATCGCCAGCGATCCTGCGAATGGCGGCCTCTGCCTCAAACCGCACGACCGGACCGCCGCGCCCTGCGGCTATGTTCCCGGCTACAGCGCCCTCTGGCACACGGACCCCGGCATTGCCGGCTTGTCGATCGACATCGACGTCTGGCGGCGCAATCGCACCGCGCCCTGGCAGCCGACCAAGGGGCTCGGCACCGGGCAACGACTGTCTGCGAAACTCACCTACAGCGGATTTCGCCTCGTGATCCTGACGCCCGCGCCGCTGGCCAATGGCATCGGGTGGTATAGTGCGGCCATGATGGATGGGGTCCGGAAGGGCCATCTGCACGGCGTTTCCTTTCTGCGACAAGGCGGCTTTGGCGGCACCGCAGGTTTTCAGCGCGCCAAGGCCTATATTCTGGTCGGCCGCGTGCAGTTTCAAAAGCATTCCGCCAGCTCGGTCTCCTTCCCGGATCTGGCCGAGCCCGCGCCGCCCCGCCCGCTGTTGCGCAGCGGGCCAGAGACCCGCCCGCTGTTGCGCAGTGGCCCGAAGACCCGCGCCAGCCCCACCGCCGAGAGGCTGAAGCTGGCAGAGGGGCTGGTGCTGCCCTTTGGCCGGGTGCTCCGGCCAAAGGGGTTGCGGGGCAGTCACGCCATGGACACGTCCTGGGACAGCGGCGATCTATATGCGCTGACAAAGGCGGGGTTCATCGTCTCCGCGGTCCGGGACGCTCCGCTGGCAGCGGATTGATCGCCAGGCCCGCGCATAGCCCGCGCGCCACCGGTGCAGGCCCTTGGGGCCGCCGGGATCTGCCCGCCCCTGCCCGCCCTGTCTGTCCGCCGTGTCTGTCCGCCCTGTCTGTCCCCTCCCGTCTTCCCCCTTCTGCCCGCGTCTTCCCGCTTGTGCCGCACGGGGCGGGGCGTGAGGCTGCGCCTGAAAATGAAATGGGCCTATGGCTGAGATTTCTTCAGTCCTCTTTGCTACGGTGCCTCTCTAGGCTCGCCAGCGACAGAACAATCGAAAGGATGCTCCGATGGGCGAAGATCTCGCAAGCAACTACAAACGCGCATTCGACAATGCGATCGGGTTTGGTGCCAGGCCTGCCTTGATCTTGGTCGATTTTGCCAAGGCCTATTATGATCCCGACTGCCCGCTGTTTGGCGGCGAAGGCTGCCGGACCGCGCTCGCCTCGGCGCTCCGCATTCGCGAGGCCGCCCATGCCGCAAACCTGCCGGTGATCCTGACCGAAATGGGTCTGCATCCCACCGGCGTGAACGCGGGCCGGTTCTTCGAAAAATCGAAACCGCTGGCCTCCTTCCTGCCCGGTCGAAGCACGGCGGAATTTGCAGAGGGGCTGATCCCGCAGGACGATGAGGTCGTGATCCCGAAACAATATCCTTCGGCATTCTTCGGCACATCGCTGGCGCCCATGCTCACCTCGCTCGGGGTCGACACGGTCATTTTGACCGGGCTGTCCACCTCCGGCTGTGTGCGGGCCACCTGTGTCGACGCGATGTCCTACGGGTTCAGAACCGCCGTCGTCGCCGATGCCTGCGGGGATCGCCATCCCGCTCCGCATGAGGCAAACCTCTTTGATATGAATGCCAAATATGCCGATGTCGTCGATGAAGCCACCATCCTGGCCTATATCGCGTCCCGCGCAGAGGCGAATGCCACCCCCGCCTGACAACACGGCAGGCCGGATCACAGGGAGCGCCCGTCTCGACGGGCGTTCTTTTTGCCTGCCCGCTAGGGCTGTGGGGGATGTGGCGTCCTGCGCATGACCCATCGCACCGCAAGCCGCGCCATCACCGGGCCGACCAGGATGACCACGAACAACCGCATGATCTGCAGGGTCATCACCACCGAGATATCCGCCCCCTCGCTGAATGCGATTGCGGCGATGGCATCGATCGATCCCGGCACGGTGGACAATAGCGCCGTCAGCGGATCGACCCCCCCGACAATCGCCAGAACGAGGCTGAGCAGCGCGCCAACCGCATAGAGCGCACAGGCCGCCGCAAGAACCACCGGAAGGCTGCGCGCGGCATCGCTCAGGAAGGCGCGGTCGAACCCAAGCCCGACATTCGCCCCGATCACCAGATAGGCGCAGACCAGTACCGCCTGTGGCAAATAGATCGACAGACCCGACAGGTCGAGCACCGACCCCACGGTCAATGGCACCAGCAGTGCCGCAGCGGGAATGACCCGCAGAAACCTGTCCGCAACCGGCCCGAGCGCAACCAGTGCCACAAGCAGAAACACATCGCCCGACGGCTCGGTCTGCGTCATGCCGGCTGCAGGCTGGCTGCCGAAGACCCCGACGAGCCCCGCCGTCAGGAAGATCACGACAACGATCCGGACCATCTGGATAACGGCGACCACCCGGGCGTCGAGACCGCGGTCATCGCTCATCGCGATCACGGCGCTGGCCATTCCCGGCAGGAACCCCCAGATCGCCGCTTCCCGTTCGATCCGTGCCAGGCGCCCGGTCACGACCCCGGCTGCAATGGCGCTGGCCATGACGATCAACAACAGACCGAGGGCCAGCGGCCAGATCCGCTGAACCGTCTCGATCGTATCTGCGCGCAGCGAGGTCGCCACCAACACGCCGGTCACCGCCTGAGCCGCCGACAGCGCCCAGCGTGGATATCTGAGCCTTGCCCCCGCCAGACCTGCGGCGGCCCCTGCCATCAGGGGCCCGATCAACAGGGCAGCCGGGACGCCGAGATGCTCCAGCAGCAGCGAGACCGCCAGCGCGCTGAGCACATGGGGGACCCATATGATCAGGCGAGTCCGCAGGCAAAAGGCAAAGATCACGCTGGCAATTCCCCTATCGCAACGGTTTGATATAACGTGCATTTCAGGCAATGACCCTGAACACTCCGTGGCGGTATCGCAGGTCGCGGTTCAGGTCGGAGTCCATGGCTCAGGAATGGGACCGCAGCCGGCCAACCGGCCGCTGTCCGCGTTCCCGCAGGAAAAGAGCCAGCGCCAGCGCCGCGCCCAGCAGGCCCTGAACCGAAAAGACCGCGAAGGTCACGGTAAAACTGCTGAGGAACGGGTAGAGCGTGGCGAAAAGCGACGGGCAGACCATGACTCCGAGGAACGTATAGGTCAGGACATCTCCGGTCATCGTGCCCTGCCCGGTACTGGCTTTGGCCACCTCGGCCAGCAACACGCCATTCCAGCCGGATCCGGTCATCCCGCCAAGGGCGGCCGCAAGGATGCCGATCCAGGGCACGGTCTCCAGGAACTGAAAGGACAGCAGGCTCACGAAGGACAGAAACCCGACAAACGCCAGCACCAGAAAGCCGCTTTGAAGCCAGTCGGCCACCAGGCCCCAGAAGATGCGGCCAAAGGCGCCCGCGGCCTGAACCAGAGCGGCAACCAGTGCGGCCCCGGCGAGCGTCCAGCCGAATTGCTCGACCAGCATGACCACCACGAAGGTCGAGATCATCAGCTGCACCCCCGAAAACAGGAACCCCATGATCGACAGCGCCCGCAGCGCCGGGCTGGACCAGATTTCCCGCTGCCGGTTCAGGACACCGGCAAAGGGGCGGCTGCCCTGCTGGCGGTCATTGTCCCAGTCGCTGCGGACCCTTTGATAGGCCAGCGCCAGAAGCAATGGCACCACACCGAGCCACAGCAGCGCCACTTGCCAGCCGAGGCGCGCGGCGAGAAACGGCATCAGCAGCGCGATCAGGCCACCGCCGACCGGAACCCCTGCCTGTTTGATCGAAAAGATCAGATTGCGCCGCCGGGCCGGGGCCAGCCTGGCCAGAATATGCGAGGATGACGGGTTGTTGAGCGCATAGCCGATGCCGATCACGCAGGAGGCAAGCGCGATCATCGCGGTCGATCCGGTCGCCATCACAAAGAGACCGACGGCGCTGCAGATCAATGCGATCTGCCCGACACGCGCGGCCCCGATCCGGGTGACCCAGCCGCCTGCGAGCATCGAGAAAACCACCCCCGCCGCATAGATCAGCGAGACCTGATAGCCGATCAGATGGGGCGCGACACCGAGCGCGGTCGCGACCAGTGTCGGGATCGTCGTCAGGGCCAAAACGGACGCTGTCGCAATGACTTGAGACGCAGAGGTCAGTCCAAGCGCCGTATAGAGCTGCGGCGAAATCCGGGCGGGCGGGCGGTCGTCTTGGGTCATGTGGACACGTTCATTCCTGTGCGCGGCGCAGACGGCCAGATGGTCGCCCTCGCCCCGCAGTTGCGTCCCTACAGGCATCATCTCTGGGCCATGCGAAGTCAATTCGCGGCCCACCAAGTTTTTCTCAGCGCTGATGTCAACAATCTTGCGTTTGACGAAACGGGGGGCGCGAGGCGCAGGATTGTGCCATGGCACGGGCCTGGCACCCGGCGGAAATGTCCTTGTCCTTTCTGCCCAGCGTGTCCCGGCCCCATCACAAATTCCGCCGGCCTGAACCGGTCAAAAACCAATGGGGAAACGATGACAACATCTTCGATCACACGCCGCAGCACGCGCGCCTTCCGCGGGGGGACCGCGCTCGCCCTGACCCTCTCCACCGCCCTTGCATCCGTCTTTGCATCTGCGGCTCAGGCCGCCGATCTGGATGCGGCCCAGGCCATGGTCGACGAATATTCGGCCCTGCCCGTCTTTGAAGCGCCCGGAAAACCCTTTGATGCCGCCGCCTGCATGGCGGGCAAAAAGGTGCTGGTGGTGCCGGTCACTTCCGCTATTCCGTTCATTTCCGCTATTGCGGAGGAAATGGACAGTGTTGCGGATGAGGTCGGCTTTGACGTCGAGATCTGGAAAAACCAGGGCCAGCCGACGCAATGGGTGCAGGGGATCGAATATGCCATCGCCAACGGGTTTGACGCTGTCGATCTGATGGGCGGCATCATCCCGGCCGCGCTTGCCCCGCAGCTGGCTGCCGCGCATGAGGCAGGGCTGCGCGTTTTCGCGACCCACCACACTGACGTCTCTTACGAGCCGGATCCGAATGCGGATGTGCGCCTGCCGCTGTCCTTCTCGAAAGTCGGAGAGATCCTCGCCGCCTGGGTGACCACACAAACCGAAGGCAATGCAAATGTGCTCGTGATCGGCACCGATGACGTGCCCCCGTCCCAGCCCTACTGGAAGAGTTTCGAGGCCAAGCTGGCCGAACTAAGCCCCGAGAGCAAAGCCACCTATGTCAATGTGCCGCTGGCGGATTGGGCCACCAAGATCCAGACCTCGGTGCAGTCGAACCTGCTGCAGGATCCCGGCATCAACTATATCGTGCCGATCTATGACTCGATGAGCCAGTTCGTCATGCCGGCCCTCGCCATCACCGGCAAGACCGGCCAGATTCCGATCGCGACCTTCAACGGCACGCCTTTTGTGCTGGATATGATCCGCGAGGGCGACGATGTGGTGATGGATATCGGCGAGAGCATGGGCTGGATCGCCCGGTCTGCGGTGGATGCCCATATGCGCGACCTGTGCGACATCGGCGACACCCCCGAGGAGCTCTATGTCCCGCTCTATATTTTCACCGATGCCAATATCGAAAGCGCTGGCGACCCGGCCGATTTCAACATGGGCTATGGGGACAGTTTCATCTCGGGCTACAAAGAGCTTTGGGGGCTGTAGGCATATGACCCAGGGGCCGCTTCATGACGGGCTACCGCGACGCACGCCGGGGGAGGCCCCGGCGTTGCTGGCCAGGAATTTCTCCAAGGTGTTTGGCACATCCAAGGTTCTTGATGCGGTTGATCTGGCCGTGATGCCCGGAGAAATACACGGATTGCTCGGCTCCAACGGGTCGGGCAAATCCACATTGATCAAGACCATCGCAGGGCTGCATGCGCCGGAAAAGGGAGCCGAACTGATCCTCTACGGACGCGACATGCCCTTGCCGACGCCCTCGGGCAGTGCGCGCGCCTCCGGCATTTCCTTTGTTCATCAGCACCTTGCCCTGATCCCTTCGCTGTCGGTTCTGGAGAACATGATGCTCAACGATCTGGCCAGCTCTCACAATTGGGCGATCAACTGGGCCAGGATGCGGCGTCACACGCGCGAGGTTTTTGACCGCTTTGATCTGGATCTGGATCTGGACCGGCGCGTGGCGGACCTGCCGCAGGCCGACCGCGCCCTGCTTGCCATCACACGCGCCTTCGATGAGGTCCAGACCCATGCGACCGGCGGTCAGGGCATCCTCATCCTCGACGAGCCGACGCCGTTTCTGCCCCAGGCCGGTGTCGACAAGCTGTTTTCCCTGATGCGCTCTGTCGCGGCAGACGGCGCGGCGGTGATTTTCGTCGCCCATGACATCGATGAAATCCGCGAAATCACCGATCGCGCAACCATTCTGCGCGATGGCAAGCTGGCCGGGTCGCTGGTGTCCAAGGAGGCCGATCGCGAGGACTTCATTTCCCATATCGTCGGCGAAAAAGTCTCGCTGTTTCAGACCAGCCATGACGCGCCCGAGGGCGGCAAACGCGCCGCCGCCATCCGGGGTCTGGACTGCGGGTCGGTCTCGCAGGTGAGCTTTGACATCACCGAAGGCGAGATCGTCGGGCTGACCGGTCTGATCGGATCCGGGTTCGACGTGGTCCCGGAGGCCCTGTTCGGGGCGCAAAAAGCCGAGCGCGGATCGCTGACGCTGGGCGATGGCCGCGTCCTCGATCTGGCGGCGGTGCGGCCCGAGAACCTGCTGGCGCAGGGGGTGGCCTTTCTGCCGTCTGACCGGCTGGGGCGGGCGGGGATCGGCAGCCTGCCGATCTATGAGAACATGGCCCTGCCGGTGCTGAAGCGGTTCCGCTCGCCCCTTGGCATTGACTGGCCCGCGGTCAAATCCCACTGCGCCGAACTTGGGCAGGCGTTTGACCTCAGACCGGCGCGGGTGGATCTGAACCTTGGCGCATTGTCCGGTGGCAACGCCCAGAAGGCGCTGCTGGCGAAATGGCTGCAGACCCGTCCCAAACTGCTGATGCTGGACGAGCCGACCCAGGGCATCGACGTCGGCGCGCGGCAAAAGATCTTCAAGGAAGTGCACAAGGCAGCGCGGCAGGGGACGGCGGTCATCGTGGCCTCGACCGATGCCGAGCAGCTGGCGCAGATTTGCCACCGCATCCTCGTCTTTTCAAAGGGTTGCATCGTGTCCGAGTTGATCGGCGACCAGATCACCAAAGACTCCATCACTCAGGAAACACTGCGCGCCAGCTCTCTGCCGCGCCAAAAGACACTGGAGGTCGCATAGATGCCCCACCCCACCGACACGCCCGCGCTGGCACCTCGCAGACACCTGAACTGGGCGCAGCTGGGCGAGAGCTATGCGCTTGTGATCGTGATGATCGCGCTGTTTGGCGTCTTTTCCCTGCTGTTGCCCACCACGTTTTTCTCCTGGGCCAATGTGTCGACCATGCTCGGGTCGCAGGCGATCCTGGTGTTTCTGACGCTGTCGCTGATCCTGACGCTCACGGCGGGGGATTTCGATCTCTCGGTGGCGGCGACGCTGACGATTTCCGCGATGACCGTTGCCGTGCTCAATGCGCAGCTGGAGGTGCCGCTGGTCCTGGCCATTTCCGCCGCGCTGCTGGTCGGGGCCTTCATCGGCCTGGTCAACGGGTTCTTCATCCTCTACTTCCGCATTCCCAGCCTGATCGTCACGCTTGGAACAGGGACCTTCATCAACGGGATCGTGCTGTGGATGTCCGGCTCCACCACGATCGGAGGCATCGACTTCACCCTGATAAAATTCGTTGTGGGCACGCGGTTTCTAGGGATTCCACTGTTGTTTTACTACGCGCTGATCATGTGCCTGATCGTCTGGTATGTCTTCGGCTTCACCACCCTGGGGCGGCGGCTTCTGTTCGTTGGCCGCGGTCGGGAGGTGGCCTTGCTGTCCGGCATCAACGTTGAAAAGGTCCGCCTGGGGGCGCTGATCCTGTCGTCGATGATGGCTGCGCTGGCCGGAGTGTTCTACGCCGGGACACTGGGCGCGGCTGATCCCAATTCGGGAAACAGCTTTCTGTTGCCTGCCTTTGCGGCTGCCTTTCTCGGGGCGACGGCGATCACGCCGGGCCGCTTCAACCCCATCGGGTCCTTTGTGGCGGTGTATTTCCTCGTGATCGGCATCACCGGGCTGACCATGCTCGGTATTCAATCCTACGTGCAGAACCTGTTTTACGGCGGCGCCCTGGTGCTGGCGGTGGCGCTGTCGCAACTGGTGCGCAAACGCGAAGCACAGGAACTCTGATCCCGAAACCGGGCCGCCAACAGTCGGCGGCCCGCCCAAAGACCCTCTTGAAAGGAAGATAAATGCCCTTTGAAACCACCGGCGCCGACGTCGACATCGGAGCATTCTGGAAAACCCTCGGCGAGCGCGCCATCGGGGCAACCCTTGTCACCACCGACAGCAGCCAGGGCCCTATGGGGTTTCTCGGGCTGTCGGCGGCACATGTCACCGCCAGCCCGCCGACCATGATCGTATCGATCGACAAGAAGACATCCGCCCTGGAGGGGGTTCGCGAGAACCAGCATTTCGCGGTGAACTTTCTGCCCGCGGGCTGTGCGGATCTGGCCAATGCCTTTGGCGGCAAAGGCGAAAAGACATTCGAGGACGGGAAATGGGCGCCGCTCGCCACTGGTGCGCCCTGCTATGGCGAGGCGCTCGGGGTGTTTGACTGTGCCGTCGAAAGGATCATCGAGCATGGCGACATTTTCATCGTGATCGGCGCGGTCAAGGCCGTGCGCGCCTCGGGCGAGGGCAAGCCGCTGATCTTCTTTCGCGGCAAATGGCTCGAAGACTGAGCTCAGCCCGCGATTTTACCGATCCTGACTCTGCCCCTTCCCACCGGAAGGGGTTTTTTCATGGCGCGCGCGCCGGCAGGTTTGCGCCATGCGCCAGCACCGCAGGAGCAATGGAAAACGAAAAAGGCGCGATCCGGAGACCGCGCCTTTTGATGCAGATCCTGACGATAGAGACCTATTCGGCCGCCACCGCGAGATGTTCACGGGTTTTCATCAGCGGCTGGATCTTCTCACCGAAATCATCCAGCCCTTTGTGGAAGTCGTCAAATGTCAGCATGATGCCTTTGACGCCGGCCACCGATGCCGCCTCGTCAAGCAACCTGGCGCAGGTTTCATAGGAGCCCACGATCGTCCCCATATTGAAGTTGACCGCGCCCTCCGGCAGGTTGATATGCGCCGCCGTCGAGTTCTCGGAGGCCTGCGCATCCTGCGCGCCCTGTACGCCCATATAGGCCAGCGCGTCGATATCGGCGCCTTCGCGATACATGTTCCATTTGGCCATCGCCGCCTCGTCGGTTTCATCCGAGATGCACATCATCAGAACATAGGCGCCGACATCGCGTCCCGTCGCCTTGGCCGCCTCCATCAGGCGCTCGCAGGTCGGAGCGAAGGCCGTCGGCGTGTTGACGCCAAGACCGTTGACGAAGGCGTAGTCGGAATATTTCGAGGAGAACGCCATGCCGTTTTCCGACTGGCCTGCGGCCACGATCTCGATCTTGTCGACCGGCGGCGGGGAGAGCTTGCAGTCCTCCATGGTGAAATGCTCGCCTTTCAGGTCAGAGGAGCCCGTTTCCCACAGATCTTTCATCACCTGAACATATTCAGACGCGTAATCATAGCGATAGCCGAAATACTCATTCCCGGGCCAGACGCCCATCTGGGTATATTCATTGGGGGCCCAGCCGGTCACGATATTCACCCCGATCCGTCCGGGGGCGACATTGTCGATGGTCGAGATCATCCGCGCCGTCAGCGCCGGTGGCAGGGTCAGGATCGCCGAGGAGGCAAACAGCTTGATCCGTTTCGTGCGCGCCGCCAGGGCCGACATCAGCGTGAAACTCTCAAAGCCGTGATCCCAGAACTCCGATGCGCCGCCAAATCCACGCAGCTTGATCATCGACAAGGCGAAGTCGAAGCCGAACGCTTCTGCGCGGGTCACGATGTCCAGATTCAGGTCAAAGCTCGGCATGAACTGCGGCGATGTCTTTGAAATCAGCCAGCCATTATTGTTGATCGGGATGAAAACACCGATGTCCATTTGTCTCTCCTGTCGCGAATGTCAGTCTTGTTCTGGCCTCAGAGTGACAAAGCCGCGTGATTTTGCCTAAGGCATATATCTTTGGGCCGGACCTCAAAAAAACTCATGCAGTTTGCCCGCCCCCCCGGGGGCTTCGGCCGGAAGGGCACAGCAACTGCGCTGCGATTGTGCAGTTGCAGCATAGGTGCTGCAAATTGCGCCACAGCGCTCATCCGGCCCTACGTCAAAGGCGAAAACCGCTTTCGTGCCGGCGGCAACCTGTCACGCTTTGGCACGACAGGACGCGGCCACATCCATGAAGGAGGGCAGAGCATGCGCAAACGAGTACCCCTAAACGCGATTCGCGCGTTCGAGGCGGTTGCACGCCATCAATCGGTGGCCAAGGCCGCGGACGAGCTGTGCGTGACGCCGACCGCCGTCAGCCACCAGATCCGCCTGCTTGAGGATTTCCTGCAGGTCGATCTCTTCACCCGCAAGAACAGCCGGATTTACATGACGCCGGAATCGGGCACCATTCTGGAACGGATCAGCACAGCCCTTGATCTGATCGAGGATTCCGTGATCTCGCTGCAGAATGTGCAGGACGAAAAGGATCGTCGCCTGGCGGTTGGCGCATCCAGTTCGGTGGCCTCGCATTTCCTCATGCCCCGCATTGGCGCGTTTCTGAACGACGTGCCGGATATCGACCTGAGCCTGCATACCTATCTGACCCTCCGGGAGGCGGAAACACAGCAAATCGACATCACCATCTGCAACTGGGACAGCAAGCGCGACTGGAAGAAGGAACCGCTTGTTGAGGAGGAAATCATCCCCGTCTGCACGCCGGAGCTGGCGCAGACCTATGGCAATGACCCGTCCAGAATTCTCAGCGAAGCGCCGCTGATCCATTCGGATCGCATCGGGTTCGACGGCACCCTGCCCGATTGGAGCAAGTATATGGCGAAATACGGAATTTCCCGCGCCGACCTGCTGCATGGCCCGAGGTTCAATCAGGCGGGCTCCGCGACAGAGGCGGCGCGCTCCGGGGTCGGGGTGTTGCTGGGGCGGTCGTTGCTGGTGCAGTCCTGTATCGAAAAGGGAGATCTGGTCCCTGTTGCCGAGAGCTACCCTGAGCGCAGTGTCTACTACATGTTGACGCCCTGGGAATCCGAACGCGGGCCACTGCTGCAGCGGTTCAAGGACTGGCTGTTGAAGAATGTCGAGGGCAACGGGTTTGTTCATGCCGCCTGATGGCCGCAAAGGCGCTGAGGAAAATTCAATAGTGCCCTGAGAATTTGCGGCGTGGCAGATTGTGCGGGGCGTGTTTCACTGAACGCAACTTCAGGAGAAACACATGAAACCACATGAGTTCCCATCGGCCACCAACATTGCCGAGGCTGTTCAGAGCGGACAGCAAACGGCCGCCGAGATCGCCGGCGCGGCTCTGGGCCGGGTCGAGGCATACGATCATATGGTGCGGGCCTTTGCCTGTGTGGACCCGGCGCTGGTAGAGGCGCAGGCACAGGCGGTTGATGGCATGGCGACGAAGGGCAAGCTGGCCGGTGTCACCGTCGGGGTGAAGGATGTGATCGCGACCAAGGATTTGCCCACCAGCCAGAACAACAGCCGGTATCAAGGCCGGCGCACCGGGGTTGATGCCGCCTGTATCGACACGCTGCGCCATCACGGGGCCGTCCTCCTCGGCAAGACCGTCACCACCGAATTTGCCGCGACCCAGCGCGGCAGCGTGACCTGCAATCCGCATGACTTCACCCGGACGCCGGGCGGGTCCTCTTCGGGGTCGGCGGCAGCGGTTGCGGCGGGGCTCTGTGCGCTTGCGCTTGGCACGCAAACGGGCGGATCGGTCATCCGGCCTGCGGCGTTCTGCGGGGTCTGGGGGTGGAAGCCGACCTGGAACACGATCTCGCGGGAGGGTCTGAAGCTCTACTCGCTGACCTGCGACACGGTCGGCTTCTACGCCAATGACCCCGCCGATTTCACCCTGCTTGCCGATGTGTTCGATCTCGATCCGGCGCCGCAGCGCCTGCCGACGTCCCTGCGGGGGCAGCGGATTGGCCTCTGCAAGGGGCCAAACTGGCACCGGGTGGCCCCGGCCATGCGAACCGCATTCGAGGATGCGGCAAAGCGGCTCCGGCTGGAAGGCGCGGATGTGGTCAATATCCATTTGCCGGATCTTTTCAACGATCTGGACGCCGCGCATGGCACCATTCTGGCCCGCGAGGGACGCACCGCCTTTCACAATGAGCTGAGCGTCCAGGGCGGCGATCTGCATCCCGAGTTCCATGAGATGACGGACCGGGCCAAGCGCTTTGCCCCGATGGATGTCCGTATGGCCTATACGCTGGCCGACACCTGCCGCAGCGAATTCGAGGAGCTGATCTCGGGGTTTGACGCGATCATCACGCCCTCTGCCACCGACGAGGCCCCGGTGGGGCTGGCGAACACAGGCGATCCCTCGATGAATTCGATCTGGACGCTTTTGCATGTGCCGGTGGTGTCCGTGCCCGGCCTGTTGGGTCCGCATGATCTGCCGCTGGGGATCTCTGTGATCACCCCGCGCTACACCGACCGCATGACCATCGCCCTCGCCACTCTGGTGGGGGACGTGCTCTCGCTTGAAGCGGTCATGAGCTGACCGCAGATGACATCGGTTTCGAACTCAAAGGCTGCCTGAAATGGAAGATACAGTGACACTTTCCCCTCCCCGTCCCTCGCACACGCACACGCCCCCGGCAACAGACCGTCAGCCCGCCAGCCGCGAGGCCTTTCGCGATGGCATGGCGCATCTGGCGGCTGCCGTGAACATCATCACCACGGACGGGCCCGGAGGCCGCGCGGGCTTCACCGCCACGGCGGTCTGCTCGGTCACGGACAGCCCGCCGACGCTGCTGGTCTGCCTGAATGCCACCAGTTCGGCGGCCGAGATCTTTGGCCGCAATTCGGCGCTTTGCGTCAACACGATCGCCGCCAGCCAGACGGAGATCGCCATGGCCTTCGGCGGCAAGACCCCGATGCCAGAGCGCTTTGCCGGGGCCCAATGGCACAGGGATGTTTCGGGCGCGCCGGTGCTGACCGGGGCAAGCGTCGCGTTTGATTGCCGGATCACCGATCGCAAGGAAATCGGCACGCATATCGTGCTGTTTTGCGAGGTTCTGGCCGTGGCTCAGGCCGGAACCGCCTCGGCCTCGGTCTATTTCGCCCGCAAATTCCACCACCTGGAGGCATGACAGTGTCCCCGTTTGACGCCCCGACACGGAACCCGCAGGCCGAGCCCCGGGATGCCCCGAAGCCCCCGGCCATCAGGAGCCTACAGGACGGCCAGCCCATTGTGGTCCGGAGCGCGGCACGGGGGGCTTTCATGATGATGTCGTCGCGGTTTTCGTCGCCGGATTGGGTCAACTACATGGCGACCCACGCGCGCGGTCTTTTGGGGCTGACGCTGACGCCCTCGCGCGCGCTGGAGCTGGGCCTCAGCCTGCAACCCAGACGCGGCCGCAGTGATCGCCCTCTCTACACGCAATCCATCGAGGCCCGTCACAGGGTGACCAGCGGCATCTCCGCCTATGATCGCTGGCTGACGGTGCAGGCCGCCACCCGGGGCGAAGCCAGCGATATCGTGACGCCCGGCCATGTCTTTCCCCAGCTGCCCGAGGGAAAGCCGGAGGCGCATGCCGATCGTGCCGAGGCGCTTCTGGCTGCGGCGGGGCTGCCGTCCGGCGCGATGATCTGTTCGGTCCTGGACGAGACGGGGGGCACGCCTGACGCGGCCTATCTCCTCTCGCTTGCGGCGCGACTTGGGATCGCAATTGCAGAGCCTGCGCCGCCGCGCCCCGCCACGGCAGACGCTGGCCAATAGCCTGCCCGCCCGAGGGTGACGCATCGCGCGCCGTCCTTCGATACGGGGCGTTCTCGGGCATTACGGGGCGTTGCGGGGCATTACTGGGCGTTGCGGTCAGATGTCGGCGTTGCGAAATATGTCGTCCACCCAGTCCACAAAGACGCGGACCCGGGGCGAAAGCTGTCGGTTCTGCGGGTAGAAGACCGCCAGCGGCAGGGGCGGCGGCGGCATCTCGGGGAACAGCTCGATCAGGCGGCCCGCGGCGAGGTCGGCGCGAAACCGGTAGCGGGGGGCCTGAACAATCCCGAAGCCCAGCCGCGCCAGATCATGGACCGTTTCCGCATCATTGGCGACAATCCGGCTGGGCAGATCAATGTCGCGCAGCCCTTCGGGCGTGGCAAACTCCAATGGCAGAACGCGGCCCGTGCGCGACGAGACGAAGCCGACCATCTGATGGCCGGCCCTGTCATCAAGCAGGTCGTCCAGCCCCTGTGGCGTTCCATGTGTCGCGAGATACGCCGGGCTGGCGCAGGTGATTTCACGCAGCGGCGGCAGCCTGTGCATGATCATGCCACTGTCATCCGGATCCCCCGCCCGGATCACGCAGTCCACCCCTTCCCGGACCAGATCAACCAGTCGATCGCCCTGTCCCAGCTGCAAAGTGATCCTGGGATAGCGCGCCATGAGGTCCGGCAGCCTTGGCACCAGAAAGGCCCGGCTGAGCGCGCCATGGGCATCGACACGCAACAGGCCGGCGGGCTCGCTGCCACGCAGGGCGCCTTCGGCCTCCTCCACATCCGCGAGGATCGCCAGACACCGCGTATAGTAGGCCGCGCCCTCCGGGGTTGGCGCCACATGCCGGGTGGTGCGGTCCAGCAAGCGGGCCCCCAGATCCCGTTCGAGCCGTTGAATGACATCCGTCGCCGTCGAGCGCGGAATACGCATGTCTGTGGCCGCCGCCGTGAAGCTGCGCCGTTCGACCACCCGCACAAACAGGCGCATTGCGTTCAATCTATCCGCCATCTGTTCGCTATATCCGGATTATCTTTCCAACAATAGAGTGATTATCCGCACCAGAGGTTTCCCTATCTTCCGCCCATGAGAATTGGAGACGGAAATGAAACACATACAGAAGACCGCAATCGTGACAGGCGCATCCCGGGGGATTGGCGCGGCAATCGCGCTTCGGCTGGCAGAAGACGGGCATGCCGTGGTTGTGAATTTCGCCAGCAATGCGGCGGCCGCACAGGCCGTGGTAGAGCAGATCGAGGCGCAGGGGGGCACAGCCACGGCCCTGCAGGCCGATATCTCCGACCCCAAGGCCGCAAGGGCGTTGTTTGATGCGGCCGAGGACCGTTTCGGCCCGGCCGATATTCTGGTCAACAACGCGGGCATCATGCGCAATGCGGCGATTGCCACGGCGACCGATGCCGATTTTGACCAGCAGTGCGCGATCAATATCGGCGGCCCGTTTCGCTGCATGCGCGAGGCGGCCAGCCGCCTGCGGGACGGCGGGCGGATCATCAGCATTTCGTCGAGTGTCGTCGGGCTCTATCAGCCGAGCTACGGGCTCTATGCGGCGACCAAGGCCGCGACCGAAGCCCTGAGCCACGTCCTGGCAAAGGAGCTCGGTTCGCGCGGCATCACCGTCAACTCCGTGGCTCCGGGGCCGGTCGCAACGGAGTTGTTCCTGGAGGGAAAGCCGGATGAGTTGATCCGGGCCATCACCGGATCGATCCCCCTCGGCCGACTCGGGACCGTCGACGACATTGCCGCTGTTGTGTCATTTCTGGCGGGTCCCGATGGCCGTTGGGTCAACGGGCAAACCATCCGGGCCAATGGCGGTGTGATCTAGGACGCGGCCTCCCCGACGCCACAGAGCAGCCGGACATCAGAGCCGGGCGTATGATGTGCCGCCGCTTCGGGCGCGCATTGCGCAATCGGATGCAAAAGGCTGCGTCCGGGCGGAGATGGTGCTAGCAATGGCTACGCCAGTCGCATCGCGCGGGTCTCTTTTGCCGGTCCCTGCGCCGTCCAAACGCCGGTCCCTGCAGCGGTGCGACAGCCAGAAGGGGATCTGACATGATCAGAGGCTACATCAAGACCGTCTTGTTGCTGCTCGCCGTCTCGGGCCTTGTTGCCGGGCTGACGATCGATCTTCTGGGTCTGGGCCATATCGCCAAGGTGCTCTGGACATTGGGCGTCGCCCCGGTGCTGATCTCGCTGTCTCTGGAGATCCTGCGCAGCCTCAGCCGTGGCGAGGTCGGGCTGGATATCGTGGCCGCCCTGTCGATGAGTGCCGCGCTGGTCTTTGGAGAGACGCTGGCGGCGGCGGTCATTGCCGTCATGTATGCGGGCGGCACCTTTCTGGAGAGCTTTGCCGAGGGGCGTGCGCGGCGCGAAATGCGGGCTCTGTTGTCCCGCGTCCCGCGCCGGGCGATGCGATATACAAAGGGCAAGCTTGAGGAGGTCGCGCTGGACGACATCAGACCGGATGATCTGCTGCTGATCCGTCAGGGCGACGTGGTGCCGGTGGATGGCCAGATCGCCACCGAGGCGGCCTTTGTCGATGCTTCCGCGCTGACCGGGGAATCGCTGCCGGTCAGACTGTCCCGTGGCGCGGCCGCAATGAGCGGGTCGACAAACGCGGGGGAACCCTTTGACCTGCTTGCGACCCACCGCGCCCGCGAAAGCACCTATGCAGGCATCGTCCGCCTGGTGGAGGCCGCCCAGCGGTCCAAGGCCCCCATGGCGCGGCTGGCGGATCGCTGGTCGCTGGGGTTTCTCGCCGTCACCCTCGCGATTGCGGGCGCCGCCTGGGGGGCGACCGGGGACCCGATACGGGCGGTGGCGGTTCTGGTTGTTGCCACCCCCTGCCCGCTGATCCTCGCCGTCCCGGTGGCGCTGGTCGCCGGGCTGTCGCGGGCCGCCCATTTCGGGATCCTGATCAAGGGCGCAAGGCCCTTGGAGGCCATGGCCCGCGTGCAGACGCTGATCCTCGACAAGACGGGCACATTGACCGACGGGCGGCCTCGGATCGTGTCCATCCAATGCCACAACGGCTTTGCCGAGGAGGACGTCCTGCGGTTGGCGGCCTCCCTTGATCAGGCCTCCAAACACCCGGTTGCACAGGCGGTTGTCGACGCCGCAAGAGCCCGTGACCTCGCCCTGTCAGCCCCCACGGACGTGTCGGAAATCCCCGGCGAAGGCGTCTGCGGGCGGGTCGCTGGCCGCAACGTCGCCCTTGGCGGGGATGGTTTCATCGCCCGCCGCCTCGGGCTGGAGCCCCGGGGCGGCACGGGTGGCACGGCGGGGTCTGTGCTGGTGGCTGTTTCCATCGATCGTCAGCTGGCCGGCCATCTGGTGATGGCGGATCCGCTGAGAAAAGGTACCAATGCCTTGCTGGATCGCCTGCGCAGCAATGGTCTGTCGCGCATTCTGCTGGCAACGGGGGACCGGTTTGACGTTGCCAGCAAGGTCACCGAGGGGCTGCGCCTCGATGGGATACACGCCGATCTGACGCCCGATCAAAAAGTGTTGCTGGTGCTCACCGAGCGCCAGAACAGCCCGGTGATGATGGTGGGCGACGGTGTCAATGACGCGCCCGCGCTGGCGGCGGCAAACGTCGGGGTCGCCATGGGCGCGCGTGGTGCGGCCGCCTCCTCCGAGGCTGCCGGTGTCGTCTTGCTTGTTGACCGGATTGACCGGCTCGGGACCGGTATCGAGATCGCCAAGGGCGCCCAGCGGATCGCGCTGCAAAGCGTGGTGGCCGGGATCGGGCTGTCGGTTGCGGGCATGATCGCTGCGGCCTTTGGCTACCTCTCGCCCGTGCAAGGCGCGATCCTGCAGGAGGTCATTGACGTGGCCGTCATCCTCAATGCCCTGCGCGCCCTGCGCATTGTGCCGCATGAAGTTTCACCTCAGCTCCCGGCCAAGCCGCTGCGCGCCTGAGAAGTGTCTGTTGGGTCGCAAAAGATGGATCTGACGGAGGATTGCCTGCGCGCAACTTTCACAGGCCCGAAGGCGCTTCCGCGTCGGGTTCGACCGGACGCCGTCATCCGGTCCGTTTCCTGTTCAGGGCCTCGAAGCCGATGATCACATCCAAAAGCTCCGTGGTGATCTCGCTCTGTCGCATCGCGCGGGTGTCCGATCTGAGCCCCTCCAGCCGATCGTCCACGGATTGTTCGGCCTGTTGCATCAGCGCCAGCCGAGCCGCATTCTCTGTCACCAGCGCTTCTGCCGCGGCCCGGAACAGGCTGGCAAAAAGATGCTCCCGGATCAGCGCCTTCAGCAGGTCGTCCTGCGCCATCGAGAAATGGGGCAGGCTGCGGGAGGTCCAGGGGCGGGCCTGAAGATCCGCCAGAAGCCCGGCCTCGAGCGGCAGCAGCGAGGCGATGACGGGGCTTTGTGTGGCGCCCTCGCTGCGGGCGAAATAGGCCAGCGAGATCGCCACATCCCGTGGCCTGTGTCTGGCCCGGATGTCTTCCAGCTTTTGGGTCAGAAGGTTCGACAGGCGCCCGATCCCATCCACAGATGCCGGCGGGAAAAACGTCGTCTCGACGCAAAGCCCCTGATCCGCCAGCGCATCGGCCTGCTGGGCGCCGATGCAGATGACCGATGTCATCGCAGCCGCGCCTGCCGCCTCAATCCGCTGCCTCACATGGGCGGCAAGTGCATCATTGTAGTTGCCGCAGAGCCCGTGGTCAGAGCCGAAAACGACCATGACCTCTGTTGCGCCCACAGATGCGCCCCCTGCGGCCCCTAGGCGGAGCGGCCCGGCCCGGGACAGGACCGCCTGCAGCCCGAGGAGAACCGTATCGTGATAGGCTTCGATGGCGCGGGCGGCGTGTTCATAGGGGGCGGCATTGATCACCGAGAGCGTCTTCATCGTGTGCACCACGCTGCGAATGCCCTGCATGCTGGTGGTGCGCCGGGTCAGCGTTTCAAGCGTCTGTGCCATGCCGCTCCCCCAATGTGGTCCGCACCGTCTCGCCCAGCGCCGACAACCGGCGGCGGGCGCCTTCGTCAAACGGGGCATCCTGGGCCATCTGCTCTGCCATATCACCCAGATCGCGCGCCGCCGCCGTTCTGATCGCGGCCATGACGGTGGCGGTCTCTGCCTCGCTCAGCCCGTCGAGCTGACCGTCCATGGCCGCCACCATCACCGCCAGCTGTTCAATCGCGGGCATGGGATCGCGTTCGGCCTGTCGCAGGGAGGCGCGCACAGCCGCGCCCCGTCTGAGCCGCGCCCGCGTGGCATCGTCAAGGCGGGTGCCAAACCGGGCAAAGTCTTCCAGTTCCTCGAATTGCGACAAGGTCACGCGCAGGTTCCCGGCCACCGACCGGAACGCCTTGCTCTGCGCCTTGCCGCCGACACGGCTGACCGACACCCCCAGATCGATGGCCGGGAATTGATTTTTCCGCACCAGACGCGGCGACAGGTAGATCTGCCCGTCCGTGATCGAGATGAGGTTTGTCGGAATATAGGCAGAGAGGTTCTCGGCCTGGGTTTCAACCACCGGCAGGACGGTGATCGACCCGCCCCCCGCCGCTTTGGTGAATTGCCCGGCCCGTTCCAGCAGACGGGCATGGATGTAGAAGATATCTCCGGGAAAGGCCTCGCGGCCGGGCGGGCGGCGCAGCAGCAGCGACAATTCCCGATAGGATCGCGCATGATGGGTCAGATCGTCCAGAACGACCAGAACGTCCCGCCCGCGCCCCGAGAAATACTCGGCCATGGTCAGGGCGGCGTAGGGCGCAATATAGGCGAGGCCCGCGGCATCTTCGTCTCCGGCGGCGAGGATGGTGGTGCGTTCCATCATGCCGCCGTCGCGAATGGCGCCGATCACCTTGGCCACCGCGTCGCCGCGTTGTCCGATCGCGCAGTAGATGCAGACCAGATCGGTGTTTTTCTGGTTGAGGATCGCATCCACCGCCAGCGAGGTCTTGCCGGTCTGGCGGTCGCCGATCACCAGCTGCCGTTGCCCCAGCCCGATGGGAACAGCCGCATCCACGGCCTTGATGCCTGTCGCCAGCGGCCGCGCGATCCCTTGCCGCTCGAGGATCTGACGTGCCTCGGCCTCGACCGGGCGTATTGCCGCCGCCTTGACCGCGCCCTGCCCGTCCTGCGGTTCGCCAAGGGCATCCACCACCCGGCCCAGCAGCGCCTCTCCGACTTTGGTGCCGACAACGGTGCGGGTCCGCATCACGCTTTCGCCGACACTCACCTGCTGCGATGGTCCCAGCAGCACCACGCCGAGCCGCCCCGGTTCAAGGTCGAGCACAATGCCACGGACGCCACTGTCAAAGGTCAGCACCTCGTCCGACAGAGCCCGGTCCAGCCCGGTGACCACGGCGATGCCGTCGGCCACTTCTGCGACTTGTCCGATCTCGCTGAGATGCGGCAGGGGTGCGGGGCTCTCCAGCAGCATCTGCACGACCCCGGCCGGATCGGCCGTCCGTCTGGCGCGGTCATTGCCCATGGTCCGGCCCTCCCGGCTCGGGCGCGGCGGTGAGCCTGTCGGCCACGCGCGCCTCCAGGCCATCAATGTAGGAGTCCAGCGTCCAGGCCACCTGAGCGCCACCGATGCGCAGGACAAGGCCGGGGGCCTGTTCAGGATCCGTTCTGAACTCCAGTGCAACCTCGGGAAACAGCGGGGCCAGCCCGGACGTCAGACGGTCCGTCACCCCGGGCGGCAAGGGCGCGTGGCTGTAGATCACGGCGCCGGCGGCCGCCCCGGCGGCGGTTCTGAGATCGGCGGCCATGGGACCGATTTTGCGGATCAGCTGCGCGGCCATCCGCGCCTCCAGCGTGTCATCCGCCAGATCGCCGAGCGCCTTGCGGGTCAGCGACAAAAGCGCCTCCGCCCCGACGTGATGCAGCTTCTGCGCGTATTCTCTGGCCTCATCGTCGCGCTGGGTCAGCCAGAGCGCGCGTTCACGCTCCTGCTGTTCGCGGGCGTCGGCGAGAATGGCGTCCCGCTTGTCTTCGGCGGCCTTGCGGATGGCCTCGGACAGATCCGCGTCCTGCGACTGCTGGCTGCGCAGCTTCTGGCGATATTCGGCTTCGGCCTGTTCGGCCTTGTGCCGTGCCTGCACGGCCTCTTGCATGCGGCTGGCGATCTCCGCCTCGCGGGCGTCGATGCCATCGAGGATGGGACGGTAGAGAAACCGCTTCAACAGCCAGACCAGCACCAGAAAATTGGCGATCTGGGCCGCAACAGTGATCCAGTCGATGGACATCCCTCAGCCACCTGCCGCCTGTGCGGCCTCTGTCGCGGCGATCCAGAACGGGTTCGCAAAGATCAGGATCATCGCCACGACGAAACAATAGATTGCCGTGGATTCGATCATCGCAAGGCTGACGAACAAGGTCCGCGATATGGTCGAGCCGGCGTCGGGCTGTTGCGCAATCGCGCTGAGCGCGGTTGAGGCGGCGCGCCCCTCTCCCAGCGCCGGGCCGATTGCACCGAATGACACGGTGAGCCCGGCCGTGAAGATGGAAATGGCGGCAATGATACCAAGGTCTGTCATTGACTGTCCTTTTGAGTCTGGGTGGGGCGCGACGGCGTGGTCGCGGTGGAGATGTAGACGGTCGCCAGGATGGCAAAGATATAGGCCTGGATCATCCCGGTCAGGAGGCCGAGAAGATCCAGCACGACCGGAAAGAAAAAGGGCGCGACGCCGAGCAGGATCACCGCGATCACCGCGCCGCTCATGATGTTGCCGTAGAGGCGTATGGCGAGCGAAATCCCGCGGGAGAATTCCGAGATGATGTTGAAGGGGAGCATGATGACCGAGGGCTCCAGATAGGTCTTCAGGTAGCCCCCGACCCCGCGGCTGTTCACGCCGAACATCGGCACCGCGATCAGCACCGAGAGCGCCAGCGCGGTTGTGGTCGACAGGGAGGAGGTCGGCGGTTCGAACCCCGGCACCACCAGCAACAGATTGGACGTGGCAACAAACAGAAACAGCGTTCCCACATAGTACAAAAGGTGGCGCGAGGGGCGGCGGGAGATCTCCTCGATCTGGCTCTGGATGCCCTGAACGATGACTTCGAGCGTTGTCCGCCACCGGTTTGGCGGAACATCGGGGCGCAGATTCCGGGTGATCAGCAGCGAGACGATGGTCAAGAAGGCCATCACGACCCAAGTGTAGAAGAGGGTCGCGTTCAGCGGTATTCCCCACAGCTCGAACAGGATGGTCTGATCCGGCGAGAGGGTCATGCCGCCTCCCCGGTCGGCGCGCCCGCGCGGGCAACCGTTGTCGCGATGAGGCGCGTCATCAGGAACGCAAGGGCATATCCGCCCCCCGCCCAGGCCCCGAGCAGCGCAAGCACGCCCCATCCCACGCCCAGCAGCGCCGTCATCCGGACAAGGGCGCTGAGCGTCAGGAGTGGGACCGCCGACGGGCTGCGCAATGCCCGCCGCATGCCGACCGCCAGCCCCGCAAAGAACAGCGCGCCCATGACGAGGCCGATTGCCCCGCCGGCCAGTGCAGCGGCCCAATCTACGGCCAGTACAGCGGCCCGATCTGCGGCCAGTGCAGCGGCCCGATCTACAGCTATCATTTGTCGCCTCCTTCCTTGTTGATCCATGACGCGGCAATGAAGGCCCCCAGAACCACGCCCCCGAGGATCAGCGCGATGGTCCAGGAAAAGACCTGCGGGACCACGCGGTCGAGCCAGAGTCCGAGGGCCGCCCCGCCGACGGTGGGCACGGCGATCGACCAGCCGACCATGCCGAAGGTCCCGAGCCCCCGCAGCGGGCTGGCGCCGGGGGTGTCGCGCGTCGATTTCATGCGCCGGGCCTGACGGGCAATGTCATCGATGGATTTGTCGGGCTTGCGCGTCATGGCTGCGGTCTCTGCAATTCGGCAAACCGGCGCACCAGATCGGCCTCGAGCCGGGACAGGGCAGAGCGCGCCTGACGTTCGTCTTCATCCATCTGCACAAAACGGGTCTCGACCAGATCCTGCAGCCCGGCCAGATCGTCCCCGTGGACGCCGCGCCGCACGGAGACGGACACCAGATGCCCCTTCTTGACCAGAAGCCCCTCATCAATGCCAAAAATCTCTTCGGTGCCGTCGGGGCGGTGCAGGGTCAGGACCGACGGCACGAGTGCGGTGACAAAATCGATGTGGTTCGGCCAGATGCCGAAGGCTCCGTTCGCGGCGACCGCCGTCAGGCGCGTTGCCTGCGCTTCGAACAGGGTCTGCGTCGGCAGGCGCAGGGTGACGGTCATATCCGGCGCCATGCTCATTGCGCGGCCTCCAGATCGTCCAGCCCGCCGATCATGTAGTAGGCGCTTTCCGGCAGATCGAATTGCGTTTGGCCGAGGATGGTCTGGCATCCGCGCAGCGTCTCTTCGATTGGCACCGACTTGCCCGCGACCCCGCTGAAGGATCCGGTGGTGGAAAAGGGCTGGGTCAGGAACCGTTCCAGGCGGCGGGCGCGGGCGACGGTGGCGCGATCGGCTGCGGATAGTTCCTCCAGTCCGAGCATGGCGATGATGTCGCGCAGGTCTTCGTATTCGGCCAGCGTCCGGCGCACAGCGCGGGCAATGTCATAGTGGCGCTGGCCGACGACCGAAGGGGTCAGCATGACAGAGGCCGATGCCAAGGGGTCCACCGCCGGGTACAGCCCTTCGCTCGCCCGTTTTCGCGACAGGACCACCGAGGCCGACAAATGCGAAAAGATATGCGCGGCCGCCGGGTCGGTGAAATCGTCGGCGGGGACATAGACCGCCTGAATTGACGTGATCGCACCGCGGCGGGTGGAGGTGATGCGTTCTTCCAGACTGGCGAGTTCGGTGGCCAGGGTGGGTTGATAGCCGACCCGGGAGGGCATCCGCCCCATCAGCCCCGAGACCTCGGACCCCGCCTGTACGAAACGAAAGATATTGTCGATCAGGAGCAGGACATCCTGGCCTTTGTCGTCGCGAAAATACTCGGCCATGGTCAGGGCGGTGTTGCCGACCAGAAACCGGACACCGGGGGCCTCGTTCATCTGGCCGAACAGCATCACGGTCTTGTCACGCACGCCGGCCTCGCCCATTTCGCGATACAGCTCTTCTGCCTCGCGCGAGCGTTCGCCGATGCCGCAGAACAGGCTCACGCCCTTGTGGTGTTGGACCGTGTTGTTGATCAGTTCGGTGATCAGCACCGTCTTGCCGACGCCGGCGCCGCCGAACAGGCCGGTCTTGCCGCCCCGTTCAATGGGAGACAGCAGGTCGATCGCCTTGATCCCGGTTTCCAGTATTTGCGATTGCAGGACACGGTCGCTGAGCCTCGGGGGGGCGCGGTGAATGGAGCGGCGCTCTGTCGCGACCGGCGCGGGTCGCCCGTCGATGGGCGCGCCAAACACATCGAGCATACGCCCGAGCACCGCATCGCCCACGGGCACCCTGATTGGCCCGCCGGTGGCCGTGACCGACATGCCAAGACCGAGGCCCCGCACCGGCGCCAGCGCCATCGCCCGCACCACGCCGCGACCGATCAGCCCCGAGACCTCCAGCGCGATATCACCTGCATGGAGAAGGTCATGGATACGGGGCACGCGCCCCTCGAAGGTGATATCAACCACGCCTCCGTGAATGGCGGTAATGCGACCCGCAGGCAACGCCTCGGCTGTAGGAGAGATTTCGGTCGTCATGGGATTGCGCAGTCTCTTTCCGTCCGGTCCGCTGAACTCCTCCCTGAATACGAAACCCACAGCGGTGCGGATTGACACAGGTCAATCGAATGCCCGCAGCCGGATCGGAACACGGGGCCAGAAACACAGGGCCAAAAACACGGGGCAAGAAACATGGGGCAAGAAACGCCCGCAAACGGCGCGATAATTGACGCAGGTCAAGCGACTCGGGGCGCGCGGCGGATATGGCTGGCTTGAGTTTCCTGGCAACAGCAAAGGGTCCGGCAATGGTCCATGTCACTTCACTCCATGGCGAACGGCCCCGGGCCGAAGGGTTCGCGGCCCCACCTGATCCAGCAAACCGGCCGCGCAGGTCCTCCGGCCGGGATATGGATCGCCTGACGCATACCCATGCCACCATGGAGCAGGCGCTGGACAAGGGGGTGCGGGCGGCTCAGGCGCGGTTCACGGCCGGGCTGTCCCCCATCGCGCTGGCCGCCGCCTTTTCCGATTGGGCCCTGCATCTGTCCACCGCCCCCGGCAAGCAACTGGAGCTGGTCGAAAAGGCGGGCAAGAAGGCCTGGCGGTTTGCCAATTACGCGGCGCTTTGCGCCCGCGACCCCGATACCGAAGAGAGCTGTATAACGCCATTGCCGCAGGACAGGCGCTTTCGGGGGGAGGCCTGGCAGAAATGGCCCTTCAACGCGATGTCACAGGCCTTCCTGCTCAATCAGCAATGGTGGCACAACGCGACCACCGGGATTGAGGGCGTCACCGAGCAACATGAAAAGGTGGTGGAATTCGCCACGCGTCAGATGCTGGATATCTTCTCGCCGTCCAATTCTGCGCTGACCAACCCGGACGTGCTGACCGCGACATTCAATCAGGGCGGCATGAACCTCTGGCGCGGCTGGCAGAATTTCATCGAGGATGTGTCGCGCGCCAATACCGGCCGCAAACCGGTCGGTGCGGAGGCGTTCAAGGTCGGGCGCGATATGGCAACGGCCCCCGGCAAGGTGGTCTATCGCAACCACTTGATCGAATTGATCCAATACGCCCCGACCACGGAAAAGGTCCGCCCCGAACCCATCCTGATCGTGCCCGCATGGATCATGAAATACTACATTCTGGACCTCAGCGAACACAATTCACTGGTCCGCTACCTGACCAGTCAGGGCTATACGGTCTTCATGATATCCTGGAAGAACCCCGATGCCGATGACCGGGATCTGGGAATGGACGACTATCTCTCGCTTGGCATCAAGAGCGCGATCGACGCCGCCTCTGCCATCACCGACGACCAGAAAATCCACGCCATGGGATATTGTCTCGGCGGCACGCTCCTGTCCATCGCCGCCGCCGCGATGGCGCGCGATCACGACACACGCCTGAAAAGCCTGACACTTCTTGCGGCGCAGGTTGATTTTACCGAGGCGGGGGAACTCACCCTGTTCATCAACGACAGCCAACTGGCCTTTCTCGAGGATATGATGTGGGACAAGGGCTATCTGGATACCACACAGATGGCGGGGGCCTTCCAGCTTTTGCGCTCGAACGACCTGATATGGTCGCGCGTCATCCATGACTACCTGATGGGGGAACGCTCCGAGATGAACGATCTCATGGCGTGGAATGCCGACGCCACGCGGATGCCCTACCGGATGCATTCCCAATACCTGCGTCGGCTGTTCCTGAAGAACGATCTGGCCGAGGGCCGCTATGAGGTGGCAGGTCGGCCGGTCGCGATTTCCGACATCCGGACGCCGGTGTTCATGGTCGGCACCGAACGGGACCATGTGGCGCCGTGGCGCTCGGCCTACAAGTTCAACCTGCTGTCGGACACCGATGTCACCTTTGTGCTGACCAACGGTGGCCATAACGCGGGGATTGTCTCGGAACCGGGGCACCCGCATCGCCACTACCGGCTGCGCCGGAAGGCAAAGGATGATCCCTACACCGACCCGGACACCTGGATGGCCGGGACGGAGGCGGTCGCAGGGTCGTGGTGGCCGGTGATGGTCGACTGGCTCGGCGAGATCTCGGGGGAGCCTGTCAGCCCGCCCCCGCTCGGGTCCGGGACCAGGGGCTATCCGGCGGTGTGTGACGCGCCCGGCACCTATGTCTTTCAGGAGTGAACGCCGATGCTTGCAACCCTGCTGAACGGCAAACGCGGGCTGGTCGTCGGGATCGCCAACGAACACTCCATTGCGGCCGGATGTGCCATGGCCTTTCGGGCCGCGGGGGCGGATCTCGCGGTCACCTATGCCAACGCCAAGTCGAAACCCTATGTGGCGCCAGTGGCAGAGGCTCTGGAGGCACCACTGTTCCTGCCGCTCGACGTCGAGGCCGACGGAGAAATGGAGGCCGTTTTCGACGCCATCGGTCGGGACTGGGGGCACCTGGATTTCTTGCTGCACTCCATTGCCTTCTGCCCGCGGGAGGATCTTCATGGCCCGGTGAGCGCATGTTCGAAAGCGGGCTTTGCCCGGGCCATGGATGTCTCTGTCCATTCGCTGATCCGCATGACGCGGCTGGCGGTGCCGTTGATGCCGGCCGGGGGCAGCATTCTGACCATGAGCTACTACGGCGCCGAAAAGGTCGTGGACCACTACAACATCATGGGGCCGGTCAAATCGGCGCTGGAGGGGACCGTGCGCTATCTCGCAGCCGAGCTTGGCCCGCAGCAGATCCGGGTCAACGCCATTTCGCCGGGGCCTCTGCGCACCCGGGCGGGATCCGGGATCGATCATTTTGACGAGCTGATTGACGCTGCGCAAAGGCGGGCCCCCGAACGCACTCTCGTCAGCATCGAGGATGTCGGCCATATGGCCGCCGGGCTGGTCAGCGATCTCTCCTGCAAGGTGACGGGCAATACGGCCTATGTGGACGGAGGCTATCACATTCGGGCCTAGGGGGCGTGATATGATCGAGGCCCCGCCCTCCTCCTCCGGATTTCATCGCCGCGTTTCATTTGTCCGGTCCTCATCGCCAGACCATCATAGCCAGACCTTCATCGCCAGAGCCTCTCCCCTCCCCCGGAATTCAGGTAGTTCACCCATGCAGTTCATCGAAAACAGAACCTTTGACGAAATCGAAGTCGGCGAAACAGCCGAGCTGACACGGACGCTGAAGCCGGAGGACATTGAATTATTCGCCGTGATGTCCGGCGATGTGAACCCGGCCCATGTCGATGCCGACTACGCCAGTTCAGACATGTTCCACAAGGTGATCGCCCATGGCATGTGGGGCGGCGCGTTGATCTCGGCGGTGCTTGGCACCGAACTGCCGGGACCGGGGACGGTCTATCTGCATCAGAGCCTCGACTTCCGGCGCGCCGTCGGCATCGGGGATACCGTGACCATCCGCGTCACCGTCACCGACAAGAGCGAAACGCACAATCATGTCACGCTGGATTGCCTGTGCCTGAACCAAAGCGGTGACACCGTGATCGAGGGGCAGGCGCTGGTCGTGGCGCCGAGCGAAAAGGTGCGCAGGCCGCGGGTCTCCCTGCCGGAGGTGCATCTGCACGAACGCGGGGCGCGGTTCAACGAGCTGCTGCGGGCGACCTCCAGCCTCGATCCGGTGCGGACGGCGGTGGTTCACCCCTGTGATACGCTGTCGCTGAAAGGTGCGCTGGAGGCCGGGGCGAAGGGGATGATTGTCCCGGTTCTGATCGGGCCGCGCGCCAGGATCGAAGCAGCGGCGGCAGAGTTCGAAGGGGATCTGAGCGGGATCGAGATCCTTGATGTGCCCCATAGCCACGCGGCGGCGGAAACGGCCGTCTCACTGGCCCGCAGCGGCGCGGTCGACATGCTGATGAAGGGAAAGATTCACACCGATGAATTGCTGGAGCCCGTTGTCAAGAAGGACACCGGACTGCGCACGGAACGCCGGATGAGCCATGTCTTTGCGCTGGATGTCCCGAATTATCCGAAACCGCTGCTGATCAGCGATGCGGCGATCAACATCTTTCCGGATCTGCAGACCAAACGGGACATCGTGCAGAACGCCATTGATCTGGCGCTTGCGCTGGACATCGAACGGCCCAAGGTCGCGCTGCTGTCGGCAGTGGAAACCGTGACGCCCAGCATCCCGTCGACCCTCGATGCGGCGGGTCTTTGCAAGATGGCCGATCGGGGCCAGATCACCGGCGGGCTGCTCGACGGGCCTTTGGCCTTTGACAATGCCGTCTCCCGGTCCGCAGCCGACGCCAAAGGCATTCTGTCCGAGGTCGCGGGGCAGGCAGACATCCTCATCGTGCCGGACCTTGAGGCAGGCAACATGCTCGCCAAGCAGCTGATCTATCTGGCCGGGGCCGACGCTGCTGGCCTTGTGCTGGGGGCGCGCGTGCCGATCATTCTGACCAGCCGTGCGGATGGCGTCTTGTCCCGTCTGGCCTCCGCCGCCATGGCGCAGATCTTCGTGCATCACAACATCGCCCGCGCGCCGTCATGACGGGCGTCTTTCTGATCCTGAACGCAGGCTCCTCCAGCCTGAAGTTCGCGGTCCACGAGGCCCGCGCCCCCTCGGCGCCGCCATTGCTGCGCGGCAAGATTTCAGGGCTCGGCACAAGGCCGGTCTTTTCGGCGCAAGACCGCACCGGAGCGGATATCGACGCGGGCGCCCTGACCGCGCTGGAGCCGCACGCGCGCCATGAGACCTTGATTGCAGACCTGTTGCCCTGGCTGGCCTGCGCGACGCGGGATCGGCCGCTGCTGGCGGTCGGGCACCGGGTTGTCCATGGCGGCCGGCTGTTTGAGGCTCCGGTGCTGATATCGCCGGATGTCCTGCGTCAGCTTGAGACTCTGGCGCCGTTGGCGCCGCTGCATCAGCCGCATAATCTGGCCGCGATCCATGCGGTCACGACGTGGCGGCCCGAGATCCCGCAGGTTGCCTGTTTCGACACCAGCTTCCACCGCAGTCAGGCCCGGTTGGCAGAGCTGTTTGCCCTGCCCCGCGACCTCACGGAGGAGGGCGTGCTGCGCTATGGGTTTCATGGCCTGTCCTATGAGTATATTGCCAGCATCCTGCCGGATCACCTCGGGGAGCGCGCGTCCGGGCGGGTGCTGGTGGCGCATCTGGGCAACGGATCGAGCATCTGCGCCCTCAAGGGCCGGAAGAGCGCCGCCACCAGCATGGGGTTTACCGCCCTTGACGGTCTGATGATGGGGTGCCGGTGCGGGACGCTCGACCCCGGTGTCATTCTCTATCTGATGCAGGCCAGGGGCATGGCCGCCGCGGACATCGAAAAGCTGCTCTATACGCAATCCGGCCTACTGGGGGTGTCGGGCATCAGCAACGACATGCAAGTTCTGCAAGCCAGCGACGACCCCCACGCCAAGGAGGCCATCGACCTCTATTGCTATCGCGCGGCCTGCAGCCTCGCGGGGCTTCTGCCATCCGTTGGCGGGCTCGACGCGATCGTGTTCACGGCTGGCATCGGGGAGAAGTCGGCCCTCGTGCGTCGGCTCATCTGCGGTCATTTGTCCTGGCTCGGCGTTGCGCTGGATGAGACGGCCAATGCCCGCAACGCGACCTCCGTCAGTGCCGCAGGGTCAAAGGTCCCCGTGCTGGTGCTGCCCACCAACGAGGAGGCCATCGTGGCCCGCGCCTGCGACAGCCTCCTGTTGTAGGTGGCGACCCGGCCGTCACAGCCGCGTATCGGAAACATGGCGCCAATTGATACACGTCAATGAGCCACCGCCGATCCGGTGCTAGGTTGACCCGTGTCAATCAATCCCGAAAGGAACCCGTCATGCCCAAGACCAAGGAGACCTCTGAGGAGGCCGGAATCGAGTCGATCGCAAGCTTTGGAACGGATTGGTTTGAGGCCATGGCCGAAATCGGCAGTGAGATGATGAATTTCACGGCCGAGCGGATAAAGCAGGATCTGGAAACCCAGCACGAACTTCTGAGTGCAAAAGGGCTCGCCGATATTCAGAGAATCCAATTGCAGTTCTTCCAGAAAGCCATCAACGACTACGCGGAAGAGACGGCCAAGCTGCTGGAGATGAGCAAATCGCGCCCCCCCAACCACTCCAGCGTCCCGCTATAGCGCAGCAGGCGACCGCGCCGGACCGGCAATGCAGGCGCCAGGGATCAGGCGGCGCAGCGGACCGGGGCGGTCCTCGTCTTCGGGTGGATCACAGTGACCCCGCTTTGGCCACATCCCAGATCTTTTGCATGAGCGAAGAGCCGGAGACGGGCTTGCGGACCAACACGACGTCCAGCTCAAGCACCGGGGTGTTTTCGGTCAGGATCTGCAGCGTCTCTCGCTGCAACTCATCGCGGATCACGCTTCTGGGCAGCCAGCCGATCCCCTGCCCGACAAGGATCATTTTCTTGACCGCCTCTGACATGGAGTTTTCGAACACCGTGTGAAATCCGATATGGTTCGTGTGGTAATGCGTCGTCAGGATGTCCTGCATCTTGCCCAGAAAACACCCCGGTGAGTAGGACACCAGCGGGAGCGTCTCGCCATCTGTCAGCCGGTGCAGGGCCTGGCCCATACGATCCGCGATTTCCGGGCTTGCAACCAATAAAAGCGGATCCTGCATGAGCGTCAGGGTCTCAAACTGTCCGGAGTTCAGATATTGCGGCCCAAGGATGTGGGAATAGCAAATTGCCAGCTCGCTGCGCCCGAGCGAGAGGCTTTCGATGCAGTCGTAATAATCGGTCGCATTCATCCGGGTGGTGAACGGGCCAACCGCCTCTTCGAGCTGCCGGGCGTATGTGGGATATATGCTGAGTGCTATGGAATGCAGCGCGCTGACGCTTAATGTATCAGCGCCCGGGCTGAAGAGATCGCGGCACTCATCGCGCAGACGATACATATCCTGAGACAAGCTGCGTGCATTTTCCAACACGATTTCACCCGCAGGAGTGAGTTTCACCGGATAGGTGCTGCGATCGATGAGTTGCGTTCCGATCCAGTTTTCCAACGCCTTAATGCGGCGGCTGAACGCCGGTTGGGTGATATGGCGCGCCGCAGCCGCGACCGAGAAGTTGCGCGTCGCATCAAGCTCTATCAGGTCTTCAAGCCATGTGATCTCCATGCCTCATGCCTTTTTTGCATAACCCATCATTATTCAGCATTAGATCACTTCCCGGATTCCTGCCAGCCTTTCGAGGCAAGTTAATAAAAAGCTGCCCAACAGGAGATCCGCATGAAAACCTTTACAACATTGTTGACAACAGTTGCCGTCATCGCCTCGTCCACGAGCAGCGCATTTGCGGCTTGTACGAACGAGACCTGGAACAAGATCAGCGAACGGGGCAAGATTGTTGTCGGCGTCAAGGCTGACACCAAGCCCTGGGGCTTTCTGGACAGCAGCGGTGCGCTGGTGGGCATGGAAGCCGACATGGCGGCCGATGTCGCTGCAACCCTCGGAGTGGAGCTGGAACTGGTTGGCGTCCAGTCTTCCAACCGCATGCAGTTTCTGGAGCAGGGCAAGATCGACCTGATGATCGCCACCATGTCCGACCGGGCCGACCGCCGCGCGATTGTCGGCGTTGTGCAGCCGAATTACTATACGTCCGGCACCAACATCATGGCGCCAAAGGCCCTGGGCATCACCGATTGGTCTGATCTCGCGGGCAAGCCAGTTTGCGGCAAGCAAGGCGCGTTCTACAACAAGATCGTGGAAGAGCGCCACGGCGCAAGTGTGATCGCCTTTACCGGCAACGCCGAAGCCAAACAGGCCCTGCGCGACAAGAAATGTGTGGCCTGGGTCTATGACGACAGCTCGATCGCTGCGGATCTGGCATCCGGCGAATACGAAGACTACGAAATGCCGCTGAAGACCGAGGATGACAACCCCTGGGGCCTGGCCGTGCCCTTGGGCGAGGAAAACTGCGTCTTCGGCCGCTTCATGGCGGGCATGCAATACGATTGGCTGCAGTCCGGGGCGCTGCTTGATCTCGAAGCGAAATGGGGCATCCAGAAAAGCGCCTTTCTCGAGGCCCAGCAGGACCGGTTCAAGGACTGGTTGGCGGAATAACCGAAGCTGCGTTTGAGGGTGCTGCCTGCGGGCGGCCCCCTCCTCCTCTCACGCCCGCAGAGGTTTGCCATGATCGAGACCGTTCAAGACTTCTTCCGCACGCTCGCGGAGACCCACCCGAAGTGGAATTTCATCTTCTTTCACGACCCCTCCCAATGGGAGCGCGTGATCAGCGGGTTCTACGTGACCCTGCAGCTGTCAGTCGTCTGCGTGATCCTGAGTGTGGTCATCGGCATCATCGGCGCCTGGGCACAGGGCTCGCCCTCGCGGATTATCCGCTGGGTCGTGCAGGGCTATATACAGTTCTTTCGCAACACCCCGCCGCTGATCCAGCTGCTGTTCTTTTACTTCGCCCTCGGGCAGTTCACGCCAACGGTCACCGGGCCGGATGGCTGGACGGAGCAACCCATCATCTCCAATATCGGCTGGGCGATCATCTCGTTGTCGTTCTTTGCCGGGGCCTTCAACGTCGAGATTTTCCGCTCCGGCATCGAAGCCGTTCCCAATTCCACGCTCGAGGCGGCTGAATCGCTGGGTTTCACGCGGGCACAGACCTACGCCAATGTCACCTTCCCGCTGGCATTGCGCGTCAGCCTGCCTGCGCTCAACAACAACCTGATCAATCTGGTCAAGACGACAACGCAGGCCATCGCCATCGCGGTGCCCGAGCTGCTCTATGAAATGGTGTCGATCTGGAATGACTACGCCTCGGCACAGAACGCCGCCATGACCGTGCTGTTCTTCACCTATATCGCCTTGGTCGGCATTCTGGCGTTTGGCATGAACCGCTGGGAGGCCAGGCTTCATGTGCCGGGCTTTGGAAAGACAAGCTGATGACGCATCCCTTCTCCGCCACCACCGACCTGCCGGTCATTCTGCAGCCCACATACCGCGGCCCCGATGCGCTTGGCTATTCGCGATGGCTGGCTTCAATGCCGGTCTGGACGCTGCCTGCAATGGCGGTTCTGGTTTTGCTGTGGCCCACGATCGTGCAGGCGCAAACGGTCTATTCGACCGAAAAGATCATGGGGATCATGGTCAAATGGCTGCCCTTGCTGCTGACCAAGGGCTTTGCCATGAATGTCGTCATCAGCTTTTTCACCATGCTTGTGGGGACCATCGCGGGGCTGCTCCTCGGTATTGGCCGCGTGTCGGACAACCGATATATCCGCCGTCTTTCCTGGCTGGTGGTGCAGCTGTTTCGCAATTCGCCCTGGCTGGTGCTGCTGTTCATCGTGATGCTGACCCTGCCGTTCGAGATCCGGATCGCGGGCACCTATTTTGCGGTGCCGGACTGGATGAAGGCGGTCTTTGGTCTCAGCCTGCCGATCATGGCCAATATTGCCGAAATCGTCCGCGGCGCGATCCAGTCGGTGCCCTCTGCGCAATGGGAAGCGGCCGAAAGCCTGGCCTTCACCCGGCGCCAGATCCTGTGGCAGATCATCTTGCCGCAGTGTTTCAAACGGATGATCCCGCCATGGATGAACTGGTACGCGATCATGACAATGGCGACGCCACTTGTGTCGCTGCTGGGGGTCACGGAACTGGTGACGTTGTCGCGTCAGGCGATGGAGGCGGAAGGCAACAACCCGTCGCTGCTGGTGCCGTTCTACGGCTTCGCCCTGATCATCTTCTTCGCATATTGCTACCCGATCGCGCGTCTCACCATGCGGTTGGAAAAGAAATTCGCTGTAAAGGGGTAACGCGCGTGTCTGAGCAAAGATGGACCGACCAACAGCCTATCGTGTCAATCAAGGACGTTCATAAATCCTTTGGGAAACTCGAAGTCCTGAAAGGCGTTTCAATGGACATCATGAAGGGAGAGGTGATCTGCATCATTGGCCCTTCGGGATCGGGAAAATCGACCCTGATCCGCTGCATCAACGCCTTGAACGATGTGCAGAGCGGCTCGATCACGCTTGAGGGCTACAATGTGCATGACCCCAGACTGAACAAGCTCGAGCTGCGGCGCAAAGTCGGGATGGTGTTTCAGCAATACAATCTTTTCCCGCATAAGACCGCGCTGGAAAACGTAATGATGGCGCCTCTCAAGGTGCTCAGGGAACCCCGGGCGGAGGTCGAAACCCGCGCCCGGGCCCTGATCCGCAAGGTGCGCCTTGAGGGCAAGGAAGACGCCTACCCCGGTGAGCTCTCGGGGGGGCAACAACAAAGGGTTGCCATTGCCCGGTCCCTGGCGATGAACCCCAATGTGATGCTGTTTGATGAGGTCACCGCCGCGCTCGACCCGGAAACGGTGAAAGAAGTCTTGCTGACGATCAAGGAGCTGGCCGCCGACGGAATGACCTGCATCCTTGTCACCCACGAGATGGGCTTTGCGCGCGAAGTGGCGGACCACATCTATTTTACGGACAAGGGTGTCATCGTTGAACACGGTGCGCCGGAGACGTTTTTTGCCAATGCTTCCGATCCGCGCACCCGGAAATTTCTCGGTCAAATTCTGTAGGTCAGCGAAGGAGAACCCGATGCGTACAGTCTATGTGAATGGCGTCTATACATCCGAAGATCAGGCGCAGATTTCCATATTCGACCGTGGCTTCCTGTTCGGGGATGCGGTGTATGAAGTGACGGCCGTCATGAACGGAATGCTGGTCGATTTTGAGGCGCATATGGACCGACTGGAGCGGTCCATGGCGGAGTTGGACATGGTCAGGGGATTTGAGCGCCCGGCGCTGCTGACGATCCACAAGACGCTGATCAAAAACAACAACCTGCAAGAGGGGCTGGTCTATCTGCAAGTGACACGCGGCGCTGCCGATCGCGATTTCGATTTTTCGGAGATGGATGCGGCCCCCGGTCTGGTGTTGTTCACCCAGGCCAAGGCGCTGGACGCCAACCCGCTGGCGGCACGCGGGCAGAAGATCATTCTGGCCGATGATCTCAGGTGGGGGCGATCCGATATCAAGACGGTGCAGTTGCTCTATGCATCGCTGATGAAGACGCGCGCGAAACGTCAAGGTGCGGACGATGTGTGGCTGTGCCGCGATGGCAAGATCACGGAAGGGTCTTCGAACAATGCCTATATCGTCACCCATCGCAACGAGATCATCACGCGCGAGCTTTCGACGGATATTCTGCATGGGATCACCCGCGCGTCGGTTCTGAGACTTGCGGAGTTGCACCAGCTGAAGATAATCGAGCGTGCCTTTTCGGTGGAGGAGCTGAGAAACGCCAAAGAGGCGTTTTCCACCTCGGCGTCGGGCTTCGTCAATCCGGTTGTCAATGTGGACGGCGCCGTCATCGGGGATGGGCAACCCGGCCATATTGCAAGCGCTTTGCGGAGCAGCTACGTCGCCGCCAGCGAGGCCGCCGCAGTCTGACGGCCCGCAAAGGGAGTGCGGACCGATCGGTAGGCGCAGTCGTTGGCACAGTGGTAGGCACAGTGGCCGTGGTAGGGAAACTGGCCGCGGTAGGCAGATTGGCCGGGCCTGCCCCCGGCGTGGCCAGAGGCGCCTATCGCGCCGCCGAAACGCGCCAGATGATATCGCCGACATCATCCGCCATCAGCAGGGATTTCCGGTCCGGCCCCAGGGTCACGCCGACCGGGCGGCCATAGGCCAGCTTCTCGTCTTCGGACAAAAAGCCCGACAGGATATCCCGCGCCGGGCCACTGGGGGCACCGTCCTGAAAGGGTACAAAGATCAGCTTGTAGCCGCTCAGTTTCGAGCGGTTCCAGGAGCCGTGCTGCCCGATGACCATACCCGCACCAAAGCCCGGCAGCGTGCCTTCGGGCATCCAGCAAAGGCCCAGCGAGGCCGTGTGGCCGCCAAGGGCGAAATCGGGCGTGATCGCCTTGGCGACCATGTCCGGATCCTGCGGCACCCGGTCGTCCACGGTCTGTCCCCAGTAGCAATAGGGCCAGCCGTAAAAGCCGCCGTCCTCGACGGACGTCAGATAGTCCGGCGGGGTTTCATCGCCGAGGCCGTCGCGTTCGTTGACAACGGTCCAGAGTTTGCCCGTCACCGGCTCCCAGGCCATGCCGACCGCGTTGCGCAGGCCGGAGGCAAAGATACGCGCCTGACCGGAGGCCACATCCAGCTCCCAGATCGCGGCGCGGCCCTCCTCGACCTCCAGGCCCTGATCGCCAATATTCGACAGCGACCCGACGCCGGCGTAGATTTTGCTGCCATCGGGCGAGACCAGCAGGCTCCGGGTCCAATGGCCATGTGGTTTGAAGTCCACCAGGGTCTCGCCGCTGCCGGACAGCGCGATGTCACCCGGCGCGTAGTCGAAGACTTTGATGCCGTCGGTATTGCCGAGGTAGAACCTGTTTCCCACCAGCGCCATGCCGAAGGGCTGGTTCTGGTTCTCCACGAAGACCTCGCGGATCTCGGCCGTGCCATCGCCGTCGGCGTCGCGCCATAGCGTGACCCGGTTGGCGCTTTTGCCGATCGCCTTGACCCGGCGCATTGTGGCCTGTGCGGCGTGATCCATCAATGTCTTCGGCGGCCCGGGCTGTTCCTTTGATTCCGCCACCAGAACGTCGCCATTGGGAAGAACCTCGATCCAGCGGGGATGGTCGAGACCGGAGGCGAATGCGTTCACCGCCAATCCCGGCGCGCAGGTGGGCAGGCGACCGTCCTGCCAGCCCTCGGCGGCGGGCATCTTCAGGGTCATGATCCCCTGCTTGCGCGCGGCCGGGATCTCGGGGGCGGCTCCGAACGCCTGATGGGACGGCGATCCCATACGCCGCACGAATGCGACGGTTCCGCCGACCAAGGCCGTTGCTTTGGCGATGAATTCCATTTTGCCACCTCTCTGTTGCGCCGTCATCCTATCGGAAAAGACAGGCCTGCGACAACTCCCTCCTGCCGGTAGCCCGAGGGGGCGCACCTCATCCTCAGCGGGCGACAGGGAGACCCGCGCAGCTCCGTGCGCGGGTGTCGCATTTCTGGGGCAGCTCCGTGCGCGGGTGTCGCATTTCTGGGCCAGGTCCGTGCGCGGCCAAAGGCAAAAGCGCGCCTTGAGAAACGTGGCGGGGGGCGCCCTTCGGCACCCCCCTATGCAGATGATCCTCTGCTCCTTTTGATCCAGTGTCTGGCCTGATCCAGTGTCGGGCCTGATCCAGTGTCCGGCGCTCATGACCGCGAGCATCGAACACTTGCCGATCTGAGGTACCAGTCTGCGTTCCCGGTCTCAGTTGCCTTGCAACAGGGCGACCGGCTTTTTCTGGAACATGAAGATCAGGGCAAAGAGCGCAACACCAATCGCGTCGGTTGTCCAGCCGCCCGCGATCATCGCCAGACCGGCAACCAGAAGTCCGACCCGCACAACCGGGTTGGCGGCGCGCACCAGCCAGCCCTGCACCGCGCAGGACAGCAAATAGACCCCGATGACAGCCGAGATTGCGATGTGGATGATCTCGAACCAGCTTCCCTGCAGCAACATCGCAGGCGAGTAGAAGAACATGTAGGGCACGACAAACGCTGCCAGGCCGATCTTGAAGCTCTCGACGCTGGTGCGAACGGGGTCAGATCCCGCCAAGGCCGATCCCGCATAGGCCGCCAGGGCCACGGGCGGGGTGATGGCGGACATCACAGCGAAGTAGAAGATGAACAGATGCGCAATCAGCGGCTCCACGCCGAGATTGACCACGCCGGGGGCAATGACACTCGCGGCAACGGCATAGGCTGCTGTCGTTGGCATGCCCATCCCCAGGACGATCGACACCACCATGGCAAAGAACAGCGCAAGGAACTGGCTTTGGTCGGCCAGTGTCAGCAGCACCGTCGAAAACCGCGAGCCGATCCCGGTGAGCGCGATGACCCCGACAATGATGCCCGCCGTGGCGCAGACAGCAACCAGTTGCAGCACCATCCGCGCACCGTTGTCCAACGCATGAAGCAGTTGTTTCGGGCCCATCTTATGCGGTGTCAGCCAGGAGACGACGCCGGCGGTGATCATGGCCAGCGTCCCGCAGCGAATGACCGAATAGCCGGCAAAGAGCGCGTAGATCAGAACAATGATCGGCGTCAGAAGATAGATCTGGCGGACCAGAACACCGAACTTGGGCAGCTGGTCGCGCGGCAGGCCCTTGAGGTCGGCCTTTTGGGCGGCCAGATCGATCATGAAGTAGACGGATATGAAATAGAGGGCGGCGGGAATGATCGCCGCCGAGACGATCTCCATATATCCGATGCCGGTGATCTCGGCCATGATGAAGGCGCCCGCCCCCATGATCGGCGGCATGATCTGACCACCGGTAGAGGCGGCAGCTTCGACGCTGGCGGCCGTTTGCGGCCGGTATCCGACCTTTTTCATCATCGGAATGGTCAGCGACCCGGTCGCCACCACATTGCCCGCCGAGGTGCCGTTGATCATGCCCATCAGGCCGGATGCGAAAATCGCCACTTTGGCCGGGCCGCCCCGTTTGTGGCCGGCGGCTGCAAAGGCGAGGTTGACGAAATACTCGCCCACCCGCGTTGTCTGCAGGAATGCCGCAAAGATCACGAACAGGATGATGTAGGTCGAGGAGATCGCAATCGGTGCGCCCAGAACCCCGTTGTCGGTGAAGATATAGGAAAAGAACCGCTTGGCCGTATAGCCGCGATGCTCGAAGATCCCCGGCAGCCAGGGGCCGAGAAAGGCATAGGCGACAAAGACACCTGCGATGATCACCAAGGCCATCCCGGCCAGACGGCGCGTCAGTTCGATGATCAGGATCACACCCGTGATCGCAGCCCACATATCCCCCGGCAGGGCCATCGGCATGCCTGCGCGCAGCTGAAGCTGACGAGCGAAGAAGATCAGATAGGCCGTCGCCACGATCGCTGCGGTCGCCAGCAGAATATCAGCAAGGGAGAACTGGCGTCGGTCGGTTTGCGGGAAGACCCATCCGTGCACAACGGCCAGGGCAGATCCTGCCGCCAGCGGAATCCCGAAGGTGGACATCGCCCAGGACGGCGGCAGCGCGTTGCCGAGATACGCGCCATTGAGCCAGACCGAGATGACCGCAACTGCGCCATAGAGAATGCCCGCGCCGGCCGCTGCCAAAAGCCCAAGCGACAAGAGGTTGCGCTGCTGCGGATTGCTGGTCCCGTACAAAGGGGCCGCACCGAACAGCAGGAAGCCCAGGAAGAGGCCGCCGCCGACGTGGCTCAGCCGGTAGGCCCAGGTTTCCAGCGGGTAGACGTTCATGACCATGAGGTGGAAGACCGAATAGGCCACGCACAACGCTGCGATGAGCATATGGCGCGGGCCTTGAAAATCGCGCTGGTTGCTCGACAACGGGTCTTCATCGACATTTGCCTTTGCCGTCTCCTGTTCGATGAACGAAAGGTCCGCATCGACGTCGATGTGGTGGTCAGTGTCTTGGTTCTTGGTCATATTGGGCTGCCCGAAAAAGGGGTTGGTAGAGAAACACGGGCGGGAGCATGCTCGACCGCCCGTGTCAGATAAGCGCCAGGTTGTGCGCTTACTTCAGGTTCTCAGGGATCTCGTATCCGTTTTCCTCGAACCAGCGCACAGCACCGGGGTGGAAAGGGATAACCTGATTCTTGAGAACGTTTTCTGCCAGCGTTTCCTTGGCCGCAGCGTGGTTCTGCACCATGCGGTCGGGGTTGCTCATGGCGAGGGCCGTGATTTCATAGGCCAGGCTCTCGGGCATGTCCTGATGCGCAATCGCGAAGTTCCACAAGGACACGGTTTGCAGGTCTTCCGGCTGATCTTCATAGGTGTTGGCCGGAATGGTGAACGGTGCCATGGCCGGAACGATCTTGGTCATTTCGGCCAGAGTGTCGGGATCCATCGAGATGAAACGGACATCGTTTTCCACTGCCAGCTGCGCATAGGCACCTGTCGGCAGACCCGCGGCATAGACGAAGGCGTCGATCAGGCCGTCTTTCAACTGACCGGCGGTGTCGGACCCGCCTGCGTTGGAGATGTTCACACCGTCAAAGCCCTTGGCGTTCTCGAAGAACCGGGTCCAGTAGGTCGCGGACGTGCCACCTGCCGGGCCGACACCGACACGCTGGCCGGCCATGTCCTTGAAGCTCTTGATGTCGGAGCCTGCCAAAACGGCCGCCTGCAGCGGGGTCTGATACATCGGGAACAAGGCGCGGACGTTTTCATGGGGGACGCCCGGCATCAACGGGCTTTCGCCGCGGCGTGCCTCGTCAGCGGGCCCAAGGGTGACGAAACCCATCTGGTGCTCGCCGGTTTCAACCAAGGTCACGTTCTGGACGGGGCCACCGGTGATTTCGACGCCAGCGTTCAAATCCAGCTCTTCGCTGATCATCGCGCCAAAGCCGCTGCCATAGGTGAAATATGTGCCACCCTGGCTGCCTGTTCCGATTGTCATGCTGTTTGGCCAGCCATCACGATCCTGCGCAGAGACCGGCAACGCAATCGCCGTGCAAATTGCAGCAACAGCCGTAAGGTTTACGAATTTCATTTTGTACTTCCTCCGAGTTAGCTCCTGTGCGCCTCCTGTGTGAAAGCGCCTCCCAGTTTAATCATTAAAAGATGTTCCAAATCTCGCTACATTACATATTTTATATTCAAAACTGAAATAATCAAGCCGTTGCTTCAAGATCCGTCAAGTGACGCTCCAGGACCGTCAACAAAGCGTCCCGTGCGGGATCGCGTGTCCCGCGGGCCCAGGCTGCCGCAAGGATCAGCTTTGATCGCGTCGTTCCTTGGGGAATCGACAGTGGAATGAAGGCGACTCCCGGCACCTGAAGCCTTGATGTCCAGCGGGGTACGATGGCCAGGCCCGCGCCAGATCCGACAAGATTGACGATCGTCTGCTTTTCTTCGGCAACCTGCGCAATCCGGGCCGTCAAACCCGCATTCACAAACAGCTTGATGGTCAGATCATGCGAGTGGGGCCGCGACCGGCGATCCGGTACAATGAGCGGCTCATCGGTGAGATCGGCAATCGCGATGACATCCTTTGTCGCAAGACGATGATCATCCGGGAGGGCCACCACCGCGGTTTCAAAGAACAACGTGCGGAAATTCAAACGTTCCTCGCGCACATCGGGCGGACGGCAAAAGGCAATATCGAGCGAGCCGCTCAGGAGTTTCGGCAGCAGGTGGATTGTTTTCTGCTCGAACAGCTGAATATCAAGGTCGGGCTGTTCATCGCGCATCAGCTTCAGAAGCTGCGGCATCAGCCCCGCTGCGGCACTGTCAATGGCGCCGACCTTCAGAACCGGTGTCTCGGATTTCCGGACACTGCGCACCTTTTCCTCGAATCGGTCGGCCTCGGCGACCAGCTCGCGCGCCGCTGAAAGAATGCTCTTGCCGGCTTCGGTCAAAGAGACGCTGCGCGTGGTCCGAAGGAACAGCCGCGTCTCAAGTTTTTCCTCAAGCAAACGAATCTGTCGACCAAGCGAGGCAGGCAACATATCAAGAGATTGCGCTGCCCGTCCGAAATGCAGCGCCTCTGCCGCAGCCAGGAAACATTTGACCTGATTGATATCCACGGCGGCACAATCCTCATTATTCACCGTTTGTATATAATATTTCGCGAATTGAGTTCAACAACTTTCAGGCAATAGCTTCATCGCAAGCAGCGAGCCGGATTTTTGTGCAGACTGTGAGGCCTCTGCCGCCTCTCTCTCCACGAATATCCGGACCGAACTGGTCAAAACTTGAACAACGGATCAAAGCCATGAAAACCTATAAAATCGCGTCTATCCCTGCTGATGGTATCGGACCTGAAGTGATTGCAGCCGGGCATCAGGCCCTTGAGGCGCTGGCACGGCGCGATGGTGGCTTTACGTTCGACGTGACCGAATTTGACTGGAGCTCGGAGCGGTACAAGAAAACCGGCGCCTTGATGCCCGAGGATGGCAAAGAGCAGCTCAAGGCCTTCGATGCGATCTTCTTCGGTGCCGTTGGCGCGCCTGACGTGCCCGACCATGTAACGCTTTGGGGTCTGCGCCTGCCGATCTGTCAGGGCTTTGACCAATACGCCAATGTCCGCCCCACGAAAATTCTGCCCGGCATTTCGTCGCCTCTGGCAGATGTCGGCCCAGGCGATCTGGACTGGGTGATCGTGCGTGAAAACTCCGAAGGTGAATATTCCGGCGTTGGTGGGCGCGCCCACAAGGGCCAGCCCGAGGAAGTCGCCACCGAGGTTTCCATCTTCACCCGCGTCGGCGTCGAACGCATCATGCGCTACGCCTTCAAGCTGGCCCAGTCCCGTCCGCGCAAATTCCTGACCGTGGTGACCAAATCCAACGCACAGCGCCACGGGATGGTCATGTGGGACGAGATCGCCCTGGAGGTCTCGAAGGACTTTCCGGATGTAGAATGGGACAAGATGCTGGTCGATGCGATGACCGTGCGGATGGTAAAGGACCCGAAGTCACTGGATACGATTGTCGCCACCAACCTGCACGCCGACATTCTTTCGGATCTGGCCGGTGCGCTGGCGGGCTCGCTCGGGGTGGCTCCGACGGCCAACATCGACCCGGAGCGCCGCAATCCCTCCATGTTCGAGCCCATCCACGGATCCGCTTTTGACATCACTGGCAAAGGCATTGCCAACCCTGTTGCGACCTTCTGGACCGCCAGCCAGATGCTGGAACACCTTGGGGAGCACAATGCCGCCGAACGTCTGATGCGGGCGGTGGAGAAGGTCTGTGCCGATGGCATCATGACGCCGGACGTGGGCGGCACCGCTGACACCCAAGCCGTGACCGACGCAGTCTGCGAAGCGATCCGCGGCGAGAACATCTAAGGCCTCACCCATGACTGACGACGATGCAACGGCGCTGCTGCGCCGAATGATGACGGCTGCCATCGCGGCGGCTGATCCGGCAACAGTGCTGGCAGCGCAGCTGCCCGAAAAGCCAAAGGGGCGTTGCATCGTCATCGGGGCCGGGAAATCCGCCGCGGCGATGGCGCGGGCGCTGGAAACCGCCTGGCCCGATGTGGATGTGTCCGGCGTGGTGGTCACCCGCTATGGCCATACGGTCCCGACCGACCGGATCAAGGTTCTCGAAGCCGCCCACCCGGTCCCCGATACGGCCGGGCTTGCGGCCGCCCGCGAGATCCTGAAAACGGCCAAAGCCGCAGGCAAGGATGATCTGGTCCTCGCCCTGATCTCGGGCGGCGGATCCGCGCTGTTGCCGCTTCCGGTGGCTCCGCTGACGTTGGACGACAAGATCCGCGTGAACCGGTTGTTGTTGAAATCGGGCATGGCCATTGACGATATGAACCGCGTGCGGCGCAGGCTCTCTTTGGTGAAAGGCGGCGGTCTGGCTCTGGCGGTGCAGCCTGCGCGGCTGGTAACGCTGGCCATTTCCGATGTCCCCGGCGATGATCCGGCGGCGATCGCCTCGGGTGTCACTGTACCGGACCCGACCGCAGGCGAAGACCTGAGCCATCTGGTCCAGAAACTGGGCCCCGATTTGCCGGCGAGCGCAAGGGATATCCTGTCTGCGCCCGCCATGGACAAGCCGGACTTTGACGTCGACTACCGCCTGATTGCGACGCCAAAGGCCTCGCTCGAGGCTGCGGCGGCCGTCGCGCGGGGGGCAGGCGTCACGCCGGTCATCCTGGGCGACGCGCTGGAAGGCGAGGCCCGCGAACTGGGCAGTTTCACAGCTGGGATCGCCGCCTCTGTCGCCGGTAATGGCCAACCCGCCCCTGCGCCCGCCGTGCTGCTGTCGGGGGGGGAGACCACCGTGTCGATCGGCGACGGCCCTGCCGGACGCGGCGGACGCAATACCGAGTTCCTCCTCAGCCTCGCTGTGGCCTTGAACGGGCGCCCGGACATCCACGCCCTTGCCGTGGACACGGATGGGATCGATGGCACCGAAGATGCCGCCGGCGCGGTGATCGGCCCCGACACGCTGGCGCGCGCGCGCGCCCTTGGACTGGAACCGAAAACCTATCTGGAAACCCACGACAGCTATTCCCTGTTCGACGTGACAGGGGATTTGATCCGCACCGGACCGACTTTGACAAACGTGAATGATTTTCGCGCTGTGCTCGTGGTCTGATCATAAACCTTGCCCCAGGAAAGATGACATCATGATCCGCAAAAGACGCGCAAAAATCGTCGCGACCGTGGGGCCCGCCAGTGCCTCGCCCTTCATGCTTCGCAACCTGTTCAATGCAGGCGTCGACACGTTCCGGCTCAACTTCAGCCATGGTGAACACGACATCCATGCAGGCGTCATTGCCGCGATCCGCACTTTGGAAAAGGAAGTCGGTGTTCCCATCGGCATCCTGCAGGATCTGCAGGGCCCCAAGATCCGCCTCGGCCGCCTGAAGGGTGAAGCGCGTATTCTGGATCGCCACGAGAGAGTGTGTTTCCTGCCAACCGAAACGGTCAGCGACAATATCTGCCTGCCACTGCCGCACCCCGAGATCTTTGACGCTGTCGAGGTGGGGCACCGGATGTTCATTGACGACGGCCGGGTCCGGCTGAAAGTCGTGGAGAAGAGCGAGGGGAGACTGGAGGCCGAGGTTCTTGAGGGCGGTCGTATTTCGGATCGCAAGGGGGTCAACCTGCCCGACTGCGTTCTCGATTTGTCGGTCCTCACGGAAAAGGACCGCGCGGATCTGGATTTCGGCCTTGCCCACGGCGTTGACTGGGTTGCCTTGTCGTTTGTTCAGAAGGCCTCCGACCTTGATGAAATCACCCGCATCATCGACGGCCGCGCCGGATTGATCTCCAAGATCGAAAAACCGTCCGCGCTCGACGAGATCGAAGCCATCTGCCAAAAATCCGATGCCATCATGGTGGCGCGCGGGGATCTGGGCGTGGAAATCCCGCCAGAAGATGTCCCGGCCCGTCAAAAGGAAATCATCGCGCTGTGTCGCCGGACCTGCCGCCCGGTCATTGTCGCCACGCAGATGCTGGAATCGATGACGGCGTCACCGGCGCCAACGCGGGCCGAAGCCTCTGACGTGGCCACCGCGATTTACGACGGGGCGGATGCGGTCATGCTGTCTGCAGAAAGCGCGACCGGCGCCTATCCAACCGAAACCGTCGAAGTCATGGACCGCATCATTCGCTCGACCGAGGGCCATACCTTCTATGACAGTGCCATGGCGGCTTCGCGCGCGCCCTGTGACTCCGACACCGATTCGATTGCCGACAGCGCCGCCTCGCTGGCCACCGCAATTTCCGCGAAATGCATCATGGCCTATTCCATATCGGGCGTCACCGGCATGCGTATTGCAGCGCGGCGTCCCAGTTTGCCATTGATCGTGATGACACGCAGCGCCGAAATCTCTCGTCGAATGGCGCTTGTCTGGGGGGCGCGGTCCGTTCTTGAATCAACGGCTGACGACTATGACAGCATTGTCGAAACCGCGAGAATGCATTGCGAAAGGCTGCTTGCCCCGGAGCCGGGCGACAAGATCCTCATTCTTTCGGGCGTTCCCTTTGGTAAAATCGGCAGCACCAACAATATCCGGGTCGCGACGATCCCCCAATTGCCCCCGAACGCGGCCTGAGAATGATCGACGGTGTCTGCGCAAAACCGCCGCATCCGCGCAGACACCCTTGGCAGGCCATCTGAGCCGCGCCCTGACCAGCCCCCACCCCTGACCACCCAATGACCACCCCCTGACCGGCAATAGCCCGGGAAACGGTCTGAAGCCGCTCTCTGCGCGTGGGGATCGGGTTGGCTTGCGTCCGGTCTCAGCCCGCTCACCACGGCTGGCGGTCACAGACCACATGCGCGATACGGGCGCTTACGACGGTGTTCAGCAGGAGGCCTTGCGGCTGCGATAGCTGCCCGGGCTTTGTCCCGTCCAGCGGCGAAATGCATCATTGAAGCTACTCAGGCTGGAATAGCCGAGGAGGAAAGAAATCTCCGAAAGCGATTTTTCGTTCTGCCGCAGATAGCGCAGTGCCAGCGATTTTCGCACCCCCTCCAGGATCGAAAAGAAACTGGTCCCCTCGGACGCGAGTTTGCGGGACAGCGTGCGTTGGCTGACACCGAGATGCTCCGACACTTTTGCCAGACTGGCGTCGCCCTCTGCCATGCGGTCCATGATCAAACGCTCGACGGTGACGGCGGTGGAGCTATGGTCCTGGGTTTCAACGCGCCGCAACAGGTCGGCATGCTCGAACAACACCTGCAGCAACCCGGCATCCGCGCTCTGCAATGGCCGGGCCGCGTCCGCGGCCGAATACCTGATCCGGTTTATCCGAGCGCCATACCGAGGCGCCACGCCAAGCGCTGCGAGCGCCGCGGATGAGGGGGCCACATCGGCATGGCTAAATTCGACTGACGATGGAACAGCTGGCTCTGCGCCCAATTCCGCCAGGCTCCGTATCAGCAAGGCGGCAGTGAATTCACTCCAGTGCCGCAGATCCAATTGCCCCGGTGCGCCGTAGTCCCAGCTCAACTCAATCGGGTCGCGGGTCGTCGGCGACGAGGCGGCCGGCGATGTTATTCTGAAAATGTCGCTGAGCCTTGCCAGTGTCCTGAGCGCATCCCCCACTGTCGCAGACGCCCCCATGGCGTAGGCGACGACCCCGCCTGTGCGAAGCCTCGTATGGGCGGCCAGGCTGAACCCGATATGAGGATCGCAACATAGGGTTTCCGCCGCGTGCAACACCGATGCATGTTCATGCACAGGCAAGCTCGACGATGCCATATCCGCGGTGACGTCCAGACTGCCACAGACGCGGAGCGCCCCGAGCACATCGTGGCCCTGCGTTGAGGCATATTCCACGAGACCATGCAGAAAGGCACCCCCGTTCGGGGAGAAGACATCTTTCATGGTGCTATGCTCCCGGCCCGCAGGACGCGTTGTTATGTCCGCTTGCCCAAAGGCCGCTTGCCCAAAGGCCGCTTGCACAGGGTCCGCTTGCACAGGGTCGGCTTGCCGAATGGCCGCTTGCACAGAGACCGTGTGCACAGGGACTGGCAGTGGCGCACATGCTCAGAGCAGTGGCAGCGGGATTAGGTTCAAGCATTTCCGAGCCCCTCGCGGACGCACGTAGCACAGATTAACCTGTGTTAACATATTTCAAAAATTAGCATAATTGCTGCTAACCCAGCACAGGAAAGAACCTGCATTTTGCGTCAAATGCGTGCAGTATGCCCTTCGGATCGGGACTCGCACCACTCTGTCGGCCATGTCCCCAAGGCTGAGATTGGGCCATTACTATCCAATTCAGCAAAGGTGTCAGCCTTGCTTCCGGGTAAACCCATAGTGCAAAAGGATAGCCCTCCCTGTTCAAATGGGGCGATGGCCGTTGAGTTTCGCGCCAAATGCCTGCAACAGGTGGGATTGTTGCCAATTGAGATGAGGGTGTTGCGATCATGGACCGCCAAACCGAGGCCTGGACGGCCTTCGACGCCGAACATTTTCCACCGCGTGCATGGCGCATGGTCGGCACCACGCCCCAGAGCGCAGCCGTCGAGGTCCCGGATCTGGATGCCGCGCTCGCGCTGGGGGCCGGAGACGATCTGCTGACCTTCGCGGATGAGGCAACGGCCGCGCAAACGGTCCCGGCCAAACCCGCCGAGCTTGCTGTCACAATGTCAACGGTCCGGGATCAGCGCATTTTCACCCTCGCCGGGCTGCGGCAGCAACGGCCCTTCGGGCGGCTGCAGGGGGCTGCGGGCCGGATCGGCGGGTTTCTCAGCCTGAACAAGGAATGGGACGGTGTGATCTGCCTGCCCGGACATCACGCCACCCACTGGGTGCAGATCAGCGCAGAAGAGGTCGTCAGCTTTGTCAGTTTCGCAACGTTGCCAGTGGTCAACGCGCTCTGCCCGGCCGACCGCCCCCGCGACGCTCTGGACGAGGCGGCCCTGGTCGAGACCCTCCATGACGTGTTGTCAAAGCCCGAGAGCCTCGCCCTGCGGATTGCCGAGGCCCAAACGATGCGGCGCGCCGGAGTGATCTCGGACGCGGTCGCGCGGGGGCAGATCTGGGGCGCCGCCCTCGGGGCCGAGCTGGCCGCCTCCCGGCCCTATTGGCTGGGCCAGAACCTCGCGCTGATCGCCCCCGCAGCTTTGGCCGCTCCGTATCGGGCCGCCCTGATCAGCCAGCACATTCCCGTGACAGAAACGGACGAGGCCCGGATGACGCTCGCAGGATTTGTTCAGGCCCGGTCCCGTTCCTGCTAGGTCGACGACGGCGCGTCTGGATTGAGAAACCGGCTGCCCGGAACCGGTGGCGCCACAGGCGGGCCCGCAAAACACTGGGCCTGCGACATCCATCTACGCGCCGTGCCCGGTGTCGTGCGCAGCTGGGTGTCGGCGAGATTGCGCACCTGTGTGACGACCTGGGCAAACTCGACGGCGCTGCCTTCGACCCGGTTGTCGTCTTGCGGGTCATTCCATTGCCAGATGGCCCCCGAGGGGGCCGTCAGGACCACATGCGGCGGCGGCAGTGGGACAGCCTGACCGCGGACCTGAAAACTCCACCCGAATGTTGCCACACCGAGATGGGCGATATTGCGGATCCGGTCCCCCTCCTCTCGATGCTTGCCAAGAAGATCAAAGATTTCCTGCCCATGCGCCCAGGTTTCCATCTGTCTTGCCGTGATCGCGCTGAGGGCGCTCATCTCGGGCCCGACCCATTTCACGCGGGCCTTCGGATTTGCCGCGGCATAGGCGTTGGCAAGACGCTCGGCCCCGATGCGCCATTCGGCGAATAGCGCGGGGCCGCTGAGACCATCCAGCCAGGGGAATTGCATCTCCAGAATCTGGCCGCCTGCCGCCAGATCCATGGCGGCCTGGCCCAGCATCGCATCGAACGCCTCCGCCCCGGCCAATGCGGCTTCTGCGGCTGCATTGAAGAAATGGAGATGTCCCAGCACGTCGTTCACCGTCCATCCCTTGAACTGCGTCGGGGTCGTAAAGATGCGGTGCGGCTGGCCGTCCAGAACCGCCGCCAACCCCTCATATTCCTCGCGAAAATCCTGAGCCTGTTGCATCCTGCTCCACTCCTGCCCCACTCCGGCCTCACGTCTGGCGCGGCAAATGCGCCGCATTCCCCAACGTCGGCGCATTTGCGAATCCCTGCAACAGGCAAGCCGCTGCAGGACGCAACGGAAACAATTTGATCCCACCCCCGCGAACTGTCGCCATTTTGCGGGCGCCATCCGCTAATTTTTAGTTAAATTTAAGAATAATTGCGATCTCCGTCGCCGCGTTCCTATGCTTTCCCCGTGCGGATGGTCTGCGCCCCGTTCTAAGACAACTGAACGAAACTGCGCCACAAATCCGTGTGGTGGACTTTGGGAAAATTATTTTTGAGGGGACAACGGCAATGGCGAGAGCGTCTTTTGGCTTCGGCGGATCATCCTGGGGCAAATCCTATAGCTTCGGTGGGAAATCGCATTTCGGTGGCACCTCCAGCAGCTGGAACAATGGGGGCTGGACCTACAGTTCCTTTGCGGGTTGCGAGAATAAATCCGGTTTCAAGGACGACGATCATAGCGACAAGGACGATGGCAAAGGCGACTGGGGCGCCCATTGGGGTCGCGGCAAACATCAAACCGACGATGAGGACGACGACAGCCGGGACAAGGACTGTGATGACCGCGACGACAAGTGGCACGGCGGGCACGGCGGGCATGGCAGGCACGGCGGACGAGACCGCGACGATGAGGACCGTGGCGGACGGACCAAAAAGTGGTGGGATCGCGATGAGGATGATCGCGGTGGCCATGGCTGCGGGCGCAAGGATGACGACAGGGACGATGACGACAGGGATGATGACGACAAGGGCGATGACGACTGCGAGCCCCCCGTCGTTCCGCCGGTAGATGATCCGGACACCTGTGACGACGATGAGACCGACACCCCGGGCGGTGAAGACGAGGGCAAGATCACGGTCGATTTCACCATCGGCGACAGTCAGCAACTGACCATGGAAGTCAGCCAGACCGCCGAAGGCACGCTGTTTTTCAAACTTGCTCCGACGTCGTGGGACAGTGAAGAGACCGACCTGGACGGGATTTTCATGAACCTGACCGACGACAGCACTGCGGGCGGGCTTCATATCTACCCCGATGCAAACGCAATTCCCCTGACCGCACAGGAAATCAATCCCAATGGGGCGAACTCCCTGTCCGATGGCACGACCTTGTCAGAGAGCTTCGATATCGGTCTGCAATTCGGACAGGTTGAAGACAGCTCGGACGGGTTTGTGCAGACGTTGAACTTTACGCTCTGGTCCGACGATGGTCCGCTCACACTTGATGATATCGACCTGAGCCGGATCGCTTTGGTCACCGGGCTTGATGACGACGCGCCTCAGGTCCTCGTCGGGGGTCTGACAGAGGGTGAGGACGATGCGGCGGGGGCCAGCTTGGAGGATATCCTCGGCCTGATGTCGCTGGATGTCCCGGAAGAAGACGCGGACGAAACTGCGGCCGACGCAGACGAACTTGTGGACGTCATCTGAGATTGACACCGGCGGATTGACGGCCACAGGTGCGGGGAACGGGGCGCAATCAGCGCCTCGTTCTCCGGCATTTCACAGCCCCGAGGCAGGTCGGGGCAGAAGTCAGGGTAGAAGTCGGGGCAAGTGTCAGGGCAAGTGTCAGGGCAGACGTCCGGCCAGACGTCAGGGCAGTGGATCTGTCTGGAACAGCCGCACTTTCAGCCCCCCATGTGCAATCGGCGCTCCCAAGGGCAAGAACGGCAAGGCCGTTGCACGTGCCAGTTGCGTATCACTGGTCACGATCCCCACGCGCCAACCTGAAAACCGGCTGCGCAGCGTTTCGCCCAGCGCGCCGTAGACTGCGAACAACTGCTTCTTGTTGCCGATCCGGGCGCCATAGGGCGGGTTTACCATGACCAGACCCGCAGGCCCGTCGGGGCGCTGCAGGTCGCTGACGGATGCATGGCTGAAATGGCAGAGATCCGACACGCCGGCGCGTTCCGCGTTCTGAGCCCCCATCTCGATGACACCTGCGTTGCGGTCCGACCCGTAAAACACCTGCGACACCTCTCGGGGCGGGGCGACGGCGCTGCGCACGGCCTCCCAGCGCTCCGCACCAAAGGGTGTCAGCGATTGAAACGCAAAGGTCCGGCTGCGGCCGGCTGCCAGTCCCCGCGCCATTTCCGCCGCCTCGATCACAAATGTCCCCGACCCGCACATCGGGTCGAGCACCGGCTCCTGCCCCTGATGGCCGCAGGCCTGCAGCATCAATGCCGCAAGCGTTTCGCGCATCGGAGCCTTTCCGACCGCAACCTTGTGACCGCGTTTGTGCAGCCCCTCCCCCGAGGTGTCGACACTGAAGATGCAGGTGTTGTCGTCGATCCTGACCTTGATGGTCACCTCTGCCTCCGGCGAGATCGGCGCGCCGAGTTCTTCGGTGATGGCCCGTTCGATCCGCTCTGTCGCGGCGCCTGCATGATAGATCTTTGACTTTTTGTTGGTGGTGACTTCGACCTTCACCGGCACGTCGGGGCGCAGGGTTTCGCCCCAGGGGAACTTGCGTGCCCTTTTGTCCAGCTGCGCCAGATGGAACGCGCGAAACGATCCAATGCGGGCCAGAACCCGCGTCGCCCCCCGCAGCATGAGATTGGCGCGCCAGACATCCGGCCAGGTTCCGTCAAAGCTCACGCCACCGGGGACCTGGCGCGCCTGCGCGAAACCAAGCATGTGGGCCTCCTGACACAGGACCTGCTCAAGCCCCGGCGTGGCCACGAGAAAAATTTCAAAGGGAGTTTCAGTGTTCATAGCGGCCCTCATAGCTGGAATCAGCGCGCGTCGGTATCCCCAAAAGCTCGGCAATTACGTCAGCACTACAGACACATTTGACGCAGCGCAGCATGATTTCCGCCCAACCCAATGGCAGACACCGCTTTTGCTAGGGGTATTTTTATTATTTAAATTCAGATACTTAACAAAATACTAAAAAACTAGTTTGACAATCTGCGGCCCTCGGTGAAACCTCGGGGAGAGTTGGATGAACAAACCATCCGACCTTACAGACTTTAGGGAGGAGAAAGATGCGTAAGTATCTTTTGTCCGCAGTTGCAGCTGGTGCTGTGATTGCGGCAACGGGTTCGTATGCCGATGAGGCAGCGGCCCAGAAATGGATTGACGAGGAGTTCCAGCCCTCGGTTCTGAGCAAGAGCGAACAGCTGGCCGAGATGCAATGGTTCATCAAGGCGGCCGAACCCTATTCGGGTATGGAGATCAACGTGCTCTCCGAAGGCATTCCGACCCATTCCTACGAATCCGAGGTCCTGACCAAGGCATTCGAGGAAATCACCGGCATCAAGGTGAACCATCAGATCCTGGGCGAAGGCGAGGTCGTCCAGGCCGTGCAAACCCAGATGCAGACCAAGCGGAATCTCTATGACGCCTATGTCAACGATTCCGACCTGATCGGCACCCACTCGCGCCTGCAGCTTGCCTATAACCTCAGCGACATGATGGAAGGCGAATTCAAGGATGTGACCAACCCCGGTCTCGACCTTGATGATTTCATGGGCACCCAGTTCACCACTGGTCCCGATGGCGATCTCTATCAGCTGCCCGACCAGCAGTTCGCCAACCTCTACTGGTTCCGCAAGGACTGGTTCGACCGCGAAGATCTGCAGGCCGCCTTCAAGGAAAAATACGGCTATGATCTGGGGGTTCCGGTCAACTGGTCCGCCTATGAGGACATCGCCGAATTCTTCTCGGAGGATGTGAAGGAGGTCGACGGCACCACCATCTACGGCCACATGGACTATGGCAAGCGTGCGCCCGATCTGGGCTGGCGCATGACCGATGCCTGGCTGTCGATGGCTGGTGCAGGTTCGAAAGGCGAACCCAACGGTATCCCGATCGACGAATGGGGCATCCGCATGGAAGCGGGGTCCTGCAACCCGGCCGGCGCAAGCGTCACACGGGGCGGTGCGGCCAACGGTCCTGCTGCGGTCTACGCGATCCGCAAATGGGACGAATGGCTGCGCAAATATGCGCCTCCCGGTGCTGCCTCCTACGACTTCTACCAGTCTCTGCCCGCCCTCGCCCAAGGCAATGTGGCGCAGCAGATCTTCTGGTACACCGCCTTCACCGCCGACATGGTGAAGCCGAAGTCCGAAGGCAACAACACCGTCGATGACAGCGGCACGCCGCTGTGGCGGATGGCGCCGTCCCCCCACGGCCCCTATTGGGAAGAGGGTCAGAAGGTCGGCTATCAGGACGTGGGCTCCTGGACGTTCCTCAACTCCACCCCGCTGGACCGCGCCCAGGCCGCATGGCTCTACGCGCAGTTCGTCGTCTCCAAGACCGTTGACGTCAAGAAGTCGCATGTGGGCCTGACCTTCATCCGCGACAGTTCCGTCAATCACGAGAGCTTCTCGGAACGCTCCGAGAAACTCGGCGGTCTGGTGGAGTTCTACCGCTCTCCCGACCGCACGGCCTGGTCACCGACCGGTGTGAACGTGCCGGACTACCCAAAGCTGGCCCAGATCTGGTGGCAGCAGATCGGGGACGTCAACTCTGGCGCCTTCACCCCGCAGGAAGCAATGGATCGGCTCGCTCAGGAAATGGACATCACCATGGCACGGATGCAGCGCGCAGACGAGCAGGCGGATGTCTATGGCGGCTGCGGACCGCGGCTGAACGAAGAGAAGGACGCGGAATGGTGGTATGCCAATGGCGGCGCCAAGCCCAAGCTCGACAACGAGAAGCCGCAGGGCCAGACCGTGAACTATGACGAGCTGGTCGCCCGCTGGGCTGCCAACTGATCGCAGATCGGTTTCTTTCCCTGACGTGCCGGGCCTGAATCTCGGGCCCGGCTCCACCTTCCCCGGTCAGGTGATGCCAGCGCCTGCTGGCGGTCATTTGGCCGGGGTTTTTCCTCAGACACCACGATAGCCCGACGCACATGCTCCTCATGCGCGCAGGGCCGGAAAGTTCCACAGCACAATGGCACTCGAACTCAGATCCGTGACCAAACGCGTGGGCGGCGTTCTTCATATCAAGGAAACCTCGCTCACTCTTGAAACCGGTCACTTCAACGTCCTTCTGGGCGCCACCGGCTCAGGCAAGACCTCTCTGATCAAGATGATGGCAGGCCTGGACCCGATTGCATCCGGCACGGTCCACATGGACGGACAGGATGTCAGCCGCCTCAGCACGCAAAAGCGCAATATCAGCCTCGTGCATCAGTTTTTCATCAACTATCCGCATATGACAGTCTACGACAATATCGCCTCGCCCCTCAAAGTGGCAGGCATGGCAAAGTCGGAACTGGACGACCGCGTTCAGGAAGCGGCCGGGATCATGCAGCTTTCCGAGATGCTGCACCGCCGCCCGCACGAGCTGTCCGGCGGCCAGCAGCAGCGCACCGCACTGGCGCGCGCCATCGCCAAGGAAAGCCGTGCGGTCTTTCTCGACGAGCCGCTGGCGAACCTCGATTACAAGCTGCGCGAAGAGTTGCGCGACCAGTTGCCGGACCTGTTCGCAGGGCGCGGCGCGGTGGTGGTCTATGCCACCTCGGAGCCCGAAGAGGCCCTGCTGCTCGGCGGCAAGACGGCCCTGATGCGCGATGGGCGTGTGACCCAGTTTGGTCCCACCGCAGACATCTACCGCAACCCCGAAAACATTGGGGCCGCGCGGGTGTTCTCGGATCCGCCGATCAATACGGCCACCATCGTGAAACGCGGCAGGGATGCCCGGCTCGGCGCCGATATCTTCTGGACCTTGCAAGGCGCCGCGGCCGATTTGCGCGACGGAGAATACACCATCGCAATTCGCCCCCACCATGTGCAGCCGGTGGCGAAGGAAGCAGGTCTGGTCAGACTCAATGGCCGGGTTCAGGTGACCGAGCTGTCGGGATCGGAAAGCTCGGCGCATTTCGACCTCAGCGGCGATGCGCCAGCTGGCGGGGCGCAAACGTCCTGGGTCTCGCTCAGCCACGGAGTGCACCCCTACAAGGTCGGTGAATTGCATGATTTTTATATGGATCCCCGGGCGGCCTATGTCTTTGCCCCCGACGGGTCCCGCGTGGCGTGAGGCGACATTATGGCCAAGATTACCCTGTCCAAGCTGCGACACAGCTACATGCCAAATCCGAAATCCGACAGCGACTATGCGCTGAAGGAAATCGACCTCGACTGGAATGACGGCGGTGCCTACGCGCTGCTGGGCCCGTCGGGCTGTGGGAAATCCACCCTGCTGAATATCATCTCGGGCCTCTTGGTGCCCTCCGAAGGCCAGATCCTGTTTGACGGCCAGGACGTCACCGAGCTGCCACCGGATCAGCGCAACATTGCGCAGGTGTTCCAGTTTCCGGTGATCTACGACACCATGACCGTTTACGACAACCTCGCCTTTCCGCTGCGCAACCGTGGCCGCGACGAGAAAACCGTGAAGCGGCGCGTCATGGCGATCGCCGAAATGCTCGAGGTCACCGATATGCTGACCACCCGCGCGTCGAACCTCAGCCCGGACAACAAGCAGAAGATCTCCATGGGGCGTGGCCTGGTGCGCGAGGATGTGAATGTGGTGATGTTCGACGAACCGCTCACCGTCATCGACCCTCATCTGAAGTGGAAGCTGCGGTCCAAGCTGAAAGAGCTGCATCAGCGCGTGAAGGCGACGATGATCTATGTCACCCACGATCAGACCGAGGCGCTGACCTTTGCCGATCAGGTCGTGGTCATGCAGCTGGGCGAAGTGGTCCAGATCGGCACACCGGTCGAATTGTTCGACCGCCCGGCCCATACGTTTGTCGGCCATTTCATCGGCTCACCCGGCATGAACATCCTGCCCTGTACCGTGACCGAAGGTGTCGCCGAGATCGAAGGCCAGCCGGTCGCGCTCGAGGGCCCGGTCAGCGGAATGTGCGCAGGCAAGACCGAGATCGGCATCCGCCCGGAATTTGTCACCCTGTCGACGGAGGCCGCCGCAAGGACCGCGGCAAAGGGACTGGCGGCGACCGTCACCAAAGTCTCGGACGTGGGGCGCCATACCGTGGTCGAATGCGACTGCCTCGGCCACCGGGTCAATGCCGTGACCGACGGCGGAGCGCCCGAAAAAGGCGCATCTGTCCATCTTGAATTCCGCAGAGATCAAACCCGCCTCTACGTCGATGGCTGGCTCGCCACGCAACCGGAGCACCTGACATGAAAACCGAAAACCAAAAAGCATGGTTCTTCGTGCTGCCGGTGCTGCTGCTGGTGGCCTTCAACGCCCTCATTCCGATGATGACAGTGGTCAACTACTCGGTGCAGGAGACCTTTGGCGACAACGTCTTCTTCTGGCAGGGTCTGGACTGGTTCCAGCAAATTCTGCGCTCCGACCGCTTCCACGCAGCCCTCGGACGGCAGTTCATGTTCACCTTTCTGATCCTGATCATCGAGGTCCCGCTGGGCATCGCCATCGCCCTGTCGATGCCCAGACAGGGGTTTTGGGTTCCAGTCTGTCTGGTGCTGATGGCCCTGCCGATGCTGATCCCGTGGAATGTGGTCGGCGCGATGTGGAATATCTTCACCCTGCCGGATATCGGATTGCTGGGCTATTTCCTGAACCACACCCTGGGCCTCAACTATGACATGACGCAGGATCCGGTCGCGGCCTGGGTGACGATTGTCACCATGGATGTCTGGCACTGGACCTCGCTGGTGGTGCTGCTGAGCTATGCTGGCCTGGTGTCGATCCCCGACGCCTATTACCAGGCAGCCAAGATCGACGGTGCCTCCAACTGGTCGGTGTTCCGCTACATCCAGCTGCCGAAGATGAAAACCGTCCTGACCATCGCGATCCTGCTGCGCTTCATGGACAGTTTCAACATCTACACAGAGCCCTTCGTGCTCACCGGCGGGGGGCCTGGCAACTCCACCACGCTTCTGTCCATCGACCTCGTCAAGATCGCATTGGGCCAGTTTGACCTCGGACCTGCCGCGGCCATGTCGCTCATCTATTTCGCAATCACGCTTCTGGTCAGCTGGCTGTTCTACACGCTGATGACCAAAGACGATCAGAATTAAGGGAGGGATCCGATGCAGAAACGTTCCATCGTCCCCATCGTCTATATCCTCTTCCTCATGCTGCCGATCTATTGGCTGGTCGCAATGAGCTTCAAGACCACAAACGAGATCCTGTCCGGCTTCTCGCTCTTTCCGCAGACCTTCACGACAGAAAACTACCGGGTGATTTTCACCGATCCGAGCTGGTACTGGGGCTATATCAACTCGATCCTCTACGTGTCGATCAATACCGTGATCTCGGTGGCGGTGGCCCTGCCCGCAGCCTATGCGTTCTCCCGCTACCGGTTCCTTGGCGACAAACAGCTGTTCTTCTGGCTGCTGACAAACCGGATGGCGCCGGCCGCGGTCTTTGCGCTGCCTTTCTTTCAGCTCTATTCCGCCGTCGGCCTGTTTGACACCCATTTGGCCGTGGCCCTGGCGCATTGCCTGTTCAACATCCCGCTCGCAGTCTGGATTCTCGAAGGTTTCATGGGCAGCGTGCCAAAGGAGCTGGACGAGACGGCCTATGTCGACGGCTATTCCTTTCCGCGCTTTTTCGCGTCGATCTTCATCCCGTCAATCAAGGCGGGTGTGGGGGTCGCGGCCTTCTTCTGCTTCATGTTCTCCTGGGTGGAGCTTCTGCTGGCCAAGACCCTGACCGCCGTCGCGGCCAAACCCATTGCCGCGACAATGACCAAAACGGCGTCCTCGGCGGGTTATGAGCTTGGCCTGCTGGCCGCTGCAGGGACATTGACCATCATTCCCGGCGCCATCGTGATCTATTTTGTCCGCAACTACATCGCGAAGGGTTTCGCGATGGGCCGGGTATAGAAGGAGGATATAAGACATGTTGAGCTGGATGGCCTGGACCTGGCCCACTGCCCTGTTGTTCATCGGGATCTTCTCCGCCATCGGCGTGATGATCCTGCTCGAAATCCGCAGCCCGGGCGGCCACGCCCGCAAAGGCGTGCTTGGCCTCACCACCACCCGCGGTGACCGGCTGTTTATCAGCCTGCTGGGCTCCGCCTATATCTTTCTCGCGTGGCTGGGGCTCATGGGGATGCCGCTTTGGACCCCGCTTGGCCTCGCCATCGTCTGGGCAAGCTTTTGTTTCTGGAAGGTCTGACGCATGCCTGTCCCGGAGAGCCATGCGGCCTCGGCTGGTCTCGTGGCTTTCCGGATCGCGCCTCAGTCCTGTCCTCCGATCCGCTGACCTGCGCCAAGAGACCTCTTCTAAGAAAATAGTTTTCGCACCATATAAAATCCCGTAGCATTCCCGAAGATCACTTGAGATCACCGCGACTTCTCCCCCGGTCGCGGCACTAGCAGTAAAGCCTGGACATATGCGCAAGAAACAGAACCACTCACTACTCACCGAGGTCGAACTGGAGTTCATGACCGTCGTATGGGAAATGGGCCAGGGCTCTGTCCGTGATATTCTGGCCGAGCTGAACAAGGTACAAGAGCGCGCCTATACGTCGGTTGCTACGGTGCTCAAGATCATGGAGCAAAAGGGTTTTCTGACCAGCGAACGGATCGACCGGTCGTTTGTCTACCACCCCGCAATCCCAAAGTCCGACTATCAAAAAACGTCGCTCAAGAACTTGTCGAGCAAACTCTTCAATGGCGCGCCTGCGGCTCTTGTGGCCCGGTTGGTCGATGACGAAGACATCACCGATGACATGCTCGAGGAAATGCGGGCCTTGCTCAACGAAAGGCTGGGGGACAATGAAAGCTGATGCACTCTTAAATGCATATATCGATCTGAACCTGTTGGTTCTGGCCGGGGCACTTCTGTGGATGCTGGCACGTTCGGGACTGCGCAGGACCTCGCTGGCGACCGCCTATGGGCCGCAGCTGAAACTGCTGAACGGCATGACCGTCCTGCTGGCCTGCACACCGGTGCTTGTCGTGATCTTGAACATCAGCGGTATGGGCAACCCGCCGACCCTTTCGGATATGCTGGTCTCGCAGTACCTGCAGGGCAACGTGAACATGTCCGCAAGCCGGTTCGAGGCGATGATTGGACTGCGGGAGGATCTGGTCCGCGATCTCAGCGTCGGCCATGCCATCTGGAGCCGCATGGTCACCATTTTGCTGATCACCGGGGCCACGATTTCCGCGGTGCTGCTTGGGCATGCCATTCTGCGGCTCCGGCGGGCGCTGTCCTCCTGCTATTGCTGGAAGCGCATCGGACGCGTCGATCTGCTGCTGAGCGACACCACTGCCGTGGCCTATTCGACACGGGGTCTGTGGCGGCTCTATGTGGTTCTGCCTACCTCGCTGCTGGATGACCCGCGCGATTTGCGTCTGACCCTGGCGCATGAACTGCAACATTTTCGCCAAAAGGACGTGGAAACCGCCTTTTTGCTGGAATGCCTGCGGCCACTTCTGTTCTGGAACCCGGCCTACTACCTGTGGCGCCGTGACATGCGCACGATGCGGGAATTTGCCTGCGATCAGGCGTTGGGGGCCCGGGCACGGTTCGATCTGCGGGCCTATTGCGAATGCCTGATCCGGGCGTCCGAGCGCGCCCGCCGCAGTCCCGTCTTCCTCAGCCCGCGCAGCCCCTCTGTCGCGCTGCTGGAACGCCATGAGATCCACAACGCTCCGATCCTCGCCCGGCGCATCATTGCGGTCACCGAAAAGACGCCGGAGGGGCACCAGGCCTCTCTCTGGGCGGCGATTGCCGCCACCATCGCCTGTGCTGTGGTGATGACGGCCTTTCTGATCCAGCGCCCCGGGGACTGGAGCCATGACCGCATCATGCTGGCGACCATCGTCAATCTTGAGCGCATGGCCCATCGCAACACCGCCCAGCCGACGGTCTCGGCCCTCAATGGCGGTTTTGTCACCTCTTTGCGCTGAACCACCGGGGCTGACCGCATCGCGGCCGCCGGGAATTCCCGCCCCTTGTGCCAAACGCTTTGATCCCGCGCGGCTTCCCCGGTATGACCCCGGCCAGGAGAGCCACGTCATGAAGCTTCAGCCCATGGATATTCCCAAAAACGCATCGGCCGCATCGGTCGTGTTCGACGCCTTGCGCAAAGCCATTGTCGAAGGCGATCTGGAAGAGGGTGTCCCCCTTCGGCAGGATGAAATCGCCCGCCTGTTGAACACCAGCCGCATTCCGGTTCGTGAAGCGATCTCACGTCTCGAAGAAAAAGGTCTGGTGACTTCGCAACGGTTCAAGGGGGCGGTCGTGGCCAGTCTGGACCTTGAGGAACTCAGGGAGATTTTCGACTATCGTACCCTGATCGAACCCGAAGTGATCCGCCGTGCCGTTCCCGGAATGACCAGACAGACGCTGCAAAACGCCCGCGACATTCTCGACGCGCAGACCCTCACCTGCGGCGATCCGGTCAAATGGGGCGATCTGAACCGCGCCTTTCACGAGCGCCTCTATCAGGCGTCCGGCCTGCCCTATCATCAGGCTGCGATCGACAAGGCGATGGACCGTGTCGACCGGTATCTGCGCGCAGCACTTGTGCGGTCCGGCAATGTCGCCAAATCAAATGCGGAACATCTGGCCATCTGGCAGGCCTGCGCCGAGGGGGATGCCGACCTGGCGGCCCGATTGACGCGTGACCATATCACCCAGTCCTGCAGCGCGCTGACAGAGAACATGGCGCACCACCGCAGTCAGGGCAGCAGAGGCTGATCCCGGCCCCGCGCACAGGCGTGCTACAGATCGCGGGCCCAGGGCGGGTTGGCTCCGGCGCGCGCGACAGTGATCGCGGCGACCTTGGCACCAAAGGCGAGGGCCTGTTCCAGCGGTTCGGCTGTCATCGTTCTCAAGGCGGATTTGCGCAACAGCCCCAACGCGTCCAACCGGGCCAGAACACCTGCGTTGAACGTATCGCCTGCGCCCACGGTGTCGACGACCGTGGCCCTCTCTGCCGGAACCGTGACCTGTCCGCCATCTGGCAATATGCCCGTCGCGCCCTCGGCCCCGCGCGTGACCAAGACCACGGCCGGCCCATGCGCCTGCAGCGCGGCAGCCTTTTCTTCGAGCCCCTCGCCCTTCGGGATGATCCAGTCCAGATCCTCATCCGAAACCTTGACGATATCCGCCTGCGCCAGCATCGCCATCAGCCTGTTGCGATAGCGCGCCTCATCCGGGGCAAAGCCGGGGCGGATGTTCGGATCCACCATCACGGCCCTGTCGGCACCTGCCTGTGCCAACAGGCTGGCATAGGTATCGGCGCAGGGCTCGCAGGCCAGGCTGATCCCGCCGAAGAACAGTGCCGACACCTCGTCCCCCACAACCGGCAGCGCCGATGCATCCAGCATCCGGCCGGCCGTGTTCTCATCGTAGAACGCGTATTTGGCGTGACCGTTCTCGAGTTTGACAAACGCCAGCGTTGTCGGGCGGCCTGATCGCAGGAGATAGCCCTGCCCGACCTGGCTCTCTGCCAGCGCGGCCTGCAATTGCACACCAAAGAGATCGGTCGACACGCCGCTCAGAAGCGACACATCCCGACCGAGCCGACCAAGCGCGATGGCGGTGTTGAAAACAGCCCCTCCGGAATGCGGCACAAAGGCCTCGTGCCCCTGTGTCGTTTCAGTGGGGATCATGTCAATCAGCGCTTCGCCGCAACATAGGATCATAGCGTTGTCCTGCCTTTATATTGTCATGAGGCTCACATCCCGAGCCATGCTGGCAAACCATAGTTTATCGCTTCGCCGCTGGGGGCGCTAACATTTTTCAACTCCTCTGACAAATTATTCCTGCCCGCAGACCTGAAGCCTGCAAACCCGACCCCTGCAGGCCAGTGCTGCGCGCCCCCCGTTTCAATATGTAGGGTCAATGTGTAGGGTCAATGTGTAGGGTCAATGCATAGGGCCAATGCGCAGGATCCGAGCCGGACCTCCACACCCGGACCCCGGGCGACGCTTTGGCGCAGGTGACAGCTTGTCGCGCGACACGGACGCGCAATATCGCGAATGGCGCATTGCTTTTCGCAGATCTTGGGATAGCTCTTGGCCAGAACAACCCCAGGAGACGCCAGATGCTGGACGGAACCACGGCCGAGACACTCGCCCGAATTCAATTTGCCTTTACGGTGTCATTCCATATCATCTTTCCGGCGTTCTCGATTGGCTTGGCAAGTTTTCTCGCCGTTTTGAACGCGCTCTGGCTGCGGAGCAGAGACCAGACCTATCTGGACCTCTTCAACTACTGGAAAAAGATCTTTGCCGTCGCCTTTGGCATGGGTGTCGTTTCGGGGATCGTGATGTCCTACCAGTTTGGCACCAACTGGTCGGTCTTCTCCGACAAGGCGGGACCGGTGATCGGGCCGCTGATGGCCTATGAGGTCCTGTCTGCGTTCTTTCTGGAGGCCGGGTTCCTCGGCATCATGTTGTTCGGGCGCGATCGTGTCGGTGACCGTCTGCATATGTTTGCCACCGCCATGGTGGCCTTTGGCACCCTGATGTCCGCCACCTGGATCCTCAGCGTCAACAGCTGGATGCAGACACCGGCCGGATATTCCATCGCCGCCAACGGTCAGTTCGTACCGGAAGACTGGTGGCAGATCGTCTTCAACCCGTCATTCCCCTATCGACTGGTGCATATGGTGCTGGCGGCCTATCTCACCACCGCCTTTGTCGTCGGCGCCGTGGGTGCATTGCATCTGCTGCGGAATCAGGCGGATACAGAGGCGCGGCGCATGTTTTCAATGGCCATGTGGATGGCGCTGATCGTGACCCCGATCCAGATCGTTGCAGGCGATTCACACGGGCTGAACACGCTGGAACATCAACCGGCAAAGGTCATGGCCATGGAAGGGCACTACGACAGCCATCCGGACGGCGCTCCGCTGATCCTGTTCGGCATCCCCAACCCCGAAGAAAAGCGGATCGACTACGCCATCGAGGTACCCAAGCTTTCGTCGCTGATCCTGAAACACGACCTGAATGCGCCGCTCGCCGGGCTTGACACCATTCCCGACGATGAAGAGCCGCCCGTCACCATTGTCTTCTTCAGCTTTCGGGTGATGATCGGGATCGGCTTTGCGATGCTCGCCGTCGGCGCCTGGAGCGGTCTGGCACGGATCCGGGGACGTCTGTTCGACAGCCACTGGCTGCACCGGATCTGTGTGATCATGGGGCCTGCGGGATTTGTGGCGGTATTGGCAGGTTGGATCACGACCGAAGTCGGGCGCCAGCCCTATACGGTCTACGGCCTCCTGCGCACCTCTGACAGCCTCGCCCCGGTCGAAGCCCCTGCGGTCGCGACATCGCTGATTGCCTTCGTTGTGGTCTATTTCTTCGTGTTCGGAGCGGGGACCGCCTATATCCTGGCGATGATGAACAAACGCCCCTCCACGCCGCGACTGGGGCTGCGCGATGCGCCGATCCGGGCCGCCGGAGTGGTGCCGCCCCGGAAATTCGCCCCCTTCGATCCATCAACCCCGAACTGAGGACAGCAGCCATGGAATTCGATCTTGCATTCATCTGGGCCGGTCTCATTGCCTTTGCGGTTCTGACCTATGTCATCCTTGACGGGTTCGACCTCGGCCTGGGGATCCTCTTTCCACTGGCCAAATCGCATGGCGAACGCGACCTGATGATGAACTCGGTCGCCCCGGTCTGGGATGGCAACGAGACATGGCTCGTCCTCGGCGGAGGCGGATTGTTTGCGGTGTTTCCGCTGGCCTATGCGGTGATCATGCCGGCCCTCTACATGCCGATCATGCTGATGCTGCTGGCGCTGGTGTTTCGCGGGGTTTCCTTTGAATACCGATGGCGGACGCAAAAACACAAATGGGTCTGGGACTTTACCTTCTTTGCCGGTTCGCTGGTTGCGGCGCTCTGTCAGGGGATCGCCCTTGGGGCGCTGGTTCAGGGGATCGAAGTCGAAGGCCGCGCCTATGCGGGCGGGTGGTTCGACTGGCTGAGCCCCTTTTCGATTCTGACGGGTCTGGCCGTCGTGGTCGGCTACGCCCTGCTCGGCGCCTGCTGGCTGGTCATGAAAACCGAAGGGGACATACACGACCATATGCGGCGGCTGGCCAGACCGCTCGGGATCGCGACGCTTGCCCTCATCGCATTGGTCAGCCTGTGGACGCCGTTCCTCGATCCGGTTTACTTTTCGCGCTGGTTCAACCTCCCCGGCAGCCTCTGGACATTTTGCGTTCCCGCTGTGATGGGCGGGCTGATCTGGGCGCTGTTCACCGGGCTACGCGGCGGCTCGGATCGCCGACCGTTCTTTGCCGCGCTCGGCATCTTTGTTGCCAGTTTCGCGGGCCTCGGGATCAGCTTTTACCCGATGATGGTCCCGCCCAGCCTCAGCATCTGGGATGTTGCCGCACCGGACAAAAGCCTGAGCTTCGCGCTGGTCGGGGCCGTCGTCCTGATCCCGCTGATCCTCGCCTACACCGCCTACGCCTATTGGGTATTCCGCGGCAAGATGGACCCGACCGAGGGCTACCATTGATACGTCGTTGGCTCTGGTTCATTGGCCTCTGGTGTGCCAGCGTGGCGCTGCTCGGCCTTGTCGCGATGTCGCTGCGCTGGGTCCTGCTGCCCTGAGACACCGCACCAAACCTCATCCCCGAAAACCCGTCACGGTCTGAGACACCGCCGTTTCCAATCCGGCGCTGGCCCCCTCTTGTGCGGCTGAAATCTCGCCCTGGTTGAAACGACCCTTCCGGATGCATCCGATGCGCCCGCAAGCCCCGCCTTTTGACCCAGACCCGACGCGCAGCTTAACGAAAAATTTTCCGCGCAATCGTATGCTTCTGCTCAAGATATCTGTTTGACTCCGAGCAGTGGCGACATGCTCCTGCCGGGTCCTTTCGCGGAAGTGTTCCCAATGCCCGACATAGAAAAGCAGGATCCCCAGTCCGAAGATGGCGGATTGGCCCCCGGCGAGGACTGGCGCGTAATTGGCTTTCGTGATCCCTGGGATCCGGGCTTCATCCCCGAAGAGGAGGAGGAGGAGGAAGAAGAAGAGGAAGAAGAGGAGGAAAAAAGCAACAACGGCAACGCCTATGGAAAGAACAAGGACGACGAGGATGAGGACGACGACGACAGTCTGATCTCCAACATTCTGAATGGGCTGGCAAACGGGATTGCCAACGGGAACGGAAATGCCAATGGGCTCTTCAAGCTGCTCATCGGCGGGAGCTCTGACGACGTTCTCTCCGGCTCTGCAAAGGCCGACCTCATGGTCGGAGGGCGCGGCGACGATCTGGTCTCGGGCGGGGATGGCGACGATACGCTCGTCGGTGATTCTGTCGATCTGGGCGGGGACGATGCGACGCCGCTCGTCCTCGATATCAATAACCTGGTCAGCCAGAGCTATTCCGGCCGCACAGCAGATACCGGCGATACCGCCATCTACCGCGACGTGGCCTTTCTGGAAGATGGCACCTCTGTCTGGGGGCGGCTTGTCCTGGTCGGTTCCTCAGACCCGAGAATGGCCGTTGACCTGTCGGGGGGGCGCGGCCATGAAATTGTTCTCGATGGTCACGGCTACGGCGACACGGCCGAATTTCGTCTGGAGTTCTTTGATCCGACGACCGGAGACCCCATTGCGATCAATTCCACGGCGACGTTCAACGATCTCGATCAAAACCGTCATCACGACAATGCAGAGTCGGTATCCCTCGACAGCGACCAGTACAGCGCGTTCGGCACCGCCCATGACACGTCGCTGACTGTCACCGAGGATGGCTCGACCATACGCGCCGCCGGGACAGAACAGAACGACCACACCGATCAGGACGCATGGTTTTCAGCCCAATTCGAAGGGCGGACCTCGATCGAGTTCACTCTGGAGGCGCGCAACACCCCGTCCGGTTTCACCCTGTCGGGCGACCTGATCGAAGACGCGGTCTATGTTCCGATTGCAGGTGGCGCCGACACGCTCTTCGGGGGTCAGGGCGCCGACGTGATCCTTGGTCAGGGCGGCAATGACCTGCTGGATGGCGGCGAAGGGGATGACACCATTGACGGCGGCGAGGGCGATGACATCGTCGATGGCGGGACCGGCAACGATATCCTGACCGGTGGGCTCGGCGGGGATACGATCTCCGGTGGCGACGGGGATGACCTGATCGACGGCGGCGACGGCGATGACAGCCTGAGCACAGGTCTGGGCAACGACACTCTCATCGGCGGCGCGGGCAATGACACGCTGCACAATTCCGCAGGCGACGACAGTCTGGTCGGCGGCACCGGCAACGACAGCATTGTTGCCACCGAAGGCGACGACACGCTCGAGGGTGGCGACGGCAACGATACCCTCTATGCCGGCGTCGACAACGACAGCCTCGAGGGCGGAAGCGGCGACGACAGCATGTTCGGCGAGGCGGGCCGGGACTATATGTCCGGTGGCGACGGCGCCGACTACATGGAGGGCGGAAGCGGCAGCGACACGATGTCGGGCGGCGCGGGCAATGACACCCTCGACGGCGGCAGCTGGAACGACAGCATGGATGGGGGCGCCGGGGATGACCACCTGATCGGCGGTCAGGGTCGCGACAGCATAACAGGCGGTACCGGGGCCGACTCTATCGAGGGTGGGGCGGATAATGACACCCTCCACGGCGGCGATGACGATGATACCATTTCCGGCGGCGATGGCGACGACCTGATCTACGGCGGCGCGGGCAATGACGTTCTGACAACGGGCATCGGCAACGACACACTCTATGGCGGCGATGGCCACGATACCCTGCACAACTCCAGCGGTGACGATAGTCTGGTCGGCGGCAGTGGCAACGACAGCATTACAGCCACCGACGGCTTTGACACGCTTGAGGGCGGTGACGGCGATGACACCATGCGGGGCGGCAACGATGGCGACCTGCTGGTGGGGGGCGCCGGCGATGATCTGATGTATGGCGAGGCGGATGCCGATACATTCCGCATGGAAAACAACTTTGGCAATGACACCATTGTCGGCGGGGAAGCCGGGGATGATCATGATATCGTAGATCTGTCCGCGATGACCGGCCCGGTCACTGTGACCTACACCGGCACTGAAAGCGGGTTCATCACCGACGGCACCGATACGATCCACTTTTCCGAGATCGAGGAAATGATCCTCACCGATGAGGATGACGTGGTCGACGCGCGGGCAGATGGCGTCGGGGTCCAGATCGATGCCGGTGCCGGAAACGATACTGTGACGGGGGGCGCGGGGGATGATCGGTTCACCGGCGGCACCGGCGACGACGAATTTGTCCTGACAGAGGCCGGCGGCGCCGACCGGATCATGGACTTCGACCTGACTGACGATGACACAAACGGGTTTTTCAATGATCAACTCGACGTCTCCGAACTGACGGGCGGATCCGGCCCGGGTGGCACGGTCCGGACGCTTGACGTGTCCACCGGCGATGACGGCTTTGGCAATGCGCTCTTGACCTTCCCCGGCGGGGAACAGCTGGTGCTGGACGGGGTCGACCCAAGCCAGATGAGCACCCATGCGCAGCTCTTTTCCGCGGGCATTCCCTGTTTCACCCCCGGCGCGATGATTCGCACCGCAAGGGGGGAACGTCCGGTCGAACAGATCCGGGTGGGCGACCTGATCCAGACCGCCGACAATGGTCTGCAACCGGTGGTGTGGATCGGCAGGCGGCTGCTGTCCTCCGCCAATCTGGCCGAACACCCGCATCTGCGCCCGATCCGGCTCCGGCCTGGGGGGGTGATCGACAACGCCCGTCCATTGCGGGTCTCGCCTCAACATCGGTTCATCGCGCCATCCAGCCTGAGCCAGGGGCCGTCGACCATACAGGATCCGTTTGTTCGCGCCCGCCTCTTGAGTGATCTGGACCCGGAGCACGTGCGCACCGATACCAGTCTGGCCCCTGTCTGCTACATTCACATCCTGACCGAACACCATCAGGTGGTCTTTGCCGAGGGCTGCGCGACAGAGACCTTCTGGCCCGGACCCGACGCCCTGCGGGGCCTCACCACAGACGACAGGCGCGAGCTGTTCAGCCTCTTCCCGGACTTGTTGAACGCTGCGAATTTCTATGGGGCGGCCGGGCGAAAATTCGTATCGAGATCCTACGGAACCCTCGCCCGTCCGGACCTCCGGCGCCGGGACCTGCAGCCATTCCTGCGGGCCGACCGTTTGGTAAGATCATCGCAAAATACCCTCGGAGCGCAGCGGTGATTCCGGAGTTGACACCCCTCGCCTCAAAGCTGGGTTGCAGCAAGACCGTTCTCGCGCGCCTCCCCATGAGCAAGCGAAACGGACACCGTATAAATTGACCTTTTTCCAGCAATAGACTGTAAAGCGGACAGCACAATTGCCGGTGGGAACCTGTGTGGCGACACCCGTAGCCGCGCAGGAAATCGCTTTCTACCTCGAAGATATAACCGTGACATCCGAACGGGCTGGCGGACCCGTGCTGGACACCCCGACGCATGTCACGGTGGTTGGCACTATCGCTCGCGGGCCTCTGGGATTCAGAGGCGGGACACCTGCACAATTGGAAAGTCTGGGCATCGCCAACCCCGATGTGCAGCGTCCGCACAGGCTGGATGAAGCGCATCTGCCCGACCAGGGAGAGGCGCTCTGTGTCATGCCCGCTTTGCCCCCTGATCCCGAAAGCTGCTGACCTGGACAGTTCGGCCGCAGCGCCCCGCACGGGGCTATCGGATCACGGCAGCAGGGACAGGCGCTTGAGGAAAAGAGCTTTGACCGCCTCGGCATCAACGTCCATCGCCACATTGGTCTTTCCGCGCGCGTCATCTGCCAACTCGGTCGCGCCAGACGTCTCGGGATCGACGGACACACGGAGTGGAACTGCGCGGGTCTGAAACAGATCCGGATGGGTGCAGGCGATCACGGCCGCAGGGTCGTGCAGGGAACAGCCATTCAGGTTCGCGACTTCCTGATAGAACTTGATGTAAAAGACGCTCATCTGCTTGAGCATGCCCCCAAGTTCCGGCGACCGTTCCTTGATGGCGTCGAAATCTTCGGGAACACAGAGGATCTTGAGCGTCACATCCAGGCCGACCATGGTGATCTTGCCAGCCGCTGCGGCGAATACCACCTCCGCCGCATGGGGGTCGTGATAGATGTTTGCCTCGGCATGCGGAGAGATATTGCCGCCAGCCTCGAGCGAGCCGCCCATGATGACGATCTGTTTGCAATTCTTCACGAAATCAGGATCGCGCTGCACCGCCAATGCGATATTGGTCAGCGGCCCGATTGGGCAGACGATCAACTCACCCTTGTGCAGACGCGCCATCCGGATCAGGAAATCCGCGGCCTCCTCGTCAAGCGCCTGCCCTTTGGGGGTTGCCGCGGGTATATCGCCAAAGCCCTCTTCGCCATGCACATGGGCCGAGGGTTCAAACGGCGGCAACACCAGCGGCTGCCCTGCGCCCTCGGCAACCGGCAGGTCCAGATCTGCGGCCTCCAGCAAGCGCAGGGCGTTGCGGGTGGCCATTTTGGTGGTGACATTGCCGAAAATGGTCGTCAGGCCCAAAAGTTCAATATCCGGGGCGGCGGCCGCATAGAAGATCGCCATAGCGTCGTCGATGCCGGGATCCGTGTCGATGATGAGTTTCGTTGTCATTTTTATTTTTATCCCTACGACTGGTTAATGGCCAGATTTAGCACTGGAGCAGACAATTTCTCAAGCCTGCCGGACATGGGCGCAGCCCACAACAGCAACCGGCATGGGCCGGATCAGACCCCGCCCGCATCAGTTGACGGGCCGAAAAGACCAGTATGCTGCGAACTGCGATCAGGTGTTGAACAGGAAATGCAGCACGTCGCCATCCTTGACGACGTAGCTTTTGCCTTCTGCCCGCATCTTTCCCGCCTCTTTGGCGCCGCTCTCGCCGCCGCTGGATATGAAATCGTCAAAGGCGATTGTTTCGGCGCGGATGAACCCCTTCTCAAAGTCCCCATGGATCACTCCGGCCGCCTGAGGTGCTGCGGTTCCCTGGCGAATGGTCCAGGCCCGCGCTTCCTTGGGGCCGACGGTGAAATAGGTCTCCAGATGCAAGAGATCGTAGCCAGCCCGGATCAATCGATCCAGACCCGCTTCCTGAAGGCCCATTTCCTCCAGAAACATCTGCGCTTCTTCGGGATCGAGCTGGCTGATTTCCTCTTCGATCTGCGCCGAGATGACCACATGGCTGTTGCCCTGAGCGGCGGCCATCTCTGCCACCTTGGCAGAGTGTTCATTGCCGTCCACGCTTTCGCTTTCGCCGACGTTGCAGACATAGAGCACCGGTTTCGTGGTCAGAAGCTGGAGCATTTTCCAGGCCTTGTCGTCATCGGCGTCGACCTCGACAAGGCGGGCGGGCTTACCGTCTTCCAACATTGCCTGTGCCGCCGCCAGCAGGCGGTCCTGCTGCTGGGCCTCCTTGTCGTTGCCCTTGAGCTTGCGCACCAGATTGGCACGGCGTTTTTCGATGCTCTCCAGATCTGAAAGCATCAGTTCCGTTTCAATCGTATCGGCATCGGCAACCGGGTCTACGCGCCCCTCGACATGGGTGACGTCGCCATCCTCGAAACACCGCAGCACATGGGCAATGGCATCCACCTCGCGGATATTTGCCAGGAACTGGTTGCCCAGACCTTCGCCCTTGGACGCGCCCTTGACCAGCCCGGCGATGTCCACGAACGTCATCCGCGTCGGAATGATCTGTTTTGATTTCGCAATCTCGGCCAATTGGTCCAGACGTGCATCCGGAACGCCAACTTCGCCGACGTTGGGCTCGATTGTGCAAAAGGGAAAATTGGCCGCCTGCGCCGAGGCGGTTTTGGTCAGTGCATTGAACAGGGTCGACTTGCCGACATTCGGTAGACCCACGATTCCCATTTTAAAGCCCATACCAGCCTCCTGATGCCTCTTGGGTGCCAGCTTCTAGGCGCATGCGGGCGGTTGCGCAAGCGCACAGCAAGGCGACACCCCGCCTTCCGGCAGTTGACATGGCAGTGTTGCGTACCTTTATCCTGATTTCACGCAATCAGACGGCCGGGCGTTCTGCCACGGTCGCGTTCTTTTACATGGTTCATTCATGCGCAGACCTGCGACCATTCTTGCCTTTTTGTCCTTCTTCACCCTGATCCAGTGTCAGACAGCGCGGGCGCAGGAGGTCGCCATCGGGTTGGGATTTGGCGACTTTCACGCCGCACAGGCAGACAGCGGCCCCTTTCTGTCGCTGGAGTATCTCGGCGCCCGGAACTGGGATCTGTTCGGATTTGAGGCCGGGCTGGGCGTCAGCGGGCAGGTGCATCAGGCGGGTGACACCTTTGTCGGGCTCGGCATACAGGGCCAGCGCGCGTTGACGAAGGATTGGTTTGTGGAGGTCAGCGTCATGCCCGGACTGTTCAGCGAAGGCCCCGCTGGCAACGATCTCGGTTCGACAATCGAGTTCCGGTCGCTGGTGGGGCTGGGACGCATGCTGCGCAATGGGCGGCGGGTCTCTCTGGCGCTGAGCCATATATCGAATGCCTCGATCGCCGACCGGAACCCTGGTCTCAACGCGATCAGTCTGCGCTGGCATATGCCATTGTAGGGTGCGCGCCCTGCCCCGCCCCGTGGATTAAAGGCGCAACCGCATCAGCCGGGATTGATTTTACCGAGAAGTTTCGGCACATCAATTCAAGCAACAGAGATTACAAAGGCCCGCCATGACCCGTCCGACAACACGTATCGATGCAAAATTTGCCGAACTCTCTGCAGCGGGCAAAAAAGCCTTTGTCACTTATGTCATGGCAGGGGACCCGGATTACGACACGTCTCTCGAGATCGTCAAAGGCCTGCCGGCAGCCGGCGTGGACGTGATCGAACTGGGCCTGCCCTTCACCGACCCCATGGCCGACGGCCCGACCATTCAGCTGGCCGGCCAACGGGCCCTGGAGGCGGGTATGACGCTGGAGCGCACGCTCCAGCTGGCTGCGGATTTCCGCAAGGGGGACACAACCACGCCCATCGTATTGATGGGATATTACAATCCGATCTATTCCCGCGGCGTGGATAAATTCCTCGCGGATGCAAAGGCTGCGGGGATTGACGGGCTGATTGTGGTCGACCTGCCACCGGAAGAGGATGACGAACTGTGCCTGCCCGCGCAGGCGGCGGGGCTGAACTTCATCCGTCTTGCCACCCCGACCACGGATGACGCCCGCCTGCCCCGGGTCATGCAGAACACCTCCGGGTTTGTCTATTACGTGTCGATCACCGGCATCACCGGTGCCGCCGAGGCAGAAGCCTCTGACGTTGGCCCGGAAGTTGCCCGGCTCAAAGCGGCCACGGATCTGCCTGTGATTGTCGGGTTTGGGATCAAGACGCCGCAACGGGCGCAGACCATCGCCTCGGTGTCTGACGGAGCGGTTGTCGGCAGCGCCATCGTGGCCGAAATCGGCGCCGGAAAGCCTGTATCCGAGGTGCTGGACTTTGTGAAATCCCTCGCCGACGGCGCCCACGCAGGCTAGGCCTGTATCAGACGACCCACGCGCCGCATCGCACCCGGCCGCATCAGGGGTGCGGGCCAATCTCGGGGGCGCTGTCGTGTCCCTGCGCCTCTGACAGGGCCTGAGCCATAATCTGCAGCAAGCGCTGTTTGCGGATAGGCTTTGCCACATGGTCGGTCATGCCCTGCTCCAGGTAGGCCTTGACCTGATGGACAAGCGCATTGGCGGATACCGCGATGATGGGCACCGGCGCGCGGGCCTCCGCCTCTTCGCGTTCACGGATCTGTTCTGTGGCCGACACTCCGTCGAGGACGGGCATGTTCACATCCATCAGCACCAGATCAGGTTTCTGCGTGCTCCAGGCCTCCACCGCCTTTTTGCCGTTCTGAACCCAGATCATGTCCAGGTCGTATTCTTTCAACATGTGCCGCAAAACCATACGGTTGGTTCGATTGTCTTCGGCAACCAACACGCGCCAGCGCCGTGATGACAGGATGGCGCATTCCGACTCGGCAGGATCCGCCGCCTGATCCTGCTCCGGCGCAGGCGCAGGGGACACCCGGAAGCTGGCCCGGAATTCGCTGCCGTCCCCTTCCAAACTGCTGCATGTGAGATCGCCGCCCATACGCTGGCAGATCTGTCGTGCGATCGCCAACCCCAGCCCGGTGCCACCATGGTTGCGATGAACGCTTGCGTCGGCCTGAATATACGGCTGGAACAATCGCTCGACCTGGCGCGGGCTGAGACCGACGCCCGTGTCACGCACAGACAGCGTCAGCAACAGGAGCCCATCCTTTTCCGCCTTCAGGTTAGCGGTCAGTGCAATCGCACCATTTTCGGTAAACTTGATCGCATTGGACAGCAGGTTGCTCAGGACCTGCTGAAACCGGGTGGGATCAATGTGGACCCAGACGCCGCCTTTTGCGAGTTCATTCATACAGAGTTTCGTGAAACCCAACCCCTTGGCCCGAATGCGCGGCTCGAATTGGCGACACACCGCGTCCGTCAACGACACCACGTCGGTCGGCAATTGCTCAAGCGTCAGTTTTCCTTCGGCAATCTTCGTCAGGTCGAGGATGTCATCGACAATATTCAACAGCAGCCGCCCGCTGTCGCGCAGCACATCGAGAATCCGGGCCTGTTCCAGGCCAAGAGGCGTGTCCGCCAAAGCCGAAGCCATGCCCAGAACGCCATTCAAAGGCGTCCGGATTTCGTGGCTCATTGTTGCAAGAAACTGTGTCTTGGCTTCGTTTTCAGCCTCTGCGGCCGACCGCCCCCTGTCCAGATCTTCGGTCCGTTCCCGCACCATGCGATCCACCTGCCGCGCCAGAGAGACCAGGGACGCGTTGGTCTGACGCAAGGACTGGGTCTTCCGTTCGAGTTGCCGTTGCAACTCCTGCCGTTGAAGCCGCTCATGCTGAAGTTCGGCCAGAAGCTCCACATAGGTCGCATCTTCTGCCGGATCGTCCGACCCGCAGCCCGAAATCGCAATATCACCCGAGCGCAGGGTCATGAGGGCTCCGCCCAGATTGGCAATCTGGACCATTCCCTGGCGTCGTTCCCGTCTCCGCAGACCGCGCAAACCCAGTTGGGGTGCCGATCCATGACGTCAGATATGAACACAACACTCACGTTGCTCTACCTCCGGATAAAACCGATTTCTTCTGGCCACCACCCGCCGGAACTCCCCGGCCCAGACTTCAAAACTCAAACAACAAAACACATGTGCCGGATATTGCGCCCGGTCGCAGACATCACAATTCGAACGCCGACCAGCCGACAAACCACCGGCAATCCTCCAGAAACACTCTGCGCTCACCTAGATCCCGCTCATGTCAGCACAATTCACGGTAGTAGGTGCCGATAAAATTTCACAAATTCGTAAATGCAACATTACGATGCTCTCGCTTGTCAGATCCGTTTCGGATTGGTAATAAAACATGACCAGTTCCACCCGCACCGAGGAGCGTCCCATGCCTGTGATTACCAATATCGACGACCTCAAGCGCATATACGCCCGGCGCGTGCCGAAAATGTTCTACGATTACGCCGAAAGCGGATCCTGGACCGAGCAGACATTTCGTGAAAACACCACCGACTTTGACCAAATTCGCCTGCGTCAACGTGTGGCCGTCGACATGGCGGGACGCTCGACAGCGGCTCAGATGATCGGCCAGGATGTGGCGATGCCGGTAGCGCTGGCCCCCGTGGGGCTGACCGGCATGCAATGCGCCGACGGAGAGATCAAGGCCGCCCGTGCGGCCGAGGCGTTTGGCGTTCCATTCACCCTCTCCACCATGTCGATCAATTCGATCGAGGATGTCGCAGAGGCGACCACGAAACCCTTCTGGTTTCAGCTCTACACCATGAAGGATGAGGATTATACGCGCCGCCTGATCGCCCGGGCGAAAGCGGCCAATTGCTCGGCGCTGGTGATCACGCTTGATCTGCAGATCCTCGGCCAGCGACACAAGGATCTGAAAAACGGCCTCTCTGCGCCGCCAAAACTGACCCCCAAGACGATCGCCAACCTGATGACGAAATGGTCCTGGGGCATCGGAATGCTCGGTGCGAAGCGTCGCAATTTCGGCAATATCGTCGGCCATGTGGATGGCATTTCCGATACATCCTCGCTCGGCGCCTGGACGGCGGAACAATTCGACCCGACGCTGGACTGGGACAAGATCGCCAAGCTGAAAGACATGTGGGACGGCAAGGTAATCCTCAAAGGCATTCTGGACGAGGACGACGCCAGAATGGCCGCCAAGGTCGGGGCCGATGCGATCACCGTGTCCAATCACGGCGGGCGACAGCTTGATGGGGCCCTGTCGTCGATCCGCATGCTGCCGCGCATCATGGAGGCGGTCGGCGATCAGGTCGAAGTGCATCTCGACAGTGGCATCCGCTCTGGCCAGGACGTGCTGAAGGCACTGGCCCTTGGCGCAACGGGCACCATGATCGGGCGGGCCTTTGTCTATGGTCTCGGTGCCATGGGCCAGCCCGGTGTCACCCGTGCGCTTGAGGTGATCCACAGGGAGCTTGATATCTCCATGGCGCTCTGCGGTGAAAAATCAGTGGCAGGGCTGGGTCGCCACAATCTTCTGGTGCCAGAAGACTTCACCGGACGCTGGGCCTGATCCTTCAAACCGGCACTGCCCGGAGCTGAGACCGCTCAGGTCCAGGCTGTGTCGCTGCGGGCCAATCGGCGCAGGGCCGGCACCAATACAATGGTAATTCCCAGCAACAGGATCCCCATCATCGCCAGCGCCCACCGAAGCCCGAAGGCCTCGGCCATGAACCCGATGACGGGCGGGCCGATGAAAAAGCCGCAATAGCCAATCATCACCATCCGTGAAATTGCCACCGCGCGCTGCCGCGCCGGGATTGTCTTGCCAACCCAGGCCAGCGCAGTTGGCCCGATGGTGGAGACCCCGATCCCGAGGACCGCAAAACCGGCGTAGGCCATCCACTGCACCGGGGCCAAAGCCGCCAGGATCAACCCGAAGGCGGCAAGCGCGGCTGCGATCTGCATCAACCGCCCCTCGGCCACGCGGCGGACGACTTCCTGCCCGGACAATCGCCCGATCCCCATCGTCAGCCCAAGTATGGCAGGGCCCATCGCCCCTTCGGCAGCATTGGCCGCAAAAGATCGTTCAAGATAGAGCGCCGACCAATTCTCGGTCGCCTGCTCGGCGGTAAACGCGATGAGCACAATCAGCCCGGCCAGAACGATAATCATAACAGGCAGCGCCATTGCCGCCGGTTCGTTGGCGTCTTCGGCAGGCTCGGACGGCGCAGGATCCCGCATGCCCAGCGTCATCAGCGCGGTGACACAGAGAATGCCCGCGAAACACCAGACTGGCGGCACGCCCGCCTCCCGGATCAACCCCGCCCCCAAGGCCCCCACCGCATAGGCCAGCGAAAACAGACCATGGTTCAAGTTCATCAGCGACCGGCCACTGCGCGCTTCCAGCCCGCTGAGACGCGCGTTCATGATCACATCGAGGAGCCCCGCCGCCCCGGATGCAAGAAACATTGCCCCTGCGAAAGCGGCCCAACTGGTGGCCAATCCCGGCAATAAAAAGCCCGCGGCCAGGGCCAGGGCACAGATCACCAGAGCGGCGCCTCCCAGCATCCGGTCCACACGCGGCGCCAACCACATGGCCCCCACGGCACCCGATGCACCGAACAGCAACGCCAAGCCGAATTCCGCGTCGCCCAGCCCTGCCTGGGCCTTCAATTGAGGCGCATAGGCCGCAAAGGCGCCGGTACAAATTCCCATGACGGCAAATGCGCGTCCATGCACCGCACTGGTGCGCATATCGGTAATGATTTCCATGGATGGAGAGCTTGCACAGTGCGCACAGTGCCACAATCTCGAAATTGTACCGCTACATCATTGCGCTGCCGCTGGCCGCAACCACAGGTCCGATGTATTGCAGGAGCATGCTTGTCTTCATGCCCCAGTCGCTGGCCTTTCTGGCGGTTCCCAAGACCGGGTCCACGGCCCTCCAGCTCGCGCTCAGCCCACATGCGGATATCGTCTTCAAGAAGTCACAGAAACACATCTCGGCCCGCCGGTTTCATCGCCGTGTACGCCCCTTTGTCCGCGACACATTCGGCATCGAACTGGAGAGTTTCGCGCTTCTGAGAAATCCCGAGGACCATCTGCGCAGTTGGTATAAATACAGGCGGCGGCGCGAGATCCGGGACAAGCCGGAATTCGTGGGCGACCGCAGTTTTGATGAGTTTGTCAACGCAGCCTTGGCGGAGGATCCACCACCATACGCCCGTATCGGCACGCAGTACTCCATGCTCAGCGGGCGCGGAGGGCGCATCCTGGTCGATCATCTCTTTGCCTATGAACAATGGGACCGCATGGAAGCCTTCCTGGCAGAGCGCTTTCAGCAGCGAATCAGCTGCTTGCCCCAGAATGTATCTCCCTTCGTCACCGCCGAACTGACCCCGCAGACCCGCGCCCGACTGCACGATGCCCGCCGCGCCGAGGTGGATCTTCATCGTCGGCTGATGGATGCAGGCGGCAAATTGACGCCGCGCCGACGGCAGGGGCCGCTTTAGGGCTTCCCAAATCCGCCCATTCTGTCTATGAGGGCGGCTTCACGCGGGGTGACAGCCTTGGAGGCACCCCCACTTTATATATGGAGAATTATAATGGCGAATGAGATTCCTGATCTCGAGTGCCTGGAACGTGCGGGGACAGGCAAGGGCGCCGCTCGCGCTGCGCGCCGCGAAGGCATGGTTCCTGGTGTTGTATTTGGTGGCGACGTAGACCCGCTGTCCATCAATATCCCGTTCAACAAGCTGCTGAAGCTGCTGAAATCCGGCCGGTTCAAGTCGACCCTGTTCAACCTCAAGGTTGAAGGTCATGACGACGTCCGCGTGATCTGCCGCGACGTCCAGCGCGATGTTGTAAAAGACCTGCCGACTCACTTTGACCTGATGCGCCTGCGCCGCACCTCGAAGATCAACCTCTTCATCCCGGTTGAGTTCCTCAACGAGGAAGAGTGCGTTGGCCTGAAGCGTGGCGGTGTTCTGACCGCTGTACGTCCCGAAGTCGAGCTGATCGTGACCGCTGGTGACATCCCCGAAAAGCTGACTGTCGACCTGACAGGCAAAGCCATCGGCGACGTGATCCACATCTCCGACATCACCCTGCCGGAAGGCTCCAAGCCGACCATCGACCGTGATTTCGTGATTGCCAACATCTCCGCACCGTCCGGCCTCAAGGCCTCCGACGATGAAGAAGGCGATGCCGAAGGCGAAGACGCCGCAGCAGAAGAATAAGATCTCCCCCTCAGGGGCTTGAGATCATGGAAACGGGCTCCTGCGGGGGCCCGTTTTTGCTGTTGCGCCGTGTTTTCATGGATCACCCTGTTGTCCGATTGGCCGGGGCCCCATGCGACAGTCCTTTCGGCCCTTTCGGCTCGTGACCTGGGCTGGACCGGGTTGGTCTGGAGTGGACTGGGTCAGCTCCGGGTTCGGGGACATCACGCGCCGGAGTAGCCCTCCAGCGTACCGCCCCGGATCAGATGGTCGAGCAACTGCTCGCGCGCGTAGCGGTCGCGTTGCTTCAGGGCACGCACCTCCGCCGTGGTCAGTTCGCGCCGTTCGAAGCCTTGCCGGGACAGGCAGCGGTCCACGGCATTCACCTCGCCGTTGGCCTGAATGTTTTCCTGATTGGCTGCAATGAGCAGCGGGCCGAGCACAACGCCGCCCCAAATGACCGATCCGATGTAATTGGCGGTCAACGCGGCCCGCCCGCCGCGCGGCCCCTCGCCCGCACAGGTCTGCAGCGCTGCACGTGCATCCGCAAGGGACCGTCCCGGCTGCTGTGGAACCGATGGCCCGGGCGGTGGCGCACAACCGGCCGCCCCCAGCAAGGCACAGATCAGTGCCAGCTTTGCCGCCCTCTGAACCCGGGCATCGGGTTGCGACCTGCGTGCCGCTCCTGCAGGGAATGTCACGTTCAAATTCCTTTCACTTGAAATCGCTGCCACGGGTGAAAACGCCCCCGGGCAAAGCTCTCGTGCCGCGCAGGTGACGCGACAGGCCTGACTTTGTGTGCCCTCTCCTCCGCGAACCGTCAAGCCAGTCAGCCGCGCTCTGGATTTCCACATGGAAAACGGGCATCACTCCGGCCAACACCAACCAGGAGAGCGGATCATGAAACTCCTCGTCGGCCTCGGGAACCCGGGTGCGAAATATGCAGGCAACCGCCACAATATCGGCTTTATGGCGCTGGACCAGATCGCCTCTGATCACGGGTTCTCGCCCTGGAAGTCCAAGTTTCAGGCCCAGATGAGTGACGGCACCACTGGCGGGGAAAAGCTGATCCTGCTCAAGCCGCAGACCTTCATGAACAACTCTGGCCAGTCGGTGGGAGAGGCCCTGCGGTTTTTCAAACTGACCCCATCAGATGTGGTGGTCTTTCATGACGAGCTGGATCTCGCGCCGGGAAAATGCCGCGTCAAGCAGGGCGGTGGACATGCGGGGCACAATGGCCTGCGCTCAATTCACGCCCATATCGGGGCCGACTACATGCGTGTTCGTCTCGGCATCGGGCATCCTGGCCACAAGGATGCAGTCGCGGGATATGTTCTGCATGACTTTCCAAAGGCGGATCGGGACGGCTGGCTCGATGATGTCTTGCGCGGCATTTCGGATGGAGTGCCCTGTCTGGCGCAAGGCGACAGCGGCAAGTTCATGAATGCCGTGGCCTTGCGGGTTGCCCCGGCTCGCAGCTCCACCGGGACAGAGGGCCCCTCCGGCAAGAAAACACAACGATCCGATGCGGGGGCAGAGACAGGCCCGGCCAAGAGCGCACAGGCGCGCGCCCCCGCCACCAAACCTGCAGCCCCCCCAGACACCGGCGATACGCGCAACCCCATGCAAAAACTCCTCGACCGGTTCAAATAGCACCACTCCGGCCTCCCGGTGACGCGCCCATGACCTTCCCTTTCTCGACGTCCCGGCACGGGCGCGATCAGAAATCTTCCGGACGGTTTCCTTTCTCGGGACACAGGCCTTAAACTCTCGGGACACAGGCCTTAAACGCTCTAACATTAGATACGCATGCAGGCTCCTGCGCGCGTCCAGCAGACAACCGGAGTGCCCCACCTATGGACAAGGACCACGCAGTGAACGTTCTGGGCGGCCCTCTGCAGGCTTGCTCGGTCTCCCCCGTTACCGGGTTCTTTCGCGACGGCCACTGCAATACCTGTGCCCAGGATCACGGCAGCCACACGGTGTGCGCTTTGATGACGGCAGAATTCCTCGCCTATTCGAAATACGTCGGAAACGATCTCTCGACACCTCTGCCAGCCTTTCATTTCAGGGGGCTGAAGCCGGGGGATCGCTGGTGCCTCTGCGCGGCGCGGTTTCTCCAGGCCGCCGACGAAGGTTGTGGCCCCGCCGTTGATCTCGAAGCCACCCATCGCAAAGCGCTGGAAATCGTGCCTCTGAGCGTTCTGAAGGCGCATGCGGTGGACAGTCTCTCATGATGTGGCAGTGACAGTTTGGCTTGCGGCAGATCTGCCCCCGCCCGGACATCGCCTTCGCCCCCTCTGCGGGGGCATCACCGGCCCCGCTCCCCAAAGACAAAAGGCGCAGCAAAATGCCGCGCCTTTTGTCATTCTGTATCGCCAGCCATGCCGCTGCCTCAGGACACGGGCCTGGTGGAGACTTGCGGATGGGCGAGGGCTCAATCGTCCAGATCGCGCCCTTCCTCGGTGTCTGACATGTCGAAGCCAAGGTGGCGCGCGACGGTAAAGATGTCCTTGTCGCCGCGACCACACATGTTCATCACGATGATATGGTCGCGCGGCAGCTCCGGGGCAATCTTCATCACATGGGCCAGCGCGTGGCTGGGCTCCAACGCCGGAATGATCCCCTCCAACGCACAGGACAGCTGGAAGGCCTCCAGGGCCTCCTTGTCCGTAATCGAGACGTATTGCGCCCGGCCTGTCTCGTGCAGCCAGGCATGTTCCGGCCCGATCCCCGGATAATCCAGCCCCGCAGAGATCGAGAACCCCTCAAGGATCTGGCCGTCGTCATCCTGCAACAGGTAGGTGCGGTTGCCGTGCAGCACCCCCGGTCGCCCGCCGGTCAGAGAGGCGCAGTGCTCCATTTTCTCGTCGACGCCCTTGCCACCGGCTTCGACACCGATGATGTTCACGGTCTTGTCGTCCAGAAACGGATGAAACAGCCCCATCGCATTGGAGCCGCCGCCGATAGCCGCAATGAGCGTATCCGGCAGGCGCCCTTCGCCTTCCTGCTCGGCCAGCTGCCACCGTACCTCTTTCCCGATCACCGACTGGAAATCACGCACCATCGCAGGATAGGGATGGGGCCCGGCGACGGTGCCAATGCAGTAGAAGGTATCGCGCACATTGGTGACCCAGTCGCGCAGCGCATCGTTCATCGCATCCTTCAGCGTGCCGCGACCAGAGGTCACCGGGATCACTTCCGCCCCCAAAAGACGCATGCGGAACACATTCGGAGCCTGACGGCGCACATCATGCGCGCCCATGTAAACCACGCATTTCAGCCCGAACTTGGCACAGACGGTCGCGGTTGCCACACCATGCTGGCCTGCACCGGTTTCCGCGATGATCCGTGTCTTGCCCATGCGCCGTGCCAGCAGGATCTGGCCCAACACATTGTTCACTTTGTGCGCGCCTGTGTGGTTCAGTTCATCGCGTTTCATATAGACCTTGGCACCGCCAAGGTGGTCGGTCAGCCGCTCTGCGAAATACAACGGGCTGGGACGGCCAACATAGTGTTTCCACAAATCGTCCATTTCCGCCCAGAAGCCGGGGTCGACCTTGGCCCTTTCGTATTCCTCTTCCAGAGACAGGATCAGCGGCATAAGCGTCTCGCTGACAAAACGTCCGCCAAAAATGCCGAACCGGCCTTGTTCGTCGGGACCATTCATGAAGCTGTTAATGAGATCATCGGCCATAAGTCTCTCCGTCTTGCATATCAGCCGGTTCTAATTCGCATTTAGGTCAAGAGAAACAGGTTTCTCGGTAATTTCCCTTCGCAACACAGAGAAACACCCATTGACCGGCGCCCCGCGAGGTTTTTCGCCTCGGGCAACGCCCGAGGCGACC
>MPDC01000040.1 GCA_001874255.1 Alphaproteobacteria bacterium MedPE-SWcel
GGGCCGCGCCGAAGGCGCGGCCCCCGCCCCCTCGCGATGCACAAGGTGCAGCGCAAAACCTCATGCGGCGCGCATTTCGCCTCAGCGATAGGCGACGAGGTCGCCCTCTGCGGTCACGACATAAAGTGTGCCCCCTGCCACAACCGGCTCGGTTGTGGCGCCGCCGCTGATTGCGACGCTGCGGGTCTGGCGCCCGTCGACCGGATCAAAGAACCGCAATTGACCGTCGTTGGAGGCCACAACCAGCTGACCACCAGCCAGAACCGGCCCGTGATGGGCCACGATCTCAGCCCGCTTGCGCGGCTTGTCCTTGACATAGCCCGGCAGATCCACCGACCAGATGGCGCTGCCATCACCCGCATCCAGACGCATCAGGCGATTTCGGTCATTGACCAGGAACACGCTGCCACCGGCGACCCAGACGGGACCGAACGTGCCTTCGAAAGCGGTCCACAGGCGGGCACCGGTGGTCACGTCAAAGGCGGCCGTGCGACCTGAGTGATTGCCCACATAGATGCGGTTTCCGTCCAGGAACGGCGCCCCGGTCACATCACTGATCTGCGAGATCGAACTGCCGGTGCGCGCCCCGGAGACGGATGCGATCCAACGGCGGAAACCGCCGCGCCGGAAGGTGCCCACCAGATCCCCCGATCCAAAGGCAAAGACCGCAATATCGGGCCCGACCACCGGGGCCGGCGCGCCGAGAATATTGGCAACGCTCGGCGTCGCTTCCAGCTGCCAGGCAATCCGGCCCGTCCTGGCATCCAGAACCCAGGCCGTGTCATCGCCCGCGACCAGATACAACAAGCCGTCGCGCAGGGTCGGGCTGCCGGACCCCGTGGCATCCAGCTCCTGACGCCAGAGCTCCGCCCCGGAGCTGGCGTCCAGCGCCGTCACCACACCAAAGCCCGACGAGACGTAGACAACACCCCCGGCAAAGGCGAGCCCCCCGGCCGTTGCGTCGCCCTCGCCATCGGCAGAGGGCAGGATCGATCTCTGCCACAAGACCGCGCCGGAGGGCGACACGGCCGACACCTGAGCGACGCTATCCAGCGTGTAGATCCGCCCGCCCCCCACGACCGGAGCGGCCGTCACGCGCTGCTTGCGGCTGTCGCCGCTGCCGATGCCGGTCGACCAGATCAGCGCGGGCGCCTTGGCCAGCGCCGGATGCGTCGTGCGGGTCGCGGCCTGGCCGGGGCTCTGTTCCCAGGCGGCATTCTGGACCATCCGCGGCAGGGATATGGCAGCCGCGCGGTTGACCACGTCTTCGCCCTGCCCCGCGCGGATGTCCTCCCGCGGACCCCGAAGGATTTCTTCCGGTTCCGAGCAGCCCATCAGAACTGCTGCTATCGCTGTGGCCATCACGCTTGCGCGGAGACCGAAACCGCCTAGAACTGCCGTCATCACCCTGCCCCTGTCATTCTTCATGGGTCACATTATCGGTGTCATCGGATCCGCTTTGACGCGGATCTCACCCCTCCTGAGCGCTCGCATCCAGCGAACCGCCAAGTGCCACAATCACTTGCGACACCCGGTCTTGCAAGTCCCGCGACACGCCTTCGGCAGCGACAATCTCGTGCAGACGCGCCAGGGCGGCGTCGGTCTTGCCGTCTTCGAGATCCAGAAGCGCCAGTTGCTCGGCCGCGAGGAACTGCAGGCTGCCGCCCGGTGTGGCCAGCGTTTCAAGCTGCAGTCGGCGGTCTTCGGCGGCCAGGGTTCCCGCCTTCAGAAGGACCGATTTGAAGGCTGCGAGATCGCGGTAGATCTGCGGCAGATCGCCATTGGTCGCCACCGCGTCCAGTACTTCGGCGGCGGCCGCTGCTTGATCCGCATCGGCCAGCGCGGCGGCGCGTGCCATATCGACCACGGCCTGCGCTCCGGCGCTTTCGGTGTGGATCGCGGCCAGACCCTCGGCGCGGATGGCGGCGTCATCGGCAGACAGCGCCGCCGTCATGGCATCGCCCACGGCCTGCGCATTGCTGCGCGCCTGCGCCTGACTGTACTCCCGCCAGGAGGCGCCGCCCACGATCAGCACCACCGCAACAGCGCCAATCCAGCCATAGCGTTTTAGCATCAGGAACAGCCGGTCGCGACGGACCTCTTCTGTCACCTCTTCGATGAAACTGTCGGTATCGCTCATGACGTGGGCCTTTGCTTCTGTCGCCGGATGGGACCGGAAATTACGCATGCCGATGTGACATAGCCTGTACGATCAGACAAGCCAAGTGCGCGCCGCTGCGAAACAAATTCCACGGGATCTGCCCCCTTTGGCGACGAAACGGGGTAAATTCGTCAAATTTCCCGTATTTTCGCCAAAAACAGCCGCGCCATGTATTCCGTTTGTCGTGTCAAACGCCTAACTCTGACGGCAGGTTTTGCCCCAAAAAGCTCGATTTTGCCTTCTGTGACCTGCATCACAGTTCCGACCGACGGAACATGAGTATATTCACAAAAGCGTGTTCAATCCGGAGACGACGTTCACAATGCGTATTATTCCCCCTCTGACCGCCCTGGTCGTGACCGCAGGCCTCTATGCTTTGGTCATGCAGCGCGACAGCCTTCTGGCCTTCGCCCGCGGTGAGGAAGCGACCGATATCGAAACCTCTGCCGCCGCTGCCTCCGGGGAACAGCCCGATGCGGCCAGCGAAGAGGACGATCCCGGCCTGCGTGTTGCCGTGGTCGCCGTGCACAGCGTCGCACGGGCCATCGACAACGCGGTGATCGTGCGGGGCCAGACCCGGGCCATGCGGCAGGTGAACGTACAGGCGGAAACCACATCGACGGTGATCTCCGAGCCCCTGCGCAAAGGCGCCAGCGTCAAGACCGGCGACATTCTGTGCGAACTGGACCCCGGCATCCGCCCGGCCTCACTGCTGGAGGCCCGCGCCCGCCTGAAGGAAGCCCGGGCCAAGGTCCCCGAAGCCGAGGCCCGGCTCGCAGAGAGCCATGCCTTGCTGGAAGAGGCCCGGATCAACCTCACCGCGGCGGAAAAACTCTCCGAGGGGGGCTATGCCTCGGAGACCCGGCTGGCCTCGGCCCGCGCCGCCGAGCGGACCGCGCAAGCCGCGATTGCCTCTGCCGAGGGCGGACTGGAATCCACCCGGGCCGGGATCGAATCCGCCACCGCCGCCGTTGCATCCGCCGAAAAGGAAATGGACCGGCTGGTGCTGCACGCCCCCTTTGACGGGATCCTGGAATCCGACACCGCCGAAATTGGCAGCCTCCTGCAGCCCGGCAGCCTCTGCGCGACCGTCATCCAGCTCGACACCATCAAGCTGGTCGGCTACCTGCCCGAAACCGCCATCGAACGCGTCCGCCTCGGCGCCCGCGCCGGGGCACGGCTGGCAACCGGTCAGCAGGCCAGCGGCACGGTCAGCTTCATCAGCCGCTCCGCCGACGAGGACACCCGCACCTTCGAGGTGGAAATCACCGTGCCGAACGCAGATCTCCGGATTCGCGACGGCCAGACCGCCGAGATCGTGATTTCCGCCGAAGGGACCAAGGCCCATCAGCTGCCGCAATCGGCGCTGACCCTCAACAACGAAGGCCAGCTGGGGGTGCGCGTGGTCCGCGACGACAGCACCGCAGGCTTTGTGCCCGTCACCCTGTTGCGGGACGAGGCCACGGGCGTCTGGCTCGACGGGCTGGACGAACAGGCCGATGTGATCGTGGTGGGGCAGGATTTTGTCACCGAAGGGGTCGCACTCGACCCGACCTACCGGGAGTTGGATAAATGATCGGCGTCGTCAACTGGGCCGCGGACCGGGCCAGGATGGTCCTGGCCTTCATCGCGATTTCGATCCTTGTGGGGGGCTTTGCCTATGTCAGCCTGCCCAAGGAGGGCGAGCCCGACATCGAGATCCCGGCCCTGTTCATCTCGGTCTCCTTCCCGGGCATCTCGGCCGAGGATTCCGAAACCCTGCTGGTCAAGGTGATGGAGACCGAACTGGCCGACCTTGACGGGCTCGACAAGATGTCCGCCACCGCCGCCGAGGGCTATGCCGGCATCGCGCTGGAGTTCGACTTCGGCTGGGACAAGACCGCGATCATGGCGGATGTGCGCGACGCCATGGACGCCGCCGAGGCGGATTTCCCCGAAGGGGCCGAGAAATATTCGATTACCGAGATCAACTTCTCCGAATTCCCCATCGTCATCGTCAGCATGTCCGGCCCGGTGCCCGAACGCACCATGGCCCGGCTCGCCAAGGACCTGCAGGACGATATCGAGGCGCTGGATGCGGTCCTCGAGGCCGGGATTGCCGGCAATCGGGACGAAATGGTCGAGGTGCTGATCGACCCGCTGAAACTCGAGGCCTATAACGTCACCGCGGTCGATCTGATCTCCGTGGTGCAGAACAACAACCAGCTGATCGCCGCGGGCGAGGTCGACAGCGCCCAGGGCTCCTTCTCGGTCAAGATCCCCTCCTCCTTTGACAGTGTCGAGGATATCTACGGCCTGCCGGTCAAGACCAATGGCGACCGGGTGGTGACGCTGGGCGAGCTGGCCCAGATCAATTTCACCTTCGAGGACCGCGAAGGCACCGCGCGCTTCAACGGCGCCGATACCGTCGCCCTGCAGGTGGTCAAACGCAAGGGGTTCAACCTCATCGACACCGTGGATCTGGTCAAGGACACCCTCGCCAAGGCGCAGGAAAAATGGCCGGACGAGCTGAAGGCCACGGTCCGGCTCAGCACCTCCAACGACCAGAGCCGGGTTGTCGGCTCCATGGTGAGCCAGCTCGAAGGCTCGGTTCTGACCGCCGTCGCGCTGGTGATGATCGTTGTGCTGTCGGCGCTCGGCAGCCGGGCGGCGCTGTTGGTGGGCTTTGCCATCCCGACCTCCTTCCTGCTGTGTTTCGGCTTTCTCGCCATCATGGGCGTGTCGATCTCCAATATCGTGATGTTCGGCCTGATCCTCGCCGTGGGGATGCTGGTGGACGGCGCCATCGTGGTTGTGGAATATGCCGACAAGCGCATCGCCGAGGGCACCGGCCCGATGCACGCCTATGTCGAGGCGGCGCAGCGGATGTTCTGGCCGGTGGTCTCGTCGACGGCGACCACGCTCTGCGCCTTCCTGCCGATGCTGTTCTGGCCCGGGGTTCCGGGCGAATTCATGGGCATGCTGCCGGTGACGCTGATCTTTGTGCTCTCGGCCTCGCTGGTGGTGGCGCTGATCTACCTGCCGGTCATGGGCGGCGTCACCGGGCGGCTGTCGCGGACCTTTGGCAACGCCTCCGACCTCCTGCGCCGCCGCCTGCCCTGGGTGCTGCGCGCCGCGCTGGTGCCGGTCTCGCTCTGGGGCATGTTTGTCGGCGCGATGCAGCTGCTGAACCCCTCCTATCTGATCCCGGAGGGCGCGGGCCTCGGCCCGACCCTGCTGGGCGCGGCGGTGTTCCTGATCGCCGCCGTGGCCGCCTCCGTCACTCTTGGCGCGGCCGAATTGCAGCGTCGCCCGCGCCGGGTTCGCGCGGGCCATCGGCTCGGGCCATTTGGCTGGGTGATCAAGCTGATCGTCGGCAATCCGGTGATGCCGGTTGTCACCCTCGCCATCGTGGCCTTTGGCATTGTCACCGTCTTTGGCCTGTTTCAGGAAAACAACTACGGCGTTGAATTCTTTGTCGAAAGCGAACCGGAACAGGCCACCGCCTATGTCCGCGCCCGCGGCAATCTCTCGCTCCATGAAAAGGACGAGATGGTCGCCGCCACCGAAGAGATGGTGATGGCGCACCCGGCGGTCATCAATGTGTTTTCCTTTGCAGGCGAAGGCGGGCTCAATACCGATGCCTCCGGCGGCAGCACCCCGCCGGATACCATCGGTCAGGTCCAGTTCGAGATCATCCCCTGGGAAGACCGCCCGACCCAGACCGAGCCGATGTTCGGCGGCCTGTTCGAACGCGAAGTCACCGCCGATGCCTATGATGGCAACACCGTGCTCGAAGAGCTGACCGCCCTGGTCGAGCAGCTCCCCGGTTTCGAGGTGGAGATCAAGGCGCTCGAAGGCGGTCCGGCCTCCGGCAAGCCCCTGCACCTGCGTCTGAAAGGCGACCATTGGGAGCCGCTGCGCGCCGCCACCAATAGCGCCCGGGACCAGTTCGAGGCCACCCCCGGCCTCACCCTGATCGAGGACAGCCTGCCGCTGCCCGGCATCGACTGGGAGATTGACGTTGATGTGGCCAAGGCCGGCCGCTACGGCGCCGATGTCGCCACCGTCGGCGCCATGGTGCAGCTGGTCACACGCGGCATTCTGCTCGACACCATGCGGGTCGACAGCTCCGACGAGGAGATCGAGATCCGCCTGCGCCTGCCGGAATACCAACGGGTGCTCTCCACGCTCGACACGCTGAAACTGCGCACCGAAGAAGGTCTGGTGCCGCTGTCGAACTTCGTCTCGCGCCGGCCGGTGCCCAAACTCGCCACCATTTCCCGGGTCGAGCAGCAGCGCTATTTCGACGTCAAGGCGGATGTGGAACCCGGCCTGACCGAGGTCTTCCGCAAGGATGACGCCGGCGCGGATGTCTCTCTGGCCGTGGTCAAAACCCTGCCCGAAGGCCAGGAAACAGGAGCCCAGAAAACAGGGGGCCAGACCGTGACGCTGGAGACCGGCGCCGAGGCGCGGATCTTCACTCTGACGGGCGCCGCCTCTGCCGCCGCCCTGGCGGAGGCCCTCGCAGCGGGCGACACCCATCTGGTGCCGATCAATGCCAATGAACGGATTGCCACGCTGACGGAATGGCTGGAAACCGCGCCCTTTGATCCCTCGATCGATTGGGAATGGACCGGAGATCAGGAAGAACAGGCCGAATCCGGTGCCTTCCTGATGAATGCCTTTGCCGGTGCGCTGGGGCTGATGTTCGTGATCCTGCTGGCGCAGTTCAACAGTTTCTACAACTCTGTGCTGGTCTTGCTGGCGGTGGTGCTGTCGACCACCGGCGTGCTGATCGGCATGATGGTGATGCAGCAGCCCTTCTCGATCATCATGACCGGCACCGGCATCGTCGCGCTCGCCGGGATCGTGGTGAACAACAACATCGTTCTCATTGATACCTATCAGGAATTCAGCCAGCAGATGCCCCGGATCGAGGCCATCATCCGCACCGCCGAGGCCCGCATCCGTCCGGTTCTGCTGACCACGATCACCACCATGGCCGGTCTGGCGCCGATGATGTTCGGGGTCAGCCTCGATTTCATCAACGGCGGCTATTCCATCGACAGCCCCACCGCCCTGTGGTGGAAACAGCTGGCGACAGCGGTGGTCTTTGGCCTTGGCGTCGCCACGGTGCTGACGCTGGTGGTGACGCCCTCGCTGCTGGCGGTGCGGATCTGGCTCGGGACCTATATGTCCTGGATGGCGCGCCTGTTTGCCCGCCTGTTCGGCAGCCGCGGAAACCGGGTCGCGCGGGATGCGGTCCTGGCCCGCAAGGCGCGGAAAAACCCCAGCACCGAAATCCATTGGTCGGATCTGTTCGAACAAACCGAGACGGCTGTGCAGGAGACCGCAGCGCCCCCACCGGCCGAGCGCGACGCAGCATCCGAAGCAGAGGCAGAGGCCAACCACGATCAGCCCCCGCAAGGCAGCCCTCCCGTGCGGGCAGCCGAATAGACCAGCACCGCAGACGCCGGTTGTGGCGCAGGCCATCAGTCAGGCTCCGCCGCAGGCACACAGGCCCCGCTGCTGGCACACAGGCCCCGCCGCAGACAAAAGCAGACAAAAAGGCCCCGCCGGTTTGGCGGGGCCTGTTTCATATCTGGCACGTATCTGTCACGGGCAGCCGGGCCCTCTGCCGCCCGATCACGCGTCCCAAGCGGCGCAGCTCAGCCGTTGGGCACCAGGAGGCCCGCGTCCTGCGCGGCGGTGACTTCTTCGATCGAGGCCTCGCCATCAGCGTCCAGGTCGATCCGGACAAATGTCTCTTCTGTCAGCGCCGGATAGGCCATCTGAAGCTCGCTCAGCGACAGGCTGCCATTGCCATCTGCGTCGACTTCGCTGACAGAACCGGCGGCCATCGCCGGTACGGCTGCCAGAGATGTGGCCAGTGTTGCCAGTGTGGCGGTGGTCAGGGCAAAGGTTTTCATCGGTCTTCTCCACGTTCAAAGTTGAGGTCCGTCGACAGGCCCGCAAACAGCGATCCCGCGACAGGGATGACGCTAGATCACCCCGCAGCCCCCCTCCAGACCGCCGCCGCCCCGGCCCGTTTTCCGGCAAGAGACAGCCAGATTTCCATTTGAAATCGGCAACTTGACGCGAAGGCTTCAGCCACGCCCCTTTCCACGCCGATCCCGAGCCCCCAAACCAGCGGAGGCCCGCGCAAATCCTGCGCCGTCACCAAATCGCGCTCAGAGGGGGAACAAAACCACCGCCCCGCCACTGAGGCGCGATGACGGGCGGCAGACCGCCGCCGCCTGTGACCGGCGGCTCACGCCCGCTCCTGATCGGCCTGCTGGCGCAGCCACAGATGGGCATAGCGCCCACCCCGGGTCAGCAGGTCGTCATGGGTGCCGGTCTCGGAAATCTCGCCCTGTTCCAGCACCACGATGCGATCCGCCTCGGCGATGGTGGACAGGCGATGGGCGATGGTGATCACGGTGCGCCCCTGCCCGGCTCTGGCCAGCGCGCCCTTGATCTCGCCCTCGGTATCCGTGTCCAGCGCCGATGTCGCCTCGTCCAGCAGCAGGATCGGCGGATCCTTCAGCAGGGTCCGGGCAATCCCCACCCGCTGTTTTTCACCGCCCGAGAGCTTCAGCCCCCGTTCCCCCACCTGAGTCTCATAGCCCTCCGGCAGCTTCATGATGAAGTCATGGATCTGGGCATCGCGCGCGGCCTCAAATATCTCTGCCTCTGTCGCATCGGCGCGCCCATAGGCGATATTGTAGCGGATGGTATCGTTGAACAGCACCGTATCCTGCGGCACCACGCCGATGGCCGCATGCAGGCTGTCCTGCGTCACATCCCGCAGATCCTGCCCGTCGATGGTCACCTGCCCGGCCGTCACGTCATAGAACCGAAACAGCAGCCGGCCGATCGTGGACTTGCCGGAGCCGGTCGAGCCGACAATGGCCACGGTCTGCCCGGCCGCGACCACCAGCGACACGCCCTTCAGGATCTCGCGCTCCGGATCATAGCCAAACCGCACGTCCCGCAGCCGGATCTCGCCACCGTTGACCTGCAGCGGCCGCGCATCGGGGCGGTCCATCACATCCGGCGGCTGTGACAGCAGATCGAACATCTCGCCCATGTCCACCAGGCTCTGCCGGATCTCGCGGTAGACGGTGCCGAGAAACCCCAGCGGGCCGGTGATCTGGATCATATAGGCGTTGACCATGACAAAATCGCCGACGGTCATCTGCCCCTTCTCGACCCCGATTGCCGCCATCACCATCACCGCAATCAGCCCCGTGGTGATGATCACCACCTGACCGAAATTCAGCGCCGCCAGCGAATAGGCGGTCTTTAGCGCCGCCGCCGCATAGCCCTTCATGGCGACGTCATAGCGCGCGGCCTCGCGGTCCTCGGCGCCGAAATATTTGACCGTCTCGTAGTTCAGCAGGCTGTCGATGGCCTTCTGGTTGGCGTCGGTATCCTGCGTATTCATGTCCCGGCGCAGCTTGACCCGCCATTCCGTCACCGCAAAGGTGAACCAGACATAGAGCGCAACAGTCACCGCGACCGCCACCAGATACCAAAGGTCGAACAACCAGGCGAGCACCACGGCCACCAGGATCAGCTCCAGCAGCAAGGGGCCGATCGACAGGATCAGAAACCGCAGCAGGAACTCCACGCCCTTGACGCCCCGCTCGATGATCCGGCTCAACCCGCCGGTCTTGCGGGTGATGTGATAGCGCATCGACATCGCGTGGATATGGCGAAAGGTGGTCAGCGCCAGCTGCCGGAGCGCGCGCTGTGTCACCGGCGCGAAGATCACGTCCCGCAATTGCTGAAACCCGGAGTTCAGCACCCGCGCCATGCCATAGGCGACGGTCAGGCCCACCGCCCCCAGCGCCAGCAGCGGCACACCCTCTGCCGCCAGCGCATCCACCGCCCCCTTGTAAAACAGCGGCGTCACCACCGCGATGCCCTTGGCGCCCATCAGCACCACAATGGCCAGCACCACCCGCAGCCGGACGGACGGAGCATCCTCGGGCCAGACATAGGGCCAGACCCGGCGCAGCGTCCGCAGACCGGAGCGTCTTTCATCGGCCGCCGTGGGCGGGGGCGCATCGGAGCTGGGTCTGGTTCTGCGGCGCATTCGTCTTCCTTGCGGTCATATCGGTCACCGGGCCCAGAGCCCGACGCAAAAGCGCGCCCCCTCATCGGGGAGCGCGCCCTGTTTGTCTGCTATCTAGGGCTTCAATCGGGCAGAGTGAAGATCTGCCCCGGATAGATCAGGTCCGGATCGCGAATATCGCCCTTGTTGGCCTCGAAGACCCGCACAAAGAGGAACCCGCTGCCGTAGCGTTCCTGCGAAATCGCCCAGAGCGTATCGCCCTTTTGCACCGTCACCGCCTGAATGGCGGGCGCAGGGCTGCCTGCGGCTGCGTCGGCGGTCACCACAGGTTGCAGCGCCTCGGGGGTCTCCCGTTTGAACGGGGTCTCAAGGCGGCTCAGCACCTGCCCCTCCGCGAGGTCGATCTCATCCAGCCGCAGGGTATAGATCCCCGGCGCAACCGACGTCAGGCTGCCGGACCAGCGCCCGCCGCTGTCGGTCTCGATATCGGTGATCGGGCTGTTGTCGAGATAGACCCGGACCAGAGCTTCGGGCTTTGCCCGTCCCGAAAGCTGTACGTCGCCGGTCTCGGAATAGCTGATGGTGTCCAATGCGATCTTGTCCAGCAGTTCCGGAGCCACCGGGGTGCCGGGCTGGATCAGGGTCACGCCGTCCTTGTTGGCACGCAGCACGGCGACGGCCACATCCGGTCTCGGCGCCGGGGTCGGATCGGCGGTCACGGCCGCGTCCCGCGCCGCGATGTCCGGCTCGCCCGTGGCGGTGGACGGCAGCTGCGGCGCATCCGCCCGCAGCGCAATCGCGGGCGGGACCGCATCCGAAGGGGCCGTCTCGGGTGTCTCTGTCGAGGGCGTGGTAGAGGCAACCGCCGTAGTCGGCGGGCGTATCTCTCCGGATGCGCCATCCGCATCCGCGCCAGAGGCCTCCGCCGCAGCCTCTCTGGCAGAGGTCCCCACAGCAGCATCCGAGAGTTCGCTGTCCTGCGTCGGTTCCGTCGCCGATGTTTCAGAGGCGAGCTCTGCCGGGGAGGCTGCCGCTGTCTCTGCCGCTGTGTCTGCCCCTGCCTCTGCCCCTGCCTCTGCCATGCTGACAGCGGGCGCCGCCGTCCCGGCAGAGCCTGCGGCCGTTCCTGCTGCTGCGATGGTGTTTTCTGTCTCTGCGTCGGGTTCTGCCTCTGCAATGGCCACGGGTTCTGCACTGGTCTCGGGTTCTGCACTGGTCTCAGGCTCTGCTCCGCCAACGCCCGCTGTGTCTGCCTGTGGCAATGGGTCAGCCAGTGCGGTCTCTGCGGCGACAGTGCTGGTTGCCCCCTCCGGAGCCGCCTGCGGCGGTGTCGCTGTCTGCGCGGTCGCATCCTCCGCTCCCGCCTCTGCCACCGTGGAATCTGTCGCCGGTCCGGCGGGGGCCTGCATCTCTGTCTCTTGCGCCACAGTCTCCTGCGCTACGGTGTTTTCGGCGGTGGTCCCGCCGGTGTTTTGTGCCACCGTCTCCTGAGCGACAGGCACCTCGCCCGGGTCCGACGCATCCGCGGTGTTTGCCGCCACGTCCTGATTCAGCGGCGCGAGGATAAAACTGTCCTCCGAGGGGCGCTGCTGACCGTCATAGCGCGCCACCAGGGACACTACGCGCGGGGCGGCGCTGGGCGCAATGGTCACAAAGGACACGAACTCGCCGCCCTCGGAGACCACCTGCCGGTCCAGAACCGCGCCGTCCAGCAATATGCTCACCTCGACCCCGGCCTGCGCCGAGCCTGCAATCAGACCGCTGCCATCGGTTTCAAACCGCGCCAGATCGAGCACCGGCGGGCTGAGGACAAATCCCGTCTCCTCCTGCGGCACCTCGGCCGCCCCGGTCTGCGCATCCTCCGCCAGGGCCGCGATCTCGGCCCCCGCCGGCGCGTCGCCGGTCCCGGACCCATCCTGCTGTTGCGGCTCCAATGGAGCCAGCACCGGCTGCGGCACCCGGGTCACGATCGGCGCAGGCATGTTCACCAAGCCCAGCACCGCCAGCCGCCGCTCCAGCATCTCCTGCGCATCCGACCCAAAGACACCGCCCTTGGCCAGAAAGAAACCGCCCCCCACAATGACCACAGTCGCCGCCGTTGCAATGGCGAGCCCGGTGCCTGTTCCTATCCCGCTTGTCTTCGTCATCTTGCCTTCAGTCCCTTTTGTCCCTTGCCACCGGCGAACTGTTCCCGTCCTCTCGGTTGAGCAAACCTATCAACACCGCTATGAGGGGTCAAAGCACGATGTTTCTTCCCCCTTGTTCAAAAAGACAAAAGGTGCGCCATGGTCGTCACATCCGTTTGCGTTTACTGCGGCTCCCGCATGGGGGCCAATCCGGCCTATGCGGCCGCTGCTGAAAATCTGGGCAGGTTGCTGGCCGGGGCGGGCCTCAGGCTGGTCTATGGCGCGGGCGATGTCGGGCTGATGGGCACCGTCGCCCGCGCCGCACAGGCCGCCGGCGGCGAGACCTTCGGCGTGATCCCGGAGCATCTGGTCCGGCGCGAGGTCGGCAAGTCGGATCTGACCACCTATGTGGTCACCGAGACCATGCATGAACGCAAGAAAGTGATGCTCTACAATGCCGATGCTGTGATCCTGCTGCCCGGTGGCATGGGCTCGCTGGACGAGCTGTTCGAGGCCCTCACCTGGCGCCAGCTCGGTCTGCATGCCAAACCTATCGTGATCCTGAACACCGATGGCTATTGGGAGCCGCTGCGCGCGCTGATTGATCACGTGGTGGCCGAAGGTTTCGCCGATGCCGCGCATGGCACGGTCCTGCACTGGGCCGATACGCCCGAGCAGGCGATGTCCTGTCTGGCGGGCTGAGATCGAAAAACCCCGCCGCACCGGAACAGGCGCCGCGGGGCATCAATATGGACCTCCGCCCTGCGGCGGCGCCCGGCTGCGTCTCAACACCGCGCTAGGGCCGCACCAGGTCAGCTCCGGGCAGTTTCAAGAATGGGCTGGGTCAGGATTGGCCTGGGTCGGGATTGGGCTGAATCAGGACTGAAGCTCTTCTTTCACGATCTTCTCGATCTCATCGAGCGGATGATTGGTCAGCGTTTTGGGGATCTCCGCCTTGACCAGCGCCTGCACTTCCTGATGCAGCTTGTCCCGCAGATTGCCCAGCACCTGCGGCGAGGCCACCAGGACGATCGGCCCCAGCTTGCCCTTGTGGGCGCGGGCATAGAGCAGCTCGGCGATGTCATCGGCAAAACGTTCCTTTGCCAGCTCGTGCCAATCGGTATCATCCAGCGCCGAGCGCTGGCCGACTCCGGTATCCTGCATCCGCCCCGGCCGGTTCGCCGATTGCGCCTGATCAGAGGGGTTGTCCTGCTCTTCCTTGCGGCGCACCTCCAGGTTGGGGTTCTGCGCATCGGTCACATTCTGCAGCAGCAGCGCCTTTTCGCTGTCGGTGACCAGCACGAACATTCCGTGTTCCAGGCCCGACATCACTGATCCTCCTGCTCGTTCGACTTGGTCACCCGGGTGGCGCCCGCCGGACGTTCCCTGGCCCGTTTTTCCTCATCCTCGGTGGCGATCTCCCGCGCCAGTCGGCCACCGGAGCGCCCGCCATGGGACACGCTGCCCTCGGCCCCGAAAAGCTCCTTGGTTTCCTGACGGCCATCCTGTGATCTGTGTCGCTCTGCCATGTCGGTCCTCCATTGCCATGTGGTTCACAGGAAGAACCCAAAGCCCGCGCAAATGTTCCGCCCGCCCCCCCTCGGGCCCCCTCGGGGCGGAGATCCGCCGCTGCTGGTTCGCACAAAGCAGCCCCTCACAAAGCAGATCGATAGAGCCCAAGCCAGGCCCGCATAAAAACAAGGCAGGCCCGCACAAAAAAGGCCCCGTCCGGATGTGGACGGGGCCCTGGCCTCAACCAGACCGAAGCGGCCTGTTGACGAGCGATGCTCACATGCGCGAGGCGACGTTTTCCCAGTTCACCAGGTTGTCGAGGAAATTCGACAGATAGGCCGGGCGCTTGTTGCGGAAGTCGATATAGTAGGAATGTTCCCACACATCGCAGCCCAGCAGCGCGGTCTGGCCGAAGCACAGCGGGTTGACGCCGTTTTCGGTCTTGGTGACTTTCAGGCCGCCATCGCTGTCCTTGACCAGCCAGGCCCAACCGGAGCCGAACTGACCCGCGCCGGCGGCAGAAAATTCTTCCTTGAACTTGTCAACGGAGCCGAAGGACTCGACCAGAGCCTTTTCCAGCTCGCCGGGCATCGCGCTGTCGCCCGCGCCCATCATCTCCCAGAACTGGTTGTGGTTCCACAGCTGCGAGATATTGTTGAAGATCCCGTTCTGGGCCACGGCGTCCTTGTTGTAGGTGCCGGTGATGATCTCTTCGAGCGACTTGCCGTCCCACTCGGTGCCGGCAATCAGCTTGTTGCCATTGTCGACATAGGCCTTGTGGTGCAGGTCGTGATGGTATTCCAGCGTCTCGGCGGACATGCCCTTGGACGCCAGCGCATCATGTGCATAGGGAAGGTCGGGAAGTTCAAAAGCCATGAGGGCCCCCTGTCAATTAATGTTGCGGTCCTGAGGGATACATGCGGCGCTGCCCCGGTTTGGTCAAGTCCCTCTGCAGGAATTTGCCGGATCAGTCACCAAGGAGGCAGCGCCCCTTGGCCTCTCCCATGGTTTGCCGGTAGCCGGTGTCCTTGACCCGGCTTATGAAGGCATGCGTCGCACGATCCAGCGAGAGCGTATAGCGGAACTGCCTCGGTGGCACGCGTCCGAAGGCAAGGGGCTGGTTCGGGATCCCATCCTGAAGAACGTAGCTGGCAGACGACCATTCCAGCCTGAACCTGCGTTTGCTCCGGGACACCACATCCGCCTTCTCGGGCGCCGTCTGCACCCCCTCGACCTCCACGGTTTCAACCATCACATGGTTGAACATACGATCCGCCGAAAAGACAATTTTCGACGGCAGATAGGGATGCTTGCTGTACACATTTTCCACGGTGCAGACATATGTCGCGGCATCAGCCGCAGACACCACGGTCGCCAAAGCGATTGCCACCACCGGCGTGCGCCATTTGATCATATCAAGGTTCCAGTTTCCAATTTCCAAAGCTGCGTTCACTTCTCATTCCGGTTTGGCACCACCGCCCCCCTTTGGCCCCAGGCCCCCAAGGCCTGCGCTGAAACAGCCCAGGTGTGTTTGCCTGCTCCCCCGCAGCACGAAACACGGTGGTTTAGCTTCAAAGACAGCGCGGCCGAAAGGGCGAGCCAGAATGATCTCAATTCCCGAGAGGCGCCATGCGCGCCCCCTCAGAGTACAGCTGTCCCTCGCTCCGCCGCGCCGAAACCACCTCACCGGTCACATCAGGGGTAGTCCCGTCTCTGTCTCTCACAGGTCACCGATAGGTCGCCCCGCAGACGCAGCGCGAACCGTCTCGGGTCCGCCACCAGGTGATTTCGAAAAGAGATCCCTATTTCCGTATGCGACAGGTCCCGGTCCCGCTGTCCTTGTTGTCAAAGCTCGGCAGGTTGAGTGTGATGAAGGCCTTGTTCTTGCGTTTGTCGTGCACCACGGAAAAATGCATGTCCGTCGCCAGCCCCCCCTGGAATTCGGCATCTTCCACAACCCAGCGCACGCGCAGGTTCTTGGTGGTGTTCTTGACGAATTTCGCCGATTTGGGCGCTTGTTCAAAATGCACGAGAAACGGATCCATCACCAGTGCAGTCCCGTCCGGGCGCAGATCAAACAATACTTTCTCAGGGATGGTATTGTAACGCGTACCGGCGGTGAAATCACACAGCCAGACTTCAGCATATGCAGCGCTTGCCGAGACGGTCATGGCACAAATGGCCGTCGAAATTAATTTCCGCAAAAGGTTCATCGTTGCTAATCCCTGTTTCCTTCAGTGACCCATAAACAAAGAAAAATGCGGCCCCCTCAAGGGACCGCAGGCGGAAACCCGCACCTGTTGCTGAATGGCGTCAGATCGAATGGCGTCACGTCAGCTGTAGACGCCGACCTGGGCCTGCGGGTGGGCCGCGGTGCTCAGCAGGTTGAACATATAGGCCGCCACCGAGCGGAAGCAGACGATATGGAACACATCCGCCTCGTCCAGCCAGAAGGCCGCCGCCACCTGGGCAAACCGGGTGCGGCGGAAATCACCGGGCGCGAACTGACCGGGTGCCAGATCCACCGGCGCCACCTTGGCGATCACCTCACGCGCCGCCGCACCGCTGACGGTGAAACAGGCGCGCGCGTCCGACACATTCACCGCCATGTGATGTTCGCCCGCCAGATCCTCCGCCAGACTGGCCGTCACGGCCTCCGCCTCGGCATAGTCCACCAGCAGGAGCAGCTCATCCGGCGACATCCAGGCCACCGCGCCCCTGTCGGCGATGGTGATCTTGCGCAGCTCCGGCACCGCGCATCCGGTGGCCGCCTTGACCGCCGCCTGAAACCCGGCGGAGGTGAAATCTCCGCGCAGGGTGATCATGCCGCCAAGCCCGGTCTCTTCGACCCGGGCCAGACCGGCAAAGCTGGCCCCGTTGAGGGCGCTCACGGCCTCAGACATTCTGCTTCTCCCCATCCTTGTCGAAAAACACCGGATCAACGATCCGCGCCTGGTAGATCTTGCCCTCCAGCCCGGGGAAGTCGATCACCTCCCCCATGCGTTTGGGTCCATGTTTCACCAGCCCCATGGCGATGCCGCGATCGAGCGTGGCGGAGTAGTAGGTCGAGGTCACCCGGCCAATGGTGTTCTTCTGGCCGTTGGCGTTGACCCCGTTGCCCACCGCATAGGCACCATCTGGCAGCACCGAGCCGTCCAGCGTCTCCAGCCCGACCAATTGCCAGCGGTCGGGATCCGCCATATAGGACCGCACCTGCGCCCGCTTGCCGAGGTAGTCGTCTTTCTTTTTCGACAGCGCCCAGTGCAGGCCGAGGTCCTGCGGGATCACCGTGCCGTCGGTCTCGTCTCCGATCATGATGAATCCCTTCTCGGCGCGCAGGATATGCAGGCATTCGGTGCCATAGGGCATGATGCCGAACTCCTGTCCCGCCTCGATCAGCGCCGACCAGAAGGCCTGCCCCTGCGAGGCCGAAACCGCGATCTCGTAGGACAATTCGCCCGAGAAGGAGATCCGGTAGGCGCGCGCCTTGAAGCCGCCGATCTCGCCGTCCTGCCACTCCATGAAGCCGAGCGCCTCTTTCGACAGATCCATGCCGCCGCCCGCCTTTGCGTTCAGCTTTTCCAGGACCTTGCGGGCATTCGGGCCGACCACGGCCACCTGCGCCAGCTGTTCGGTGACATTGGCGACATAGACCTTCCAGTCCCACCATTCCGTCTGCAGCCATTCCTCCATATGGGCGTGGATGCGATCGGCGCCGCCGGTGGTGGTGTGGCACAGCCAGGTGTCCGCGTCGATGCGCGCCACCACGCCATCATCCGACAGGAACCCGTTCTCGGAACACATCAGACCATAGCGGCATTTGCCCGGCTTCAGGGTGCTCATCATATTGGTGTAGAGCATGTCGAGGAAGCGGCCCGCGTCCGGTCCCTTGACGATCAGCTTGCCCAGCGTCGAGGCATCCAGCAGCCCGAGGGCGTCGCGGGTGTTCTTCACCTCGCGGTTGACCGCGTCATGGACGCTCTCGCCCGCGCGCAGATAGGCATAGGGGCGGCGCCAATGGCCGACCGGCTCCCAATGGGCGCCGTGGCTGTCGTGCCAGTCATACATCGGCGTCTTGCGCAGCGGCTGAAAGATCTCGCCGCGTGCCTCGCCGCCGATGGCGCCCATGGAAATCGGGTGATAGGGCGGCCGGAAGGTGGTGGTGCCGACCTGCGGGATTTCCGCGTCCAATGCATCCGCCAGGATCGCCAGGCCATTGATATTGGAGAGCTTCCCCTGATCGGTGGCCATGCCGAGCGTGGTATAGCGTTTGGTGTGTTCGACGCTCTCATAGCCCTCGCGCGCGGCGAGCTGCACGTCAGAAACCTTCACGTCGTTCTGATAATCGAGAAAGGTCTTCATCCGCAGGTCGATGTCGGCCCTGGCGGGCATCAGCCAGACCGGCTCCATCGGTGCCTCGGTGACATCCGAGGTCGCAATGACGGGAGCCGTCCGGGCCGTTCGGGCCGGACGCCCGGCCGCCTCGGCCGCGCGGGCGCCTGCGGCGGCGGCATCTGCCATCACCTCCGCCAGCCCGAGCGGGCCGGAGGCCGCGCCTGCGGTGCCCACAAAGGGCCTGCCGTCATGGCCGGTCGGGGCACGCTCGGGGTCGGGGCGGAAATGGGCCTGCGCCGCGTCCCACGTCAGCTTGCCGCCGCAATGGGACCACAGATGCACCACCGGCGACCAGCCGCCGGACATGGCCACCGCATCGGCCTCGATTTCCTCGCGGGCGCCGCCTTCGCCGTTCTGGGCGCAGATCGCAACCCTGGTCACGCGCTTGCCGTCCTTGACCTTGGCGATGGCGCGGCCGCATTCGATGCGGATGCCGAGGTCCCGCACCCGGTCGGCCAGTTCTCCACCGCCGCTTTCGCGGGCATCCACGACGCGCACCACCTCGACGCCTGCCTCATGCAGCGCGATGGCGGTGCGGTAGGCGTCGTCGTTGTTGGTGGCGACCAGCACCTTTTGGCCCGGGGTGACGCCCCAGTTGACCAGATAATCCCGCATCGCAGCCGCCAGCATGACCCCCGGCACGTCATTGCCGGCAAAGGACAGGGGCCGTTCGATGGCGCCGGTGGCGGTCACGGTCTGCTGGGGCCGGATCCGCCACAGGCGATGGCGCGGGCCACCCTGCCCCGGCGCGTGATCCGTGAGGCGTTCGTAGCCGAGGATATAGCCGTGATCGTAGACGCCCGCCCCCATGGTGCGGGTCCGCAGCGTCACATTGTCCATCGCCTCCAGTTCGGCGAGGGTTCTGGTGATCCAGGCCTCGGGCGACAGGCCGTCGATCGTGCCGCCATCCACCGGCGTCCGCCCGCCCCAGTGGGATTTCTCCTCCAGAACCAGAACCTTGGCGCCGGTTTCTGCGGCGGATTTTGCCGCCTGCAGCCCCGCGACCCCGCCGCCGATCACCAGCACATCGCAGAAGAAATAGAAATGTTCGTAGCTGTCGGCATCCTTCAGCTCGGTCTCGGGCGCCTTGCCGAGGCCTGCCGACTGGCGGATGAAGGGTTCGTAGATATGCTTCCAGAAGGGGCGCGGGTGGATGAACATCTTGTAGTAGAAACCGGCCGTCAGGAAACGGGAGAAGAGTTTCGAGTTCAGCACGCCCACGTCATATTCGAGGCTCGGCCAGTGGTTTTGCGACTGCGCCGCAAGGCCCGAGAACAGCTCGGTGGTGGTGGCGCGCTGGTTCGGCTCGAAGCGATCGCCGACACCGAGGCCCACCAGCGCGTTCGGCTCTTCGGCGCCCGAGGCCACGAGGCCGCGCGGGCGGTGATATTTGAACGAGCGCCCGACCAGCATCTGATCATTGGCGAGAAGCGCGGAGGCGAGCGTATCCCCGGCATAGCCCTTGAGTTTTTTGCCGTTGAAGGTGAATTCGATCTGTCTGGAGCGGTCGATCAGCCGCCCCTGTCTGGCGAGACGCGTGCTCATTGTAGCGGCCCTTTCGCGGATGGTGGCGTGATCCCGACAGTGCGGGAGCCTCCGGCGGAGGTATTTGTGAAAAGATGAAACATCAGTGTTCAGCCCGAGACGTCACGCCAGGACCAGCCCGGGCGTTTGGCGGAGATGGCGTCCTTGATCTGTTGCGGCGGCTCTGTGGTCTGGGCGCTGTAGGTGCCGAAGACCTCGAGCGTCTGGGTGCAGCGGGCGGCGTGGAACCACTTGCCGCAGCCCGAGACATGGCGCCAGCGTTCCAGGTGGATGCCGCGCGGGTTCTCCCGCATGAAGAGGTAGTCGTGGAAGTCGTCATCCGAGGAGCCGGGGCCGAAGCGTTTAAGGTGCGCCTCGCCGCCTGCGTGGAGTTCGGTTTCTTCGGCGGTGACGCCGCAATAGGGGCATTGAAGGATCAGCATGGGCGATGCTCCGGCGAGAGAGGTGCGGCGCTGCCATGGCCAATGGCCCCCGAGAGACCTCGGGGGGCTGGCGCAGGGAGGACCTGATGCGCACAGTGGGCCGTTGGGGCAGTGTGAGCTGTGATATGAGAGGGACCCGTCAGCCGCCGCGCATTGGCGGGGCCTTTGGCGCAAGGCACGGGCCGGGTCAGACCGGTGCCGCCGGGGATCGGCGCGCGATCACATGGTGCCGCGCGCCGAATGATCGAGACGGTCGGCCTAGGAGCCGGAGCCGTCGATTTCACCTTCGATGACGCCGCCGCCGGGCAGCTCGAAGCTGATATCGGGTTTATCAACCGGGTTTTCGCCCCCGAGGACGAACCAGCCCACCACGGCCAGCGCGACGACGACAGCGCCGAGAATGAAGGCAAGCGCCGTGTTGCTGTTGCCGGTGTAGGTGCCAGTGTCGGTGTCGGTGTCGGACGAATGTTGAGATTGATCGGACATGAATGCCTCCTGCGTGAATTGCGGTTCGCACTGTCAACGCCCGACCTCACGCAAAAGTTCCCTGTGCCATGGCGCAGATGGGATACCGCATCCAGTCGCCGCAAGACCGCGCCCATCAGTGCGCCACCCCTGCTGCGACGCTCTCGTCGATGAACTTGCCCTCTTTGAAGCGCGTCATGGAGAAGTCCTCGGCGAGGCTGGAATGCCCCGTGGCCATCAGCTCTGCCATCGCCCAGCCCGAGCCCGGAATGGCCTTGAACCCGCCCGTGCCCCAGCCTGCGTTGACAAAGCAATTCTGCACCGGCGTTTTCGAAATCAAGGGCGAGCGGTCTCCGGTCACATCGACGATGCCGCCCCATTGGCGCAGCATCTTCAGGCGCGAGACCATCGGGAAGGTTTCCACCAGCGCCCGCACGGTTTCCTCGATGTGGTGGAACGACCCGCGCTGGGTGTAGTTGTTGTAGCCGTCGGTGCCGCCGCCGATGACCATCTCGCCCTTGTCGGATTGCGACATGTAGCCGTGCACCGTATTGGCCATGACCACCACATCCATGCAGGGTTTGATCGGCTCGGAGACCAGCGCCTGCAGCGCCACGCTCTCGACCGGCAGGCGGAAGCCCGCCATTTCGGACAGCACGGAGCAATTGCCGGCCACCACCATGCCCAGCTTGTCGCAATCGATGGCGCCCTTGCTGGTGTCGACGCCCACCACACGGCCACCTTCGCTGCGCACTCCGGTGACTTCGCATTGCTGAATGATGTCCATCCCCATGTCGGAACAGGCCCGCGCATAGCCCCAGGCCACCGCATCATGGCGCGCCGTGCCGCCGCGTTCCTGCCACAGCCCGCCCAGCACCGGATAGCGCGGCCCCGCGAGGTTGATGATCGGCACCAGCTCCTTCACCCGCGCGGGTTCGATCCATTCGGTCGACACCCCCTGCAGCGCATTGGCATGGGCGGTGCGCTTGTAGCCGCGCACCTCATGTTCGGTCTGCGCCAGCATGATCACGCCCCGGGGGCTGAACATGACGTTGTAGTTGAAATCCTGGCTGAGGCCCTCGTAGAGGCTGCGCGCTTTCTCGTAGATCGCGGCCGAGGGGTCCTGCAGGTAGTTCGACCGGATGATGGTGGTGTTGCGGCCGGTGTTGCCGCCGCCAAGCCAGCCCTTTTCCAGCACCGCCACATTGGTGATGCCGAAATTCTTGCCAAGGTAATAGGCGGTGGCGAGCCCATGGCCGCCGGCACCGACGATAATCACATCGTAGTGGCGCTTGGGCTCGGGCGCACGCCAGGCGCGCTCCCACCCGGTGTGATAGCGCAGGCCTTCCCGCGCCACTGCAAAGGCTGAATAGCGTTTCATGAGCGAATCCAATGCGTCCTGTCTGATGTCCGGTATGCCCGCGATCGCTGCGGAGGCCGCGCCGTTAATCGTCGTGTTTCGTCAGGTTTGCGACATCCCCGCCCCGGATCCTCCCTTGGGCGCAATCCATACGCTCCGGTCGCGGCGGGGCTGTTCCTGCCGCCTGCGACGGCGGTCCACACCGGCAGAACCGGGCAAACAGGACAGCAGGTCGCAGCAATAGGGGTTTTTTCCGGGCACGTCCCCCTATAGATGGGATGAAACGGCGGAGAAACGATGGCATTTTGGATTTTGACCGGTTTGGTCACCCTCGGCATGGGCGGTATTCTGGCGCTAGTGCTGCTACGCAATCACAATGGCCCGGGCGAGCCCGCGGCCGCCTATGACCTGCGCGTCTACCGGCAGCAGCTGACGGATCTGGACCGGGATATCGCGCGCGGTGTTGTCAGCGCCGAGGACGCGGATCGCCTGCGCACCGAAATCTCGCGGCGCATTCTTGCCGCCGATGCGCAGGTACAGGCCGCCGAGGCCGCGCAGCAGCGTCCCAATGGCCCCAGCCGGATTGCTGCGGTGCTCGTGGTGCTGGGGATCGCCCTCGGCACGGCCAGTCTGTACAATCGTCTTGGCGCGCCGGGATATGAGGATCTTGGCCTCGACCGACGTCTCAACATGGCCGACGAACGCGCCAGAACCCGCCCCTCCCAGACCGAAGCCGAGGCGCGCCTTCCCGCCAGTCTCAATCCAGAGGTCGATCCCAACTACTTGAAACTGGTCGAGAACCTGCGCAAGGTCACCGCCGAACGCCCCGATGATCCGCGCGGACAGGCGTTGTTGGCGCAGCATGAGGCCCAGATCGGCAATTTCAAGGCCGCCTATGAGGCCAAGGCCCGGTTCATCGCCTTGCAGAACGGCGATATCGGCATGTCCGATCTGGTGGATCAGGCCGAGCTGCAGGTCATGGCGGCCGGAGGCTATGTCTCGCCCGAGGCCGAAGCCCTGCTGTTGCGCGCCCTGACGGTGACCCCCGATGACGGGCGCGCGCGCTATTATCTCGGCCTGCTGATGGGGCAGATCGGGCGTCCCGACCGGGGATACCAGCTCTGGGCCGACACGCTTCGCGCCGGGCCGGACACCGCCCCCTGGAACCAGGCGATTGCCGCCCAGATCCCGGAGATGGCCGCAATGGCCGGGGTCGAGCACCGCCCGCTCACGCCTCCCGCCGCCGCCGAAAACGCCCCCCTTGCTGGCCCCCTCCCCGGTCCCCTTCCTGGTCCGGATGCCGAGGACGTGGCCAATATGCAGCAGATGTCGCCCGAAGAGCGCCAGCAGATGATCGAAGGCATGGTCGCTGGGCTGGCCGACCGTCTCGCCACCGAAGGTGGCAGCCCGCCGGAATGGGCCCGCCTCATCACCGCGCTCGGGGTGCTGGGCCGTATTGATCAGGCCCGCGCCATCCACGCCGAGGCGCTGGAGGAATTCGCAGGTGACGCCGCCGCGCTCGACATCGTGAATACAGCCTTCAACCGGGTGGAGAGCAGACCATGACCCATGACGATTTTGCGGATTTCGCGGCCGCACTTCTGCCGATGCGCGCGTTTATGGGGCTGGATTTTGGCGAGAAAACCATCGGCGTCGCCGTCTCTGATCTGACGGGCGGGGTCGCCACCCCGCTGGAGACCATTCGGCGCAAGAAGTTCACCCTCGACGCCGCGCGGCTGCAGGAGATCATCGCCGATCGCAACATCGGCGCCATCGTGCTTGGCCTGCCCCGCAACATGGATGGATCAGAGGGTCCGCGCTGCCAATCCACCCGCGCTTTTGCCCGCAACCTGTCGCGTCTCATCGATCTGCCCATCGGCTACTGGGACGAACGCCTGTCGACGGTGGCGGCGGAACGGGCCCTGCTGGAGGCCGATACGTCGCGAAAACGTCGCTCCGAGGTGATCGACCACGTCGCCGCATCCTATATCCTGCAGGGGGCGCTGGACCGGCTGCGCCACATGAGGAGCGACGGCCGACCATGACAGATCAGGTCTGGAACAGGAACGAGGTAGAGAGCCCCTGCATCAAGCTCTGTGTGATCCAACCGGAGACACGGCTGTGCACCGGCTGCGCCCGCTCCATCGACGAGATCACCCGCTGGTCAAAGATGACCGCTTCTGAACGGGCGGACATCATGGCGGAATTGCCGAACCGGAGGCCTGCGCCCTCAGGCCGCCGGGGGGGCCGCGCCGCGCGGCTGAAACGCGACTGATCCCGCCCCGCGCCCGCCCCATATTCGCCGCTTCCCGGTTTCGCAGCTGCCCATCCGCTCCGGCGGCGTCACTAACGGGATGGGCTGGCGAAATCAGCGCTGCGGCAGGCCCGTTGCCCCCCGGCCGGTCGCCGGGGTAAGCCTCTGATAATCATGCGGAACCGATGCTGACCTATTGTTTCGCGCGCGAAACATTGGGTCAGTCATGCTGACCTTTTTCGCTCCATGCCCCCGGAGGCTCAAACGCCCTGCATCTCCGAGTCCGGCTGCGGCGCCCGATCGGTCACCAGCGCCAGCGCCTCTTCCACCAGCTCGGGCCCGGCGCCCTTGCGCGCGGCCCCCTCGGACAGATGACGCCGCCATTGCCGCGCGCCCGGACGCCCCGCAAACAGACCGAGCATATGCCGCGTCACCGAATGAAGCCGCGCCCCGGCCTGCAGTTGTCGTTCGATATAGGGCAACATCTGCCGCACCGCCTCGGCCGGGTCCGTGACCGTTCCGCAGCCATAGATCCGGGGATCTGCCGCACAGAGCACCTCGGCCGGCTGATGGTAGGCCGCGCGCCCGATCATCACCCCGTCGACGCCTCGCGCCAACTGCGCCTCCGCCTCCTCCAGCGTCGCAATCCCGCCGTTGATCGAGATATGAAGATCCGGAAAATCCGCTTTCATTTGATGCACGAGATCATAGTCCAGCGGCGGAATATCGCGGTTCTCCTTGGGAGAGAGCCCCTGCAGCCAGGCCTTGCGCGCGTGGATCGTGACCCGCCTCACCCCGGCGGCCCGGATCTTGTCGAGGAAATCCGGCAGCACGGCCTCGGGGATCTGATCGTCGACGCCGATCCGGCACTTGACGGTCACCTCAACCGAGACCTCTGCCGCCATTGCGGCGACGCATTCGGCCACCAACTCCGGGCTTTGCATCAGAATCGCGCCGAAGGCCCCGGACTGAACCCGGTCGCTCGGGCAGCCACAGTTCAGGTTTATCTCATCATAGCCCGCCTCCGCCCCGAGCCGCGCCGCCGCGGCCAGCTCTGCCGGATCGGATCCGCCCAGCTGCAAGGCCACCGGATGTTCGCTGGGGTCGTGGTCCAGCAGGTGCAAGGCCCCCCCCCGCACCAGCGCCGGTGCGGTGACCATTTCCGTATAGAGCAGCACCTCTTTGGAGAGCAGCCGGTGCAGATAGCGACACTCGCGCGTGGTCCAGTCCATCATGGGTGCAACGGACAAACGCGATGCTATCAAAGCGTTGTTTTTGCTATCTTTTTTCACCCACGACTCCTATCTTACATGTAGCGCACTCGCGGCTATTTACCGCGATTTGCCAAGGTTTTCCCAGGTTTCCGGATTTGTCGTGCTACGGCGTAGCACGGCCCGAAGGATAACGAAACGCCTGGCACGGGCCCCTCCCTGGTCTCCTGAGCAACGTTCGCCAGAAAAAATTTTCGCACGGAACGGCATCATCCAATTTCCAATCCGAGCCCACTCAGGAAACCCGATATGAATTACCCTCACTCCAATGCAAATGGAACCCAAGACCTGCTGGCGCGCATAACGCGCGATCAGGCGTCATTGCAGGCCCGCGCCCTACCTCAGCCTATGCCGAGCACTGCAACGGCTGCACCGAAAAAGAAGGAGAAACCTGCCACGTCGGAACCCAAAAAAAAGAAAGAGCCCAATACCACCACGATCCACAACTCCGACGGCACGAAGTCCTACCGCGTTCAGATCCGAGGGCGCGTCAACGGCAAGCTAAACAGCCTTTGCCGGACCTTTAGCAGCCTCACCATCGCCCGTGCGTGGCGCAAGCGGACCATCGCTGAAATCGAGCTGAATGGCTTCCCTGTGCCTGAAGTAGAAGCTGACGTTCAGTCTGTAGCTGACATCTTGAAGGCGCGCCTGGACAAAGACAAGAAGATCGAGCGTAGCGCACGACAATACCTCCGCTACCTTAGCGAACACCCCACTTGGCAGGCCAAGCGGTGCTCGGATCTTTCGGTTTCGGATCTCGTCGATTTCGCGGAAGCCATGGTCGCGGAGGACCGTGAACCGCAGACCGTCGCAGGTTACATGTCTTTGCTCACGACGACCCTGAAACGCGCTCGCAGGCGCGGCGCTCCTGTGCCACCTCAGGTCATCGAGGATGGAATGGACATCCTCTGGGAAGAACACATCATCGCCCGTTCTGCAAAGCGCGACCGTCGCCCAAGTCTCCCTGAACTCGATAAGATTCTCAGTCGATCCGCAGCCAACAAAAGACAAAAGCTGCCGTTGGCGAAACTCATCATCTTCGCAATCTTTTCGACGCGGCGTCTGGGCGAAATCTGCCGTTTGCGCTGGGAAGACTTGAACGAGGTCGAAAACACAATCCTTGTGAGAGACATGAAGCATCCCAGGAAAAAGAAGGGCAACAATGTCACCGTGGACTTACCAGTCGAAGCCATGCGCATCATCCAGTCAATGCCGCGCGACAGCGAATTCATCTTTCCGTTCAATCCTCGCTCGGTCGGGACAGCCTGGCGACGTCACCGTGATGCCCTTGAGATCAAAGATCTACGCTTTCACGACCTTCGGCATGAAGGCATCAGCAGGCTCTTCGAGATTGGCGAGCACGACTACTTCGTGCGAAAAATGGACCTGTCGCGGGATTGTGCCGCTCCTTTGACCACGTATCGTGTCGCAAAGGA
>MPDC01000041.1 GCA_001874255.1 Alphaproteobacteria bacterium MedPE-SWcel
AGGGCGCGCGCCACCGCGGTCGCTTCGGGCGTAGCCCGAAGCGAAACACCTCGCCTCTCCTGACCAGCAGACCCTGCCCCGGCCACCGGCGAAAACACGCCTCCGCTACCTCCTGGGCAGCCCCGACTCGTAGCGCCAGTTTCAAATGCAGAGCCGCTGCCCTCGTCAATCCAATATCTATTTTTGATCAAATTCTCTTGCCAGTCTCCATGCCCCGCGCCAAACTACGGCCAACAAGACAAGGAGCACGCGCATGGATCTCTCTGCGCTCAGAACAATCCGGATCGCCGCCTGTGACCTCAACGGCCAGATGCGCGGCAAACGCCTTCCCGCCGGGCTGGCCGACAAACTCGGAGACGGCGCCGCCCGCATGCCGCTCTCCGTTCTCAACGTCGACATCTGGGGCCGCGACATCGAAGACAGCCCGCTGGTGTTTGAAACCGGGGACGCCGACGGCATCCTGATGCCCACCGACCGCGGCGCCGTGCCGATGCCCTGGCTCGCCACCCCGTCCGCCCTGGTGCCCATGACCATGGTGCTGGAGGATGGCCGCCCCTTCCTCGGCGATCCCCGCCAGGTGTTGTCCCATGTGATGCAGCGCTACGGCGACCGCGGCTGGTCGGTCAGCGCCGCCACCGAGCTGGAGTTCATCCTGATCGACGACGGCGGCGCCCAGCCCCTGCCGCCGATCGACCCGCTGACGGGCCGCGCCCTGGATCAGCAGTCGGTGCTCTCCATTGCCGAACTCGACGCCTATGACGCCTTTTTCACCGATCTCTACGACGGGGCCGAGGCGATGGGCATCCCTGCCCAGGACGCGATTTCCGAGGCCGGTCTGGGGCAGTTCGAAATCAACCTGATCCATCAGGACGCCATGCGCGCCGCCGACGACACCTGGCTGTTCAAGGCGCTGGTCAAGGGGATCGCCCGCAAACACGGCTTTGCCGCCACCTTCATGGCCAAACCCTACGGCGCCGAGGCCGGCAACGGGATGCATGTGCATTTCTCGGTCACCGACCGAACCGGCGCCAATATCTTTGACAACGGCGGCCCCGAGGGCACCCCGGCCCTGCACGCTGCCGTCGCCGGATGCCTCGCCGCAATGCGCGACAGCACATTGGTCTTCGCCCCCCACGGCAACTCCTACGCCCGGCTGGTGCCCGGCGCCCACGCGCCGACCTCTGCCGCCTGGGCCTATGAGAACCGCACCGCCGCCATCCGCATTCCGGGCGGCAGTCACAAGGCACGGCGGATCGAACACAGGGTGTCCGGCGGCGACATCAACCCCTATCTGATGCTGGCAACCGTACTCGGGGCGGCCCTTGTGGGGATCGAGGATGCGATGACGCCGCCCCCGCCGTCCGATGGCAATATCTATGAAATCGAAGGGCTGCCGCAGCTCGCCCCGGACTGGGGAGAGGCCATCGACCTGTTCGAAAACAGCCCCCTCATCGCCCGGATCCTGCCGCCCATGGCGATCCGCAACCTCGTCATGACCAAACGACAGGAACTCGCCGGTTTCGCCCAAAAGCCCGAAGACACGCATTGGCTCTCCTGGCTGGAATCCGTATGACTCGGAACAAGGCAGCCTCCGCTGCCCCCTGTATTTTGATCATATTTGGTGACCCATGAAGATCGGCATCCTGCAAACCGGCCACGCGCCCGACGACCTGACCTCTGCCAGCGGCGACTACGATGCCATGTTTCGCCAGCTGCTGGACGGCGAGGGGTTCACATTCGAAACCTTTGCGGTGGTCGACGGTGCATTCCCCGCCGATGCGGGCGTCGTGGATGGCTGGCTGATCACCGGTTCCAAACACGGCGCCTACGAGGACCATGCCTGGATCCCACCGCTCGAGGCGTTGATCCGCGAAATCCACCACCGCCGGATGCCTCTGGTCGGGATCTGCTTTGGCCATCAGGTCATCGCCCAGGCGCTCGGCGGGCGGGTGGCGAAATTCGACGGCGGCTGGAGTGTCGGCCATACCGAATACACCCTGCATGGCGCGCCGCTTTCCCTCAATGCCTGGCACCAGGATCAGGTGGTGGAACTGCCGCCTGAGGCGCAGATCATCGGCCAGAGCGATTTCTGCCGGAACGCCTTTCTCGCCTATGGCGACCACATCTGGACCTCGCAGCCGCATCCGGAGTTCCAGAGCAGCTTTGTCGATGGCCTGCTGCGGACGCGCGGCAAGGGCGTCGTGCCCCCCGACCAACTGCAGGCGGCTGCGGCAACGCTCGATCAGCCGACCGACTCCGACCGCATCGCAACCGAAATTGCTGACTTCTTCAAGAAAGTGAGGACCTGATGTCGACCCCTCCGCGCTGGCAGGATGCCCTGCCCGAAGCCGCTGCCACCTATCTGGAGGGCCGTCGTCTCGACGAGGTGGAATGCGTGATCTCCGACCTGCCCGGCATCGCCCGGGGCAAGGCGGTGCCTGCGTCGAAATTTGCCAAGCAGGACTATTTCCACCTGCCCGACAGCATCTTCTACCAGACCATCACCGGCGACTGGGCCGATGCCGCGGACGCGGACGGCTGGATCGAAAAGGACATGATCCTGAAGCCCGACATGAGCACCGCCACCGCGGCGCCCTGGACCGGCGACTGGACGCTGCAGGTCATCCATGACGCCTACGACCGCGATCACAACCCCGTGCCCTACAGCCCGCGCAACGTGCTGAAACGGGTCGTTGCCCTCTACGAGGCGCAGGGCTGGAAGCCCGTGGTGGCACCGGAGATGGAATTCTTCCTCGTGGCGCGCAACATTGATCCCGCGCGCGATATTCAACCGATGATGGGCCGCTCCGGCCGCCCCGCCGCCGCCCGGCAGGCCTATTCCATGACGGCGGTGGATGAATTCGGTCCCGTCATCGACGACATCTATGATTTCGCCGAGGCACAGGGGTTCGAGATCGACGGCATCACCCAGGAGGGCGGTGCCGGTCAGCTGGAAATCAACCTGCGCCACGGTCATCCGGTCAAGCTGGCGGATGAGGTCTTCTACTTCAAACGGCTGATCCGCGAGGCGGCGCTGCGTCATGACTGTTTCGCCACCTTCATGGCCAAGCCGATCGCCGACGAGCCGGGCTCGGCCATGCATATCCACCACTCGATCATCGATATGGACAGCGGCGAGAATATCTTTTCCGGCCCCCAGGGTGGCGAGACGGATGCGTTCTATCATTTCATCGCCGGGCTGCAGACCCATATGCCCGCAGGCCTTGCGGTGATGGCGCCCTATGTGAATTCCTACCGCCGCTACGTGAAGGATCACGCCGCCCCGATCAATCTGGAATGGGCGCGCGACAACCGCACCACCGGCATCCGCATTCCGCTCTCGGGGCCTGCTGCCCGCCGGGTCGAGAACCGCATCGCGGGCATGGATTGCAACCCCTACCTCGGCATCGCGGTGTCACTGGCCTGTGGCTATCTCGGCCTCATGGAAGAACGCCGCCCCACCCGCCAGTTCAAGGGCGACGCCTATGAGGGCGACGGCGATATCCCGCAGGTCATGGGACAGGCGCTCGATCTCTTTGACGGGGCCACCGCCCTGCATGAGGTGCTCGGGCCGGAATTTGCCCGTGTCTACAGCTGTGTGAAACGCGCCGAATATGACGAGTTCCTGCAGGTGATCTCCCCCTGGGAACGCGAGCATCTGCTGCTGAACGTCTGACCCCTCGACGTCACGCCCCGGACTGGCGCGGCGCAGTAGGTATTTGAGAAAAGATGAAAATACGGCCTGCAGCGGCGTTGCGTGCGGGTCGGCTGACAAAGCGGACTGATCCTGATGGCGCTGAACCTCCTGCATGCAAATGACCGTCCCGGCGCCTATCCCGACAGCTGGTACACGGCCACCTCCACCCCCCGGGTGCATTACCCCAGCCTGCGCGGCGGCCTGCGCGCCGACGTCTGCATTGTCGGGGCTGGCTTCACCGGCCTCTCTGCCGCCCTGCATCTGGCCGAAGCCGGCCGGTCGGTGGTGCTCCTCGACGCCCAGCGGGTGGGATTTGGCGCATCGGGGCGCAACGGCGGCCAACTCGGCAGCGGTCAGCGACAGGATCAGCAGGTCCTGGAACGGATGGTGGGCAAGGAGGACGCCGCCAAGCTCTGGACCATGGGCGAAGAGGCAAAGCATCTGGTCAAGGATCTGATCGCCCGCCACCAGATCGACTGCCACCTGACCCCCGGTGTCGCCTGGACCGCCGCGGGACGCCGGGACGTGCGCCACCTGCAGGACTACGGCCGTCATCTGCAGGACAGCTATGGCTATGACCAGATCGAACTCCTCGATGCCGAGGCCTGCCATGCCATGTGCCCCTCACCGGTCTACAAGGGCGGCATTCTCGATCATGGCGCAGGCCATTTGCATCCCCTCAATCTGGTGCTGGGACTGGCCCGCGCCGCCGCCGCCGCCGGGGTGCAGATCCATGAACGCAGCGAGGTTCTCGCCATCGAGGACGGCCCCCAGATCGAAGTCCGCACCGGCGAAGGCACCGTGCGCGCCGACCATCTGATCCTGGCCTGCAACGGCTATCTCGGGGGGCTGAACGCGCAGGTCGCCTCGCGGGTGATGCCGATCAACAATTTCGTCGTCGCAACCGAGCCCCTCGGCGCCGATGCCGCCCGCGTTCTGAGACGCAATGTCGCCGTCGCCGACAGCAAATTCGTGGTGAACTATTTCCGTCTCAGCCACGACGGGCGGCTGTTGTTTGGCGGTGGCGAAAGCTACGGCTACCGCTTTCCCACCGATATCGCCGCCAAGGTCCGCGCCCCCATGACAGAGATCTTTCCACATCTGGCAGATGTCAAAATCGACTATGCTTGGGGCGGCACCCTCGCCATCACCATGAAACGGCTGCCCTATCTGGCGCGCCTTTCGCCCCGGATCCTCTCTGCCTCCGGCTATTCCGGCCATGGGGTTGGCACCGCGACCCATGCCGGCCGGCTGATGGCCGAGGCGATCTGCGGCCAAAGCGACGGGTTCAACACCATGGCGCGCATCCCCAACACGCCCTTCCCCGGCGGCCCCGGACTGCGCAGCCCGTTGCTGGCGCTGGCGATGACCTGGTTTGCCCTGCGCGACCGGTTGGGTGTCTGACCACCCGGCCCACGGCATGCCTACGGGGGGCCGGTTTGGAGCGCTGTCCGGTTCGTGGTCCAGCTCGCTGTCCAGATCGCCGTCCTGATCGCTGTCCCGCAGGCCGTCAGGTTCTATGAGCCCCTCGCCCGGTGGCCCGCACGCCGGTGTGCCCCCATTTGCACCGACCGTCAAAAGCGCCCGCCCGGGGGCTTCTTTCCGTCTGCCTTAACTTGGGGTTTTCCCCACATCCTGCCAAAGCCTGATTCCGGCCCCGGATCGCCGCCCCTCCCCCCTTTACCCCCGCAAACGCCCCGCTCGAAGACGACAGTTTCATGAAATTTCCGCCCGAAACATCCACAGGCAGGCCGCACTCCTTGGCATTTTGGCGCCATTGATTTATAATATTGAAAGGATAACTTCAGGAATTTGAAATATGAGCCATCTGTCCCCAGCCCAAGGTCCCCTAGGCCAAGTTCCCCCAGCCCAAGTTCCCCCAGCCCAAGTTCCCAATGTCCATCAGGGCGAACCCATCCCCGAAGCCGCGCGCACAGCGATCGAGGCCCTGCTGCACTCCGGCGACCTGTTCCGCTATACCGCCCCGCAGGATGCGCCCGTCGCCCTGCTGGAAACGGAATTTGCCGAGCGCCTCGGCTCCAGATATGCGCTGGCGGTCTCGTCTTGTTCGGCGGCGCTGTTCCTGTCCCTGAAAGCGCTCGACCTGCCGCGGGATGCGCGGGTACTGATCCCCGCCTTCACCTTCGCCGCCGTGCCGTCTTCTGTTGTGCATGCGGACTGCGTGCCTGTGCTGTGCGAGGTGAGCGAGAACTATCGCATCAACATGGCCGATTTCGAGGCCCGCCTTGACGACGATATTTCGGCTGTGATCATTTCTCACATGCGCGGGCATACCTCCGATATGGATGCGATCATGGCGCTGTGTGCCGCACGGGACATCCCCGTCGTCGAGGACGCGGCGCATTCGCTCGGCACCACATGGCACGGCCGCAACATCGGCACCCTGGGCCGGATCGGGTGTTTTTCCTTTCAGTCCTACAAGATGCTGAACGCCGGCGAAGGTGGCATCATGATCACCGATGATGCCGATCTGATCGCCCGCGCCGTCATCATGTCCGGCGCCTATGAACACAACTGGCAGAAACACGCAGCCCCCGGTGGCGACGCCGGAGCCGCGCTGACCGAGGCCTTTGCCCGGTGGCAGAACCGGCTGCCGCTCTACAATCTGCGCCTCAGCAACCTCTCGGCGGCCGTCATTCGCCCGCAAATTCCCGAACTGGCCCGCAGGGTTGCGGATGGGCTGCGCAATCACGATTACGTGGCGGCGCGGCTCAACAGCCACGCGCATTTCGACGTGCCCGCGCCGCTGCCGCCGGAACAGCGCGCACCGGATTCGATCCAGTTCAATCTGGTCGGCATGACAGAGCCCCAGATCGAGGCCTTCGCCGCCGCAACGGCTGCCCGTGGGGTCAAGGTGCAGATCTTCGGCCGCTCCACCGACAACGCGCGCGCGTTCTGGAACTGGCAATTCCTGTCCGACCTGCCCGATCTGCCCGAAACCCGCGCCATGCTGATGAAGGCCTGTGATGTACGGCTTCCGGTGCGTCTCACACGGGATGAGCTGGATATCATCGCGGATATCCTGCTGTCTGCGCTCGACGAAAGCCTGTCGCGCGCCGCCGCCTGAGAACCGACCGCAGCCCCGACGTCTTGCGATAGGGGCGTGGTCCCCGGTCCATTTGCCGAGGCTCAGACGACAGTCCGGGACCGGGCCTGCGACGGGGTCTCATAGGTGACCAACGGGCGGTTACCAACGGAAGGTGAGCAACGGGCGCACGCCGCGCGTCAGCGCGGCGCCAGGCCCAACGGGGGCCGATGCATCTTGATGCAGTCGCGCCCCGGGCGGGAGCGCTCCCGCGCGTTTGCCACAGCCTCTGCCGAGGCAGTGACCTCCCCTTGGGCCCCGCAGCGCGCCTGCGGCGCGCTGCGGTTGCGTCCGCCCGCCCCGTATCGCAGCACGCAGACCCTCAAACGAGCAAAGTCCCGACACAACAAAAGCCCCGGATCCCCCGGGGCTTTGGTCTGGAGCCATGGCCCGGCCCGGATCTCAGCTCATCTTGGACAGTTTGTCCTGCAATTCCGCCAGTTGCCGCTTGATCGAGGTCAGGTCTTCTTCGCCCTCCGCAGCCTCGCCCTCTTCGCCGCCGCCGGTCCAGCCGCCGCTGAAGCCGCCGGTCATTGCCTTGAGAAAGGCTTCCTGCTGCGCCTTCATGGCCTCAAACCCCGGCATCTGGGCGATCGGGTTCATCGCGTTCATATTCTCCATCATCTTCGACTGGCTGTCGCGCAGCATGTCAAAGGAGGTCTGCAGGAACTGCGGCATCACACCGCCCCCCGGCACCATGTAGCTGCGCACCAGATCGTTCAGAACCGTCACCGGCAACACGTTCTCGCCCCGGCTCTCATGCTCTGCGATGATCTGCAGCAAATACTGCCGGGTCAGATCGTCACCGGATTTCAGGTCGATGATCTGCACTTCCCGGCCATCCCGGATAAACCCCGCAATGTCCTCCAGCGTGACGTAATCACTGGTCTCGGTATTGTAGAGTCTGCGGCTCGCGTAGCGCTTGATGAGCAGAGGTGTGTCCTTGTCCGCCATTCTCGCTCCTCCGGAATTCTGCGTGTTCCCAAAACCCTAGGCGAGGCGGTTTGAAAAGGAAAGCACAGAAACGGAAAGCGGAAACGACAGGGCGTGCAACGGATGCGCCCGCCCCTCCCTCAGGCCGCGCGCAGGCCGCGCGCGAAACGACAAAAGGGCAGGCGCGTGGCCTGCCCTTTTCTTCGGGATTTCTGTTGCTTGGGAGGAGGACGTAACAGAAGCTCCCGGACGTCTTGTCGCCTGTCGCTTACTTCGCGGCAGCGGCTTTCTTCGCGGCGGTGGTCACCTCATCGGTGGCCTTTTTCATCACTGCGGTGGCTTCTTCGGACATGTCCTTGCCAGCCGACATCAGCAGCTCAACGGTGTCCATCTGAACTTTTTTCGCAACTTCGGCAAAAGCTGCCATGTTCTCGGCCGCAACTTCGGCAGAGCTGGACGCGAAATCCGTGGCCGCCTTGGCATAGTCCGCAGGCTCCGATTTCGCCTTGGCGATTTCACCCATCTTGGACAGCGTGTCTTTGGTCCACTTGGAGGAGATCTCCGCGGATTTTCCAGCAGCGTCGAGCGCAACCGAGGAGAGTTTCTCGTTCAGGGCCGCAGTGGTCTTGAACATGTCTTCCATTGCGGATGTATCCACCGGGAAAGAAGCCATCATGTCTTTCATTGCAGCGGTAAAGTCTTGGGTCTTGGCCATGGTAATGTTTCCTTGTCTTAGGTCCCGTGCGGGCCTGTCCCGCCGTTGCACCCAATATGCATGCTGCAGCGCAGCAATTCAAGTGAAATTTGCTGCGTCGCAGAAATTTTACCCTTCATTTACGGAAGCAGACCCGGTCCCAAAACCTCGTATTGCCCCGACCACAGCGGCGCTGCCGCAGGCAATGGCAGCGCCGCGCCTGCAACCCTCTGGTTTCCAATGGCTTCCCCCGGCCTGCGGCTCACAGCCGGGCTTTTCCACGGACATATTGACCCGGAGCCGCCTCAAGAGCGGGATAGGCCTCGGTTCCCGGCACCCGCGCCGGGACCTGTTTGCCGGCCCGTTTTTTCAGCCAGGTTTCCCAGCGAGTCCACCACGATCCCTCGTGAAAATCGGCGCCCTCCATCCAGGCGTCCGAATCAAGGGTCAGATCGTCATTGACGTAATGGCCGTATTTATTGCGGCTGACCGGATTGACGATCCCCGCGATATGACCCGACTGGCTGACCACAAACGTCTTGGAGCGCGACCCCATCTGCTGCACGCCCTTGTAGCAATCCTTCCAGCGCGCGATGTGATCGGTTTCGCAAGTGATGGCCATCAGGGGCACATCCACCTCCTTCAGGTGCAGCCGGTGGCCGAACATCTCGAAGCCGCCCTCGGCGAACTCGTTTTGCTGACACAGATGCCGCAGGTACTGGATCGCCATCCGCGCAGGCAGGTTGGCCCCGTCGCCATTCCAATAGAGCAGATCAAAGGCAGGCGGCGCCTCCCCCATCATGTAGCTGCGGATCGCCGGGCCATAGACCAGATCATTGGCGCGCAGGAACGAGAAGGTCCGCGCCATGATATAATGCGGCATCACCCCGCCCCCGCCAACCTCTTCCTCGATCGCATCGACAAAATCATTCTGCAGGAAGGGCGTGAAATCCCCCTGATCGGAAAAATCCGTCAGCGCGGTAAAGAAGGTCGCCGACTTCACCGACTTGTCGCCGCGCTGCTTCATCAGCGACAGCGTCAGGCTCAGCGTGGTGCCCGCGATGCAATAGCCCACCGCATTGACCTGTTTGACCCCGCAGATCTCCTTGGCCAGTTCAATGGCCTTCAGGAACCCGTCCTCGACATAATCCTCAAGCGCGGTCTCGGCATAGCTGGTATCGGGATTGACCCAGGAAACCACAAAGAGCGTATAGCCCTGATCGGTGATCCATTTGATCAGGCTGTTCTTCTCCTTGAGATCAAGAATGTAGAACTTGTTGATCCAGGGCGGGAACAGCACGATGGGGATTTCATGCACCGTCTCTGTGCTGGGACGGTACTGGATCAGCTCCATCATCCGGTTGCGATACACCACGTCGCCGGGGGTGGTGGCAATATTGACGCCGACCTCAAAGGCGCTTTCATCCGCCAGCCGGACAATCAGCTCGCCGCCGTTGGCTTCCAGATCCGCCACCAGATTTTCCAACCCGTCAATCAGCGACTGCCCGTCCGTTTCCACCGCCTTTTCCAGCGCGTCGGGATTGGTGGCCAGGAAATTGGTCGGCGCCATCATGTTGATGATCTGATCGGCGAAATACCCCAACCGCTGCTTGTCGACCCGGTCCAGCCCCTCGACCTCCTGGACGGCAATGCGGATGGCCTCTGCATTGGTCAGATACTGGTCGCGGAGAAATTTGAAATACGGGATTTTTTCCCACATGGGATTGGCAAAGCGGGAGTCCTTCGGTCGCGGCTCCGAGGTCTGTCCGGCCGACTGCGCCGCCTCCTCGGCATCCTGGCTCAGCGCCTTGGCAACCATCTGCTGCGCTTCGGCGTAATTCATCACCGACTGTCCCCAGAACTGCACCTGCTGCTCCAGCAACCGGGTCGGATTTTGCGCCATCGCGGCCCAATAGGACGATGCTGCACGTGCAAAAAGTTCCTGATTCGGAGACTCTAATCCGGGGGTGGCAGGCTTCTTCTGAGCCAGAACATCCACCAGTCGCTTGGAGAGCAGTTCAACACGTTCCAGATTTTCTTTAAGCCGGTCAATCTGTTCCGTGGAAGTCGCGTCAATACCCTTGTCAGTTGTTGTCATCTTAACGAAACCCTCCTAATCTTTCTGCTGTGCAGAATACGTGCTCTGCCAGTGTACGGCAAAGCGGTCGCCTGTCCGACTCCTCCGGAATCCTCCGGCGAATTCTGGCCAGAACCGCGGCATGAAAAGCACCGCCAAGGAGACGCAGATGCGCTACATGATGTCCTATGATCTGATGGAGACGGTTCGCAACACGAACCAGTGGCTTGGCGCGACTGCGCTGTCGATGGCCTCCTACCCCGCCTTTGCCGCCATGCCGAACCCGATGCTGAGCTGGATGGCCGCCTGGGGCCAGGTCACCGAACGCAGCTTTGAACGGATGGTTGCGAAACCCGACTGGGGCATTCACGCAACCACCCTCGGCGATGGCAAGGACCATCTGGTCGAAGTGGACACCGTGGTCGAAAAACCCTTTGGCGACCTGATCCATTTCCGCGTCACCGACCGCGAAGAACAGCCCCGCAAGGTGCTGGTGGTTGCGCCCATGTCGGGCCATTACGCGACCCTCCTGCGCTCCACCGTCAAAAGTCTAATTGAAAACTGCGAAGTCTATGTGACGGACTGGCACAATGCCCGCGACATCCCTGTTTCCGCAGGGAAATTCGATGTCGAGGACTATACGCTCTATCTCGTCGATTTCATGCGCGAACTCGGCCCCGAATGCCATGTGGTCGCGGTCTGCCAGCCCGCGCCGCTGACCCTCGCCGCCACTGCCTATCTGGCCGAGATGGACCCGAAGGCGCAGCCCAGCTCCCTGACGCTGATCGGCGGTCCGGTCGACCCGGATGCCACCCCCACCGATGTCACCGACTTCGGCCGCCGTGTCACCATGGGCCAGCTGGAGCAGACCATGATCCAGCGCGTCGGCTTCAAATACAAGGGCGTCGGCCGGTCGGTCTATCCCGGCCTCCTGCAGCTGTCGTCTTTCATGTCGATGAACATGGACCGCCATTCCAAGGCGTTCTCCGACCAGATCATGCGCGTCTGCCGGGGCGAGGCCTCCGACCACGATGCCCATAACCGGTTCTACGACGAATATCTCGCCGTCATGGACATGCCTGCGGAATTCTACCTCTCCACCGTCGAGCGGGTCTTCAAGAACGGCGAGATCGCCAAGAACGCCTTCACCGTCGAAGGCAAGCATGTGGACATCGGCAAGATCACGGATGTGGCGGTCAAGACCGTCGAGGGCGCAAAGGATGACATCTCCGCGCCCGGTCAATGTATCGCCGCGCTCGATCTCTGCACCGGCCTGCCCGACAGCAAAAAGGCCAGCCACGTCGAACCCGACGCCGGCCACTACGGGATTTTTGCAGGCCGCGCCTGGCGCAACAATATCCGCCCGCTGGTGATTGAATTCATGGATGCCAACGCTCGCAAGAAACCGGCCAATTCCGGCAAGAAACCGCAGGCGGCGGCGGAATAACCATGCCCGCGGCATCTGAGTCCCCATCGGATCCGGTTGACGCGGTTGACCCGGTTGACGCGGCGTCCCCGGGGGATGACAGGCTCCGTTTTGCCTGCACCTGCGGCGCTCTGTCGGGGCATCTTGCAGCCGGGTCCGTGAAACAGGGCAGCCGCATTCTCTGTCACTGCGCCGATTGTCGCGCGGTAGAGCTGCATCACGGCTGCCCGGACCCGGCCGGAACCGGGGTCGATCTGCTGCAGCTCAATCCGGATATGGTGGCGATCGATCACGGGGCCGAACATCTCAGCCTGCTGCAGCTGTCTCCACGGGGGGTGTTTCGCTGGTATGCCGGATGTTGCGGGACGCCTCTGTTCAACACTCCGCGCACGGCGAAACTGCCCTTCATCGCCGTTCGGGCCGCTCTGTTTGCCGAGCCGGACAGCCTTGGCAAGGTGATCGCCCAGACCTTCATCCCGAAGAAGGGCAAACCGCCCCAGCACAAGGGCGCCGGGCGCATGACCTACAAGTTGATTGGTCGCATGGTATCCGCGCGGATCACCGGACGCTGGAAGCAATCCCCGCTGTTTGACCGGGACACCGGCGCGCCGGTGGTCGCGCCGCAGATCCTGTCCAAAGCGGACCGCAAGGCCCTCGGCAAGGCCTGATCGCCGGATCGCGCCCCTGCGCCCAGATGCGCCCAAGGTTCGCGACGCCCCGTCAGGTCATGCAATCCCGCCCCGATTCCCGTGCCAATCCCGTCCCGCTCATGCAATCCCGACGTCCGGTTCAATCCTCCTGTCGCCAGTCCTCCTGGCGCCCAGTCCAGTGTGCCAGTCCAGTTTTCCGGACCGGTGTCCCTGCCCAGCGTCCGAGTCCGGTGCTCCAGCCCAGCGTCACAATCCGGTCTCACAGTCCGGTTTCCCGGTTTCACAGTCCGGGTTCACAGTCCCGTATCACTGTCACGTCGCCCAGTCCGGTTGTGCGGCTCAGGCGCCCAGTTCCCTGGCTCGGCTCTCTGGCTCGGTCCCTCACCCGGTGCGCCGCAGCTCCTCCCCGCGGACCTGCGGCTGCAACAGCCAATCGCACAGGATCGCCGACACCCGGTCGGGCTGCTCCAGAAGCGGCAGATGACCGGCCTCTTCGATCATCTCGATCCGCGTGTGCCGCATCAGTTCCGCCGTGAACATCTGGCGTTTGACCGGGATGATGTGATCATGCACGCCGCAAACGACCAACCCCGGCTGATCTGCGCGACGCAGGGTTGCCTGTTGATCGCTGCGCCGCTGCAACATCCTGCTCTGGTTCACAAAAACCTCCGGACCGAGGTCTTCTGCCATATCGGCAACATCGGCCATGATCTGTCCCCGCAGTGGGCTGGGGGCGAGGCTCGTGGCGGGAAACACCTCCTGCATGACGCCGCGCAGCCGCCCCGCGCGCGCCCGTATGATCCAGGGTTCCCGCTCGGCCGCCTTGGCCGGGCTCTCGGCCAGCGGGCTGGTGCAGATCAGGCCGATGCCCGCGATCCTCTCCGGCGCGCGCTGCAACAGGGCCATGGCGACGGATCCGCCCAGCCCAGTGCCGATGACCGTGAAATAGGCCGGCAAGTGCTCCAGCAGCCGCAGGGCCACATCCTCGACCCGTTCGCCGCCACAGATCGGCGCTACCGTCACCGGCATCTGGCGCGACAAAAGCCGCAGCTGCTTTTCCCAAATCCGTCCGTCGCTCATAAATCCGGGCAGCACCACAAGGGGATACCTGGAAAGCTCCACTAGCTCTGTCATGCGCTCTGCCCGCGTTTCGGTGCGCCTTTGAAGGGCGCTTGGGTTCACTACACGTCCCCAATCGCTGGGCAGCAAGGACTATTTGACTATCCGGAATTTTGGTTAAAAATGTGTGACTTCTTCAGAACCCGGCCCAACGGAATGATCCATCTTCGGCCAGCGGCGCATGGGGATTATGCGCGATCTCCCAGATATGGCCGTCGGGGGCGCGGAAATAGCCGATGGTGCCGCCCCAAAAGATCGGCCCCGCCGGGCGCAGGATCTCGGCCCCGGCCGCGCGCGCCCGCGCCATCAGCGGCGCCACCTCGGCCTCGGTTCTGACATTGTGGCTGAGCGTCATGGCGCCGGTGCCCAGCGCCTCCACCGGCAGGTTCAGATCCTCCGCCAGCTTCTCCAGAGGATAGAGCCCGATGGTCTGCGACATCAGATCAAAGGCGATGACACCGTCCGGACTGTCGGCACGCTGCCAGCCCAGAGCCTCGTAGAAGGCCGCAGCCGCCTCCATATCCGCCACGCCGAGCGTGATCAGGCTCACTCTTTGCTCCATCGAGGTCTCCTCCATTGGTCTGTGCTCCACAGGAATTGCGCCCCCGGGAATTGTCTGCCCAGCACATCAGTCTGCCCAGCACATCAATAGAACAAACCAGCAACGAAAATCAACGGTGCCGTGGCTCCTGTTCAGCCCTTGTCGCAGATCTCGGCCACCGCGGCGCCGATCAGCGCCAGACAGTCGGGATCCGAGAACCGGTGATCGGCGTCCTTGACCAGCGTCAGCCGCATATCGGCGCAGGTGGCATGATCCAGCAGACGCAGCGCCGTCGCGGTCGAGACGGCGGAATCATCCGTCCCCTGCAGACAGCGCAGCGGGAACGGCAAGGGCAGCGGCGACCGCAGCACCAGCCGCAGTCGGCCGTCCTCGATCATCCGCTTGGAGATCCGGTATGGCTCCATGTAATCGCTGGGCAGCTCTACATAGCCTTGCGTCTCCAGCTCTGCCTTTTGCGCATCGGTGAAACTGGCCCAATAGCCGTCTTCGGTGAAATCCGGGGCGGCGGCGATGGTGACCATGCCGCAGATCCGCTCGGGGCGGGCCTTGGCCAGCAACAGCGCCTGCCAGCCGCCCATCGACGATCCCACCGGCAGGATCCTGCCCTGCGTCAGCCCGTCCACCGCCGCCAGCGTATCCTCGTGCCAGTCGCCGATCGCGCCCTCTTCGAACCGGCCCGAGCTGCTGCCGTGGCCGGAGTAGTCGAACCGCAAGAACCCCTGTCCGCGGGCGCGCGCCCAGTCTTCGAGGAACAGCGCCTTGGTGCCCTCCATGTCGGATTTCAGCCCGCCAAGGAACACCACCGTCGGGCCCGTGCCCTCGGTCCGGTGATAGGCAATCCGCCGCCCCGTCGCGGTCTCCAGAAACTGTGGCGCCATCCTCGGGCCTCCTGTTGCAGCTGCTTCGCCCTGAGATGCCATGTTTTCTGCCCTATTGCAAAGCCGGCTCAGCTGCCCGCGCGCGGGTGAATTCCTGCCGGGCCTGCCGCGACATCACGGGGCCTCACGGTACCTCCCGGGGCCTCACGGGGCCTCACGGGCGAAATCGCCCCCGCCGCACGCGGCGCCGGTGGGGCTGCCGCGCACCACCGCCCGGAAGGGTGATATTTTCCCGCACCCCGGACTTGACCTGCCCGACCCGGTCGGCCAAACAGCCTTTTACACCATAACCCGCAACCGGGCGTTCTGTGGGCGCCAAACCGACGAGGAGAGCCAGCACGATGGCCCAAGTCTCACTCACCTTTCCCGATGGCAATGCACGCAGCTATGACGCAGGCGTCACGCCCGCCGAAGTCGCGGCCTCCATCTCTACTTCGCTGGCGAAAAAAGCCATCTCCGCCACCGTGAACGGGGCGCATTGGGATCTGCAGTGGCCGATTGCCAGCGACAGCGCGATCGCCATCCACACCATGAAGGACGAGGCGCAGGCGAACGAGCTGATCCGCCACGACCTCGCCCATATCATGGCCCGCGCCGTGCAGGAGCTCTGGCCCGACACCAAGGTCACCATCGGCCCGGTGATCGAGAACGGCTGGTACTATGATTTCGACCGTGCGGAGCCCTTCACCCCCGAGGATCTCGGCGCCATCGAAAAGAAGATGAAAGAGATCATCAACAAGCGCGAACCGGTCCGCACCGAGGTCTGGGACCGTCAGCGCGCCGTCGACTTCTACACCGAGAACAACGAACCCTATAAGGTCGAACTGATCGACGCCATTCCCGGCGACGAGCCCCTGCGGATGTACTGGCATGGCGACTGGCAGGATCTCTGTCGTGGCCCGCACCTGCAGCACACCGGTCAGGTGCCGGGCGACGCGTTCAAGCTGATGTCGATCGCGGGCGCCTACTGGCGCGGCGACTCGAGCCGCGCCATGCTGCAGCGGATCTATGGCGTCGCCTTCACCGGCAAGGAAAAGCTCAAGGCCCATCTGACCATGCTGGAGGAGGCCGCCAAACGCGACCACCGCAAGCTCGGCCGCGAAATGAACCTCTTTCACATGCAGGAAGAGGCCCCCGGTCAGGTCTTCTGGCACCCGAACGGCTGGCGCGTCTACACCACCCTGCAGGACTACATGCGCCGCCAGCAGGATCGGGGCGGCTATGTCGAGGTGAACACCCCCCAGGTGGTCGACCGCAAGCTGTGGGAGGCTTCGGGCCACTGGGACAAATACCAGGAGAACATGTTCATCGTCGAAGTGGACGAAGAGCATGCCCGCGAAAAGGCGATCAATGCGCTGAAGCCGATGAACTGCCCCTGCCATGTGCAGGTGTTCAATCAGGGCCTGAAATCCTATCGCGACCTGCCCCTGCGGATGGCCGAATTCGGCTCCTGCGCACGCTACGAACCCTCGGGCGCGCTGCATGGCATCATGCGGGTGCGCGGCTTCACCCAGGACGACGGCCACATCTTCTGCACCGAAGATCAGATCGAATCCGAAACCGCCCGTTTCATCGCCTTCCTGTCCAAGGTCTATGCCGACCTCGGCTTTCACGACTGGACCATCAAGCTGTCGACCCGCCCCGAGCAACGCATCGGCAGCGACGAAAGCTGGGACTTCGTGGAAAAGGCGCTTGGCGATGCCTGCAAGGCGGCCGGCTATGACTTCGAACTGCTCGAAGGCGAAGGCGCCTTCTACGGGCCGAAACTGGAATTCACCCTCACCGACGCCATTGGCCGGAACTGGCAATGCGGCACCCTGCAGGTGGACCCGAACCTGCCGGAGCGGCTTGACGCGACCTATGTCGGCCAGGACGGCAGCAAGCACCGCCCCTATATGCTGCACCGCGCGACGCTCGGATCGTTTGAACGCTTCATCGGCATCCTGATCGAGGAACACGCAGGCAAATTGCCGTTCTGGCTCGCGCCGCGTCAGGTGGTGGTGGCCTCGATCACCTCCGAGGCCGATGACTACGTCAATGAAGTCGTCGAGACGCTCCGCGCCGCAGGCGTGCGCGCCGAGGCCGACATCCGCAACGAGAAGATCAACTACAAGGTGCGCGAGCATTCTGTCGGCAAGGTGCCGGTCATTCTCGCCGTCGGCCACCGCGAGGTCGAAGAGCGCACCGTCTCGGTGCGGCGGCTCGGCCAGAAACAGACCTCGGTCGAGAGCCTCGCAAATGTTACAGAGAGCCTCGGCCGCGACGCGACGCCGCCGGATCTTCTGTAATATTTCCCCGTAAATTCCACAGAAACGGCCTCCATTCGGGGGCCGTTTTGTTACATGCGCCGCCGAATTGCTCCGATTTCACTGGGGTGGGCGGCTTTTTATCCATAACTTTGCCTGACAGCGGCGTGAGGCACGCCCTCGTGAGTTTCTTTCCGCCCGCATCCCCGGTTAGGGTGCCTCATCGGATTTGATCATGACCACCCCTTCAGGAGGACACGCATATGTCGACCACCAAGAAAACCCTCGCCGTTGCCAGCGCCGTCGCCGCAGCCCTGACCGCCGCCGCCACCACGCAGGCCACGGCCCAGGCCAAGGAGAAATGCTACGGCGTCTCCCCCGCGGGCCAGAATGACTGCGCCGCAGGCCCCGGCACCACCTGCGCCGGTACCTCGACCGTGGACTACCAGGGCAATGCCTGGACATTGGTCGACAGCGGCACCTGCACCGAAATGGACCTGCCCGCCGCCGCCGACGGCTCTGCCCGCGCAGGCTCGCTGGAGCCGCTGGAGCGCGACCTGCCGGCCTGAACCACCCCGCGTTCAGACCGTGTCCGCGCAAGGCAGGGGGCGGCACAACGCCGCCCCCTGCCTGACCAGAGCCTGACCAGACCCGGACCAGCCGCCCTGCCAGCCCCCTGCCAGCCCCGCCCCCTGCCAGCCCGGCCCCGGCCAGATCATGACAGGGCCCGGACCAGACCAGACCCCGGCCACACGCTCTGGCCACACGGCCAACCACCCCCGGCCTCGTTTTCGGCCTGATTTCCGGTCCCTGGGCCGTCCCAGACGTCTCCCGCCACGCTCAAAAGAGGTGCGCCATGTTCGACTCCATCGACCGCTCCGCCCCCTCGGGCGGCCCCTCCAAAGGCCCTTTTTCCGCCCTGCCGAATGCGGCGGGCGTGGGCTATAAACCGCAGCATTTCCAAAGCCTTCTCGACGACGCAGCCCCCGTCAAATGGCTCGAGATCCACGCCGAGAACTACATGGGCGATGGCGGCCGCCCACTGGCGCAGCTGCGTCACCTCGCGCAGCGGTTTCCCATTTCCGTGCATGGCGTCGGCCTGTCCATCGGCGGCGAAGCTGCGCCGGACCCGGACCACCTTGCCCGGCTCAAACATCTCATCGACTGGCTGCAGCCTGCGCGCTTTTCCGAACATCTCGCATGGTCCACCCACGACAGCCATTTCTTCAACGATCTGCTGCCCCTGCCCTATACCGACCAGAGCCTCGGCCGGATCTGCGACCATATCGACCAGGTGCAATCCACCCTGGGGTGCCAGATGCTGCTGGAAAATCCCTCCAGCTACCTCGCCTTCGCCGAAAGCACCTGGGAAGAGCCCGCCTTCCTGCATGAAATCGCCCGCCGGACCGGCTGCGGCCTGCTGCTGGATGTCAACAACGTCTTTGTCTCCGCCACCAATCTCGACTACCGCCCGCAGGACTATATCGATGCCTACCCGCTCGATCTGGTCGGAGAGATCCATCTCGGCGGCCATGACGAAGACGAGGACGACCACGGCAAGCCGCTGCTGATCGACAGCCATGGCGCCGAGGTGGTGGACCCGGTCTGGGCGCTGCTGGACTACACGCTGGCGCGCTCCGGTGCGAAACCGGTGCTGGTGGAATGGGACACGGACGTGCCCGAATGGCCGCTGCTGCAGGCCGAAGCCATCCGCGCCGCCGCCGCGCTGGACCGGGTCCGGGAGACTGCCTGATGTCGCGCGAACGGGACTTCACCAGCGCCATTCTGGACGCACGCCTGCCGGTGCCCTCCGGCTTGCTGGATGGGCAAAACCAGGCGGCCGGTCGCCGGTTCAGCGTCTATCGCAACAATGTCGCCGTCTCCCTGACGCAGGCGCTGCATCAGGGATTTCCGGTGCTCACCCGCATTTTGGGGCCGGACAATATGGACGGGCTCGCGGGCCAGTTCCTGCGCGCCCACCCGCCGGTCTCGCCGGTGCTGGCACACTACGGACATGCGCTGCCCGCCTATCTCGACAGCCTGCCGCAGCTCTCGCATCTTGGGTATCTCGGCGATATTGTCCGGCTGGAGCTCGCCCTGCGCCGTAGCTACCACGCCGCAGATGCTGCCCCCATCGAGGCGCTCCGGCTCTCGACCCTGTCCCCCGATGCGCTGCTCGCCTGCCGTTTCAGCTTCGCCCCGGCGGTCTCGGTGCTGCGCTCTGACTGGCCGATCCATGCGATCTGGCGCTACAATACGGTCGACGGCGCCGCCAAACCCGCGCCCGCAGCCGAAGACGTGCTGATCACCCGCCCCGACTACGACCCGGAGCCGCACCCCCTGCCGCCCGGCGCGGCGCTGTGGATCGATGCCCTGCGCTCCGGCGACAGCCTCGCCACCGCCACCGACGCCGCAACCGCCGCGCATCCGGATTTCGACCTCAGCGCCCCTCTGGCCCTCCTGATCGAGGGCCGGGCCCTCACTGACATCTCGCGATAGGAATTCCCATGAACGCCCTGATTTCCCTGCACAACGCCGCGTTTGACCAGATCGCACGCGCGGGCAACCGATTGTTGCCGCTGTTTGCCCGGTTCACATTTGCCGCCGTGCTGCTGCTGTACTACTGGAACTCCGGCCTGACCAAGCTCGGCGACGGCCTGTTCGGGATCTTCTCGCCCTCGATCGGAGCCTATAGCCAGATCTTCCCGAAACAGCTGGAGGCCGCGGGCTATGATCTGTCACAGTTCGGGGTCTTTCAATGGGCGGTCGTGATGGCGGGCACCTATGCCGAATTTCTGCTGCCGCTGCTGATCGTGATCGGCCTCGCCACCCGTCTCGCCGCCCTCGGCATGATCGGATTTGTCATCGTGCAGTCCCTGACGGATGTCTACGGCCATGGCGCGACCGATGTCAAAACGCTGGGTGCCTGGTTTGATCGCCTCTCGGACGGGGTGATCCTGGATCAACGCCTGCTGTGGGTCTTTGTGCTGGCGGTGCTGGTGGTCAAAGGCGCGGGCAGCCTCTCTGTCGACGCCCTGCTGCGGCGCCGCGCGACGGCTGGCTGACCGGCGCCTCCCCGATCAGGGGCAGGTGCCATCGGTGCCCCCGCCACGGAACCCGGCGCGCCAGCCTGCTGCCAGCGCGCCGGATGTCGCATCCGCCAAAGCCGCCCCGTCAGGCGACCCCCAGCGCGGTTTTCACCTCTGCCGTCCAGCCCAGATACAGCTGCCCGTCGGGGGCCTCGATCAGCGGTCGTTTCATCAGGCTCGGATGCGCTGCCAACAGCTCCAGCGGCGGGCGCTCGCGCTCTTCTGCGGACAATTCTCGCCACGTGGTTGAACGTGTATTCAACAACTTGTCCGGGAATTGTGCAGATGCCTGCTTCATGATCGCTGCCGGAACGCCCTCTTTTCGCACATCGACGAAAACCGCATCCGGCAATGACTTCAGGGCCTTGCGACAGGTATCGCATGTCTTCAACCCGTATAACTTCATTCCTGTCTTTCGCTCCGTTTCAAAAATCACACAATTTATAGGAGACTCACACCGATTTTCTTTGATTTTTTGAACCCGCATGGCAAACTGATTGGGGTCCTCGTTAACCAAGGGCTTCGGTCACCGTCGTCCGGAGTTTCTTAATCGGATCCGGCGCGTGTGAGTGAAAGGTACTTTGAGCGTGCTCATAGTGAAGTGCAAGTAAGAAGGAGACACGGGACATGCCAAGTGGCACCGTGAAATGGTTCAACACCACCAAGGGCTATGGTTTTATTGAACCCGACGAAGGTGGCAAGGATGTGTTTGTGCATATCTCTGCCGTGGAACGCTCCGGCCTGACCGGCCTGGCGGACAATCAAAAAGTGGGATATGAGCTGAGCGAAGGCCGAGATGGCCGACAGATGGCCGGCGACATTCGCCCGCTCTGAGCCCTCCCCCCAAAGCACCGCTGCGCCCGGCCGCGATGCGCGGATTGGGCGCAGCATTCCCCCTCACCAATGATGTGGCCCGTTGCTGATCTACAGCCAGTCCACAGCAGCGATCAGTGTGGTGCGCGCAGGTATTCCGTCAGCACGCACTGTGGCGCGGCGGCGCGCAGCGGCCGCTCCAAAACAAGGCGCCAGTCCGCCGGATCGACATCCGGAAAAAACGCATCCGCATCGTCGATCTGCAGGTCCACCTCGGTGATCATCAGCCGATCGGCCTGCGCCAGCATCTCTTTGTAAATGCCTGCACCGCCGATGCCATAGATCCGCGCATAGCCTTCACGACGGGCCAGCGTGATCGCCTCCGCAATGGAGGGCACCACCGTCTCCGCCGCCTGTGGGTCTGACGACACCACGATATTCAGCCGGTTTTTCAACGGCTTCACCGGCAGGCTCTCCCAGGTGTTGCGCCCCATGATGATCGCACCACCCAGTGTTTCGCGCTGAAACGCCTTCAGATCCTCCGGCGCGTGCCAGGGGATATCGTTGTCCTTGCCGATGGCGCCATTCCGGGCCCGGGCGACGATCAATGTTATCATGACGGAGTTTCCTCGGAGGGCTGTAATGGGACGCGCAACGGCACCCGATCAGACGGCAACGGGTGCCTTGATGCCCGGATCGGGCTCATAGCCGATGACCTCGAAATCCTCGTAGGTGAAGTCGAAAATCGTTTCCACATCCCGCAGGATCCGCAGCCTTGGCAGCGGCTTGGGGCTGCGCGACAACTGCAGCTGAACCTGCTCCATGTGGTTTGAATATATATGCGCATCGCCCATCGTGTGCACAAACGTCCCCGGCTGATAGCCCGTCACATGCGCCAGCATCTGCAGCAGCAGCGCATAGGAGGCAATGTTGAACGGCACCCCGAGAAACATATCGGCCGAGCGCTGGTAGAGCTGCAGATGCAATTTGCCACCAAGGACGCGCACCTGCCACAGGGTATGGCAGGGCGGCAGCGCCATGTCCGGCACATCGCCCGGATTCCAGGCCGACACGATCAACCGGCGGCTGTCGGGGCTGTTGCGGATCATCTCGACCAGCTCGGCGATCTGATCCACCGCCCCGGCCCGATAGAGCGGCTCATCCCCGAGCGTCCCCTCGGCCAGCTCCAGTCGCGGGAATCGCCGCCACTGATGGCCATAGACCGGGCCGAGGTCGCCGTTTTCATCGGCCCATTCGTCCCAGATTGAGACACCGTTGTCCTTCAGATAGCGAATATTGGTGTCGCCGGACAGAAACCACAACAGCTCGTGAATAATCGACCGGAGGTGCAGTTTCTTGGTGGTCACCAGCGGAAAACCCTCCGCCAGATCATAGCGTTGCTGCATCCCGAAACAGCTCCGCGTGCCGGTGCCGGTCCGGTCGCTGCTGTCGACCCCATGGTCGAGGATATGCTGCAAGGCCGCGTGATACTGCTGCATGGGAAGGCGCCTCCTGATCTGGCCCCGGTGATACCGCGCCGCGATCCGAGAGCCAAGCAGTTTGCCACTGCCCTCTCGACATTCCGGGCCTGCAGCTTAGGTTAAGCCGCGACCGGCCAGTCTCCCGGCCGTTGGAAAAAGGAACTCCCGATGCCACTCAAATATCTGCACACTATGGTCCGCGTGAAGGATCTGGACACGTCGATGGCATTCTACCGCCTTCTGGGGCTCGAAGAAATCCGCCGGCATGACAGTGAACAGGGCCGTTTTTCCCTGATTTTCCTGGCGCCCCCCGGTCAGCACGACGCTCCGATCGAGCTGACATACAATTGGGACGGCGATGACGAACTGCCCTCGGACAGCCGCCACTTCGGCCATCTCGCCTATGAGGTCGATGATATCTACGCCACCTGCCAGTATCTGCAGGACAATGGCGTCGTGATCAATCGCCCGCCCCGCGATGGTCGCATGGCCTTTGTACGCTCGCCGGACAATATCTCCATCGAGCTGCTGCAGGCGGGTGACGCCCTGGCCCCGGCAGAGCCCTGGTCGAGCATGGAAAACACCGGCCACTGGTAGGCCGCGACCTCGGCTCCGGCTGCCCCGATGACACGGCCCGCTGCGCATCCCGCGCAGTGCGTATCCGGCAAGATGCAACCCCGGGCCAGAGGCGCCGCCCCGCCACGCCGGGCTCCCATGATCCCGCGGCCATCCACGCCGGGTCTGGGTCTGTCTGGTTCGGTCTGTCTGGCTCGGTCTGTCTGGGCCTGTTTGGATCGGCCTGTTCGGGTCGGCCTGTCTTGATCGGTCTGTCTTGATCGATCTGTGTGGATCGGGATGCGCCTGCACCAATCTGGGTCTGTGCCAGTCTGAGTCGGCCCTGCCATCCCGCACAGCCCCCGGCACACAAAGCAACCCGGCGCAGCTGGAACACTGCGCCGGGTTGATTGATGGTGACATGCTGCTGCATGCGACCGGCCAGGAGCAAGCCCCCGGCTGATCAAGGTCTGGCCGGTTATCACGCGTCGCCTGACGCGGGATACCCTGTTCACATCGACGTCCCGGCCGCCACGACCGGACGCTGGTCGGCGTCCCCGCGAGGGGGTCACCGCCACAGCATTTCCGTACCGGGCGAGCTGTAACGTCAAACATGTACTATTACTGACTGATGGCCGAGTTAGTCGGCTTCGGCAGGGCCTCGGTTACTTCTGCAACCGCCCCCATCTCACCCTCCTGACCGCGAGGCCCGCGGTGGCGTGGACAGGGTTGACAGTCTTGCTGGATCGTCCTCTTCGGCTTGTCTTTTATTGGCAGAGCCATTTTGGGGCGAACTGGCAAATCTATCTTGATACTTCCCGGACCTCAGGGCCCGCAAAAGCGCTTTTTTAGTAGATGTAACGGATCTGGTCAGACCAGTAACGTTCCATCCGCTTGAGGGAGCCGGTGATATCCTCAATCCCTTCGGCGCTGATCACGCCTTTGGTCTCGAGGCCCTCTGCGTGACGCGAAAACAGTGACGTAACAATGTCACGGATTTCCCGGCCGCGCGGAGTCAGACGCACACGCACCGACCGACGGTCGATCTCGCAGCGCTGATGGTGCATATAGCCCATCTCCACCAGCTTCTTCAAATTGTAGCTTACGTTACTGCCCTGATAATAGCCGCGGGTCTTCAATTCCCCGGCTGTCACCTCATTGTCGCCAATGTTGAACAGCAACAGAGCCTGCACCGCATTGATGTCAAGGACACCTACACGTTCAAACTCATCCTTGATGACATCCAACAGCAGGCGGTGCAGGCGCTCCACCAGTGCTAGGGCATCCAGGTAACCAGTCATGAACCCTTTGCGGTCCAGCTGGCTGATCGGTCGTTCCATACTCATTCAGCATCTCCGAATCGAAATTGCTTCATGACGAATGTGACGGCAATTCCCTGAGAATGAGTTAAACCGAATTTCCCTTTTATTTTTCGTATGTTCGCGAGATCTCGCCAACCAGGGCCTCAAAGCGCGCGGGCGCGGGCGCCTGACCTGTTACCCATTGGTAAAGATCCTGATCATTCTCCCGCAGCAGGCTGTCGTACAACTCCATCTTCTCCGGCTCCATCGCGGCCAGATTCGCGGCGGCATATTCCGTCAGCAGAATATCCATTTCCTTGATCCCGCGCCGCATTGACCGCATGGTCAGGCGCTTGATCCGGATCTCGCGGGGTTCTTCCGCCAGCGCGCGCGTTTCCGCCAGCGTCATTGCGCGGGTTCCTGGGCGGCCGCCAGACGGCGCAGAGCCTTTTCCAGCCGCCCGGCGCGCTCCGCCTGCGCCCGCAGATCCTCGCGCAGCGCCCGCAGTTCGCGTGCGATCGCCGCCATATCGTCGCCCAGCGTGTCCTCGGTCGGGGCCGACAGGTCGTCGCCCTGACCGGTCAGCAGCCAGTTCATCGATACATTCAGCAGCCCCGACAGCATCGACAGCTTGTTGGCGCGTGGCTCCGACAGATCCTGTTCCCAGCCCACCAGGGTGGATTTCTTGACGCCGATGCGACGGGCCAGCTGGCCCTGGGACATGCCGGCGCTTTCCCGGGCGGCCGCCACGCGATCGCCGAATGTTGCGGCGTCGGGGCCATACCAGTCCATATTGGTCTCGGTCATGTAGGTCTCTCCTTCGGGATGACTTGATTGCCGTTGGACGCCACCCTAAGACGTTTCCATACGACATTCAAACCGAGGCCCGACATGTCTTTCCTTTCTGCGACGCTGTCCCGTGTGAAACCTTCTCCGACCATTGCGGTCACCAACAAGGCCAAAGAGTTGAAGGCCGCGGGGCGCGACGTGATCGGCCTCGGCGCGGGCGAGCCGGACTTTGACACGCCGCAAAACATCAAGGATGCCGGAATCGCCGCGATCCAGGCGGGCCACACCAAATACACCGCCGTCGATGGCATCCCCGAGCTGAAGCAGGCGATTTGCGAAAAATTCAAGCGGGACAACGGGCTGGACTATACGCCCGCGCAAATCTCGGTGAACTCCGGCGGCAAGCAGACGCTCTACAATGCGCTGATGGCGACGCTCGATCCCGGCGACGAGGTGATCATCCCGGCGCCCTATTGGGTCAGCTATCCCGATATGGTGCTGCTCGCGGGCGGCACCCCGGTGGCCGTCGAGGCACGCCTGGAGACCAGCTTCAAGCTGACCCCGGATCAGCTCGAGGCCGCGATCACCCCAAAGACGAAGTGGTTCATCTTCAACTCGCCCTCCAACCCCACCGGCGCCGGCTATTCGCGGGAGGAGCTGAAGGCGCTGACGGATGTGCTGATGCGCCATCCCCATGTCTGGATCATGACCGACGACATGTACGAACACCTGGCCTATGACGGGTTCGAATTCTGCACCCCCGCACAGGTGGAGCCGGGGCTCTATGAGCGCACCCTGACCTGCAACGGGGTGTCCAAAGCCTATGCGATGACGGGTTGGCGGATCGGCTTTGCCGCCGGGCCGGAGGCGCTGATCGCGGCGATGCGCAAGGTGCAGTCGCAATCCACCTCGAACCCCTGCTCGATCAGCCAATACGCCGCCATAGAGGCGCTCACCGGTCCGCAGGACTACCTGGCCCGCCACAACGAGATCTTCGTGCGCCGCCGCAATATGGCGGTCGCCATGCTGTCCGAGATCGACGGCGTCACCTGCCCGGTGCCGGAGGGGGCCTTCTACGTCTACCCGTCGATTGCGGGCCTGATCGGCAAGACCACACCGGCGGGGACCCGCATCAGCAGCGACGAGGATTTCGCCACTGCGCTGCTGGACGAGGCGGATGTGGCGGTGGTTTTTGGCGCCGCCTTCGGCCTGTCGCCGAACTTCCGCGTCAGCTACGCCACGTCGGACGCGGCGCTGCAAGAGGCCTGCAGCCGTATCCAGAGGTTCTGCGCCTCTCTCACCTGACCGGGCGGCCCAGTCCTGTCGGCTCCCAGTCCGGCCACTTCCCAGTCCTGCCGCCTCAAAGGGCCCCAAGGCGCGGCAGGTGGCTGGCCATCCGGCCGCCTTCACAGAAGGGCGCGCACGCAACGCGACGATACCGCCGAGGTTTTGCGCTGCGCTACGCGCATCGCGGGGGGGCGGGGGCCGCGCCT
>MPDC01000042.1 GCA_001874255.1 Alphaproteobacteria bacterium MedPE-SWcel
TCCTTTGCGACACGATACGTGGTCAAAGGAGCGGCACAATCCCGCGACAGGTCCATTCCATGCCCACCACGCAACGCGGCAGTTCTTCAAATGTCGCGACTAACGCGAGGCGCTTGATCTATTTCCGCAGGACCCGCTGCCCCGCCTGATCGAAACCCACCAAGTGGAATGTGTCTTTGCCAATATCGATCCCGATCGACATCAGTTCATCAAACTCGTTCTTCGCCATGCTACTTCTCCTGTTTGCAGAAATAGGCTCAGCCTAACCTGCCGGGTGAAGCAGCCGGTACATCCCATTACGGGACCCTGTGCGCTTCGCAGAAGCGTCAGAGCAACGGGCGGGAGCGCTTCCGTCGCCGAATCAGCAGGGGTTGATCTATTTCAGTCGCGGCGGCTTGTCCGGATCGGACCCCGGCGCTTGATGCGCATAGACCTGCTCGGCCTGCACCTGCGGCAAATCAAATCGCAATCCTACGCGTGCAAGCCGTGCAGCCATTGCCTCCTGTGGCGCAAAAAATCCGACGTCCAAGGCCCCGGCCTCAATGCCCGAAAAGGTCAATGCCTCCCCCACTGCCTTTGCCAACGCCCCCTGCGCTCCATCCTGCGCACCGATGAAGGCCAACAGATGCCCCTGCCCACCGCTGTCATAGGTAACCGCAACCAGATAGGCGCTCTGCGCAAGCCCCGCCGCAGTCGCGAGCTTGGCATCCAGAGCCGTCAGCAGCGCCTCAGGCAGCCCATTGGGCGGCTGCAGCTCGGCAATTCCGGTCTCGACCTCGTCCGGGGCATGTGCCAGCGTTTCAGCAAGCCAGCCCAGCGCCGCATCCGGGATCAGGATCGACGAGGGTGCGACCTCCAGGTTCACCCCGAGGCCGATGCCCTGCCCCGCCAGCATCTGCGCAACGCCCCGTCCGGACAAGGCCGCGTAGGGCACGATACGACCGGCGAACTCCGCCAGCCGTTCCTCCCGGTCAAAGACCAGCACATATTGTCCGTCGCCGGTGTCAAAGACCTCGGGGCTGATCCGGTCTCCCTCGGGTTCCTTGTCGAGGAGCAGGAACAACTCGCTGTCGGCCAGCCGCTCGAAGAACCGCAGGCGCAGGGCATCATCGGCGGGGGCCCCCTCCATGGCCGCATGGGCCTGATCAAGAACGGTCAGTTCGGTCATTTCATCACCTCTTTCACCCGGGCGCGCAAAGCCGGCAAAAGCTCCGCCTCGAACCAGGGATTGCGTTTCAGCCAAGCCGTATTGCGCCAGGAGGGATGTGGCAAGGCAAAGACCTCCGGTGCCCGCCCCCGCCAACCGGCCACCGTCTCGGTCACGGTCTCGGTCACACCGGCGCGGCTCCCGAGATGATAGCGATGCGCATAGCCCCCCACCACGATCCGCAAGCGCACGGCCCCGAGCATCGCCATGACCCGGTCGTGCCAGAGACGGCCACAGGCGCGCGGAGGAGGCAGATCCGCGCCCTTGGCGTCATAGCCGGGAAAACAAAACGCCATCGGCACGATCGCCACACGCCCGGTGTCATAGAACTCCGCCTCGCTCATTCCCAGCCATTGCCGCAGTCGGGTGCCGGACGGATCGGTAAACGGTTTACCACTTTTATGCACCCGTTGACCCGGCGCCTGCCCGGCAATGAGAACCCGCGCCCCGGCGTCGAACCAGACAACAGGACGCGGCTCATGTGCGGTCTGCGTCGCTGCGAACCCGTCCGCACAGTGACGGCAGGCAACAATCTGTTGTTTTAAATCCGATATCTCGCCCATTGTCGTTTCCGCTCAAACCGCCTATTCTCACAGATGGATCCCGCTGACGGATATCTGCCCGCCTCCACACTGGCCCGGATCCGCTCAGCTTTGCTCAAATTCGACATATTTGCGCCCAAATCAACGCGTAAGTCGTTAACGATCCTGTGTTAGCCGTCGAATTGCGGGCATCCAGAGGTGACTTGCCCCGTCGACGCGGGCCGATGAGGGCCAGGGCCCATAAGACAGGTGTAGACAGGGCGTTCCTGATCGGGGCCGGACAAGGGACCTGCACAAGGGAGCGGACAACGGGCCTGCACAAGGGGCCTGCTGACAGAGGCAAATCAGGCGATCATGCCGGGGGACCGCCCCTTGTGTGTTCCTCACGAGACGGCATGAGACAGTAGACCGATTTAAGTAGACCGATAAGGCGATGTTGGAATTCGTAAACGTCAGCAAATCTTTCTGGACCGGGACCCAGCGCAAGGTGATCCTGGATCAGGTCTCCTTCAAGGTGGACCTGGGGACTTCGCTTGGCATTCTGGCGCCCAATGGCACAGGCAAGACGACGCTGATCAATATGATGGCCGGGCTTGAACAGCCGGACGAGGGAACGATCCACCGGGATTGCAAGATCTCGTTCCCGCTGGGGTTCATGGGCGGGGTCGTCGGCCGGCTGTCGGCGATGGAAAACAGCCGCTACATTGCCCGCCTCTACGGTCTCGATCCGGACTATGTCGAATCCTATTGCCGGTGGCTCTGTGGATTGGGGGAGTATTTTGACCAACCGCTCGGCACCTATTCCTCGGGCATGAAGTCGCGGTTTTCCTTTGCGCTGATGCTGGCGCTCGACTTTGACATCTATCTGATCGACGAAGGCATGCCCAGCTCCACCGATGTGGAGTTCAACCGAAAGGCCGGAACCATCCTGCAGGAACGCTTGGCGACCACCACCATCGTCATCGTGTCGCACCAGCCCCGCACGCTGGAGAAATTTGCCAATGCCGCCGCCGTCCTGATGGGCGGCCAGCTCTATATGTTTGAAACCTTGGAAGAAGCGAAGCAGCTCTATGACTACGAAACCCAAGGCTAAGAAATTCCGCATACGCCGCAGCCCGACCTCTGGCGGGGAACCTGCAGCCGCGCGCCCCGTGCCGCCCCCCGGACCCCCGCCGGGGTCTCAGGCAGGTGCTGCTCAGTCGGCGCATCAGCCCGGATCAGCGGCCGGATCTCATTCAGGGCCTCAGTCAGGGCGTCAGCCCGGATCACGGGCAGCGACCACCGGGCAGCCCGCGTCAGCGACCACTGGCGACCGGGCCGCTGCGCAGCAGGCCGCCCGCCCCTCCGGCGCCAAGACCCAGACAGCCCGCGCCGGGCAGGTCTCCTCCGCGTCAGAGCTTACGGCTGCCGAAGAAATCGATGCCATCAAACGCGAAGGCCTGACCGGCCGCCAACTGCGTCTGGCCCGCCGGGTTGCCCAGACGAACGACTTGCCCGCCACGTCGGATTTCGACGCTGTGCGGCTTCTGCGCCACCGCGGCATTGATCCGTTCAAACGCGCCAATATGCTCGAGCTGGTCGTGCCGCAGGGGCGAAAAGCCACCGTCGCCTCGACGCCGGTAACAGACCGCGCGCAGGTTCCCGCCGCGCAGTCGGCGCCGCAAACCCTGCCGCAGACGGTTCCCTCGGGCAAACAGACCCTGCCCATCGCGGACCCCCTCAGCCCGGCCGAGCGCCGCAACCGCGAAATCAAGTCGATCCAGCTCGATATTGCCCGCCGCCGCCGTCGCAAGATGGCGCTGCTGGGCGCGCGTCTGGGCGCATTTGTGCTGATCCCGTCGATCATCGCCGGCTATTACTACTACTCCGTCGCGACGCCGATGTATTCCTCCCAGTCCGAATTCCTGGTCCTCAAGGCCGACAGTTCCGGCGCCTCCGGGTTTGGCGGCCTGCTCAGCGGCACGCAATTCGCCACCAGTCAGGATTCCATCGCGGTACAGGCCTATCTTCAATCCAAAGAAGCCATGATCCGCCTCGATGAAGAGGTCGGATTCCGCGCCCATTTCACCCAGGACTGGATTGACCCGATCCAACGTCTTGACCCCGATGCCACCAATGATGACGCCTACTCGATCTACAAGCGCAACGTGAAGATCGGCTATGATCCGACCGAAGGCGTCGTCCGGATGGAGGTCTCTGCCGCCGAACCGGACAGGGCCGCCGAATTTTCGCGCCGTCTGATTTCCTACGCGCAGGAGAAGGTGAACCACCTCTCCGAGCAGAAGCGGGCGGATCAGGTCGGCGATGCCGAACGCGCCCTGCAGCTCGCCGAACAGCAGCGCCGCGAGGCGCAGGCGCAGCTGGTTGGCCTGCAGCAACAAGGCACCGTTCTGGACCCGGAGGGCGTCATCGTATCCTTGCGCTCGCAGATCAACACATTTGAACTGCAACTGCAGCAGAAACGTCTGGAACTGGCGGCCCTGCAGGACAACACCCGTCCCAATCAGGCCAAGGTCGAGGGCACGGCCGCCGACATCAACCGCCTCGAGGCGCTGATCGGTCAGCTGAACGAGCGGATGACCGATGCCTCGCAGGGCGAAAACTCGCTGGCGGCGCTCAGCGTGCAGATCCAGATGGCGCAGGCCGATCTCGCCACCCGCGACATGATGCTGCAATCGGCGCTGCAGCAGGTCGAACAAACCCGGATGGAGGCAAACCGTCAGGTCCGCTACCTCACCACCGCAGTAGAGCCGGTTCCCGCCGACACGCCGTCCTACCCGCGCAAATTCGAAAATACGATTTTGGCATTCCTTGTCTTTTCCGGTATCTACCTGTTGTGTGCCCTCACGGCATCCATTCTCCGGGAACAGGTCTCTTCGTAGGTTCATGAAAAATATCGATATCAACGGTCTCACCATCGGCAATGAGCGTCCCCTGACCCTCATCGCCGGCCCCTGCCAGCTTGAAAGCGCAGATCACGCGCAGATGATCGCAGGCAAACTGAAAGAAGCCTGTGACGCTGCCGGCGCTCAGTTCGTCTTCAAGGCCTCATACGACAAGGCCAACCGCACGTCGCTTTCGGGCAAACGCGGGCTTGGCATCGACCAGGGGCTTCAGGTGCTGGCAGGGGTGCGCGACATCTTTGGTGTGCCGGTGCTGACCGATGTCCACACCGAGGCCCAATGCACGATTGCGGGCGACGTGGTCGATATCCTGCAGATCCCCGCCTTCCTGTGCCGTCAGACCGATATGCTGCTGGCCGCCGGCAACACCGGCAAGGCCGTGAACATCAAGAAGGGTCAGTTCCTCGCCCCCTGGGACATGGACAATGTGGTCGCCAAGGTCGAAAGCACCGGCAACACCAAGATCCTGCTGACCGAGCGAGGCACCTCCTTTGGCTACAACGCTCTGGTGGCCGACATGCGCGCCCTGCCCCGCATGGCGCAGACGGGCTATCCCGTGGTGATGGACGCCACCCATTCGGTGCAGCAGCCGGGCGGTCAGGGCGGCTCCACCGGGGGGCAGCGCGAATTTGCCCCGGTGATGGCGCGGGCTGCCGTGTCCTTGGGCATTGCCGCAGTTTTCATCGAAACCCACCAGGATCCGGATTGCGCACCCTCTGACGGGCCGAATATGGTTTATCTCGATCAGATGCCGCAATTGATTGACACATTGATGGGGTTTGATGCGCTTGCCAAAGCCAACCCGATCCGAATTTAATTTCCGAAGGACGAGTATTTCTGATGACCAAACCCCTGCCCGAGGTAACCCCCAACACCTGGAGTTTCCTGCGCGATGCGATGATCAAGCCAACCGGCTTTCGCGAATATGATGCACGCTGGAAATATCCCGAAGAGATCAACCTGCCCGGCATGACCGCCCTTGGCCTCGGCCTCGGCACCCAGATGATCAAACGCGGCATTGCGCCGGTGATCGCGGTCGGCAACGACTATCGCGACTATTCGCTCTCCATCAAGAACGCGCTGATGCTCGGCCTGATGCAGGCCGGGATCAAGGTGATGGACATCGGCCCGGCGCTGTCGCCAATGGCCTATTTCTCCCAGTTTCACCTGGATGTGCCCGCCGTCGCCATGGTCACCGCCTCGCACAACCCGAACGGCTGGACCGGCGTCAAGATGGGCTTTGACCGCCCGCTGACCCATGGCCCGGACGAAATGAGCGAGCTGCGCGACATCGTGCTGAACGGCGAAGGCGTCAAACGCGACGGCGGATCCTATGAATTCGTCGACGGCGTCAAGGAGGCCTATATCGACGATCTGGTGGGCGATTTCAAAATGTCCCGCCCGCTCAAGGTGGTCTGCGCCACCGGCAATGGCACCGCGGCGGCTTTCGCTCCGGAAATCTTTGAACGCATCGGCGTCGAAGTGGTCCCCAGCCACACCGAACTCGACTACACCTTCCCCCATTACAACCCCAACCCCGAAGCCATGGAAATGCTGCATGACATGGCCGCCAGCGTCAAAGCCTCCGGCGCCGATCTGGCCCTCGGTTTCGACGGCGATGGCGACCGCTGCGGCGTGGTCGATGACGAGGGCGAGGAGATCTTCGCCGACAAGGTTGGCGTCATCATGGCCCGCGACCTGTCCAAGATCTACCCGAACGCCACCTTCGTGGCGGATGTGAAATCCACCGGCCTCTACGCCTCCGATCCGGAGCTGAAGAAAAACGGCGTCAAGGCCGACTACTGGAAAACCGGCCACAGCCACATGAAACGCCGGGTCAAGGAACTCGGCGCATTGGCGGGGTTCGAGAAATCCGGCCACTACTTCCTGGCCGAACCGATTGGCCGCGGCTACGACTGCGGCATGCGCGTCGCGGTCGAGGTCTGCAAGATGCTGGACCGCAACCCCGACATGAAAATGTCCGATCTGCGCAAGGCCCTGCCCAAGACCTGGTCGACACCCACCATGTCGCCCTACGCAGCCGACACCGAGAAATACGATATCCTCGCCCGGCTCGTCGACAAACTGGTGGCCAAACATGAGGCCGGTGACACCGTCGCGGGCCGCCCCATCAAGGAGGTCGTCACCGTCAACGGCGCCCGCGTCATTCTCGACAACGGCTCCTGGGGCCTGGTGCGCGCCTCCTCCAACACGCCGAATCTGGTGGTGGTCTGCGAAAGCTCGCAAAGCGAGGCCGAAATGCGCGCTATCTTCGCCGATATCGATGCCGTGATCCGCACCGAACCCGCAGTGGGCGACTACGACCAGACCATCTGACCGCCCTGACTGACCGCCCTGACGGCCACCTGCGAAGTCCGGCCACGTCCCTCCCCAGAGGCGTGGCCGTTTTCTGTTCCCGCCGTTTTCTGTCCACAGGCGGCCACCTCCGGACGGCCCGCCACAGTCCGCCTCCCCCGGGTTGGCCCCTCACGCCTCCCCCTTCATCTTTTGACAAATACCTCGGGGTCCGGGGCAGCGCCCCGGTCCTCCCCTTGACGACACAAACCTCAGTCGCCGCCAAGAAACTTCAGCAACTGCTTGCGCGCCTCTTCCTCAACCCGGCGTTTCAGCGCGTCATTGAGGTCCTCCTCGGTCTCCACCGGCACGCCAAGCTCCTCGCTCAGCTTGTCCCGGACCGCCTGTTTCGCCTTCTCTTCCGCCGCCTCCAGTTCCGGCTCGATCACCTTGCTCAGATCCGGCCGGATCTTGGGGTCAAACCACGACCCGGAGATGCGCACCGGCACCGAAATCCCGGCCGCCTCCGCACTGGCAAAGGCCGTCGGGGTGAACGTATAATCCAGATCCTGCGCTCCAAGCCCCACCCGGCCGCCTCCTTCCGCTTTCAGCGCGGGCAAGGTGGCGAGGAAATCCTCGTTCGTCAGGGTGCCCGCCGCCATCGCATAGCTGGCGCTCAGCCCGTCAAAGATCGTTGTGCCCCCATTGCCGCCATCCGGATCCATGATCGCCTGCAGATCGAAGCCGGTAAAGAACCCCTTGCCGATCTCGACCCGCCCCTCGCCGCTGAGCGAGCGCATGATCTGGTCCAGCGACCCGCCGGAGCCGAGAAACTCCAACGTCCCCAGCGCCTCCCCATTGAGCTTGTCGTATCCCGCGAGCTGGCCCAGCGCCTCCTGCATCTTCACCTCTGCAAAAGTCAGCGAGCCCGCCACGGACAACCCATTGCGGTTGTTGGCAATCAGCTCGCCATTCACCACGCCGCCAAAGGCCTCGACCGGCAGCAACGACAGCACCGCTCGGGCGCGCTCGACCGCCAGCGACAGCTTGCTCGGCCCGATCGACAGCGAAGAGGTCCGCACCCCCTGCACATCCAGTCCAATCTGCCCGTCAAACACCGCCAGCGCCGAGGCATCAATCGGCTGTGTCGACCAGCCCACCGCGCCGCTGCCGGAGCCGCCGGTCCCGGCAGCGGCAGCGGCAGCCGGAGAGGCCGCATCCAGCGCGCTCAGATCCAGAACCCCCGCCGTCAAATTCGCCGTAACCCGCAGCGGCACCGCCCCGGTATCGAGATCCGCAACCCCCGCGAATGAATTGTCATCCAGCGACAGGCTGAGATCGCGCAACGCAACGCGCCCGTCCGGCGTATAGGTGGTATCGGCCGCAAACCGGACCGATTGGCCAAGCCCCCGTGGCAGCTCCACCCGCCCGGCGCCCAGAGCCTCCATCATCGCCGCCGTATCCTCGCTTGCGCCCGTCACCCGGCCCTCAAAGGCGCCCCTCAGATCCGCCCGACCATCGAGCCGTGCGGTGCTGGCCTCGGTGCTCACCGACATCCCGACCGACGCCACCTCGCCCGACAGGAACTGCATGAAACTGCCGATCTCGCCCACCAACCGCAGGGGTTTGCCTGCCGGGCGCAGGGTCATGTCCAGCGTCGCGGTCCCGGTGGGGTCTGGCCAAAGCAGGCTCAGATCGACTTGTTTCATCTCTGTGACGGGTTGCCCGAAGGGGGCATATCGCAGGCTGCCGCCGGTCAAGGTCACCGCCTCGATCGCAAAGGAGGCCGCGGCCGCAGGCTCCGCGTCGGGGCCCGGGTCTTCTCCGACTGTCCCGGCATCACCCGTAGATTGGAACACCCAGTTGCCGGTGCCGTCCTCGCGGGTCTCCAGGTTCAGATGCGGCACGATCGCCGTCAGTTCGGTGATCCGGATATCGCCGCGGATCAAATCGGCGGCATCGACCCCGATCGTCAAGCGCCCCGCCGTCAATAACGGCTCCGGCCCCGCCCAATCGGCATTTGCCAGCGCCACGTCATCCGCCTGCAGCCCGAGGACAGGCCAGACCGAGAACCGCACGTCGCCGCCAAAATGGACCGCGCGACCGGTCTGCTTCTCGATCTGTTGCCCCACCAACGCCGCCAGTTTCTGCCCCGGCAGAAACGCCAGCACGACAGCCGCAACAATGAAAGTCAGAACAATGGCGGTCAGAATACGAAGGATCAGACGCATGGAGGGGGCCCCTTCTGGGAATGCTGCAGGTTCTCGGGCCAAAATCAGACCTTTGGCCCAGATTACAAGCCCCGCCCGTGGGATCAATCCATAGCCGGACACAAAACCGCGCGTCAGCAGTCGCCGCCCCGCCCGGAACCGCAAGAGCCCACCCGGGCCTCCGCCGCCGCGCCCGATTGGCCCGAGGCCTGACCTGCGTGCATATTTGCCCCGCAAAATCCTCCATTCCCTTGTCGTCCCGCCCGGTCTATAGGACGGGTCATGACCAGCAATCCGCCAGATCTCCGCCCCGACCTTGCCCCGAAGCCGACCTTCGCAGAGCCCCCCCGGCCCGATCAGCCGACCCTCGGCATGGTGTCGCTCGGCTGCCCCAAGGCGCTGGTGGACAGCGAACGTATCCTGACGCGCCTGCGGGCCGAGGGCTATGGGATCTCCGCCGACTACGCAGGCGCCGATGCGGTGATCGTGAACACCTGCGGCTTTCTCGACAGTGCCAAGGCCGAAAGCCTCGATGCCATCGGCGAGGCGCTGAAGGAAAACGGCAAGGTCATCGTCACCGGCTGTCTTGGCGCAGAGCCCGACTACATCCGCGAACACCACCCGCGCATTCTGGCCGTGACCGGCCCGCATCAATACGAACAGGTGCTGGATGCGGTCCATGCCGTGGTGCCGCCCAGCCCGGACCCGTTTGTCGACCTGCTGCCCGCCTCCGGGGTCAGCCTGACACCACGGCACTTCAGCTACCTGAAGATTTCCGAAGGCTGCAATCACAAGTGCAAGTTCTGCATCATTCCCGACATGCGGGGCCGCCTGGCCTCTCGCCCGGGCCATGCGGTGCTGCGCGAGGCCGACAAGCTGGTGCAGGCCGGCGTGCGGGAACTGCTGGTCATCAGTCAGGACACCTCCGCCTACGGGCTCGACCGCAAATATGACGTAAACCCGTGGAAAGACGGCGAGATCCGCAGCCAGATCACCGACCTCACCCGTGCCCTGGGGGAACTGGCCCCGGCGGACGAGCTGTGGGTGCGGCTGCACTACGTCTACCCCTACCCGAGCGTGCGCGAGCTGATCCCGCTGATGGCGGATCCCGAAAACGCCGTGCTGCCCTATCTCGACATTCCGTTCCAGCATGCCCACCCCGATGTGCTGCGGCGCATGGCGCGTCCAGCGGCGGCGGCCAAGACCCTGGACGAGATCCGCGCCTGGCGCGCCACCTGCCCCGAGATCACCCTGCGCTCGACCTTCATTGTGGGCTACCCCGGCGAAACCGAGGCCGAGTTCCAGCATCTGCTGGACTGGATGGACGAGGCCCAGCTCGACCGGGTGGGCTGTTTCAAATACGAAAACGTCGCCGGCGCGCGCTCCAACGATCTGCCCGACCACGTTGCCGAGGCGGTCAAACAGGAGCGCTGGGAGCGGTTCATGGCAAAGGCGCAGGCCATTTCCGAGGCCAAGCTGCAGGCCAAGGTCGGACAGGTCTGCCAGGTGATCGTGGACGAGATCGACGCCGACGGCATCGCCACCTGCCGCACCAAGGCCGACGCCCCGGAGATCGACGGCAACCTGTTCATCGACGACGGCACCGAAGGCCTCAGCGTCGGCGATCTGGTGACCGTAGAGGTGGACGAGGCCGGAGAGTACGACCTGTGGGGCGCGCTGCGCTAACCTCAACAGACCTTGCGTCTGGCCGAAAGGCCGGACAGCCCCCGACCTCCCCGTCAAACCCTAGGTTTACCTCTGCCAAAACGGGAGCGGGCTTCACCCCTGCCCGAGGTCGGGGACTGCCCGATCCGTCAGACAAACGGATTTTGGGATACGTGCAGACGAGAAATCAGCGTCTACAGCGAATCACATCAGCATATTGCGCCACTTACCTAGCCCTGCACTAAATGCAGGCCGGGCATGCGCGACTTCTCGCCATCATTCGAATTCGCGCCTCCTACCCCTTGACAGCCCTTGAAAATAAGCGCATTTCGGCAGAAGGCAGACACCGAGAGCTATCGGTAAACGACTAATTGAATAAAATTCGAATTGTGGCTATAAACGAGAAAGGCGAGGCACGCACATCGCGGCCTCGCCTTTTGAAAAGAGGCCATGGTCCAAGCAACCCCTTCGGCCTGCCTCGTCACCACTTCTCACTCTCTCCTAGCAAAGCGAGTGTAAGTCGGTGACGCGGAAAATTCAATGGTTGCTGATTTGGCAACATGGAGGTTTTCCATGCCGAAGAAACTATCGAGCCCACGGCTCACTGCGACACTCGCTGCTTACATAAAATGGCTGTGGCAGTTCACACCGCTCAACCAGGCGCAAATTGCGTCTCTGCTCGGCGCATTGAACCAAGGACGTGTGTCCGAGGTCATCAATGGCCATCGCTTCCCCGAAGTGGCCCCGCGAGAATATGCCGGGTGGAACGCATGACCCGGATCAGAGGCAACAACGACGGCCCCGGCGGCCGCAATGCGTCCTATGACATTGGGCGGCGCAAGGCCGTTCCGCGCATCAAGGCAGTGGCGGAGGTCGAGCAGGGCCTTCACCCGGGTGCCCACGTCATCAAGGTCAGGAACCGAAAGTATATTCGCGACAATCCTGATCGCTCGAGGTCTGACAACGTCAACAGGTAACACCGTCTGACAACGTCAACAGGTGACATCGCACGACTCTGCGTTGCGAAACTCTTCTCGCCGGAAAACGAAGCCTCGCGCTCTCATCCAGAGCGCGGGGCTTTCTTATGAGCCTACCAGATGTGTGGTCGCTCTAGAGGCTTCGGATATTGTGGCCGCCCCAGATCCTTCACGCGGGCGCTAATCCGCCGCCGCCGCGCTCTCTTCTTTCAGATAGGCCAACAGGTCGGCGTTGCGGCAATAGTCCGGTGTGCGGGGGATCTCGGCCTCCACTGTGGCCATGTACCGATCGCAGATCCCGGAACAGGTACAGCGTGTGCAGCGCAGAACGGCCTCTGCGATCTCCTCAAACCGCAATCTGCCCCTGACCGCCTCCTCCTCAAGGTCCAGCCCCATGGCCTGCCCCATTCGGTCGAACAGTCTGGCATGCGTCTTCAGTACCTCTGGATCTGTCATGGCGTGCTCCTGATCATGGCGGCTGAGATCAACCCGCAGCTTCACCATGCCCCAGCCCCCGCCGCCGCACCTTGATCGAGGTCAAATCGCCAGCTGCCCCGCCTGCGCGTCAAAATAGGCCCGCACCGCATCCTGTACCCGGCGAAACCGGTCGCCGCCGAGTTTTTTGCCACCGTACCAACGGGTGACGATGATCACATGGTCGCGCATCCCTTCCCGCTCCATCATCCGCAGGATCACCATGGCAGCGCCGCTCTCGCCGTCATCCGCCTTCAGCCCGCCGGTCGGCAGAATCGCGGCCCAGGTGTTATGCGTCGCCTTCGCATAGCTGCGATCCCCCTTGAGGCGGGCCAGAACCGCATCCACCTCGGCGCGACTGCTGACCGGCGCGCCGGACACCGCATATCGCGACCCCCGATCCGTCAGCACGACCCCCAGTTTGGTCAGACCGGCATCGGAGCCCGCAGCATCGGGGCCTATGTCCTTGCGCATCAGTCGTCCCTCAGTTCAGGCCATATTTGCGGATGGTATCCTGCACCACGAGGATACGGTCGGGATTGGCAGGATGGGTGCCCATGAAGGCATCACCCGGATCGGGGATTTCATCAAAGAACCGAATTCCGACGCTGGGGCGATAGCCCGCCAGATGGGTGATCACTGTGCCCATCGCATCCGCTTCCAGCTCGAACGCCTTGGAATAGCTGCGCGCGCCCACCACGGCGCCCACATATTGTGCATTGGCCACCTCTTCCGGTGTCCCCCCTTCAAGCGAGACCAACTCGCCCAGAAACACCGCCCCCTGCACGGCGTTGCGCCTTTGCTGGTCGAGATGCCCCAGAATATGGTGCGCTACCTCGTGGCTCATCACAAAGGCCATCTCGTCCTGGTTGCGGAAACTTGCCAGCATCGCCGCCGTGAAGATCACCACCGGACGGCCCTGCCGATCCACGGATTGAAACGCATTGGGCGGTGCAGAGGGATCGAGATCCAGCTCAATCTGGAAATCGCAACTGCGGTTGGGATCCTTCTTGCGGCATTCCGCTTCGGCCACGGGCTCCACATCCTGCGCCACGGCGACAAAGCTGCGGAAATTGGGGTCGGTCGGGCCGAGTGTGGCACAGCCCGCGACACACAGGAAAAGGAGAATCAACAAACGGCGCATGGTATTTTCCAATCTGGACAGCGGCAGGCTAGACTGGTTTCTGCAATATGTGCAATCAACTGACGCCGTAGCGCGTCGCCGTTCTCTGCCGATACCGCGATCATTGCTTGCCAGGCCTTGGCCACAGGTGGCAACCTGACCTCATGTTTACAATAGAGCATGAATTCGATTCCACGGTGATCACTCTTGTTGACGAGGGCGATGCTCCGCTCAATGAGGATGTGATCATCAATGCATTCTCCGAATGCGTCACCGTCGAACAATTCGACGCCCGCACCAATGCGGTGCAGCGCCTCACCCTCTCGCCGGAACAGGTGAGGGATCTTGCAGCCGCGCTCGACCTGCCTGAAGGCGTGTACCGATTGGTGCTCGAGAACAACGGCTGATATCCGGACGCAGCGCCGAGCCGCCATCTCTGGCCGGTCCCCGGGTCCCGGATTGAGCCGCTGCCGCGCGGCCCCTGATCGCGCCCCCACCCCCGGCCTACCAGCCTCCGGATTGCCAGTCCCCGGATTGCCAGTCCCCGGCTCACCAATTTCCTTTGGCCTCCGGCCACCCGGGCCTGTTCTGTCTGGCCTGTTCTTTTTGGCCTGTTCTCTCTGGCCTGTTCTCTCTGGCTTTCGTCCGTCCAGGCCTGTTTTGTGCACGCCCGATGCCGCCCCTGTGCGCAGCCTCGCATGGACAGTTTCGTCGGGGCTGCATACACCTGCTGCAGGCGATTTCCCAGCCCTGCACATCGCCTTGGACGATGTTCCGAGCCAAAGCCAGGCGCCTTTCCCCTTGAACTCCGCCCCCGGCTGCCCGACATAGGGCAGCAAAGATGTAAAGAGGATTTACATATGCCGCTCCGCAATGACGCCGCTCTCGATTTTCTCCTGACACGCCGCTCACGCCCCGCCAAGACCCTTGTCGCCCCGGCACCCGATCGCGCCGAGCTGATGCCGCTGCTGACCGCCGCCGCGCGGACGCCGGATCATGGCAAGCTGGAACCCTGGCGGTTCATCGTCGTCGAAAAAGCCGCGATGCCGCGGCTGGCAGAGCTGACCGAAGAGGCCGGACGCCGGTTGGGGAAATCGGATCAGGATATTGCCAAGGGCCGTGGTCAGTTCGATCTCGGTCAGCTGGCGGTCGCCGTCATCGAGATCCAGCGCGACAGCCCCAAGGTTCCGGCGCTGGAGATGACCTATTCCGCTGGTGCAGCCTGTCTGGCCCTGGTCAATGCCGCGCTGGCGGCCGGCTGGGGCGCAAACTGGCTGTCCGGATGGATGAGCCACGACCGGGGGTTCTGCGAAGCCGCCTTTGACCTCGCGCCCAACGAGCGCATCGCCGGGTTGATCCATATCGCCACCGAAGGCGCAGTACCACCCGAGCGCCCGCGCCCTGATATCGACGCGCTGACTACATGGATGGACGCATGATCTTCACAGCCTTCGCCAAGGCCCTGAACCAGATCACGGACCCGCGATTTCGTCGGGTGCTGTTTCTGGGTGTCGGTTTGACTTTCGCCCTGCTGGTCGCAGCCTACGTGGGGTTGTTGATGCTCATACAGTGGCTCGTCGGACCCGAGACCACGCTGCCGCTGATTGGCGAGGTGACGTGGCTCAACGACGTGCTGTCGGTCGGGTCGTTCCTGTTCATGATGGTCCTGTCGATGTTTCTGATGGTCCCGGTGGCCTCGGCCATCACCTCGATGTTTCTCGACGAGGTCGCAGACGCCGTCGAGGCCCGCCACTATCCCCATTTGCCAGCGGTCGCCGGATTGTCAATCTGGGAGGGCGTGACAGACACCATCAATTTTCTCGGCGTATTGGTCACAGCCAACCTCCTGGCGCTGCTGCTGTATGTGCTGTTTGCGCCGGCCGCCTTGTTCATTTTCTGGGGATTGAACGGTTTTTTGTTGGGGCGCGAGTATTTCACCCTCGCCGCGGCCCGACGCGTGGGGCTTGCCGAGGCAAAACGCTTGCGGCGTCGCAACATAGCAACGATATGGGCGGCCGGGGTCCTGATGGCCATGCCACTTTCGGTGCCGCTGGTGAATCTTCTGGTGCCGATTCTGGGCGCTGCGACATTCACGCATATCTTTCACGCAGTCTGGCAGGAGCGCTGACGGGTAGCGCGACGTCGGGTCCGCTCCTCTCGCGGCGGGGGGGCTCCCGCGCCTCTGCACCACATCAAAGATGTGGCACAAGGAGCCTTGGGCATGGCCGCGCGCTGATGCGCGCGGCACGGGTCACCGTTCCGGCGCCCCTCTTGTGATCAGCAGAGCACCCGCGCCGGACCGCAAGGTCCGGCGCCCGGCCCAACGGGAGCGGATGCCATCGGCATCCGTCGACGGGCGGGAGAGCACCGCTGCCAACCTCACCTCCGTGTGGATCGCAGAGCGCCTGTCACTCCGGGTCGGGAATTCGGTCAAACCAGTCGAAATCATTCACGCTGATGACGCCAGACAGGATGATCCCCGCAAGGATCAGCCAGATCACTGCGGCGACCCCGGTGGTAATCCACGCCTTTTGCTTCAGGAAATGCTGTTCCGGCGCACCGGCATGCGTCCCCGGCACGATCTCTCCCCGATCCCCCTGTGTTTCCAATCGGATCGGGATCACGATGAGAAACGTCAGGAACCAGATGACGGCGTATAAGACCAGCGCTGAGGTGATCCCCATGTTCTATTCCTTATGCTCTGCCCAACAATGCGCAAGGCGTTCTTGACCGACCTGCACCCGCCGGGCGTCAAACCTGTTCCAGTTCCACCAGACAGCCATTGAAGTCCTTGGGATGCAGGAACAGGACGGGTTTGCCATGCGCTCCGATCTTCGGCTCTCCGGACCCCAGAACCCGCGCGCCCTGGGCCTGCAGGTGATCGCGCGCCGCTAGAATGTCATCGACCTCATAGCAGACATGATGAATTCCACCCGAGGGGTTCTTGTCGAGGAAACCCTGTATCGGAGAGGCCTCTCCCAAAGGGTGCAACAATTCGATCTTGGTATTTGGCAACTCGATGAACACCACCGTCACCCCGTGATCCGGCTCGTCTTGCGGCGCCCCGACACGCGCCCCCAAGGCGTCGCGGTATTGCGCAACAGCCGCGTCGAGATCAGGTACGGCTATGGCCACATGGTTCAATCGTCCGATCATCACAGGTTCCTTTTCGGCGGAAACGAAATTACTCCGTAAAGATCAAAACCCTACGTTTCTTGCAAGCCCGGGCTCACACGCAAAAGATGCGTTTCGGCGCGGCTCAACGCCACAGTTTGCGCCATTAAGCTATTGTTAGCCCAGATTCCATAGCGTCGTCTCGTGTAATCAGTGAGGATCAGAACATGGATGATTCGGATCTTTTTGCCTCCGCAACACGGTTGGGCAATGGTCGACGTCCCCTTTTGGGTTTAACCATCCTGGTGGTGGAAGACAGTCGCTACGCATGCGAAGCGATGCGTCTTCTGTGCCTGCGCAGCGGTGCGCGCATTCGCCGGGCAGACAGTTTGAAATCGGCGCGCCGACACCTGCAGGTGTACCGCCCCTCGGTGGTCATCATCGATCTCGGCCTGCCAGACGGCTCCGGCGCGGAACTCATCGCGAGCCTCGCCATGACCACCCCGCGCGTCTCGGTGATCCTCGGTGTGTCAGGTGACGAAAACACCGAAAAAGCCGCCATCGAGGCTGGCGCCGACGGGTTTCTCGCCAAGCCGATCACCTCTTTGGCAGCCTTCCAGAATGCCATCCTGGCGAATCTTCCCGCGGATCGCCAGCCGCTCGGGCCGCGCTCCCTTACCGACGAGGCTGTGGTGCCCGACATCCTCGCGTTCCGCGATGACATGGCCCATGCAGCAGATATTCTTGGCGACGCAACCGATGAAAAATCGATTGATTATCTCGCCCAGTTTCTGAGCGGGGTCGCCCGTAGCGTCGGCGACGCTCCTCTGGCCACAGCGGCCGAGCGCCTTGCCACGACCCGGCAGACCGGTGGGCCGATTGCAGTCGATACAGCCCATATTGCCGACCTGGTGCAGGAGCGACTGGACCGGAAGATCGCGATCTGACGATGCTGCAAAACGTGCTGATCACCCTCACAACACTTGTGCTCGTGCTGGGGGTGCAGGCCCGCCTGATGACGCGCGGACCGGAACAGACCGCCCCCACGGTCGCCAATCATATAAAAAAGAGCCGCCGGTAGGGCGGCCCTTTCAAGCATATCTTCTGCGCAGACCGTGGCAGGCAGGGGTCAGGCGCGCAGGCTCAACTGTCCTGCGGAATGACGCGCAGGCCCAGTTCCATCAGCTGATCTGACAAGGGCTCAGACGGGGCCGACATCATCAGGTCTTCTGCGCGCTGGTTCATCGGGAACATGATTACCTCGCGGATGTTCGCCTCATCCGCCAGAAGCATCACCATCCGATCGATCCCGGCCGCGCAGCCCCCGTGAGGCGGCGCGCCGTATTGAAACGCGTTGACCATGCCGCCAAAGCGTTTCTCGACCTCATCCTTGCCGTAGCCTGCGATCTCGAAGGCCTTGAACATGATCTCGGGCTTGTGGTTCCGGATCGCCCCGGAGACCAGCTCATATCCGTTGCACGCCAGATCATACTGAAAGCCCCGCACCGCCAGCGGATCGCCCTCCAGCGCCTCCATCCCGCCCTGGGGCATGGAAAAAGGGTTGTGCTCAAAATCGATCTTGCCGGTGTCCTCATCCGCCTCGTAGATCGGGAAATCCACGATCCAGGCAAAAGCAAAACGGTCCTTGTCCGTCAGACCCAGTTCTTCGCCGATCACATTGCGGGCCCGGCCCGCCACGCTTTCAAAGGCCTTGGGCTTGCCGCCGAGGAAGAAGGCCGCATCGCCGACCCCAAGGCCGAGCTGCTGGCGGATCGCCTCGGTGCGCTCGGGGCCGATGTTCTTGGCCAGCGGGCCTGCGGCTTCCATACCGTTGCCCTGATCGCGCCAGAAGATATAGCCCATGCCGGGCAGACCTTCCTTCTGGGCGAAGGCGTTCATCCGGTCACAGAATTTGCGCGAGCCGCCCGTCGGCGCCGGAATGGCGCGGATTTCGGTACCCTCCTGCTCCAGCAACTTGGCGAAGATCGCAAAACCGGAGCCGCGGAAATGGTCCGAGACCACCTGCATCTTGATCGGGTTGCGCAGGTCCGGCTTGTCGGACCCGTACCAGAGTGCGGCATCCTTGTAGGAGATCTGTGGCCAGTCCTCCGCAGCATCGACCTTGCGCCCTTTGCCGAATTCCTCAAAGACACCGGCCATCACCGGCGCGATGGTGTCAAAGACATCCTGCTGGGTGACAAAGGACATCTCGAGGTCGAGCTGGTAGAAATCGGTAGGCGAGCGGTCGGCGCGCGGATCCTCGTCGCGGAAACAGGGCGCGATCTGAAAGTATTTGTCGAAACCCGACACCATCATCAGCTGCTTGAACTGCTGCGGCGCCTGCGGCAGGGCGTAGAATTTCCCCGGATGCAGGCGGGACGGCACCAGGAAATCGCGCGCGCCCTCGGGGGAGGAGGCGGTGATGATCGGGGTCTGGTATTCGTTGAACCCCTTGTCCCACATGCGCTTGCGGATCGACTGGATCATGTTGGAGCGCAGCACCATATTGGCCTGCATCTTTTCACGGCGCAGATCGAGGTAGCGATAGCGCAGCCGGGTTTCTTCCGGATATTCTTGGTCGCCAAAAACCATCAAGGGCAGTTCCGCAGAGCTGCCGAGCACCTCGATGTCGCGGATGAAGACCTCGATCTCGCCGGTCGGGATCTTGTCGTTCACCAGACTGGCGTCGCGCGCCTTCACGTTGCCGTCGATGCGGATACACCATTCGCTGCGGACTTTCTCGATCTCGGCAAACACCGGGCTGTCCGGGTCGGCCATGATCTGGGTGACGCCGTAATGGTCGCGCAGATCGATGAACAAAAGTCCGCCGTGGTCACGGACCCGATGGACCCAGCCAGAGAGGCGAACGGTCTCGCCGACATGGGATTTGTTCAGTTCTGCGCAGGTATGGCTGCGGTATGCGTGCATGGATCTGGTCTCTTTCGGCTGCGGGTGGCAGACTTCGGTGAGAAGGTGCCGGGCAAAATTCGTCCGCCCCCGTACACAGGGTTAGGAGGGTCTTGTCAAGCAAGCCAGAGGCGTCGGGGCCGCTGCAGGGTTGGATTTTCGCCGCCAGGTGGCTCTCCCGCGCCTTCAAGCCCCCCTGCTGGCGCAGAGCGACATTTCAGGCTTGGGCGTGGCGCCGCGCCTGCGGCGCGGCGCAGCCGCCGGTCCCCCGATGGGGGACCGGCGGCCCGGCCCAACGGGAGCGGGTGCATTTTCAATGCGCCTGCGACGGGCGGGAGCCCCCCCGGCACTCAGTCTTGCCGTACGTCTTGCCGCACCCAAGTCGCCTTGATCACCCCCCGGAGCGCGTTCATCAGTTGGATCTCCCGGGCACAGGCGAGATCCCCCAGTGTCAGCACGGCCTCCTGTAGCTGACCCGCATCCAGCAAGCTCTGGCGGCACACCCCAGGCAGGCATCCGGACGACAGCGGCGGCGTCAACCGCGCTCCGTCGGCTGTCGTGATCGCCACTGTGCTGATCGTTCCCTCGCAAAGTTCACCGCGATGATTGAGGAACACCATCTCATCAAGCCCCGAGGGCAGCCCCGCCCGGATCCGGTCGTAAAGCGCCCGCCGCGTTGTCTTGTGGCGCAGGAACCGGTCCCCGGCATCAAGCCTGTCCGTCGCGATGGCAAACCGCCACCGGTCGACACGCGGCGGCATCGGCCCGGTCCGAAGATCGAGCGCCCCGTCGCGCGCCAGCGTGAGCCGACAGCGCAGAGGCCTGTCGCCGGACAGATCGGCAATCAAATCCCGCACGGCTGCCATCGGGCAGGCAATACCGAAGACCCGCGCCGACCGCTCCAGACGGGCCAGATGCAACCCCAGCCGGGCCACCCCCTGGCCAGGCACATAGCCAAAGGTCTCGATCAGGCCAAAATCGGGGTCATTCCCTGGGCAAATCTGGCTTTCCACAGCGCCTCCTCATATTCCGATGGCGCGGTACTGTCCCAGACCACACCGCCGCCCACATTGAACATCGCATCCTCCCGGTCCAGCATCACCGTCCGGATCGCCACGTTGAAACACGCCTCTCCCCCCGGCGCGGCCCAGCCAATGGTGCCGCAGTAGAGGTCGCGCGGCCAGGGTTCCAGCTCCTGCAGGATCTCCATCGCGCGGATCTTGGGCGCACCGGTGATCGACCCGCAGGGAAACAACGCCCCGAAAATCCCGGCTAGGCCGCAGCCCGCAACCAGCTGCGCCCGCACCTTTGAAACCATCTGATGAACCGTGGCATAGCTCTCGACACGGAACAGCTCCGGCACCTCCACCGATCCCACCTCGGCGATGCGGGAGATATCATTGCGCAGCAGATCCACGATCATCAGGTTCTCGGCCCGGTTCTTCTCGTCCCGCCGCAGGAAGTCGCAACGCCGCGCATCCTCGGCCGGGTCGTCGCTGCGCGGTTGCGTCCCCTTCATCGGCCGGGTTTCGATCATCCCTCCGGCCGACGTGCGAAAAAACAACTCCGGACTGCGCGACAGGATCGACGGCAACCCCTCCTGTTCGATCAGGGCCCCATGGCCCACCGGCTGCCGCTCCGCGAGCGCACCATAGAGCGCGGCAGCACTCCCGCGCGCAGGCGCATCCATCGGAAAGGTCAGATTCGCCTGATAGATATCACCCGCCGCGATCAGGGATTTCACCCGCTCGAAAACCTCCGTGTATCGGGCCTCGGTCCAGCGTGGCCGCGCAGCCCCGATCCAGGCCTCCCGCGCCTGACCTCGGCCATGAACTGGCCCCTGATCTGGCCCCGGAACCGACACAGGCGCGGGCACAGGCCCGGGCGCTGGCCCGAAAACTGGCCCGAGAACTGGCGCCGCCTGCGGTCCCGCATAAACCCCGAATTGCAGCAGCGGCAGACGCCGCCCGCCGGGCAGGCGCGACATCAGCCGCGGCTCCAGCACATAGCCCAGCTCGTAGGTGGCATAGCCCGCCACCCAATGCCCCCGCGCCCGGGCCTCATCCAAGGCCGCCAGCGCCCCTGGCACATCGGCAGGGTCATCGGCGCGGATCATGCGCAGAGGGGCCGCGAACAGGGCCGCAGCCCCCTCGGGGCCATTGTCAAAGCGGATTCGCACCGTCAGGGTCTCCTTGGACATTCGCCGCCCGCATATAGCGGTTTGACCAACTCGCGAAAGGCTTGAAAACGGCAAATCGCGCTGCAAGGCCGATCCCCCTTGCACCTTTCGTCTCGCTGCCTATAACGCAGGACAATTTGGGCGCCCGCATACGCCCGATTCAGCCCGACTTCAGACTGCCACGCCCCGCACGCTTTCCAAAGGACCCCAGCCCATGCCCAAAAGAACCGATATTCAGTCGATCATGATCATTGGCGCAGGTCCGATCGTCATCGGGCAGGCCTGCGAGTTTGACTACTCCGGCGCACAGGCCTGCAAGGCCCTGCGCGAAGAGGGCTACCGGGTCATCCTGGTCAACTCCAACCCGGCCACCATCATGACCGACCCCGGCCTGGCGGATGCCACCTATATCGAGCCGATCACCCCCGAAGTGGTGGCCAAGATCATCGAAAAGGAACGCCCCGACGCGCTCTTGCCGACGATGGGGGGGCAGACCGGCCTCAATACCTCGCTGGCGCTCGAGGAAATGGGCGTGCTGGAGAAATACGGCGTCGAAATGATCGGGGCCAAACGCGAAGCCATCGAGATGGCTGAGGACCGCAAGCTGTTCCGCGAGGCGATGGACCGTCTCGGGCTCGAGAACCCGCGCGCCACCATCGTCACCGCGCCGAAAAAAGACGACGGCAAGGCAGACCTCGAGGCCGGCGTGCAAATCGCGCTCAACGCGCTGGAGGACATCGGCCTGCCCGCGATCATCCGCCCCGCCTTCACCCTCGGCGGCACCGGTGGCGGCGTTGCCTACAACCGCGAGGACTACATCCACTATTGCCGCACCGGCATGGATGCCTCGCCGGTGAACCAGATCCTGGTGGACGAGAGCCTGCTGGGCTGGAAAGAATACGAAATGGAAGTGGTCCGCGACAAGGCGGACAATGCGATCATCGTCTGCTCGATCGAGAACGTCGACCCGATGGGCGTGCACACCGGCGACTCGATCACCGTGGCGCCTGCCCTGACGCTCACGGACAAGGAATACCAGATGATGCGCTCCGCCTCGATTGCGGTGCTGCGCGAAATCGGCGTCGAAACCGGCGGCTCCAACGTGCAATGGGCGGTGAACCCGGTTGATGGCCGGATGGTCGTCATCGAGATGAACCCCCGCGTCAGCCGCTCCTCGGCGCTGGCCTCCAAGGCCACCGGTTTCCCGATCGCCAAGATCGCGGCGAAGCTGGCGGTCGGCTACACGCTCGACGAGCTGGACAACGACATCACCAAGGTGACCCCCGCCTCCTTCGAGCCCACCATCGACTATGTGGTCACCAAGATCCCGAAATTCGCCTTCGAGAAATTCCCGGGCTCCGAACCCTATCTGACCACCGCGATGAAATCCGTGGGCGAGGCGATGGCCATTGGCCGCACCATCCACGAATCGATGCAAAAGGCGCTGGCCTCGATGGAATCCGGCCTCACCGGCTTTGACGAGGTGACCATTCCGGGCGTGACCGCAGGCCATTGGGAGGCGGTCGGCAGCGACGACCAGGCCGCCGTGATCAAGGCCATCAGCCAGCAGACCCCGGACCGGCTGCGCACCATTGCGCAGGCGATGCGCCACGGGCTGTCCGATGACGAGATCTTTGCCGTCACCAAATTCGATCCCTGGTTCCTGGCCCGCGTCCGCGAGATCGTCGACGCCGAGCGCGAAGTGCGCAAGAACGGCCTGCCGATGCGCGAAGACGGTCTGCGCCAGCTGAAAATGCTCGGCTTCACCGATGCCCGCCTCGGCCTGCTCACGGGCCGCGACGAGGACAACGTGCGCCGCGCCCGGCACAACCTTGGCGTCAAGGCCGTGTTCAAGCGCATCGACACCTGCGCCGCCGAATTCGAAGCCCAGACCCCCTATATGTACTCCACCTACGAGGCCCCGATGATGGGCGAGGTGGAATGCGAGGCCCGCCCCTCCGACCGCAAGAAGGTCGTCATTCTCGGTGGTGGCCCCAACCGGATCGGTCAGGGGATCGAGTTCGACTATTGCTGCTGCCACGCCTGTTTCGCCCTCACCGATGCGGGCTATGAAACCATCATGGTCAACTGCAACCCGGAAACGGTCTCGACCGATTATGACACCTCCGACCGGCTCTATTTCGAGCCGCTGACGATGGAACATGTGATGGAGATCCTGCGGGTCGAGCAGGACAATGGCACGCTGCATGGCGTGATCGTGCAGTTCGGCGGCCAGACGCCGCTGAAACTGGCCCGCGCGCTCGAGGCCGAAGGCATCCCGATCCTTGGCACCACCCCCGATGCCATCGACCTGGCCGAAGACCGCGAGCGGTTCCAGGCGCTGGTCACGGAACTTGGCCTGAAGCAGCCCAACAACGGCATTGCCTCCACTGGCGAGCAAGCCCTGAAGATTGCAGAGAAAATCGGCTTTCCGCTGGTCATCCGCCCCTCCTACGTGCTGGGCGGGCGCGCGATGGAAATCGTGCGCGACATGGATCAGCTCAAGCGATACATTAACGAGGCGGTGGTGGTCTCCGGCGACAGCCCGGTGCTGCTGGACAGCTATCTCTCCGGCGCGGTGGAACTCGATGTGGATGCGATCTGCGACGGCACCGACGTGCATGTGGCGGGCATCATGCAGCATATCGAGGAGGCCGGCGTGCACTCCGGCGACAGCGCCTGCAGCCTGCCGCCCTATTCGCTGGACAAGGCGGTGATCGACGAGATCAAGGTGCAGACCTATGCCCTTGCCAAGGCGCTGAACGTGGTCGGGCTGATGAACATCCAGTTCGCCGTCAAGGCCGATGCCACTGGCCAGAGCGAAATCTACCTGATTGAGGTGAACCCGCGCGCCTCGCGCACCGTGCCCTTTGTCGCCAAAGCCACCGATAGCGCCATCGCCTCGATCGCCGCGCGCGTCATGGCGGGCGAGCCCCTGTCGGCCTTCCCGCGCCGTGCGCCCTATGAACCCGATGCCGGCTATGACGTGAACACCCCGATGGCCGACCCGATGACACTGGCCGATCCGGACATGCCCTGGTTCTCCGTCAAGGAGGCGGTGCTGCCCTTTGCCCGCTTCCCCGGCGTCGATACCATTCTGGGACCGGAGATGCGCTCCACCGGCGAAGTCATGGGATGGGACCGCAGCTTTGCGCGCGCCTTCCTCAAGGCGCAGATGGGGGCAGGAATGGTGCTGCCCCGCTCCGGTCGCGCGTTCATCTCGATCAAGGACGAAGACAAGACCGAGGTGATGCTCGACACGGCCCGTATCCTCTTGGATCAAGGGTTTGAACTGGTCGCCAGCCGCGGCACGCAGGGCTGGTTGTCCGGTCATGATGTCGCCTGCACGGTGGTCAACAAGATCTACGAGGGCCGCCCGCATGTGGTCGATATGCTCAAGGATGGCGGCATCCAGCTGCTGATGAACACCACCGAGGGCGCCCAGGCGGTGGAGGATTCAAAGCCGATGCGGACCGTGGCGCTCTATGACAAGATCCCCTATTTCACCACCGCCGCAGGCGCCCATGCCGCGGCTCTGGCGATCCAGGCACAGGCCGAAGGTGACGTCGAGGTCAAAAGCCTGCAAGGCTAGCCCGCGGCGCCCGTCGTGATTTCCCGCGCTCTGATGCCTGCGGGGTTCGGGCGGGATGGAAAACCCCGATAGCGCCCCCTTCCGGGGGCCCTATTGCCCGCAGGGCAATCGGATCGCACAGCGATCCGACCCGGGCGGCGGGGGCGCAGGCCCATTCGGGCCT
>MPDC01000043.1 GCA_001874255.1 Alphaproteobacteria bacterium MedPE-SWcel
CGCAGGGGCAGAGCCCCTGCGGCCCCGCCGCCCGGTCGGATCGCATGGCGATCCGACCGCCTCACATTCTCAGGGATCGCCTAAAAGGGGACGTCGTCATTGGCAGAGACGAAACGGGCCACGACCTTTTTCAGGCCGGCCTTCTCGAACGCCACCTCCAGCTTGTCCCCTTCCATGCCGACAATCGCGCCATATCCGAACTTCTGGTGGAACACGCGTTCGCCGACGGTGAAGGCCGAGGTCGCTGTCAGGTCGATCACCGGAGACCGGCTTTCGCGCGGCTGGCTCAGGCCCCGATCCCCTGCCCGGGCCTGCATGCGTTTCCAGCCCGGCGAATTATAGCCATCCGCCTGCGTCATCCGTTCTTCGATGGTGGAGCGGACCGGCCTCTCGTCATATCCGACACCGCCCGGTGCCGCAGCGCCGTAGCCGCCGCCATACAGACCCGGCGGCGTCAGCACCTCCACGTGATCCTGTGGCAGCTCATCAACGAAGCGCGACGGCAATTGCGACTGCCATTGCCCGAACACCCGCCGGTTGCCCGCGAAGGAAATCGTGCAGACTTCCTCGGCGCGGGTGATCCCCACATAGGCCAGCCGGCGCTCTTCCTCCAGACCCTTCAGGCCGCTTTCATCCATCGACCGCTGCGAGGGGAACAGGCCGTCCTCCCAGCCGGGCAGAAACACCGCCGGGAACTCCAGGCCCTTGGCGGCATGCAGGGTCATGATCGAGACCTTCTGTTCCGCATCCTGTTTGTCATTGTCCATGACCAGGCTGACATGTTCCAGAAACCCTTGCAGGTTCTCGAAATTCTCCAGCGCCTTGACCAGTTCCTTGAGGTTTTCCAACCGGCCCGGCGAATCGGGATTCTTGTCATTCTGCCACATGGTGGTGTAGCCGGATTCGTCGAGGATGATCTCAGCCAGTTCCATATGAGACAGATCGCCTGCGCCCAGCATCCGCCCCCAGCGTCCCAGATCATCGACCAGCCGACACAGGGCCGTGCCCCCCTTGCCCTTGATCAAGCCCTCTTCCACCGCAAGCCGCGCCCCCTCGACGAGGGAGACCCCATTGGACCGCGCCACGGTCTGGATGGTCTGCTGCGCCTTGTCGCCCAGCCCGCGTTTCGGCGTGTTGACGATCCGCTCGAAGGCGAGGTCATCGTCCGGCGAAATCACCTGACGGAAATAGGCCATGGCATCGCGGATTTCCAACCGTTCGTAGAACCGTGGCCCGCCGATGACGCGATAGGGCAGACCGATGGTCAGAAACCGGTCCTCGAAGGCCCGCATCTGATGCGAGGCCCGCACCAGAATCGCCATCTCATTGAGGCCGATGGGCCGTTGACCGCGGGTGCCACGCTGCGTCGCCTCGATCTCCTCACCGATCCAGCGCGCCTCTTCCTCGCCGTCCCAATGGCCGATCAGACGGACCTTTTCGCCGCCATCCGCATCGGTCCACAGCTCCTTGCCCAAGCGCCCCTCATTGCCCCGGATCACCCCCGAAGCCGCCGCCAGAATATGCGCCGTGGAGCGGTAGTTCTGCTCCAGCCGGATCACCTTGGCGCCGGGAAAATCCTTTTCAAACCGCAGGATATTGCCCACCTCGGCGCCGCGCCAGCCGTAGATCGACTGATCGTCGTCGCCAACGCAGCAGATGTTCTTGTGCCCCGCCGCCAGCAGCCGCAACCACAGGTACTGGGCGACGTTGGTATCTTGATATTCGTCCACCAGAATGAAGCGGAACCAGCGGTGATACTGGGCCAGAAGATCCGGGTTGTTCTGAAAGATCTCAACAACATGCAGCAGCAGATCGCCGAAATCGACGGCGTTCAGCTCCTTGAGCCGGGCCTGATACTGGGCATAGAATTCGGTGCCGCGATGATTATAGGCGCCAGCATCACCGGCGGGCACCTTGGCCGGAGTCAGGGCGCGGTTCTTCCAATCGTCGATGATATTGGCCAGCATCCGTGCAGGCCAGCGTTTGTCATCGATCCCCGCCGCCTGGATCAGCTGCTTCAGCAGGCGAATCTGGTCATCGGTGTCAAGAATGGTGAAATTCGACTTCAGCCCGACCAGCTCCGCATGACGACGCAAGAGCTTGACGCAGATCGAGTGGAAGGTGCCGAGCCAGGGCATGCCCTCGGCGGGCTGACCGAGCATCCGGCCCACCCGTTCCTTCATTTCGCGCGCGGCCTTGTTGGTAAAGGTCACCGCGAGGATTTCATTGGTGCGCGCGCGACCCGACGACAGCAGGTGCACAATCCGGGTGGTCAGCGCCTTGGTCTTGCCGGTGCCGGCCCCCGCCAGCATCAGCACCGGGCCGTCCAATGTCTCTACCGCCTCCCGCTGGGCAGCATTGAGCCCATCCAGATATGGCATGGGCCGCGCGGCCATAGCGCGGGCGGACAGCGATGCGCCCTCAAAGGCGTCCATTTCGTCGAAACTGCTCATGGGGATCAATCTAGGGGGTTCAGCCCCGGAGGGAAAGAGTTTGTTCACGGCTTGTTCCGACAATTTCAACCGATATTTTCGTCCCGACCGTATTTCTCGCGCCCCGACCCACTTTTGAGCGCCCCGACCCACTTTCAAGCGCCCCGACCCACTTTCGCGCGCACAGAGGCCCCCGCAGTGCCCGGCGGCATTGCCGACTTGCCGAATCGCACCGGCCGGGGCGTAACCTGCGGCCATGACTTTGGATCAGCAATATCCCGGACTTCATGACCTGCGCGACCGGGCGCGCCGCCGTCTTCCCCGCTTTGTCTGGGACTATCTCGACAGCGCCACCGGCCACGAAGCCACCCAGGCGCGCAACCGGATGGCCCTTGACCGGGTCGGGCTGATGCCCGCGATCCTCGGCGGCCCAAAGCAGGTGGACCTCGGCTGCGCCCTGTTCGGCGACCGGCTGCCCCTGCCCTTTGGCATTGCGCCGGTGGGCATGTCGGGGCTGATCTGGCCCGATGCCGAAGGCCACCTGGCGCGACATGCAAGCGCGGCACATATCCCCTATGGCCTGTCCACCGTCGCCAGCCAGAGCCCCGAGGATCTCGCCCCCCATCTGGGCCAACACGGCTGGTTCCAGATGTACCCGCCAAAGGACGAAGCCATCCGCAAGGATATGCTCGCCCGTGCGCGCGCGGCCGGTTTCAGGGTGCTGGTGCTGACCGTCGATGTTCCGGTGGCCTCGCGCCGGGAACGGCAGGTGCGCTCCGGCCTGACCCAGCCTCCCCGCCTGACCCCGCGCCTGCTGGCGCAGGTGCTTCGGCGCCCGAGCTGGGCCATCGGGATGGCGCGCCAGCACTGGCAGGAGGGCGGCATGCCGCATATGCGCACGCTGGATGCCTATACCGGCGGCACCGCCACGAAAAACCCCGCTGCAGCGCGCTCCTCCACCGCCCATATCGGCTATTTGTTGCGAACGGCCCCCGACTGGGGCTACCTGCAGTGGCTGCGCGATCACTGGGAGGGGCCGCTGGTGGTCAAGGGCGTGCTGGATGCCCGCGATGCGCCCCGCCTGCAGGCCGCCGGGGTCGATGCGATCTGGGTCTCCAATCATGCGGGCCGCCAGTTCGATGCCGCCCCCGCCACGATCGAAGCCCTGCCGGAGCTGCGCGCCGCCACCGACCTGCCGCTGATCTTCGACAGCGGGATCGAAGGCGGGTTGGATATCCTGCGGGCCTGCGCGCTCGGGGCCGATTTTGTGATGCTGGGCCGCGCCTTTCACTATGCGCTGGCGGCCCTCGGCCCTCGCGGGCCCGCGCATCTCACCGAGATCCTGACCAAGGATATGGAGGCCAATATGGGTCAGCTGGGCATTGCCACCCTCGCGGAGCTGCGCGGATTGAAACGGATCAGGCTGGACTGACACCGCCCTGCACGCGCGCCCTGCGCCCCCCCCTGCAGCCGCGCCCCCTCGCGTGCCTTGCACCTTCGCGTATTCCGCAAGGAAGAAGGCGCGGCCCCATCCATCGGGCCGCGCCTGTCCTGCCATCCCCCCCGGTCAGGCTGGTTCGTCAAACTGCGTTCAGGATATTGCGTTCAGGCGGCAACCAACTGTTTGAAGCTGGCGAGGAAATCGCGCACCATATGCCGCACGCTCAGGTCACGGCCCCTCAAAGGGCTGTTGATCGGCACCAGTTGGCGCAGCGTGGCGACGTTTTCAGTGCCGAGCAAAGGCAAGGTCTCGGGCGTCTCATGCACGAAGGTCCAGTCGACAAAGGCGCGCATCTGGATCTCGCGGGCCTCGATGACCTCAAAGCTGCCGTGGCGCGGATCGTCCTGGATCTTTTGCGCCCGGCGCCGGATCGCCGTCTCATCCCCTTCGAGAATATGGAAAAACTTGCCCTGATGCACCACCAGAATGCCGGTCAGACCGGCGCGGCGGTTGTTGCGGTGACAGGCGCCCGCAATATCCGCGATCTGTTGCGCGGACAGGGGGCCTCTGGCTGTGCTGACATAGACAAAACGGTGCATCTCTGGGCGTTCCTTGACCAATCGTAGGCGACTAACCGTGGGCGAATGACCTTGCTGTTCCTGGGGTCTCGGGGATCGCTTCTGGCAGATCCGGCGACATTGATTAAAATGCCATTGATTAAAATTTACCTGAAATGCCTTCGAATTGAAGCTCTACCCGAAAGAGTGGTTAACGCACACCTTTCAGTCCGCTAGAATGCTGCAGTGCAAAAAAGTACGTGCGTCCATTCGTCCGGCTCGGTACAACAGCGCCAGCCCGCCCTCCAATGCGGACCTTTTTGGCGGCAAAACCCGGGTTCCCGGGCGTAACCTTCTCGTTTCGGCATTCCCTTCCGCCGAATTTCAGGAAAAAGGGGTGTAAGTGAGCATAATCATGCCGCAGAGACCCAAAAGCCCGGTCGGCCTGCGTGACACACAGCCGCCGGTAGCCGCCCAACCCATCAAGACTTCGGGGGACAGATGACAGACTTCAACAAGATCCTAATTGCCAACCGTGGCGAGATCGCCATCCGTGTGATGCGCGCCGCCAACGAGATGGGCAAACGCACCGTCGCCGTCTATGCGGAGGAGGACAAACTGGGCCTGCACCGCTTCAAGGCGGATGAAGCCTACCGCATCGGCGAGGGCCTCGGCCCGGTTGCGGCCTATCTGTCCATCGACGAGATCATCCGCGTCGCCAAGGAATGCGGCGCCGATGCGATCCATCCGGGCTATGGCCTGCTGTCCGAGAACCCAGATTTCGTGGACGCCTGCGCCCGCAACGGCATCACCTTCATCGGTCCCAAGGCGGAAACCATGCGCGCGCTTGGCGACAAGGCCTCGGCCCGCCGCGTCGCGATGGAGGCCGGTGTGCCGGTGATCCCCGCGACCGAGGTGCTGGGCAATGACATGGACGCGATCCGCAAGGAGGCGGGCGAGGTCGGCTATCCGCTGATGCTGAAGGCCAGCTGGGGCGGCGGCGGACGCGGCATGCGCCCGATCCACTCCGAGGAGGAGCTGGAAGAAAAGGTACTTGAGGGCCGCCGCGAGGCCGAAGCCGCCTTTGGCAATGGCGAGGGTTATCTGGAAAAGATGATCATCCGCGCCCGCCACGTCGAGGTGCAGATCCTCGGTGACAAACATGGCGAGATCTACCACCTGTTCGAACGCGACTGCTCGGTGCAGCGCCGCAACCAGAAGGTGGTGGAACGCGCCCCCGCGCCCTATCTGACCGAGGCCCAGCGGGTCGAGATCTGCGACCTCGGCCGCAAGATCTGCCAGCATGTGAACTATGAATGCGCAGGCACCGTCGAATTCCTGATGGATATGGAGACCGGCAAGTTCTATTTCATCGAGGTCAACCCCCGGGTGCAGGTGGAACATACCGTCACCGAAGAAGTCACCGGCATCGACATCGTGCAGGCTCAGATCCTGATCGCCGAGGGCAAGACCCTGGCCGAGGCCACCGGCAAGGCCTCCCAGTCGGAGATCACCCTGAACGGTCACGCGCTGCAGACCCGGGTCACCACCGAGGATCCGCTGAACAACTTCATCCCCGACTATGGCCGCATCACCGCCTATCGCTCGGCCACCGGCATGGGCATCCGTCTGGACGGCGGCACCGCCTATGCGGGCGGCGTCATCACCCGCTACTACGACAGCCTGCTGACCAAGGTCACGGCCAAGGCCCAGACCCCCGAAAAGGCGATTGCCCGCATGGACCGCGCCCTGCGCGAATTCCGGGTGCGCGGTGTCAGCACCAATATCGCCTTTGTCGAGAACCTGCTGAAGCACCCGACCTTCCTCAACAATGAATACACCACCAAATTCATCGATGAGACGCCGGAGCTGTTCCAATTCGCCAAACGCCGCGACCGTGGCACCAAGGTGCTGACCTATATCGCGGATATTTCCGTGAACGGCCACCCGGAGACCGAAGGCCGCGCCGAACCGAACCCGGACCAGAAGCCGCCGCGCCCGCCAAAGGTCGACCAGGGCAACATGCCCTATGGCGCCCGCAACCTGCTGGAACAGAAGGGCCCGCAGGCGGTGGCGGACTGGATGAAGGCGCAGCGTCAGCTGCTGCTGACCGACACCACCATGCGCGACGGCCACCAGTCGCTGCTGGCCACGCGGATGCGCTCGATTGACATGATCAAGGTGGCGCCCGCCTATGCGCAGAACCTCAGCCAGCTGTTCTCGGTCGAATGCTGGGGCGGCGCGACCTTCGATGTGGCCTATCGCTTCCTGCAGGAATGCCCCTGGCAACGGCTGCGCGACCTGCGCGAGGCGATGCCGAACCTGATGACGCAGATGCTGCTGCGCGCCTCCAACGGGGTGGGCTACACCAACTACCCCGACAATGTGGTGCAATTCTTCGTCAAGGAAGCCGCCAAGGGCATCGATGTCTTCCGCGTCTTTGACAGCCTCAACTGGGTCGAGAACATGCGCGTCGCCATGGATGCGGTGGTGGAAAGCGGCAAGATCTGCGAAGGCTCCATCTGCTACACCGGCGACATCCTCGATCCCGCCCGCGCCAAATACGACATCAAATACTATGTCGGCATGGCCAAGGAACTGGAGGCGGCAGGGGCCCATGTGCTGGGTCTCAAGGACATGGCGGGCCTGTTGAAACCCAGCTCGGCCAAGCTCCTGATCAAGGCCCTGAAAGAAGAGGTCGGCCTGCCGATCCACTTCCACACCCATGACACCTCGGGCATTGCGGGCGCCACCATCCTGGCGGCGGCGGACGCCGGTGTCGATGCGGTCGATGCGGCGATGGATGCCTTCTCCGGCGGCACCTCGCAGCCCTGCCTCGGCTCCATCGTGGAGGCGCTGAAGAACACCGACCGCGACACCGGCCTCGACATCGGCAATATCCGCCAGATCTCGGAATACTGGGAAAGCGTGCGGGCGCAATACGCGGCCTTTGAATCCGGCCTGCAGGCCCCCGCCTCCGAGGTCTATCTGCACGAGATGCCCGGCGGCCAGTTCACCAACCTCAAGGCGCAGGCGCGCAGCCTCGGGCTGGAGGATCGCTGGCATCAGGTCGCCCAGACCTATGCCGATGTGAACCAGATGTTCGGCGATATCGTCAAGGTCACGCCCTCCTCCAAGGTGGTGGGCGACATGGCGCTGATGATGGTCAGCCAGGGTCTGACCCGGGCGCAGGTCGAAGATCCCGAAACGGATCTCTCCTTCCCCGACTCGGTGGTGGACATGATGCGCGGCAACCTCGGCCAGCCTCCCGGCGGCTTCCCCGCGGGCATCGTGGCCAAGGTGCTGAAGGGCGATGCCCCCAACACCGACCGCCCCGGCGCCCATCTGGAGCCGGTCGATCTCGAACTCACCCGCCGCGAGCTGTCCAAAGAGCTGGAGGGCTTCACCGTCGATGACGAGGATCTGAACGGATATCTGATGTATCCCAAGGTCTTCCTCGATTACATGGGGCGCCACCGCCAATATGGCCCGGTGCGCAGCCTGCCGACGCGGACCTTCTTCTACGGGATGGAACCGGGCGATGAGATCACCGCCGAAATCGGCCCCGGCAAGACGCTGGAAATCCGGCTGCAGGCGATCGGCGAAACCGACGAGAATGGCGAAGTCAAAGTGTTCTTCGAGCTCAACGGCCAGCCCCGCGTCATCCGCGTGCCGAACCGTCTGGTGAAATCCACCACCGCTCAGCGCCCCAAGGCCGAGGCCGGAAACCCCGACCACGTCGGCGCGCCGATGCCCGGCGTTGTGGCCTCGATCGGGGTGCAGCCGGGGCAGCCGGTCAAGGAAGGCGACCTCCTGCTGACCATCGAGGCGATGAAGATGGAAACCGGTCTCCACGCCGAACGCGACGCGGTGGTCAAGGCGGTACATGTACAGCCCGGCGGCCAGATCGACGCCAAGGATCTGCTGGTCGAACTGGAATAGCGCCCGCCCCCATGGGTTCAACCTCGGCCGGGTCAACTGCGGACAGACCAAAAGCGGCGAGACCAACTGCGGACTGTTCAAAAGCGGCCTGTTCAAAAGCCGTCTGATTAACAACGGTCTGATCCCCGAAAACCTGTCTCCGCCCCCGGTGTCCTGCCACTCCGGGGGCGGTTTCCGTTCGCCCCCCCTGCCAAAGGTCAGGTCGGTCTCAGACTGGTCTCTGGTCGCCTGCTGATCGCCTGCTGGGCGACTTCTGGTTGGCTTCTGGGCGACTTCTGGTCGTCTTCTGGCCGATCTGAGGCCGGTTAATGTGGCGCCCGCCCTGCGAAACCCCCACAAGTTGGTTCACCCCTTTTGACCTATTGTTTCGCGCGCGAAACAATAGGTCAGTCTGACTGACCTTCCTGCCCGCCTACCTGCCCGCCTATGCAACCGCAGGCCCGCCCGCTCCGCCGACACGGCGCGCACGTCCGGCCCGAGGCAGAGTGCATCAGGGACGCGCCGCGCCCGGGCATCAGGGACGCGCCGCGCCCGGATTGCGCCCGGGCGGACGGGGCTTTGTGAAACTGCTCCCCGCATCGCCCACCAGACAGCGCGGCACCACCGGGAAATCCCGCGTCAGGAAATAGGCATAGGTGCCTTGCGGGAAATCCTGCGTCACCACCTGCGCCCCGTTGCAGGCATCCAGGCTCCCCGTCCCGGCCACATAGATATAGTCCTGCACGAAGGCGCCATCGTGCGCGCCAGAGGGCAGATCTCCGCCCGGACGATGCCCCGTCTTCAGCCGCCAGGAGGACGTCATCTCCACCACATGCCCCTGCCGGACCGCCGTCAGCGCATAGATCGGGAAACCATCCGCCGCATAGCCGATCAAGGGCGATTCCGCCTGCGCCGACCAGCCCAGTTGCTTCATCAATCCGGTGGGCAGCCCGTGATAATGATAGGCCCCCGAGCGCTGCACATGGGCGTGGTTTGCATCCAGACCCAATTTCACCGCCCCGCCCAATGCCTCGTATTGCCACCCGAGATCCGGCCGCCCCATCCAGAACTCTGCCGCCCCCGGATCAAAGGGGACCCCGTTGACGGCCACCCCCATGATGCCGCCGCGCCGCAACGCCTGCGCCCTGCGCCGGATCTCGGCCGGGCCGGTCTCGAACCGGTAGGCCTGCGCCGAAATCCGGTGAGGATTGTCCCGGTTCGGGAATTTTCCGACGGCATGGTCGGGGATGCCATTGGAGGTGATCCGCACCCGGTCGCCGGTGGTCGAGGTCTGGACCTGCGCCCCGCGCGGCACGCGGCTTGCCGGCAACAGCGCCGTCTCCTGCGCCCGGGTCTCGGTATGTAGCCGCATATGCGGTGCGCCCTCGGCATCCGTCCGCGCCGCCACCCCCGCCGCGATCGCCACCACCAGTGTCGACAGGCGTATGAAATCCATCGCGGTCATTTTCGATCCCTCCCGGAGGTCGGAGCCGGGGGCCTGATCCATATCCCTGATCCATATCCCGGTCCCCGCCCGTTGCGCGCCATCTCTTGTACTCTTGCCGTTTAATACGCCCGGCCCCCGGCCTTCCGTCGCCGCCACGGGAAAAATTTGCGGAACCGCGTCCATTTTCCGCTTGCGCCCCCCTGCCGCGCCGCCTAGAACTCACCTCACCGAACAGGAAGCGGGCGTAGCTCAGGGGTAGAGCATAACCTTGCCAAGGTTAGGGTCGGGCGTTCGAATCGCCTCGCCCGCTCCAATCGGTTCCCTCCCGGATAGTCCAGACTGAGGTCAGCGCAGGCCTCCACAGTTCAGCGCAGGCCACCACAGGTCACTTCCGGCCAGCGCAGCTTGCACCATCGGTTTTCCCCGACAGTTTGCGCCACGGGAGGCTTGCCATACCCGGCTGAGACAGGGTATCACCCAGTGTGAACAGACCAAGAACTCCTTTTGCAGGCGGGCGGAACAGATGCTGACATCGGTGGAACTATGCGCAGGGGCGGGTGGTCAGGCGCTCGGGCTGGAGAAGGCCGGATTTGACCACAGGGCGCTGGTGGAAATCGACAAGCACTGCTGCGCGACCCTGCGCCACAACCGACCGGCCTGGACTGTGCTGGAAGAGGACGTGCGCGACTTCAAATCCCGGGCTGCGGAATATCGCGGCATTGACCTCCTGGCCGGTGGCCTGCCCTGCCCGCCGTTTTCCGTTGCGGGCAAACAGCTGGGAGAAAAGGACGAGCGCAATCTGTTTGACGACGCCATCGAGATCGTCGACGCCACCCGCCCCCGCGCCGTGATGATCGAAAACGTGCGCGGCTTTCTCGATGCGGTCTTTCACGACTACCGCGAGAAGCTGAAACACCAACTCTCCCGGCTCGGCTATGAAACCGACTGGCGGCTGCTCAATGCCTCTGACTACGGGGTGCCGCAATTGCGCCCCCGCGTCGCGATCGTGGCGCTGCGGCGCGAATTCGCGGATCAGTTTGACTGGCCCGAACCCCGGCCGCGAAACCCCGCCACCGTTGGCGAAACGCTGCTGGATCTGATGCAGGAACGGGGCTGGCGCGGGGCCGAAGACTGGGCCGGCAAGGCCGACGAGATCGCCCCCACCATTGTCGGCGGTTCCAAGAAACACGGCGGCCCGGATCTGGGCCCGACGCGGGCCCGGCGCGCCTGGGCGGCGCTGGGGGTCGAGGGGCGCACCATCGCCAATGAGGCACCGGATCCGTTTCACAATGACATGCCGCGCTGACGGTGCGGATGGTGGCGCGACTGCAGGGCTTTCCTGATTCCTGGCACTTTACCGGTGCCAAGACCAACGCCTACCGGCAGGTCGGAAACGCCTTTCCCCCGCCCGTGGCGGAGGCCGTCGCGCGCCAGATCCGCGCCGCGATTGCAAAGCCAAACCTGCATGTCGTCTCGGCCTGACCCCCTGCGATCTGCCGCGCCATATGGTGCGCCATATGGTGCGCCATGAAACGGACCCTGCCGCAGAGCCGTCTGGCGCCCGGCCACCCCGACCATTGCCGCCTGCACGCCCTCGCAGAAGAGGTCGTGACCCGCGCAGGCGGCGTGCTGGAGCTGGACCGGCGCTTTCCCGCCATGCTGCGCGACTGCATCGATGCGGTGATCCTGACCGCCAAGACCGGGCGGCGCGCCTATGAGGATCTGGAAAAGACCGAGAAGACCTATATCGGCACCCGTGTCGAGATCGAGCTGCGCGCCCTTCTCGGGTTGCGCAAAGGGCGGCTGGACACAGAGATCCTCGGTCAGGACGTGGACATCAAGCACACGATGGGCGCCAATTGGATGATCCCGACCGAGGCCGTCGACCAGCCGTGCCTGCTGGTGGCGGCCGACGAACCCCGCGCCCGATGCTATCTCGGGCTGATCGTGGCGCGGCCCGCCTATCTGACCCGCGGCCAGAACAAGGACGCAAAACGCAGCATTTCGGCCGAGGGATTCTCGCATATCCTCTGGCTGCTGCAGGATCACCCCTACCCGGCCAATTTCTGGCGCAGCCTGCCCGCACCCGTGGTGGCACAGATCGTCTCCGGCGACAGCGGCAACGCCCGAATGGCGACCCTGTTCCGCGAGGTTCAGGCCCGGCCCATCCCCCGCGATGTCGTCGAGGCGGTGGCGGCGCAAAAGGACTTCATGCGCCGGATCCGGTCTGACGGCGGCAGCGGCACCCGTGACATTCTCGGACGCGAGGCCTGTCTGATCCTTGAGGGCCGCCGGGATGCGCAGCTGATCCGCGCCCTTGGCCTGCCGCCCTGCGCCGCGTCGGAATTCATCTCGACCCGGCTGACCGATCCGGAACACCGCCGCCTTGCCGCTGCGGCCGGCCATCCGATCCCCGTCTCCTGATGCGCCAAAGCCCCTGTTTTTCCTCTTGCGCTTTGGCATGCGATTGCCTAAATCACCTCTCACCGAACAGGAAGCGGGCGTAGCTCAGGGGTAGAGCATAACCTTGCCAAGGTTAGGGTCGGGCGTTCGAATCGCCTCGCCCGCTCCAATCGGTACCCTCCCCGATCATTTACCGGCCACGGACGCGACATTTGCAGATCCGCGACGGATCCGTGACAGCGCGTCTTGCGATCACCGCCGCCGTCTCTCTGGGCGCTGCCCGGCTGTGAACAGGTCGTGACAGGCGGAGACAGGCGGAGACAGGCGGAGACCAGGCCTGTGTTTTCGCATCGGCAGGCCACAGCGGACAGGCCCTCGGTTTTTTCGCGATGTGATCTCATTTTCCGCTTGCAGCGCCGCGCATGATTGCCTAAATCCCCGCTCACCGAACAGGATGCGGGCGTAGCTCAGGGGTAGAGCATAACCTTGCCAAGGTTAGGGTCGGGCGTTCGAATCGCCTCGCCCGCTCCAGTCGGTTTACCAAACCAGCCGCCTTTCCGGGGCGGCTGTTTGCGTTTCATGCCCTCGCCCGTCTGCGCCTCCCCCGCCACGCGCCCCTGCACGTGCAATCCAGCCCCCTGTGCGAATTGAACCCTGTGCCAATTGAACCCTGTGCCAAATGGACGCCGGGCTACGGGGACGCTGGGCCAAATGGACGCTGGGCCAATCGAACAATGCGATTTTTGATCAAAAAAATTGACTGTTCCGGCAATGCCCGCCAATCCTTGCATCACCTCTCTGGCAGCAAAGGAACCGGCCGCATGTCCTCCGTGATTTACCCGACGACGAATTTCACCGCGACAGAGCAGCTCTGCATCACCCATGGCGATGGCATCCACGTCTACGACAGCGACGGCAAGGAATACATCGAGGGGCTCGCGGGCCTGTGGTGCACCTCATTGGGCTATTCCAACAGCGAGGTGGTCGAGGCCATCACCGATCAGCTGAACCGGCTGCCCTTTCAGCACACATTCGGCGGCAAGACCCATGAGCCGGTGATGCAGCTGGCCGACAAACTCAAGGCGATGGTGCCGGTGGAGGATGCGTATTTCTTCTTCGGCAACTCCGGCTCTGATGCCAACGATTCGCACTACAAGATGCTGAAGTACTACTTCAACGCGATCGGCAAACCGGAAAAGCGCAAGATCATCACCCGCGAACGCGGCTATCACGGCGTCACCGTCGCGGCCGGCGCATTGACCTCCCTGCCCGCGAACCTGGCCCATTTCGATGCCCCGCTGGAGGCCCTGTCGATCCTGCGCACCGATGCCCCGCACTATTATTCGGGCCGCAAAGGCAATGAAACCGAGGCCCAGTTCGTCGACCGCATCCTGACCTCGCTCGAGGATCAGATCCTCGCCGAGGATCCCGCCACCATCGCCGCCATGATCGTGGAGCCGATAACCGGCGCCTCCGGCGTGATCGTGCCCCCGGAGGGCTATTACGAAGGGCTGCAGGCCCTGCTGCGCAAACATGACATTCTGGTCTGGGCCGATGAGGTGATCTGCGGTTTTGGTCGCACGGGAGCGGACTTCGGCAGCACCACCATGGGGATCAAACCGGACCTGATGACCTTCGCAAAACAGCTCTCCTCGGCCTATTTCCCGATCTCCGCCGCCGTCATCCCGGGCTGGATGTATGACGCCATGGTTGCCCAGACCAACGAGGTCGGCGTCTTTGGCCACGGCTATACCTATTCCGGCCACCCCGCCGCCTGCGCCGCCGCTCTGAAGACGCTGGAGATCTACGAACGGGACGGGATCTTCGCGCATGCCGCCGATGTCGGTGCCTATATGCAGGCGCGGCTGCGCGAGATGTTCGACGACCACCCGATGGTGGGCGAAGTGCGCGGCAAAGGTTTGATTGCAGCGCTGGAGCTGGTGTCGAACAAGACGACCGGCGCCATCATCCCCGGCGGCAAGGGCGGCGCTGCGGCCGTAGAGGCCTGCCAGTCCGAAGGTCTGATCCTGCGCGCCGTGGCCGGCAACGCCCTTGCCTTCTGCCCACCGCTGATCATCACAAGGGAGGAGGTCGACGAGATGCTCAGACGCGCCAAGGCAGGCGTCGACGCCGCCTATGACCGGCTCAAGGCCGAAGGCCTGCTGGACGGGTGATGCCGACCCCGGTGATACAGGGCGGGTGATACAGGGCGAGTGAGATAGGACGGGTGAGATAGGACTGCGGATCACTCCGCGCGGGGGGACGCACATGCCCTGCACGCCCCTACCACCAGATCCCCTCCGCCCGGGCACAGGCGCATCACAGGCCAAAGCCGACAGCGGCTTTCCCTTTTGGGAAAGCTCATAGCGTGCGCCGCGAGGCGCTCCTTTGGGTCCCCTCTCAGAACACGTTATAGGTCATCGTGGTCAGCGACCGTTCAATGTTCGGAATCTGCAGCAGATGGTCATTGATGTATTTCCCCACATCCGCAGCCTCCGGAATATAGAGCTTCATCAGCAGGTCATACTCGCCGCTGGTGGAATAGAGCTCCGAGTGAATCTCCCGCAACGCAATATCTTCGGCAACCTTGTAGGTGGTGCCGGGTTTACAGCGGATCTGGATAAAGACACAGGTCGACATAACGGGCCTCGAATTCTGTCAGGTCTGATTGCCCGGCAACGTGGCATGCGCCGCACCAAAGGGCAATCCCGCGCGGTGCCCCCTTTGATGTCACAGCCCCGGCCTTTCTGCCGTCGCGGGCTTGAGCCCGCCCACGCCCCGGCCCTATAAGCCACGAGGACAGAATGAGGACTTTACCATGCGCACAGCCCAGGTTTCCCGCTCCACGGCCGAAACGGAGATCTCCGTATCGGTCAATCTTGACGGCAGCGGCACATATGACAATCAGACCGGCGTCGGCTTTTTCGATCATATGCTGGACCAGTTGTCGCGCCATTCGCTGATCGACATGACCATCCGCGCCAAGGGCGACTACCATATCGACGACCACCACACGGTCGAGGATACCGGCATCGCCCTGGGACAGGCCCTGGTGCAGGCGCTTGGCGACAAACGCGGCATCAACCGCTATGGCGAATGTCACCTGCCGATGGATGACGCCCAGGTGCGCGCGGCGCTGGATCTGTCCGCCCGCCCCTTTCTGGTGTGGAACGTCTCCCTGCCGACCGAGAAAATCGGCAGCTTCGACACCGAGCTGCTGCGCGAGTTCTTTCAGGCACTGGCGACCCATGGCGGCATTACCCTGCATATCGATCAGATCCACGGGGTGAACAGCCACCATATCGCCGAAGCCGCCTTCAAGGCCGTGGCCCGGGCGCTGCGGACCGCGGTCGAGGTCGACGCGCGAAAAGCCGACGCCGTGCCGTCGACCAAAGGCGCGCTCTGATCCGCCCTGAGCGCAAGCGGCAGGACAGGCTGCACGAGACAGGCTGCACTGGATACGCTGCACTGGACACACTGCACTGGACACACTGCATGGCACAGGCGGCATGGCACAGGCGGCATGGGACAAGCGGCCTGAGAAATGCGACCTGTGCCATGCAGCCTGGGAAATGCGGCAAGACAGGGCATCGCACCCCCGCCGCAAGGGCGGCTGGAGGGCAGGTCCGAACACAGGCACGTCGCCTGCCAAACAGGCCGGCAGGTCACGCGCCCGCAGCGAACCGGCGCCCTCAGGTGCCGGTGTCGGTCTTGCCCTGCCCCTGTGCACTTGACCATTGCCGCGTTTGCCGCCACTTCCTGAGGCCTGAGACACAAGGACACTGCCCCCATGCTGACCGCCATCATCGACTATGAATCCGGCAATCTGCACTCTGCCGAAAAGGCCTTTCAACGTATGGCCGCAGAGGTCGATGCGGGCGAGGTTGTGGTGACCTCGGACGCCGATGTCGTGGCCCGGGCGGACCGGCTGGTGCTGCCGGGCGACGGCGCGTTCCCGGCCTGCGCCGCCGAACTGCGCGGCCACAGAGGGATCTATGATGCCATGGTCGAGGCGGTGGAAACCCGCGGGCGCCCCTTCCTCGGCATCTGTGTCGGCATGCAGCTGATGGCCACCACCGGCCACGAGTATGAAGAGACCGCAGGCCTGGGCTGGGTCGGCGGAGACGTGCTCCGGATCACCCCGCAGGACCCGGCGCTGAAGGTCCCGCATATGGGCTGGAACGATCTGGTCATTGACCAGCCCCACCCGATCTTCGAGGGCATCAACACCGGCGACCACTGTTATTTCGTGCACAGCTATCACTTCCGCGTCGCCCGGCCCGCAGAGAGATTGGCGCATGTGGACTACGCAGGCGACGTCACCGCAGTGGTGGGACGCGACACCATGCTCGGGATGCAGTTCCATCCGGAAAAAAGCCAGCAGGTGGGACTGCGGATGATCGCGAACTTCCTGAAATGGGCCCCCTAGCCGCTCAGGCCGTCTTTGGGGGGGCGTCTTTGGGTGGGGGCGTCTTTGGGGGGCGTCTTTCCCGATAGTCTTTCGGGCGGTATGCTGCGGCTGCGACCGTGGGTGAAACAGCCGCCGATACCTCTGCCGCCCCTGCGCCGGCCTCCATCGAGGTCAGCAATGGACACCGCCCGCCCGACAAGGCATATGGGCCTGACCTTCTTTCTCGCCAGGCCCGATCTGCCGTGTACTTGCGTTTTGAAAAATTCAGCCACCGCGACGGGCAGCACCGCTATCTGGTGCTGAGCCTGACGCCGACATTGTTTGGCGATTGGTGTGTGCTGCAGGCCTCCGGCCCGATCGGCAGGCCGGGCGGTCACGAACGGCGCAACTACTGTGCCTCGCTGGATGAGGCGCAGGCGCTGTTCGACAGTGCCCGCGCCCAACAGGTCAAACGTGGCTATGTTCCGATCCCGGTCCAGATGGGGCTGTTCTGATTGGCCTGAAACGAGGCGACCTGAAACGGAGCGGACGGGATCGGAGCGGCCAGGATCTGAGCGGCCAGCATCTGAGCAGACAGGGTCTGATCTGACCCTGCCCGCAGCCAGCCGGACCAGCCGGTACCTGACTGCGCCATTGCCCGACCTACTTGGCGCGGGTCCAGGTCTGTTTCGAGCAGATCAACCCGCCTGCCACGCAGCCGCGCAACCGGAGCGAATTTCCGTTCAGATCCATCTTGCCGATATAGATCTTGTCATTCGACGGTCGCCAGACCTTGCCCTCATAGGCCCCGCCGCCACGCGGTTTCATGTCGATCACCAGCGTTTTTCCGAGGTTCGGAGATTTATACTCTCCGCTGGCATTGAAGGTGCGCGCGATGGTCCCGCAGAGGCCGCCGCCGCAGGGCGCCATCGCCACATGGGCATATGAGCCATCGTCAGGTTCCGTTTGCCAGGTGCCCTCGATCGGATCTGCGGCCAGTGCGGCACTGGCCAGTCCGAACGCAACCGCAAGGCCTGCAATCATCTGTTTCATGGTGTGGTTCCTCCCTATTGCCCCAACTGTGACCGAGGCCGGGCCATACAGGCAAGATTGACCTTGGGTCGCCTGCGCCCGGTTTGATCGCGCGAGACGTCACGTTTCCGGGGGCTGTCCGGAGGCGTCTTCAGGGGTCTGTCCATGGCTATGTTCGTGGGTCTGTTCAGGCGCGTTTCGGGCCCTGTTCAGGGCACGCTCAGGCCGTATTCAGAGCGCATTCGGGGCGCATTCAGGGCGCACTCAGGCGGCCTGCGTTGCAATTGCCCGCCAGCTTGGGCAAAAGGGCGCTCAGACGTTCTAAACCACCACGAAGGGTGCAAATGATGATCCTCTACCCCGCCATCGACCTCAAGGACGGCCAGGCCGTACGGCTCCTGCATGGTGATATGGACAAGACGACGGTGTTCAATGACAACCCCGCCGCCCAGGCGCTGGAATTCGTCGCGGCAGGCTGTGAGTGGCTGCATCTGGTGGATCTGAACGGCGCCTTCGCGGGCGAGCCGGTCAATGCGCGCCCGGTCGAAGACATCCTGAAACAGACCAAAGTGCCGGCACAGCTTGGCGGTGGCATCCGGGACATGGCGACAATCGAGCGCTGGCTCGACAGGGGACTGGCGCGGGTGATTCTCGGCACGGTGGCGGTGGAAAATCCGACCCTCGTCCGCGAGGCCGCCAAAGCGTTTCCGGGCCAGGTCGCGGTCGGTATCGACGCCCGCAACGGCAAGGTTGCAACCAAGGGCTGGGCCGAGGAAACCGACGTCGATGTGACCACGCTCGCCAGATCCTTTGAAGATGCCGGGGTGGCGGCGATCATCTACACCGACATCCTGCGCGATGGCGCCATGAAGGGGCCGAACATCGCGGCCACTGCCGCATTGGCCAAGGCGGTGTCGATCCCGGTGATTGCTTCCGGGGGTGTGTCCTCGCTGGACGATCTGAGGGCGCTCAAATCCTGCGGCGCCAAGCTGAACGGCGCAATTTCGGGTCGGGCGCTCTATGACGGCGCAATCGATCTCAAGGCGGCACTGGCCGTTCTCAAAGACTGAGGAGCGGCGCATTTGGTCCCCTCGCTCCGGAGGAGGTGTTTCGCTTCGGGCTTTGCCCGAAGCGACCGGCGCGGCGCGTGTCCTTTGGACACGGTGGCTCATTCGAGTCGCAGTCCGACTGCACCTACCGGCACCCGCAGCATCACCCCTTGCAGCGCTGGAAACGGGAACCATTCGCCCGACCGCCTTGATTTACGATATTGCTGCTGCGCTGCCGCACTGGTCTTTTTCGACGGCCCGTGGCATTGATCGACCTGATCCGCAAGAGGCCTC
>MPDC01000044.1 GCA_001874255.1 Alphaproteobacteria bacterium MedPE-SWcel
AAAGGCGCGGTGCCCGGCCCAACGGGAGGAGGGGTTTTGTCAAAAACCACGACGACGGGCGGGAGAGCCCCCGCTGCTGGTCGCGCAAGGAAAACGCCGCCGCAGGCTGAGGCAGACATCGAAGATGCCGCATTCAACGACCCGTTCTGCGCCCGTCACTCACCGGCCCTGCGGGCCCGCCTGTTGCAATCTGCCCCCCTGCCGGATCATCTCGATCCGTTTGGCAACCCCGGTGCGATCGTCGGTTTCGATATAGACGCCGGAGAGGGTTGCCGCCTCGGTCGCCGGCGTGAACCGCCCCTTCGGCATGCCGGTCAGGAAGCGGCGCATGGGTTCGGCCTTGTCCATGCCGATGACAGAATTGTAGTCGCCGCACATGCCCGCATCCGTCAGATAGGCGGTGCCGCCTTCCAGAATCTGCGCGTCCCCGGTGGGAATATGGGTATGGGTCCCCACCACCAGAGAGGCCTTTCCGTTGCAGAAATGCCCCATGGCCATCTTCTCGGAGGTGGCTTCGCAATGCATGTCGACAAGGATGGCCTGCGCCAGACCGCCTCTGGGATGGGATTTCAGAACCCCTTCGACCGCGCCAAACGGGTCGTCGAACGCCCGTTTCATGAACACCTGCCCCAGAACCTGCAGCACCAGCACCTTTTGCCCCCCGCGTGCGGTGAACAGGCGATGACCTCGTCCGGGCGCGCCTTTGGCAAAATTCAGCGGCCGGATGATCCGGCTGTCCTGCTCGATATATTGCAGCATGTCTTTTTGGTCGAAGGCATGATCGCCCAGCGTGACACAATCCGCCCCGGCCTCAAACAACACCTTGGCATGATCCCCCGACAGCCCCATCCCGTTGGAGGCATTCTCGCCGTTCACAACGACAAAATCGAGCCGCCACTCCTCGCGCAGGCGCGGCAGGGTTTCGGTGATGGCAGCACGTCCCGCGCGGCCCATGACATCGCCAAGAAACAAAATTCGCATGGCCACCGCAATAGGCGCTGCACGGGCACAGGACAAGACCGAAACAACGCATGCCCCAGCGTCAGAACGCGACCCTAGGGCGCCGGGCAATCTGGGAGATCAGGGAGATCAGGGCGACCAGTGAGATCCGTGCGCCTCCTGCGATCAGGGCGGCCAATGTGACCCCTGCGACCAGTTTGACCAAGGCAAATGTCTCGACATTCGGAACAGTCCCGAAGACATGGAGAAATTGGCGCAGCATTCCGCGTTCTGACCCGATCATATTGCTCAATTTCGATTAAACTGTTGCGCAACCCGCGAAACCCGGCAGACTTCGGCTCTGGAACAGCCTGCCGGGGCTGTACCGCCTGCCGCCGCTGTCGAAAGAGAGACCATGACCAAGCCCATCCTGAACCTCGATCCCGAAAGCCTGCTGCTGTCCACACGAGAGGCCCGCGCTGCGGCCACCGCTCTGGCGGCTGAATACCAGTCCCGTACGCCGTTTCACTTTGGCGGCTTTGACGGCTTTTTACCGCCGGAAATTCTGGACCGTGTGCGGGACGAGCTGAAACAACTGCCCGAAGCCGAAAACAGCTTTGACCGCCCACAGGAGCGGTTGAAGACCTCATATGTGCCGGAGCGGCTGCCGATGTACACGCGCCAACTGTTCTATGCGCTGAACTCGCGCCCTGTCCTGGCCTTCGTCGAAGAGCTGACCGGAATCAAGGGGCTGATCCCCGACCCGTATTTCGCGGGCGGCGGCGTGCATGTGGTGGCCAATGGCGGCCATCTCGATATCCACGCAGATTTCAACCACCACGCGGGCCTCAACCTGGAGCGGCGGGTCAACATGTTGATCTATCTCAACAAAGATTGGCGTGAGGACTATGGCGGGTCTTTCGAGGTCTGGGACGAGGACATGTCCTCAAAGCTGGGCAGCTACGTGCCCCTATTCAACCGGATGTGCATGTTCTCGACCTCGTCGGACAGCTGGCATGGCAATCCGGAACCGGTCAACCACCCCGACGGTGAGCCGCGCATGTCGATCGCGCTCTATTACTACACCGCAACCTGGGACAGCAGCCGCAAATCGCACACCACCCTGTTCAAACCGCGCCCCGGCAGCAAGGATCAGCGGGATCGTCAGGTGGCCCGGCGGGCATTGCTGCAGGATCTGCTGCCGCCGGTCATCCACCGCAAACTGGCGTGGAGACTGGAAAAACTCGGCTTCTGACCGCGTGATCCGTGGCTTCGCAGCGCCGCAGGCCCTTCGGAAGGATCATGTCTGTTGGCAGGCCAGTGCGCAGGTCAGATGTCAGGCCAGACCTCAGGCCCGCAATCAGACCAGAGGGCAGACCCGCAGTCAGGCCTGGGGACAGACCCACAGTCAGGCTAGACGTCAGGCCCGAAGTCAGAGCTGTGACGGGATATCCAGAATCCGGCTCTCGGTCACGATCATGTCGAGCGGCTGATCTGTTGGTTCCAGCGGCAGAGACCGGGCTTCCTGGGCGTCAAAGGCAAACCCGATGGCCAGGGTCGCACGACGGCTGCGCAAGCCTTCGAGGGTGCGGTCGTAAAACCCGCCGCCATAGCCCAGACGGTTGCCGACCCGGTCGAAGGCCACCAGCGGCACGATCAGGATTTCGGGCTCGAGATAGTCATCCACCTCCGGAACCCTGGCCCCGAACGGGCCAGCGCGCAGGGGGCCGTCGGGATGCCAGCGGCTGAACCTGAGCGGCAGGCCAGAGCCCTGAATGACCGGAACCGCCACAGGGCCATGGGCTGCGGCCTCGGCCATCACCGCGAGGGGATCAATTTCCGTGCGGATCGGCATGTAACCTGCCAGCGGCACGCCACGATATCCCGCCAGAACCTCGGCCAGATGACCGGCCACACCAGGGCGCTGCGCTTCATACGCGGCCTTGCGCCGCACGAAGGCGGCTTTGCGCGCGGCGGCCTTCGTGGCCAGCAGCGCCGCCGCCTCGGGGGTGTGTTCGGTGTCGCTCATGCCCGCTTCTCCTCTGTGCTTTGGTCCTGTGTGCTTCGGCCCTGTGTGCTTCGATCTGCTCTGGCTTCGCTGGGTTTCGCGGATCAGACCAGCACCGCCCCCGCAAGTCCGAGAAAGGCAAAAAAGCCGACCACATCGGTCACGGTCGTCACAAAAGCGCCCGAAGCCAGGGCCGGATCGACGCCGATACGGTCGAGGATAACCGGGATCACGGTCCCTGCGAGCCCGGCCACGACCAGGTTGATCACCATTGCGGCACCGATCACCACCCCAAGCATCGGCGTGCCGAACCAGATGACGCCGATGACCCCCATCACCACGGCAAAGATGGTGCCATTGATCAGCCCCACCAGAGCCTCGCGCCGGATCACCCGCCAGACGTTGGCCCCGGTCAGGTCGCGTGTGGCCAGAGCGCGCACCGCCACCGTCAGCGATTGCGTCCCGGCATTGCCGCCCATCGAGGCCACGATCGGCATCAGCACCGCCAGGGCAACGAAACCGGCAATCGTCTCATCGAATTGGGCAATCACCAGCGAGGCCATGATCGCCGTCACAAGGTTCACCGCCAGCCAGGGAAACCGCTGTTTGGTGGTCTCGCTGACCTTGTCCGACAGGCTGCCGTCCCCGACACCGGCCAGACGCAGGATGTCCTCTTCGTGTTCCTCGTCCAGAACGATCATCGCGTCATCGATGGTGATTGCCCCCACCAGCCGCCCGTCGTCATCGACAACCGGCGCCGAGATCAGGTGATACTGATTGAAGGCATAGGCCACATCCTCTTCGTCCTGTTCTGCCGGGATCACCTGAAAGGTGTCCTCGAGGAGCTGCATCAGAGGCACCGTGCGGCGGGCGCTCATCAGGCGGCCCAAGGTGACCTGGCCGATCGGGCGCACGCGGGGGTCGACCACCACCACATGGTAGAACTGCTCCGGCAGATCCTCGGCCGCGCGCATGTGGTCAATGGCCTGCCCGACGGTCCAATGTTCCGGCGCCATCACCACTTCGCGTTGCATGAGACGGCCGGCAGAGTTTTCCGGATAGCGCAGCGATTGCTCGACCGCGACCCGGTCGGAATCCTCCAGCGCATCGAGGATCGCCTCCTGCTGGGGTTCTTCCAGATCCTCGAGCAGATCGACCACATCGTCGCTGTCCAGCTCGCGGACGGCTTCGGCCAGGACCTGTGGATTGAGCGCCGCGATCACCTCTTCGCGGATGGAATCATCCAGTTCCGACAGGATATCGCCGTCAAACTCGCGGCCGTACAGGCGGATCAACCGCCCCCGGTCAAAGGCGTTGACCTGTTCCAGAAGGTCGGCGATGTCCGCCGGGTGCAACGGATCCATCAGCGCGATCAGCGTTTCGCGGTCGTCCCGGTCCAGCGCAAACAGGATCTGCGCGACCCGCTTGCGGTCCAGATCATAGCCGTCCTCGGTCGCGATGTCTGCCTCGGGGGTGTTCTCGCCTGTCGTCATCCGCAGCCCTCCGGTTTTCCTGATCATTCGATGTAACGAAAGCATATAGGGGAAAACAACGCTTGGTCAGCAATTTACCCCCGCCTCGCGGAGGCCTATCCTGTGTCCGAGTGATTTGACAACAGGTGTGATGCATTGATGGAACAAGATCTAATTCTCGCAGGCCGGGTGCTGTCCTTTGTGGCATCGCCATTTGACGCAGGCGGTGCGGCAGCGGCGGTGGAGGAGCATGAGGCGGTGGTGCTCCGCGAGGGCAAGATCGCTGCGGTGGGTCCTCTGGCCGCGCTGCGGGCCGCAAGGCCGGAGACCCCGGTGGTCGACCATGGCGACAAGCTGATCCTGCCCGGTTTTGTGGATGCCCATGCGCATTACCCGCAGACGGCGATGATCGCCAGCTGGGGCAAGCGGCTGATCGACTGGTTGAACACCTATACCTTTCCCGAGGAAATGCGATTTGGCGAGGTGGCCTACGCAGAGGAGATCGCAGCGCGGTATCTCGATCTGACCACCGCCTGTGGCACTACAACCATGGCGAGCTATTGCACCATCCATCCAGAAAGCGTCGAGGCGCTGTTCCGCGCTGCGCAGGCGCGCGGCCAGAGGGTGGTGGCGGGCAAGACCTGCATGGACCGCAATGCGCCCGACGGGCTGCGCGACAGTGCCCAGAGCGCCTATGACGACAGTGCCGCCCTGCTGCGCCGCTGGCATGGGGTGGACCGGATCAGCTATGCCATCACGCCGCGATTCTCGCCGACCTCGACCCCGGAACAGCTCGAAGCTCTGGGGGCGCTCTGGGCGGAACACCCCGATTGCCTGATGCAGACCCACCTGAGCGAGCAGCTGGACGAGATCGAATGGGTGCATCAGCTGTTTCCCGATGCGCGCGACTATCTGGACACCTACGAGACATTCGGCCTGCTGCGCGACGGCGCCGTGTTCGGCCATGCGATCCACCTGCAACCGCGAGAAAAGGATCGGCTGCGCGAGGTCGGGGCCAGCCTCGTCCACTGCCCGACGTCCAATACGTTCATCGGCTCCGGCCTGTTCGACATGGGCGGGCTGATGGCGGCGGGTCACCGCATCGGGCTGGCCACCGATACCGGCGGCGGGTCCAGTTTTTCAATGCTGCGCACGATGGCGGCGGCCTATGAGGTGGCGCAGTTGAAGGGCACCGCGCTGCATGGCTCGCAATTGCTGTGGCTGGCCACCCAGGGGGCGGCGGCCGCGCTGCATCTGGACGACAAGGTCGGCAATCTGGCCGCGGGCATGGAGGCCGATCTGGTGGTGCTCGATCTGGCCTCCACCCCGGCCATTGCTCAGCGCGCGGCCCGGGCCACGGATCTGTGGGAGGCCGTGTTTCCCACCATCATGATGGGAGACGACCGCGCCATCTCCGAGGTGCGCATCGGCGGTCGCAAGGTCGTCTGAGCCCCGTCTTTAAGGACTGTCTCTTGCGCCTGTCTTTGCCGCCTGTCTTTGAGGCCTGTCTTTGAGGCCTGTAGGGGGGCGGGCGCCCCCCCTTTCTCCCCTGTCGGGCGATCTGAGCCTGCTCGAAGAACTATCCCAATCACTCCCCGGCGGAGAGCGCCCGGGCCATGGCGCCGTGGCGTTCGATCAGACGGGGAAGATCGACGGTGGTCAGCTGGCCGTCGGCCACCACCCGGGCACCTTCGACCAACAGATCCTGCACCTGGCGCGGTCCGGCCAGAACCAGAGCTGCCGGATCCCAACTGCCGCTGGAGGCCAGCCCGCCGACATCCCATATTGCGATATCCGCGCGTTTCCCGATGGCGATGCGGCCACATTCCGGACGCCCCAGCACATCGGCGCCGCCCCGTGTCGCGATCTCCAGCGCCTCATAGGCCGACATGGCATCCGCCCCCTGTGACACCCGTTGCAACAGCATCGCCTGCCGTGCCTCGTCCCAGAGGCTGGCCATGTCATTGCTGGCAGAGCCGTCCACCCCCAGCCCCACCTTCACACCGGCGTCCCGCATCTGGCGCACCGGTGCGATGCCGCTGCCGAGGCGGCAGTTCGAACAGGGGCAATGGGCCACGCCGGTGCGGGTTCTGGCAAAGAGATCAATCTCCTGCCCGTCGAGCTTGACGCAATGGGCATGCCAGACATCCGCGCCGGTCCAGCCCAGATCTTCGGCATATTGACCGGGCCGGCAGCCGAACCGGGCCAGGCTATAGGCCACGTCCTCGTCGTTTTCCGCCAGATGCGTATGCAGCATGACCCCTTTGTCACGCGCCAATACCGCCGTGTCGCGCATCAACTCGCGGCTCACGGAAAAGGGCGAACAGGGGGCGAGACCGACCCGGCACATGGAGCCCTCGGCCGGATCATGAAACGCATCCACCACCCGGATCATATCCTCCAGGATGTCGGCTTCGCGTTCCACCAGCCCATCAGGGGGCAATCCCCCTGCGCTCTCGCCAATGCTCATCGCGCCGCGCGTCGGCTGGAACCGCAGGCCGACCTCTGCTGCCGCGTCGATGGTGTCATCAAGACGGGCCCCGTTAGGATACAGGTACAGATGGTCCGCGCTGAGACTGCAGCCGGACAGGGCAAGCTCCGCCAGCCCCAGCTGCGTCGACACCCGCATCTGCGCCGGTCCGAGCCGCGCCCAGATCGGGTAGAGCACCCGCAACCAGCCGAACAGCAACGCATCCTGTGCGCCCGGCACGGCGCGGGTCAGGTTCTGGAACAGATGGTGGTGCGTGTTGACCAATCCCGGCGTCACCACCCGTCCGGCCGCCTGCAGCACCGGTTCGGGGCCTGTCAGCGCGGGACCGATTTCGGCGATCACGCCCGCACGCACGCGGATATCAACCCCCGTCAGCACACGCCGCGCATCGTCCATCGTGACAACGGTCTGCGCATTCTTGATCAGGACATTGGACATAGCTTCACACTCCATCGACTGCCCGTTTCGGTATGTGGAGGTGAAGACGCGCCGACAGAATAGGGGCAAAGGACTCGGCGCGGGACCATGACTACAGATGCAAGGCATTGAAGACAAGGGATGTTTGGGTCGCATTTGGAGCGTATTTTGGGCAATCACCGCACCGCTATTGCGGCGGCGCGCTCCGGCGCAGCTGCCCCCGATGCGGCGACGATGCGATCATTCGCCCTGCAGAAGGGCCAGCGCGGATGCGTGAAGCTCGGCGTTCGCCGCCGCCAGAACGCGCCCTCCCTCATGGGCGGCTCCGCCCTGCCAATTGGTCACGATGCCGCCTGCGGCCTCGATCACGGCCATTGGCCCCTGGATGTCATAGGCGTTGAGCCCCGCTTCGATCACCAGATCCACGGTGCCGGCCGCAAGCAGGGCATAGGCATAGCAATCCATGCCGTATCGGGTCAATTTGACCCGGCCCGCGACCCGCTCGAAGGCGGCGCGATCGGCCTGGGTGCCGACTTCGGGAAAGGTGGTGAACAGGATCGCGTCCTGCAGCGTTGCCGTCTTGCGCGTTGCCAGCTGGCTGGTGCCATGGGGCCCGGTGACCTGCGCGTGGTTCCCGGTGCCTTCGAACCGCTCCCCGATATAGGGCTGATCGACGATGCCGAGGATCGGGCCCGCGTCTTCGGACAGGGCGATCAGAACGCCCCATGTCGGGGTGCCGCTGATAAATCCGCGGGTGCCATCGATCGGGTCGAGAACCCAGGTTCGGCCACTGCGACCTTGCGTCGGGGCAAATTCCTCGCCCAGGACAGCGTCATCGGGGCGCAGCCTGGCCAGCACGGCCCGCATGGCCTGCTCTGCCGCGCGGTCGGCAACGGTAACGGGATCGAACCCATCGGCGAGCTTGTTGTCCGCCGCCATGCCGGCGCTGCGAAAATGCGGCAGGATCACCTCGCGCGCGGCATCAGCCACACGGCGCGCGACGTCAAGATCAGAGAGTATCATGAATGGCGGTCCCGGTCAGATCAGCATGTGTCTCAGAGTGTATCAATGAGCAGCGGGTGCCATGGACGGCCCGGGCATTCAAGGTGAAATCCGCCCGGGACCGGTCGCAACCGCAATTCCATGATCCGATATTCCTCGGGACATGTGCCTGTAATACCATGTGCCTGTACTACACCCCGTCGCCCGTCGACCAAGGCAACCGGACACGGATCGAAAGACCTATGTGCCGTCGCCGCGTGTGCCGTCGCTGCATGTCCCGTCACAACATGTCCCGTCGCTGCATGTCCCGGCACGGTGTGTACCCTCGCAGCCTGTAGCCTGGCAGCCTGTAGCCTGGCAGCCTGTAGCTTGGCAGCCTGTGCCCTCGGCGTCTATACCCTGGCAGTCTGTGCGGCCCCTGATCCGGGTTATCAGGCGCGGGGTCTGGCAGGCGCGGGGTCTGGCTTGGTCTGGCGCCGTCAGGCGACGTCGCTCAGCACCCGCGCCAGTTCAAACAACCGACGACGTTGGTTTTCCGGGATCGCATAGTAGGAGCGGACCAGATCCAGTGCCTCTTTGTCGCCCATCAGATCGGCCGGGACGCGCGCCTTGTCGGCGGCGATTTTGTCTTCTTCCTGCAGCCCCTCGAAGAAGAAGCTGACGTTCACCCCGAGCGCGTCGGAAATGTCCCACAGACGGGACGCGCTGACCCGGTTGGCACCGGTTTCATATTTTTGGATTTGCTGGAACTTTATTCCAACCTTTTCCGCCAGTTGCTGCTGCGTCATGCCAATCAGCCAACGGCGGTGACGGACGCGTTTTCCAACGTGAATATCGACGGGATGTGCCATGTATCTTCTCCAAAATGCGGTCTTTTCTTTGGACGGGCCGACAAAGCCACGCCTGTGAACCGCGTGCCGATGGCGCAGAAATCGTCACCGGGGATCTGTTGTTTGAGGTCAGAAGTTTCGTATTGTGGAAAGTCTACGACCTTCTTGGTTGAATACAAGTAAAGGCGCACGCGCCTCACGGGCTGGCCATGGCAAATATCTGATTTAATGCATCAAAAAACAGCGCGAAACGCGACACAAGCGCGTTTTCAGGCGCCTCACCTAAAATAGTGAGGTGCATTCCCCTACGTAACCCGGCTCCTGTCGTGACCGAATCACAATGACAAAAATTGGCGAGGAAATCCCCTATGCTATCCTTTCGTATAGTTAATCACGGATCTGAAGGCAAGCTGATGGAGCTGGAAATTCCGGCTCCCGGTCCGGGCGAGCTGCTTTTGGAAATTCAAGCCTGTGCATTGAACTTTGCCGACCTCCTGATGGTCGAAGGGCGCTATCAGGACACGCCGCCCCTGCCCTTCACCCCGGGTCTTGAATGCGCCGGGCGGATCGTTGCTCTCGGAGACGGGATTTCAGATTTCCAAATCGGAGAGCGTGTCGCCGTCTTTGGCGGTCAGGGCGGCCTTGCTGAATACGGGCTCGTTGAGGCGGCGCGCGCCATCCGTATTCCGGATGCTGTGTCCTACGACGTGGCCGCGGCCTCGATGATCGCCTATGGCACCAGCCTGCTGGCGCTGCAACAGCAAGCGCGCCTGCAGCCCGGCGAGACGCTGTTGGTGACCGGGGCGGCGGGCGGCGTCGGGTTGACGGCGGTGGAGATCGGCAAACTGCTGGGCGCCACCGTGGTTGCACAGGCGAGGGGCGCCGAAAAACTCTCCGTGGCCAAGGCGGCGGGCGCCGATCACCTGATCGACAGCTCGGAGGACCTACGCCAACGGCTGCTCGATCTGGGGGGCGCGGATGTGGTCTATGACGCGGTGGGCGGCGACACCTGGAAGGCCGCGTTTCGCGCCACGAACCCCGGCGGGCGGCTGCTTCCGATCGGGTTCGCCGGGGGCGAGGTGCCGCAGATCCCGGCCAACCACCTGCTGGTCAAGAACCTGACGGTGATCGGCTTTTATCTGGGAGGCTTTGTCCAGCAGCGCCCGGATGTCGGGCGTGCGACCTTTGATCAGGTGATGCGATGGCTGGCGGAGGGGCGCATCACCCCGCACATCAGCCACCGCCTGCCGCTGCGCGAGACCGACCGGGGGCTGGAATTGCTGCGCAGCCGCAAAGCCACTGGGAAGGTCATCATGCAACCCCACGCTGCCCCCCCGCGCTGAGCATTTCAGTTCCGACCGCGCGCAGGCCCGGCTGCGACAGCCCGGCAAAGCCTTGCCGAATAAGTTCGGCAAGGTGGTCCACATACTGTGCCCGCGCCCGATCGGCCCCATAGAGGTTGATGTGCTGGACCGGCAACTGCGGCAGACTGCCGTTGTGCTCGATGACCTGCTGATGCGCAGGCTGGGTCCCTTCAAGCAGAACCCCCACCGCCAGATCGGCGCTGACAGTTGCCTCGACCGTGCGGTCGGATTCGCTGTCGACAGCCATTTCCCAGGCGATCCCCGCCTCGTCCAGCGCCGCCGTCGCGACCCCGCGGAAAATGCAGTTGCGGCAGAACCCGATCCGCAGCGGGCGTTGCCGCCAGGTGTGACCGTTCAGGGCTCCGATCCAGCGCAGCGGCATCTGGTGGATGGTTTCCCCACCGGTGCCCGAGACGCTCTCGGTCGTCACAATCAGATCGAAGCGGCCGCGTTCGAAATCCGCTTTCAGATCGCGCGTGTTGGAGGTGCAGAGGTTCACCTTCACCCGCGGGAATTGCACGTTGAACCGTTGCATCACCATCGGCACCACCGGGTGCACCACGTCATGCGGCACCCCCAGCGTCACCTCGCCCTCAAAGGCCTGATCCGTCAGGCGGGTGATGATCTCGTCATTGAGGCTCAGCATCTTGCGGGCGAACCCCAACAACTGCTCTCCGGATGAGGTCAGGCCAATACTGCGGCCCGAGCGGTCCAGCAGTTCCACCCCGAGCATCTCCTCCAGGCGCTTGAGCTGCATCGAGACGGCAGATTGCGTCAGATGCAGAAACGACGCCGCCCGGGTCACGCCTCCGGTGTCGGCAACGGCCACAAAAGACCGCAGGGTGGTTATGTCCAAATTCCGCATCATCACATCTCCTGATGGATCACTTCAATAACATTCGTTTTGAGAATGGCACACCTTGCCCATATAGATCAATACCAGTGATGCAAAAGAACGCATCCATCACCAAATCAACTAAGGAGCCGCATTATGGCTGACAGTCTCTCTCGTAACATCCCACTGCGGCCCCGCCGCGCATCGCTTTTTGCCGGTCTTGTCCGGGCATTTTCTGTGCAACGCCAGCGGCGCAGGCTTCTGGAACTGGACGACAGCCTGTTGCAGGACATTGGCCTGACCCGCCCTGACGTCGAAGCAGAAGCCCGCCGCCGCGTCTGGGATGCCCCGCAGCATTGGCAGGGGTGACGCCGCGCATGCTGTCCCTGCGCGGAGCCCCCCTGCCCTCGGAACCGGCCCTTTTTGCACTGAGGGGCCGGTTCCAGTAAAATCCACGTCATCAATGGTGCTCTTTTACTTCGATTGCGAGACGGAACCACTTGAACCGAAGGGCACAAAAGCCGATATTTGGCACAACAGGCACGTCCGCATCGCGGATATGCTCTGAGGGAGCTTTATAGACGGAGACCATGACGTATGGCACAGTTTGACACCATTCGATCTACAGTCGGCGCCCGCAGCGCCGAGATCGACGCGGGCCTGCGCGCCCACATGAACAAAGTCTACGGCACAATGTCCGTGGGCACACTTATCACCTTCCTTGCCGCCTGGGCCATCGCCGGCCTTTCGGTGACCACTGACCCCTCCGCTGCCGCCGCGCAGCTGAGCGCCGACAGCTATCTGACCAGCTTTGGCTATGCGATCTACGCCTCGCCGCTGAAGTGGGTGATCATGTTCGCACCGCTGGCCTTTGTCTTCTTCGGCTTCGGCGCCGCAATGAAGCGTCTGCCCGCCGCCGGTGTGCAGCTGGTGTTCTACGGCTTTGCCGCGCTGATGGGCCTGTCGATCTCGTCGATCTTCGTGGTCTTCACCGGTGAGAGCATCGCGCAGGTCTTCCTTGTGACCTCCATCGCCTTTGCGGGCCTGTCCCTGGTCGGTTACACAACGAAAAAAGACCTCTCCGCGATGGGCACCTTCCTGATCATGGGCGTCATCGGCCTGATCGTGGCCTCGGTCGTGAACATGTTCCTGCAATCTTCCGCCATGGGCTTTGCGATTTCGGTCCTCGGCGTGCTGATCTTCGCGGGCCTGACCGCCTATGATACGCAGAAGATCAAGACCACCTATCTGGAAATGGCCCACACCGGCGATCAGGAATGGCTCGGCAAGGCGGCCATCATGGGGGCGCTGAACCTCTATCTGGACTTCATCAACATGTTCATGTTCTTGCTCCAGCTGCTTGGGAACCGCGAATAACCGCATCATTCCAAAGACCAGACAGCCGGGGCGGATCACTCAGATCCGCCCCTTTTCTTTTGTCCAATGCCAAAGGTCAGGGCGCCGTGCCGACCGACCAGCATTCTGAGGATCAGCCGATGAAAATAGCCCCCATCGCCGCCACCGAAGCCGCCGTTCTGGTGCCTCTGCTGCAGGATCTGCATGGGCTGCATGTGGCTCATCATCCCGGTCGCTACCCGGCCGACCCCGACCCGCAACAGCTGGCAATCTGGATGCAGGAATGGCTGAGCGGGCCGAACACGACGGCGTTGCTGGCGCGTAGCCCACAAGGCACGGTGATGGGCTATCTGGTCTATGAGATCGAAGACCGCGCGGCACTTCCGGTGCGGATGGCCGAACGGCGCGCGATGGTCCATCACATTGCTGTCGCGCCGCCCTTTCGGCGCATCGGCGTTGGCAAGGCGCTGATGGAGGCTATGAAGCGGCGGGCCTTGGAAGACGGCGCCACGGTGATCGGCGTCACCTATGCGCCGTTCAACACGGCCTCGGCTGCATTGATGCGACGGCTCGGGCTGGAACCGGTGCTGACAGTTGCGGAATGGCGTCCCGAGCCGTCGGTGGCCGGGTCGTCCTGACGGTCGGGAAAACACGCAGACGCCCTGGCGCGTCTAATCTGGGCAATGCCTTCTGGGAGCCAGTGCGTTCTGGGAGCCAGTGTCCTCTGGTCCAGTATCCTCTGAGCCAGTGCCTTCTGGCCCCCAATCCTCAAGGCCAGACGGGACCAGGCCCGTTCTTTCTGTTCACGATGCTGCCCGCCTGTCCCCAACGGGAGCCCTCAGAGAGCCACAACGCGGATTGCCGTCGGCGCCTCAAGAACGGGCAGTTCGTCGTTCTCTCCGGTCAGAACCGCCGCCGCCGGAAGCATCAGTATCACTATCGACAAACCAAGTAGCTTTTTCATCTCGCGCACCCCGTACAAACACCAACGTCACCCCTTTGGTTTGCGGGCGCAATGTGGCGCTCATGTGCAGACAGATGGGCGCAGGGCCGAAGTTTCCGCCGGATTTTAATCAAGTATTTACGATCAAACGGTGCCCGGATCGGGGATTTGCGCGCAATCAAGGGCTGGGAAAAAAGAACAGACTTGGGCCAAGAGACTGACACCAAGAGGACCAAAAGACTGGGACCAAAAGACTGGGACCAAAAGAAAAGGGCCGCGACATTGCGCGACCCTGATCGGTAGAGATCAATCCAAGAGGCGGAAAGCCTTACTTGATCTTGCCTTCTTTGTACTCGACATGCTTGCGCACAACCGGGTCATACTTCCGTACGACCATTTTCTCGGTCATGGTGCGCGCATTCTTTTTGGTCACGTAGAAGTGGCCCGTGCCCGCGGTCGAGTTCAGGCGGATTTTGATGGTCGTCGGCTTCGCCATTGTGCTTCTCCTGCGTCCGAAAAGGCAGGGGCCTCTCGGGTCATAATTCCTATATGAGCGTGCGCTTTTACCTTTGTGACGGCGGGTGTCAATAGGATTCGCCGCGATAAATGCTCCGCTCGCTGAAATGGCGCGCCTGACGGGCACGCCATGGTAATTTTGCGCAGAGAGCCTGTAAGCCGGATCTTGTTCCCCCTGCCCCGTAGGACAGGGTTCGATGACCATTCTTCTGCGACGCCTGTTGCCAGACGCCTCTAGCTGCCAACCCGGCCTCTCTCGGGTGAAACGTCCCTAGCGGCGGTATCGGGTTGCCCCGACCGGCCCGCGCGGAGGCCCTATTTGGCATTGCTCCCGGTGGGGCTTGCCGTGCCACCCCTGTTGCCAGCGGCGCGGTGGGCTCTTACCCCACCGTTTCATCCTGACCCTGCCGGTCCCTCCTTTGGCGAACCTCCGGAGCGGCAGGGCGGTCTGTTTTCTGTGGCGCTTTCCGTCGGGTTGCCCCGCCCGGGCGTTACCCGGCACCGTTGTTTCAGGGAGTCCGGACTTTCCTCGCACGGGACCGAAGCCCCGCACGCGGCCATCCGGCTCTCTGCGCGAGGGCCTGCCTACGCCCCGGACACCGATCCGTCAAGCGCAACACATCTCGGCCGCGCTGTCGCAGGCCTTGTTGCACCGGCGCCGGACCCGCGGCGGGGTGGCCAGATCATGGTACGGTCTACTCCGCCAGAACCTGCAGATCCGCGGCACAGAGCGCACCCGTCCCCCATGGCCGGTACCGCAGACGCACTGCCTGCAACAGCGTCGCATCGTCGACATCCGCCGTGAACCCCCGTGCCGCGGCGAGCTGGCGGAAGTGATCGCAACGCCCCCCCGTCGCGACAGGCACAGCGGCGGCCGCCCGCGCAAGACCGACCCTGGACAGCCGCGCCCAGTCGAAGCGCGGCCCCGGGTCCCACTTGCGCCCCGGCGCCATGTCGGAATGTCCGATGACCCCCTCGGGAGGAATATCCCAGCGCTGCATGATCTGCGGCAGCAACGCCTCCAGCCGGTGCATCTGCGGTTCGGAAAACGGATGAGTGCCCCGGTTGTCCAGCTCGATGCCGATGGAGCGGGAGTTGATGTCGCCGCGACCGGCCCATTCCCCCGCCCCCGCATGCCAGGCCCGCATATCCTCTGCCACCAGCTGCAACAGACGCCCCTGCGCCGTGATCAGATAATGCGCCGACACCTCGAACTGCGGATCACAGAGCCGCGCCAGCGCGGCCTCGGCGCTCTCCATCGCCGTATAGTGGAGCACAATCAGCTCGGGGCGCAGCCCATCCCGCCGAGGCCCGAAATTCGGGCTCGGATGCCAGAGAGGCTCAGCTGCGGTCATCTGTTCCGGGCCTGTCCGCTACTGGCTTTGCGCCCGTACAGCCGCCCGGTAGGGGGCCGGGTCCCAACCGCAGGCGTAGCCGTCCCCATCCGGGTCCAGCGCCTTGCGGTCCCGTTTCGGGCCGCCCAGTTCCAGAAACGCGATCTGTGCCAGATCGGGCGAGGCAAATTCGGCGCAGTTGCGCTGCGATCTGGCCTGCAGGTTGAGGCCCGCCCGGCTGTAGATCCGCTGCCCTCGGGGGTTCGAGGTGGAGAGCGCAAACCGCACGATATTGGGCGACAGATCCTGCGGCCGATCCGGCACCGCTGTCGGGTTGACCACCTGATACTGGGCCCGCTGGCGCGCAAGGCGTTCGGCGTCGCTCTCGATACTCTGGCGGGAAGACACCGCTGCGAAATCATTCTCGTCCGAGATCCCGGCGTTGCCTGCAAGAACAGGCGCGGGGTTGGCGGGGCTCGCCTCGACCGGGCGCTGGCCAGAGTTCTGCCCTGCCGCGGCAAGGGCTGCGGCCGCCTCCCGCGCAATGTCATCGCTGCCAGCCCCTGCAGAGGGTGTTCCCGCAGAGGGGCGCGGGTCCTGCCAATTGGCATTCCGAGCACCGCTTTCGTCAGACAAACGCACCGGTGGCACCAGCGGGTCCCCGTTCAGCGTACGCCCGGGTTCGATTTCCGGCGGCGCATTGAACGGGCTGGTGTCATCGCCGATCCCGGCCGCACTGTCAGGCACTTGCGGCGCGCAGGCCACCAGAGTGAGCGCCGTTGCCGCTATCAGAAATTTCAGGGTCTGCCGAAGATACTGCGCGTTTGTTGCCATTGTCTGTACCTGTCTCTGCCTGTTTCTGCCCGTCTCAGCCCGTTTCTGCCAGTTTCAGACCGTTTCTGCCAGTCTCAGCCTGCCTCTGCCCGTCTCCACCGGCCCGTCTCCACCGGCCTGTCTCCGCCGACCCGTGCGATCAGCTGAACCGCGCCTGTCCTGCTGTCCGTCAGGCGCGGTTCAGAGCGTTGTCTCTGCGCCCCGTTTTACCACCAGTTTTACCACCAGTGCGCCGGTTTGGCCACAAACCCGGCCGATTGCTCCAGCGCATAGGCGGTATTGAGCAGATCGCCCTCCTCCCAGGGCTTGCCGATCAACTGCAGTCCCAGCGGCAGGCCTTTTGCATCGAGGCCCGCCGGCACCGAAATCCCCGGCAGACCGGCAAGGTTCACGGTGATGGTGAAGACATCGTTCAGATACATCTGCACCGGGTCGGCCTCGCTCATTTCACCAAGGCCGAAGGCGGCCGAGGGGGTCGTCGGCGTCAGGATCGCGTCGATCCCTGCGGCGAAGACATCCTCGAAATCCTTCTTGATCAGCGTGCGCACCCGGCGGGCACGGTTGTAGTAGGCGTCGTAAAAGCCGGCGGACAGCACGTATGTGCCGACCATCACCCGCCGCTGCACTTCGGCGCCAAACCCTTCGGCCCGGGTCTTTTCGTACATTTCGGTGATCCCGTCACCCGCCGCGAGGCTGGCGCGATGGCCAAAACGGACCCCGTCGTAGCGGGCAAGGTTCGACGAGGCTTCCGCCGGGGCGATCACATAATAGGCGGGCAAGGCGTATTTGGTATGCGGCAAGGATATATCGACGATTTCCGCGCCAGCCGCCTTCAGCATCTCTGTCCCGTCCTTCCACAGGCGGGAGATTTCGGCAGGCATACCGTCGAGGCTGTATTCACGCGGGATACCGATCTTCTTGCCCTTGATGTCACCGGTGAGCATGGCTTCGAAATTCGGCACCGCCAGGTCGGCGGAGGTCGAATCCTTGGCATCATAGCCACACATCGCCTCGAGCATGATCGCCGCATCCCGAACGGATTTTGTCATCGGCCCGGCCTGATCCAATGAGGAGGCAAAGGCCACGATGCCCCAGCGCGAGCAGCGCCCGTAGGTCGGCTTGATCCCGACTGTGCCGGTAAAGGCCGCAGGCTGGCGGATGGAGCCGCCGGTATCGGTGCCCGTGGCCGCCAGGCAAAGATCGGCCGCCACAGCAGCAGCGGAGCCACCGGAAGAGCCGCCCGGCGTCAGCGGCGTGTCATCGCCGCTTCGGCGCCAGGGGCTGATCGCATCGCCATAGGCCGAGGTCTCGTTCGAGGAGCCCATGGCAAATTCGTCCATGTTCAGCTTGCCCAGCATCACCGCACCGGCGTCCTGCAGCTGTTGCGAGACGGTGCTTTCATATTCCGGCTTGAAGCCCTTGAGGATGTTGGAGGCCGCCTGGCTGTCGACGCCCTTGGTGCAGAACAGGTCCTTGATGCCGATCGGCAGACCACACATTGCAGGCGCGTCGCCCGCCGAGAGACGCGCATCTGCCGCGCGGGCCCGCTCCAGCGCCACATCTGGTGTCCGATGCACGAAGGCATTGAGGGCACCGGCCGCGTCGATGGCCGCCAGACAGCTTTCGGTCAGCTCGACCGAGGTGGTGTCGCCCTTGCGCAGAAGGTCGCGGGCCTCGGCGAGGCCGAGTTTGTTCAGATCGGACATGTCTTACTCCACAACCTTGGGCACGGCAAAGAACCCCTCACGGGCGTCGGGGGCATTGGCCAGCACCTTGTCCTGCTGGTTGCCGTCGGTGACCACATCGGCCCGGCGCGCCAGGCGCTGCGGCGTGACCGAGGTCATCGGCTCGACGCCGTCGACATCGACTTCGTTCAGTTGCTCGATAAAGCCCAGGATGGTGTTGAATTCCTCTGCCAGCGCAGGCAGAGCGTCCTCTTCGACCTTGATCCGGGCCAGTTTCGCCACTTTCGCGGCGGTGCTTTGGTCAATCGACATGGAAACCCTCATCTCGTGTTGCAATGGCATGTACCGTCCGCGCTGCCTCGCCGCAAGTCTGCCATGGGATTTCTGCAGAGTTGTGCATTCGGACGCGGAGATTTCAAGACGCCCCTTGCGATTGATCCGGCGGTTCACAAACCTGCGGATCAAGAATGAGGTGTTTCGCTTCGGGCTTTGCCCGAAGCGACCGGCGCGCCTTGCCTGCAAAGCAGGCAA
>MPDC01000045.1 GCA_001874255.1 Alphaproteobacteria bacterium MedPE-SWcel
CCGCGCCTTCGGCGCGGCCCCCGCCCGGCCCAACGCTTTTGGGGGAGGCTTTGCCTCATCCGAAAAGGGGCGGGAGCGCCACCGCCATCAGGTCGCTGTGGGCGCGGCGTGGATGTCACAGTGGCCAGAACACCAGAATGGCCGGAATTGAGACCGCGATGACCAGCAGCTCCAGCGGCAGCCCCATCCGCCAGTAGTCGCCAAAGCGATAGCCTCCGGGGCCCAGAACCAGCGTATTGTTCTTGTGACCGATCGGAGTGAGGAACGCGGCCGAAGCGGCCACCGCCACCGCCATCAGGAACGGGTCGGGCGACACGCCCAGCGTATTCGCCATCGAGATCCCGACAGGTGCGGCCACAATCGCCGTCGCCGTGTTGTTCAGCACATCCGAGAGCGTCATGGTCACCACCATCAGCACCGTCAGGATCGCCCAGGCCGGCAAGCCCTGGGTCAGATCCACAAGAGACTGTGCCAGAAGCTCCGTCCCGCCCGAGGTCTCCAATGCCTGGCCGAGCGGGATCATCGACCCCAAAAGCACCACCACAGGCCATTCCACGTGATCATAGATTTCCGCCACCGGCAGGATCTTGAGCAATACATAGCCCACCACCACGACACCCAAGGCAATCGGCAGGTACACCAACCCGACCGAGGCCGCCAGAACGGCGGCGGCAAAGAGACCGATCGCCCACCATGTCTTGTCATTCGCGGTGACCGACAGACCGCGCGCCGCCAACGGCAGCCCGCCGAGCCAATCCGCAACCTCGCTGCCCTGATCACGGGGACAGAGGACCAGCAGGATATCGCCCGGCACCACTTCGGTCTGGCGGATATGGCTGGTCAGCCGCTGCCCCTGGCGGGCAATGCCGAGCAACACGGATCCCTTGCGCCAGGCCAGGCCGATGCCCTGCGCGCTGCGGCCTGCGATGCGGGCGTAATCGGTGACCACCACCTCGATCAACTCCAGCCCATCGCCTGCGGCCTTCAGTTTTTCCTCACGCGCGGCATCGGAAAAATCGAGCTTCAGGGTCGAGCGGAACTCGTCCAGCGCATCGGGGGTGGCTTCCAGAACGATAGTATCGCCAGCCTGCAGCAGGGCGCCGCTGGCCCGGCCATAGCGCCGCTCGCCGTCGCGGATCAGCCCCAGGATGACGGCGTCCGCCTTCTCTGCGTCCTTGTCGAGACTGCCCAGCCGCTGCCCGATCAGCTCCGATCCCTCCGGCACCGTCAGCTCGGCGATATAGGGGGCAAGCTGGCTGTCGGAGGCCCCGGCCGCACCGGTGGAACGGTCGGGGATCAGCCGCCAGCCGACCAGCGCCACAAAGGCCAGCCCCGCCGCCGCCGCCGCCAGCCCCACCGGCGCAAAGTCGAACATCTGAAAGGGCTCTCCCAGCGTGTCATGGCGGATGGTGGCGATGATGATATTGGGCGGCGTGCCGATCAGGGTCGCCATGCCGCCGAGGATGGTGGCAAAGGACAGGGGCATCAGGCTCTGACCCGGCGCGCGCCCCGCCTTGCGCGCGGTCTGGATGTCCACCGGCATCAGCAGCGCCAGCGCCGCCACGTTGTTCATGAAGGCCGACAGCACCGCGCCGACACTGCCCATCAGCGCGATATGCGCCCCGAGACTGCGGCTCTGATCCACCAATGTCCGGGTGATCAGATGCACGGCCCCCGATTTGACCAGACCGGCCGAGACGATCAGCACCAGCGCCACCACCAGCGTTGCCGGATGACCAAACCCGGCAAAGGCGTCCTTGGTCTCCACCAATCCCAGCAGCACCGCCACCATCAATGCCGCAAAGGCCACAAGGTCATAGCGAAACCGTCCCCAGAGCAAGAGACCGAAAACGCAGGCGAAAAGGCTGAAGAGCAGTGTCTGATCCAATGTCATGGCGCCACTCTAGTCAACGCCGCGCCACTGGCAAGCCATGGAAGGCGGATCAGGCCATGAAACGACGCGCCGCAAAGGCCACGCTTGAAAGCAGGCAGGGACCGGGTCTATATGGGCGCCAGTTTCACGCAGTCAAAGTCAAGGATGCACCATGGCAGGCCATTCAAAATGGGCGAACATCCAGCACCGTAAAGGGCGCCAGGATGCAGCACGATCCAAGCTATTTTCCAAACTCGCCAAGGAAATCACCGTCGCCGCGAAAATGGGCGACCCGGACCCGGAGAAAAACCCGCGTCTGCGTCTGGCGGTCAAGGAAGCCAAGAGCCAGTCCGTCCCCAAGGACGTGATCGAACGCGCGATCAAAAAGGCCATCGGAGGCGACGCCGAGAACTACGATGAAATCCGCTATGAGGGCTATGGACCCAGCGGCGTCGCCGTAATTGTCGAGGCGATGACCGACAACAAGAACCGCACCGCCTCCAATGTGCGCTCGACCTTCTCCAAGAACGGCGGCAACCTGGGCGAGACCGGCTCCGTCGGTTTCATGTTCGAGCGCAAGGGCGAGGTGACCTATCCCGCAAGCGTCGGCGACGCCGACACCGTGATGATGGCCGCGATCGAAGCGGGCGCCGAGGATGTCGAAAGCTCCGAGGACGGCCATTCCGTCTATTGCGCCGACACCGATCTCAACGATGTCTCCTCCGCGCTGGAGACCGATCTGGGCGAGTCGGAGAGCACCAAGCTGATCTGGAAGCCCACGACCACCACCGAACTGGATCTCGAAGGCATGCAAAAGCTGATGAAGCTGGTGGATGCGCTGGAGGATGACGACGACGTTCAGCGCGTCACCACCAATTTCGAAGCCTCCGACGAGGTCATGGCGCAGCTCTGATCCGATCAGCCGCTGTGCGCCGCCCCCGACCCGGCGCCCAGCCTTGATACAGTCCTGATCCAGTCCTGATCCATCCCCGTCTCGGTCGGCGCGCGGTGTCTCTATCCCGTGGCTCGCCCCTGTGGTCGCATGCATTCAGGCCCATCGCATTCAGGCCCGTCTCATTCAGGCCCAACGTAATCAGGCCCAACGTAATCAGGCCCGTCCGGTTCCGCCGGGCGGGCCTGCTCCGTTTGATCAGTCCCGCAGGACCCCTGCCGCGCGCAGGGTGTCCTCGTCGGGATACCACATGGACTGCGCCGGGGTTGCGAACATCCGGCTGGCAAAGTCGCGGCTGATGCCCCGCGACAGGACATAGGCCATGTCGCGGGCCTCGGCTGCGGCAATATCATAGGACGGCAGATGCACCGCCTGCGCCAATCCGTAGCCGTGAAACCCGAGCCGGGCCCCGGGGGCCAGCCGACGCCGCGTGCCCGCGATGAACAGCAGCGTGCAGGCCGATGTGCAGTCGCCGCGAGCCACTGTATCCAGCCCCGCCGCCGTGATCGCCTGCGCCGCGCCGCGCGCCTCGTAGACATGGCCGCCGGGGCTGGTCAGCTCTATTTCGCGCAGCTCGGGCCCGGTCTCCAGCAGGGCCTGCACCCGCGTGGTCAGCCCGTATGTGATCTCGCCCTCGAACCGCAGCCGCTGTCCGGTCGCGTCGGGGGCCAGCACATAGAGCGCCGCCCGCTCGCGCCGCATCCGCGTCTCGAATGTCTCGCCCGCCGGGGCGCGCGTGGCGATGAGGATCATGTCCCACCACAGGATCACGCAGGCCGCCGTCACCAGCAGACACATCAGGTAGCCGCCCCAGCTCAGCGCCATGGCCCCGGTGTCGCGGATGTGATCCTCGGCCCGCAAGTGGTAGTGGCGCAGCTGCCCCAGCAGGATCACCGCATCGGCTGCGATCACGCAGAGGGCCAGCCAGACCGGCAATTGCAGCGTCTCGTTGACACCCCAGACAAAGGCCAGCAGCACCAGACGCGGCAGCATCACATGGAGCCAGAAGCTGCGGCCAAATGATTTCGGGCCAAATGATTTCGGGCCAAATGATTTCAGGCCAAATGACGTCGGGCCAAACGCATGCGGGCGAACCGATCTCCGGCCAGATTTTTCCGGGCCAGATGTTTTTGGGCCAAATGTTTTGGGGCCAGATATTTTGGGGCCTGACGGTCTCGGGGGCCACAGGCGCCTCATGGCCGGGGCGCCCGGCACAGCCGCTCTGTGCCCCCACCGTGGAAAGCTCGGGGATGCACCCGGATGCCCCGCGTCACGCGAGGCGGCGGTGCGGCAGGGGCGCGCCGAACGCTCATGGCGGCCTCATGCGATGAGCGCCGATACGGTGGATGCCATGGCAAGACTCCTCTCTCTGCTTCCTCGTCTCTCCCCCAAAGATATCGCAGCCGCGCAAAGAAGCCACCGCGCCGGTGCTGAAGGGCCGGATATTCGCGGCCGACAGGGGAGCGCACCGTCGCGACTGTCGCGCTCGGCCCCGGATCACTGATCTGCGTGGCGGTATCGTCCGGTGCAGGTCCGGCCCCGCCCACGCTGCCCGATGACGCAGGCCGTTTGTGACCCGAACAGGGCCCGCCGATCAGGGCCCTTCGGCAGGCAACAGCCCCACAGCGGCGGCCTGCCGCACGGCGCTGGTGACCTCGCGCAGGGCAGGCGCCATGATCCGGCTGACCTGCCAATAGAGCGGCGTGTCCAGCCTGCGTCCCGGGGCCATCTCGACCAGATCGCCCTGCGCCAGACGCGGGCGCGCCAGAACCTCCGGGTTCAGCCCCCAGCCCAGCCCCGCCACAGCCGCATCCAGAAAGGCCTGGGTTGACGACAGATAATGCGCAGGCGGCGCCACACCGGGCGCCACGAACCGGTCGAGCCAGCGATGCTGCAGCCGGTCCTTGGCGTTGAAGATCATGCAGGGCGCGCGGCGCAGGGCCTCGGGCGTCAGCCCCTCCGGGAACCAGCGCGCCATGAAGGCCGGGCTGGCCGTTGCCACATACTCCAGCCGCCCCAGCGGATGCACGTCGCATCCCGCAACGGCGCGGGCCTCGGCGCTGACCGCCGCAGAGACCGCGCCGCTGCGCAGCCACTCGGTGCTGTGGTCCTGATCGTCGATCACCAGATCGAACAGCACGCCGTCAGCGGCCACCATGGCGCCGATGAACCAGGTCGCGAGGCTATCTGCATTCACCGCAACCTTCAGCCGGGCCGGGCGCATGTCGCCCTTGAGGGACAGCGCGCGGGACAGGCGGCGTTCCAGAAGCGCCACGTCCTCCGCGTGTTTGGCAATGCGCAGGCCACTGTCGGTGCCGGTGCAGGGGCTGCCCCGGTTCACCAGAGGCGTGCCGACCCGGTCCTCCAGCGCCTTGATCCGCTGTGACACGGCCGAGGGCGTCACCCCCAGCGCCGCCGCCGCGCCGTCAAAGCTGCCCAGTTGCAGCACAGCCGACAGGGCCGCGAGGTGATGGGGGTCAAAGCGCATTAGCACAACTTAATCCAGATGATTATCTTTAATTGGATTACGTCACGCGCGGCGGTTAGTCAAAGGAGTGTTTTCCGCCCCCAACCACAAGGTCCAAGATGCTGCAGATACCCGTCACACTTGAAATGCTGCCGACGCTGATGGCGGGATTTGGCCTTGGCTTCAGCCTGATCATGGCGATTGGCGCCCAGAACGCCTTTGTGCTGCGGCAGGGGCTGCGGGGGCATCACGTGTTGCCGATCGTGCTGACCTGCGCGCTCTCCGATGCGGTTCTGATCACCGTCGGGGTGGCGGGGTTCGGCAGCCTGACGGCGGCTCTGCCATGGTTCGAGACCGCCATGCGCCTTGGCGGCGTGGCCTTTCTGAGCTGGTACGGGCTGCGGGCGCTGCGGGCGGCGTGGACCGGGGGCGCGGCGCTGGAGGCCACGGCACCGGCAGCGGGGCAGGGCATTCAGACGGCGCTTTGGCCTGCGGTTCTGACCTGTCTCGCCTTCACCTGGCTCAATCCCCATGTCTATCTCGATACGGTTGTGCTGTTGGGGGCGATTTCGGCGCAATACGACCCGACCTGGATCTTCGGCCTCGGGGCGGTTCTGGCCTCCTTTGCCTTCTTCTTTGCGCTGGGCTACGGCGCGCGGCTGCTGGCGCCGGTCTTTGCCCGCCCCCGCGCCTGGCAGGTGCTGGACGCGCTGATCGGCGCGGTGATGCTGGCGCTGGCGCTGAAGCTGGCCCTGATGTGACACCCCGCCCCGACGGGCGGCGGCACAGGAGAGGTTGCACAGGGTATGTTGCACTGGCGAGGTTTCATGGGCGGTTGCACAGGGCCTGTGTCCAGATCGGGACTATACGCGCTGCCAAAGCGGCCTATCTTCACAGAGGTCGCCACCGTGCTTCGCACCCGCCCAAAGGATCATCGCCATGAGCTGGAACCCCCTGCTGGACCCGCAAAACCCCGCCGCAGGGGATGTCGACAGTATCGAGACCATCATCATCCCGCGCGCCCGTGACATTGGCGGCTTCGAGGTGCGCCGCGCCTTGCCGGCGCCCCGCCGCCAGATGGTGGGGCCGTTCATCTTCTTCGACCAGATGGGGCCCGCCGAGTTCATTACCGGTGGCGGTATCGATGTGCGCCCGCATCCCCATATCGGCCTCGGGACTGTGACCTATCTCTATCAGGGCGAGTTCGAACATCGCGACAGCCTCGGCACCCATCAGATGATCTACCCGGGCGAGGTCAACTGGATGGTCGCAGGCAAGGGCGTCACCCATTCCGAACGCACCTCGCACCAGACCCGGCAGTCCGGCGGCAACAGCCTCTTTGGCATCCAGACCTGGATTGCCCTGCCGGAAGCCCGGGAAGACATGGACCCTGCCTTTGAACACCACGGGCGCGCGGCGCTGCCGTTTCTGGAGGGCGAGGGCAAGGAGGTCCGGCTGATCCTTGGCACTGCCTGGGGCGAGAAAGCTCCGGTCACCATGCAGTCAGAGACCTTCTACGCCGATGTCATTCTTGCGCCCGGCGCCCGATTGCCGATGCCCGAAGATCACGAGGACCGCGGGCTCTATGTGCTGCAGGGCGCCATCGAGATCGCAGGCCAGACCTTTGACGCGGGCCAGATGATGGTCTTTCGCCCGGGCGATGCGATCACGGTCACGGCTGGCCCGGCGGGGGCCCGCCTGATGGCGCTGGGCGGCGAGACGATGGAGGGCCCGCGCCATATCTGGTGGAACTTTGTCGCTTCCTCGAAGGAAAAGATCGAAGAGGCAAAACGGGCCTGGGCGGCGGGCGATTTCGCCAGCAACCCGCGCTTTCAGCTGCCGCCGGGGGACACGGCAGAGTATATTCCGCTGCCGCCACGCTGATCGCTGCGGGATCTGCACGGCCCTGGCGAAAATATTTCAGGGGTGAAGGGTTGCCATGTGAACGGCTTCTCTATCTGTTGCACACATGAACACCACGTCAATCAGCGCGGACACATCCGCAAACCCCATGCGAGGCGTCTTCTGGATGCTGGTGACGGGGTTGAATTTCGTCGCGGTGACGGCGCTGGTGAAATACCTGGGCCCGCGCATTCCCCCGGCCGAGAGCGCCTTTCTGCGGTATCTGCTGGGGCTGGTGTTTCTGCTTCCCATGATCGGCTCACTGCGCAGGGTTCAGTGGACGCCGGGGCTCTGGGGGCTGGTCGTCACGCGTGGCGCGCTGCACAGCATCGGTGTCCTGATGTGGTTCTATGCCATGATCCGCATCCCGCTGGCCGAGGTGACGGCGATGAACTACCTGTCGCCGATCTATGTCACCCTTGGCGCGGCCCTGTTCATGGGCGAGAAACTGGCGCTGCGCCGGATCGCCGCCATCGGGGTGGCGCTTCTGGGGGTCGTGGTGATCCTGCGACCGGGCTTTCGCGAGATCTCGCCCGGCCATCTGGCGATGTTGGTGACAGGCTTCACCTTCGGGATTTCCTACCTCTTGGCCAAGACCCTCGTCGGGCGCACCAATCCGACCTTCGTAGTGGCGATGCTGTCGATCTGGGTCACTATCGGTCTGGCCCCTTTTGCGCTGGCGCATTGGGTGACCCCGACGCTGGCGGAATTGGCCATCCTGTTCGCGGTCGCCTGTTTTGCCACCGCAGGGCATTATACGATGACATTGGCCTTTGCCGCCGCGCCGCTGACGGTGACCCAGCCGGTAACGTTCCTGCAACTACTTTGGGCGACGTTGCTCGGGGCTTTGGCCTTCGGCGAAGGGATCGATCTCTGGGTCGTGATCGGCGGCACCATGATTCTCGGTGCGGTCAGTTTCATGACCTGGCGCGAGGCGATGCTGAAGCGGCGGGCGATCACACCGCCCCTGCACGCGCCCAAGTCGTGAGTGTCATGTTTCTGTTACACGGTTTCCGTATATGTTTGATTGAAAAGAGAAAAATATAAAAGGGCGCGATGGGATTCCGGACGGTCAGACGCATATTGGGACTGCTGATCGTCCTGTCGTTGCCGCCCTCCGCGCAGGCAGCCCTTGATCTTTGCAATGATACCGAGACCGAACAGGCCGTCGCCATTGGCTACAAGGGGCCTCAGGGCTGGGCCTCGCGCGGGTGGTGGCGGATCACGCCAGGCCAATGCGCCACCGTGGTGCCCGGGCCGCTGCTGCATCGGTTCTATTACCTGCGGGTCGAGACCGAGGGCTGGACATTCCACGATGACAAGCTGGCCTTTTGTGTCGCGGACCGGATTTTCGCCATTGATGGCGACACCAACTGCGCCCGGCGCGGGTATCGGCAAGAGGCGTTTGCCCGCATTGACACCGGCCCGGATGCGCCGGGGTATCGTCATGCCCTCAGCACCAATCTGACCGCCGATGAGGATCGCCCCGCAGCGCAGGACATGCCACCGGCCTTCCAGGCTGAGGCCGTCTTTCAGGGCTGCCAGGCCGAGAACCCCCCGTACCACAGCTTTTGTACCTTCATCGGCGCGGGGCAGCGGTATCTGATTTATGACGACGGTCGGGTCCCGGCGGATCTCTGGCAGCGGCTGCAGGCGCTGCCACAGGGGCGGCGCGTGGCGGTGACCGGATATCTGGAGCCGCTTTTTGACACCACATCCGCTCTGCTGTTGCACAGCGCCGAGGTGCTGGCGCTGAACAGGGCGGACCGCATTCTGGCCCTGTTGCAGGGCGATTGGTCCTCTGCCGACGATCCGGACGACCGGTTTCGCATGTCCGGCGCCGAACGGGTGAATGTCTACGCCGGGGCGGAGACATCGGTGGAATATGTCGCGATCCTCGATCACTGCGACGAACATAGCGGGCAGGGGCCGTATCTCTTTACCTGGGACATCAATGGGGGCACCGGATTGTGCTACCGGATCGGCCGCGTGTCCCAACACGAGCTCTTGCTGCAATACCTGTCGCAGGGCAACACGCTGCTCTATCGCCGGGAGTGAGCGACGGGGCCAGACGAGCCGCCAGCCCCCCTCTGCCCGTCCGCCTGCGCGGCCCCCTAGGCGGCCAGCTCGCGCGAGGTGACAAGATCCACGACCCGATGCGCCGCCAGCCGTGCCGCCTGACTGTCCAACGGGCCGTCGGATTGGGCCGCCTGCAGCCAGACGCCATCCATATAGCTCTGCAAGGCCTGCCGCGCGGTCTCGACCTGATCTGCGGGAACCAAATGGCTCAGCTCGGCGAGAAAATGGCTGATGACCCGGGCACGGTTGATGCGATGCAGACGGGCCAGACGCGGCGAATAGGGGGCGTTGGCCCAGAATTGCATCCAGATGCTGCATTGCGGCACGGTGAAGAGCGAATCTGCAAAGTTGGCATTCATCACCGCATAGAGCCGCTCTCTCGGGGTCTCGGCCTGTGCGTAGCCCTCTACCATGGCCCGGCGCAGCTTGCGCAGCAGATGGCGCATCGTCGCCTCCATCAGGCCTTCTTTCGAGCCGAAATAATAGCTGATAGAGGCCGCCGACGCGCCGGCTTCGCGCGCGATTTCAGCCATGGTTACAGCCGCATAGCCCCGCTTGTGCACGGTGACGATGGTGGCTTCGATCAGTTCTTCGTTGCGGATGTCGCGGATACGTTTGCGTGCCATGAAACCCAAACTGCGCCAACCGGGCTGATTATTCAATATTTCATGGCGAAAAACCAAAACTTGAATGGTCATTCAAAATTTGGTTAGCTTGCGCGGACTCTGACGCGCCATGTCAGGGGACCGAATAACAATAACACAAACCGTCAAGGGCGCATCCCCTGCGCCATTGAAGCGACCGACTGGGAGTTGAAACGAATGACAGTTCTAATCTCCGCAGGTATTCTGCTGGCCTTTGCGCTGGTGGCATTCTGCGTCATCAAGTGGTGGAACCTCGAGGTGGTCGGCGTGACGCCGGTGCCGCTGTTCACCTTTATTGCAATCCTGTTCACATCCGGCCTCGACGTGGGGCTGATCATGTTCCCGCTCGCCTGGGATTTCCCGCTCTATGCCGATGTGGCCGCAGAGCCCGCCTATGGGTTCACCAACCCGCTGGCACTGGAGTTCGGCTTCTGGGGCTTCTTGATCTGGGGCTTCTATTTCCTGACGACGTTCTATTTCTGCGTCATCGAGCCACGGGTCAAATTCTTTGAGATCCCGCTGGTGAAATGGATCAACAATATCGTCATCATCGGCACCTGTGCCTTTACCGGCGCGCTGTTCCTGATCTACCTGCCGTATTACGCGACCTTCATCGGCGATGGTGAATCCGTGATCCCGGCCTTCTATGTGGTGACCTTCCTGGTGATCCTGCTGGCGGCCTTCTCCTCGACCGATATCAAATACGTGCGCATCCTGTCGGTGGGCTCCACGGCGCTCTTCGCGGCCCTGATCCTCGGCATGTGGGCCTATTCGGGCATGGGCCTGGGGGCGTTCTTTGACACTGCGGGCAATATCGGCGGCTACTTCGCCAATATCCACAAATTCGTGCTGCCGCTCACCGATTACCACGAATTCTACCTGTTCTGGTGGTTTGCATGGTCGATCATGATCGGTCAGTTCACCTCGCGCTTTGTCGGTGGGCTGAAGACCTGGCAGGTGCTGGCAGCCCTGCTGATCTTCCCGTCGATCCCCCTCGGCGTGTGGTTCTCGGTGCTGTATTTCTACCACCTCAACGGGATCGAGACGACGCTGTTCATCAACATCTCCATGGTGGTTGTCGGCATCATCTTCGTGATCAACTCGTTTGACTCGCTGATCCGCCTCTACACGGACAACCTGAACCTGACCACGAAACGTCTCGGCAAGGTTCCCTATATTGCGGGTAACGCGATCGTGCTGTTCGGCCTCACCGTCGCCTTCAAGAGCCAATGGCTGCAGATCCAGTGGATCGGCGCCGTGGTGATCGGCCTCTACGTGGCCTGCCTCGTCTATATCGCGCTGTTCAAGCGCAGCGAGGTTCTGTCGATCGAGGCCAGCCCGGCCGAGAACGAGCTGGATTTCCACAAGATCGAAAACGTCCACTGAGACCAAACCCGCTGCGGCCCCTGCTGATCCGGGGGCCGCAGCCCCGCTGACCCGCTCGCGACCCATCCATGAAAGACGCAGACCTGCGCGGCTTTCCTGCATGTGTCGATGTCCCGGACCCCGGCAGATCCGGCCCCGGACCCACACAGAGAGATCCCATATCTCCCGCAGGCGCTGCGGGGGCACCCGCTGACCCGAGACCAGAAGAGGCGAAACGATGACCCATCCGGCACAGCCCAAAGCCAGCCATTTCATCAATGGCGCATATGTCGAGGACACCTCCGGCACCCCGATCCCGGTGATCTATGCCGCCACCGGCGAAGAGATCGCCCGCGTCTATGCGGCAACCCCGGAGATCGTGGACCAGGCCCTGGCCAGCGCCAAGGCGGCGCAGAAGATCTGGGCCAAAATGACCGGCACCGAACGCGGCCGGGTGCTGCGCCGGGCCGCTGACATCATGCGCGCGCGCAACCACGACCTGTCGGTGCTGGAGACCTATGACACCGGCAAACCCCTGCAGGAGACGCTTGTGGCCGATGCCACCTCCGGCGCCGACGCGCTGGAATATTTCGGTGGCCTGGCCGCCAGCCTCACCGGCGAGCATATCCAGCTCGGCGAGGATTGGGTCTATACCATCCGCGAACCGCTGGGCCTGTGCGTCGGCATCGGCGCCTGGAACTACCCGACCCAGATCGCCTGCTGGAAGGGGGCTCCGGCTCTGGCCTGCGGCAATTCGATGGTGTTCAAACCCTCCGAGACGACGCCGCTCTGCGCCCTGAAGGTGGCCGAGATCCTGATGGAGGCGGGCGCGCCTGCGGGGCTCTACAATGTCATTCAGGGCATGGGCGAGGTGGGCGGTGCGCTGGTCACGGACCCGCGCGTCGACAAAGTGTCGCTGACCGGCTCGGTCCCGACCGGCAAGAAGGTCTATGCGGCGGCGGCGGCGGGCATGAAGCACGTCACCATGGAGTTGGGCGGCAAATCCCCGATGCTGGTGTTTGACGATGCCGATATCGAAAGCGCCATCTCGGGCGCCATCAACGGCAATTTCTATTCCTCCGGTCAGGTCTGCTCCAACGGCACGCGGGTCTTTGTGCAAAAGGCGATCAAGGAGGAATTCCTGACCCGTCTCGCAGAGCGCACGGCGACGGCCAAACTGGGCGATCCGATGGACGAGGCGGTGAATTTCGGCCCCATGGTCACGGAAAACCAGATGAACATCGTTCTGGACTATATCGAGACCGGCAAGGCCGAGGGCGCGCGTCTGATCTGCGGTGGCGGGCGTGCCGAGATGGACGGGTATTTCGTCCAGCCGACCGTCTTTGCGGATGTGACCGACGATATGGTGATCGCCCGCGAGGAGATCTTTGGCCCGGTCATGTGCGTGCTGGATTTCGACACCGAGGAAGAGGCGATCGCGCGCGCCAATGACACCGAATTCGGCCTCTCGGCGGGGGTGTTCACCAAGGATTTTGCCCGGGCGCACCGCGTGATCGGCCAGCTGGAGGCGGGGAGCTGTTTCATCAACTCCTATAATGACGCCCCGGTGGAGGCGCCCTTTGGCGGGGTCAAGGCCTCTGGCGTGGGGCGTGAGAACTCCAAGGAGGCGCTGAAGCACTTCAGCCAGGTCAAATCCGTCTATGTGCGCATGGGCGACTGCGAAGCCGCTTTTTAATCGAGGATCGTCCCTTCGGACGACGCCCACCCACCCGCCCCGTCGTCCGAAGGGACGATGGCGGCACCGGAGGTGTTGCCCCATGGTCGCCACCCTGCGTGGCCAGACCCCTGTGGCCAGACCTGTGACAGGAGAGATGACGCGATGAACGCGGATTACGTGATTGTTGGAGCCGGCAGTGCGGGCTGTGCCATGGCCTATCGCCTCAGCGAGGCGGGCAAGTCGGTTCTGGTGATCGAACATGGCGGCACTGATGCGGGGCCGCTGATCCAGATGCCCGGCGCCCTCAGCTACCCGATGAACATGCCGATGTATGACTGGGGCTATTCCACCCAGCCGGAGCCGCATCTGGGCGGGCGCAGCCTGGTGACCCCGCGCGGCAAGGTGGTCGGCGGGTCCTCGTCGATCAACGGCATGGTCTATGTGCGCGGCCACGCGGGCGATTATCGCCACTGGGCCGAAAGCGGCGCGCAGGGCTGGGACTACGCCGATGTGCTGCCCTATTTCAAACGGATGGAGACCTGGCACGATGGCGGCCAGGGCGGCGATCCCGATTGGCGCGGCAGCGACGGGCCGCTGCATATCTCGCGCGGCCCCCGCGACAACCCGCTGCATGCGGCCTTTGTCGAGGCCGGCCGGCAGGCGGGCTATGAGGTCACCGGCGACTACAACGGCCAACAGCAGGAGGGCTTTGGCCCGATGGAGATGACGGTCCACAAGGGCCGCCGCTGGTCTGCCGCCAATGCCTATCTGAAACCGGCGCTGAAGCGGCCAAACTGCACCCTGATCCGGGGCTTCGCCCGCCGGGTGGTGATCGAGGACGGCCGCGCCACCGGCGTGGAAATCGAACGTGGCGGCAAGGTCGAGGTGATCGGCGCGGGCGCCGAGGTGATCCTCGCGGCCTCCTCGCTGAACTCGCCGAAACTGCTGATGTTGTCGGGGATCGGCCCGGCGGCGCATCTGGCCGAACATGGCATCGAGGTGGTCGCGGATCGTCCCGGTGTCGGCCAGAACCTGCAGGACCATCTGGAGCTCTATCTGCAGATGGCGGCCTCGCAGCCGGTCACCCTGTTCAAATACTGGAACCTTCTGGGCAAGGCCTGGGTCGGCGCGCAGTGGCTCTTTACCAGAACCGGTCTGGGGGCCTCGAACCAGTTTGAAAGCGCGGCCTTCATCCGCTCGAAGCCGGGGGTCGACTACCCGGATATCCAGTATCATTTCCTGCCCCTCGCCGTGCGCTATGACGGCAAGGTCGCGGCCGAGGGCCACGGGTTTCAGGCCCATGTCGGGCCGATGCGTTCGCAGTCGCGGGGCGCCGTCACCCTGGCCTCTGCCGACCCCAACGCGGCGCCGAACATCCTGTTCAACTACATGTCACAGGAGGAGGACTGGGCGGATTTCCGCACCTGCATCCGCCTGACGCGCGAGATTTTCGGGCAGGAGGCCTTTGCGCCCTTCGTCAAACACGAAATCCAGCCGGGCGCGGCGCTGCAGAGCGATGATGAGCTGAACGGGTTCATCCGCGAACACGTCGAGAGCGCCTATCATCCCTGCGGCACCTGCAAGATGGGCGCGGCGGATGATCCGATGTCGGTGGTGGACCCCGAATGCCGGGTGATCGGGGTGGACGGGCTGCGGGTGGCCGACAGCTCCATCTTCCCGCGGATTACCAATGGCAACCTCAACGGGCCCTCGATCATGACGGGCGAGAAAGCCTCGGACCATATCCTTGGCCGTCACCTGCCGGCCTCGAACGCGGAGCCCTGGTTCCATCCGAACTGGCAGACCGAACAGCGCTGAGCGGTGCCCCCATCAGCCAGCCCCTCAGCCAACCCATCAGCCAGCCCGTCGCCCTATGGCCTCGGGGCCGCATGAGGGGTCGCCTGGGCTGAGGCGGTCTTGCGGAACAGCTCCGGCAGGTCGGACAGGTCGACCCAGAGCTGCGGTGCGAAGGCGGGGTTCTGGCCGCCTGCGTCATTGTCTTGCCACTCCGCCCGCAACACCGCCACGTCAAAGGCGATTTCGGTATTGGTGCCGCTGATCGTCTGCAGCCCCTTGCCGCGCAGGGCAATACTGACGTCCGCGCCCTGCACCGGCACGCTGAAGGCCGCCTCCGCCCGCGCCGCGCCATCGATCTTCAGGGCGATGCCGTCGCCATAGGTGACCTTGCGGATCAGCACATAATAGAGATCGCGGCTGTTGGCCGCCTCGCGAAAGTTCCATTCGCGCATCAGATCACCGTCCTCGCGGATGTCCTCGCTCAGATAGCGGCTGACACGGCTGAGGTATTTGTCATAGGCGACGGTATTGGGATAGCTGATCTCAAAGGTGGAATGGGCCGAGATCAGCGCATCGGCGCGCGCCTGGATCAGGGCTTTTCGCCCGCCCAGACCCAAGTCGGCGCCGCTGGAATACTGTGCGGTTTGCAGGGTCTTGTCGCGTGGGTGGTCCGGCGCTTCGAAACCCGCCACATCCGACAGATGCCGCATCTTCCCTTCGGCCTTGTTCCAGAGCAGAAAGCTGCCCGCCTTGAAGTCGCCGGAGTTGATATAGCCTGCATTGGTATAGGCGAAGTCGAGGTTGACGGGCACCACGTCCCCACCGTCAAAACAGCCGGATACCAGGGTCAGGGCAGCCACCGCAGTGCCGCAGTATGAAAGGCGCATAAGAATTCTCCATCGTGGAATTCGGGCCGCCTCGGAGAGATGTCCCCACGGGCCCGTGGTCTTGAAATCCAAGGCCAGTTTACGTTGGGTGGCGCCAAAGTCACGTCTTTCCCGTCCCGCATATATCGGGGCGGGCAATTGATCCGAGTCAAAGTCAGACTTGCGGCGCTGCGCTACACCGCTGAGGAGAAATACAGACAAGGAGCGACCCAGATGTCCCACACCCCCCATGAGCTGGCCGAAGAATTCCCGGAAAAAGCAGCCCAGATGAGCGCGCTCAAGCAATCGGATGCGCATTTCGCCAAGCTTGCGGATGAATATCACGCGGTGAACCGGGCCGTGCACCGGGCCGAAACCAATGTGGAGCCGGTCTCGGAGCAGGCGGAGGGGGAGATGCGCAAATCCCGCGCCGCGCTCAAGGATCAGATCTGGAGCATCCTGTCACAGGGCTGATCGGCCTCTGTCTGCCAACCACCGCGAAGGGCCGCCCAGATATGTATGCGGCCCTTTTGCATGCCTCAGGTGTGGCCCGTCCGGGCATGCCCTGTGTTGTTCTGTGCTGTCCTGTCTTGGCCTGTCCAGTCCAATCCTGTCCTGTGTCGCGGGTGCCAGTACAGATCTGACCCCAGCCGCGGCTTGGCGGAGCTAGCTCACTCGATAGGGCAGCACGCCCCGCGCATTTGCATCCACGCTCAGGCGCCGTTCCAGCGGTGGCACGGAGCGCTGATGACAGTCCGGGCGTTCGCAAATCCGGCAGGAAATGCCGATCGGTTCAAAGGCACTCGCCTGGGACACATCGAGACCATCCGCAAAGACCAGCGCGTCGGCATGGCTGACCTCGCAGCCCAGCGAGATCGCATAGCGGCGCACCGGCGCCCCAAAGGAGCCGCCGGGTTTGGAGACATCCCGCGCCAGCGAAATATAGCGCACCCCATCCGGGGTCTCGGCCAGCTGGCGCAGAAACCGGCCCGGGGTCTCGAAGGCCCGGTGCACATTCCACAGCGGGCAGGCGCCGCCGAACCGGGCAAACTGCAGCCGGGTGGCCGAGTGCCGCTTGGTGATGGTGCCGGCCTGATCGACGCGCACAAAGAAGAACGGAATGCCCTTCGCGCCGGGCCGCTGCAGGGTCGAGAGGCGATGCGCGACCTGCTCGATCGAGGCGCCAAAGCGGATCGCCAGCAGTTCGAGATCATGGCGGCAGGCGCGCGCCGCGTCGAGAAACCGGCCATAGGGCATGAGCGCCGCGCCGGCGAAATAATTGGCCAGGCCGATCTTGGCGATGGCGCGGGCTTCTTCGGTCTGGAACTTTGCAAAATCCAGCGTCGCCTCCAGCAAGTCGCCATATTTCAGCAAGGCCAGCTGCAAATACATCTGAAACTGCCGGGTTTGCGGCGCCGAGCGATGCGAGAGCGCCAGCACTCTGACGTCGGGGTCGAAGCTGCGCAGCCCGGCCATGTCCCGCAGGGTCACGGTGACGCCAATTGCCTGCAGCGCGGCCTCGGCGCTGCCACACCGTTCTGCCGCCCGGTCGACCGCATCGATGTAGTTGTCGCAGTAGTGAAAAAAGTCCCGCACCTCCTCCCAGGGGCTGGCCTGAATGCGGGCGTCCTCGCGCCCCAGCGCCTCGTCGAGCGAGGCAAGGCGCTCGTGTGTCTGGCGGTAGGCCTGATGCAGCGCGAGAAAGGCGCGGGCGAGGGCGGGGGCGTTGGAGGCGGTCAGGCGCAGGTCCGCCAGCGGTGGCACATCCTCGGCAAAGACCGGATCGGCCATGGCTTCGCGCATATCCGAGATCAGCCGTTCGCTGTCGCCAGAGGAGAGTTCGGTCACATCCAGGCCGAACTCCTGCGCCAGGGCGAGCACAACCGTGGTGGAGACGGGACGGTTGTTGTTCTCCATCTGGTTCAGATAGGGCAGGGAGACACCAAGCTTGGCCGCAAAGTCCTTTTGGGTGAGGCCAAGACGGCCACGCATTTCGCGCAGCTTCGCCCCGGCGTAGAGCTTTTGGGTCGCCATATCGAGTGCCTTTGCAAATTGGTATGCGTTAAATTGTATAAGTGCAAATTTTTGCTGGCAAGTGGCCTTCTGTCGGGAGGCTTGCGCATTGGGCCCGGTCACCGCGGGGGGCTCCCGCCTGCGGCCCCTGCTTTGAAAAAGCCGGGACAGCAGTTGGGCATGGCGCGGCGCGCGCCCCGCAGGGGC
>MPDC01000046.1 GCA_001874255.1 Alphaproteobacteria bacterium MedPE-SWcel
GACAGACCTGCCTCAGCCAACACCGATCCGATTTTTTCAAACGCTGACCTAAATTGATCTTCTGCTTGGTCAGGCATCGCTCCGTCAGGACGGCTTCCGGTGACGCCCGTTAGAAAGACGTGGTCACCAGACATGATGCCGGGTGAAACCTTGATCTGTGTTGCTTGGCTCTCAGAACCGGCTGGAAAAAGCGCTTTCCTGGTCATAGGTGTCCCTCATTCAATCGCGGCAAGCATGATCGATCACAAATTAGCTCTCAACGGAAGTTTGGCATGATTAGAAGAAGTCCGGGCAACGTGCAGCATCGGTGATTTCGGGCTCTCTGCCGCCGTTCTCCGCGCCAGCACACCAAATCGGTACTGAGGCAGGAGGTCAAGGTCGGCAGGGCGGACAAAGCCGTTATTGGCATTTCAACAGGCAACGACTTCTGTCCGCCTACAGTGGACATCTTGTTTAATCACCTAGGGTGGGAAGCCGACACTTCATATTGTTTTACCGAACTTCCGCGTTTGCGTCAGTTTCTACAACAGCTTAGGAAGCCCTTTTCAGTCACCGGTTATTGTGTGCGGGAACCATCAATTGGTTGCCCGGAAAAACGTGTGACGCGTGGCGTAGCGTCAATGCGCAATCATGACATGCCGAACTGCTGTGTAATCCTCCAGCGCGTACATAGACATGTCTTTGCCATAGCCCGATTGCTTGACACCGCCATGAGGCATTTCCGTGGTCAGCATAAAATGGGTATTCACCCAAGTGCAGCCATATTGAAGTCGTGCGCAATTTTCCATGGCTTTCCCAATGTCCTGCGTCCAGACCGATGAGGCCAGACCATACTGGCTGTCATTGGCCCATCCGATCACGTCGTCGGTTTCATCAAACCGCGTGACAGAGACGACTGGACCGAAAACCTCCCGTTGCACAATTTCATCGCCTTGTAACGCACCCGCAACCACCGTGGGCTGATAGTAGAAACCATTGCCCTCATGAAGGCCGCCACCCGTTGTGATTTCCATATGGCTCTGCTCCGAGGCGCGTTGAACAAAACTTGCAACACGGTCTCGTTGGCGTTGGCTGATGAGGGGCGGTATTTCGTTCAAAGTGTCATCGGCATCATCAAAGACGATAGAGGCCGCCGCGCTTGATAGATCCGCAACAAGATTGTCGTAGATTTTGGAGCCCGCATAGATACGACACGCCGCGGTGCAGTCTTGACCCGCGTTGTAATATCCGAACGCTTTGAGCCCATCGACGACCCGCTCTAAATCGGCGTCATCATGCACAATGACGGGGGCCTTCCCGCCCAATTCAAGATGCGTGCGCTTGACCGAGTTTGCTGCGGCGACCAGAACTTTCTTGCCTGTAGCGATATCACCGGTGATCGAAATCATGTCGACATCGCGATGATTGATGAGTGCGTTGCCGACACTGCCCCCCTGTCCAACGATCACATTCAGCACGCCCTTTGGCAGCATGTCGTTCATGATTTTCGCCAGCTTCAGCGCAGTGAGTGGCGTTTGTTCGGAGGGTTTCAATACGACGGTATTGCCGCCCGCCAACGCAGGGGCCAGCTTCCATGCCATCATCATCATCGGATAGTTCCAAGGGGCGATCGAGGCGACAACGCCTATCGCATCCCTGCGGATCATCGATGTGTGCCCCGCCAAATATTCGCCCGCAACAGGCGCGTTCATGTTACGCACAGCGCCTGCAAAAAAGCGAAAGCAGTCTGAAACGCCGGGAACTTCTTCGTTGCGCACTTCGTTGATGGGTTTGCCGCAATTCAGGGCCTCTAACTGGGCCAATTCTTCAAGGTTGGCATCCACCGCGTCCGCGATGGCTAAAAGAATGGCGGATCGTTCGCCGGGCGTGGTCAGCGACCATGCAGGAAAGGCTTCACGTGCCGCCGCGACCGCACTGTCGATTTGCTCAGGGCTGGCCTCGGGCATTTGCAGGATCACTTCGCCGGTTCTGGGGTTTAGCACCGTTTCGGTCATCTCGGTGCCCGCCTCAAAAACACCATTGATCAACATGTTGGTTTCCATGAGTTTCTCCCTGTTTTATTTGCCCTGACCAGCAACCGTATCGGTGCCGCGGGTGAGATAGTAGGCGCCGAGGATCGGCAAAAACGTAACGAGGACCACGATCATGGCCACCACATTGGTGACGGGCCGCTGACGTGGGCGAACCAGTTCTTCAAGCATCCAAATCGGCAAGGTCTGCTGTTGTCCGGCGGTAAAGGTTGTCACGATTACCTCATCAAAACTGAGGGCAAAAGCGAGCATGCCACCGGCCAGAAGCGCCGTGGAAATATTGGGCAAAATAACGTGTCGAAACGTTTGAAAACTCGTCGCGCCAAGATCCATAGATGCTTCGATAAGCGAGCCGGACGTGCGCCGGAAACGTGCCACGGCGTTGTTATAAACCACCACGATACAGAAGGTCGCGTGGCCTAAAACAATCGTCCAAAAGCTAAACGGAATGTCCGCAATGTTAAACGCCGAGCGCAGTGAAATACCGGTGACAATTCCGGGCAGCGCAATGGGCAGGATCACAAGCAGCGAAATCGCTTCACGGCCAAAGAACCGGCTGCGACTAACAGCAGCGGCACAGAGCGTCCCAAGGATCAAAGCTATGATGGTGGAAATCGACGCCACTTTAAGGGACAGCGTCAGCGCTTCCCAAACGTCAGGGCGGTTCCATGTGACTTCGAACCATTTCAATGTCAGCCCGGGGGGCGGCCACTGATAGGATTTGTCCTCCGTGGTGAAGGCATAGATGAAAATCAAAATTATCGGCAGGTGCATAAAGGAAAGGCCCAAACCTGCTGCGACTTTCAATTTTGTGGAAGCGCGATCAGAGTGCATCGAAAGCTCCCATGCGTTTGGCGACCCAGAGGTATCCCCCCATGAGCACAATCGGAACGACAGCGAAGGCGGCGGCCAAGGGGATGTTTCCCGCGGTACCTTGATAGGCATAAACGGCCTGACCGATAAAACGGCGTGATGAGCCAACAATCTGGGGAATGATGTAGTCCCCCAGCGTTAGAGAGAAGGTAAAGATTGATCCCGCAATGACCCCGGGCAGCGCGAGCGGCAGCAGCACATGGCGAAAGCTTTGCTGAGGCGTGGCGCCCAGATCTCCAGAGGCTTCCATCATCGATGGCGGCACGCGCTCCAGAGCAGCCTGAATTGGCAGGATCATAAAAGGCAACCACACGTACAGGAACACCAGAAAGGTCCCCGTTGAACTGACGGAAAGCGAGTTTCCCCCAACAATCGGCAGCGACAGATAAGCTTCAAGCAGCCAGCTCAGGTGCAGCGTCTCGAACAGCCAATTTAGAATACCTTCCTTCGCGAGGATCAGTTTCCATGAATAGACTTTGACCAGATAGCTGGACCACAAGGGCAACATAACCCCAAGGTAGAAGATGGCTTTCCACTTCCCCCGCGCATATCGCGCCGCGTAATAGGCAATCGGAAAGCTCACAATGGCTGCGGCAATCGTCACGGCGGAGGCCATCAGGACGGTTCGGACAATGATGTCGAAATTGGCCGGTGTGAACAGCTCACCGTAGGTTTTGAGAGTGAACTCATAAATGATGAGGCCTGAGAACTCGTCAATCGAAAAGAAGCTTTGCACCAGCAGGGCAAAAAGAGACCCGAGATAAACGATACCCAACCACAAGGCAGGCAGCGTGATCAACAGAAGGATCGTCAGCCGTGGGTTGCGCCACAGCTTGTCGGAAATGCGCGTCAGAACGCCGCTGCGATCCGTATGAAGAGCTCGATCATTCATCCGCCTGCTCCATGAGGTGGATGTCTTCGTCGGCCCAGCTCACATGCGTGCGCTCCCCAGCCGATGGGATGATTTGGCCTTTGGGCAAAAGGGCGATCATCTGAAAGCCACCTAAATCCAAAGAAACACGGGTCGAGGTGCCGATAAAGCTGGTTGAGCGCACCGTGGCTGGCAGGCCTTTTTCGCCAAGCCTAACCGCTTCGGGGCGAACGGCGGCTGTAACCGCGATTCCTTTGACCTCTTTGGTCACATGCGGCGGCAACACGTTGGACGACCCAACGAAGTCCGCCACGAATGGGACTTCAGGGCGGTAGTAGATGTCTTCTGGCTTTCCGACCTGAACGATCTTGCCGTCATTAAAAACGGCGACGCGATCGGCCATCGAAAGAGCCTCCCCCTGATCATGGGTAACAAACACGAAGGTTATGCCGAGTTTGCGCTGCAGCTCTTTGAGCTCTTCTTGCATTTGTTCACGAAGCTTGAGGTCAAGCGCGCCGAGAGGCTCATCAAGCAAAAGCACTTTGGGCTTGTTCACCAAGGCACGCGCCAAAGCGACCCGTTGGCGCTGACCACCGGACAGCTCAGAAGGTTTCCGCCCGCCATATCCGGGGAGCGCCACCAGTTCGAGCGCCTCTTCTGCCGCAATCCGTCGTTCTTTTTTGGAGATACCTGCGATCATCAGGCCATAGGACACATTGTCCAAAACATTCAAATGCGGAAACAGCGCATAATCCTGAAAAACGGTGTTCACCTGACGTTTGTAAGGCGGCACGCCTTGGGCTGACTGCCCGAAGATCGAGATTTCTCCGGCCGTCGGTTGCTCAAACCCTGCGATCAAGCGAAGGCAGGTTGTCTTGCCCGAACCCGAGGGGCCCAACATGGCAAAAAACTCACCTTCTGCGATGTTGATATCGACGTTGTCGACGGCGCGAACAGACCCGAAATGGCGTGAAACGCTGGTAAATGCGACTGCTGATGTCATGAAATTTCCGTTGGGTTCTCTGGCCCCCCACAAAGGGAGGCCAGCGTTGCACTTAGACGCTCACTTATCGGCCGCCGATCACGCCGATATAGTCCGATACCCAGCGGTAGTAGGGGACACAGGTGTCCTGACTCTCACATTTGGAGACAGGTGTTTGCCAGAACTTGATGCGTTCGAAATCATCCAAACCGTTTTTGGTACAGCCCTCGGCGGTTTGCATGCCCCGCCCATCTGTACAGGCCGCAGGCACGGCTGGGTTCGCCCCAAACCAAACGGACAAATCGGATTGCAGATTTGAAGACAGGGTATGTTCCATCCACATATATGAGCAATTGGGATTTTCCGCTTCCGCATGCATCATAGTGGTGTCGGCCCAACCAGTGGCGCCCTCTTGCGGAATAACGGAAGCGACATTGGCATCGTCTCCCTGCAACAGATTTACCTGGAAGGGCCAAGACCCTGACGCGACCATGCCTTCGTTTTTGAAATCGTCAATCTGGATGAACGCATCATGCCAATAGCGCGAGACCAGTTCGCGCTGACCACGCAGGAGATCAAGCGCTGCGTTGTATTGACCCTGATTCAACTCATAGGGCGAGGTGATCCCCAGTTCGGGCTGGTGATACATCAGGTAATTGGCCGCATCTGCGATATGGATCGGACCATCATAGGCCTGCACCCGACCCTTGTTGGATTTGCCATCCGCCAGCGTGGTTTCTTCAAAAACTACAGACCAGCTCGTGGGCGCTTCATCAAAGGCTTCTGTCGAATACATCAGCACGTTCGGACCCCACATGTAGGGCGTACCATAGTGGGTGTCGTTCACGTAGTGCCAAGGCGCTTCTTTGAGGCGATCATCGACCGTGCTCCAGCTGGGGATGAGATCGATGTTGACCGGCTGAACGCGTTTGCCTGCAATCATGCGCAAAGAGGCATCGCCAGACGCCGTTACGAGATCAAAACCGCCTTCGTTCATCAGCGCCACCATTTCGTCACTGGTGTTGGCGGTTTTGACATTGACCATGCAGCCGGTGGCTTCTTCGAATTTGGTGACCCAGTCGAATGCCTCCACAGTTTCGCCGCGTTCGATGTAGCCTGGCCATGCAACAATATTAACCTGACCTTCACCCGCGCCAATTTCCATAATCATATCGGCGGCCAGCGATGGTGCGGCGATGGAGGCAGCGCAGGCGACTGCCGTACAGGATTTCAGTATCTTTCTCATGCTTAGCTCCCTGGGATTTGTTGAATATAACGGGGGCTCTGACGGCCCTTTCTAAGGCCAAGCATGTGGAGGCGCGCTTGAATTCGCAAATTCAATTATCAGAAAACTGATATCGGAAATTTCGAATTCATATGTCGTTCAAGCCTTATTGCTATGAATTCCCTGCACAATATCGATGAAGTCCTTCGCCGCAGGCGTGAGCGGAGACCCCTTGCGCCAGACCAATCCGAGCTGAACCGAGGGTAGTTTTCCGGAGATATCACGCGATTCTATACGGTCCCCCTCAAGAGACCACGGCCTATAAACAAGGTCGGGAAGAACCGCGATTCCTGCACCCGTCGCAACCAGACTGCGCACAGCCTCGACCGACCGCGTTCGGAACGCCACTTTGGGGCGCACACCCGGAGACGCTAAGGAGCGAATGGCCGTTTCTCCCATTTCATCGATGTCCAACGCGATGAGAGGGTCCCCAGAGAGATCTTCGATATTTATGCTGTCCCGTTTGGTCAAAGGGTGACCAATCGGTAGCCACAAACGGTAAGGCGACACATCGAGCAGCTCAACATGCAGAGCGAGTTTGTCCAGTTGATCCGAGATCACCATCACGGCCACATCAAGCTCCCCGCCGATCAGAAGATGCTCAAGATATTCACCGTTATCTTCAATCGCTGTGACATCAACTTCGGGGTTCGCACGCCGAAACCGTGCCAGCAGGTCGGATAAAACATAGCCGGCCATCAGGGATGTTACCCCAAGGTGCAGTTTTCCCTGAATTTCTTGTTCTTTGATTTCCAGCGACCGGCGGGCCTCAGAAACCTCGGACAATATGGATGTCGCGTGTCGAAGGAATTGGTGCCCCTTGTGGGTGATACTCAATCCCCGCGAATGCCGCGTAAACAGCTTTACGCCGAGATCTTCTTCGAGAAACTTTATCGCCTCGGTGACGGCGGATTGCGAAATGGCCAAAGATTGCGAGGCGCGGCTAACAGATCCGTTTTCGGCTACGGCGACAAAATATTGAAGCTGTCGGATCGTGAAGGCCATGAAAAGACTCCCTGTGTAGGCCTGTTCGCCTGGTCCAATACAATCGTTAGTGCATGAATGACTTAGTTGCCATCGAGTTAATGATTTCCGGGTTAGAAGCGTGTCCACCCAGAATGCCACAAGCTCACTGAGCCGTTCATTGCCGTGACGGATGCGCCGCTCAAGAACGACGCGCTAATTGGGTTCGGCGGATCGGGATCGGCGCTCTCAAGGTCAGCTTACTGCGCATGTCAGTTGTTCATAGGTTGTGCAGCATGGGTTAAAATGGGCTCTCTGCCGACATTGACGGCAAAAAGCCGCGTTTGACAGCTTGAATGTCAGGTTCCGGGAAGCCGATGCGCGATTTGTGCATGTGCAGCAACAACAACTAACCTCGCTTCGCACTGGTCACTTCGAGCTGACTGGCGCCATCTGACGGCAAGGGCCAAGTAAGGATTCGCCGCGCCCCTGCTGCCGCCCCGCCGCAAGGCAGCTCTGAGCCCAAATTGCCGAATGCTGCAGTGCGTTCGAGCGTCTGCTGAGCGGATTTTACTTTGGCTGCCGGGTGGACAGCTTGTCATATTTCCGACAGTCTGGAAGAAATCAAGAAATCTTAGCTTACGTGAGAATTCACCATGAATGTTCGCTACTTTGTCGTTGCGATCGCGGCGTTTGGTTTTGTGCATGCTCCAAACACCTCGATTGGTCAAAACTGGGAAAATCCCGCTGAAAGATACCTCACTGCCCACGAAGCCTACGGCGATGCGACCTGTCCAATTCGCGCTGATGAAATTCAGCACTTCGTGTACTTTGCGCGTGATCGCCGGGCGATCCGGAGGCATGCTTTGCTTGAGTCCGAAAGGTTCGAAGGTGCCCAAATCATGTATTCATGGGCCGATTTGGAATCTCGTAGGGGCGTCTATGATTTCAGCGATATCCAAGATGATATTGCGTACCTCGACCGCCACGGCAAAGCACTCTTCATCCAGCTTCAGGATGCAAGCTTCTGGCATCGCAATATACCGGTTCCGAGATATCTAAGGTCGGATGATTTTGATGGCGGGGCCACGGAGCAATTCTACGACAACGGACAACCTGAAGGTTGGGTCGCGAAAAGATGGTCGCCGGCTGTGCAGGAGCGTTTTCAAGCTCTGTTGGTCGCTTTGGGTCAGGAGTTTGACGGAGAGATTGCTGGCATAAACCTTCAAGAAACAGCAATTGGAGTATCATCTGACACAGATCCAAGTTTCTCTGCGCAACTCTACTTTGAAGGTGTTAAAGCGAACATGCAGGCCTTGGCGCTTGCCTTTCCAAACACAACAAAACTCCAATACGCAAATTTCATGCCAGGAGAATGGCTGCCTTGGGAAGATGAAGGCTATCTGTCGGGTGTCTATCAGCACGGCGAGGCAATTGGTGTCGGACTTGGCACGCCTGACCTTTTGATGGAACGCAAGCCGCAGTTAAACCACCCCCTAGCCATGATGCACGAGGGTGAGTTTACCGTGCCACTCGGGATCGCAATTCAAGATGGGAACTATGTTGGGCAGACAAACTCAAACGAGGTTCAGGGCGATCGCGTAAACCTTGTGCCGAAGCTTCAAGCATTTGCTCAGGACTTTTTGCAAGTGGACTATATGTTCTGGGTGAATCAAGAGCCCTACTTCGAAGAAGATGTCTTACCCTGCTTTGAGTAAGCATCGCGTTGACTTATCTTGTGAAGAAGCCAAATCCAGTCGTTCATTTACAACTGACAAGTGACCGCTTTGTCCGCACCCCTTCCGTTCGATGATGAATGTTGGATGCACATGCGGCGAAGGTCTGTTCTTTCCATTGCTCGTGCAGCATTGGATCGCCGCCCGGGTGGCAGATCGCCAGACTTTGCAAATGTCACTAGCTGCGCTTCGCTGACCTTGGTGCGGTGCGCAGCATCACCCTGGCCGGTCGCGCAGATTTGAATGTCCGGTCTCGGGAATAGTGATTGGTTGCCTTCGCACTTGCAGCAGACTGAGCGCCGCGCTTGGAACGAATGTCGCGATGGGGCTGGCTGCTGTCACCTGGAGGCTGGAAACTGGTGCGGGATCGCTGCGACCCTGCTGCTGCACCGCCGCACGACCGCTTCGGAGCCCGTAATACAAAAATGTTGCATTGCAGCGAAAGTCAGCTTTTGCTGGACGTTATGAATTTTTCTGAACAACTCCGAACCGAAAGGCTATCCTTGCATCCCCTCCGAAAGCGGGACCTTTGGTTCTTCTGCATACTTATCGGCGACAAACGTGTCAGACGTTATCTGGGAGGACCCGTTGTTTGGAGCCAACGGTTTCCACGCTTCAGGCAATATTTGACCGCACCGGATTTTGTCGGGATTTGGGTCGCTAGTCTGGCAGAACGCAATCAGCCCATTGGGCTGGTTGAACTTGGGCCCCACCAAGACGGAAAAGACTACGAAATTTCTTACCAGTTTAGCCCAACCTTTTGGGGTAAGGGCTTTGCGAATGAAGCTGTTCAGGCTGTCATCAAGCATGCACTAAATGAAACTGATTTGGAGCGGATCATTGCAGAAACACAAAGTGCAAATTCAGCTTCCTGCCGTTTATTGAAGTCACAAGGAATGAAGGAGATTGAACGGGTTGAGAGATTTGGTGCGGAGCAGATCATCTTCGCTTCGAGCTGACTGGCGCCATCTGACGGCAAGGGCCAAGTAAGGATTCGCCGCGCCCCTGCTGCCGCCGCGCCGCAAGGCAGCTCTGAGCCCAACTTGACCGATGCTGCGCATTGCGCAAATGGCCGCTGTACGATTTAAACGGGGAAGTCTCACCAACTTGCACCAGAAGGATTTCCCGTGAAAATCGTCAGAGCTTTAGCAAGCATATTGGTTTTAGCTGCCTCGCATGCCTCAGCGCAGGATGTTCAGTGGAAGTTGGTTGATACTGGTGTCTTGAACCACTCGTCTCATGGCAAGGGCATTGAGATGCGAATACAACCTGATCCGGTCCCAGAAGGTTTGTTTGGCGGTGACAACTTGGATGATCTTTTGCTGGCGCTTTGCAATCACTATGCGCCGTCCGTCATTCCATTTGTGCAGCAGCAGACAGATATCGAACAACCAGACTTCATCGCAGTGCGCATAGTTTCAGGCGGAGCGGTTGGCCGATATTTTTTGGAAGCTTACACGATTGCAGATGGGCGTTGTGGCGCTGCCCTCTAAGCCAAGTTTCTTTTAACGTGACCCTTCAATGTGGGTAATGCATATCGTTTTTCAGTGGAATCCAAAAGCTGCCATTGGCGCAGCCGCAGCGAATTGGTGCTTTGTCTAAGATTTTTTGATGCGGGCCAGTGCGTTAGGTTTGTGTTGGGCGGTCTGGCCCGCGTTGACAAATCTGACAAGGTGGAAGCCGCGGGATGTAAGCGCCTGCTATCGGCGAGCATCCAATCGTCCTGCGGATACTGATCTGCGCGGTCGGCTGAAGGAGCTGTCATCTGAACGGCGGCGCTTTGGGTAGCCTGCGCCAGGTCATTGGGGATGTGCGGCGGTGGCGCGGGCAAAGCAAGAACCGGCAAAAGCTCTGGGGCACCGCCCCACGCCACGGCTATCCCGCTACTTGATTCCTATCCTCATAAAGTTATCTACGAACCCCCGTTGAAATAGAAGAAACGCCAGAACAAGGGGCGCGGTTGTCATCAAGGTAGCGGCATTTACAAGCGACCATTCAACGCCGCTGTCGACTGTTGCAAAGACGCTGAGGCCAACGGTCACTGGACGGGCTTCAGGAGAATTGGTAACGATGAGCGGCCACAAAAAATTATTCCAGTGGAAGCTGACCGACACAAGCCCATAGGCCAGATAGACCGGTTTAGCCAAAGGAACATAGACATCCCAGAGCACCCGCCACATGCCAGCCCCTTCCATCGTGGCGGCTTCGTCAAGGGAAGCGGGAACTGTCTTGAAGGTCTGGCGGAGCAAGAAGATCCCAAACGCTGAGCTTAGATAAGGCAACGCAACGCCGAAAATCGTATCGATCAGCCCCAACCGAGCGAGGGTGAGATAATTCGGGCCGATCAGAATTTCCGGTGTGATGAGCATCTGTACCATGATGAGTGCAAAGAGTGGGCCAGCCCATCGAAAACGGTAGCGCACCAATCCATAGGCCGTCAGCGTACACAGAACAAAATTTGCGCTCACGGCCATCAGCGACAGCAGGACGGTATTGATGAAATACAGGCCGAATGGCGCAGCATTCCAAGCCTCGACAAAATTCTGCAGCGTCCAAGGGGCTGTCAAGTCGAACTGGACGGAGTATTTTTCCGCGTGAAACGCTGTCCAGACAGAATATAGCAACGGCAGGCCCCACAATACTGCGAGAACGGCAGCGAGGGTCATCCCGGCGACGTGGTCGAGCGCGGTTCCGATCTGTTGAGTGGGTCGCACGGGCCAGCTCATTGGTAGTGTGTCCTTCGGTCAAGGAGTTTGAACTGAACGATGGCAAACAGACCCAAAATCCCGGCGAGCAATACCGTCAAGGTCGCGCCATAGGGAAAATCGCGGAAGCCGAAAGCCACCTGATAGATGTAAAATAGCAGCAGAGCACTGGCATTGTTCGGCCCTCCATTTGTCATTGCAACGACGTGATCGATGACACGGAATGCATTCAGCATGGCATTGATCGCAACAAACACCGTCGTGGGAGCCAGTAAGGGCCAGACTATGTCGCGGAACACCCGAGCCTTGCCTGCCCCTTCCAACACCGCGGCTTCCTTGAGGTTTTGCGGTATGGATTGCAGAGCTGCGAGGTAGAAAATCATGAAGAGCCCGGCCTCTTTCCAGACCGCGACGACCATCATGGCCCATAGGGCAGTTTCGGAGCTGCCAAGAAAATTGATATCGGGCAGACCCAGCCAGATCATGACCTGCGCAATCAGGCCATATCCGGGGACGTAAACAAACAGCCACAAGTTGGCCACAGCTATCATTGGCAACATGGTTGGCAGGAAAAAGGAAAGCCGCATAAGGGCCCGTCCGGGAAGCTTGCTGTTCACCAGCAGCGCCATGGCGATGGACAGGGCTACCGTAACTGGAATGGTGACCGCGGCATAAATCAGGCTGTTCCACATCACTTTTGCCAGAACCGGATCGTCAAACAGCTTCGCATAGTTGTCGAGGCCAATGAACTTGGACGGCCGGATCTTAGTTCCCTTGCTCCAGAAAGAACTGACCACGGATTGCAACAGCGGATAGTGCGTGAAAGTGATCAGCAGAACGAGTGGCACTCCCAAAAGTGCGATCGCACGACTGATGCCAAGAGGCTTGTTCATGAGAATGCTCCAATCAACAGCAAAATGCGGAGCGAATTCCTCGCCCCGCATCATTGATTTTTGACTAGTTGTAGTCCGCCAGAATCTTGTCGACTTCCGACTGTGCGTTCGCCAGCGATGCTTTCGGATCAGCACCTTCGGCAATGATTGCCTCAAGAGCATCTGCCATGATTTGTGCGACGCGCTTGCGCTGGAATGTTGCGACTTCACGATAGGCATACGGCAACTGGTCCCGGGCTACGAGCGCTTGGGGCAATTGCGCCGTGTAGTCCTTGATCGCGGCGGTCTCCCATGCGGCTTCACTGGTCGCAACATAACCTGTAGAGATTGCCCATTTGGCGGCATTTTCAGGGGAGGTCATGAATTTGACCAGATCCAGCGCTGCGGCTTTCTCATCGTCAGACGTGTCCTTGAAGATGTAGAAATTGCCGCCCCCCAATGAGGCTCCGGGATGGTTGCCACCGGGCAGGAAGGCTGTACCCCACTCGAATTCTGCATTGTCATTGACGAATGCGAGATTGCCGGACGATGTCCACATGGACGCAGTGTTGCCTTCGATGAAAGCTTTCGGTGTATCCCCCCAGGTGACGCCACCCGGCTGCATAATGCCTTCTTCGGCAAGCGACTTAAGGAAGCTGATCGCGGATAGGGTGGCATCGGTGTTAAACTGGACTTCCGTACCGCTGTCGGTGGTCAGGGTGCCATCCATGGAATAGACCATGCCCCCCAACAGCCACAAGCCTGCCAGGCCAAGGTTGGGGACACGTGTTCCCCACTGTACGACATTGCCCGCATCATCTTTCTTGACAAGTTTCTTGCCGATTTCGATCATTTCCGCCCAACTTTCCGGAGCCTTTTCCGGGTCAAGGCCTGCCTCGCGAAACGCGTCCTTGTTGTAGTAGAAAATCGGCGTCGAACGCTGGAACGGAATGGAGTAGGTTTCACCGCCAAAAACCGTATCAACGGTAAAGCCCTTGATGAAGCTATCCATCCACGCCTTATCTTCTTCGGATGTCGCCATCTGGGAAAAGGGAGCGACAACGTCTTCTTCAACCAGGGTAAAGATGTCGATTGCAAGCAACACTGCGACATCCGGAGCATTGCCCGCCTGCGCGGCCGTCAGAGCCTTGGTCGTGGTTTCCTCGTAATTGCCCGCATAAACGGCCTTTACCGTATGTTCTGGATGTGCTTCATCCCAAGCATCGACCATTTCCTGAATGGTTTCAACAGCCGGGGCATTTACGCCAACGGGAAAATAAAATTCGAGATCCGCAGCCTGAACTCCGGATACAGTTGTCCCGTAGAGCCCGGCCGCCAAGGCCGCCGTGCCCAAAAGTCTATTCAGTTTCATCGTATTTACTCCGCTATACAGCAACTATTGGTCCGCAGCCGGTATTTCCGCCTGCAGATTTTAGGGCTTGTCGAGGGCCGTGCCGTCCGTTTTCCGGAACAGGCGGAGGGCGTGCAATGAACACCCTAAGGATACGCGGGTCCCTCGTTCCGGCATATCCTGTCTCTTCTGGGATAGCGTGACGGCCTCTCCCAGGCTGGTCCTAAGCTTTACCAGCGTGTTGTTTCCCTCATACTCCCAGCCGGTAATCTCGGCTTCGATCCGCGTGTCGGCCGCACCGGTTTCGAGAGACAGGTCTTCCGGCCGCACACCGATCAACAGATCCTTTGCATCGCCATGGACGCTAAGCCTGCCAAGGCTCTCAGGCGCATTCTCACCGGAAATAACGTTCATGGGCGGAGTGCCGATGAAACGTGCCGCAGCGACCGTGGCAGGAGTGTTGAAAAGATCCTGCGGTGACCCGAACTGAACTGCGCTGCCATTGTTGAGCAACAATATCCGGTCGGACATGGAAAGCGCTTCACTTTGGTCATGGGTCACATAGACGACCGTCAGGCCAAGGCGCTGATTGAGTTCTCTGATTTCTGCACGGATCTCGGTCCGAAGTTTGGCATCCAGATTGGATAATGGTTCGTCCATAAGCACAAGCGGGCGCTGTGACACCAATGCGCGTGCAAGGGCTACACGTTGCTGCTGTCCGCCAGAAAGCTGACCGGGCCTGCGGTCAAGCAAATTGCCGAGCCCCATCATGTCGGCAACCCGCGAAAGCGCACGCCTGCGATCCGCTTCGGGAGTCCGGCGGACCTTGAGGCCATAGAGAATATTCTGCTGGACGCTCATGTGCGGAAACAAGGCGTAGTTTTGAAAGACCATGCCAATGTTGCGCTGTACCGATGGTATGTCCGTCACATCCTGTCCGTCGACCCGGATTGTACCGGCGTCAGCAGGTTCCAGACCGGCGATGATCCGCAATGCCGTGCTCTTGCCACAGCCGGACGGTCCCAAGAGCGTCAGGAACATGCCAGGCTCGATAGAAAAATCGACGCCTTTCAAGACGCTTGTCGGACCGAAGGCTTTTTTCAAACCGGCTACCTGCAGGGAAGCGCCACGCTGTGTCATACCAGTTTCAGCTCCAGATTTCGCTGCAGCAGCGCTTCTTTGACTGTGAGGTCCAACTCAGTCACGGTGATAATCGCATCCAACTCATCGAGCGTCGCGGTACAGGCAAATGCCGCCGCCTTGAATTTGGAGTGATCTGCCACCAGCACGTTCTTGCGGGACGCATTTATGATTTCTTTCTGAACCAATGCATAGGTTTCACTGCCAAGACTGATCACCCCGCGATGCACATCGATCGAGGACACACAGAGAAAAGCAACGTCGAACGCCAAGCTGCGTATTGCGGCGATCGTCAAAGACCCGGTGTAGCTATCGTTGGTTTCATGGTGCGCACCACCGATAAGATAGTGCTGTTTGATGCCTTGCTCCTTCAGGGCACGCGCAATGCCCAGGCAGGTCGTCACATAGGTGCAGTTCGGTTTTGCGGAGGCGTTCAGCGCGATTGTCAGCGCTGTGGTTCCCGCATCTAGAAGCACAGTTTCTTCGCCGTCCAGCATGTCGAGAGCAGCAAATGCAATCCGGCGCTTCTCCTCCTCATTCATCTTGAGGCGCGCATTCTCTGGGACATCGTGGCCAACAATCGCGTTTGCAATCACGCCACCATGGGTCCGCGCCAGTAATCCCTTGCGTTCCAAAGCGCTCAGATCGCGCCTGACGGTGGCCTCCGAGACTTCCAGAAATGCTCCAAGATCGCGGACATTCATAGCGCCTCTCTCCCGCACAATTTCCACAAGCCGTTTTTGGCGGACCGCTGAAAGCTGATGTGCATCGCCTTCTGGAGAGAATTGAAGAGGCATACCGAGTTGGCTCCCGCGTTGCGCGTTTGTGTTCATTTGGTGTCTCTGCCGGATTTAGTGTTCATTTGTGACGCACGCATGACGGCCAGGATGTTTTTGGTGTTTCTGACTTAATCCATTGATCATAATATATATATTTTGATCCTGGCGGTTTGAATTCATGCTGGAAGACGCGACGTGATCTGCAAGATGAGGCATCTCCACTGTTTGTATTCGATTTTTGTGTGATCGTATCTGAATGTTTTGTGAAGGTTTCACATCGCACCACGGTGCAATTGCCTCGATATCCGGTGTTCTTTCGAAACGCATTTCAACCGATTTATCCGCACCGCTGGCGTTCATAGCCAAAGATAGAGAAATGCAGACAATGGTGTCGTAGGAAAAATCTGAAATCGTGAGCTACATGAACTGGTACCGGCTTTGTTGCACAAATTGGCTCGTGAAAGGATTCACTGTGTGAATCCAGCGTGATAGCCGGCGTCTATGAGCAGCTGGACACCAACGACGTACAAGACCCGGAACGGGGCGGAGTACAATCAATCCCTGAAGCAACGCGGATCGTTATCGATCTGGTTTGATTCCGAGATGATGTGGGAGGCGGAAGCCTCCGGCCGACGAGGGCGGCAGCAAACCTACAGTGACGCCGCCATTCAGGCCTGTCTGACCCTGAAGGTTCTGTTCGGCCTGCCGTTGCGGCAGACGACTGGATTTGTAGAGAGCGTGCTCAAGCGCGTTGGACTGGACTGGTCCGTGCCGGACTTCAGCACCCTGTGTCGCCGTCAGAAAACGTTGTCGGTCGCCATTCCCTACAAGGGATCTCCAGGGCCGCTGCACCTGCTGATCGATAGCACCGGTATCAAGGCTGAGGGCGAAGGCGAGTGGAACGCCCGTAAGCATGGCGGCCCCAAGCGCCGCCTATGGCGCAAGCTTCATATAGGAATTGATGAGGAAACGCTGGAGATACGGGCCGTTGAGGTCACAAGCAGTAGTATTGGCGATGCGCCCATGTTGCCCGACCTGCTTAGCCAGATAAAGCCAGATGACGACATCGGTAGTGTCACCGCGGACGGTGCTTATGATACACGCAAATGCCACGACGCCATTGCAGCCCGACAGGCCCATGCTGTTATCCCTCCGCGCAAGAATGCCAAGATGTGGAAACCTGACACGCCCGGTGCCAGAGCACGCAACGAAGCCGTACGAGCCTCAAGGTACCTGGGTCGTGCCCTGTGGCGAAACCTGACCGGGGATCACCGCCGGAGCCGCGTCGAAACGAAGATGCACTGTGTGAAACTGCTTGGTCAGCGCCTCTCCGCGCGTGACTTCGATCGTCAGGTTGCAGAGATCCAGATCCGCGCCGCGATCCTGAACGGCTTCACAGCTCTTGGCATACCGCGTACCGTGGCAATAGGCTGAATCCGTCTGGGGTAAGGGCAAGCTCGAGCTCAGGCCGATTTGTGCAACAAAGCCCCTCCCGAAGCATACGGTTCTCTTTCCGCAGCTCGGCGATCTCGCGTTCAAGATTGGATTGGACGGCCGGCTTCTCAGGATTGCGCCGATCTTGCTGTATCCAGCGGTTCAGCGTCGAGAAGCCGACTCCAAAGTCGGCAGCTACCTGCTTTCGCGGCAGCCCGCTGGTCAACGCTACACGCACTGCTTCGGCGCGGAATTCTTCCGTCGGTCGTAATGCCATCTGTGTTCTCCTTTGCGACACGATACGTGGTCAAAGGAGCGGCACAATCCCGCGACAGGTCCA
>MPDC01000047.1 GCA_001874255.1 Alphaproteobacteria bacterium MedPE-SWcel
CCCTTTCAGGGGCGCCGCGCCGGGCCCAACAAGATGCTCAGTCCCACCGGGGCTGAGAAGATTGGCGGGAGCCCCCCGCGCCTGTCACTCTATTTCAGGTGCTCGTCATGCAGGGCATCGGGATCTTCCTTGCCAACCCCCCGGAAGACGAATTTAAACGGCAGGATCCAGACCACCCCCAGAGCCACATAGATCAGCAACTCCAACCACAGGGGCGGGCGGTCAAGAAAGCTCAGAACGGTCACCGCCGCGACAATATAGAGCGGCATCCCGACCAAGAGGATGACCAACGCCCAGATCCGACGCGCGCGATAGCTGAGGCCTTTGGAATCTGCCATCAGTCAGCAAAGGGGTCGGTCACGAGAATCGTGTCGTCCCGCTCCGGGCTGGTGGACAACAGGGCGACGGGGCACTCGATCAGCTCCTCGACACGGCGCACATATTTGATCGCATTGGCCGGCAAATCCGCCCATGAGCGTGCACCTTCCGTCGACTCGCTCCACCCGTCCATCTCTTCGTAGATCGGAGTACAACGTGCCTGCTGGTCGGCCGCGGTCGGCAAGTAGTCCAGGCGCTCCCCATCCAGGTCATAGCCGGTGCAGATCTTCAGCGTCTCAAATCCGTCAAGCACATCCAGCTTGGTCAGCGAGATACCGTTGATCCCGGATGTGGCGCAGGTCTGACGCACGAGGCAGGCGTCGAACCAGCCGCAGCGGCGCTTGCGCCCGGTCGTGGTGCCAAATTCGTGCCCCCGCGTCCCAAGGCGGTTGCCGTCCTCATCTTCCAGCTCCGTCGGGAACGGCCCCTCCCCCACACGCGTGGTATAGGCCTTCACGATGCCGAGGACATAATCGATGGAGTTCGGACCGATGCCAACTCCGGTGGCCGCTTGACCGGCGATCACATTCGATGAGGTCACATAGGGATAGGTGCCGAAATCGATGTCCAGCAAGGCCCCCTGAGCGCCCTCGAACAGGATGCGTTTCCCGGCCTTGCGTTTTTCGTTCATCACCTTCCAGACAGGCGCCGCAAACGGAAGGATGTCAGTGGCGATCTCTTTCAGCAGGGCGATCAGCGCATCGCGGTCGATCGCCTCGACCCCCAACCCCTTGCGCAGCGGGTCGTGATGCTGCAGGGCGCGGTCCACGCGCGCCTCCAATGTGGCATGATCGGCCAGATCCGCGACACGGATGGCCCGGCGACCCACTTTGTCTTCGTAGGCCGGGCCAATCCCACGACCGGTGGTGCCGATCTTGGTGCCCTTGGATGCCGCCTCTTCGCGGGCACGGTCCAATTCGCCATGAAACGGCATGATCAGGGGCGTGTTTTCTGCAATCATCAGGGTTTCAGGCGTGATCTCCACCCCCTGAGCGCGAACCGTCGCGATCTCCTTCAGGAGGTGCCAGGGATCGAGGACCACACCATTGCCGATCACAGACAGCTTTCCCCCGCGCACGACACCGGACGGCAGCGCGTGCAGCTTGTAGACCTTGCCATCGATAACGAGCGTGTGGCCGGCATTGTGACCGCCCTGAAACCGCGCGATTACATCTGCACGTTCGCTGAGCCAGTCAACGATCTTGCCTTTTCCCTCATCGCCCCATTGGGCGCCGACAACGACAACATTGGCCATATCCGGTCCTTTGCATGCGGGTTCAAATCCAGAGCCCCGTATAACGAGGCCCTTCGCGCGATGAAACAGCAATTTCGCCCTCCCCGTCCGTTTGGCCGTTGCAAAGGACGTGATTACCGGCCCGATCCGACCGCCCCGACAACTGCCAACTGCCCCGACAACTGCCTGAGGTTTTGCACGGGCAGCTTCCCGCCCGGCCCACCAGTGCCGCGCCCAGTTTTTTACGGGCCCTCTTTCTGCGGGCCAGCTTTCTGCGGGCCAGTCCCGGAACCAATCACGGAACCCGCCCCTGAAGCCACCCCTGAAGCCACCACGGAAGCCGAGCCTGTGGCAGTCCTGAATCCAGCCCCGGATCACAGCTCGTTGTCGCGTTTCCGCCTGCCGCCTGCTCACGCGTCCTGCCGTTCTCCGATCCGCAACACGGCATGGCTGCAACTCGGCCCTTGCCCCGCCCGGCAATCTTGCCTATGAACCGCCCGATACTCAGCCAACAGCCGCAGGGTCCTATGCAAAACGTCGTTCTCATCATCCATCTTCTTCTGGCGCTCGGCCTCATTGCCGTTGTTCTGCTGCAACGCTCGGAGGGCGGTGGCCTTGGCATGGGTGGCGGCGGCGGTGGCGGAGCCATGACCGGGCGCGCTGCGGCGACCGCGCTGAGCAAGGTCACATGGTTTCTCGCCATAGCCTTTATCGGCACCTCGATCACGCTGACGGTTCTGGCCGCACAAAATTCTGCCGGATCATCGATCACGGACAGCCTGGCAGTCCCGACATCCGATGGCACGCCCGCCGCGCCGACCTCGCCTTTGGGCAGCGACCTGTTGCCGCCAAGCCCGAGCGAAAACGCGCCTTTGGTGCCCAGCGCCGACTAACCCACAATACCTAGACAAGCTTTCGGGAACCGTAACAGCATCTTGCGGTTCCCTTGCGCATGCATTGCGAATCTGATAGCTGTGAAGCCCCGTGATGCTGCGGTTTTTTGGAACCGCCGGGCAGCTCATCGATCCGGGAATCCGGGTCGTAACTGAACCGACTTGGACCTGACACGATCTCACGGGGGCAGCCGAAAACATGGCGCGTTTCATTTTTATCACTGGCGGTGTTGTTTCATCACTGGGCAAGGGGCTGGCCTCTGCCGCTCTTGGCGCGCTGCTGCAGGCCCGGGGCTACTCCGTGCGATTGCGAAAGCTGGATCCCTACCTGAACGTCGATCCCGGCACCATGAGCCCGTTCGAACATGGCGAAGTCTTCGTCACGGATGACGGTGCCGAAACCGACCTCGACCTTGGCCACTACGAGCGGTTTACCGGAGTGCCGGCGCGCAACACGGATTCCATCTCGTCGGGACGAATCTATACCAGCGTGCTGGAAAAAGAACGCCGCGGCGACTACCTCGGGAAAACCATCCAGGTGATCCCCCATGTCACCAACGAGATCAAAGACTTCATCTCCATCGGCGAAGACGAGGTCGATTTCATGCTGTGCGAGATCGGCGGCACCGTGGGCGATATCGAGGGTCTGCCCTTCTTCGAGGCGATCCGTCAGTTTTCCCAGGACAAGCCGCGCGGTCAGTGTATCTTCATGCATCTGACGCTGCTGCCCTATATCAAGGCCTCGGGCGAGCTGAAGACAAAACCGACACAGCACTCGGTGAAGGAACTGCGCTCCATCGGTCTGGCACCCGACATTCTCGTCTGCCGGTCCGAAGGCCCGATTCCCGTCAAGGAACGCGAAAAGCTGGCGCTGTTCTGCAACGTGCGCGCCGACAGCGTGATTGCAGCCCAGGATCTGAAGTCGATCTACGAGGCCCCGCTGGCCTATCACCGCGAAGGTCTGGATCAGGCTGTGCTGGATGCCTTCGGGATCGCCCCTGCCCCACGTCCGATTCTGGATCGCTGGGAGGATGTGGCAGATCGCATCTACAACCCCGAAGGCGAGGTCAAGATCGCCATTGTCGGCAAGTATACTCAGCTCGAGGACGCCTATAAATCCATCGCCGAGGCGCTGACCCATGGTGGCATGGCAAACCGGGTGAAGGTGCGTATCGAATGGGTCGATGCCGAGCTGTTCGACAAGGAAGACGCCACGCCACACCTGCAGGGATTTCATGCGATTCTGGTGCCTGGCGGCTTTGGCGAACGCGGCACCGAGGGCAAGATCAAGGCGGCGCAATACGCCCGAGAGCACAAGGTCCCTTATCTGGGGATTTGCCTCGGCATGCAGATGGCAGTGATCGAAGCCGCCCGCAATGTCGCGGGAATCGCCGAGGCCGGTTCGGAGGAATTCGATCATGAGGCCGGCAAGAAACGGTTCGAGCCGGTGGTCTATCACCTCAAGGAATGGGTGCAGGGCAACCACAAGGTCAACCGCAGCGCCGAGGACGACAAGGGCGGCACCATGCGCCTTGGCGCCTATGACGCGACCCTGACCGAGGGATCGAAGGTGGCAGAGGTCTATGGGACCACCGCGATCGAGGAACGGCATCGGCATCGCTATGAAGTGGACATCGCCTACCGCGAAAAGCTGGAGGCCTGCGGTCTCAAGTTCACCGGCATGAGCCCGGACGGCAGCCTGCCGGAAATCGTCGAATGGACAGATCACCCTTGGTTCATTGGTGTCCAGTTCCACCCGGAGCTGAAATCGAAACCGCTGGATCCGCATCCGTTGTTCAAGGATTTCGTCCGCGCGGCCAAGGAAACATCACGTCTGGTCTGATCCGCATGATCAAAGCTGCGTGATCAGCGACATATGGAACCCGCACCCGTAGACGGTGTTGCTTGCCAATTGACAGGGCGCCCCCATGCGGGCGCCCTTTTTCATGCGGATGAGGGCGGCTCAGGCATCGCGCGAGCCGACCGCCTCCGCGAGGTCTGAGGAAGGTCACAGGGTGGCCACAAAGAAGCCTCAGCAGCCGCGCGGCATTTTACAGTGTCGCTTTTTTCAATGTCCCTGTGCCTGTTAGCAATTTGGCAGTTCATTTTCTCTAGGCTCCGAGTCAACACGACCACCGAAGCCAGGCCAGGACGGCCAGTGGAGACGACGACATGCCAGAAACCGGCAAGGAGCCTCGGGAGGAGTTCCCGGTCATCGGAACAGAAGAAGTTCCGGCAGTGTTCTTTGACGGAGACACGCTCTTGCTGTGCTACGAGATCGCTCCGATTTCCGGGGGTGGGCTGGCCATTCTCGAATTCTCGGAAGTTCTGGAATTCAGGGTCGATCCAATGAATGTCGATGAACTCTCCGAGTCCCCCTATCCTGTGTCCGCCTGGAATGTGACCGAGATCTGCGGCAGCGAAAAAGCGGCGCGGTGGGCCGCCATGGATGCGCGATACTGGAGCCTGTCCTTCACGGATATGACCATCACCGTCCTGTTCGACACAGTCCGGCTCGCGGGGCGCACCCGCGAAACCCGATCGCCGCACTCGGCCCTGCGCCACTTTATCGGTTCGGCGACCAGCGCCGCAGCCTGACGGCAACAGGCTTCCGCGTGCCTGACCACCGTTGCCTCGGATCTGCATCCCCTTGCGTCTGCGTCCCCCTACATCTGTGTCCCCCTACATCTGAATCCCTGTGGCATCTGCGCCTCCGTTGCATCTGCGTCCCCGTGGCGACTGCCTCGCCCTGGCAACCGCATGGTGATCATCGCAGCAGGACATGTCCCTCACGCAAGGGAACACTCTGATCCTGCCCGCGATCCCGCCCGCATCTCTGGTCCAGCGCCGGCCCCTGTTGCGCGGCCAGATCCTTGCAAAGGGTGGCGTCCCGGCCCCACTGCGTCGCCCAAACCGCCGGGCAACGCCCGCAAATCCTTCTTTCCGCAACTCAACACCGCGCGTTAGCGCAACCATCTGAATACATTTGTTGTTTCTGTCACAGGGGCCGGTATAGAAGAGGCAACAATACTGCTTTTACATTTCCGAAGGAGGCCGCGCGTCATGGTCAAAGACACCGCAACCCATGAGCAACAGTTCGACCGGATCGCAAACGGAAAGGGGTTCATTGCCGCGCTGGATCAATCCGGCGGCTCCACCCCCAAGGCCCTGCGTCTCTATGGCGTGAGCGAAGATGCCTATTCCGGCGATGAGGAAATGTTTGCCGAGATTCAGAAGATGCGCGCCCGGATCATCACCTCTCCGGATTTCAACGGCGACAAGATCCTTGGCGCGATCCTGTTTGAGAAAACAATGGACGCCGCAATCGATGGCATCCCGGTGCCGCAGTTCCTGTGGGAAAACTGTGGTGTCGTTCCCTTTCTGAAGGTCGACAAAGGCATGGAGGATGAAGCCGACGGTGTCCAGCTGATGAAGCCCATTCCCGGCCTCGACGCGCTTCTGAGCAGGGCCATTGCTGCAGGGATCTTCGGCACCAAGATGCGGTCTGTGATCAAGGATGCCAACGCCGTCGGCATCAAACATGTGGTGGCGCAACAGTTCGAGATCGGTCTGCAGATTGCCCAAGCAGGTCTGGTGCCGATCATCGAACCCGAGGTCGACATTCATTCGGCCACCAAGGCGGATTGCGAAACCATTCTGAAAGCCGAAATCGAAGCTCAGCTGGATGCATTGCCCGCAGGCACCAAAGTGGCGCTGAAACTCTCCATCCCGACGGTTCCCGAATTCTATGACAGTCTCGCCGATCACGACGCCATCGTGCGGGTGGTGGCGCTCTCGGGCGGATATTCGACGGACGAGGCCTGCACGCTCTTGTCCAAAAACAAGGCGATGATCGCCTCGTTCAGCCGCGCCCTGACCGAAGGGCTCAATGCAGCGATGTCCGATGCGGAATATCACGCGGCCCTCGGCTCCAATATCGACAAGATCTATCGCGCCTCGCTCTGATCTTGAGACCTGTGAAGACCGGGCGGGTCCCCGATGAGAAACAGGGCTGAGCCACCCGGCATGGCCCTGCTTCCATTCCTCTGCCCCTCTGGCTGTCCGAGGTCAACGCGCCTTGACTGACCTCGCCAAGGGTGGGCGCGGGCCAGTCGGGTCGGCCGGAACCGAAGAGGGTCTACTCAAAGACCGGCCGTCGGTTCTGCATGTTGGCCATGACCACTTCCGTCTGCTCGGGCTTTCCGATCAGCTCCGCCTGTTCCGCACTCTCACGCAACAGGACTTCGGCCTCCGATGCGCCGCTTTCTGCGTAGCCGATCAACCTCTTGGCTGCACGGATCGCCCTTGGCCCTTTCGACGCAATCTCCGCCGCGAGCGCCTGTGCCCGCGCGAGAGGATCGTCACTGAGCTCCGTCACCAGCCCCCAGCGGGCAGCTTGCTCGGCGTCAACAGGCGCCGCCGTATAGGTCAGCTGGCGCAGCACATCCGACCGCAGCAACCGCGGCAGCAACGCCATCCCTCCCATATCGGGGATCAGCCCCCATTTCATCTCCATGATGGCCAGCCGGGCGTCCGGCGCCGCGATGCGGATATCCGCCCCCAGCGCGATTTGCAGACCGGCGCCATACACCGCCCCCTGCAAGGCCGCGACCACCGGGATTTCCAATGTGCGCCAGATCATCGCGACCGCCTGAAAATCATTGGCGTCGCCTTCGGTCCGTTGAAGGATCCAGTCGTTGTCCTGCATCTGCCCCATGGCCGCAAAGCTCATGACATCAAGGCCCGCGCAAAAGCTCTTGCCCGCCCCGGACAGCACCACCGCACGGGCATCTGAGGCCGCAACCGATTTGCCCGCGGCAATGATGGCCTTCAGCATTTCACTGTCGACCGCATTCATTTTATCCGCACGGGTCAGCGTCACATGCGCCACGTGATCGCGGTATTCGACGGACACACGGTCGTCGCCCTGCTTGTCGTCTGGCTGATCGTCTGGCGTTGCGTACTCTGCCATGGCTGCGTCTCCTCCGAAATCGCGTGGGTTCAGATAGCTTGCCGCGCTTCTCAATGCCTTTCCAGTCTGACGCTGGGGCATCGCGATCAATGCGGCCCCTTGCCCGTCCCCACGCTGCCGGATAGGTCATGACCCATGACAGATACGCGCCAAACCCCGCTCGCCCAATCCCTGCCCGCATCGGTTCCTTTTGTGGGGCCTGAAACCCACGAGAGGGAACGCGGGGCGCCGTTTGAGGCACGCCTCGGCGCCAATGAGAACCTCTTTGGGCCCTCGCCCAGAGCGATTTCGGCAATGGCGGCCTCCCTGGCCGAGATCTGGAAATACGGCGATGCCGAAAGCCACGCCCTGCGACAGGCACTCTCGGCGCTGCATGATGTGGCGCCCGACCATATCATGGTGGGCGAAGGGATTGATGGTCTCCTTGGCTATTTGGTCCGGCTCTATGTCGGCGCGGGCGACCCTGTCGTGACCTCGCTCGGGGCCTATCCGACATTCAACTACCACGTGGCAGGTTTTGGCGGGGTGCTGCATACGGTTCCCTACCGCGAAGACCACGAAGACATCGCGGCATTGATGGCCCGGGCGCAGGAGGTCGGCGCCAAGCTTGTGTATCTCGCCAACCCGGACAATCCTATGGGGAGCTGGCATCGCGGTGCCGATATCGTTGCCGCACTGGACGATTTGCCCGAAGGCTGCCTGTTGGTCCTGGACGAGGCCTATGTGGAATGCGCCCCCGAGGGCACGGCGGCCCCGGTCGAGATCACCGACCGGCGCGTGATCCGCATGCGGACCCTGTCAAAGGCCTATGGCATGGCAGGGGCGCGCGTCGGATACGCCCTGGCCGCGCAAGAGGTCATTGCCGGTTTCAACAAGGTGCGCAATCATTTTGGCATGAACCGGACGGCTCAGATTGGCGCGACAGAAGCGATAAAGGATCAGAGCTGGCTCGCCCATGTTCAGGCAGAGATCGCAACCGCACGCGATGATCTTGCGCGTATTGCGCGGGATCACGGCCTGCTGCCGCTGCCTTCGGCCACGAATTTTGTCACCATCGACTGTGGTCATGACGGCGCATTTGCCAAGGCGGTTCTGGACCAGCTGGTCGCCCGTGGCGTCTTTGTACGCATGCCCTTTGCTGCGCCGCAAAACCGCTGCATCCGCGTCAGCTGCGGCCCCAAAGCCACACGGGAGGCGTTCGGAGCCGCCCTTCCGGCCGCACTTGAGGCCGCCAGATCGCAAACCTAACGGAAAAAGAACTGATCCCGGATGAAAAACCGTCTGGGGAATGGAAGGGATTTACCCGTGCTTTACCTCTCCGGATGTAGCGTCGGCACCAATTAAATATCTGGAGGGGTGATATGAAAAACGTCAATGCACCACGGGATTATACGGAATTCCTCAGTGCCACCCTCAGCTTTCTTGCCGTGAACCTGCTGTGGATCTTCTTTGCCCTTTGGTTGCTCTACGGTATCGTGCCGGTCCTTCTGCTCGCTATTGTCATGAACCACATGATCAATCGGCTTGAGACACGCCTGCTGGTCGCGGAACGCCAGGTCAATCGAAGGCTCTAGTCAGGAGCCTGCAGACAGCAGAGCCCGGAAAACGGGCCAGTGCCAATGTACCATAAGCTTGCACACCTAAATGATCCGGCGTCGATGCGCACGGTAAATTCACCATATATTTCAGAGTATTGAGAGCCTCCCTATAGCGCCGTAAGGCTTAAGCATGCACAGTTGACTCATAAGCATGCACGGCTGCGGCCAAAAAAGGGCCCGCAATGCGAGCCCTGAAACGTCCATACCGGTATTGGCCAGCCGCTAATCGTCCAGCATCATCTCCATGAGTTTGTCGTCGTCGATCATGTTGCGATAGTCAGGCGCGATGAGCGGGCAAAGGCCCTGAGGCAGGCGGGAGTTCTGAGCATAGGCCTCCGAGAAAATTCTGACTGTGGCAGTCTTCTCACCATGACGCCTGCACAAGCCGAAGGCGCGGATCAGCAGCTCAATGACGTGGCCCAAGCGTGAGGCGCAGGCAAAATCCAAGCGCTGCAGGAAATCGAGGTCAACTAGGTCTTCGACATCGATATCGGCGCGTTCGGCATAGGTGTAGATGAGCTTGTTCAGCTCGATCATGTCGGGGTCCTTTGTTGGATCTCCAGATCACGTTTCATGAGGTTGCTGACGGCCCATCCAATGACACGCCGCGAATGCAGGTCCAGGATCACAGCGAGATACAATCAACCGGATCGCGCCCGCATTGTAAGCGAGCGCGCCCGCGCCACCCTTGCCAGAACCCTCGAGGAGAAAGCCCATGCGGATCCTGTTTCCGTGCCTCGCTGTCTTGGCGCGGACCGGGTGCTTCGGCTCGACAGCCTCCGTTGACGGCGCCGATCCCTGCGCTCGGCCGGTGCAGATCCCGCAGCGCTGGCTGAATGACCGCGAGGTCGAAACCCTCTGGGCCCGCGATCGCCACGCCCTTCTGGACTGCGCCGGAAAGGTCGAGGGGCTCAGCGGGCGCGGGCCGGTCTAGCCCATCGGCCAAAGTGGTGCTGTCGCAGCTGTTGTTCGCGCTGGAAGTGCTGCGCGGGACGCATCTGCCGCCTGACATGGTCGCCACGACTGAGCAGGCGCGCGCGGAGATCACGTCTCTCACCGGGGATTGCATCGAGGAGCAGATGCGGGCGATGCAGGCCTTTGCGCTGACCCCGATGGAGGCCCAGGTGTTCTTCATCCTGACGACCGCCGGCCGAAAGCCGATCAGTGAGGACATGGTGATGCGCCGGGCCGATCACGATTATCCCGTTGGGCTGTCATTTCATTCCTTCATGCCCAGAGCAGTCTCCACCGCAGTCAACAACTCGGCCTTTGGCACGGGCTTCGTAAGGCGGACATCGTCGGGCTTCAGGCCGTTGCCATGCACCGTCGCCTCGGCTGCATAACCGGACATGAAGATGAACGGGACATTCGGATGTGTCTTTCGGATCATCTTTGCCAGGTCCGTGCCTTGAAGGGTCCCAGGCATCACGATGTCAGTCAGTACCAGATCGAATGCCGGATCGGACCGGAAGATTTCAAGCGCGGCATCGCCATTTTCGGCTTGCCTGACGTCGTAGCCGCTGTTTTCCAACACAGCCAGCACGAGCGCGCGGACCCCCTCGTCATCCTCGGCCAACAGGATACGCCCGCGACCCCTGTCCGGGGAGCGCTGCTTCGGGTTCTCTTCTATCGCATCGGAAAACGCCGTATCGCTGACTGGGAAATACAGTTTCAGCGTCGTGCCAATGTCCCTTTCGGTATAGACCTGAACGGTTCCCAGCGACTGCTCCACGAAGCCCTGTACCATCGATAAGCCGACACCCGAACCCGCGTCGGGAGCCTTCGTCGTGTAGAAGGGATCGAACATTTTCGCCAGAGTCTCGGGATCGATTCCCGTGCCGGTGTCACTGACGGCCAGCATCACGTAGCGCCCGGGCGCGATCTTGACGCCCCGGGTATCAATATAGGCGTCATCGAGACGGATGTTCGCGGTTTCGATCGTCAGCTTGCCCTGACCGCCCATTGCATCGCGCGCATTGAGGATCAGGTTCAGAAGCGCGCTTTCCAGCGACGTCTTGTCCAATTTCACTGGCCAGAGGCCCGCGAGCAGAGAGATTTCCACCACAATCGAAGCCGGCAGGGTACGGCCCATCCATTTTCCGGCCTCGCGCACAATGGAATTCAAGTCGAGCACCTCGGGTTGCAACTCAGATTTATGCGCGAAGGTAAGCAGACTTCGGGTCAGCCCGGCGCCACGCTTGCTGGCGGCAATAGCGGCGTTGATCATTGCTTGATGATCCTCATCATCAACCCGTTCCCCTAGCAATTCGAGGTTTCCCAAGATTACCGCAAGGATGTTGTTGAAGTCATGCGCGACACCACCCGTCAACTGTCCAATGGCTTCCCGCCTTTGCGATGCCGCCAGGCTGGACTGGAGATCTGCCCGTTGCTTTTGTTCAGCCAGCCGGTTTGAAAGATCCGAGATGTTGGCTTGCACCAATTTGCGATCAAAAGGAGGAATCCGCGACAGAGAAACCTCGCAGGGTATTTCTCTATTGTCGGCGTTCAGAATGACCAGATCGAAGACCGGGCGACCGCCGTCCATTGCGTCTTTGAACTTTTCCCTTGATACGTCGGCGGTGAGTTCACCGGAGGGTTGTCGCTCGGGGCCCCGCGTTCCCAACTTAGGCGCGTTTTCAAGATCATCCCGCGATATGCCAAAGAGTTCTTCTGCCCGAGTGTTCGTGGCCACGACCCTCTCGGTGTCCAGGTCAAAGATCAAAATAGCGTGTGGGGAAAAATCCACCATGGCCTCGAGCTGGCGATTCTTCTGCTCGGCTTCCACATCTGTTTCGATCCAGAATGATCTCAGGTTGAAGATCAGTGTGAGAACGATCAGGCCACACACGACCATGGCCCAAACCGCAACGATCCAGCTGCGCGAGTCGCGGTTCCACTCCGAAATCGTCGCCTCCGGGGAAGGTATCTGCCCGGAAACGAACAGGTAACCGAATACGGTCATTCCAGCGATCATGCCAGCCAACACAAGAAGCGAGGTTCGCCGGCTGAAGATAAAGGCCCAGATTGCCAGGATGAACGGCAAGGCTCCGACACCAGTGGATAGCAGACCCAGCTGCAGGATCCCGATCGAGATGACGGTCAGATACCCGACGAACAGGAGAACACAACGCAGGTTCAAATATTTGTCCGCGCGCCAGATGATCGAAGGCAGCACGCACAGTCCAAAAAGCAATGCTGCTACAGTGAGGAAGGCGACTCCCACCTGGAACACACGCAGAACTGAAAGCAGGACACCAACCATCGAAATGAGCGCGAGGATGTCCAACACGTGATTCTGGGTTTTTCGTATTCCCGCTCTGTATGTGGCGGTGTTTTGATAAAAATCTTTGGCTACCATGGGTTACCCAGCGCCAGATTGAGAAAAACCAAAAACCTACTCGCCATAGTTGAACCTCGACACGCGTTTGCTCTGAAAACGGTGCATCCAGGTCTTCGCAAACGCAAGGTTCGTTACAAAATCGCCTTGTTTTCTGCCGGACTGAACCTTCCACGGTGGTGAACGAAATCAGCCCTCAGGCCCGCCCCGCCAGTTCCGCACAACCAAGTGAAAGCTCATTCTGGCGGCCGAGCCCAAATGCTCGCGGAGCTGAGCAGGGAGGGCAAACAGTCATCCTCCGAGCGATCCAGTCAGGCGCGGCCAGGGAATTTCTCAAAATCCTCTGCCCACTCAGGCAGGACATCCGCCAAACATCTCAGACGATCTCGTCGCAGGCGTCGGCAATAGGCCGTCGGCACCTTTTTCCAGGCTATCGGCACCGAATAACGCTGCGCGCATCCGGCTCCAGTGCAACCGCAGCCATGCGGCAGGGCAGATTACAACATCTCCGGCAAGTTTCATCTCTTGCCATATTCCAGGGGGTCACAAGGGCCGCGACAAACGCCAGTCACCATCTGCAGGAGCGAGACCTTAAAATGACAAGCGACGTGCGGGATAGGCCAGCGGTCGAACTGGCGATGTTAATCACAGAGTCATGATATAGCCATATTGATCCGAAAAGAGAATTTCGAGAATTGCTGTTTGCGGGCCTGCGTAGGGGAGCGGCGGGACGATCGGCACAAGGAGAGAGCGAATGCTGAAGATTTCGCCGGAGCTTGCGATATCCGTCGCTGCTCAGAACGATTTAGTGCGCGCGGATCTGCCTTCTCGCTTTGCCTCGATCACCGTAGTATCACTGCTGTCGCTATTTTTCCTGCCCGCGACGGTGCTTGGCGTGGTTTATTTCGCCTATGCGGTGATCGAGGTCGTTGGCCTGTTGGTTTATCGCATGCTCGCGAAGGAGATCACCTGGCGCGGCATCCTGTTGTTCAGCACGTCTGCGTTCCTCGGGGTCTGGGTCTTCAACCTGATCCCGCTGCTGCTGTTTCTGGAGCCGGACCCCTTCCTCAAGATGATCGGGGCGATGTTGCTGATAATCGCGCTCAATCATTGTGTGGTGGCCCGCTCGGCCTGGATCTTCTTCGGCTTTCTGACCACGATCCCGATCATCTGCGTGGTCGGCTTCATCGTCGCCAGCTTCCTCAGCGAGTTCGCCACCCCGGCCGAGATGGCGACGGCGGTGATCATTGCGGTGATCGGTGCCGCCTATATGCTACATTCCCTGTGGACCCAACATGCGCTGACTGCACGCCTTCGCGAAGCGGTGGAGGAAGCAGAAGCCGGCAGCCGTGCGAAGAGCCGTTTCCTTGCTGCGATGAGTCATGAGCTCCGTACTCCACTCAACGCGATATGCGGCATGTCGGAACTGATCGACGAGGAAAATCCGGATCGCCCGCTGTTGCAGGAGCGCAGCAAACTGTTGCGCCAATCGGCGCAGGCGCTGGCGGGCATTCTCGACGACGTGCTCGACCATGCCAAGATCGAGGCCGGGCTGATGGAGCTGACCCTGGCGGCGGCTGCACCGGCAGCAGAGATCCGGAGCGCCATTGAAATGTTCCGCGTCCTGGCCGAGGAAAAGGGCCTGCGGCTGGAGTTTACAATAGACGACAGCCTGCCGAGCTATGCTGAATGCGATGCCCTGCGGCTGCGTCAAGTGATCGGCAATCTGCTGTCGAATGCTATCAAATATACCGAGGTGGGGCAGGTGACCGTGCACGCCAGCGCCATGATGGAGGGCGATCAGGCGATCATCGAGGTCCGTGTCACCGACACCGGGCGCGGGATGACACCGGAGCAGACCGAGCGGCTGTTCCAGGACTTCTACCGCGCGGAGGACAAGAACGCGCCGACCGTGCCGGGCACCGGCCTTGGCCTGTCGATCGCTCGGCGGTTCGCGCGGATGATGGCGGGTGACATTACGCTGACCAGCAGCCCGATACAGGGCAGCTGCTTTACCTTCAGCTTCCGGGTGCGGGTGCTGAAGGCTGCGGCGATCCCCGGCGCCAGTCCGCCCGCCGCAGATATTGAAATCACCGACCTCGGGGTGCGGTCGATCCTCTTGGTGGATGACACAACGTCCAACCGATTGGTCGTGCGCACCTTCCTGAAGAGCTTCAATATCGAGCTTGTCGAGGCCTGCAACGGCGCCGAGGCCCTCGCCATTCTCGACTGTTTGCCAGTGGATCTGGTGCTGCTGGACATGAAGATGCCGGTGATGGACGGGCAGGAAACCCTATCAGCCATGATTGCGCACGGCGGGCGGATCGCCGCGACTCCGGTGGTGATGCTGACCGCAAATGCTGCAGCGGAGGATCGGGAACTGTTCCTGAACTTGGGCGCGGTGGGGTATCTCGCCAAGCCGGTGCGCAAAGCCTTGCTGCTCGCGGAGATCCAACGCGTCGCTGCCGCCCATGGCCCGCAGACTGGCGAGATCGAACACCAAAGGCGCGCGCGTACAGGCACCTGAGCGCCGACCCCACTCCCACTCCGACCCGGGGGGCGGCTCATGCCCATCAGAGCAGCACAAAGGCCTGAGTCTTTACTGTGACAGTGTCGATATTAACGGATAATTTACTTTCCCGGTAAAAGTTGACTAAAATTCATCGGATATTCCGCAGCTTACCGTCGGCGCTGCGGGAAAAGGCGTAATCTCCCATGCAGTCAACTGAAATCACCTTTGACAACCTGAGCGAGACAGGGGGCTTGTTCACCGCCCTGCTGCACGCGCGCTACCACCATTTCATCATGGTTCGCGGCTGGCCGCTGCCGAATGTACGAGGGTTAGAATTCGACCAGTACGACACGCCTGACTCCGTCCATTGCGCGATCCATGACGGAGCTATCGTACAGGGCGGCTTTCGCATGACGCCCACTACAGCACAATGCATGAACTCCACCTACATGCTGCGCGATGCACAGCGCGGCCTGCTGCCGGATCTGCCCCGGGATGTGCTTGACGCCGAGGCCCCGCAGGATCCCCGGATCTGGGAGGTCAGCCGGGTCTTTGTCTCTGACAGCCTGAGCAGCCGTGACCGTATGCAGGTGCGCACCGCACTGGGGCGAAGCTTTGCGCATTTGTCGCAGAAGTGGCACATCGACGGCTTCCTCTGTCTGACTTCGGTGACGTCCGCGCTGCTGACCCGGCGCTCCGGCCTCGAACTGACGCCTGCTGGTCCCCGCTTCGACACCGCTGGAGAGATCTGCCAAGCCTATCACCTGAAGATCCGCACCCCCATCCGCCAGAGGATCGCAACGGAGAGACCCGCGGACATTCGCAACACCGGCTGACCACCCAAACGAACGGAGCTCTGTAGCCTTTGTGGCCGGTTATGCGTCCAAGCACCGTTCTGCCCCCGGTGCTATATTGACGGGGTATCAACCCGACCCATGCCGCAAAATCCCGACCTCGATCAAACGCTTCTCCCTCACCGATGGACGCGACCATCGCTGTCGAGATCATCGGACCAATTCCAGGAACGGTCATGATGTTGACGCAGTTCTCCTCGGTTCACCGACAGCCCTTCCTCGCGGTAGATGCGATAAAGCTTCTTGTGGTTCATGATCATCCCCTTGCGTTCCAGCAGGACACCGATCCGCCCCTCTCGGCGATGCAAGCATCGCCTGCCGGGCAACGGGTAGCCGAACCGGCGTCGCTTGCCAGCGATCTCCTGCATCTCCTTGCGGATATCGACACTGTCTGGCGGGCGTTCTCGCCGGACTGTCTTGGGATCGACACCGACAAGCCGACACGCCCGGCGCTGCGAGATGTCATGATCCCGCATCACCCGGAGCGCCGCGTCTCGCCGCTTGGTCAATGTCGTCAGTTCTTTCCCAGCAGGTCCTTCAGCACGACATTGTCCAGCATGGTATCAGCCAGCAGGCGCTTGAGCTTGGCGTTCTCATCCTCGAGCGCCTTCAGCCTGGCCGCCTCAGACACTTC
>MPDC01000048.1 GCA_001874255.1 Alphaproteobacteria bacterium MedPE-SWcel
TTGACCCATCCGCTCAAGGTCTGGGGAATACAACCGATCTTGGGTGCAATAGCCGCAATCGCGCCCGCCTGCGTTTCGTATGAACCTTGATGCTCAAACACCATCCGGACCGCACGTGCGCGGACCTCAGGCGAGTAGCGATTTGCCATTTTGCTTTTCGTCATAACCATCATCCTTACTTAAGTTGATGGTCTCCGACAGACCCGGGGCGATTCACATCGTGTTTGCACTGGGGCGGTTTCTTTTTGAATTCGCGGCACATTGAAGAGTTGACCCCTCTGGTCATTTCCGGCCTTTTGATCGGGTATCCACATGGAATGAGCCGATGACCCGACCACTCCCCCAGCCACCATCGTTTGATCTGACCGGAAAGCGTGCATTGGTGACAGGTGCCTCTTCTGGTATTGGTCAGGGCTGCGCCGTGGCACTGGCAGCAGCAGGGGCGCATGTGACCTGTGCTGCCCGCGGCGCGGCCCGGCTGCAGGACAGCGTGACCGCGATGGTTCAGAGCGGATATGCAGCGGAGGCTCTGGTTCTGGATCAGACAGATCTGAATGCCCTTGAAGGCGCGTTATGTGATACGGCGTTTGATATTGTGGTGAATTCAGCGGGGGCGGCGCGTCACAGCCCGGCAGTGGAGACGTCTCCGGGAGATTTTGACGCAGTTCTGGATCTAAATCTGCGCTCGGCCTATTTCCTCTCGGCATGGTCCGCGAAAGCGATGATCGCTGCTGGCGCGCCCGGATCGATCATTCACATTTCCAGCCAGATGGGGCATGTGGGTGGCATCGACCGCGCCGTGTATTGTGCCAGCAAACACGGGCTGGAGGGAATGGTCAAAGCCATGGCGATCGAATGGGGCAAGGCACGTGTGCGGGTCAATACCATCTGTCCGACTTTCATCCGCACGCCGCTGACAAAACCGACCTTCGATGACCCGGATCGTATCGATTGGATATTGGAGAAAATCAAATTGCCCCGTGTGGGTGAGGTGGAGGACATCATGGGCGCCGTCCTATACCTCGCCTCTGACGCATCGGCCTTGGTCACCGGTACCTCCATGCTGATTGATGGTGGCTGGACCGCGGATTGAGGCGCGCAGGAGTGGCATTGATTGGGCGAAGCCCGCTGTATGCGGCGCTGAGGCGCGCGCGCCCTATAGGGGGTCTGCCTGCCATTCCAACGGAAGGATCATACCGCCAAACCGGGGGAGCAAACGCCTGGATCCCCGATCAGATGCGTCAAATGTTCATGACGTTTCACATAACGCGAGCAGCAACCAGAGGCGGATATTCTGTGACGCGACGGTTTTCTTCCGTAGCGCCTTCGCGTTTCGGTCGGCGAGGGATTGTGCGGCGGGATCATTCAAGTCTAACTGAGGCGCCTTCTGGCGGGCAGCGGGGCCCGTTCCGCTGCCGCAGCATGGGGTGTCACAAAAACTCCGATATGCCACACTTTTCGACTTGCGCCTTTCGGCGAGGAGCACTAAACCGCCGCCCAGTGGACCGATAGCTCAGCTGGATAGAGTACTTGACTACGAATCAAGGGGTCGGGGGTTCGAATCCTCCTCGGTCCGCCACTATTTCCGTTTTTAATAAGTGACACTGACCTGACGGGCTCGGATTTTCCGTGTTGACAGAAGGGGCTGAAGTCGGCCCTCAGTTTCACGTTGGGGGAAGATCGCCTATTGCGACTCTGTTCCATTTTTCCATTTATTTCAAATCTCTGCCTCCGCATACCGTCAAAATTCAAACCCGCGATCCGAATGATATCGATGGCAACATAGTCCGAACCCGCGGTATGCGCATTGCTCATGCATCCGAGCGAGCTTTTCGAGTTCGCAGGAAACCACGCAGCCGATGACAATTTCGCGTTCCGCCGTCACGGTACGTTCCACTCCGCTATCCAGGATCCGGAGCTTGAGGGGCTGCTCGAAAGGGTCGTCGCGGCAGGCGGCAAGCAACGCATGGCTGTGCGTGAGTTCTTTCCCGGAGAAAAGCCGTATCGCATGGTGTACGTCGAGGATCCCTTCGGAAACATCTTCGAGATCGACAGCCACAGCTACGAGCTGACCTATTCCGCAGGCGCCTATTCCTGACACAGGTTTACGCTCAGGTCACTCATCCGGGGAAATCCCGGTGCAATGCAGAACAAAGGCATTCCCTTGGCCAATATCGAGCCGGAAAAACCGCAGCAGAACACCCGCCCATAAACTGAGAATGGGTGCTTGAATTCTACGACCAAGCCCCTCTCAAAAATACAGGGGATTCCCCGAGGTGGCGGTCAGCACTGACTTTCAGGAATTGTGACGCAAATTTCGGGTCTTGGACAAACGTCCGAGCGCCCTTGTCCGAGACAATGCTGTCCGGAAACAGACCGATAAAACGGTTCACGTCGGCGGACTCTTGGATCACCGATAGCCCATACTGCTCGAACTAATCGCCGCGCCACCACCAATAGAACGACGTTCCGGTTTTCCCCTTTCCTCTTCGCACTCCGGACTTGGCGCGCATGAGTGATTTACGCGCTCAATTTTGTGCCAAGCGCTCCGTCTCGGCCAGAACGACCGAGTCCATCTCGGCAATGGTCTGAAACTCGGACAGGAACTCTGGTCGGGTTTGCATCAGATATCGAACCACCCGCGCATTCCCGAGGAGCTTGCCGATGTAGCCGCGGAGCACTGTCAGCTGGAGATGGTCCTGACCGTAGCTGTCCTGGATCTGGGTGATCCCTTCCTGAAGCCGGGCAAGCTCCTGTTCCATTCGAGCCACCGCCTGAGGCGTCACGCCCTTGATACGTTTGGGTTTATTCGCCTCGATCATCTGCGCCTGCGGTGTCCCGGCAAGGATCGCCGAGATGTAGGCAGCCGAGTAGTTGTTGGCGTTCACCATGAGCTCGGCGGCTTCGATCTGGCGCAAGGGGATCATCTTGCGCAGCGTGGTGAACACGGCCGCGGTGCAGGCCTTGTCCTTCAGGATCGAGACGGCTTCCGGGCAAATGCCGTCGAGCAGCTTGACCTTGCGTTGGATGCTGCGCGGATTGAGGTCCAACGCCGCCGCGATTTTCTCCTCTGGAACACCGCGCTCGATCGCCTTCAGGATCATCCGGTGTTCCTGAATGGGAGCGATACGGCTGACGCGCTTGTTGTAGGTGAATGCCTCGTCGTCGGTCGACACAAGGCATTCGACCTGCACCCGACCCAGATTTTTCAGAACTTCGATCCGGACGTGCCCGTCGAGCAGCAACCAGCGGCCTTCAGCATCCCCGTTTCGCGCGACCACCGGCGGCTCGACCAATCCGATCTCTCGGATCGAAGCCGCGATCTGGGTATATTTCCGGCTGGATTTGATCGACTTGTTGAGGACTCTGACCGGAAGGATGTCCGCGACCGGGATCGTCACCCGGTCGTTCTCGAAGCCGAGTTGAACCTGTCTGGTCATGGCGCCGTCCCCTCGGTGATAGAGTCCTGTAGGTATCTTGGCATGGTCTCGAAGCCTTCCGCCCGCAGCAGCGTCACGAAATGGTCGTCCTCAAGGAGGGTTCGAAATGCCTGGCAAAGGAACAGGAGCCGCCCCTGCGTCAGATCCGCTTTCTTGATCAGAAGCTTCTGGCGGTCGGCCTCTTTCTGGTAGGCACGCACCAGTGCCTCGCTTGTCAGCGGCCGTCGGTTACGGCCGTCGCGCCCGTATTGCTTGCGGTTCATCTTCTTGCCCCGCGTCTCGCGCTGTTCGATCAGGCGCCGGGCCATCGCAAGTTTCTTCCCCCGCAGTTTCTTCTGCGTGTAGGCATCCATCAGCGCACGCTGAGCGCCTTCGGCATCGGTCTTGGATATGTCGATGGCGAGATTGAGGGGGAGCAGGCCGGTTTCGACGGCCGTGACCAGCCGCTCTTCGCCGCGCTCCAAAAGGCCAGCAATCATGCCGACATAATCCGGTGAGACGCCGATCTTGTCGCCAATCTGGCGGTCGGTGTAGCCGCGCTCGCGAAGCGTGCCGATCTCCCGCATCAGATCGAGCGGGCGATGCTGACGACGCGCGCAATTCTCGACGAGGCTCATGACCAGGCAGTCGGCCTCATCCGCGTCGATGACAATGGCCGGGATGGCTTTCTGCTTCAGCTCGACAAAGGCCTCGAGCCGACCCTGGCCGCAGACCAGATCATACTCCTGCGGATCTGTGTCGGTGCGGCGGGTGACGGTGATGGGGCGCTTCAAACCGATCTTGGCAATGTTCTCCACCATGTCCGCAAAGGTCCTGGGGTTTCGGACTCGCGGATTGAGGACGCGAATGCGATTGGTCGGAACCAAGGTAATTACCGTAGGGTGAATGTCTTCCGGGATCTTTGTCATCATGCCGCCTCCGTCACCTTTGCCCGTCCGGCGAGGGCGTAGAAATCGTCAAGTGTTTCAGTTCGATAGGCATCGAGCCACAACCCGTTCTGTTCGGCCATCTTGAGCCGCGCGTCGGTCATGTCGATGCTGGGGAGCAGGTAGAAGTCGCGCGGCGCATCGTTGGTCTCAACCATCCGCACAGCAATTGTGATGTCGGGAACGAGGCCGGTATCGAGCCGGATGTGCCAACGCAAAGAGCCTGCGTCGGTCGCCTGGCAGCGGGCCAGAACGACCGAAACCGTGAATTCGTCGTTGACGCGAAGCACCTGCGTGTCGGCGTCCCGCACCACGCAACCACCTTGGGCGGCCACGCCCTCGACGATTTCCGCAACCACCTGAGGGTGGGCGGCGCGGAGTGCCTTGTTGATCGCGATGTAGCGGTAGTCCCGCGCTGGTTCATAGCCGATCAAACGGTACGCGCGCAGTAAGCTGCCAAAGCGACTGCGATAGGCGCTGGACGAGGGCAGGCCCCTCTCTTCGTCGATGATCAAGCCGGACAGCGTGCCCTGCCGTTTCAGGACCGTCCGCAGGGCGTCGAGCAATTCCTCGTCCGAGAATTGGCGGCTGCGGGCATCGACGATTTCCCGTGCGCGTAGAAACAGCGCCTTGTCGACAAGGGCCGGATGGGCACCTTCGGCGCGGATCCACATATCCCGCGGGTTCACGACACGGCGCTGCCTCAGCTTGAACGACCTCTTGTTGAAGACGTTGTTCCCGATGTATTTTTCGTTGGTCAGCACCTGATGAACCGTCGCCCGGGTCCAGGGCCGGCCGAGATCGGTGCGGTGTTCTTCGGCGTTCAGAACCTCCGCGATTTCGCGCTCGGAACGCCCCTCATTCACGAACATCTCGTACATGCGCTGGACAACGCGCTGTTCCTCCTCCGGGCCGGGCATCAGGATCACCCGGTCGGTCTGAAGGCTCTTCTGATCACCGCGAGACAGCTCCCCCTTCGGGGTGCCGTGCTCGTCGATCAGCACGCGGCGCAGCCCGTATCCCGCTGCGCCGCCCTGGCGATAGCCCAGTTCCACAAGCCTGCATTGCCCGGCGAAGACCTTGACCGACAGCTCGCGGCTGTATTCGCCCGCCATCACCCGTTTCACGGTCTTCAGCAGGTTGGAGCCGATGCTGCCGTCATTCTCGAACTGCTCGCCGCAGTAGTGGACGCGGATCCCCGCGCGGGAGCAGACATGCTCGTGATAGGCGCCTTCGTCTGCATCCTGAAACCGGCCCCAGCGGCTGACGTCATAGACGAGGATCGCCTTGAAATCAGCTTGGCCCGACTGGACCTCGGCCATCAGGTTCTGCAGCGCCTCGCGACCATCAAGCCGCAATCCCGACCTGCCTGAGTCCTCAAATATGCGCAGGATGGTCAGTCCTCGCGCCTCGGCATAGCTGCGAATGACATCGAGCTGGCTCTCGGTGGAGTATTTTTGGTGATCGGTGGACATCCGCACATAGGCAACGGCCGGCACATCCTGTTCAGGTTGTGCAGCGGGCATTTCTGAATGGATCGCCCAACGACCGCTCACATCCGCATCTCCTCATTGTTCATTCCAGGCAAAGCCATCGCTCGGGTCGGAAACAACGGCTGAATTCTTCGCGTCCATGTAAAGCGAAGGAGGGTGGAATGTCGTTTCCGGAAAAGGGCAAGTTCTTTCCAGGGGAAAGCGGATACAATCGAAAAGCGGAACAGCTCGCGACCGGCGGTTTCGTTGTGGGAATCGCGGCGGCTTTGAAACAGTCGCTTGGGAATAGCCGGGCCGGCGTAAAGACGGTGGCGGCCTGGACAGGCGCCAACGAGAAGACGGTGAAAAACTGGTTCTCGGGCGCCTACGGGCCGAGCGGTGCGCATCTGATTGCGCTGGCGCGCCACTCCGATGAGGTGCTGGGGAGCTTTTTGGCCATGGCGGGGCGCGAGGATCTGATGGTCGCCATCAAGCTGGCGGCTGCCGAGGAGGCGATTTCGGATCTGCTTGATGCCGTGCGTCAGCTCGGAGGTGACGATGCGGGCGACAAGGTCAGATGATCAGCCGAGCGAACTGAAACCTATTGTCCCTCAATCGTGCGAAGGACTTCGATACAGAAAACCGCACTCCGCGCGGTGCTGTGAAAGCGGCAGCAGGGGCGCCCTGCGGTTGGGCGCCCCATTTCAATGTGTCTCAGATGTTCTGCGAAATTTCCTGCTTTGACAGGAACCGGGTCAGTCTCATGATCAGGACATAGAACGCGGGCACCATGAAAATGCCGAGGAATGTAGACGCGATCATACCGCCGATCACACCGATCCCGATCGCGTTTTGCGATGCTGCGCCCGCCCCCGTTGCCGTGGCAAGGGGCAATACCCCAAGGATGAAGGTCAGAGCCGTCATCAGGATCGGACGCAGGCGCAGGCGCGATGCCTCAACCGCGGCTTCTGCGATGCTGCGCCCCTGGCGCCGCAAGTCTTCCGCGAACTCCACGATCAGGATCGCATTGCGTGCAGCGAGGCCGATCGTCGTCAGCATGCCGACCTTGAAATAGACATCGTTCGACTGGCCAAAGACCCAAGCCGCAAACAAGGCGCCCAGTATTCCCACGGGTACGGCCAACATCACGGCCAGCGGAATCGACCAGCTTTCATAGAGCGCAGCAAGTGCGAGAAACACCACCAGCGCCGACACGGCATAGAGTATCGGTGCCTGATCGCCAGATTGCCGCTCCTGGTAGCTGAGCCCTGTCCAGGCGGCGGCATATCCGCCGTCGAGCTCGGCCACGAGGCTTTCCATTTCCGTCATTGCCGTGCCCGAACTGTATCCGGCTCCCGGTGAGCCGGATATCTGAAGTGCAGCGGTGCCATCAAAGCGTTCCAACGTCGGCGCCACCGGTTCCCAGGAGGTCGACATGAAGGCCGAGAACGGCACCATTTCACCATTGGCGTTGCGGGCGTACCAGTCAAAGACATCTTCGGTTTGCATCCTGCTGGCTGCTTCGCCCTGGACAATCACCGGTCGCAGCCCGGCTCCGAGTTCGAAATCATTGACTTCGGAGCCTGCAAAGATGACCGAGAGCATGCCGTTCACCTCCGACAGGGTCAGGCCAAAGCTTTCGGCCTTGGCGCGGTCGATCGAGAGTTTCAGCGCGCTGTCCTTCTCGGTGCCGTTGCTGCTCAGGTTGATGAGCCGGTCGGTCTGCCCGGCGGCTGCGATCAATTGCTCGGCGGCGGCTTGCAGGGCATCGGCCCCGGCTCCCGATTGGTCCACCAGATACATTTCAAAGCCGCCGCTGTTTCCAAGGCCGCGGATCGCGGGCGGCTGCATCACAAAGATCTGCCCATCGCGCAGTTGACGAAAGGCCATATTGGCGCGCTGGGCGATCTTGTCAGCGGCCAGGTCCGGCTGTCCATCGCGTTCGTCAAAGCTCTTCAGCTTGACGAAGACCATGGCGCGGTTCTGCCCGTTTCCGGAAAATCCGAACCCCAGCGCGGCAAAGGTGCTTTGGACGCCCTCCGGTTCTTCTGCAAGGAAATAGGATTCGATTTTTTCAACTGTAGCAGTGGTTTGGGCTGTTGTTGCGCCTTCGGGCAGGGTGACCATGGTCATCAGGACCCCCTGATCTTCGGTCGGAATAAACGACGAGGTCAGGCGCTGATTGACGGCCCACGCCCCGGCGAGAACGGCGGCCAGCAGCACGGGCATCAGGATCGGGAGCCGCAGGCTGCCCCGAACGCCTGCGTCGTATCCGGCAGTCGCGCGCGCGACAAGACGGTTGAACCAGCGAAAGGGTGCAAAGCGGGGAGGTCCGTCTTTTGGACGCAACAGGCGGGCCGACATCGGTGGCGACAGAATGATCGCAACCAGCAGCGACAGCGACATGGCCGAGACCATCGTCACCGAGAACTGGCGATAGATGACCCCGGTGGAGCCGCCAAAGAACGCCATCGGCAGGAAAACCGCTGCCAGGACGACATTAATTCCCAACAGGGCGGAGGTGATTTGCGCCATGCTCTTCCGGGTGGCTTCGAGGGCTGACATGCCCTCGTCCTCCATCAGGCGCTCGACGTTTTCCACCACAACGATGGCGTCATCGACCAACAAGCCGATGGCCAACACCATTGCGAACATTGTCAATGTGTTGATGCTGAAACCACCCACGGACAAGACTGCAAATGTGCCCAAAAGGACCACGGGGACCGCGATCAGCGGGATCAGGGTCGCGCGCCAGCTCTGCAGGAAGAGAAGCAGCACGAGGAAGACGAGAACCACGGCTTCCAGCAGCGTATGATACACTTGTTCGATAGAGAGTTCGACAAAAGGCGAGGTGTCATAGGCGACCTCGAAGCGAACCCCATCGGGCAGCGAGGGCTCCAGCCGGTCCAGCGTATCGCGCACCGCTGCTGCGGTATCAACTGCATTTGCGCCGGTGGCGAGGTTGACGCCAAATCCGGTGGCGTTCTTGCCGGAGAAACGCGAGTCTCCGCCATAGCTTTCCTGGCCGATTTCCACCCGGGCCACGTCGCCCAGACGTACCACCCCCCCGCTTTCATCCGCTTTCAGGAGAATTTGCTTGAAATCCGCGACAGAGGTCATCTGACTCTGCGCGGTGATGGTGGCGTTGAACTGTTGTCCGACAAGGGTCGGCTGACTTCCGAGGGAACCAACAGAGACGGTCGTATTCTGCTCTTCTACGGCACCAACGACATCCTGCGGTGTCAGTTGGAATCGCGCCAAAGCGATCGGGTCGAGCCAAACCCGCATGGCATAGCCGGAGCCAAACACATTGACGCCGCCCACACCTTCGGTGCGCTGAATGGCGCCTTCTACCTGCTCTGACAGGATATTGCCCAGCTGGACGGTCGAATAGGAGTCGTCTTCAGCGACAATGGCGCCCACCATCAGAATAGAGGAGGAGGAGCGCGAGACGCTGACACCCTGCGTGCGCACCGCCGTCGGCAACTGGCTTTCAATCTGAGAGATCTTCGTCTGGATCTCGTTCTGGGCATCCACCGGCTCGACACTCTCGTCGAAGGTGATCGACAGGGATGCAGAGCCCTGAGAGGACCGGGCCGTCATATATATCATACCGTCCAGCCCGGTCATCGCGTCCTCGATAACCCGGGTTACGGAGTTTTCCACCGCCGCAGCTGTCGCGCCATTGTAGCTGGCAGAGACCCGCACCGTGGTCGGCGCGATCTCGGGGTATTGCGCCACCGGCAGGGAGTAGACGGACCAGGCCCCCAGCAACATGGTCATGAGAGCGAGCACCCAGGCAAAAACCGGGCGCTGGATAAAGAATATTCCCATGGGTCAGCCCTCGTCTTTGGTGGCGGCGGGCAGATTGGAAACGATCCCGGTTTCCGAAATGGCAACAGGGGTTGTCGTCACGGTGGCACCGTCGCGCATGGACATCAGCCCGTCGACGATCAGCAATTCACCGGCTGATACCCCATCGGTCACGATCCACGCGTTTTTATAACTGCCACGTTCGATCAGTTCGCGTTTCTCTGCTGTGCTGTCGACGGCCACAAACGCGGTGAGTGTCCCTTCGGCCGAGCGCGTCGTTGCGCCTTGTGGCACCAGCACCGCGCGGGTTGTTCCCAATGCAACTTCGACGCGCAGGAATTGTCCGGGCAGGATCCTGCGTTCCGGATTGTCGAACCGGATACGGAGTTCCAGTGTTCCGGTTGTGGTCGACACCTGCGTGCCCGGTGCGGCCAGCGTGCCTTTTTGGGCATATTGCGCGCCGGTCTCCAGCTGCAGGCTCAGATCGAGGGCATCTCCCCTCTGGAGTGTGCCGCCCTCGGCGAGGGCCCGGACTTCGGCGAGTCGTTTGCTGGACTCTTCGATATCGACATAGATCGGATCCAGCCGGGTCACGGTGGTCAGCGCATCCGATTGATTGGCCGTCACGATGGCCCCGGCCGAAATATTGGCAACCGCAGCGACCCCAGTGATCGGGCTGCGGATCTCGGTGCGATCCAGATCGAGCTGCGCCAGCTTCAACGCGGCGCGCGCGCTGCTGAGTTCGGCCTTGTTCTGCAATACGGTGACACGGGCGGTCTCCAGATCTTCAATGGTGACGCCGGTGCCCTGCAGCCGCTCGTAGCGCGATTGGGTGGCCTCTGATGCGGTCACGGCGGCCTCGGCCCGTGCCACTTCCGCTTTTGCGGCCTCGACATCGACTTCGAATGTGTCACCTTCAATACGGAACAGAAGGTCACCCTTTTGAACCAGTCGGCCGGGTTCATACAGGATTTCGGAGATTGTTCCGCCAACGCGGGGGCGAATATCCACTTCTTCGAATGCGACGGCGCGCCCCGGCAAGGTGACGGTATAGGGGACCTGAGCCTCTTCGAGCGTGATGACACCTGCGGCAAGTGGCCCTTGGGCTCCGGGCCTTTGCTGAGCTTGAGCGGGCAGGGCCATGCACAGGGCCAGGGCCCCCGCGCAAATCCGGTTCAGAGTGGAGGGCAGGGGAAGCAACGAGTTGGCCATGCGATTCCTTGAGTTTCCTGAGGTCGGCAAACGACACCGTTCGAGTTTATACGGCATTGCGACAAAGCTCCGTCGGTGCAGACCCTGATTTTTCACGTAACGTCCTGTCGCGGCGATTGTTTCGTGATGACACCATTACGGGCCCAGAGTCACGCTTTGGTCTTTTCGGGTCGTGAAACGTGATCGCCGGTCGGCAGAACCTGTGGGCCTCTTTCGGGGGGCTGAACTGTTGCTGTGCCGTGATGCCCAGCCCGGGAGCGCCGCATCGGCTCCCGGCTATCCCTGCGCGTGCCACTCAGTGGCATATGGGGGGTGTTTTGCTAGGGGCGTATTGACCGCCCGCTAGACTACGGTGTCAGGCCACAGCCCAGTCAGCGAGCAGGAGCGCCAGCATGTCCCTTCGTTTCTTTTCCTCCCGGCACCGGCCTGTGCATCTGGGCCCATTTCCACTGGAGCGCCTCAAGCGTCTGCCAGAGGTGGATATGTCAGACGTCCCGCGGGCCTTGCCGCTGAATTTCCGCAAGCCAGACCAGCCCGCCAATATTGTCAACGCAATGTGCGAATATCAGGCGATGATGGATGCCATTCGGGACGGGCTTGTGAATGGTGCCCGGGCCGATGTGCCTGACGACCTGCGGGACCGGTCCGATCATATCAAGGCCTTTGGATATTTCGCAGATGCCGCCATGGTCGGAATTGGCCCGATGGACGAAGGCGCGCGCCTGCCAGAGCCTTGGCGCAACCCGGATATCGATCGATTGGCCGAGGATCTGAAAACGCGTCAGACCAAAACGCTGGCCTCCGGGATCGACGTAATCATGGCGGACCTGAAAGATGCTTTGCAGGCGCCACCGACCACGATCGGGGCTCATAAACACGCAATCGTATTTCTGTACGAAACGCCACGGGCCCCGATGGAGGACGAAGCGGGGTGCGAGTGGATCAGGGGCGCCGAAACCCACCGCGCCTGCCTGCGCAGCGCAGAGACCGCGGTTGTCATTGCCAATTACATCAGGCTGCTCGGCTGGGACGCAAAGGCGCATACAGGCACGTCTTCGGACGTGGATCTGAACCGGCTGGCAGTGGCTGCCGGGATTGCCCGTATCGAGAAGGGAAAGCTGGTGGCGCCCTATCTCGGCACCCGTTTCGGCCTTGCTGTCGTGACCACTGATCTGGATCTTGCCGAGGATCTTCCCCTTGCTCCAATGCCGCAGCAACCGGGACACAAGGGGCGTGATCTGCGGTGGTGGATCGGGGCCGGAGCACCGCGCTCCGCCTTGAATGGCGACCCCTATGACAAGCGTGCCTTTTGCGACGGGCCTCATCCGTTCGAGACGCTGAAGCGCGTCGAGGTCCCGACCACCTATATAGATGAGGCGCGTGTCGCCCGCGTGCCCAAGCGCACCGACATGTTCGCGCGTGCTCAGTTCGGGGACATGGGACCGGCCAATCAAAGGGCTGCCACCGGCGGGCATTATGTGCGCAAGGCGGCACCTTCAATGGCGCAACGGCGGATGCTGGGGGCCTTCGTCCTGCTGCAGGACGGCGCGCCTGCCGCGGGGGCACGCCCTGCGGATGCCGCGCGCAATGCACTGTCGGTCAAGGCGGCCTCCTACTGGCTTGGGGTGGATGCCGTTGGCATCAGCCGCTGCCCGGACTGGGCCTGGTATAGCCACGATGCCACGGGCACGCCGATCGTACCGGACCAACCTCATGCCATTTCGATGATCATAGATCAGGGGTTCGATACCACCGAGGGCACGTCTGGCGATGACTGGATCGCAGTCGCGCAGTCCATGCGGGCATACTTGCGTTTCTCCCTTCTGGGGGGCGTGATCGCAAAGCAGATCCGAAATCTCGGCTATCAGGCGAAGGCACATACCGTCATGGATGGCGAGGTCTTGCAGCCGCCGCTCCTGCTGTTGTCTGGTCTGGGGGAAGTATCCCGCATTGGCGAGGTGATCCTGAATCCTTTTCTCGGGCCGCGTCTGAAATCCGGCGTGGTGACCACCGACATGCCGCTGACCCATGACAAGCCTATCGACTTTGGTCTGCAGGCGTTTTGCCAGTCCTGCAACAAATGTGCCCGCGAATGCCCGGCGGGCGCGATTACGGCCGGGCCGAAGCTGATGTTCAACGGGTATGAAATCTGGAAGTCGGACAGCCAGAAATGCACAACCTACCGTATCACCACGCCGGGCGGTGCAATGTGTGGTCGCTGCATGAAAACCTGTCCCTGGAACCTCGAAGGGATTTTCGCCGAGAAGCCCTTTCGCTGGGCTGCGATGACGATACCGAAGGCGGCGCCTGCCTTGGCGCGGCTCGATGATGCACTGGGGCATGGTGACATGAACCCGGTCAAGAAATGGTGGTGGGATCTGGAACTGCAGGAAGACGGCGCATATCGCCCGACCCGCAACCCGGTGAACCACCGTAGCCTTGCGACGGATCTCGATCTTCAATATCGCGACCAGACCTTGGCGGTGTATCCGGCCAACCTTGCGCCACACCCCTATCCCTATCCCTTCCCGATGGACCGGGAGGCGGGGATTGAGGCCTATCAGGCGATGGTGACTGCCAAGGATTACCGGGCGCGTCGTGCCCGGGGCGAGAGTGGCAGTTGGGACCATCGATACGAGACTGACCGGCAAAGCCCAGTGCTGCCGGTTCTGGTCTCAAAGGTCGAAACGATGACTGAAGGGGTCACCAAATACGAATTCCGCGCCATCGACGGTGGCGCGCTGCCCGCCTGGACGGCTGGAGCGCATATCGACATCGTGGTCGCACCGGAATTCCTGCGCCAGTATTCCTTGTCGGGCAACCCTGCCGATCGATCACGGTATCAGATCGGCGTCCTTTGCGAAGACGCCGGACGAGGGGGCTCGAAGCTCCTGCACCGCATTTTTACCGAAGGCCGCCGGGTTTTCATCTCTCGGCCGATCAATCACTTCCCGCTGAATGAGGCCGCATCCAAGACCTACTTGATGGGGGGCGGTATCGGGATCACTCCATTGATCGCCATGGCGCATCGTCTACATGCTCTGGAGCGACCGTTTGAGCTGCACTATTCGATTTCCTCCCGGGACAGCGGCGGCTTTCTGAAAGATCTCTCTTCGGCCCCTTGGGCCGACCGGGGCCAGGTCCACATCTCTACCGAGGGCACCCGCGCGAAATTTAGGGATATTCTGGGTCACTATGATCTCGGGTGTCACGTCTATACCTGTGGCGCTGCGCCCTACATGGATGCGGTTGTGGATGCAGCGCGGGCCGCTGGATATCCGGAAGAGGCCTGCCACCGGGAATACTTCTCCGTTCCAGAGCAGCCTGACCTTGAAAACCACGCCTTCACGCTCCGGCTGAGCCGGTCGGGTCGCGACATTCCCGTCAGTGCGGAGCAGACCGCAGCCGAGGCCTTGCAGGCTCATGGGGTCAAGGTGAATGTGAAATGCTCGGACGGCATATGCGGCGTCTGCAAATGTTCTGTGGTGTCGGGGAATGTCGAGCACCGCGACTTTGTTTTGTCCAAGGCGCAGCGGGCGGAAGAGATCATCCTGTGCAAGTCACGCGCGGCGGAGCCCGAGGCCATCCTCGAAATCGACCTGTGACCTGATTTTGACCAAAAATCCGAGCGAGGAATCATGCGCCGACTCGCATTTTGCCTGGCGGACGACTCAATCATGATGATCTTGACTTGTGCCAAAACGTTAACGAGCCACCAGATATGGAAGAAAGCCGACCGTCGCGCCATTTCAAGCACGTGACATTCAATCAGCAAATGGCCCGAAATGTCGGATTTTCAGTCCTGTGGCTCCGCTAGTTGATTGTTTTTGCGCCATTTAGTGGGGCGGACGCTGATTTTTACACAAACGTCAAAAAAAGGGGTTGCGGGTATTTTGAGTAAGGCTTAGAAGACCCCTCACCGGCGGC
>MPDC01000049.1 GCA_001874255.1 Alphaproteobacteria bacterium MedPE-SWcel
CGCCTTGTCCAAGTCATCCGCCACTTGGCACAACTTGGCATGGGTAGCGATGAAGGCATCGGCTATGGCCCGCAGAACCGGGTCGGTCTCGCCCGCTGCCGCCAGTTGATCGCGGAACGCTTGCCTCTGTCGCCCCTGGCCAATGCCGATCATACGGATGCCGAAGGTTTTGAGGACGCCACGGATGTGACCTTCGAGGTCCTTGCGCAACCGGACCAACCGTTCCCGCGCGCCTACCAAGCTGCGAAGCCGGTCCGCCTCCTCGCTGCGGATGTGAACCGGTGTGAACCAACCGGTGCGCGCAAGCTGTGCCAGACCTTCGGCGTCGGCGGCATCAGACTTGTTGAGCCGTGCCGACAAGCTCTTGTGCGCCTTGCGGGCATCAATGCAGATCGCAGGCAGACCGAGACCAGCGAGGCCGCGCTGCAACCAGATCGATAGCATGCCGCTTTCATGCACGATCCGTCGGGGCTTGAGTTCACGGTTGCGAAACCAGCCCTCGACGCCCTCGGGATCAGCGGGACAGACGCCACGCGCTACAGTCTCGCCGTCCCTGTCTACAACGCAGATCGAAATCTCTTTCAGCGACACATCCAAACCGACATAGTATTCCATAGGTCGTTCTCCTCACGGCTTATATCCATGAGGCCAACATACCGGACCTCGTTCGCCGCCGGAGAGCGACCGCCGCAATCACACCATGTCTTGTGAGGGCCATAGACCGCAGGGGCATCGCGCCTCCGTAAGCCATTGCGATTGATGAAGATAATGCCGCTCAGCACTCGCCTATCGTCAACACGCGGCTTGCCATGGGACTTCGGGAAAAAGGGCTCAAGGCGCGCCATCTGCGCGTCGCTCAGCCAGAAAAGATCAGACATGTTCACCGCTCGGTTTTCGAAACGTGAATCACGTCATAGGGAGGAAATCAATGGGTCCTGACCCTAGTCAAAGAGGTCCTCAATGACGTCAAACACCTCTTCAAACACCGACGCCCAGGGGGATTTGCGGCTCTTTTTCTTCTTGCGCGTCCCCTTGCCGCCCTGCTGACCCGGCGCCCCCCTCTGGTCCGCCGGAGAATAGGCCTTCCTGGTCTTTTTCTTCGCGGTCCGCGGAAATTTAACGCCCCGGTGGTCGGCTTTCGCCGTCTTTGCCCCTTTTGATCCAGTCGATCCGTTCGGTCCGGGCGATCCGCTTGATCCGGGCGCGCGGGGCTCGACCAGCGGGCGCTGTTTCTGGGCCGAGAGCGGCGCGCCACAGGTGCTGCACACCAAGGCGTGCACCCGGGCATTCGGCACAAAGACCGACTGCACACTACAATAGCAGCAGGTGATCACCTTGCCGCCGGAAACGCTTCGATGTGCGATCGTGACCTCCTGTGCCCGTTCAGCCCCTCAGGGATGCATATAGGGAGATCGCCGCCGCATTTGAAACATTGAGCGATCCAAAACCGCCCGCAGCGTCGATTTTGACCAGCTTGTCCACCGTTTCCTTGGTTTTTTGCCGCAACCCCGGACCCTCGGCCCCGAGTACCAGCGCAATCGGATCGGTGCTGCGGCCTGCGACTGCCTGTTCGATGGTTTCCTCGGCCTCCCCGTCGAGGCCCAGCACCAGATAGCCCATCTGCTGCAGGGCGACGATGCTGTCCGCCAGATTGCGCATCCGCAGGTAGGGCTGGCGTTCCAGCGCACCGCTCGCCGTCTTGGCCAGCGCGCCGGTTTCAGGCGCGGAATGGTGGCGGGTCCCGATCACGGCCGAGGCCCCGAGCACCTCGGCAGAGCGCAGGATCGCGCCGACGTTATGCGGATCGGTCACCCGGTCCAGCAACAGCACCCGCGGCACCTCTGCCCCGATGCAATTCTCCGCAAGCCCGCCCCAGTTCAGCGGCTTCACTTCCAGCGCCGCCCCCTGATGCACCGATCCCGGATCGATCGGGACGGAGAAATTGCGCGGCTCCACCACCTCGGGCGTGATGCCTGCCTCTGCGATCGCCTCTTCCAGCTTGATCTGCGCATTTGGCGTGACAACGAGACGCAGTTTTTCGCGCTTCGGGTTCAGCAGAGCGTCGCGCACGGCATGCAGACCAAACAGCCATACGGTCTCGGCCCCGGCCGCTTTCCGGGCCTTTTCCTTGTCCACCACCCAGGCGGGCTTCTTGCTGGGTTTATTGCTCATGCTATGCTCCGGAAACAAAATTCGAGACGGTGGAAAAAAGATACGCTTTTCCTGTTGACGCCCGTTTGGTGCGCTAGTAATCACGCCTCCACGTCAGGTGCAACATGCTTCTGACAGTGGGCGACAGGCCGCAAGGTGTGGCAGGGGACTGTAACTCCCTCGCGGAGACGCACGCCTGGTTCGATTCCAGGGTCGCCCACCATTTCCTCCCCTTTGTTACCGCCTCTCAACAGACTCGACGACCATCCCAGGGTGTTGAGATGAAACGATATCCTCCGTTTTCAAAACCGCCATCCGCTCCCCGTTCTCTGGTCGGGTTTGGCACGTCGGAAGGCGCAGACGGGCCCCTCAGGCCGGTGCGGCGATCGCAACCTCAACCCAGGCGACCAGTGCCTCCAGATCGGCCTCGGCTTCCTCGGCGAGCCCCTCGGCAAAGCCGTCGAATGCGCTGACGTTCATCCGGTTCACCCCGGTGATCACCGGCACCCCCATCGCCAGCGCCTCGCCGATGACCGGACGCATGCCGCGGCCGTCGGCCTCATGCTTGCCGAATTTGTTGACGATCAGAACCTGTGGCGCAGGGGTCGCGGCCAGCGCCCCGGTGACCTGCCCGACCGCCCGTTCCAGCGCAGAGGGGTTCAGACGGCAGCCGCGCGCGCCCTCGCCCAAGGATTGCGAAATCCGGATCGTCTCTCCGTCGGGCAAGACCCGCACATCCATATCGCAGAGCTTGTTGTCATAGCATTCCGTGTTGGTCTGCACGATCCCTGCCGTCCGGATGCCCCTGGCCGCCAGACGGTCGGCAAGTGCGGTCAAAAGGCGGTCCGTGGCGCCCCGTTCGGCGGTCATGACATAGGCGAGCTGCATTTCGAGTGTCCCTTGTGTGGCCAGCGTGGGTCAGATCCCGGCAAGCCGGGGCCCCGAACCCATCACAGCCTAGCGCGGATGCGACAGGCGTGCCAGTGGCAGTTCGCGCCTGGCCCAATGCCGCGCCCACCTGGCGCACCCACCTGCCGCGCCCACCTGCCGCGCCCACCTGCCGCACTCACCTGTTGTCGGCGCATGTTCCCGGAGCATGGCTCGGCCCATATATGCGCCAGCTGTTTGGTGCGATGAAAAACCCTCTTGACGCTCGGTGGCCCGCTCCTCTACCCCTAGGGCACGCAGGGGAGTCCCGCCCGAGGGGACTGAGAGGCTGACAGGGAGAGATCCCGGTGACGCGACCCTTAGAACCTGACCCAGTTGATACTGGCGTAGGAAGCTAGGACAGCCGCGACCGCCCCTGTACAGGTGGGACCGTCTGCGCCGAACCGGCAGGCCTGTACCCCCTGCCCGCGTTTTCCTCCGGCCCGGCTCAATTGGTGTCTTTTTGAGATTTGGCCTCGAGGAGCACCAAGATGAACGTCCCCAACCCCAAGATCACCACCGGCGGGCTGCCCGCCTCCAGAAAGATCTACGTGGCAGGCGAGATGCACACAGGCATCCGCGTGCCGATGCGCGAAATCGCCACGCATCCCACCGCCGCAGAGCCGCCACTGCCGGTCTATGACAGCTCCGGTCCCTATACGGATCCCGATATCCTGACCGATATCCGCGAGGGGCTGGCGCCGCTGCGCTCGGAATGGATCGAGGCGCGCGGGGACGTCGAACGCTATGCCGGGCGCGATGTGACAGCGGCGGACAACGGGTTTGTCTCGGGCGAGCGGCTGGTGCCGGAATTCCCGCAGCGCGTCGCGCCACGGCGCGGCACGGGCGCGGCCGCCCCGACGCAACTTGCCTATGCGCGGGCCGGTGTCATCACCGCCGAGATGGAATATGTCGCCATCCGCGAGAACCAGCTGCGGGCGCTGTCTCCCTGCCACGGGAGCCGCGACGGGGTTCGCGACGGGGAGGATTTCGGGGCCAATATACCCGACTATGTGACGCCGGAGTTCGTGCGCGCCGAGATCGCCGCAGGGCGCGCGATCATCCCCGCCAATATCAACCACCCGGAGCTGGAGCCGATGATCATCGGCCGCAATTTCAAGGTGAAGATCAACGCCAATATGGGCACCTCGGCGGTGACCTCCTCGATGGAGGAGGAGGTGGACAAGCTGGTCTGGGCGATCCGCTGGGGGGCGGATACGGTGATGGATCTGTCGACGGGCCGCAATATCCACAACACCCGCGAATGGATCATCCGCAATTCCCCGGTGCCCATCGGCACCGTGCCGATCTATCAGGCGCTGGAGAAGGTGGGCGGCATTGCCGAGGATCTGACCTGGGAGGTGTTCCGCGACACGCTGATCGAGCAGGCGGAACAGGGGGTGGACTATTTCACCATCCATGCGGGCGTGCGGCTGCATATGGTGCCGATGACCGTGAACCGGGTGACGGGGATCGTGTCGCGCGGCGGTTCGATCATGGCGAAATGGTGCCTGCATCACCACCGGGAGTCGTTCCTCTACGAGCATTTCGAAGAGATCTGCGAGATCTGCCGCCGCTATGATGTGTCCTTCAGCCTTGGCGACGGGCTGCGGCCCGGATCGATTGCCGATGCCAATGACGCCGCACAGTTTGCCGAGCTGGAAACCCTGGGCGAGCTGACCAAAATCGCCTGGGCCAAAGACTGTCAGGTGATGATCGAGGGACCGGGCCATGTGGCCATGCACAAGATCAAGGAGAATATGGACAAGCAGCTGGAGTGCTGCCACGAGGCGCCATTCTACACGCTGGGGCCGCTGACGACGGATATCGCGCCGGGCTATGACCATATTACCAGCGGCATCGGGGCGGCCATGATCGGCTGGTTCGGCTGCGCCATGCTGTGCTATGTGACGCCGAAGGAGCACCTCGGGCTGCCCGACCGCGACGACGTGAAGACCGGGGTGATCACCTACAAGATCGCGGCCCATGCGGCCGATCTGGCCAAGGGTCTGCCGGGGGCGCAACGGCGCGACGATGCGCTGAGCCGGGCGCGGTTCGAATTCCGCTGGGAGGATCAGTTCAACCTGTCGCTGGACCCGGAAACCGCGCAGAGCTTTCACGATGAGACGCTGCCCAAGGAGGCCCATAAGGTGGCGCATTTCTGTTCCATGTGCGGGCCCAAATTCTGCTCCATGCGGATCAGCCATGACATCCGCGCCGAGGCTCAGAAGGAAGGGTTCGAGGCCATGGCGGCGAAATTCCGCGAGGGCGGCGAATTATACGTGCCGGTCGCCAAACCCGCCGGGGAGCGCAGGTGATCACGATTGCGGGCGCCGGGCTGGCCGGGCTGGCCTGCGCCTATGAGCTGCTGGAGCGCGGTCAGCCGGTGACGGTCTATGAGCGCGCCGAGGGCATCGGCTCCGCCAGCGCATCGCGCTATGCCGGGGGCATGCTGGCGCCCTGGTGCGAACGCGAAAGCGCCGAGGCGCCCGTGGTGACGCTCGGGAGCCGCGCCTTCGACTGGTGGGCCCGGATCACCCCGGTGCACCGGCGCGGCACGCTGGTGGTGGCGCCGCGCCGAGACCGGACAGAACTCCGCCGGTTCGCCCGCCGGACCACGGCGTATCGCGAGGTGGACGCGGCGGACATTGCCCGGCTGGAACCCGAACTGCAGGGCCGGTTTGACAGCGGGCTGTTCTTTGACCGGGAGGCGCATCTGGACCCGCGCCGGGCCCTGCGTGATCTTGCCGCCTGTGTCACGGAGCGGGGCGGAGTGATCCGGCTGGGCACGCCCGCACCGGAGCGGGTCGACCTGGACTGTACCGGCATGGCCGCGCCGCTGCCCGATCTGCGCGCGGTGCGGGGCGAGATGGCGGTGCTGCGCAGCCCCGACGTCCGGATCAGGCGCACCCTGCGCCTGTTACATCCGCGCACGCCGCTCTACCTCGTTCCGCGCGGCGCGGGGATCTACATGCTGGGGGCGACCATGGTGGAAAGTGACCACGACGGCCCCCCCACCCTGCGCGCCCTGATGGAGTTGCTGGGCGCCGCCTTTGCCCTGTCGCCGGCGCTGGCAGAGGCGGAGGTGGTCGAGATCGGCGCGGGCCTCAGGCCCGCCTTTCCTGACAACCTGCCCCGGCTCGATCAGCGTGACGGGACGCTGTTCCTGAACGGGCTCTACCGACACGGTTTTCTGCTGGCACCTGCAATGGCAGCGGCGGCGGCAGATCAAATAATGGAGATGAGGCATGGAAATCCTCGTGAATTCAGAACCGCGTGAGGTCAAAGGGCCGACGCTCAGCGCTGCATTGCAGGAATTGGGATACAGCGGCGGCGCGTTTGCCACCGCCCTGAACGGCCACTTCGTCCCGCAGGAGCATCGCAGCACGCAGCCCCTGTCCGCAGGCGACCGGATCGAGGTTCTGGCCCCGATGCAGGGAGGATGAGCGATGATCCTGTATGGTACGGAACTGACGTCCAGACTGTTTCTCGGCACCGCGCAATACCCCTCGCCCGCGATCCTGCAGGAGGCCATCCGGGCCAGTGGCTGCGCGGTGGCAACCGTGTCGCTGCGGCGCGAAGGCGCCCAGGGCTCCGGCGCGGCGTTTCGCGCATTGATGCAGGAGACCGGCGTGCGCATCCTGCCCAATACGGCCGGCTGTCACAGCGTGCGCGAAGCGGTCACCACCGCCCATATGGCGCGCGAGGTCTTTCAGACCCGTTGGATCAAGCTGGAGGTGATCGGCCATGCGGATACGCTGCAACCGGACGTTTTCGGGCTGGTCGAGGCCGCCCGCATTCTGAGCGCCGACGGGTTTCAGGTCTTTCCCTATACCACCGAAGATCTGGTGGTCGGCGAACGCCTGCTGGCGGCCGGCTGCGAGGTTCTGATGCCCTGGGGCGCGCCGATCGGGTCCGGACGCGGGGTGGTCAATCCCGAGGGGCTGCGGGCGATGCGGGCGCATTTCCCCGAGGTGCCGCTGGTGGTGGATGCGGGCATCGGGCGGCCCTCGGATGCGGCGGTGGCGATGGAGATGGGCATGGATGCGGTGCTGGTCAATACCGCGGTCGCACGGGCAGGCGCGCCGGTGGCGATGGCGCGTGCCATGGCGCAGGCGGTGGAGGCCGGCCGTATGGGTCATGGTGCCGACCCCATGGACCGGCGCGACATGGCCGTGCCCTCGACACCTGTGCTCGGCCTGGCGGAGTTGATCTGATGGAGCGGTTCTATCTCATCGTGGGCCACGTCGGCCGGCTGGAGCTGCTGGTGCCGCAGGGCGTGCGGCTGGTGCAACTGCGGATCAAGGAGCAGCCCGACGCCGAGATCCGCCGACAGATTGCCCGCGCCCGCGATGTCTGCGCCGTATACGGCACGCAGCTGGTGGTGAATGACCATTGGCAGGCGGCGCTGGGTCTGGGCTGCGATTTTGTCCACCTCGGGCAGGAGGATCTGGACAGCGCCGATATTCAGGCGCTGCGCCGGGCCGGGGTCCGCTATGGGCTGTCGACCCATGACGCTGCCGAACGGGAGCGGGCGCTGGCGCTGGAGCCGGCCTATATCGCGCTGGGGCCTGTATATCCCACCCGGCTCAAACAGATGAAATGGGAGCCGCAGGGTCTGGACCGGGTCAGCCGCTGGAAAGCCGCCGCCGGGACGGTGCCTTTGGTGGCGATCGGCGGCCTGACGCCGGAGCGGTCGGCCGATGTCTTTGCCGCCGGGGCGGATAGCGCAGCAGTGGTCACCGACATTCAGACGGCCCCCGACCCGGAGGCCCGGACCCGGGACTGGATCGCCGCATGCAGGATCTGAGCGCCCTGTCCCGCCAGATCGCCCTGCCCGAGGTCGGCGAGGCCGGTCAGGCGCGTCTGGCCGCCGCGCATGTGCTGGTGGTTGGGGCTGGTGGTCTGGGCTGTCCGGTGCTGACCTATCTCGCGACTGCGGGGGTCGGCCGGATCACCCTGATGGATCCCGACCGGGTGGAGCTGACCAACCTGCACCGCCAGCCGCTCTATACCCCCCGCGATGTCGGCGCAACGAAAGTGGCCGCCGCGGGGCTGCGTCTTCGCGCCCAGACCCCCGGTCTGCAGCTGATCCCGCGCGCCACAGCCCTCGGCGCCAGCAATGCCGGCCGCGCCGTCGCGGAGGTCGATATCGTCGTCGATGCTGCCGACAGCTTTGCCGTGTCCTACATCCTGTCGGACGCCTGTCTGGCAGCGGGCAAGCTTCTGGTCTCGGCCTCTGCGCTGGCCACGGCCGGCTATGTTGGCGGGTTCTGCGGCGGGGCGCCCTCGCTGCGGGCGGTATTTCCCGATCTGCCAGAGCAGGCCGCCACCTGTGCAAGCGCCGGGGTGCTGGGGCCTCTGGTCGGGATGATCGGGGCCGCCCAGGCGCAGATGGTGCTGCAGCATCTGCTCGGGACCACACCGCCGGTCGCCGGACAGATGCTCTCGTTCGACATGGGGCGGCTGCAGGTCGCCGGGTTCCGGTTCGACACCGCCCGGGAGCCGGAGACGGCGCTGCGGTTTGTTGCGCTCGGCGACAGCGAGGCCCTCGTGGTGGATCTGCGCGGCACCACAGAGGCGCCGCAGCAGGCGACACCGCGCGCCGTGCGCCTGTCGCTCGACACGCTTGCGGGGGCCGGTTCGGCCAGTGATTTGTCGCGTGTTTTGGCCCGTCATTTGGCCCCTGGAGTGTCTCCTGAACTGTCCCGTGAGCGGCCGTTGATCCTGACCTGCAGCAGCGGATTGCGGGCCTGGCGCGCAGCGCGCCTGGCGCAGGGGCTCGGCTACAGAGATCTTGCGCTGCATGCGGTCAGTGCGCCGTGAGCCGTATCGTGATCATCGGCGGCTCCGACCCGAGCGGCGGCGCCGGGCTGACCCGGGATGCGGCCATGGCCGCGCAGATGGGCTGCGCGACAAAACCGGTCGTGACGGCCGTGACGGTGCAAACGGGCAAGGCGGTGCAGGCGATCAATCCGGTGGAGGCACATCTTCTGAGGGCACAGCTTCTTGCCGCACGCGCTGCGCCGCCGCCACTGGCGATCAAGATCGGAATGGTCGCCTCGGCGCAACAGATCGACGTTCTCCTGGCCGATCTGCCAGCCGCGATCCCGATTGTTCTGGACCCGGTGTTGCGCGCGAGTTCCGGCGGGGTGCTCAGCCCGCAGGAGGCGCTGCGCCCGCTTGTGTCCCGCGCCACGATCCTGACGCCGAACCTGCCGGAAAGCGCCGCCCTGAGTGACCGGTCCCTCGCCGTCACGGATGAAGAGCTGCAGCAACAGGGCGATGCCCTCCTGGCTCTGGGCGCCAAGGCCGTGCTGATAAAAGGCGGGCATGGCGGCGGGCAAACATGTACTGATACGCTCTTCAGTGCGGAGGCGAGCGTGCAATTTGACGCCCCCCGTCTGCCAGGAAGCCGCAGGGGGACGGGATGCAGCCTCGCCACCGCAATTGCCTGTGGTCTCGCCCAAGGGCAGGATTTGCAATCGGCATGTCAGGCGGCCAAAACAGCGGTCACCAGCTGGCTGGCCTCTTCAGAGCTTGTGTGATGGTGATCATGCACACCCTCTGAAAAGAAGAGGTGTTGCGCTTCGGGCTTTGCCCGAAGCGCCCGGCGCAGCGC
>MPDC01000005.1 GCA_001874255.1 Alphaproteobacteria bacterium MedPE-SWcel
AAGCTCAGGCGGCGTAAATGAGAACTTGGGGCGGCACGTGAAAGGGACAGGTCCAGTTTGAGAACATGATTCACCCTCGGCACGGGAACGGCGGGGGTGATCATGCGGGGGACGGACGAAACGAGCGGGTCGCTGTTCAGCTATGTCGATCTGGAAGAGCGCATTCCGCCGCGACACCCGCTGCGCAAGATCAGACAGGTCGTCAATGACGCGCTCGCCAGCCTCGATGCCGAATTCGAGGCGCTTTACACCGATTTCGGCCGCCCTTCGATTCCACCGGAGCGGCTGATCCGGGCGAGCTTGCTCCAGATCCTGTTCTCGATCCGATCCGAGCGGCAGTTGATGGAGCAGATGAATTACAACCTGATGTTTCGTTGGTTTGTTGGCCTTGGGATCGATGATCCCGTTTGGGTGCCGACCGTGTTCACGAAGAACCGCGACCGGCTGCTGAGCACGGAGATGTCGCGCAAGGTGATGGCTGCGATCCTGGCTCATCGCGAGATTGCGCCCCTGCTGTCGGACGAGCACTTTTCGGTCGATGGCACGCTGGTCAAGTCATGGGCGTCGATGAAGAGCTACCAGCCCAAGGCCGATGCCGCCCCGCCTGACGATGACGGGCCCGGCGATCCACCCGCCCCGGATACCCCTCTTGAGACCGCGCCTTCCGAGACCCCAGCAGAGACCGACCCGATGCCCCGCAACACCAAACCTCATCGCAATGCCGAGGTCGACTTCAAGGGCGAGAAGCGCTCGAACGCGACGCATGCCTCGACCACCGATCCGGATGCACGCCTTTACAAGAAATCCCCCGGCACGGGTGCGGTGCTGTGCTTCATGGGCCATGCGTTGATGGAAAACAGGCACGGGTTTGTCGGGCAGGGTGATCTGACCCAGGCCGACGGTCACGCCGAGCGGCGCGCGGCGCTGGACATGATCCACCGCCATTCCCCCGGATCGACCCGGCGGCTGACGCTGGGTGCCGACAAGGGATATGACGCGGCCGGGTTCGTCGCCGACCTGAGTCAAGCCTGTGTCACACCCCATGTCGCCCAGAAATCGAGATACTCAGCGATCGACGGGCGCACGACAAGACACGCGGGATATTCGCTGTCCCAGAAGCACCGAAAGAAGATCGAGGAATCGTTCGGCTGGGCCAAGACCATCGGAGGCATGGCACAGACCATGTATCGGGGCGTCGAACGCGTCCGATCACGCTTCATCCTGACCATGGCCGCCAACAACCTTGCCCGGCTACCGCGGTTGCTGGGGGCATGACAGGAAAGATGGACCGAAGTGCGAGCCGCGGACGCGCCGACAGGCATGACCCATCAGACGAACCGGCCCTGATGACAGGACAGCGTTCCGGCTCAGCAACTATTTCAGCAACCTGTTAAATCATCACAGAACCCTTCGGCAGAGCGGGTTCACCAAACGCTTACGACATTTCTACTTGGTTGCAACACTCAGCCTAGCCTGCGCACGGGGAACCGTTTCGCGTGTTCTGAGATCCGAACTAAAAGCATTTTCATGCGTAAGACAGTTCCATAAGGTTAAAGAACTGGCCAACCCGCTGAGAGAACTCTTGTCAAAACTTCCGTATTCAACCCAGCCCCAAATATTCATCCTGGCAGGAATGCTGCAACGCCCATCATTTCTACCCTGGATTGCCCGCCATAGTCACAGGCTTGGTTTGACGTGTGAGACACTTCACCTGGATGCGAGCAAGGCTGTGTTCAAGATAGAAGGGCAAGCCGATCTGATCGACGCATTTGAGGTTGCTTGTCTTCTTGGGCCTTTCGATGTTTGGGTTGAGACGATTGAACGCCTTCCTGCGACATCTGAAGGATGAACGTTTTTTCAGCACGCCGTTGAAGAAATGGGCGATCATCTGATCTTTCTTAAATATCCGTGGGTCAGCTAGGCCCTTTAATCACACAGCGCTGTACAGCGCATGTCGAGGTCCCTCTGCTCGAGTGTGTTTTCAGGGAACCGGTAAACGCATGCGGTTGAGATCCACGCGTCACGTCGGTGATCGCGGAGGGGTTGGGGGACAAAAGAACATGGCTATTGAAACCGAGGCACGTTGGGTTCCGATTGCAGTATCTTGTGACATTTTAGACGGAACAGTTATTCCGGCGAGGCTGCCAACGGGTCCCATAGCGGTTTGGAGATCGGCCTCAGGCTCTCTCTACGCGAATGGAGACCGTTGCCCACATCGGGGGATGCGTTTGTCACAGGGGTTTGTACGGGGTGAAACCCTGTCTTGCATCTATCATGGTTGGCGCTTCGGAGCCGATGGCGCCTGTCAAAAGATTCCAGCGCACCCCAAAGTCTCGCCCCCCAAAACCATCAATTGTGGTCCTTTACCTGTGACAGAGGCAAATGGGGTTGTCTGGGGGGCTGCGACGTCACCTGTCGACGCACCTGATCAATTCGTAGGCCATGACGCTCTGCGCAGCCTTGTGGTGGCCGCATCAACAGACGCCATTGCATCAGCCTGCGAAGGTGAGTGGGTTGGTGAAGCGATTGCAGTGACGCTTGGCGGGCAGAATACGATCTTGCTTTTAAATCCTTATGGGCCAGCCGAGGTCCTCGTGATTGCCCTGGTCCCGAGAGGGCTTACTGCGCCAGATCTGGTAAGGGTTTCCACCGCCCTTGAGGCCTTGCGGCGCAGCGCCGAAGCTGTGGGAGAGGCGGCATGACCCCTGATTCAGTGCGCAACGCATGGTATCCCGTGGGTCTTTTGTCCGACCTGAACCCAGATGGAAAAGAGAGCCTCCTGCTGGGGGAAACGATCACAATCTTCGGATCTGATATGGGGGAGCCAAGGGTTGAATGCGGTGGACGCGGTCTTCCCGTTGTGCCGCGGTTTGGCCACCTTTGGACGAGCCTTGGCGCACCCGACAAAGACCTCTTCACAATCCCTGAAGCAGATCACCCAGACCGGACCTTGGTCGACGTTGGCGTCGTGCGGGTCAAATGCTCACCGCTGCGCGCGGTGGAGAATTTCCTCGACATTGCCCATTTTCCCTTTGTTCACACAGATATTCTGGGGGCTGAATCACATCCCGAGGTCAGCGACTACCAGGTTAAGATTCGCGACGATGTAGATGAGGTCTGGGCGACAAAGGTTGAGTTTTATCAACCACAAGCCGCCAAATCGGCGGGTGGTGGAATCATGACGGAATATATGTACCGAGTGCCCACGCCTACATGCTCTATTCTGTACAAGACTTGCCCACCGCGCCCCGGGGAATGGGATGTTATTGCCCTTTTTGTGCAACCCCTCACCGAAGACCTCTGTGATGTTTGGCCTTGGATGGCACTTTTCGACGACGAAAGCGCGATGACGGACCTGATCCATTTCCAGCAGCTGATCTTCCTGCAAGATCGATCTATTCTGGAAAGCCAGATCCCCAAAAGACTGCCCCTTGATCCCGCAATGGAAACCCCAACGCGGGCTGACCTTACGTCCGTCGCGTATCGGCGTTGGCTCAAGCGTCAAAATTATACGTATGGCGCGCAATTGGTGGCCGGATGATCCTGTATGATTACATTCTATCCCCGAGTTGCTACAAACTGCGGCTTTTGGCGTCACTGTTGGATGTGCCGCTTGAGCTGCGCGCGGTCGACTTCCATCCGGGACGCGAACACAAGGGTGCTGCACTTTTAGCCCTCAACCCCGCCGGGTGCCTTCCGATCCTTGTGGATGGCGACCTCGTCCTCACAGAAAGTGCGGCGATACTTGCCTATCTAGCAGCCCAAAGCGGCCCCAACTGGCTGGCCGATGGAGATCCACAGGCCATAGCGCTCCAACAGCAATGGTTGTCGTTTTCTCACCGGCTTGCCGAAGCCTTGGGGGGCGCCAGACTAGTGGAGATGTTGCATTTCGACGGTGATCTGGAGGCGCTTCAATCCGACGGGATCGCAGCCTTGCGAGAGTTGGAGGCAGCTCTATTCACACGTCGGATCGCCGGCGGCACCTTCCTTGTGGGAGACATGCCTTCAATTGCCGACATCGCTTGTTTTCCATATGTGGCACTGGCCCCTGACGGCAGCATCTCGCTTGATCCTTACCCGTCCATTCGACTCTGGATGCGGGCTCTGCGCTCCTTGCCCGGGTTCATTGAAATGCCCGGAATTCACCGTCTGCACGAACTGGCCCCTGACCCGTTTGCGAAGGATTTGTCGTGACCGGTGTGCTCTTTAAAAACTGTGCCGCAGTCGTCGTTGACTTTGGCAATGGGGCAGAGACCCTGCGACACGTAGATCTGCTGACCGAAGGCTCCGCTATCAGAGCCATCGGACCAAACCTGAGCGCGTCGGGTGCTATAGTCAAAGACGCGAGCGGTTGGTTCATCTACCCTGGCCTCGTGAACACACATCACCATTTCTTTCAGACTTTTGTGCGCAACCGTGCTGATCTGGATTGGACGAAACTGTCTGTGATCGAATGGCTTGACCTGATCTACCCGATTTTCTCGCGCTTGACCGAGGATTGCTTCTATCACTCGTCCCTCACTGCTATGGCGGAGTTGATCAAACACGGCTGCACCACAGCTATGGATCACCAATATTGCTTCCCACGTCACGCAGGGAAGCGGCTGATAGATCGCCAGTTTGAGGCAGCAGACCTGCTCGGCCTGCGCTTTCATGCTGGGCGTGGCGGCAACACATTGCCGAAATCCGAAGGGTCCACGATCCCCGATGAAATGCTTGAGACCACCGACGAATTCATCGCCGATTGTGAACGGGTCATCGACACCTACCACGACCCAAGCCGTTTCAGTATGCGACAGGTGGTGGTCGCACCCTGCCAACCCGTCAATTGCTACAAGGACACGATGGTGCAGTCCGTGGCGCTCGCCCGTGACAAGGGCGTTGTTCTGCACACGCATGTCGGCGAAGGTGAAAGCCCGGTTTTGGAGGCGCGGACAGGGCAGCGCACCGTCGCCTATCTCGAAGACATTGGCTTTGCTGGGCGGGATACGTTCTACGCGCATTGCTGGGAACTCAGTCATGACGAGCTGAAACGCCTTGCCGCCACTGGCACGGGCGTGTCGCATTGCCCGGAACCGGTGTATCTGGTGGGGGCAGAGATCACGGACATCCCAGCGATGCAATCTTTGGGTGTTCGCATGAGCCTTGGCGCAGATGGGGCCGCTTCGAATGACAACTCGAACCTGATGCATTGCGTCCACTCGGCCTATATGCTGCAGTGTCTTGCGGCCAGCACCCGCCAGCACCCGGTGCCAAGCCCTGCGACCTTCCTCGACTATGCCACCAAAGGCGGGGCTTCGGCTCTTGGCCGGGATGACATTGGCCACCTCGCGCCAGGCATGGCGGCTGATCTCTTCGCAATTGATACGCGCCGGATGGACTACGTCGGCACCCGTCACGATCCCCTGAGCTTGATCCCAAAGGTCGGAATTGGAAGCCCAACCGACCTGACCATGATCAACGGCCAAATCGTGTGGGAGGACGGCGCATTCACCAATGTAGACGAACGAGACCTGTTCCAAGACGCGGAACGAGCACTTGCAACACTTGATGATTAGACCCCAAAAACGGAATATTGCTATGACTGACACTCTCAACCGCAGAAACTTCATCGCTGGCGCGTCGCTCGCGACGATGGTCGCGACACTCGGCGCGCGTGCCAGTGCCGCTACAGCAGACGATCCCCTGATCGTCACACTTATCATTCCCTCACCTGTGGCAGATGTGGGCTGGGGCCACGCGCTTTTTGAGGCGCTGGAAACCGTGAAAGCGGACTATGGCGATGCGATGCAGCTCTCCGTCATTGAGAACATCTACGAAGGCCCAGATGCTGACCGTATCATGAACAAAGCCGTGGCCGAAGGGACGAAAGTCTTGGTCGCAGGCTCTTTCGGCTACCAAAACGGAGCGATGCAGATCGCACGACGGAACCCAGATGTGACTGTATTGCACGCCTCGGGCTATATGGTTGCACCGAATTTTTCACCCTTCGCAGCACAGTACAGCCAAGGCACCTATCTGATGGGTATGGCAGCTGCGGCGCTATCGAAAACAGGTAAGATTGGCTCTGTCTCAGCCTTCGCAATTCCCGAGCTGATCACCTCGTTGAACGCCTTTGTGCTTGGCGCACAGCGGATCAACCCCGACATCGAACTGTCGGTTGTCTGGCTAAACTCGTGGTTCGACCCGGCCAAAGCACAAGAATCGACCGAAGCACTGGTGGCACAAGGGTGCGATGTGCTGTTCTCGAATGCACAGGATACCCCTTCGGTGGTCGCAAAGGCTGAAGAGCTGGGCGTCTACTCTTTCAATCTTAATTCATCCATGAAGGCCTATGCGCCAAACACCTATCTAGGTTGCGTGCTGACCGATTGGTCGCCATTCTTCCGTGCCTCGATCAAAGCGCATCTTGAGGGCAGCTTCCAAGGGGCGAATGCTTTCCTCGGCGTGAGCGATGATGTGGTGAACGTCGTGGATTGGAGCCCAGACATCCCTGAAGACGTCGTGGCCCAGATCACAGAGGTCGAGGCCGCGATCGCGGATCGGTCCTTCTCTCCCTTCACCGGCCCGATCATGAAGGCTGACGGGTCTGAAGGCGTCGCGGCAGGCGTCACGATGACCGATGCAGAAGTGATCAGTATGGATTGGCACGTTAAAGGCGTCACCACGCCACTGCCGGGCTGACCTATGGTCGAACCCCTTCTCTCTTTGCGTGGCGTCACAAAGCGCTACGGTACGATCCACGCCAACTCTGGCGTGGATCTTGACGTGATCCCGGGTGCGATCCACGCAATTTTAGGAGAGAACGGCGCAGGGAAATCGACCCTGATGAAGCTGATCTACGGGGTTCAAACACCTGACGAAGGCTCAATTGAATGGCAGGGGGAGGCAACGCATATCAGCTCTCCTGCGATGGCGCGACGCCTGGGCATCGGCATGGTTTTTCAGCATTTCTCGCTGTTCGAGACGCTGACTGTCGTTGAAAACGTGTCACTGCTCGTGCCCGGCAAAAAGAAAGAACTGACCGAGCGCATCTTCGAGCTGGGGAAGGCCTTCGGGCTTGAGGTCGACCCCCTCGCGCATGTCTATTCACTCTCGGTGGGGGTACGTCAACGGGTCGAGATTATTCGCTGCTTGATGGCAGACCCGAAACTCCTCATCTTGGATGAGCCAACCTCTGTCCTGCCGCCACAATCGGTCGAACTCCTCTTTGATACGTTTCGCCGACTGTCGGCGCGAGGGGTGTCGATCCTCTTTATCTCCCACAAACTTGAGGAAATCCGCTCTATCTGTACGCACGCGACAATCCTGCGCGGCGGCAAGGTCATGGGCAATGTCACGCCAAAGGACTTTGACGCGCATGCCTTGGCCACCATGATGATCGGGCACGGCATGTCGACTGTGTCGCCTGCCAAACCCGTCGCGCGTGGCGCAAAACAGCTGGAGCTGAACAACCTTTCGCGCGCCTCGGATGACCCATTCGGTGTCTCTCTCAAAGGCATCTCGCTCCATGTCCGAGGGGGCGAAATTCTCGGAATCGCGGGGGTTTCCGGCAATGGTCAGTCAGAACTCGCAGCCGTGATCTCAGGGGAAAGATCTTTACCCAAAACGGTGCAGGGTACCATATCAATGCTGGGGCAAGCCGTTGGCCGGCTCAACCCTGCGGCACGGCGCAAACTGGGCTTTGCATTTGTACCCGAAGATCGCCTTGGCCAAGGCGCGGTGCCTGAATTGTCACTGATCAAGAACGCGATCCTTACCGCCCATGGCCATGGCATGACCAACAGGGGGATGATCCGGCGTGCCCGCGCCGAAACCTTCGCCCAAGACTGTATCGTCAGGAACGACGTCCGCACAACCGGCCCCGAGGCTGAGGCTGGCTCGCTTTCAGGTGGAAACCTGCAGAAATTCATCATTGGACGTGAGCTGGCGCTGGAACCCAAGCTGCTGTTCCTAAACCAACCCACCTGGGGCGTGGATATCGGCGCTGCCACGGCCATCCGCAAACGGCTGATCGAGCTGCGGAATTCAGGCTGTGCGATCATTGTGATATCGGAAGAGTTGGAAGAACTTTTTGAGCTGACAGACTATATACAGGTTCTGAGTGAGGGCCGCCTCAGCCCCCGTTTCTCGACAAACGAGACACGCCCCGAAGACATAGGGCGCGCAATGATTGGCGCGAGTGAGGGATCAGCATAGTGGAATTTCCGAAGCTTGCACGCCGCGAACACGCGTCCGTGTCGGTCCTGATCGCAGCCCCCTTTGTGGCATTCGCAATGGCTGCGGTCAGTAATCTTGTGCTCTATGCCGCGATTGGCGTGGACCCTTTGGCGGTGTTCAAGGCGATGCTTCTTGACCCATTCACAAGCTATTTCTCATTTTCCGAGATCTTGTTGAAGGCAGGTCCTCTGCTGTTGATCGCGCAAGGGTTGGCAATTGGCTTCCGGGCCAAGATCTTCAACATCGGCGCAGAAGGGCAGTTCGTGCTGGGCGCCATCTGCGCCTCTGCAATCCCTGTCTATATGCCGCAAGCCGCAGGCCTCTGGGTCTGGCCCACTATGCTTGTGTTCGGGGCGCTTGGTGGGCTCGCCTGGGCCTCGATCACTGCGTTCTGGCGGGTGCGGTTGAACGCGAACGAAATCCTTGTCTCCCTCATGCTGTCCTTCGTGGCGCTACAACTGTTGAACTACCTGTTGCTCGGGCCTTGGAAGGACCCGATGGGCTTTAATTTCCCACAGTCAGTCATGTTCCCCTTGGATGCTCTTTTGCCCACCCTGCTGCCCGGGACCCGGGTCAACGTTTCCCTCATCCTGGCCTTTGTCGTGTCTTTTATGGCCTGGGTTTTTGTGCAACGCAGCTTTGCCGGTTACCAACTTGAAGTTGGAGGCTTGGCCCCCAATGCCGCGCGCTATGCAGGGTTCTCCCAAAGCGGCGCAGTCTGGATCTCGCTCCTGATTGGGGGTGCGGCTGCGGGGTTAGCCGGCGCTGCCGAGGTTGCCGGACCGGTCGGACAGCTGCAGCGATCGATCTCAACTGGCTATGGCTATGCTGGGATTATCGTGGCCTATCTGGGTGGCCTGCACCCGATCGGTATCATTTTCTCCGCATTCCTGATGGCGACGCTCTATATTGGCGGAGACAACGCGATGGTGTCAGCCGGCCTGCCGATTGCGGCCGTCAACGTTTTTCAGGGAAGTTTGCTGCTAGCTTACCTGATCGCGGTGACTTTCGTAAGACGCAAGCTGATCTGGCCAAAAAGGGCACCCGCATGACAGCCATTTCATTTATTCTGGCGGGCATGCTGGCCGCTGCGACACCCTTCCTGCTCGCCGCATTGGGCGAGTTGGTCGCCGAACGTTCTGGCGTGCTGAATCTTGGCGTGGAGGGGATGATGGCATTGGGGGCCGCCGTTGGGTTCATCACCGTCTATTCCGGGGGCGGGCATGTAATGGGCTTTGTTTTCGCGGGGCTGAGCGGCAGTGCTCTTGCACTTGTCTTTGCGTTTGTGACGCTCGGCCTGCATGCCAACCAAGTCGCCGCAGGCTTGGCGATCGGAATTCTGGGCCTTGGGCTTTCGGCATATTTTGGCAAGCCATTTGAGAGCTTCACCGTCACGGGTGTTGGCAAGATTGGGATCAACGGACTGGTCGATCTGCCGGTGATAGGCGGCCTGTTCAGGCAAGACATTGTCGTTTGGTTGTCGCTGATTTTCGCGCCGTTGATGTTTTACACCCTCAAAAATACCAAATTGGGACTTGTACTGCGGGCCGTGGGCGAGAATCCGGAGGCAGCTGACGCCATCGGATATCCAGTAACCCTAATCCGTCTGTGTGCCGTTGCGTTTGGTGGCTTGATGGCGGGTGTAGCCGGAGCCTATGCTTCAACAATCTATACCCCTCTCTGGGCCGACGGCATGATCGCGGGACGCGGGTGGATCGCTGTTGCATTGGTCGTCTACGGGACTTGGATGGTGGGGCGTGTGTTTGTCGGGGCCTGTCTCTTTGGCGCAGTGTCGCTTGGGGGTATCGCTGCTCAAACTGTTGGCTTAGCAATACCGTCGCAACTGTTGGCAAGCCTGCCCTATGTCGTAACGATTATCGTACTCGGCATCATCTCATCCAATAGGCGTTTGCTGCAACTGAATGGAATCAAATCTTTAGGTGAGGTATTCGAAAAATAATGCGTCTTGTGGGGACTGTTGCGCTGTTGGGTGAGGTCGAATTGGAGCGATGTCGATTTCCTGGATCATGAGACCGCGAATACCTGGCTGATGAACTGTATCTCCCCTGAAACGCCTGATTTCTTGTGATGAATGTGGCCGCGTAAGTTCTACGTCCAAACCCCCGCAAACACAGGGGCATTACCGGACCTGTCGCAACGTGACTTGCGAGGCCAAGTTGCAAACCCAGTCCAATACGAGATCGTAGGCAAGCGCCCCATTAGACATCGCCTGTGCCTGTTCCTTGCGGGTTCTGTCGGCTGCCAGAGCGTCACCGGCCCCCGTCGGCACTGACGCACCAGAGTTGTGTCTGCACAAAGCCACACAGGCCGACGATCACCTAACGCGGCTCACAGAATCTTTACAGAATCGTTGACTGATTTTATTAAAATATGTTACATTTTTCGAATACAAAGAGACAGCTTAGAACGTCCACTGGTTAGTGAATATGGTGTCGCCCGTAACGGCTTAAATTTTTAGTGGACGCGCGGGCGGAAGTAAATTGTGTTTAATTGGAGATTAAGAACTATGACTTTTGTGGAACCAAACGGAAACGAAAGCGGTGTTATCGAAGCTGACAACGGCGACAACCTAATTCACGGCCGAGGCGGTGATGACGTTGTCAACGGCCAAGGTGGCGATGACTACCTCCGAGGGGGCACAGGTAACGACGTCATGAAGGGCAACGTCGGTGACGACAAGCTCGCTGGCAGCGAAGGCAATGACAAACTTATTGGCGGTGGCGGCGACGACCATCTGACTGGCGGCAACGGCAACGACCATCTGGTCGGTGGCGCGGGTGACGATATTCTGTCCGGTGGTCCCGGCAACAACAAGCTGACTGGCGGATCCGGTTCCGATACTTTTGTATTTGGCCCCACCAGCGATGGCAAAACCAAGATCCTTGACTTTGAAATCGGTATCGACGAGCTGCGCCTGAACGGCGGCCTCGACGCAGATGGCTTCCGGGAATATGCGGGCGGCACGTACGCGGACCTGGATAATGGCGGCATCATCGTCTTCCAAGGTCTGACCGTTGCGGAAGTTGAGGCCATTTTTGACGAGTTTGTCATCATCTGAGCGGCCTCTGTGCAGTCCTTTTTCGGACCACTTTAGATGAGATATTCAAATACCCCTCCCCGAATTCGGAGGGGTATTTTCTGTTTTAATTTTAAGCACGCACGACCCAATGCCCGACATCACAGCCCCAATGTGACCAGTTCCCGGTGTCCGTTGCCGGATCTCGTTGTATAGAACTGTATAGGCATAGGGAGCGCGAGTTCGCGAGAATTATGGCATCGGTTAGCGCACGGGATCATCTGCCAATTTTGGACGGGCTGCGAGGGCTGGCTGCTCTGGTGGTTGTCATCTCACATTGTGCCAATGCACAGCTCCTGCCCGCGATCCTGGGGCAAGGGTTCGGCCAAATGGGGGTGGGCCTGTTCTACGGTCTCAGCGGCCTGTTGATGGGGCGGCTTTATCTGGCGCGTGCGTTCAACCGAACCGAGATCACCGACTATGCCTGGCGGCGCGGCGCCCGCGTGTTGCCGCTCTATTATGCCGCTCTTGCCGTCGGGGTGATCTTGCTCTTTGGCTTTGATCTCAGCCCCTATCATCTGCAGGATATTCAGGACGTGCTCTGGGCGGCGGGCCTCTTGCAAGGGACAGGCGTGCTCTGGTCCATTCCCGCAGAAATCCAGTTTTATGTCGTTTTTCTGGGACTTTGGTGGGCCGCGCAGCGCAGGCTGTTGCTATGGGCGATCGTCGGACTTTTGCTGCTGCAGGGGCTGGTGGCCACTGCGATCTACAGCCTCCACGGAATGAAATATACCTATTCTCTGGCCTTTTGGATGCATCTCTTTCTGGCCGGAACGCTGCTTGGACAGATCTCGACCCGTCCCTGGTTTGACGCCGTTCAGGACCGCCTTCGGCGGCGCAAGGAACCGCTCCTTGTGCTGGGCACCGTGGTGCTGCTGCTGGCCGGAGTTCTGGCCCCACCGGGGGTGCGCAACGCCATCGGAGTGCCCAACACCTATCCATTTGCAGATCCTTTAAGCGTCGGCTATCCGCTCGCCCTTTTGGTGGCAGGGCTCTTTGGCGCGGGGGTGATGCATGTGTTTGCCGCCCCGATCTGGCGCTGGCTGGGGAAAGTATCTTTCAGTGTCTACCTTGTGCATATGCCGGTCTTGCTTGCCGTGGTGACGATCCCCGGCACAGCCGCGCTTGCGCCTGCGCTGCAGGTGGTGCTGGTATTCGCGATCACATTTGCCATCTCGGCCTGCACGCAATCATGGATAGAGGTCAAAGCGCAGCGGGCAATTTTGAAACTTGAACCCAGAAACAGACCCCGTGTTCCACAGAGGTCATCAACGTATTGAAACGCTGGCAGTGCCCGAGAAGTGAGCGCGCCAGCCCCGAGAATTTGAAAACAGCCCGACTCCTGCACGGCAAGGTTCGTCAACGGGCAAAACGCATATAGAACATACGGGAGTGGTGTTGCTGCAGCCGCAGCAATATGCGCAACCAGCAAGAAGACGGGCAGAAAACTGTGACCCATACCCCTTCGACATACCGCCCCGAAATCGATGGGATCCGCGCCATCGCTGTCAGCGTGGTTCTGCTCTATCACTTGAAAATTGCCACCGCGCAGGGCGCGTTCCTCAGTGGCGGCTTCCTCGGCGTTGATGTGTTTTTTGTGCTGTCGGGCTTTTTGATCACCGGCATTCTGGTGGATGAGTTTCAGAGGACGGGGCGCATCAGCATCACCCGGTTCTACGGGCGCCGCGCCCGACGTATCTTGCCGCCGCTGCTGATGGTGATGCTTGTGGCGCTGCCTGCGGCCTGGCTGATCCTGCTGCCCTCAGAGCTCGACCGCTTCATGTTTTCACAGGTGGCGGCGCTGGCGTTCTTCAGCAATATCTTCTGGTTCTTTGAACTCAGCGAATATGGCGCGCAATCGGGGTTGCTGCAGCCCTTTTTGCATACCTGGAGCCTGGCCATCGAGGAACAGTTCTATCTGGTGTTCCCGCCATTGCTGATTGTCTTGATGCGCCGCTTTTCTGTCCGCTCTGTTCTGTGGTGCGTGGCCGCACTGACACTCGCAGGTTTTGGCGTGGCGATGCTCACCACCGCACTGCACCCGGCATTTTCCTTCTACACCCCCACCAGCCGGGCGTGGGAAATGCTGCTGGGCTCTTTTATGGCCATTGCCCTGCGTGCAGGCTACCGGCCGCGCCTTGACGGTGTGTTTCGGGGCGTGCCGGTCCTGTCGGTTCTGGTGCTGGTATGGGCCTTTGTCTCTCAGGATCTGGTCGAGATGCGCCACCCCGGAGTGGACACAATCCCCGTGATCCTCGCCACCTGCGGCCTGATCTGGTGCGCCAATCCGAAAGAGCCGGTCACGCGGCTGTTGTCCTCCGGACCTTTTGTCTGGGTCGGCAAACTGTCCTACTCCCTGTATCTGTGGCATTTTCCCGTCTTTGCCTTCGGGCGTGTCCTGTCGGTGGGCGTGCCCAGTGTCGCGGAAATGGCGCTGTGGATCGCGCTGACCTTTGCGCTGTCGATCGCGGGCTATCATCTGGTGGAAAAGCCCTTTCGGTTTCATCTGGCGCCGCGGCCCTTCGGGCTGCTCATCGGGCTGGCCATTCTGCCCGTATTGGGGCTCGCGGGGTTCAGCGCGGTCAATGACGGGGCGCAGTCGGGCCGGGCCCAGGCCCTCGCCGCGCTCTACGGACCAAATGAGGTCGACAATTCCGTGCTCGCCCGCGCCAGCTGGCAGTTGATCAACCGCCGCTTCCCGGATGAGGACATTGGCCCCTGGAATGCGCAGCGCCCGTCGGTGTCGGGCACGACAAAGCTCTGGTTTGAAGGCGGTGACACCCACAAGGTGCTGCTGATTGGCGACAGCCTGTCCAAGGACATCTACAATGCGCTGACCCTCAATGCCGATCAGTTCCAGGGGTTTGAATTTGCCCGCTTCAACCTGCACCGCCAATCCCTGGCCGAAGATCTGAAGATCCTGGTCACCACTCCCAATTTCGCGGCCGCGGATGTGGTGCTCGTTGCGCCCAATTATTACCGGGAATACCGCCGGGCTCTGGATCAGATGCTGGGCGCCGTGTCGGGACGGGGCAAACACATCGTGGTTCTGGGCAATACCGCCAAATTCAATGCCGGCGGGGCGCAGCCGCTGTTTGACTGGTATCTGATCAAAACCGGCGACAGATCGGCCCTGGAGACGCTGAACGCTTTGGCCCCGAAATACGAGGACAAGCGCTCCCGGGTGCAAAACGCCGATATCCGCACTATCGCCGAGGCCGCAGGGGCCACCTATTTGCCGCGCCGCACCCTTGTCTGCCCACAGGAAGACCTCTGTACGCTGGTCACCCCGGAGGGGATGAAAACGATGTATGACGGTGTCCACTGGACCCTTGAGGGCGCGCGCCTCTTTGGTCGGCGCGCCGCCGAAGCAGGCTGGTCAGAGGCTTTGCGGCCAGACCATATCGGCGGATGAGGCACAGACCATGACCGTCACCACACCCGAATACGATCTCCCCAAGCCCCACCCCGACTACAACCTGTGGGCCGGGGTTGATGCGATGCTGCTGGTCCTGATCCTGATGCTCAGTGCGGATATGCTGGTGCAGGTCCGGGTCTTTCAGTCGCCGCTCTGGATGCTGTGCTATGCGCTGACCACGTTGCGGCTGGCGGCGGTGTGGCCCAAGTTCTTTCCGGTCTTGTTGCGCAACTGGGTGGTGCTGCTCTATCCGGCGATTTGCGTGATTTCCGTCTTGTGGTCGCGCACGCCCTCCTATTCGCTGACCGCGAGCTTTCAGTTGACCATGACGATGATGATGGGGATCTTTCTGGGCTGGCGCTATTCGCTGGCGGTGCTGCTGAAAGTGATGGCAGTGGTCCTGTCCATCGGGGTGGGCCTGTCGATCCTGCACTGGGCGACGGGGATTTTCCCATGGCCGGTCTACACGCCCATTGGCGGGCTGGCGGGGCTGTTCTCCTCGAAGAACATGCTGGGGCTGCGGGCCCTGTTTGCGGTCATTGCCATCTGTGCCTTGCTGTTGATGTCCCGCCGGGATGTGGGACCGGTTTTCCGGCAACTGGCTTTGCTGGCGCTGCTGGGCAATATCTTTGCGATCTCGCTCTCCTTGTCGATCACATCCGTGTTGTTGCTGCCCTTCATGACCGGCATCTTGATGACCCTGTGCTGGCACCGCATTCCGCCGGTTCTGGTCTCGGCGGGGCTGTTGGGCGCCCTGCTGGCACTCTCCGCAGGGCCGGTCATGCTGGCGATCTACGGGATCAATCCGATCGATGCGCTGCTCGGTGCGGTGGGCAAAAGCTCCACCCTGACGGGGCGCGTGTACCTGTGGCAGATCGCCCTGGATGCCTATCCCGACCAACCCCTTCTGGGGCTTGGCTACCGTGCCTTCTGGCAGGCACCTGAATTTGCCAATGAACGGCTCGCTGCCGAAGCCGCGGGCGCCACCACCAGCCGCTCGTTTCACAATTTTGCGCTGGAGATCCTGGTCTCTGTGGGGCTCGTGGGGTTGCTGGCCATAGCCGCCCTGATCTGGGCCGGATTTTCCCGGCTCTGGCGGCTATTCTACCTGACACGCTCGCCGGTTGTGGCGGGGACCCTGTCTTTGATGGTCGGTCTTGTGATCGCGTCTTTGCTGGGAACAAACCTCTATCGGGGCCATGAAATCATGAATGTGCTTGCGGTGGCCTTTGCGGTCAGCGCAGGCGAGGACCTCGTCCGTTTGCGGATGAGACAGGACGGACCTGAGCAACAGATATGAAAAAACACATTTTGAATTCGGGCGCTGTCGGGATGTTTTCCACAGCAGGTCTCATGTTGGTCGTGCGTGTAGGCGGCACGCTGTTGACCCTCACCTATACGCTCCTGATGGTCGGCGTCGCCCCCCCCGAAGAGGTCGGCCGCGCCTTTGCGGCGCTCTCTGCGGGGTTTTTGCTGTCGGTTGTGGCCTCGCTCAATATCGAGGCGGGATCGATCCGGTTCCTGCCGCTCTATTTCGAAAAAGAACGGATGCCGGATGCAGCGGGCTATGTGAAATTCTGTCGCCGCACCGTGTTGGTGACCTGCTGCGTGCTGATGCTGCCTGCGGCCTGCGTCTTGCTCTGGAGCAAAGGGGTCGTGGATCTGGGGCCGTTTCTCATCAGCTTTGCCGCCGCTCCGATTATCGCCAACGGGCGCATCAACAGCCGTCACGGGGTGGCCATGGGCCGGGTACTGCGGGCCGCCCTGCCCCGTACACTGGTGCGTCCCGTTGTAATGAGCAGCTTTCTGGGGATCGCCAGCTGGCAGGGCTGGAGCCTGAGCGCCATGGAAATCATGGCCGCCTTCTTCGTGGCCTCCTCTCTGGCCACCGGGCTGCAATGGCTGATGATCCGGGACGCCATGGCCTTTCGCAACGAGGTCACACCCCGATTTGACGCCGCGCGCGACTGGCTGCCCTTTGGCCTCATGCTGAGCCCGATGCTCATTATGAATGAATATATGCGCAACCTGATTATCCTGACCTCCGGGCTGGTGCTGGACGCCAGCGATGTGGCGCGGCTGGGCATTTCACTGTCGATGATCAGCATTCTGAATTTTGGTCTCAATGCCTTTGATCTGGTGTTCAGCCCCAAGATCTCGCGCGCAACGGCAGGAGAGCGCCCCGCGGCGCGGGCCAAGTTCCTGAGCATCTGCGGAGCGGGCAAGTTCTGTGCCCTGGTGGTCGGCGTGCCGGTGGCGATTCTGCTGATCCCCAAAGTGCTTGCGCTCATGGGCGCCGCCTATAGCGGTATTGAAGAGATGTTCCTGGTGCTCGCCCTGATCCCGGCCTCCAAGGCGGTGTTTGGCCCGGCGAGCCTGGTTCTCAACATCACCGGTCACAAGCGCATCCTGTTTGTCGGGGCGCTGGCGGGCGCCGGCGCCATTGTGCTGGGCACCCTGCTCGGGGATCATCTTGGCGGCGCCCCTGGCGTGATCATCGGTGTCGCCATAGCCGCGGCGGCCTATCAGGCGTTGCTGTTCGGAATGTGCCGCCGGACGACCGGGATTGATACCACTGTTTTCTCCGTCTTCTGGGAGCGCCGCCGCGCGGCCTCCTCCTCCTCCTCCTCCTCTTCGTCCTGAAATTTTTCATCAGCCCCCCAGGACAGGGCCCCCGAAACTGAAAAGGGTGATTGGTTCAATATGTTTGGAATTTGGCGTTTCATCCTGGCCATGCTGGTGGTCGTCGGGCATCTTTGGGGCTTCTGGTTTGCGGCCTCTCATGCGGTGTTTTCCTTTTACGTGCTGAGCGGCTTTCTGATGACCTTGGTGCTGAACGAGAAATACGGCTTCTCCGGCACGGGCTTTCGCAGCTTTTGGATTGCACGGTTGAGCCGCCTGTTGCCCACCTATTGGGTGGGCTGCGCGCTCACGATCGGGCTGATCCTGATGTTGTCGGTAGAGGTCACAAGCGCGTTCAACGCCAAACTCACCTGGCCCGAGACCCCCTTTCAGCTCCTTGCCAATGCCACCATGGCGGGGCTGATCCACCCGCGGGCAGATCTCGGCCTGGTCCCGGATCAATTTCCGACCCTTGTTCCCCCGGCCTGGGCGCTGTCGATCGAGCTGTTCTTCTATCTCTGCCTGTCGGTATATTTCGCCAGAACCCTGATGCGCAGTTTTGTCCTGCTGGGCCTCGGGGTGCTTTATGTCGGGGCCGTCTTTGTCCTGAACCCCAACTTCTATTGGCTGTATTTCTTCTTTCCCGCCGCCGCCATTCCCTTTGCCACGGGGGCGATCCTGTATTTTCTGCTGCAACGGGACCGCGTCCGGGCTCTGTTTCAACCCAGAGCAGCCCTCGCGGTCGTGCTGTTCCTCTATCTGAGCCTCTATCTGGTGGCAAACTGGGCCCCTGCACTGGGCCTGAACCGGGCCTTTATTCTCTATCTCAATATCGGCACAAGCGCGCTGCTGATCGCCTGTCTCTATACGCTCAAGGCAGACCGCCCGGCGCGCAAACTTGATGCCTTTTTCGGCGATCTGTCCTTCCCGGTCTATATCCTGCACTGGCAGGTCGGCTTGCTCATAGCCTCGTTGCTGAACCTGGAAAAAGGCACCGTCACGCTGTTTTTGGCCAGTGTGCCGCTGATTTTGGCCTTCTCGGTACTGGATCGCGCCTATGTCTCCGGCCCGGTGGAACGACGGCGGCGCCAACAGCAATAGGCGCCCCAATCTGCCGCTTCAGCCCAGCCTCCACCAGCCGCTGCGCTCCACCACAGGGACCACGGCAGACACCCTTTCGCTGCAAACCCGGCCTTACATATTCCTCCGATTGAGTTACCATTCATTAACTCAACTAAATATATTATTTAAAAATGTTCCTGTCTGACGACAGATTTTTTCCCTGATAGAGGCCAGATTATGATCCTCAAATCCACGCAAGCCCGAGAAACCCTGCAGGCCGGAGCCGGCAAAGACGTTCTCGTCGCAAAACATGTTGATGTGACCTTGATCGGAGGGGCAGGCAATGACCGCTACCGAGTCGCCCGCGACGGCGTCGAGATTGTCGAAACCGAAGACGGTGGCCATGACGTGGTGGACGCCTGGCGGTCGATCTCTTTGGCCGATCACGTCGAAGACGTCACCTTTCACCGCACCAACGGCTGGCACTATGTGGAAGGGAATGATCAGAACAATAAAATCACCGCCGGAGAGGGGCAGCAGGCTCTTGCCGGGCGGGGGGGCAATGACATCCTGACCGGTGGCGGGGGCGCTGACGGTTTCCACTTCGGTGCCGGGGACGGGCATGATGTCATCACCGATTTCGATCCCGAGGTCGATACGCTCTATCTCTGGGGGGATGTGGGCGATTTCGATACGCTGCTCGCGAACGCGACTGAAACCGACGAAGGTGTGCGGCTGTCCCTGCCAACCGGGGACGCCAACAGCCTGCTGCTGCAGGGGTTGACGATTGAGGCGCTGGCAGGGGCCTCGGTGCGCCTCGAGGCCCCGGGCGGCCCGCCCGAGGGCGCAGAACTGACCTTTGCGGCAGAGTTTGACGGCCTCGACGATGTCTATGATCTCTGGGCCGTTGCCCCCCTCAACACCCATCACGCGCTCGTGCAGACCGGGTCCAAACGGGAACAGGCCTATGTGGACAACCTGGAACTGGACCAGGGCAACGTCTTCAGCCCTTTTGCCGTCACCGATGGCGTGCTGGAGATCAGCGCCCAGCGGGCACCGGAGGCCCAACAGGAGGATCTCGGCGCTGAATGGCTCTCCGGGTCGCTCAATACGCGGGGGCAGTTTGCCCAGACCTACGGGTATTTTGAAATCAGCGCCCGGCTGCCCGAAGGCCAGGCTCTGTGGCCCGCGTTCTGGCTGGTCAATGAAAACCGCTCCTGGCCTCCGGAAATTGACCTCATCGACGTGATGGGAGATGAAACCCAGGTGTTGAATTCCGCCGTGCAATCCGGCCTCTGGGGAACCAAGGTCACTTCGGGAGAGCGCACCCTGGTCCCTGATATGGCCGGGGATTTTCATGTCTATGGGATGCTGTGGACCCCAACCGAGGTGATCTTTACCTTTGACGGGCTGGAAACCCGCCGGACCGCGACCCCGGCGGATATGCATGATCCGATGATCATGATCCTGAACCTCGCGATCGGAGGCTGGAACGGGGCGTCGGATGACACCACTCCCGAAGATGCCCCCTTCGAGATCGACTATGTCCGCGCCTATCAGATCCCGGGCATCACGGATCTGCCCCGGGCCACGGACCAATCCGACTATGCCGATGTGGAGGCAGGCGTGCTGCACCCCTCCTCCTACGGGACCCTCGATCTCTATGGCGACGAGATCCGCAGGGCCACCGCCGACCAGCCGAGCCTTGCTCTGTCGGCGACAGAAACCACCACCCTTGTGGGCCATGCAGGCGCCAACCTGCTGATCGGCAACGGGCGGGCCTCTGTCATGAACGGCGGGGCGGGGAACGACACGCTGATCGGTGGCGCAGGCCATGACACGCTGATCGGCTCTGACGGCGATGATGTGCTGGAGGGCGGCGCCGGTCTGGACAGTCTCGCAGGCGGCATGGGCGATGACACCTATGTGCTGCGCCGGGGGGATGGCGCCGCGGGCCCGCTGGGCGAGATCATCAAGGAACAGGCGGAGCAGGGGCAGAACACGCTGCATTTTCCCGACATCGCCCCCGAAGACATCCGCATGTATGTGGCCGGGGCGCGCCTGATCATCACGGTTCTGGACGCCAGTGGCGCCGAACAGGAGTATTTTGCCGCCAAGGTCGGAAATGGTCCCGACGGGCATAATGTGGCGGATTATTTCCACCAGATCACCTTTGGCGACGGCACCGTCTGGGATCTGGGCGCGGGTCTGCATTTGCAGGGCAATAGCGCGGCCAACCGCAGTGCCGGCACCCAGTTCGACGACACCATGACCGGCGGTGCGGGGGATGACATCATGGCCGGCATGAACGGCAATGACCTGATGGATGGCGAGGCCGGACAGGACGATATCTATGGCTGGAACGGCAATGACACGCTGTCCGACAGCGGCAGCGAGGGGGGCGACCGTTTGTTTGGCGAAGCAGGCGACGACCTGATCACCGGCGGCGCGGGCCGGGATTTCCTCTATGGCGGGACAGGCGACGACACGCTCGTGGCCAGCGCCGATGGGGACGCGCTGGAGGGCGGCGCGGGCCGGGACCGGCTGGTGGGGGGGCGGGGCGCCGACCTCCTGCTCGGCGGCGAGGGTCATGATTGGCTCAGCGGCGGCAACGGCGACGACACGCTGGATGGCGGGGCCGGCCGGGACAAGCTGCGCGGGGGCAACGGCGCCGATGTCTTCCAGTTCCAATGGGGAGAAATCAACAGGGACCGGATCTTTGACTTTGACGCGGGCGAAGGCGACCGCATCGAGGTGGCAGGCCTCACCGACCCGGCGCAAGTCTCTGTCAGGCTGCTCGCCACCGGCCTGTCGATCACGGATCTGCTCTCGGGCCAAAGCGCCGAGATCAGGGCGAGCGGTGTGACGCTGGACGATCTGATCCTGCTGTAGCCCCTGCCCTTGCGGTCCCCGCCTTGCCCAAAGCTGGGCGGCAGAAACGACGCAGCAGAAACGACAATGGCATGCGCGTGACAATCATGTTAAAAGTCCCCGCGCCAGATTGAAATCCTCAGTCCAGCTACGCACCGCATGGCGATGTGGTGATTGGGTCCTGCGGGACGATTGGATCTGAGGGTGTCATGAGTTTCCATCCGCGCATGCTTGCCGCTATCCGGGGCTTCACCGTCATGGGAGAAAGCTCGTCCTTCTCTGCCGACGGTATGGCGGTGGACTATTGGCACGTGTCCAACAAGGCCAACGCCGGCGGACACTATGTGTCGATGTTCCCGCGGCTCGTGATCATTCTCGATGGCAAGAAAATCCCGCTCGCCGCGCAGCGCACCGGCGCCCCTCTGCCCTGTGCTGCCTGCTATGTTCCCGCAGGCACCGAGGTCTGGAGCCGCTTTGACCGCGCAGGCGACCTGCGGCATGTGGACATTCACCTGTCACAGGACCGGTTTCAGTCGCTCGCCGGACCGGGACACCCGGCGCAAACCCCCGCCTTTCTCCAGGACGCGCGGGATCTGGGCACATTGGTCAACCTGCTCGCCGATCGCGACAAGAGCCTGCTGCATCGCGAAAAACTGGCGGAATGCGTGGTGCTGGAGCTGCTGCATTCCCTGCAGACCGGCGTGACCCGGCGCGACGACACCGATCTGATCCGCCACCTCGAAGCCTTCGTGGCAGACAACCTCGGGCGCCGGATCGATGTGCAGGAGCTGGCCGAGGTCGGAGAGGCCTCCCGCAGCCAGCTGAACCGGGTCATGCAGCGCGCCACCGGATGCTCCCCCTATCGGTGGGTGCTGCTGAAACGGATTGAACGGGCGCAGGCTCTGCTGGCGCAGGGCTGCCGTTTCGCGGATGTGGCCATGATGACCGGGTTTTCGGATCAGGCCCATTTCAACCGCGTGTTCAAATCCGTGACCGGCCAGGTCCCCAGCCTTTGGATGAATGAACAGAACAGCGGCGTGTTGGCTCAAAGATCCAAGACAGCCTGATCCGGGCGCAGTATCCAAGCGCAAATGCCCGGTTCGGACTCACCCTTGTGGCAGGCGGCCGGGCACCCTCTTTCCAGCTTTGATCCGGGGATGTCGCATGACCGCGCTTCACAGACACTTTCACCGCAACCTGTTCAACCGACTGGCCACCAGCACCGCGCTGTGCAGCTGTCTCGCCTTGTCCACCCTGCCCGCACTGGCGCAGGAGGGCGAGATCATTGTTCTGGATGATATCGACGTCACCTTCACCGAGAACGCCACCGGCTCTGTGGACCAGCAGTCCAACCCGCTCACCGTCACCGGCGGCAAAGTCCCGCTGTTGCTGAGCGAGGTGCCGCAATCCGTCAGCGTTCTGGGCCGCGAAGAGATCGAGACATTTGACGCCACCCGCGTCTCCGAGGCGCTGCGCTATACCGCCGGGGTCACCGCCGAGGTCTTTGGCGATGACAACGACTATGACTGGCTGCGCGTGCGGGGGTTCCAGGCCGATCAGACCGGCATCTATCTCGACAATGCGCAGAACCTGTCCTTCGCCTTTGGCTCCTTCTTCGTCGATCCCTACACGCTGGAGCGGATCGAAGTGCTGCGCGGCCCGTCCTCCGCGCTCTATGGCGGCTCCAACCCCGGCGGCATCGTGAACTATGTCACCAAACGGCCCGGCGGCCATGTGGGCGAGATGTCGTTCAGCCTCAATGATGCGGGCCGGGCCGCTGTCGCATTCGATCTTGGCGAGGACCTGGCGGGCGATCGCGCCTACCGCGTGACCGGGCGTCTTGAGGCAGGCGAGCACCACGATGACATCAACAGCGGCTGGCGCGGAACCCTGTCCGGCGGCTACAAGCTGACAACCGATGCAGGCACCGAGCTGACCTTCCTCACCACCCTGCACAAGGCGGACGAACAGCACAACGGCAGCACCTTCCTGCCCTATGACGGCACCGTTGTGCCGACCACGGAATTCGGGTTCATCGACCCGGATGCCAACTTCTCCGATCCGGACTGGGACAGCTACGCGCGGGATCAGGCCACAGTCTCCGCCATCGCCGAGCATGAATTCGCCAATGGGTTCACCCTGACCGGGATCGGTCGTCTGGGCTATGTCTCGCTGGAGGAAAGCTACTACTACCCCTACGGCTACTCCGGCTACGCCCTGTCTCCCTCCGATGCGGACGGCACCCTCAGCCTCGTCGCCTTTGAGCACGACACCACCGTGCGGACCGCACAGGCGGACATTCGCTACTTCGGACGCGTCAATACCGGGGCAGTCGAACACAATCTTCTGCTCGGTCTGGACGCCCGCAGCTACACGCTGGACGAGACCCAGGCCTCCGGTTTTGGCAGCAACACGGTGGTCAACCCCACCGCGCCGGGCACGCCGGTGACCTCCATCTATCAGGATGCGGAAACCAAGCAAAAACAACTGGGTATCTATGCGCAGAACCAAATCGGCTGGGGCGCCGGATGGCGCGCCACCTTCAACCTGCGCCACGATTGGGTCGACACCGAACAGGTTGGCACATCGAATTTCTCGCGCAGCGACAGCGAAACCTCCTACCGGGCGGCGCTGGCATATGAATTCGCGGGTGGCTTCACCCCCTATCTGAGCCTGTCGAGCTTCTTCAACCCGCTGATCTCCTCTCCCTCCAGCGGCGTCACCCAGCCGGAAAGCGGCGATCAGATCGAACTGGGCTTCAAATGGATGCCACAGGGCAGCAACTTTTCGGTTTCCGGGGCGCTGTTCCAGATCGATCAGGAAAATGTCGTCACCGGCGCCTTTCCCAGCTACAACCAGCTGGGCGAGGTCCGCATGCGCGGTCTCGAACTCGAAGCCGCCTATGATTTCGGCAACGGCCTGCGCGTCAAAGGCGCCGCCACCACGCTCGACGCCGAGATCACCGCAGACAGCGACAGCAGCCTGATCGGCCTCTCCCCGACCCTGGTGCCCGAGCTGGAACTGAGCCTGCTGGCGGAATACGCCTTCGCCGGTCCGCGCCTGACCGGCCTGAGCATCGGCGGCGGCCTGCGTCATCGCGGCGAGAGCTTTGCCAATGATGCCAACACCCTCAGCGTTCCCAGCTACACGGTCTATGACGCCTATCTGCAATATGCGCTTGCAGCCGATACCGATCTGCGCCTCTCGGTGACCAACATCGGCGACGACCGCTATGTGACCGGCTGTCAGACCGCCTATGTCTGCTCCTATGGCGCGGGCCGCGAATTTGCACTGACCCTGACCAAGACGTTCTGATCCCGCCCCAGACCCCAGCCCTGCCCTTCTCGGCTCAGTTCGGCAGGCTCAGTCTGGCAGGCTCGGCGCGACGGGCCCGGCTGCAGCGATTACGCCACCGACGTCAAAAGGGCGCATCCACCTGGGATGCGCCCTTTTGTCTGTCACATTCAGACCCCCGCAGGATCAGCCGTAGACCAGCCTCGGCAGCCAGGTGATGATCTCGGGAAAGACCATGCACAGCACCAGCCCGAAGATCTGCAGCGCCAGGAACGGCAGCGCCGCCTTGAAGATATCCGTCATCGGGATTTCCGGCGGGGCCACCCCGCGCAGATAGAACAGCGCATAGCCGAAGGGGGGCGACAGAAAGCTCATCTGCATGTTGACCAGATAGAGCACCCCGAACCACAGCACCAGATCCTCGGGCGTCTCCAGCCCGAAGGCCTGCGCCCCCAGGGCCTTGATGATCGGCACAAAGATCGGCACGCACAGCAGCAGGATGCCCACCCAGTCGAGGAACATCCCGAGGATCACCAGCAGCATCTGCATCAGGATCAGGATCCCCCAGGGACCAAGCCCGGTCGCCGCCAGCGCGTCCTGTACGAACTGCTGCCCGCCCTCCAGCACATAGAGCCCGACAAAGATCGTCGCGCCGAACATGATCCAGATCACCATCGCCGAGGCCTTCAGCGTGGTGATGCAGGCCTCGCGCACCGTCGGCCAGTCCAGCTTGCGGTGGATCGCCGCCACCACAAAGGCGCCAAAGGTGCCGATGCCCGCGGCCTCGACCGGCGTTGCGATGCCGGAAAAGATGATGCCCAGAACCACCACGACCAGCGTGATCGGCGCCGTCATCTTGCCGACCAGCCGCGCCTTTTCACGGTTGGAGATGCGCTCCTCGACCGGGATCGCCGGACCGAGGTCTGGATTGATGTAGCAGCGGGCGGTGACGTAGAAGATATACATCCCCGACAGCAGCAGCCCCGGGATTACCGCACCGATGAACAATTCGCCCACCGACTGTTCGGCCACCACCGCGTAGATGATCGCCAGGATCGACGGCGGGATCAGGATGCCGAGCGTGCCGCCCGCCATGATCGACCCCATCGCGATCTTCGGATCATAGTGGCGTTTCAGCATCGCAGGCAGTGCGATGATCCCCATGGTCACCACCGCCGCGCCGATCACACCGACCATCGCCGCCAGGATCGTCGAGGCGATGATGGTGGCCGAGGCCAGCCCGCCCTTCACGCCGCCAAGCACCTTGTAGATCACATCGAACATATCGTTGATGATCCCTGCCCTCTCGAGCATGGCGGCCATGAAGATGAACAGCGGAATTGCCGAGAGCTGATAGTTCGTCATCAGCGGAAAGATCCGGCTGGGCACGATATTCAGCGCCCGCGCATCGCCCAGCACAAACAGGAACACACAGGCCAGACCGCCGGTCACAAAGGCCAGCGGCAAACCGGCCATCAACAGCGCCAGAAGGCTGCCGAACATGATGAGCGTGAGAAGCTCGATACCAATATCAATTCCCATGCTCAGTTCCCCCGTGCGATTTCACGGATGTCTTTCGACAGTTTCGACACGCCTTGCAGCACCAGCAGCACTCCGCCTATCACCATGACCCATTTCATCGGCCACAGCGGGACCTCCCATTCGTTAAAGCTGATTTCGCCCCAGCGGACGTTCGGATCGGTCCATTGTCCGGCGTTCAGCCCGGCAATCATCTGGCCAAACCCGATCTCGTCCCGCGCCCAGGCCGACAGGATCGAATTGCCCGAGGGCACCGCAATGGCATCCATCGCAAAGATCCATGACGTCGCCAGCAAGGTGCCCGCGAAGATGAAGAAGAAGATCGAGGTCAGCAAATCCACCCAGGCCTTTTTCGGCCGCGACAGCGGCGCGTAAAAGATGTCCACCCGCACGTGGCTCTCGGTCATCATCGCGTAGGAGCCGGAGATCAGATATTGCATGCCGAACATCAGATACATCGCCTCATGCGCCCAGTTGGTGGGCGAGCCGAAGACATAGCGCGCGATCACCTCGTAGTAGTAGACAAAGACCGCGATCACCGCCCAATAGGCGACAAATTCACCGCAGAACAGCGACAGACGGTCGATCCAGTTTTCGGCGTATTCGTGATCCTCTTTCGGCCGGTCTGCCGCTTCGGCCGCCAGCAGCGCCTGCTCGGCCTCACTCAGCTCCTCATGCGGGGGCAAGGCGGCATTGGCCCGCGCCACCAGTCCCGGCAACAGCACCAGATCCACCGCCAGCAGGATGAGGATGGCGTAGAATGCATAGGCCGCGGCGTTTTGCCAGAAGGCCCGTGTCGCCGCCGCCGTATCGCGCAGCGGCGTGACGTCCACCATGGTTTGGCGGGCCTCGATCAGACGCGCCTCGCCCTTTTCAATGGTGTCCAGCGCCCGTTGCAGACGTTTTTCCGCGCTCTTTTGGGCAAAGGATCCGGCCTCGGCGGCCGCAACGCGAGCCTCCAGATCGGACAGCCCGGCCCGCGCATCCTCGACCCGGCCGACCTCGCGCTCCAGCACCCGTTCCGCGACGCGGATCTCATTGGCGTGGTTTGACAGCACGGTGCGCGCGTCATGGGTCTGACCGTTGGCATAGAGCACAAACAGGAAGATCGGGAGATAGACAATCCCGAGGAGGTTTTTCAGATAAAAGCGATGCAGACCGATGATGCCGCCGGTGACGGCAATCATATAGGCCAGCGCAAGAGTGTAGCGCCGCTCTTTTGGCTGTGGACGGCGCGAAAGCACCATCGCCACGATCGGGAAGACGATCAGCCCGACCCAATACAGCCAATGCGGCAGCGTAAAGCTGAGACCCGGCATTGGGATCCTCTTTCTGGGTATGTGTCAAAGACCGCCCGACGCGCGCAGGGCGTCGGGCGGCATGGTCAATGATGGTCGCCCGTCACCGGGCCGGACCTCAGAGCTTCAGCTCGAGCCCCTCGATCAGCGCCGGATCCACATAGCCGAGCGAGCCCGACAGCATGTAATCCAACTGGATCTTGAACACCCGCGCCGCATTCGGATCGCGGTTGGCGTAATCGAACCAGATCGGCACGGCCACCTCGGTCATCAGCTCCACATCGTCCTGGCTGAGGCGCGTGACCTCGGTACCGTCGGCGGCGAACTTGCCCCAGGCCTCCTGGTCGGCCGCCTGAATCGCGGCGTGGTGCATGTCGGAATAGACGTGGGTTTCCATCTCGACAAACTGCTGCATCTGCGGCGACAAGGCATCCCAGGCGGCCCGGCCGACAGTGATGTCCATGATATCGACCGGCTGATACAGCGACATGAAACCCGGAGGGCCCATGACGATATAGTCGGTCACCTGGCTGAAGCCGAGCGCATAGTTCACCGCCGGGCCCACATAGTCGGCCACGTCGATGGTGCCCTTCTCCAGCGCCGGGAAGATCTCCGAGCCCGGCAGAACCGTGGTCTCGGCGCCGATGGCGTTGAATATTTCCGCCACCATACCGCCGGGCAGACGCATCTTGCGGCCTGCGAAATCGTCGATCGACCGGATCGGCACCTTGGAGTGGATGATATTGGGCCCGTGATGCACCGGCCCGACAAAATGCAGTCCCTGCGCCGCATAGAGTTCGCGCGCGATGTCGATACCGCCCAGACCGTAGTAGAACACGTCGAATTCATGCGGATTGCGCAGACCCAGCGGGATCGAGGTCAGGAATGTGGCCGCCGGAATGATGCCCTGCGCGTAGATGGTGAAGGGGTTCACCGCCTCCAGCACGCCGTTCTTCACCGCATCATAGAGCTGGAAATCCCCGACGACGTCATTGGCGCCAAAGGGTTGAAATGCCAGCTCGCCGCCGGTCTTCTCTTCGATGGTGGCGCACCACTCCTTGAAGATCTGCAGCCCGGCGCCGCCCGGCCAGCTGGTCTGGATCTTCCAGGTCTTGGTCTGCCCCTGCGCAGTCGCAAGATAGGGCGCGGCCACGGTGGCAGCCCCTGCCCCGGCAAGCGTGCGCAATGCCGCACGACGGTTGGTGATCAGTTTTTTCATGAAGTTCCTCCCTGTTTTTGTCGGGCCGACAGATCAGTCTCCTCCAGGATCTCCGGCTGACGCGGTCACGGTAGCGCGAAAAAGAAAAAATTGGTAAGAAAATTCTTCCAACAATCATTATTTCGATAAATCCGCGCGGCAGCCTCTTGATCCGAACCCCTGTGCCGGAACCACATTCCACGGCCAGAAACGCCGTTTTTCAGTGATAAACGGCACCCGCCCGCCAGTGCGGCGACTGCCACGCCCCGCAGATGCCGCGCGCCATCCGGACTCCGGTCGGTCAGATAACCTATCCAATTTCAGCCAGCACAAATCGGCCCGGCTCCGCAGCGGAGTTTCGGGAATGTTTGCGCCAACAGTCTTGCGCCCGCAAAACGATCCTTCCAGCCTGCCCGAAGGGGGGCCGAACAGAGACCATCAGGGCCACCATCTGCCTGTCGACCGCACCGGCAGCGGCAGGACCTGCGGCGGACTACTCGGCGGCGCTCTTCAGCGAGGCCATCAGCTGGTGGAACTTCTCGCCCTGAACCGCCACGTGATTGCGCAGCGCCTCAGCCGCCGTGTCGGCCGCGCCGTTTTCCAGCGCCCGCACGATCTCTTCATGCTCGGCCATGGATTGCCCCATCCGACCGCGAAACCGCAGTTGCTGACGGCGAAAAGGCTGCAACCGTTTGTGCAGTTTCGCCGCTTCCTGCGCGAGGAAACCATTGCCCGATTGCTGATATATGATTCTGTGAAAGCGTTCGTTCTCAAAGTAGTAGGCATCCGCATCGCGGGCCTCCACCGCCTGCTGGCAGCGCTCATTCGCCTGCCGCAGCTCGGTCAGTGCCAGATCCGAAATCCGCCGCGCCGCAAGCCGCGCACAGGCCGCCTCAAGCTCCGCCATGACCTCGAACATCTCCAGCAGCTCCACCGGTCCCGGCTGGCGCACAAAGGCCCCGCGACGGGGGATCAACTCCACCAGGCCGGACAGGGCAAGTCGTTGAAATGCTTCACGAAGAGGCGTGCGCGAGACGCCGAACTGCTGCGCCAGACGCACCTCGTCCAGACGATCCCCATCGGCATATGCGCCGCTGAAAATCAGCTCCTCCAGCTCTTCGGCTATGGTATCTGCGCGGCGGTGCTCCATGATGAATGATCATTAACATCGCGAACATAAAATTCAAGCGGGCTGTTCTTGTATACAAAAGTGTTGACTTGAAAAACACCTAATGCCTACCCTGACGTCACCTCCGGCCAGATCGGGGGGACAAAAGGGAGGATACCATGAATAAATTTCTGAAGGCCGCAATTGCGGGCCTCGCCATGACGGCTGCCGGTTCAATGGCCAATGCCACCGAGCTGCGCCTGTCTCATCAGTGGTCCAACAATGATATTCGCCACAAGGTGGCCCAGATGGTCGCGGATGATGTGGCCGCCGCCGACGTTGACCTGTCGATCAAGATTTTCGGCTCCAAATCGCTGTTCAAACCGCGCGAGCAGTACAAACCGCTGAGCCGGGGCCAGCTCGACATGACTGTTCTGCCGCTGTCCTATGCCGGCGGCCAGCAGCCTGCCTACAACCTGACGCTGATGCCCGGTCTGGTGAAAAACCACGATCACGCCGCCCGTCTGTCCGACTCTCCCTTCATGGAGGCGCTCGAGGCCAAGATGGCCGAGGATGACGTCATGGTTCTGGTCCACGGCTATCTCGCCGGTGGATTTGCGGGCAAGGACAAATGCATCACCTCCCCCGAGGACGTGTCCAGCCTGCAGACCCGCGCGGCGGGCAAGTCGTTTGAACAGATGCTGGCCGGGGCGGGCGCGTCGATCGCCTCCATGGCCTCGTCCGAGATCTACAACGCCATGCAGACCGGCGTCTTGCAGGCCGCAAATACCTCGTCATCCTCCTTCGTGTCCTATCGGATCTACGAACAGGTCAGCTGCTACACCCCGGCAGGCGACGTGGCACTGTGGTTCATGTATCAGCCGATGCTGATCAACAAGACCGCCTTCGAGGGTCTGAATGACGCGCAGCAGGCCGCCCTGCTGGCCGCCTCCGAAAAGGCCCAGGTCTTCTATCTGGAAGAAGCCAAGAAGGAAGACGCCGCCTCTGCCAAGGTCTTTGCCGAGGCCGGTGTCGAAATCGCCGAGATGTCCACAGCCGATTTCGAAGCCTGGCGCGAGCTTGCCAAGGACACCTCCTACAAGAAGTTCGTCGAGGATGTGAAGGACGGCCAGACGCTGCTCGATCTCGCCCTGGCGGTCAAGTGATCAACCGCGCCGCAGCGTTCTGACGCCTGCGGCGCAATTCCACCAAACACTCCGGCAAATTCTGGAGCGGCCGCCGCGCCGCTCCATTTTTCCCGACCCTCTGACCCATAAATTTCTGGAGGCGATGATGGCGAGCCACAGTTCGGCAGCTATAGCCCATACGGGCAACAACCCTTTTCTCCGCTTTGTTGCGGCCCTTTCCACCCTGGCGGGCTGGTGCTCCGCTGCCATGATCGTCGCAGCCGTTGCCATCACCTGCCAGATGATCGTCATCCGCTTTGTGCTGAACGGCTCGACCATCTGGCAGACCGAGGCCGTGATCTATCTTGTGATCGCCGCCACGCTGGTCGGCCTGCCCTATGTGCAGCGGCTGCGGGGCCATGTGAATGTCGATCTGGTGCCGCTGTCCCTGCCTGCGCGTGCGCGCTTCGTGCTGGCGATTGTCACCTCCGTCCTGTCGATCACCATCATCGCGATCATGCTGTGGTACGGCTACGAATACTGGCACTACGCGATGGATCGCGGCTGGCGGTCCGATACCGTCTGGGGCGTCCGCCTGTGGATCCCCTACCTGTCCATTCCTGTCGGCCTTGGCCTGCTGCTGCTGCAGCTGATCGCCGATTTCATTGCCCTGCTGACGGGCATCGATAAACCCTTTGGTCTGGAGTAACGGACATGGACCCGCTTTTGCTGGGCGGCCTGGTTGCCGTCGTCACTATCCTCGTCCTGTTTTCCGGCGTCTCCGTGGCCATTGGCCTGCTGATCGTCTCCGCAGGCTTCCTCATCATCTTTGACGGCCCCCGCGCGCTGGAGCTGATGCCCGAAATCCTCTTTGGCAAGCTCGACAATTTCGCGCTGCTGTCGATCCCGATGTTCATTATCATGGGGGCCTCCATTGCCTCCACCCGGGCCGGCGCTGATCTCTACGAGGCGCTGGAGCGCTGGCTGACCCGTCTTCCCGGCGGCCTGCTGATCTCCAATCTGGGGGCCTGCGCCCTCTTCGCCGCCATGTCCGGCTCCTCGCCCGCGACCTGTGCCGCCATCGGCAAGATGGGCATCCCCGAGATGCGCAAACGCGGCTATCCCGATGGCGTCGCCGCGGGTTCCATCGCGGCGGGCGGCACCCTGGGAATCCTGATCCCGCCCTCGGTCACGATGATCGTCTATGGCATCGCCACCGAGACCTCGATCGGGCGTCTGTTCCTTGCGGGCGTCATCCCGGGGCTGCTGCTGGTGGTGCTGTTCATGGCCTGGTCGCTCTATTCCACCTGGCGCTCGGGCGATTCCGCGCTCTTGGCCTCGGGCAGCTACACCTGGGCCGAACGGTTCGAGATCCTGCCCCGTGTGCTGCCGTTCCTGGCGATCATCCTCGGCGTTCTCTATGCCATGTACGGCGGTATCGCCACACCCTCCGAAACCGCCGCCGTCGGAGCCCTTCTGTGCCTGTTGATCGCGGTGATCATCTACAAGCTCTGGAACCCGCGCGATCTGTGGGTGGTGCTGCGCGACAGCACCAAGGAGTCGGTGATGATCCTCTTCATCATCGCCGCCGCCGGTGTGTTTTCCTACATGCTGTCGTCGCTGTTCATCACCCAGTCCATTGCCGAATGGATCGGCACGCTGGATGTGAACCGCTGGGTCCTGATGGGGGCGGTGAATGTGTTCCTGTTGATCGCGGGCTTCTTCCTGCCGCCGGTTGCGGTGATCCTGATGGCCGCGCCGATCCTGCTGCCGATCATCACCACCGCCGGGTTTGACCCGATCTGGTTCGCCGTGGTGCTGACCATCAATATGGAAATCGGGCTGATCTCGCCGCCGGTGGGTCTCAACCTCTATGTCATCAACGGCATTGCGCCGGACATCTCGCTGCGCACCATCCTCACGGGCTCCCTGCCCTTCGTGGCCTGCATGATCCTGGCCATCGTGCTGCTCTGCCTGATGCCCGGGCTGGCGACCTGGCTGCCCAACCTGGTGATGGGAACCGCGATATGAGCATTCTGGCGGAACTCCTCTCCACCGTTTTCGAACGCCGCCAGCGTATGGTTCAGGCCGCCACATCCGATGGTCGCCCCCTGGAGGAGCTGGCCAATGCGCTGGTCGGCTCCGCCGGGGAGACCTCGGGGCTGGCGCTGGCGGGCGAAATCCTCGCCCGGTTCAAAACCCTCGACGATGACGGCAAGCTGGCGTTCTTTCGGCATCTGGCAAGCGAGATGAACATCGCGCCCGAAGATGTGCGGCAAACTCTTGATACCTATGAAAAAAATCCGTCTCGCGGATCCTATCGCGCCTTCATGGCGGCCTCGGAACCCCGCCGTCAGGAGCTGGTGCGTCGCCTCAACCGGCTGCCCAATGCCACCGGCGCCTTGGTGCGGATGCGGGCGGATCTGCTGCGGCTGGGCCGGGGCGAGCCGGAACTGGAGGCGCTGGATATCGACTTCCGCCACCTCTTCCTCAGCTGGTTCAACCGGGGCTTTCTGGTGCTGCGCCCGATCAACTGGGAAAGCCCCGCGCATATCCTCGAAAAGATCATCGCCTATGAGGCGGTGCATGCCATCGACAGCTGGGACGACCTGCGCCGCAGGCTGGAACCGGAAGACCGGCGCTGTTTTGCCTTCTTCCACCCCTCGATGCCGGATGAGCCGCTGATTTTCGTCGAGGTGGCCCTGACCAAGGGCATTCCCGGCTCCGTGCAGGCGCTTCTGGCGCAGGACCGTGCCGCCATGCCCGCCGCCGAGGCGGATACCGCGACCTTCTATTCGATCTCCAACTGTCAGGCCGGGCTGGCCAGCATCTCCTTTGGCAATTCCCTGATCAAACAGGTGGCCTCCGATCTCGCGGCGGAACTGCCGGGGCTTTCGACCTTTGTCACCCTCTCGCCCATTCCGGGCCTGATCACATGGGCGCAGTCCGAGGGGCTGGCGCAGGAGATCACCGGCTCCGATGCCACGCCCGAGACCCTGCGCGCCCTTGCCGCGCACTACCTGATCAACGCCAAACGCCCCGGCGGCCTGCCCTATGATCCGGTCGCCCGCTTCCATCTGGGAAATGGCGCCATCGTCCACAAGGTTCACGCGGATGCGGACACCTCCGACAAAGGCCGGGCGCAGTCCGGTGGCGCGATGGTGAACTATCTCTACGATCTCCAGAATGTCGCTCAGAACCACGAACGGTTCGCGACCACCCAAGACGTGCCCGCCTCCTCCGAGGTCAAAAGCCTCGCAGCCGCGGCACGCAGCCTCCAGGCATAGAAAGGCTAGACCTATGGCAAATCCGTTGTTTGACCGCCTGTTCGGCACCCACGCCGGAAAAGCGACCCCCTTTATGCGTCTGGCCGACGGCACCGTTCTGACTCATCAGGACTTTCTCGGCACCGCCGCGCAGATTGCCCATGTGCTGACCCAGACCGGGCTGACCCCCGGCGACCGGGTGGCGGCTCAGGTGGAGAAATCCCCCGAGGCGCTGGCGCTTTATGCCGCCTGCGTTCAGGCCGGGTTGATCTTTTTGCCGCTCAACACCGCCTATACTGCCGACGAGCTGTCCTATTTCATCGAAAACAGCGGCGCCTCTGTGGTGATCTGCGACAGTCGCAACGAGGCCACCCTGACCCCGATCGCCAAATCGCTTGGCGCCGGGTTGGAGACGCTGAACGCCAATGGCTCCGGCACGTTGATGGATCAGGCCTCCGCGATGCCGCTGTCCTTTGTCACCGTGGACCGCGACGGCAGCGATCTGGCGGCCTTTCTCTATACCTCCGGCACCACGGGCCGATCCAAGGGCGCGATGCTGACGCAGGACAACCTACTCTCCAATGCCGTGACCCTGGCGCAGGAATGGCGCTTCACCGCCGACGATGTGCTGCTGCATGCGCTGCCGATCTTTCACACCCACGGGCTGTTCGTGGCCAGCAATGTCACCCTGATCGCGGGCGGCAGCATGATCTTCCTGCCGAAATTCGACCTTGAGACGGTGCTGGCGCGGCTGCCGGAGGCCACCACGATGATGGGGGTTCCGACCTTCTACACCCGGCTTCTGGGGGAGGACCGTTTCAACCGCGATCTGACCGCGCATATGCGGCTCTTCGTGTCCGGCTCCGCGCCGCTTCTGGCGGAAACCCATGTGCAGTTCGAAACCCGCACCGGCCACCGTATCCTCGAACGCTATGGCATGACCGAAACCAACATGAACACCTCCAACCCCTACGCGGGCGAGCGCCGCGCGGGCACTGTCGGCTTTCCCCTGCCCGGCGTGGAGCTGAAGATCACCGATGCCGCCAACGGCGAACCGCTGCCGCAGGGCGAAGTCGGCCAGATCGAGGTGCGCGGTCCCAATGTGTTCAAAGGCTACTGGCAGATGCCCGAAAAGACCGCTGCCGAACTGCGCGCGGACGGGTTTTTCATCACCGGCGACCTCGGCCTGATCGACGCGGACGGCTATGTCCATATCGTCGGGCGCAACAAGGATCTCATCATTTCGGGGGGCTATAATATCTACCCCAAGGAGATCGAGCTGGTATTGGACGACCAGCCCGGCGTTCTGGAAACCGCAGTGATCGGCGTGCCGCATCCCGATTTCGGGGAAACCGTGCTCGGCGTGGTGATCGCCGCCCCCGGACAGACCCCCGACACCGAGGCCATGATGGCCAGCGTGCAGAAACAACTGGCGCGGTTCAAACATCCCCGCAAGCTGATCGTGATCGACGAATTGCCCCGCAACACCATGGGCAAGGTGCAGAAGAACATCCTGCGGGACAGCTACAAGGACATGTTTCAGCCCTAGACTTCTGTCACCTCAAAGGCCTCCGGCTCCATTTCCTGCCAGAAGGCGATGATTGCACCGGCATTGAGAGCCGAGCGCCAGCCGTGTTGCCGGAAATGCTCCCGGTCAAGCTCGCTGTCGAGACGGGACAGGAACAGGCGTTTGTCGGCGTCGCGCTGGGTGGGGTTTCGCCGCGAAACCAGGGTCTCGACAATATCGAGATGCCGCGCCCGGTCGCGACGTTCGGCAACACGCGCCTCAAAGGCGGCCGCCTCGGCTGCGGCTTCGGCGTCGCGGGCGGCGCGGGCGGCGGCCAGCCGGGCTTCGGTTTCGGGATCCGGGGGCGGTTTTGGCGCGGCTGTGGTTCCGGGATCGAGATAATCCCCCTTGATCGCCGCGCGCAGATAGCCCGCGCGGGATTTCACCTCCCCCTGCCCCGCCACATAGTCCAGCTTTTGCTGCACATATTCCGGCCCGTGTTCCGTGATCCATTGCCGCGCCAACCGGTCCGAGATCCCCTGCCCGCGCAAGGATTTATAGACCGCAAGATTGCGCACCCCGTCGCTGTCGTCGATCTGGAACATCGCCATCTGCGGGTTTTCGCGGATCAGAAACCGGATCTCGCTGACAGCGCGTCCCTTCTTGCGCGTTTGTGGTTCAATGATGATGTCGGAGTTCTTGTTCACCTCGGCAACAGAGGGTTTGATGATCTTCGCATTGAGATGCTTGAAAGTCTCGTAATAGGCGGAGCCATCCACCCCCATCAGCTTGCGGAACATATCGAGCGTCCACCAGCCGGTCGATCCCGTGCGCACGAACCGATAGCAGTTCTCATAGAGCGCCAGCCCGTGGCCGGAGGTGAAATTGCGCTGGATCTTGACGTTGATCAGCGCATAGATCTTGGGGTCGTGCAGCTTTTGCGCCAGCGCCGGGGAATAGGCATATTCACAGATCCCGTTCTTGAGCTTGGCAAAGCTCAGCAGCGCCGAGACCCCCCATTCCTGATGCCCCTGCTCGTCCAGCATGTCCCATTCGGCGACGGTTTCCGCCAGCGCCCGCAGGCTGGATCGCAGGCTGTCCATATCGTTGGAATTGTAGCCGACCATCATCGCCAGCGTTCGCGCGTCGATGGTGTGGCTGCGGGCCGAGGTCAGCGTGTCATAGGCGTTGAGCAGCAGCACATTCGACAGCTTGCGTTGCAGCAAGGTCAGCTTGCCACTGATGTGAATTGCGGCCACGTTCTTTTTCACCGTCTCGCGCGTCAGCGCACCGGTCAGGCGATCCGTGTCGAAACCCTGCTCTGCCATGGAATCATCTGCCTCGTATTTTTTTCCATACTCTGCCACAAAAGGCACCCAGGAGACAATCGCAACCGGGTTCCTTTGGCATGGATCAACAGGCAGAGCGTCGAGGGAGCGAAAGGTACCCATGAACGGGATGAAAGATCGAAACCCGCGTCCCTGCCCGAATCGCCGCCATCAGCGGGAGCCGTCGCAGAGGCCTGAGCGCGCCGGAACGCGCCGCAGAGCGTAGGGTCTAAAAAGGGTGTTCAGACTCTCACAAAGGGCATATCACAGGCCTGTGGCGCGCTTAGGCCGGAGCTGGGTCCGTCGGAGGCGCACCCTCCCCGTCCCGAGAATCGGCACCTTTGGCCCTGTGTTTCGGTGCTCTTTATCCCGCAAACGGGTACCCTTCATCCCGAGAACGGGTGCCTCTGGTCCTGAATACGGGTCCCAAATGCAGGTTATCCAATTGATTTACAATGACTATATCAGAGCAAAGACTCTAAAGACTCTGAAAGAACATAAATGTTTCGTTGCCGTTGATATTCAGGAATTCAAGGGAAAACAGTCCTTTGGCGCCAGTTTCGCGGCGAAACCTCCTGTAGGCACCCAAGAAATTTCGCGGAGAGGTGCGTATGGCCTATGCAGAGGCCAAGATGTTCACTACTCTGGGCCATATAATCAAAAACATAACACACGAGCAGAGATCGAGCACCGTCATGACATCTCCGACGTTACCTCCCTATTTCAATCTGGACCCTGAAAAAGCCGCTGGCAAGCTGCCGGACCCCATTCAGACCAGCCGGTTTGCCAAGGCGGCCGCGCTCTGTGGCAAGGGGCGCGAGGATCTGGCCCGGCGCGGCTATGCGCCTGATGGCGAAAAAAGGCTGCGCAAATTCTCCACCTGGGAAATAACCCGCTACCTGATCCCGGTCGCGGCACAGCATTTGCGCCGGGTGCTGAAGGCGCATCCCGAATTGCCGCAGGGCGAAGGCGAAGGCGGCTCCAAATGGTTCACGCTGGAGGAGGTGCTGGTGCTGCGGCAGCATTTCGCCAGCGAGGGGGTCTCCACCAAGGAGTACCTGCCCTACCGGCCCAAGGGCGTGCCCGCCAAGGTGACGGCAGTCGCGAATTTCAAAGGCGGCGTCGGCAAGACCTCGACCGCGGCGCATCTGGCGATGTCGGCGGCGCTCGACGGCTACAAGGTGCTGGTGATCGATCTGGATTCCCAAGGCTCCATGACGTCGATCCTCGGCGGCAAGGTGGAGGACGAATGGTCCACCATTTTTCCGATGATCGCGCGCGACTATGCCCGGTCGGTGGTCGAGGAAAACGCAGTGCGGGCGGCGGCGGGCGATCCGGAACTGCCGCTGGACGAGACCCTGAGCGAGGCCCTGACGGTTTCGCCGCGAAACGTCATCCAGAAAACCCACTGGCCCAATATCGATCTGATCGGCGCGCAGCTGAACCTCTATTGGGCGGAGTTCCAGATCCCGGTCTGGCGTATGGGGCTGCGCAGCTGGCCGCTGTGGGATGCGCTGAATAATTTCCTGCAGGACGATGGCGTGCTGGATGACTATGACATCGTCTTCCTCGACACCCCGCCCGCGCTTGGCTATCTGACCATCAACGCGCTGGCGGCCGCCGATATCCTGCTGGTGCCGCTGGGGGCGTCGTTTCTGGAATTCGACTCGACGGGGCGGTTCTTTGACATGCTCTATTCCACCTTCGCCTCGATCGAGGAGGGCGAAAACCTAGCACAGCGTGCGGCCGGTTTGCCTGAAATTAAGTTCGAATGGGATGTAGTAAGGGCGCTGATCACGCGCTTTGACGCCAGTCAGCAGACGGATATGGCGAATGTGATCCAGGCCTATTTTGGCGATTTCATGAATGCCTACCGTCAGGATGTGACGGCCCTTGTGGGCCAGGCGGGAGAGCAGGTGAATGGGATCTATGAGGCGGATTATCGCGACTTCAACCGCGATACCTACGTTCGTGGACGGGAAACCTTTGACCGGACCTATGCCGAGTTCAAAGAGCTGCTTATCGGCAGCTGGTGGCGCGACGTTCAGATGGAAGGGGCAGAGTGAAATGGCAAAACGCAGACGACTGACCGCCCCGGATGCCGCCGAAATCGAAAAGATCGAGGAAGGTTTCGCGGCGAAACCGGGGGTGAACCCCTTTGAAAATCCGCAATCTGGCAGCCTGCCTGGGGCGCTGGCCAAGGCGCCGCCGATTGCGAAAGTCTCGGCCGAGGCGGCGCAGCTACACGGGATGACGGCGGTGGCGGACCGGGTCGAACAGGCCCGCGACAAGGCCGATGCGCGCAAATGGCGCGAGGCCGAGGAGGTCGGTCAGGTGGTGGTCATGGTGCCGCTGGTCAAGATCGACCGCGATTATCTGCGCCGCGACCGGATGCAGGTGGCTGAGGATGAGCTGCAGGAGCTGATTGCCTCCATTCGCGACAACGGCCTGCGCAGCCCGATCGAGGTGGTGGCGCTGGAAGATGGCGGCTATGGTCTGGTGTCCGGGTTCCGGCGGCTGGAGGCCTATGCACGGCTCAACCGCAGCCGCGAGGGGTTCGAGGATATTCCGGCCTTCCTGCGGCAAGGCGCCGAACGCGCGGATGCCTATGTGGCGATGGTCGAGGAAAACGAACTGCGCGCCAATCTTACCCCCTATGAACGCGGCCGGGTTGCGGTGCTGGTGGCGGGGCAGGGGGTGTTTGCCACCGTCGAGGAGGCGGTCGAGGTGCTGTTTGCCGCGGCCTCCAAGGCCAAACGGTCCAAGGTGCGCAGCTTTGCCGCCGTGCATGAGGGGCTAGGCGATCTGCTGCACTATCCGAACATGATGTCGGAAAAGGTCGGGCTGAAGCTGGCGGCGGCGTTGCGCTCCGGCGGGCAGGGGCGGTTGCGCAAGGCGCTGGCAGGTGCCACGCCCGAAGATGCCCGTGCCGAGACCCGCCTGCTGGAGGTGACCCTGGCCGCATTGGAGCCGGCACCGAAGGAAAAGGCCCGTGGAGGGCGCCCGCGTCAGGTCACCCGCATGGCGCCTCGGGCGCTGGCCGGTGGCGGTGACCTGAGCGCAGAGATCGGCGTCGATGCGCTGCGGATCGATCTGAAGGGGCGCGAGCTGGACGCGACAGAGATCGAGGATCTTCTGGGGCTGATCGAACGCCATCTCGGCTAGGGCAGGGGCCTGCTGCGCGCGCGATGCTTCAGGTGACACGGCTGCGCCGACCGAGGCCACGCGCCTGCAATCTGCCAGGGCGAGGCCTCGCGGATCTTCGCGATATGCAGGGCCCGTTTGCGCGGTTTTCAGCCGCGACCGCGGTAGGGCGGGACACCTTGATCCGGGATCCAGACGCCTTCGGGCAAGGGCCCTGTTTGCCAGAATACGTCGATCGGGATGCCTCCGCGCGGATACCAGTAGCCACCAATCCGGAGCCACTGCGGGTCGAGGAACTCGGCCAGGCGTCGGGCGATGGAGACGGTACAATCCTCATGGAAGGCGCCGTGATTGCGAAAGGAGGTCAGAAAGAGCTTGAGCGACTTTGACTCAACCAGCCAGGGCCCTGGCACATAGTCGATCACCAGATGGGCAAAGTCCGGCTGGCCGGTCATGGGGCAGAGCGAGGTGAACTCCGGCGCCGTAAAACGCACGTTATAGGCCACGTCCGCCTGCGGGTTGGGCACGCGTTCCAGTTCAGCCTCTTCGGGGCTGGTGGGAATGCGGGTCTCGCCGCCAAGCTGCTTGAGATTGCTGTAGATGTCTTCGGACATAGAGGTCTCCTTCAGGTCAGACGCCACGCTTGTTGCCCCAGATCAGGACATGGAGCTGCGGCAGAATTCGGGGGGCGAACCAGCCATCGGTCATCGCCTTGTCAGTGAGCCAGCCCAGACGGTCGGCCAGCGCATGCAGATCCACCGGCATCGCAGGGTCGACCTCGGAGTTTCCGGGCTGAAGATAGAGCGGAAGGTCGCTGTGACGGGCGTGGGCCTCTCGGGCCCATTGGTAGTCAGTTTCGTCAAAAATCACGATCTTCATCACCTGCTGGCGCGCGCCGACCCCGAGCGTGCGACAGGCGTCGAAAGCCTCCCAGTCCACCTGCTCACCGCTCGACGGTGGCTTGGGCGAGAGCACCAGCGTATCGAGATCGCCAAACCACGGGCGGGCGATCGAGCCCTGCGTCTCGCAGGCAAAGCGGTACCCGGCTGCGCGCCCCATCGCGATCAGCGGCCCGAAGTCCTGAATGGCGGGGTTGCCGCCGGACAAGGAGACGGTCAGGGGCCTGCCCCCAGAGAGCTGCCGCACCTGTGCCCAAACCTCATCCGAGGTCATCGGGCTCCAACTGTGACGGTATTGACTGTCCACCGCATGCAGGCTGTCGCACCAACTGCACCGGTAATCGCAGCCGCCCGCGCGGACAAAGACCGTCGGTTCGCCAATCAAGGCGCCTTCGCCCTGTATGGTCGGGCCGAAAACCTCGGCGATGCGCAGCGTCATGGCCGGTATTCCGCCCAGGTCTTGGGGGTCTCGCTGACCAGCACCGCGCTGGTTTCGGGCCAGCGTGCCGCGCACCAGTCGTAAAAATGCCGGGCCATGTTCTCGGCGGTTGACGGCCCCTCCATGACATCATTCAGGTGCCGGTGGTCAAAATGATCATCGACATAGGTCTTGAGCGGTTTGAGGTCATGGTAGTCGCGCACGAAGCCATTTGCGTTCAGCGTCTCACCCGCCAGTTCGACCACGACAATGTAATTGTGCCCATGCAGCCGCGCGCATTGGTGATCGTCCGGGAGATGGGACAACTGGTGCGACGCGGAGAAATGGAACTCCTTGCGAATACGGAACATCAGTTTTGCCCCCGTTTGGCCAGAGCCACGGTCCAATAGTCCGGATCGGCATAGAGCGTGGGATCGCTGACCCCTGCGAGGTGAAACGCCTCGCGCCGCTCAACGCATGTTCCACAGCGTCCGCAATGGGTCTCGCCGCCTTTGTAGCAGGACCATGTCTGGTCAAAAGGGGTGCCATGCTCTGCGCCTTGGCGTACGATCTCGGCCTTGCTGTGCTCGACGAAAGGCGTGTGCAGACGCACCTCGGCATAGCCGTCGAGCGCCGCCTGCTGCATGGCGTCAAAGGCGCGGGTAAAGGCGGGGCGGCAATCGGGATAGATAAAGTGATCGCCGCCATGGACGGCCGTGGCCACGGCCTCATCCCCCTTTGCTGCCGCGATGCCGAAGCCGATCGACAGCATGATGGCATTGCGGTTGGGCACCACCGTGACACGCATCGTGTCCTCTTCGTAATGCCCGTCCGGCACGTCGATGTCGTCGGTCAGGGCCGAGCCAGAGAGGCTGGCGCCAATGCCGCGCATATCGATCAGGTGGAATGGCACGCCCAGCCGTCTGGCGGTGGTTTCAGCGAAATCGACCTCCTTGCGGTGGCGTTGGCCATAGTCAAAGGAGACAAGCCGGGTGAGCTGATGCTCATTGGCGGTGATATGCGCAAGCGACACGGAATCGAGTCCGCCTGAGCAGATGACAAGTGTTTTCATATTGGGGCCCTTGTTTTGATGTCCGGGTAGGCTGCGACCGGATGGCGGCGCTTATGTCAGAAACTGCACGGAATGCAAGCGAGGTCGCTTCTGCCCCGTGTGGTGAGTGACTCGGTCGTTTTGCGGTGGACGGTTCTGCCAGTCGGTGCCCGAGAGATGTTGCATCTGATCGAGGTGGATCGGCGAAAGCCCTCGCTGCCGACCGATGGCGACGGCGAGCGTGGACTTCCCGCTGTCATCAGGGCCAATCACGAGACAAGTTTAGAATTCCTGCGCATGACGCCATGGGCTCGGAGCCACCTTGCGGCGGCGCTCCGTCAGGGTCGACCGATCCGTCCCGCGTTACCTGCGGCAGGCTAACTCATTTGACGGCCACCAATAGACACCTTCGGTTGTGCGCAGCGTCAGTAAGCGGCGTGGAGAAAAACATTCATCCCGATTTTGAACTAATAATGACGTTCGTATATCCCTTCCAGGGATTTGTACTCTTGATCTAGATAGTCATCGAGGGATGATCTTGTTTTCGCATTAAGATCAGAAAAAAGAAGTTGGGAAGATGATTTATTATATCGGGGAATTGTGATTTCTGCGCCTACCTTTTTGGAAAGGTCATCTGCCAGAACTGGTAGCTCCTCAATCTTATATATTCTATCGAAAAGGTGAGGTATTGGGCCGATAAATAGCCGCACAGGAAGCGCGTGGTGTTTCACGCTCGATGCTGCTTTCATATACTCAGACAAGTGTTGAAAGAAGAAATCTGGATCTGGATCCATTGGCAAGAGGGCACCCTCTCGGCGTAACTTGCGGCTATTCCTTAATTGTTGACGATCAGCAACGATGTCTGAATATACGGACATCAACCTTTTCAGAGGGTCTCTTACGACAGCGAAGCGCCACCAGCCTTCATACTCTCTCCATCGGTGCAACCTGAACCTCCTAGTCTGATATAAAGAATGCACCAAGGCGGCATCGTTATTCAAGACGTCAAGATCAACTGAAACTTCTGGGTCGGTCTGAGCGAGACCTGCTTTCACAGATGTACATGCAGATTTTGGCACTGCCATGTAAGCAATTTTGTGGGTTTTAACAGCGATAACCATAGTCAGCTTGTCTCCTCGCGAAAGACATCCAGATTTATTGCAATGAGGATGAGGCATCAATGGGAATTCAATCGATATTTTCCAATCAGCTTGGCGTTGAGTGGCGATTGACGGATTCTCGCGTTGTCTTCAAGCGCAGTGGACATCTGCTGGTCCGAGATATACTGAACGACCGAGACGCGCCGGGATCAGAACACGCCGGGGGCGCATTGCAGGCAGATCAGCCCTTCGCCACGCCAGAAATCAACCACCGAGGCGCGGTCATCGAACACGATCCATGGCTCGAACCCGTCCTGACGCATCCGGGCGAGCAGGGCGCGTTTGACCTCCGGGTCGCTCATGTGATCCGACCCGTGCGGGCGCAGGTAGATGCCGTCGAAGGGCAGGTCGTTGGCCTCGAGCCAGGCGATGGTATGGCTGCTCCAGCCTTCGGGACGACCGGTACAAAGCACGATCTGCTCGCCCCCGGCTTTCAATTGCCGCAACACGCGGGCGACCGGGGAGATGACCTCTGTGGTGGACATGGCATGGTGAAAGGCGTCCCAGTGTTTTTCGACGCCATGCACCAGCGGCCCGAGGACCTCGGCATCGAATTCCGCCAATGTACCGTCAATGTCGAAGACGGCGCAGCTGCGGGCGGTGGAGAGGGTGGGGGAGTCAAAGCTCATGAAGGTGTTCCTCGTGGTGACCGGCCTTTGGGCGGTAGTGGATCGGGGTGGCGTTGGGGGCGCGGGATCCGACGGTCTGCTGCCCCACAAGCAGCCGGGTGGCGCGGATCACGCCGGAATGGCAGACCAGCACCGGCAGGGCAGGGCCTGCGGCGGCGATACAGGCGCTGATGGCGCCATGGACGCGGCGGATCATCGCGGCCCAGTCCTCGCCGCCGTCGGGGGTGGTTTCGCGGGGTGGCAGCTCGGCGAGGGGGCGGCCTTCGAAGCGGCCCCAGTCCCGTTCGCGCAGGTCCGCGATGGGGCTGGCCACAAGGGTGGGAAAGGCCAGCGTCGCAGTGTCCCGGGCGCGGGTCATCGGGCTGCAGAACAGGGCAAGGGGGCGGGGCCACGACAGGTCGGCCAGAGCCCGGGCCTGGGCCTGCCCCAGATCGCTGAGCGCCACATCCAGACGTCCGGCGATGAGGCCGTCGCGGTTGGCCGTCGTCTCGCCATGACGGATCAGGCAGAAGGGGCGGGGCGGCAGCTCCGGCAGGTCGGTCATCACAGAGCCACCGTGTCATGCAGGAAGACCTGCGCGCCAAAGCCGTTTTCCAGCAGATAGTCCTCGGGCAGGGTGCAGAAGGCGGGCGCGAAACGGCGCGCGCCAAGGCGGCGGATCATGGCGATCTGGTCCGACAGCGGCGGATGCACATTCCAACGGCGGAAATAGCCGCCCTCGACGGTTTCGATCCCGCGGGCGTGGGCGGTCATATGCCCGGTAAACACCACATGGGCGTCGCGGCCCAGACGTCCGCTCTCGCGCCAGGCGCGCACATAGGCCCAGGCGGCACCGCCATCGGCGTTGGGAGTGTCGCAGATCAGGAAGCGCGCCGCGTCAAGCGGGCCCCGTTCCAGCAGCGGCGCGATCTCCTGCGCGCCGAGGGCCACCCCGCCGGAGGCCAGCCCGGCGCGCAGGGTCATGCAGCATTCGGGGTCCAGCAGCACGGCCTCCGGTCCGAAGCGGCGCATCAGGTGCAGGGCCAGTTCGCCCGCACGGCCGGAGGGCGGGACGGGGAACAGGATCTGCCCCGGCAGCGCGTCGATCAGAGCGTCCAGTTCTGCCAGTCGTCGGGACTGTGGCACATCGCTCAGGTGGTAGGAGCAATCGATGATCGCGGTCTCGGCGGGGGGCGGGGTGTCAAAGGCGAACCAGTCGGATTCCTCGGACCAGTCACCGGAATAGAACAGCCCCGCGCCAAGGTCGAAATGGAACCAGACTCCGCCGAGCGCATGGCCGTTGCGCCCTGTCGTCAGGCGGATACCGTCGAGGAGGGTCTCGCCCTGTTCCGGCAGGTCGATCACCTGCGCCGAGGGGGGCAGGGCCTGGGCGGTGCGGCGGGTGGCGTAGATCGGCAGGCCGGCCTCTACTGCATAGGCGGCGCCGCCGATATGGTCGATATGGTCATGGGTCACAAAGACCGCGTCGACCCCGTCGAGCCAGGCAGGATCGAAATTGGCATTGGCTTCGGGGCCGAAGCCGCAATCCAGCAGCCAGCGCCGGTGGCCGGTGTCCAGACGCATCGCGGCAGGTCCCTTGTCGCCGATGCCGGACAGGACGGTGATGGTGCTCATTTGGGTCTCCTGCTGTCAGGGAATGCCGGCGCATGTTCGGGGCATGTTCGGGGGGTGTTCAGGGTGACTTCAGGGCGCGCCCGAGGGATCAGACAGGGGGATCAGACAGGGGGATCGGACGGGGGGATCAGACGGGCGGCTCATGGGGGCGGATCACGGCGGAAGATCTCGGGCGGATCAGGCGGCGGCAAAGGCCCAGGGCGGCGACAGGGCAAGGCCGATCTGACTGCCGGGGGCGTAGCGGGTCTTGCTTTGGGCCACGAGGGCATCACCGGTGGCGGCCACCAGATCGAGCCGGTAGCGCCCGCCCAGATAGGTCACACGTTCCACCCGCGCCCGGATATCGCCGGTTTCAGCGATGATCAGGTTCTCGGGGCGCAGACAGGCCAGCGCGGGGCTCTGCGTGTCGGTTTCCACCCGCAGACGGGTGCCCAGCAGGGTGGCCTCGCAGGTGGTGTCGGACTGGCTGTGGCCGCTCAGCGGAACCACCGAACCTTCGCCGATGAACTCGGCGACAAAGCGGCTGCGGGGGCGGGCATAGAGCGCCTCGGGCGTGTCGAGCTGCACGATCTCACCGGCGTTCATGACGGCGATGCGGTCGGCCATCGCCATCGCCTCGGCCTGATCGTGGGTGACATAGACCATGGTGGCGCCGGTGCGCTGGTGAAAGTCGGAAAACACCCCCTGCATCGAGGCCCGCAGCGCCACGTCGAGGTTCGCCAGCGGTTCATCCAGCAGCACGGCGGTGGGATCGGAGACCAGACAGCGGGCCAGCGCAACCCGTTGCCGTTGCCCCCCCGACAGATCCGAGGGCATGCGGTCGCCATAGGGGGTCAGCGCCGTGGCGGTCAGGGCAGCGTCGATGCGGGCCGCGCGATCTGCCTTGGAAAGCCCCCTGATTTCAAGCGGGTAGCCCACATTCCGGCGCACAGACATATGCGGCCAGAGGGCGTAGGACTGGAACACGAAGCCGATGTTGCGCGCCTCGGGGGGGACATGGCTGCCGGTCGCGGCATTGGCGACCTCGCGCGGGCCGATGCGGATCTCTCCGGCGGTGGGCTGGTCAAAGCCCGCCAACAGGCGCAGGAGGGTGGATTTGCCACAGCCGGAGGGGCCGAGCAGCGCCAGGAACTCGCCGTCGCGGACCGTGGTGGTGACGGATCTGAGGGCAGGGGCATCGCCAAAATGCTTGGCAACGCGCGACAGGGTCAGCTCTGCCATGGGACAACTCCTTTGGGCAGGCGGCGGGAGATCAGCTGGATCGCCGCCATCAGGATCATGACGACACAGACGATGGTCATGGCGACGGCCGAGGCCATCACCGTCTCGCCGCTGTCGTCGAGGTTGAAGATCACCACGCCGAGGGTTTCGGTGCCCGAGGACCACAGCAGGGCCGAGACGGTGAGCTCGTTGAACGCGGTGAGAAACACGAGGATCGCGCCGGCCGCCGCCGAGGGGGCCGAGAGCGGCAGGATGATGTCACGCAGCCGTCGCCGGAGCGGGGCGCCAACGGATTGCGCGGCCTCGTCCATGGCGGGGTCCAGCTGTCGCAGGCTCGATTGCACCGGGCGGAACATCACCGCAAAGAAGCGGGCCAGATAGGCGAGGAAGATGATCCAGAGGGTGCCATAGAGGGTGGCTTCGGTGAAGGGCAGGTTGATCAGCAACAGGATCATCGCGATCGCCAGCACCACGCCGGGTAGGGCATAGGGCAGGTCCAGGAGGCTGTCAAAGATGCGCCCGAGGCGGGTTTGGTGCCGGTCCATCAGCCAGGCCAGAGGCAGGCACAGGGCCATCAGAACCGCCGCCGCACTGACCGAGAGCAGGAAGGAATTCACAAAGGCGCGCCGGGTGGCGGGCTGGCGCAGCAGCGCCTCGTACCAGCCCTCGAGCGAGATCGTGTCGGGGCGCAGCGGCACACCGTAGGCAGGCACCAGCGAGGTCGCCAGAAGGCCCAGCATCGGCAGCACCAGAATGGCGGCGATCACCAGCCAGAGGGCGATTTCCACCGGCAGGCGGGCGCGGCCCAGCGGGATCGCGAGCGGCCGCCCGACGGAGCCCACAAGATGCACCCGCTGGCGTCGTTGAAAGAACCGCTGCAGCAGGATGCCGCCGGTGGCGACCAGACCGATGACGATGGCGAGCACCGCTACCTCGGCCAGAACGGTGGGGCCCATGCCTGCAAGTCGTTGATAAATCAGGGTGGGCAGGGTGGCATAGCCCGCCGGAATGCCGAGCATGGCCGGAATGCCAAAATTCCCCAGCGCGGTGACAAAGGTGATGGCAATGCCCGCAGCGAGGCTGGGCAGGGTCAATGGCAGCACCACCTGCCACCAGATCCGCAGGCCCCGGGCGCCGGAAATCCGTGCCGCCTCGACCACTTCTTGCGGGATGGCGCGCAGGCCCGCGCGCAGGGTCAGAAAGATGATCGATGTGTGCTGTATGCCCAGCAGCAGAATGATCCCGCCCGCCGAATAGAGCGGCTGCGGCGCGCCGAGGGGCGGCGCCAGGCCGAGCGTTTTGAGAAAGACGGAAGAGGGCCCCATGATCTGGGTCCAGGACAGGGCGGTGATCTGCGGCGGGATCATCATCGGGATCATCAGGCAGAACACCAGCGCGGGTTTGCGCCGCAGATCGGTCAGCGCCACCAGAAAGGCAAAGAGGCCGCCGATCCCCACAGAGATCAGCGTGCCGAGCCCGGCCGTCACCAGCGAATGGCGCAGGGCCGACTGGGTGGCGGGTTTTGCCATCACCTCGGCAAAGAAGCTCAGGTTCAGACGGCCTCCGGCGGTGATCCCTTCGAAGAACAGCCGCGCGACGGGGGCGAGGGTGATCACGATGGCCAGCCCGAGGACAAGCGACAGCAGCCGGCCCTCGGACCGGCTGCTGCGGGAATGTGTGTCGGCGAGGGTCATTCGGCGCCGAAGAGGTCGGCGAATTTCGCCTTGTTGGCGTCTGCATCAGTCAGCGCCTGCGCCGGGTCGAAGGACATCAGCCGGATCTCGTCTCGGGCGGGAAAGCCTGCGGGCACGCCCATGCCGTTGCGGGCCGGGATATAGCCCATGTCGAGCACCAGATCCTGGCCCTGCTGCGACAGCACGAAATCGACGAATTTCTGCGCCGCATCGACGTTTTTCGCCGTCTCCAGGATCGCCACCGGCTCTGTCACGTAGCTGACGCCTTCCTCGGGAAAGACGAATTCCACGGGAGAGCCGTCGGCCTTGTTGCGGATGGCGAGGAAGTCGACCACGACGCCATAGGGTTTTTCGCCCGATGCGACGGCCTTGAAGGTGCCGCCGTTGCCGCCCTGGGCGCGGGCGTCATTGGTGGCGAGGTCGGAATAGTAGTCCCAGCCGAGATCCTTGTCGCCGGTCAGGGTCGCGAGATGGATCAGCGCGGCGCCGGAATAGAGCGGCGAGGGCATGGCGACCTGACCCTTGAGCGCGGGGTCTGCGAGGTCGGACCAGGAGGTCGGTTTGGCCTCGACGCCGGTGTTGTAGACGATGCCGGTGGTGATCAGCTTGGTCGAGTGGTAGTAGCCCTCGGCGCTGAACAGGGCCGGATCATAGGCAAAGGATTCAGGCGAATGGTAGGATTTGAGCTGACCGGCCTGGGCCATGCCTTCAAGGGTGACGGTGTCGGCGATCAGCAGCACATCGGGCTGCGGGCTGCCTGCCTCGATTTCGGCCCGCAGACGAGCCATCAGCTTGGTGGTGCCGTCGCGGACCCAGTCGACTGTGATGTCGGGGTTGGCGGCCATGAAGGCGTCGACGGTGACCTGCGCGTCGGCATTGGGCTGCGAGGTATAGAGGGTCAGGGTCTCGGCAAAGGACGCAGAAGCGGTCAGGGCGAGGGCGGCGGCAGACAATAGGGTTTTCATCCGAAATCTCCGGTGTTGGCTTTCGTTCGAAAGTTGTGACGCGGCCGTTATTTCCTGAGTCTGAAACCGTTTTGTGACAGTTTCCCAAAGATATTATTATCTTGCCGGGTGCTTTGACGAGTTGCTAGGAAAGATCCGACCCTGTTCACTTTCAAAGGAAAGCGAATGCGCAAGGATGAAATGACCCGGCGGCGCGACGAGATCATCGGCCTGCTGTGCGAGGCGGGCGAGATGTCGGCCTCGGAGCTTGCGGCGCGGCTGGAGGTGTCGGTGCAGACCATCCGCACCGATCTGCGCGATCTGGACGAGGCGGCGCTGGTGCAGCGGCGCAATGGCGTGGTGCGCCTGCGGCAACCGTCCGAGAACATCGGCTACGCCCCACGTGGGAGCCTCGCACGGGCGGAAAAGCAGCAGATCGCCATGGCGGTGCGGGACCTGGTGCCCGATGGCGCGCGGGTTGCGCTGGGGACCGGGACCACGGTCGAGGCCTGCGCCCGGATGCTGGCGGCCAGTCGCGAGGGGCTGTTTGTGGCCACCAACAGCATTCACGCGGTGCTGGCGCTGCAAGGCGCGCCGGGGGCGGTGGTGGCCTTGGCCGGGGGCACGGTTCGGCTGCGCGACCTCGACATGATCGGGACGGCATCGAGCGGGTTCTTTGGCGACTATCTGGTGGATCTGGCGGTGTTCAGCTGCGGCGGGCTGTCGGCGGCGGGCGAGGTTCTGGACTACAACGCCGAGGAGATCGCCGCCCGCAGCGCCATTGCCGGATGTGCCCGCAAGACGGTGCTGGTGATGGACAAGGCCAAGCTGGGCCGGGACCTGCCCTGTCGCAAGCAGATGATCTGGGATTATGACGTGGTGGTCACCGGCGCAGTGCTGCCGACAGAGAGCCTGGCGCGGTGTCGTGATGCGGGCTGCGCGGTCATTCAGGTGCCGACAGAAACCGAGCGGGACCGGCAATGAGGCGGTGATGACGCGGCTGCGATCCCGCTGACCTCTGCGTCGCGACCATCAGAGCCTCGCGGCGGTCAGGGTGAAGGCCTTTGGAGTTCCCGGGGCGTCAGGTCGGGCAAGGCGGTGGATGCGCCACCTAGAAGTCGCGAGGGCGCTGAAAGATCTGTCCAGCGACATGCGCCATTCCGCCGTGCGTCTGATTTTCCGTCAGGACCGAGAGTCAACATGCGCCTCCGGGAGAGCGGAGATAGGGGCTGCAAAAGCCGCAGGCTGGATTTCTGCATATTTCAAAAAATGAAAACTGGTAATTCACCAAAGTTCCGTCGGGGAACTCCGGTCAGAAGATATGCAGGCTTATTTTTGGGGCCATTTGTTAACGGATTTTGCCGAGCCCGAGCGTCTTCCCAAAGCGAAATTTGACTATTTGACGGTGTAATAATTCGGCCGTCAAAGCTTCGAAAACCCATAAAAATAGGCGAAAATATGTTCCTTTTTTGAGAAAAAAGCGATTTTTCGCTCGCCAGCGCAACATCGACACAAAATTTCAAAAAAGGCTAGTGTTTCCGCTTTGTATTGACTAACCGCAGCCACTGTTTCGCCCCGATCGCTTCATAGATCGTTAACAGAAGCTACTCTCTCATTTTCGTAACTACAGAAGTAGCTGTTCTTGTTCCCTAGAACCCAAGGCTCCTTGCGTAAGGAGGGCGGGTTAATGAGAAGGATTTTGAAAACCATGCCTGCCGAAAAGTCTGCGCAGAACTCCGTGAATGAGATGCTCTCCGATTCCGGCGTCAGCAAAAGCTGGTTCCTGGACGGATCCAATACCTCTACACCCGGCCTGCAGGTCGATGTCTCCAGTGTGTGGGACGATTATCGTGGCGAAGGCGTGTTGGTTGGGGTGCTCGATTCCCAGATCGATTATCATCACGCCGAGCTTGAAAGCGCCTATGATCTCGATCTGGACTACAACTTTGATTTCGGGACGGGTGATTTCAACGTCAATTCCAAGAGCATCTCGGATTGGCACGGCACCATGGTCGCCGGCGTCATCGCCGCGGAAGGGGGCAATGAGACCGGCACGGTGGGGATCGCGCCTGAGGCCACCCTCGTGGGGCTGGGCATAAACTATAGCAGCTCGGATGTGCTGGACCAGATCCAGGACGGGCTGACCGCCGCCGCCGAGCTGGATGTGGTGAACTGCAGCTGGAGCTTTACCCAGAACTTTGCCGATAATTTCAACCTGTCAGCCTACAGCCACCTTGGCGATACGCTGCAGTTTGTCGCCGAGACCGGGCGCGACGGGCTGGGCACCTCGATGGTGTTTTCCGCAGGCAACGGCGGCGCCACGGACACTTCCAACTATCACAACTTCCAGAACTCTCCCTATACGATCGCCGTGGGTGCCTTTTCGCAGGATGGCTCTGCCTGGGATAATTCCAGTATCGGCGCCAATGTTCTGGTTTCTGCGGCCGGGGACGACATCTTTACGACCCGTCCCAAAGGCGGGCTGACCACGACGGATGGCACCTCTTTCTCGGCGCCGGCGGTCTCTGCCGTGATTGCGCTGATGTATGAGGCCAACGAAGACCTGGGCTACCGGGATGTGCAACAGATCCTGGCGTTCTCGGCGGAGCGTCAGCACCTCGGCGATTCCGCTCCCTATGGTCTTGGCTGGCAAACCAATTCTGCCGATACCTTCAATGGCGGCGGCATGCACTATAGTGACACCTTCGGTTATGGGGCGGTCAATGCCCATAATGCGGTGCGTCTGGCCGAAAGCTGGACCCAGCAGCAAACCGCGCAAAACCGCGATACCGTTTCGGTGGCGCAGAATGTGGGTGCGCAATTGGTTGCGGGCACGACCGACCATGTCTCTATCGACATTCAGGTGGATCAGGACATTCTGGTTGAACATGTTCAGCTGACCATGGGCCTGACCTGGCGGTACACCGGGGATCTGGACATCTATCTGACCAGTGCCGAAGGCCAGCAGGTGCAACTGGTCTATGAAAATGAAGACAGCAGCCGTATCGGGAACCTGCGTGATTTCACCTTCGCCTCCGTTGCCTCCATGGGCGAGCTGGGCGCAGGCACCTGGACGCTGGACATATACAACCTCAATCTCGAAGCCGAAGAGCAAGGCGCCGCGATGACGGGCAATCTGATCAACGTGAACCTGGAGATCCATGGGGAAACGGATGGTCTGGAAGACAATACATATGTCTATACGGATGAGTTCGGCGTCCTGTATGACGGGGATGATCTGGAGGCGCGCAGCCAATTGTCGGATACCGACGGCGGCCATGATACCATCAATGCTGCGGCGGTGAGCTCTGACAGCTATATTGATCTCAGCGGCGCGTCCCTCAGCAATATCGCCAATACCGCGCTGGAGATCCTGACCCCCGGAGCGATCGAATCGGCCTATGCCGGGGATGGCGACGATGTGCTGATCGGCAATGCTGCGGACAATCTCTTGTCCGGTGGGCGCGGAGACGATCATTTCGAACTCAGTACCGGCAATGACACGATCGAGGGCGGTGCAGGCACCGACACGCTTCTGATCGGCGGCGCCCTCGCCAGCATCACCGCGACATTGACCGATGCAGGCAGCTTTGTGCTGGGGTATCTCGGCGGCAGCTTCAGCACCGTATTCGGGGTTGAGTTCTTTGCCTTCACCGATGGTTCCTACAGTTGGGACAATATGGTCGCTCTGGTTGCCGACGGCACGGTTTCCCCGGTCAACCCGCTGCCGCCGGAAGACGAAGAGACGGATCCGGTCGATGTTCCGCCGACAGTGGAAGACCCCGATGGGGACGATCCGGTGGGCGAAGATCCGACAGAGGATCCGGACATCGGTGATCCTATCAGCGTACCTCCGGGCAATCCCGGCGACGATCCGCTCGCAACGGAAACCGGTGACAGCGGCGACAATCTCCTGGAGGGCGGCCGCGACAACGATGTCATGATGGGTCTGGGCGGCAATGACACGATCTTTGGCAACAAGGGCGATGACACCCTGGATGGCGGTACCGGCGATGATCAGCTGCGGGGCGGGGCAAACGATGACCTCCTGCTTGGCGGCGACGGACGCGACCGTCTCTTTGGTCAGGCCGGGAATGACACGCTGGAAGGTGGTGACGGGCGCGATGTGCTCAAGGGTGGTGGCAATGACGACGTGCTCATTGGTGGCGCAGGGCGGGACCAGCTCTTTGGCGGGGCCGGGGCGGACAGTTTTGTCCTCTCTGTGGACCATCTGGAGGATTACGACCTTGTGCGGGACTTCAGCCAGAGCGACGGCGACCGGATCATCGTGCAGGGGTCAGACCTCTATGATGCGGACGATCTGATCTTCCGCCAGTCGGGCGCCGATACCTACCTGGGGCTTGCCACTGGATCGGGTGTCGTCGACATCGCCCGGATCGAAGATACCGCCGTGGGGGATCTCAGCCTGTCGCATGCGGACAACGGCGATCTGATCCTGATCTGAACCTGACGAAACGCCGGAGCGGACGGATGCACCTATGCCGTCCGCTCCATCGGCGCAGGGGTAAATCGCGGCCAGGGCACACCACGCCCGAGCCGTTGCTCCAAAGCGGCAACATCATCGGCGTAGAATTCCCGTAGCCGTACCTCTGTCTCGGCCTCCATCGGGGCCACGGTATCGCGCAGAGCCTGGCGATTGGACTGACGCATCTGACGCACGCCGGGGGCTGCCTTGATGGCCTCCACCACCCGGCCCAGGCCATTCTTGCGCGCGTAATTGCCGATCTTCCACAGCCGTTCGCCCAATGCGGCATTGCGATACTGGACACTTTCATTGGCCTTGAGGTCCAGAAACTCCGCCAGCGGCTCCAGCCCGAGCGCCTGCATGACCTCTTCTGCGGCCCCGACACGGTCGCGTCGGATATCCTCCTGAAACATCACATGGATCTGATCGGCAGGGAAATGATCATACCAGGGGCCGAGGTGCTTTGCGTAAAGCCCCTGTTCCCGGTAGAGCGGATTATTGTCGAGGGCGGTCTCAAACCGCAGGTTCGGCCCGGAAATATGGCCTTTGCGCACCTCATGCAGGTGATTGGAAAAAATCCGGTCCACCGGGTCGCGCAGCGCCACAAAGATCTGCAAATCCGGATTATAGGTGGCCGCCCGCGCCGCTGCGGCCGGGTGGATCAGGTATGACGGTGAGATTTCTCCGCGATGGCGATGCGGCGACGGGGAGTCAAAGTTGCGCTCGTACCATTCATAGCCACGATCGAAGTAATAGCTGAAGAAATCGACCTCTTTTACCTCGCTCACCCGCACATCCGGGCTTTGTTGCAGAACCCCATAGAGCCAGGTGGAGGCCGATTTTTGCGCGCCAATTCCGATAAAACTCGCCTGCAAAGGTCGCATCTCTTGTCCTTCCAAGGCCCTTCAGATCTTCCTGCTGTGCCGCATCATTGCCTTGTGCGGCCACTCCCCGCTGCCCCTGTCCCCGCGGCCAGTCCCCTGGTCATCCGTGCCCCCGGTCATCCGTGGGGACTTGGAGCGGTCAGGGTTTGGGACTTCAGACCAGCCGCCCGCCAGATCCGGCGTCTGCGGCTGGTCTCTTGCTGGCGAAAGCCCCAAACCAATGCTGCAATGCGTCCTTCTGGACGTCCCGCCTCAGCGTCCGGTACATCCCAGCACCGACAGACCCGTCCTGACAATGATCCCGAGGTCGGCGCGCAGGCTGCACATGGACAGATAGGCCACATCCAGCGCCACCCGTTCATTGTAGCTGATGTCATTGCGCCCTGACACCTGCCACAGACCGGTGATTCCGGGCTTCTGAGCGAGATAGGAGGGCAGGCTGTCGCGATATTTTTCCAGCTCTTTGGTGACCACGGGGCGCGGCCCCACAAAGCTCATTTCACCCTTCAGGACGTTCCAGATCTGGGGCAGTTCATCGAGGCTGGTTTTGCGGATGAAATCACCAAATCTGGTGATCCGCGGATCATTGGTCAGCTTGTGATCGCGGTCCCACTCGGCGGCAGCTTCGGGATTGCATTTCAGGTAGGCCTCAAGGCGTGCCTCGGCGTCGATCACCATGCTGCGCACTTTCCAGCATTTGAAAGTCTTGCCGTTTCGGCCCACCCTCTGATGGCCGAAAAAACCGGCTCCGCCGTCTCTGCGCGCAATCAGCCAAAGGCCCAGAATAATCGGAGCCACGATCGGCAGCAGCGCCAGCGCGAAACATATATCAAACAAGCGCTTGCCGAACCGAAGGTAGAGACCAGAGACATCGCCTGCGCGCCGGCCCTGTGCATGTTGGGCTGATAAAGCAAAGTCTTGCATCGTCATATTAAAAACCCCTTAGAAAAATACATCGAAATATTGTGGCGACTCTCTTTCAAGCAGATCGTCGCTTACGCCTTATGACCAATTCATACTAAATTTATGTTTAATATTCACGACTTTTGACACAGATAGTTAACGAATGCACCGGAAATCTCCTAAAAAAGTTGCGGCTGCACATCGTTCCAGCACTGCTCCTCATTGAAAACTCTGCGGTTTTCAGCGGACTCCTGGGCTGTTGGCGAGCCTCAATTTTGAGCATTGAAATCAGACGAGGCCCGAAGGGGGCGGGTCTGGCAGGCCGGATCGGAGAGCTGCGCCCCCGATTCTGTCGGGCGTTTCCGGCCTGTTTCAGGGGCTCTGCGCTGCGCTTGGGCACCTGCATATGCCTGCGATTGGAATCATCACCAGTGGCAGTCTGGGGTGCCGGTCGAGCGTGCCGGAGTAGCCGCCTATGGTCGAGGATCCACGGGACGCAGGGGACGCGCGGCGCGCCAACACCGCCCTGGTGACCCGACTGGTTTCAGGAAATGGGTCTCTCGTACCACAGTTGCGCGCAGGCTGCCCTGTTCCCCGGCGGCGACTGGACAAGGCCCTGCCTCACTCGGTATCTCTCGGGGACGTATTTTCAGTTCCTCGCCTTTGGGCGCTAAACGATAGAGTTTATTTATGACCATGTTGAAAAATTTGGCTCCGATCCCGGAGCTCTACGTATCTTATGACTCGGCTCAGAAACTGAAGGTCGAGGCGGGCGATCTGACCAGTCACGATCTCACCCCGCGCCAGATTTGCGATCTCGAGCTCTTGATGAACGGTGGCTTCAACCCGCTCAAGGGCTTCCTGAGCGAAGAAGACTACACCGGTGTGGTCGACAATATGCGCCTCGCCGACGGCCAGCTCTGGCCGATGCCCGTCACCCTCGACGTGACCGAGGATTTCGCCGCCTCCATCGAAATCGGCCAGGATATTGCCCTGCGCGATCAGGAAGGCGTCATCCTCGCCACCATGACCGTCACCGACCGCTGGGAGCCGAACAAATCCCGCGAGGCCGAACAGGTCTTTGGCGCCGACGATCTGGCGCATCCGGCGGTGAACTACCTGCATCATACCGCCGGCAAGATCTACCTCGGCGGCCCGGTGACCGGCATCCAGCAGCCCATCCACTATGATTTCCGCGCCCGCCGCGACACGCCGAACGAGCTGCGCGCCTATTTCCGCAAGCTGGGCTGGCGCAAGGTCGTGGCCTTTCAGACCCGCAACCCGCTGCACCGCGCGCATCAGGAACTGACCTTCCGCGCCGCCCGCGAGGCCCAGGCCAACCTGCTGATCCACCCGGTCGTGGGCATGACCAAACCCGGCGATGTGGACCATTTCACCCGCGTGCGCTGCTACGAGGCGGTGCTGGACAAATACCCGGCCGCCACCACCTCCATGAGCCTGCTGAACCTGGCGATGCGCATGGCCGGCCCGCGCGAGGCGGTCTGGCACGGGCTGATCCGCAAGAACCACGGCTGCACCCATTTCATCGTCGGCCGCGACCACGCAGGCCCCGGCAAGAACTCCGCCGGCGAGGATTTCTACGGCCCCTATGACGCGCAGGAGCTGTTCCGCACCCATCAGGAGGAAATGGGCATCGAAATGGTCGATTTCAAACACATGGTCTATGTGCAGGAACGCGCCCAATACGAACCCGCCGATGAAATCGCCGACAAGGATGACGTGACCATCCTCAATATCTCCGGCACCGAATTGCGCCGCCGCCTGGCCGAAGGTCTGGAGATCCCGGAGTGGTTCTCCTTCCCCGAGGTGGTGACCGAGCTGCGCAAGACCAAGCCGCCGCGCTCGAAACAGGGGTTCACGGTGTTTTTCACCGGGTTTTCCGGCTCTGGCAAATCCACCATCGCCAACGCGCTGATGGTCAAGCTGATGGAGATGGGCGGCCGCCCGGTGACGCTGCTGGACGGCGATATCGTGCGCAAGAACCTCAGCTCGGAGCTGGGATTCTCAAAAGAGCACCGTGATCTCAACATCAAACGCATTGGCTATGTGGCCTCCGAGATCACCAAGAACGGCGGCATTGCGATCTGTGCTCCGATTGCGCCCTATGCCTCCACCCGGCGTCACGTGCGCGAAGAGATCGAGCAGTTCGGGGCCTTTGTCGAAGTGCATGTCGCGACCACGCTGGAGGAATGCGAACGCCGTGACCGCAAGGGGCTCTACAAGCTGGCGCGCGAGGGCAAGATCAAGGAGTTCACGGGGATTTCCGACCCTTACGACGTGCCGGAGGTGCCGGAGCTTCGGGTCGAGACCGAAAACGTCGAGGTCGACAACTGCGCCCATCAGGTGCTGCTGAAGCTCGAGAGCATGGGGCTGATCAGCGCCAGCTGACGTGCCGCGACGGCCGGTGCATGGCCCTGTGTCCAGCGACAGACATGAACGGTCCGCCCCCTGGCGGGCCGTTTTTCGGTTGCGCCAGAGGTCAGAGCCGCGTTCAGGCGAGATCCCGATCAGTCTTCGGGCCAGTGATCGGGCCAGCGATCGGGACCGGACTTCAGGCGAGACGGTCCAGCCGCTCTGGCAGGTCGACCGTGCCGCGCATCATCACATATCCCTTGCCACCGACCCGCACGCCGGCAATCGCATCCGCCGGGCCGACCCGGCTCACCTCGGCCTGCCCCGGCCGCCCCATCAGATGGCCCTGTTCGGCGGTGAAACTGGTCTTCGGCATCAGGCCGTGACGCCACAAATAGGCAGCCATCGCCCCCGTTGCCGAGCCGGTAAAGGCGTCCTCCGGCGGGCTTGGCGGCATCAGCAACAGCCGAGAGAACGTATCCCCCGTCGCGCTCATGCCCTGCAGCGTCACCAGAAAAGGCTCCATCATGTCGCTGCCGTCGCTGCCAAGCGCATGGCCGAGATCCGCCATTGCCGCGCCCTCCAGCCGCGCGGACTTCAGCGCCGCGTGATCGCGCAGGACGGTGATGCAGAATGGCAGGCCGGTGGAGACAAGTTGCGGCGGTGCCACGATCGCATCGGGCGGCAAGGAGATGGCCCGCGCCACCAGATCCGCAGGGGGCATGGGGCCGAACTCCGGCGCCACCTGCTGCATGACGATCCGGTTCCCCTCCAGATCCACCGGCACGATGCCGGCCCCTGTTTCCAGCGTGATCTGGTCACCCGCGATCATGCCCCGATCGCGCATCGCCGCAACCGTCGCAATCGTGGGATGGCCGGCAAAGGGGATCTCGCGGCTGGCCAGATAATAGCGCACCCGGATATCCGCGACCTCCGAAGGTCCCGTGAAGGTGCATTCCACCAGCGAGGTCTCGCGCACATAGGCGCAGGCCACCGCCTCCGGCAGATGGGCGCCGCCATGCACCACCGCGCATCCATTGCCCCCAAAGGGGCTGTCGGTAAAGGCATCGACCCAATCAAACGGAAACTCAGGCATCTTGCGCTCCTACTGGTTCTGAACTCTGCGCAGGCAAGCATCTGCGCCCGCAACGCTCAAGCCGTAGCGCCTGTGCCGATACAAAGTTTATCAATCGCCCCGTTGCGCGTCCGGTTGCGCGTCCGGTTGCGCGTCCGGTCGCGTGCCCCGTCGTGGGCGCATCCCGAAGCCGACAAGACGCCGCCTCTCTGGCCGGAAGGACGGCCCCACCTCGGCGGCCGGAGGGACACCCCGCCTCTGCGGGCTGAACGACAAAACCCCGCCGCTCCGGGCGGAGGGCGGGGTTTTCATTTCAACCGTCAACAGTGCGGTCGGCGCGCCCAGCGACGCCCCAAAGACGCGCCTGCTCCGCTGCGCGCTGCGCTGCGGGTTCGCTCTAGTGTACGGGAACCGGCGCGTAGTCGTGCTGGCGCGCCAGTACGAACGCCATGTGGCGATCCGCCACCAGAGCAAGCTGTTCGCCCGCCTCATCGTGCACGGCATAAAGCTGCTTGCGGCCGGGGACAGTGGCCTGAACCGTCTCTGGCAGATCGGCAACCTCCACGGTTTTCACGTAAACGGTGCGTCCGCCGGTTTCTGCGAAATCTACTGGTGTCTGCATGATTTACCCCTTTCTTATGTTGATAGTCTGGACAACGGTCTCTGGTCGCGAGCGGGTCAGATCCACGTGCAACAGCCCGTTTTCCATCACCGCTTCGCCGACTTCGACGCCATCGGCCAGCACGAACATGCGCTGGAACTGACGCGCGGCAATGCCACGATGCAAAAAGATCCGCCCATCGGAGTCATCGCTTTGACGCCCGCGAATCACCAATTGCCGGTCTTCGATGGTGATCGCGAGATCCTGTTCCGCAAATCCCGCCACCGCCAGCGTGATGCGGTAGGAATCATCGGAGGTCTGTTCGATATTATAGGGGGGATAGCCTTCATTGCCGGATTTGGCAGAGCGCTCCAGCAAGCGTTCGAGCTGTTCAAAGCCCAACATATGCGGATATGCGCCCAAGGTAAGTTTCGACACTGTTTCTCGTCCTTAATTCGAAAGCGACGTTTTCTTTCGGTCCCATTCAGGCAACCGCTGTGCTATAGGATATGGGATGTATTTGCCGTTTCACAAGTCCCAGGTTCAGCTTTCCGAACAAAGGTGCCTTTGGCGCCCCGATCGGACTGAGCCTACTGCCCCTATCGTTTCACTGTCCTTAACAAGAGTCGCAAATGAACAAGCGGTCTGATTTGTCGATGGCCACCGACGACGTGCTGAAAGTCGAGCTGGAGGTCTTTCGCCGGGAACACAGGGATCTGGACGAGGCGATTCAGGCGCTCGAGGAAAAGGGCACGGCCGATCCGCTGACCATCCGGCGCCTGAAAAAGCAAAAGCTGAACCTCAAGGACAAGATCTCCCTGATCGAGGATCGGCTGCTGCCTGACATCATCGCCTAGATCACAGCCCTGCCGATCGCGCCTCCCTGCCGAGCGGTCATTCGGGCCAATCGAATATCTGGGCCGAGCAGACATTCGGGCCGGGCGGGCATTCGGGCCAAGCAGATATCGACCAGGCCAGGACCTCCACCGCCACGACCGGCCGTCCGGTGCGCCACAGGCCGTCCGGGAGACGATAAAATGCAATGGGGGACGGATTGCCATTTTGGTCATTTTCGCTAAGGTGCGCGCTCCTTCCACAGAGAGGCGTACAGATGGCCGAAATCAAAGTAGGGATCATCATGGGAAGCCAGTCCGACTGGCCCACGATGAAGGAGGCCGCCACGATTCTGGACGAGCTGGGCGTCGCTTACGAGACCCGAATCGTCTCGGCCCACCGCACCCCCGACCGACTGTGGGACTACGGCAAGACGGCTGCGGACCGCGGCCTGCATGTGATCATCGCAGGCGCCGGCGGCGCGGCCCATCTGCCGGGCATGATGGCGTCAAAGACCCGCATTCCGGTGGTCGGCGTGCCGGTCCAGACCCGCGCCCTCTCCGGTGTCGACAGCCTGTATTCCATCGTCCAGATGCCGAAGGGCTTTCCCGTCGCCACCATGGCCATCGGCGCCGCCGGAGCCGCCAATGCGGGCCTCATGGCCGCAGGCATCCTCGCCGTCAGCGATCCCGATCTCGCCCGGCGCCTCGACACCTGGCGCGCCGCCCTTGCCGCCTCCATTCCGGAGACCCCATCCGATGACTGACGATCTCGCAGCGCCCTTGGCCCCCGGTGCCACCATCGGCATTCTCGGCGGCGGTCAACTGGGGCGCATGCTCTCGGTTGCGGCCTCCCGCCTCGGGTTCCGGACCCATATCTTTGACCCTTCGGTGGCCCCGCCCGCAGGCCATGTGGCCGATCGTATCACCACCGCCGGATATGAGGACGAGGCCGCCCTGCGCAGCTTTGCCGCCACCGTCGATGTCATCACCTATGAGTTCGAGAATATCCCGACCACGGCGCTGGATGTGCTGGAGGCGCTGAAACCGATCCGCCCCGGACGCGAGGCGCTGCGGATCTCGCAGGACCGCCTGACCGAGAAAACCTTCCTGCAGGATCTGGGTCTCGCCACCGCGCCCTTTGCCGAGGTCAGCGATGCCCGCAGCCTGGACGCCGCGCTCGAACAGGTCGGCACGCCCTCGATCCTGAAGACCCGCCGCTTTGGCTATGACGGCAAGGGCCAGGCGCGGCTGATGTCCCCCGAAGAAGCCCCCGAGGCCCTCGCGGCGATGCGGGGGGCGCCCGCGCTGCTCGAAGGCTTCGTGGCCTTTACCCACGAGGTCTCGGTGATTGCCGCCCGCAGTCTCGATGGCAAGGTCGCCTGCTACGACCCCGGCGAGAATGTCCACCTCGAAGGCATCCTCCACACCACCACGGTGCCCGCCAACCTCAATACCGGACAGAGCATGGATGCGGTGCTGATGGCCGGCAAGATCCTGAACGCGCTGGACTATGTCGGAGTGCTTGGGGTCGAGATCTTTGTCACCGGCCACGGTCTGGTGGTCAATGAGATCGCGCCGCGGGTGCACAACTCCGGCCATTGGACCCAGCAGGGCTGCGCCATCGATCAGTTCGAACAGCATATCCGCGCAATTGCCGGCTGGACCCTGGGCAATGGCCAGCGCTATGCGGATGTGGTGATGGAAAACCTCATCGGCGACGACATCGCGCGCCTTGGCGATCTCGCGCGCGAGCCCGATTGCGCCATTCACCTCTATGGCAAATCCGAAGCCAAGCCCGGGCGCAAGATGGGCCATGTCAACAGGCTGGTGCGCACAGAGGGCCGCGACGGCTGGTAGCGGCCCCCCGTCCTTCCGCCCATGGCGGATGGACCGCGCCGCAAGGAGGGCCCGCAGGGCCTGACGCGCGGCGCCCGCCCCGCCCGCCGCAGGCGCAAACCTGACCGCCGCAGACGCATACCCGCCTGCCGCAGGCGCGAACCCGCCCGCCGCAGGCGCCCCCCTGGATCACATCCCTGCTCAGGCGAGAAACCGCGCCGCAACTGGGCCACTCATATAGCTGACCCGCCCGCCCGACAGCGTCGCGGCCACCTGGTCCTGCGCATCCAGCACCACCAGATCCGCGCGATGGCCGGGGATCAACTCACCCCGATCCGAAAGCCCCAGCACACGGGCCGGACCAGAAGACACCAGCCCCCAGGCCGCCTCCAGTGGCAAGACGCCCGCCTTTGCCAGCATCAGCGCGGCCCGGCGCGGGCTCGGGTAGTGATAATCCGACGCCAGCGCATCACAGAGCCCCATGGCGATCAACTCGATGGCCGAGGCATTGCCCTTGTGCGATCCGCCCCGCACCACATTGGGCGACCCGAGGATGACATGGTCGCCCCCCGCCCGCGCGGCCTCTGCGGCCTCCGCCGTTTCCGGGAACTCCGATATCGCCGCCCCGCGCCCACGCCAGAGGCTGCGGTCCGCCGCGCTGCGGTCATCGTGACTGCCAAGGCGCACACCCGCCGCCCGCAGCCGCGCACAAAGCGCATCCAGCGCCCCCGGCACCTCGTGGCGGCGGGCATGCAGCTCCAGCAGCATCTCGAAATGCCGCTCGGGATTGCGCCCTGCCTTCAGGGCCTGCCCGGTCAGGCGCGGCGGCTTCTTGCCCGCCGCCAGCCGGTCGTGCGGCAGATGGTCGTTGAACACCACATAGGGCACGCCCCATGCCGCGATCTTTGCCGCCAGCACCTCATAGGCCTCCAGCAGATGGATTTCGAACCGCAACTGCGGCAGCAGATCCGTGACCAGCTGCTGCCGCACCTCGGCAATCCCCGCAAACACCTGTTCCGCAAAATCCGGCCCGCGCAGGCCCCCCTCCCAGGAATAGAACTGCGCCAGAACCCCGGTGGTGATGCCATTGGCGGCCAGCTCGGCCTCGGTGGCGCGGATCCCCTGCGCCATCTGCTTCATCGCCCCACGGCGCGGCGCCACATGGCGCTCGAAACCATCGCCGTGCAGATCAACGATCCCCGGCAGGATGCGATAGCCGCGCAGGTCCACCTCACGGCCACCAGCGCCGTCCTGCACGACGCCCTCCGCCAGACACAGCACGTCACCGCGCTCCATCCCGCCGGGCCGCAGCACATCCGCCCCGGTCAACCGCAGCGCCACCGTTCCGCCGGTCCCCCGGTCTCTGTCCATCTCCGCTACTCCGATCCGTTCAATCCGCTGTCCCAATCCCGCCCCAGGAGCCCGTCCAGCCACCCCAGCGAGGTGTCAAAACGCCCGGTCTCGAGGAATTGCACCACCTGCGCAATGACCCGCGGATTGTTCATCATATAGGTATGGGTCACCGGCAGGATCAGCTGCGATGTCATGCCCTCGACCCGGGTGCTCTCGACCGAGACCTTGCCGTCATCCTTGCCCGGTATCAGCGCCGAGAACACCGGGTTCAACGATTGGCTGCCCGCGATGATGCCGACCGGGTAATCCACCGGCGGCAACCGGTTCGGCAGGCTCGACGGGCCGGTGCCCAGCTCCTGCCCCGCAGGCCCGTGCAACAGGTCAAAGACCGCCCAGTCGCCCATTTCATCCACCAGTTCGCTGCCGCCGTTGGGCGGTGACAGCATCACCACCCGGCCCAGCGTCACCGGCCGCGTATGCGCCAGCCAGTAGCGCACCAGAATGCCGCCCATGGAATGGGTGACCAGATGCACCGGCGTCTGGGTGCAGGCGTCAAAGGCCCGCGGCATCACCGCATTGGCCAGCCGCTCCACCGTGTGTTCGGTCGAGGGGTAGCCGGGGCGCACCACCTCATAGCCACGCGCCGTCAGCGCCTCTTCCATCAGCAGAAAGGAGGTCTCCGTGCGGGCCAGCCCATGCAACAGGATGACGCAGCCGCTGCCCGCAGCTGCCGCCATCGGCAGCAGCGCAGGGAAGATCAGGGCCAGAAACCGGGTCAGAAGAATACGTGTCATGAGGCTGCACATAAGCGCTGCGTGCCGCCACGAAAAGCCCCCGCGTGCGGTCAGCTTGCGCGGGCCATGCGCGGCGGACACAGGATCACCACCGCGATCCCCCCCAGCACCGCCACCGTGCCCAGCAGCAACCGCGCGCCGACCGGTTCGCCCAGCACCACGGTGCCCGCCAGAATCGCGATCACCGGCACGCTCAGCTGCACCGTGGCCGCCACCGGGCCGGGGATCCGGGGCAACACCCGGTACCACAGCGCATAGCCCAGCCCCGAGGTGCCCGCCCCCGACACCACCGCCAGCAGGCAGCCAAGCGGCGTCACCACCGCGCCGCCCCCGAACCACCAGACGGCCGGCAGGATCATCACCGTGGCGAGGCCAAAGTTCACCGCGCTGGCCGCCAGCGGCGCCTGCGCCCCGCGCCCCACCAGACTGTAGATCCCCCAGCCGAGCCCCGCCGCGCCCATCCACAGCACCGCCCACAGAGGGGCTGCCACCTCGCCGCCGGGCCAGACCACATAGGCCAGACCGCCCAGCGCCAGACCGGCACCAAGGATCTGCAGCGGTGCCACCGGCTGACGGCGCAGAATGCCCCAGCCGAACATCGACACCTGCACCACCCCGAACAGCACCAGCGCCCCCAGCCCCGCATCCAGCGCCACATAGGCGACGGCAAATCCCACCATATAGAGCGTCAGCGCCGCGCCCCCGGCCAGAGACCGCCGCCAGCCCTCGGCCGGGCGTTGCCCCTGCAGCAGGCACAACAGCCCCAGCATCACCGCCCCGGACGCCAGCCGCAACAGGCCAAAGCCGGTGGCATCCATATGCCCGGGACCGATCGCCCAGCGACCGAAGATGGAATTCGCCGCAAAGGCGATCATGACAAGAACAGTGAGGGCAATCAGTCGCATAGGGTCACTTTTTCCGAGTTCGGGGCCGCCGTCGTCAGACAGCAGGCCTGCCGAGCCAAGTCAAGCCACGACCTGTCACAACAGGGTGCGCGTGGCGATCAGCTCCATACGGGATGCTGACCGCCACGCGGGCCTCTAGTAGAACGGGGGAGGATACCAATGCGGCGGTTCCACCCGTTCATAGCCGGTCGGCAGGCCGATATCGGCGCGAATGTGATCGCTCAACCCGACCCCCAGCGACCCCGCCCGTCTGGCCCGCCTTACCCGCCCGGCGCGCCGGATCATCACCAGCCGCAGAGCCAGCCCCAAACGCCGGGCGAGGCTGAGACTGCGGAAATGCTCTTCGGCCACGAGACGGGCCAGAGCGGGGCTGGTCGGCAAGGCGCCGACCGAGGAAGAAACCTGTGTCATATTCTCTATCCGCCCAGTCAGGGCGGTCCTCTGTCTATGGATAAAATGAACGACAGACCGGCTCCCCCGTGGTGGTCACTTGCGACCGGGTCGGGATCGGACACCAGGGCCTCATTGAGGTCCCATGGAGGTCCCAATCGGATCCTACTGGGGTCCTACGGAGGCCCCATCTTGCAGGCCTCGCAGGTCCTGCCGGATGGAGCAGTCACCCGGTCGCAAGAGACGCGCGGGGAAACCAGTCTGTCAGGTTTGGAAAGTGTGAACAGCCAGAGCGCTCAGCAGGCAGGCACCGCGCAGGCTACCGAAGTGGCACCGCACAGGGGGGCCAGCCGCGTCGCAACAGGGTCGGGCTTTAGCCGGTAATCGGGCGGGCCGGACCTGTGTTGACGCTGCGTCCATATAGTGCGCCTGCATCGGATCCTACAGCCGCAGATTGAGCGGCCATAAATCGGGCGGCCGCACATTTCACAGCAACGGATCCAACAGCTAACGGTCTCACAGCACCGGAGCGCATTGATTTCTGAAAATTTGTCATCTTTGCCTCCGACTACCCTTGGTTGAACACGCGTATCTCGTAACACAGGGGTACAAATATCCAGAAGCAAAAAATTGTGCCGGTACAAATTGCACCCTGACGCAGGTCGGGCACGCCATACACTGCGCCCGCCGGAGATCCCCCGGCGGACAAAACCTATATATCGGACAGTTCGCCGCCCGGCCCTACGGACAGATCCGCAAGCAACACGAAAAAAGGGCCGCCCGAAGGCGACCCTTTTCGATGTCTCACGCAAATGCGCGGGATGATTACATCATGCCGCCCATGCCGCCCATGTCGGGCATGCCGCCACCTGCAGGCGCGCCTTCTTTGGCGGGCTTGTCTGCAACCATGGCTTCGGTGGTGATCAGCAGACCCGCGATGGAGGCTGCATCTTCCAGTGCGGTCCGGGTCACTTTGGCCGGATCGATCACGCCGAAGGAGAACATGTCGCCATATTCTTCGGTCTGTGCGTTGAAGCCAAAGTTCTTGTCTTCGGATTCACGGATCTTGCCTGCAACCACGGCGCCGTCGACGCCTGCGTTTTCAGCGATCTGACGCAGCGGCGCTTCGAGCGCGCGGCGCACGATAGCGATACCGGCGTTCTGATCGGCGTTGATGCCTGTCAGACCGTCGAGGGATTTGCCGGCCTGAACCAGAGCAACACCGCCACCGACGATCACGCCTTCCTGCACAGCAGCGCGGGTCGCGTTCAGAGCATCGTCCACACGATCCTTGCGCTCTTTCACTTCAGTTTCGGTCATGCCACCGACGCGGATCACGGCAACACCGCCTGCCAGTTTGGCAACGCGTTCCTGCAGTTTCTCACGGTCGTAGTCAGAGGTGGTCTCTTCGATCTGGGCGCGGATCTGGGCAACGCGTGCTTCGATCTCGGCTTTCTCGCCCGCACCGTCAACGATGGTGGTCTCGTCTTTGGTGATCTGGATCTTCTTGGCGGAGCCGAGCATGTCCATGGTGACGGACTCGAGCTTCATGCCGAGATCTTCGGAGATGACCTGGCCGCCGGTCAGGATCGCGATGTCCTGCAGCATGGCCTTGCGGCGATCGCCGAAGCCCGGTGCCTTGACGGCTGCGATTTTCAGGCCGCCGCGCAGTTTGTTGACAACCAGAGTTGCCAGCGCTTCGCCTTCGACGTCCTCTGCGATGATCAGCAGCGGCTTTTGCGACTGGATGACCTGCTCGAGCAGCGGAACCATCGGCTGCAGGGACGAGAGTTTCTTCTCGTGCAGCAGGATGATGCAATCTTCCAGCTCGGTGGTCATCTTGTCGGCGTTGGTCACGAAGTAGGGCGACAGGTAGCCACGGTCGAACTGCATGCCTTCGACAACATCGGTTTCTGTTTCCAGACCTTTGTTCTCTTCGACAGTGATGACGCCGTCGTTGCCGACTTTCTGCATCGCGTCCGCAATCTGGCGGCCGATTTCGGATTCGCCGTTGGCGGAGATGGTGCCAACCTGCGCAACTTCGTCAGAGTCCTTGACTTCACGCGCCATGGCTTTGATCGCGTCAACAACCTTGGTTGTTGCCAGATCGATGCCGCGCTTCAGGTCCATGGGGTTCAGGCCCGCTGCAACCTGCTTCAGGCCTTCCTTGACGATGGACTGAGCCAGTACGGTGGCCGTGGTGGTGCCGTCGCCTGCTTCGTCATTGGTCCGGGAAGCAACTTCCTTGACCATCTGGGCGCCCATGTTCTCGAACTTGTCTTCCAGTTCGATTTCCTTCGCCACGGACACACCGTCCTTGGTGATGCGCGGGGAGCCGAAGGATTTTTCCAGAACCACGTTGCGGCCTTTGGGGCCGAGGGTCACTTTAACCGCGTCGGCGAGGATGTTCACGCCTTTGAGCATACGGTTGCGGGCATCGGTGTCGAATTTGACGTCCTTAGCAGCCATTTTTCATTCTCCTTGAGAATACAAACTTACAGTTGCGAAATTAAGGTGTGTCGGAGCGGGTGGCTCAGACGATCACACCCATGATGTCGCTCTCTTTCATCATCAGCAGCTCTTCGCCGTCGACGGTGACTTCGGTGCCGGACCATTTGCCGAACAGGATGGTGTCACCCTCGTTCACGGCCATCGCGATCAGCTCGCCGCTGTCCTTGCGCGCACCTTCACCACAGGCGACAACAACGCCCTCGGACGGTTTCTCTTTGGCGCTGTCGGGAATGATAAGACCACCGGAGGTCTTCTCTTCGCTTTCGGTACGGCGTACCAGTACGCGATCATGAAGCGGTTTCAATGCCATCTTTGCAGCTCCTCAAAAGGCTCAAAGTGTTTTCTGTTTCCCCACGCCCTGCATGGGCCACGGAGACGTTGGCACTCACCTCAGTCGAGTGCTAACTGCCGGATAGTTAGGCAGTGTGAAATCATGAGTCAACAAGAATGGCTCGGAAATTTTGATGATTTTTTATGACAGCCTGCCGATCCTCGGTGCCCAGCTTCCACAAGGCCCCTGCAAAGGCGTGACAAAGGAGCGGCAAAGGGGCGACAAAGGCCGCACGAAGGCGTAGCAAAGGCGCGTCGCAGGGCAGTTGCAGGGATCATTGCCATAAAAACAACCCGCCCATTTCTCCTATCGGGCCGGCGCCCCGCGCGCTTCAGGGGAAACTGTGGGCTCTGGCGACTCTGTGGTTTCTGAAGGCTCCGGGAGGTCCGATCCGGGGTCTTCCGGCAGAGCGTTTTCGTCCTGTCCCCCTTTGATCGCAACATCTCCGGGCAGGCCCGCCAGCCAGGCAATATGTTCCGTTTCTCCAATGGCGGTAAGGGCATAGGCGCCTTTGCCCAGACGGTCGAACCAGCCGTAGTGGTTGGAATACATCACCTGCGTCGCCCGCGTGACCCCGGTAGCGCGGGCGACGACGGCCCCCCGCGCCGGCCCGTTCGCGCAGAGATAGACCGCACAGGCCAGCGCGTCCTGCCGGTAGCCGGTCATCAAACCGCCCCGCGTGGCGCCGCCGGTGTTGGGGTCTCCCTGGATGCGGTCGAATTCCCGCAACAGACGGGTGGCCTTTGATTTCGATTTGCGCGGCGCAAAGGGGCCGGGATCGCAATGGACCTCGGCGCGGCCATCGGCGCGCACCGTGATCAGGCCGAGACCAAGACGGCGGCACAGGCCGAGATTGTCCTTCAACGCGCGCCGCGCCGTCTTGCCGCCGGGGCGTGGCACCGCGAGATAGACCAGATCGGTGACCGCCAGCCGCGCCACCGCCTGATGGAACAGCGCCAGTGAAAACCGCAGCTTCAACTCGACCACCACCGGCGGCTCCGCGCCGCGCCGGGCCACGACATCGGCCGCGCCGACCTCGCCCTTGACGGTGTAGCCCTGTGCTTCGAGCAGGGATTTCACCGGGGCATAGAGTTCCTGTTCACGCTTCATGGTGGCCATGCTTGCCTCGGCCCGGCGCCAATGGCAATGTGGCGCAACAGGAAATACAATCGAGCGGTGATCCATGACCGGACTATTCACTCGCCTGCGTCGCCTCCGTGCTGCGCGGGCACAGGCCGGACCATCGCGCGCAGGTTTTGCCAAACGGGCGTCCGCCCTCGGGCGGCGGTCGGCCATGGCGGCGCGCTGCGGCGCATCTGTCGTCCGGTGCTTTGGCAGCCTGTCTTTTGGCAGCCCGGCCCTTGCCACCCGCTCTGTTCGCGCCTTCTCAGTTGCCACCCTCTCTGTTGGCGTCCTGTCGCTCACCCTGTCGCTGTCGGCCACCCCCGCTCGCGCCGCCTGCTCCGGCACCGACCTGCGTCAGGCGATCCCTGCGGCGCTGCAGGCCGAAATCGACGCCGAACTGGCCCGCACCCCCTATGCCCACGGCCTGAGCTGGATCGCGACACGGGGGACGCGGCGGTTGCATATCATCGGCACCATGCATCTCAACGACCCCAGGCACGACGCGCTGGTGGCCCATATGACCCCCGCCCTCGAGGCCGCGGATGCTCTGCTGGTCGAGATCAACGAGACCGACAAGGCCGCCATGACCAAGACCCTCGCCGACCGGCCCGCGATGGTCTTCATCACCGAAGGCCCGACCCTGATCGACCGGATACCGCCACAGGACTGGGCCCGGATCGCCGACCTTGCCCAAGCCGCAGGCATCCCTGCCTTCATGGCGGCCAAGATGCGGCCGTGGTTCCTCGGCATGTCGCTGGCGGTGCCCCGCTGCGCGCGGGCGATCCCCGATGTGACAGAGGGGCTGGACATGCAACTCTTGCGGGTGGCCGCCGCGGCGGGGGTCCCTGCCCTGTCGCTCGAGGATCCGCTGAGCCTGTTCCGGACCCTCAATGAGCCCCCCATTGAGGAGCAGATTGAAGAGCTGCGCAGCTATATCACGCTGATGCGGGTGGGACCGGATGATTTCTACACCATGCTGGAGAGCTATTTCGAAGGCGAGGTCCAGGCCTATGCACTCCTGCAGCTGAAACAGTATCTGGCAGCAGATCTGCCGACCCCGGTGGCCAAGCGACAGGCCCAGATCGACGCGGCCATGGCGGACCTGCTCTATGATCGCAACCGAGCCTGGATCCCGGTCATCGACTCCACCCCCGGCGATTTGCTGGTGGTGGCGGTGGGCGCCGCGCATCTGCCCGGCGAGGCGGGCGTTCTGGCCCTGCTCGAAGCCGAGGGCTATACCATCGAAGAGGCCCCGCTGTGAGCGCTCTGCGGTCCCGCATCGGCGGGTGTTCGATGACAGTGCAGACCGGGCTGAAGGCGCTGTGTTCGGGGCTGTGTTCGGGGCTGTGTCCGGCACTGTATCCGGCGCTGCTTCTGGCGCTGGCCCTGCTGCTCACCCCCGGCCCCCTGGGCCCCGGCGCGGCCTATGCGCGCTGCACCGGGATCGACCTGCGCGACCATCTGACCACAGAGGCCCGCACGCGGCTCGATGCGGAGATGGCAAAGGTCCCCTTCAGCCTCGGCAATCACTGGATCGCCACCAAGGGCAACCGCCGCCTGCATATCATCGGCACCCAGCACAGCGGCGACGCCCGCATGTTGTCGATGATGGGCGATATCCGCCCGCTGATCCGGCAGGTGGATGCGGTTTTCCTGGAGGTCACAGAGCCGCAGATGCTGGCGGCCGACAGCAATCAGGAGGCCTTTGGCCAGTATTTTCTGCTGCCCCCCGGTCAGCGGCTGGACCGGATGATGTCGGCCTCCGACTGGACCCAACTGAGCGCCCGGCTCGCCATGCTCGGCATTGCCCCCGGCGCGGCCGCCCAGATGCAGCCCTGGTACCTGTCGGATTTCCTGACCGGCACCGACTGCCGCAAACGGGGGTTCGGCACCCGTCGCGGGCTGGATGACCGGATCGAACGGGTCGCCCGCCGCAATGGCATTGCCACCCTTGGCCTGGAACAGCCCGAAGCCGGGCTGGCGGCGCTGGCGGCGATGCCGATTGCCGATCAGCTGCAGATGCTGCTTCTGGATTTGCAGAGCGAGACCCGCCACGAGGATCTATATGTCACCCTCTCGGAATCCTTCTTTGACGGGCGGCTCAGCGAGGGGCGCATTGTCATGAGCTGGATGATCTATCGCGATCTGCCGGTGCCGCGCCGTCAGGTGCAGCGGTTGCTGCGCAGTTTCGACCGGTCCGTTCTGGACCGGCGCAACCGGGCCTGGGTGAACCTTCTGGAGACCCGCCCGGAGCAGAGCCTTCTGGTGGCGGTCGGGGCGGCGCATCTGGCGGGCGATGCGGGGCTGTTGAACCTGCTGGCCGCGCGGGGCTACCGGCTGACGCCCGCAGCGGACTAGCCCCCCCGCCGGTGGCACCGACCTCGCAGGTGGCACCAGCTCCGCAAGTGGCACCCGCCCCCGCAACTGACTCCAGAATTCGCAGCCTCCCGGCAGGGGGCAGCAGATCAGGAACCGCCCGCGCGTCTGCCTGATTTTTCGTCTTGCCCGGCCACGCGCCATGCACATCGGACAATGCCGCCTCCCGCCAGGGTCTGCGGGTGCACTCGGCGGTACTGGCGGGGTGACAAACCACACGCCGCTGCTATAACGCGCGGCGACAGACTCGTCAGACAGGATTGAGCATATGACCATTCAAGTTTTCGGCCACAAATCTCCCGACACCGATTCCACCGGCTCCCCCATCATCTGGTCCTGGTACCTGAACGAGGTGAAGGGCGAAGCGGCAACGCCTGTGCTGCTGGGCGAACCCAATACCGAAGCGGCCTTCATGCTGCAGCGCTGGGGTTTTGAAAAACCGGCGATCATCGCCGATGTCGAGGCGGACGCCCCCGTGGTGATCGTCGACACCAACAACCCGGCTGAGCTGCCCGCCTCGATCAACTCTGCCGATATCCGCGCCATCATCGACCACCACAAGCTGGTCGGCGGGCTGGAAACCAAAGGCCCGATCGACATCACCGTGCGCCCGCTGGCCTGCACCGCCACCATCATGCATGACCTGATGGGCGCCGATGCGGCGAAAATGCCCGAAGCGATCAAGGGCGCGGCGCTGACCTGCATCCTCTCCGACACGCTGGAATTCCGCTCGCCAACCACCACCGATCACGACCGCGCCGTGGCCGAGGCGCTTGCCGCCGACCTCGGGCTCGACATTGCCGCCTATGCCGCCGAGATGTTTGCCGCCAAATCCGACGTCTCCGCCTTTTCCGACGCCGAGCTGATCCGCATGGATTCAAAGGAATACGAAGTCGACGGCACCAAGTTCCGGGTCTCGGTTCTGGAAACCACCGCACCGGAGATCCCGCTCGGCCGGATTGACAGCCTGATCGAGACCTTCGCCACGGTGCAGGCGGAAGACGGCGTCGATCAGGTGCTGCTGTTCGTGGTCGACATCCTGAAAGAAGAGGCCACGCTGCTGGTGCCCAACGATCTGGTGAAAACCGTGGCCGAGAAATCCTTTGGCGTCACCGCCAGTGGCACCACCGTGGTGCTGCCCGGCGTGATGTCGCGCAAGAAACAGATCATCCCCAACCTCAAGGTCTGAACCCGGTCTGGTCTCGGACTGGTCCCGGTCTTGTGATCCGACCCGCAACGCCCCCTCCCGCGAGGGGGCGTTTTGCGTTTGCAGGCCCAGTTGAGCGGTCTGGTTGCGCGGCCCATCGTGCGGCCCGTCAAGTGGCCCGTCAAGTGGCCCTTCGTGCTGCCCGTCCTGCGGCCCGTCCACCGTGCCCGTCTACTGTGCCCGTCTACTGTGCCCGTCTACTGTACTGGACGCAGGTCGATCCGCGCGTCGATCTCTGCCTTGGTGGCCAGCACGGTGGCCACGCGCTTTTCATCCGGCGGATGGGTTCCCCAGAAGGAATAGCGCCCCGCAGCCGTCCGGGTCGGTTCCGGCCGGGCAAAGAACTTTGCCCCCTCAACCGGGTCATAGCCCGCCGACACCGTGATGCGGGTGCCGAGCGTGTCGCTCTCCAGCTCGTAGGCCTGCGAATAGGCGATGGAGCCCGCCGCCGCGCCCACGCCGAGCCCGACCTCCACCGCATGGCCGTCATAGTCGCCCGCCGTCGCCGTCGCCACCCCGGCAAGGACGCCGACCAGCAGCGCCCCCGCCAGCATCTGTTGCTGCTGCTTTTCGATGTGGCGCCCGATCAGGTGACCGTATTCATGGGCCAGAACAAAGGCGACTTCGTCATCGCTGGCCGTATCCCGGATCAGCGGCAGCGAGATGCGGATGGTCGGCTGGGTCTCCGCATAGGTGAAATAGGCGTTGCGCTCTGCCATCTCGCGGTCGATGGCAAGGTCGACATTGCAGTTGAACCCGGCCCGGTCCGCCGTCAGACGCTGGCAATATTGCCGCCCCGCCGCCGAGACACGCGGCGCCACCCGGTTGAACCGCGCCTGCGCCGCCCCGGCCGACAGCGGCGCCCGGGCCGGTTCCCGGCGGGCCTCGGCAAACAGACGCCGGGCCTCCTCGGTATGAACGCCGCCGCTGTCGGGCAGCTGATAGGTGGTGCCACAGGCCGCGACGAGCGCCAGCGCAGCGCCCCGCAACAGCTGCGTCAGAGGCCGGGGCATTCTGCCTGTTCTGCGGGGCATCCTGAAACCTTTCATATGAACATGCCTGTCTTTCTGCCTGTCTTCCCGCCTGTCTGTCTTCCCGCCTGTCTGTTGACGTGCTGCCTGCGAGCTGGCGACCTCCGGCCAGCGGACTGGCAACCTCCTGACAGCAGCCTGCCAGCGGGCTATCGGCAGGCGTCCGGCAGCGCGCCAGAGAGCTTATCACGCTTGCGATCTGCGGCAAGGCCACGTATGCCCCAGATCTGCGCACAGGTCTTCGCCCAAGTCTGCACCCAGGTCTGCGTACTGGCAAGGCTCCGCCGGTTGACGCAAGGCAGCCATGCGCGCGCATGACACCGGTTGTGCTATACAAAGCGATCGGCCTGCGTTATACGCGCGACCTTCACCCATCTCAGCGGCGCCTTGTTCGCCCTTTTGCCCATGATCGGAATGCCCACTTTGAAACCCTCCCTGCAACAGGCGCTCGAGCGCCGTGGATACACGTCCCTCACCCCTGTGCAGGAGGCCGTGTCCGACCCGGAGCTGGCGGGCCTGGATCTTCTGGTGTCGGCGCAGACAGGATCGGGCAAGACCGTGGGCTTTGGCCTCGCCATTGCTCCGACCCTGCTGGGCGAGGACGACCGGTTCGACCGCGCAGGTGCGCCGCTGGCCCTGGTGATCGCCCCCACGCGCGAGCTGGCGCTGCAGGTCAAACGCGAATTGAGCTGGCTCTATGGCGAGGCGGGCGCGGTTCTGGCGTCTTGCGTCGGCGGCATGGACATGCGCGATGAACGCCGCGCGCTGGACCGGGGCGCCCATATCGTCGTGGCCACCCCCGGCCGTCTGCGCGACCACATCACCCGCGGCTCGATCGACCTGAGCGGCGTTGCGGCCGTGGTGCTGGACGAGGCGGACGAGATGCTGGACCTCGGCTTCCGCGAGGATCTGGAGTTCATCCTGCAGGAGACCCCCGAAGAGCGCCAGACCCTGCTGTTCTCGGCCACGGTGTCCAAACCCATCGCCGCGCTGGCCAAGACCTACCAACGCGACGCGCAGCGGATCTCGACCATTTCGACGGGCACCCAGCACAGCGATATTTCCTATCTCGCCCATGTGGTTGCGCCGCATGATGCGGAAAACGCCATCATCAATGTGCTGCGCTATCACGAAGCGCCCAATGCCATCGTCTTTGCCAATACCCGCGCCGCCGTGAACCGGCTGCTGACGCGGCTGTCGAACCGGGGCTTTCAGGTGGTGGCGCTCTCGGGCGAGCTGAGCCAGGCCGAGCGCGCAGGCGCCTTGCAGGCGATGCGCGACGGGCGCGCCCGGATCTGTGTGGCCACCGATGTGGCGGCCCGGGGCATCGACCTGCCGAACCTCGATCTGGTGGTCCATGCCGACCTGCCGTCGAGCCACGAGACCCTGCTGCACCGCTCGGGCCGCACCGGCCGGGCCGGACGCAAGGGCGCCAGCGCGCTGATCGTCACGCCCCGGTCGCGCCGCAAGGCAGAGCGGCTGCTGCGCGAGGCGAAGCTGAACGCCGAATGGCAGGACGCCCCCTCGGCCGATGCGGTGCGCGACCGCGACATGGAGCGCATGCTGGCCGATCCGGTCTGGACCGAGGATGGCCCCGAGAGCCAAGCCGACACGCTGGCGAAACTGGTCGAGAGCTTCTCGGCCGAGCAGCTCGCCGCAGGCTACCTGCGCCTGTGGTCCGCCGCCCGCTCCGCCCCGGAAGAGCTGACAGAGCCCTCCGAGGCCGACCGCAAACCCAAGGAGCCCCGCGCCCCCTTCGGCCCCTCGGTCTGGTTCTCCATTGCCGGCGGCTACAACGCCGGCGCCGACCCGCGCCGCCTGTTGCCGATGCTCTGCAAGGCCGGTGGCATCGACAAGACCGCAATCGGCGCCATCCGCATCCAAGATGACGTCAGCTATGCCGAGATCGTCGAGACCAAGGTCGACGTTTTCGTGACCAGTTTGGGCACTGACATGGCGCTGGACGACGGCTCTGTGCTAGAACGGCTGGCGACCGCGCCGAACCTGCCGGAACGCCAGAAACCACCCTTCCGCAAGGGCGGCGGCAAAGGCGGCTACAAGGGCGGTGAGCGTGGGGATCGTGGCGGCGACCGTGGTGGGGATCGCGGTGGGGATCGCGACTTCAACCGCGGCCCGAAGCCAAGCCGCGGCCCGCGCCCGGAGCGCAGCGGCGAGGCGCCGGAACGCGCGGTCAAGGCACGGCCTGCAAAACCACGCAGCGGCGGCGACAAGCCCGCTTTCGACAAGCCGCGTGGTGACAAGCCCCGGTCAGATAAGCCGCGGTCGGATAAGCCGCGGTCGGATAAGCCGCGGTCGGATAAACCATGGGCCGACAAGCCTCGGTCTGACAAACCCCGCTCGGACAAAGCCAAAGGCCCGCCGCCGCCCAAGGGCAAACCCTCCAGCAAAAAGAACAAGGCCCGCAGCGCCTCCGATACCTCCAAGCGCTTCACGCCCCCCAAAGCGAAGGGCTGAAGATCTGGCCAAAGCGGGCTGCCTCTGCCATAGGAGGGACCATCCTTGCGTCCCCCTCATGAGGCAGCCCCATGACCCAGATCATTTCAACCCTTTCCGAGGTATCCGCCTCCTACAAGGCCCTCTTCGTCGACCTCTGGGGCTGTGTGCATAACGGCATCACCGCCTACCCCGAGGCCGTCGCCGCGCTGCAGGCCTATCGCAAATCCGGTGGCGTGGTGGTGCTGGTGACGAACTCGCCGAAACCGCGCGCGGGCGTGGCCGAACAGATGACCGAGTTCGGCGTGCCACGGGATGCCTATGACACCATCGCCACCTCGGGGGATTCCGCCCGCGCGGCCATGTTCACCGGCGCCGTGGGCGAGAAGGTCTATTTCATGGGCGAACCCGAGCGCGACGCGGGGTTTTTCGCGCCGATGAACGTGATCCACGACCCGGTCGAGATCACCCGCGTGCCCCTGAAAGAGGCCGAGGGCATCGTCTGCTGCGGCCCCTTCGACCCGATGGCCGACCCCGACGTGAACCGCCCCGATTTTCTCTACGCCAAGCAAATGGGGCTGAAGTTGCTCTGCGCCAACCCCGACATCGTGGTGGACCGCGGCGAGGTGCGCGAATGGTGCGCCGGGGCGCTGGCCCGACTCTATACCGAAATGGGCGGTGAGAGCCTGTATTTCGGCAAGCCCTACCCGCCGATCTATGATCTGGCCCGCAAACGCCTGGCGGAACTCGGCCACGACATCGCGGATCGCGACATCATGGCGATTGGCGACGGCCCCCACACGGATATTTCCGGCGGGATGGGCGAAGGGCTGGACACGCTGTTCATTACCGGAGGTCTCGCCGCGAAGGACACGCGCACCGACCGCAACCCTGATCCGGAGGCGCTCCGGCCCTATCTGGCGCAGGAACAGGTCGCCCCCACATTCGCCATCGGCTTTCTGCGCTGAGATCACAAATCCGCGCCCATCGGACCCGTTTTCTCCGCCAGGAGAAGGCGGGTCTTTTGCTGTCGCCCGTCAGGGCGCCAATTGGATCCCCGCGCCGCCGTGACAGATCGGGGGGCATGCCATGCTCCGAGGCTCAGACCAAAAGCGACCGCTTGACTTTCTGCACTTGCGAGGTAATAAAATTGCTTGTGAACAATGATTGCGGTCCATTTATTGCCGCCAGAATCCCGAGGGACGACAATGCTGGACAATTACATCCGTGGTACGATCTGCATCGAAGACATCGAGATGGGCATGGTCCGCTACCTGCGCAAACAGGTGACGGATCGCGATATCGAGCTGTTTGCAGAGGTCTCCACCGACCGCAACCCGGTGCATCTCGACGAGGAGTATGCCCAGGACACGATGTTTCACGGCCGCATCGCCCATGGCATGCTGACCGCCGGTCTGATCTCTGCGGTCATTGGGGAACAGCTTCCCGGCCATGGCACCATCTACATGAGCCAGAACCTCAAGTTCCTCGCCCCGGTGCGGCCCGGCGACATGGTCCTGGCCGAGGTCGAAGTGACCGAGATCGAGATCGACAAACGGCGGGTCAGGCTGGATTGCCGCTGTCTGGTCGAGGGCAAGAAGGTTCTGGTGGGCGAAGCCACGGTAATGGCCCCCTCGCGCAAGTTCGATTGACCCCGACCTGCAAATGCAGACGGGTGAGACGCGCTGCGGCGTGAGGCGGCGACCGCCGCGGAGTTGATCGGCGGTGCGTAGTGTCGCATCCGCCTCTCCGGGCTGCGCGCGTCCGAGCTGCTGGGTCAGCCTGTCCGGCAGGCCAAAGAGTTCGGGCCAACGATCTCAGGCCAACGATCTCAGGCCGAAGAGTTCAGGCGGACGACAAGGGAAGCGGTACCGCTTGGTGTCTGGAGGATGGACAACCCCCGCGAGGGTTGCTCGGTTCAACATCTGCTGAGCGACCCCCTTTTCATCGGGGCCGGTCTCCGTTTGTTTGACGCATGGTTGCCCACAGCAGCCCATGCGTCCCCTCGGGTTTGATCGATCCGCCCCATCCTAGCAGCGCGAGCTGTCTGAAGGGTGACACCGGCGACCGCAGAGGGCGCAACATCACGCCCCCGGGTCGCGCGACCACCCGGGAGTGACCGCCTCCGGCGGAGGTATTTGGGAAAAGATGAAAGCCACCGGTGTGTCTGAACCCCGCCCTGAACCCCGCCCTGTGCCCCAACCTGTGCCCGAGCCGTCCCATGTGGTGGCGTGCCCGTTGCATGACCGTTGCATGTCCGTTGCGTGTCCGTTGCGTGTCATACAGCGTCATACAGTGCCGTAAAATGTCGTGGCCCGGGTCGTGCCCAGGGGCCTGCCGGTTTATGGGCGATGGCGGGCGATCGCACATCCCATACCCCTTGCACCACCCTGCCCCGGTCGCTAGGGAAGCACCATGCGGATCATCCGGGATTATCAATACGTGGAAGAGCAGGATCGCGGCGCAACCGTCGCGATCGGCAATTTCGATGGTGTCCATCGGGGCCATCGCTCCGTGATCGAACTGGCGCGCAAGGCCGCGCCGGATGCGCCGCTCGGGGTGATGACCTTCGAACCGCATCCGCGTGCGTTCTTTGCCCCCGATGCGCCGCCGTTTCGGCTGATGTCGGCGGAGGCGCGGGCGCACCGGTTGGAGAAGATCGGTGTCGAGACGCTCTATCAGCTGAATTTCAATCAGGCGCTGTCGTCGCTCTCGCCCGAGGAGTTTGCCCGCAGGGTCATTGCCGAGGGTTTGGGGCTGGCGCATGTGGTGGTCGGCGCGGATTTCTGTTTCGGCAAGGGTCGCAAGGGCACCGCGCAGGATCTGCAGCGGTTTGGCGCCGAGATGGGGTTTGGCGTCACCATCGCGCCCTTGATGGAATATTCCGAACATACCGTGTCTTCGACCGCGATCCGCACTGCGCTGAGCGAGGGACGCCCGCGGGACGCGGCGGCCATGCTGGGCCATTGGCACCGTATCGAAGGCGAAGTGATCGGCGGCGAGCAGCGCGGGCGCGAGCTGGGCTTTCCCACCGCCAATCAATCCATCGACGGGCTGCATCCTCCGGCCTTTGGGGTCTATGCGGTGCTGGTCGATGTCCTCGACGGCACCCACAAGGGCAGCTATCACGGGGCCGCCTCGGTCGGGGTGCGGCCGATGTTTGACGGAGAGCACCCCAATATCGAGACGTTTCTCTTTGATTTCAAAGGCAACCTCTATGGGGCGACGCTCTCGGTCGGGCTGGTGGAATATCTCCGGCCGGAGTGGACCTTTGACGGGCTGGAGCCCTTTCTGGCGCAGATGAACGCCGATTGCGCCCAGGCCCGGGCCATACTTGCCGCGCTCTGAGGGGCCACCGAGGGAGCACCATATGACCAATCAGATTGACCGGACCGACCTCGCCGCGCGGTTTTGGGAGAAGAAGCCCCTGCGCCAGCTGTCCCCCCGCGAATGGGAGGCGCTGTGCGATGGATGTGGCAAATGCTGTCTCAACAAGCTGGAGGATGAGGACACGGGCGAGGTGGCCCTGACCCGCGTGGCCTGTCGGCTTCTGGACGACAACAGCTGTCAGTGCGCCCACTACGAGACGCGGCACAGTTTCATCCCCGAATGTATCGTTCTGCGACCGGATAACCTCGACACCCATGCCTATTGGATGCCGCAGACCTGCGCCTATCGTCGCCTGTGGGAGGGCAAATCCCTGCCCGAGTGGCACCCGCTGCTGACCGGCGATCCCGACAGCGTGCACCGCGAAGGTGTCTCGGTGCGCGGGATCACCGTCTCGGAGTTCGACGTCCCGCTGGAAGAGTGGGAAGACTATATCATCGACGAACCCGGCTGAGGGCCAGACTCAGACTGACTCAGGCGGAGGGACAGGCTCTGGCTGAGGGCCTCTGGCTAAAGGTCAGGCTCTGGCTGAGGAGCGGACTGGCTCCAGAACCTCATCAGATGCTCGGCCGTCTCTGCCGCATGGGTAACCGGCACCATATGGCCTGCTCCCTCGATCACGGCGACGTGGGCGCCGGGCAGCCGCGCCGACAGAGCCCGGGTGACCGTGGACATGATCGGCTGTGTCTCTGCCCCCTGCAGCAGCAGCACCGGCAGTGTCAGCGCCTCTAGCCGGCCGGGGGCCAGCAGGCCGGCCTCGTCGTCATAGACCTGCCCGTCGCAATCCATCACCGCCGGAAAGGAGCGCATCATCGCGGCCCGGGCGTTCTGGGGCAGATCGGGCCATTTCGGATGCCCCGTCCCCCAGGCCCGGTTGAAAAGCCGGGTGGCCTGCTCGATATCGCCTGCGGCGTAGGGCGCGCGCACCCGCTCGTGATCGGCGCGCATCTGCGACAGGGACTCGGGCGCCAGCGCACCGGCGGCGGCAAACAGGACCGGCTCGATCAGGGTCAGCGACCGCACGAGCTCGGGGCGCGCCTGCGCCATCGCAAGCGCCACCGTCGCGCCGAAGGAATGCCCCAGCAGATCGACCGCGCTGCCCTTGGCGGCGGCCACCTGTGCCTCCAGCAGGAGCAACCCGGCCTCGGCGTTGCGCAGTTGCAGGATCCCCTGCCCGTCCCAGTCCGGGCTCTTGCCATGAGACAGCAAATCAAACCCCGAAACGGTCACCCGGCTCTCGCCGAGGGCGGCGGCCACCCCGCGCCAGGCCCCGGAATGCGCCAACGAGCAATGGACCGCGAAAATCGCATGCGGTCCATGGCCAAAGCTGCGGTGATACACCTCCTGCGGCAGCACCGGGCGGTCGAGGCTCAACCGGTGGCCCCGGGACGCCCCGAGAGATGCCAGTCGAGATCGTCCAGCCGGTCCTGGCCCCAGAATGTCGCCCCGTCCGAGGTGATATAGAACGGTGCGCCAAAGACGCCGGCCTTGACCGCGTCCTCGAGGTTTTGCGCATAGATCTCCGCGCCGGTCAGAAGACCGCTATCCGCCAGAGCGGGGTCGAAACCGGCGCCTTCCAGCAAGGATCGCACCACGCTGTCCTCGGCGATTTCGCGGTCCTCGGCCCAGACCGCCCGCAGGGTCGCATGCACGAGCGCGCCCAGATCGCCGCCGCCGGCCTTTTGCGCCGCGATGATGGCATAGGACGAGGGGGCGGCATTGGTGGGCCAATGGGCCGGCTTCAGGTTCAACGGCAGACCGGTGCGCGCCGCCTGACGTTCCATCTCCACCAGGCGATAGGCCTGCCGCGAGGGGTGCCGGTCCTTGGGCGGCGTGCCGCCGGTGCGGGCGAAGAGCGACATGATGTCGAGCGGCTTGTAGATCACCTCGGCACCGTGCCTGGCCGCGATCTCCTCCAGCCGCTGACCGGCAAGATATGTGAAAGGCGACAGAGTCGAGAAATAATAGTCGATCGCGGGTGTCTTGTTGGCCATGGGACGAAATCCTCTCGCTTAGAACTAGGCCTGACCCTAAGTGCATGTTAAGCGGGGTTCAACATCACGAATCTGTCACATTGCTGCCTGGGGAAAAACAGCCAATGCCGACCTTGAACGAACCCAAGTTAATCTCTGGGAACGCCAATCTTCCGCTTGCCAAAACAATCTCTCGCCGAATGAGTTTGCACCGCGGGGTCGATCAGGACCTCGTCAGCGCAAGGGTCGAACGGTTCAACGACGGCGAAATCTTTGTCGAAGTCTACGAGAATGTCCGCGGCGAGGATATGTTCATCATCCAGCCGACCTCCAATCCGGCCAATGACAACCTGATGGAGCTGTTGATCATCGCCGATGCGCTGCGGCGTTCGTCGGCGTCGCGGATCACCGCCGTGATCCCCTATTTCGGCTATGCCCGTCAGGACCGCCGCACCAAGGCGCGGACGCCGATCTCGGCCAAGCTGGTGGCGAATATGCTGACCGGTGCGGGCATCGAGCGGGTTCTGACCATGGATCTGCATGCGGCCCAGATCCAGGGCTTCTTCGATATTCCTGTCGACAACCTCTATGCTTCGCCAATCTTTGCGCTGGATGTGAAGTCGCAGTTCCAGGGTCAGATGGACGACCTGATGGTGGTCTCGCCCGATGTGGGCGGGGTCGCCCGCGCCCGCGAGCTGGCCAAGCGCATCGCCGCGCCGCTGTCCATCGTCGACAAACGGCGCGAGAAACCCGGCGAGATCGCCGAGATGACCGTGATCGGCGATGTCACCGACAAGATCTGCCTCATTGTCGATGACATGTGCGATACCGCGGGCACGCTGTGCAAGGCCGCCCAGATCCTGCTCGACAATGGCGCCAAGGAAGTCCACGCCTATATCAGCCATGGTGTCATGTCCGGCCCGGCGGTCGAACGGGTCACCAATTCGGTGATGAAATCGCTGGTTCTGACCGACACCATCCAGCCGACTCAGGCGGTTCTCGACGCGCCCAATATCCGCATCGTGCCCACCGCGCCGCTGTTCACACAGGCGATCCTGAACATCTGGCACGGCACCTCGGTGTCGTCGCTGTTCGAGGACAAGACTCTCGGCCCGATCTACGAGTCGCTCTACGCCTCCGGTAGCCTCTGAAGGCACGCCGCCTGCCCGGCGCCCGGGAGACCCATCGCGAAGACCCATCGCCCCGTTTGGCAAACTGTCAGGAAAACTGTCTGGCAAGCTGTCTGGCAAACTGCGCCCGGCGGGGCTTTTCTATCGGCGGCGCTCTGCCGCCGCCATCGGCAACCGCGCGGCGCGCCTTGCCCCGGATCCCTTCCTGCCGAGGCTCTGGTGACAGGCATGTCAGGGGCGCGGGTCGCTTTCCCCCTGCGGAGACGCTCTGCGCGCGCGGGATGGCCACCGCTGCACCGGATGGCTGCATCGCTCAGCCGAAGGGGGCAATCCCTCCGTTTGCGCTGCCCTGTTCCTGGCCCGTGCCTACCCTGCCCCTGCCCCGTACATGTCCTGACCTGCTCCTGCCCGGTCCCTGTGCAATCCCTGCCCCGTCCCTGTCCGGCCCCCGTCCCTGTCCGGCCCCCGTCCTGCCCCTGCCCGGTCCCTATGGGATCTCTGTGCGATCTCTGTGCGATCTCTGTGCGATCTCTGTGCGATCCCTGCCCCGTCCCTGACCTGTCCCCCCACCTGCGGCGCATCTGAACTGCGGCGGCGGCGGGACCAGCCGTCTTCCTGTTACATTGGCTTGCTAGGCGGGCGGGGCATCCGGGCATCGCCCTGCCCCGTCACACACGTCATCCAAGCCTCCAGAAAGGGATTTGAAGACGCCATGTACGACCTGATCCTGACCCTCCATGATATTGCCCTTGTTGCCGCTCTTGTGTTTGCCGCCGCGCTGGCCGCGCATCTGGGGCTGAGTTTGCGCCGCCCTGACCTCGGCCTGTGGCCCGCCGCCGCGGGCTGGCGGCACCATCTGGCCTTTGGCCTCTTCCGCGTGTTCTGCGGCGCGACCGTGGTTTTCGCGCTGGCGGAAATTGGCGTCAACGGCTGGGGCCATTGGCTCCGCTACCTGATCGGCCTGCCGGTCATGATTGCAGCCTTCGGCATCACGCTTTGGGGCTACCGGTTCCTCGGGCTGGACAACACCTATTGCGACACCGGCGGATTGGTGACCGGCGGCATGTATGAATATTCGCGCAACCCCCAATACGTGACCTCGGTGCTGGCCACCATCGGGCTTGGCATTACCACCGGCTCCTGGATCACGGTCGCCTTGGCGCTGGTGCTGTTTGCGCTCTACTTCCTGTTCGTGCTGAACGAGGAACGCTGGCTGCTGAGAGGCTACGGTCAGGCCTTTGCCGACTACATGCGCGCCACCCCGCGGTTTGTGGATGAACGCAGCCTGCTGCGCCTGCGCGACGCGCTCTGATCGCATCGCCCGGCGCACAGGACAGGCGCACAGGACCGGCGCCGGGCTGAAATCCCGAACCACGCCCTGCGACAGATCGTCTGCAGGGCCTTTTTTGTCTGCATTTTTCCCGTCCGCCCCGCCCCTGGCGTATCAACACACGAGTTTCCCTTGCCCTTCAGGGCATCTTCAGGCACCAATCCCGCGATTGTGCACAGGATGCACCCGAGTTTGACCGCCGGGCCGCCCGCAAAAAGGGTGACCACCCGCCCCGCCACAAAGACTGACACGACTCCGAGACAGACAAGACAAGGACTGACACCTATGACCGACGGCCTGCTGGACATGAATGCAAAACCCACCGAGACGATCTCGGTCCGGGACGTCTTTGGCATCGACTCCGACATGACCGTGAAGGGGTTCTCCGAGGGCACCGAGCGTGTGCCCGCGATCGATTCCACCTACAAGTTTGACCGCGACACCACGCTGGCGATCCTCGCAGGCTTCAGCCACAACCGCCGCGTGATGATCCAGGGCTACCACGGCACGGGTAAATCGACGCATATCGAACAGGTTGCCGCGCGTCTGAACTGGCCCTCCGTGCGCGTCAACCTCGACAGCCACATCAGCCGGATCGACCTGATCGGCAAGGACGCGATCAAGCTGCGCGACGGCAAGCAGGTGACCGAATTCCACGAAGGCATCCTGCCCTGGGCGCTGCGCAACCCGGTTGCGATCGTGTTTGACGAATATGACGCGGGCCGGGCGGATGTGATGTTCGTGATCCAGCGGGTGCTCGAACATGACGGCAAGCTGACGCTGCTGGACCAGAATGAGATCATCACCCCGAACCCCTATTTCCGACTGTTTGCCACCGCCAACACCGTCGGTCTGGGCGACACCACCGGCCTCTATCACGGCACCCAGCAGATCAACCAGGCGCAGATGGACCGCTGGTCGCTGGTTGCGACGCTCAACTACCTCAGCCACGACGCCGAATCCGCAATCGTTCTGTCCAAGGCGCCGCATTACAACACCGAAAAGGGTCGCAAGAACATCGCGCAGATGGTGACCGTGGCGGATCTGACCCGCACGGCCTTCATGAACGGCGACCTGTCGACGGTGATGTCGCCGCGCACCGTGATCAACTGGGCCCAGAACGCCGAGATCTTCCGCGATATCGGCTATGCCTTCCGGCTGTCGTTCCTGAACAAATGCGACGAGCTGGAACGCCAGACCGTGGCCGAATTCTACCAGCGCTGCTTTGACGAGGAACTGCCCGAAAGCGCCGCGAATGTAAGCCTGGGATAAGAGCGGGGATCCGACGGCCCGCGCCGTCGGACCGGTGCCGCGCCCCCCTCGACGGGGGGCGCGGCACCCCTTCCCCGGCGGGACGGGGACAGTCTTTTTCAAAAGACTGGACAGCGTCGCGCAAACCTCCAATGCTTGCGCAACAGGAGCACCGGCTCATGAACAAACCAAACGACAACCCTGCCGACCCGTTCAAGAAGGCGCTGGCCGAAGCCACCAAGGTCATGGCCAATGACGCCGAACTGACGGTGAACTATTCGGTCGACCCCTCCGGCATGAGCGGCGACACCATGCGTCTGCCGCAAGTCTCTCGCCGGATGAGCCGCGAAGAAGTGCTGATGGCACGCGGCACCGCCGACGCTCTGGCGCTGCGTCACAAATACCACGACGAAGGCGTCCACGGTCGCTACGTCCCCAAGGGCGAGATGGCGCGCGAGCTCTACGATGCGATGGAAAGCGCCCGCTGTGAGGCCATGGGCGCCCGCGACATGCCCGGCACCGCCTCCAACATCGATGTCAAGATCCAGCACGAGGCGTTGCGGCGCGGCTATGACCAGATCACCGCTGCGTCGGAGGCCCCGCTTGCGGTGTCCGCGGGCTATCTGATCCGCCATCTTGCCACCGGCAGGCCTTTGCCCGCCGCCGCTGACAATGTGATGGAACTCTGGCGCGGCTTCATCGAGTCGCAGGCCGGCGAAACCCTGGAGAACCTCGACGAGACGGTCTCCGATCAGGCCGCATTCGCCAAATTCGCCCGCCGGGTGATTTCCGATCTCGGCTATGGTGATCAGCTTGGCGATGATCCTGACGATTTCGACGACGAGATGAACGACGACTCGGAGGAGAGCGCCGAGCAGGAGGAGCAGCCAGACAGCTCCGGTCAGGACGACAGCGAGGAAGAAGAGGCCGAGGCCTCGCCCGAACAGGCCCAGGAGCAGCAGCAGGACGAAAGCCAGGCCCAGGTCTCGATGGACGACATGGCCGACGAAGAGGTCACCGATGAGACCGAGATGCCAGACGGCGAAGCGCCGCTGGAGCCGCCCGCCCCGCCGCCGGTCTCTGATGCCGATCCCGACTACAGGATCTTTCTCGACGCCAATGACGAGGAAATCGCCGCCGAAGACCTCGCGGAGCCGCAGGAGCTGGAACGCTTGCGGGCCTATCTCGACCAACAGCTCGAGCCGCTGAAAGGCGCCGTCTCACGCCTCGCCAACAAATTGCAACGCCGTCTGCAGGCCCAGCAGAACCGGTCCTGGGAATTCGACAAGGAAGAGGGCGTGCTCGATGCCGGTCGCCTGGCGCGAGTGGTGGCAAATCCGACGACGCCCCTGTCGTTCAAGGTCGAGAAGGATACGGAATTCCGCGACACGGTTGTCACGCTCCTGCTGGACAACTCAGGCTCCATGCGGGGGCGCCCGATCTCCATCGCCGCGATCTGCGCCGATGTTCTGGCCCGGACGCTGGAGCGCTGCAATGTGAAGGTCGAAATCCTCGGCTTCACGACCCGCGCGTGGAAGGGCGGGCTGGCGCGCGAGGCCTGGCTGAACGAGGGACGGCCGCAGTTGCCGGGCCGCCTGAACGACCTGCGCCATATCGTCTACAAAAGTGCCGATGCCCCGTGGCGACGGGTGCGCCCGAACCTCGGCCTGATGATGAAAGAGGGCCTGCTGAAGGAAAATATCGACGGCGAAGCGCTTGAGTGGGCGCATCGCCGGATGGTTGGCCGCCCCGAGGCGCGCAAGATTCTCATGGTGATCTCCGATGGCGCCCCCGTGGATGATTCCACCCTCTCGGTCAATCCGGCGAACTATCTGGAGAAACACTTGCGCGACGTGATCGCGATGGTGGAGCGCCGCAGGCAAGTCGAGCTGCTGGCCATCGGTATCGGCCACGATGTGACCCGCTACTACGACCGCGCCGTCACCATTACGGATGTCGAACAGTTGGCCGGTGCGATGACCGAGCAGCTCGCAGCACTGTTCGACAGCGATCCACGGGCACGGGCCCGCGTCATGGGAATCCGCCGGGTCAGCTGAGATCCGGCAGGCAGAATCGTGGCCAAGAGCGGGGGGCTCCCGCGCCTGCGGCGCGCGGCTTTGGCGCTCCGGAGCGAGCGTCGCGCCCAGGTTGCGGCAAGCGCCACCCGCACGTCTTCCCCGAACGGGGGAGACGTGCGCGGCCCAACGGGCGTCCGCGGCCCAACGGGCAGCGGCAACGGGCGGGAGCGCCCCCTTGCCCCGGCGCGACGTTCCTTCGCTGAATGCCAAGGGTCTTGTCTGATCCGATGTGATCTGTGACAAACCTGTTTCAAGCCCCAAGCCACGACAGATCCCGTCCGCCCCCGTCAGGTTCGGACCCGTGATCCAGGAGAGACACATGTTCCAAACCTTTGACGTCACGGCCCGACCGGAGCAGGGTCCGGACAGGCTCGCTGCGGTGCGCGCAGAACTCGTGAAGGACGCGCTCGACGGTTTTCTGGTCCCGCGCGCGGACGCGCATCAGGGCGAATACGTCGCCCCCCGCGATGAGCGTCTGACCTGGCTCACCGGCTTCACCGGCTCCGCCGGATTCTGCGCGGTCTTGCACCAAAGCGCCGGCATCTTTGTCGACGGGCGGTACCGCACGCAGGTGAAACAGCAGGTCGCAGCCGTCTACACCCCCGTCCCATGGCCTGAGGTGACGCTCGGGGCGTGGCTGGTGGAACAGCTCCCCGAGGGCGGCAGGGTGGCCTATGACCCCTGGCTCCACTCCGCCCGGGAAATTCGCGAACTGAAGGCACATCTGGACGGCGCCGGCATCACCCTGACGGGCACCGACAACCTTGTCGACCGGGTCTGGCAGGATCAACCGAAACCGCCAATGACCGCTGTCACCCCCCACCCGGAGATCTACGCCGGCGAGAGCGCGACGGCAAAGGCCGCGCGGTTGGCGGCAGACCTGCGCGCAGCAGGCCATGCCGCGGCCGTCCTCACCCTGCCCGACAGTCTCATGTGGCTTCTGAACATCCGCGGGGCCGACATCCCTCGCAACCCGGTCGCGCATGGCTTTGCCATCCTGCATGACGATGCCCGCGTCGATCTGTTCATGGCCGCAGAAAAGCTCGTCGGCGTTGATCTCGGCCCCGATGTGCGCCGTCATGACCCCGACACGTTCTGTGACGCGGTGGCGGGACTCAACGGCCGGATTGCCGTGGATGAGGGCAGCGTGCCACAGGCCATTGCCGAGGCGCTTGGCGACCGCATGGTCGCGGCCGGTGACCCCTGTGCCCTGCCAAAGGCCCGGAAAACCGCAGCCGAGATCGCCGGAAGCGCCGCCGCCCATCTGCGGGACGGGGCCGCGGTGGTGGAAACCCTCGCGTGGCTGGACGCACAAGCCCCGGACACCGTCACCGAAATCGACGTGGTGACCCGGCTGGAACAGTTCCGCGCCGCCGACCCTGCCCTGCGCGATATCAGTTTCGACACCATCGCAGGCACGGGCGCGAACGGCGCGATCATCCACTACCGGGTGACCCATGACACCAACAGCCTGCTACGGGACGGTCACCTGCTGGTCCTCGACAGCGGCGGTCAATACCTCGACGGGACGACCGACATCACCCGCACCATTGCCATCGGCACGGTCGGGCGCGAGGAATCAGAGGCCTTTACGCGGGTCTTGCAGGGGATGATCGCCATCTCGCGCCTGCGCTGGCCTGCGGGCCGCGCCGGACGCGACCTCGAAGCGATCGGCCGCGTGCCCTTGTGGCAGGCCGGGCAGGATTTCGACCATGGGCTCGGCCACGGTGTCGGCGCCTACCTCAGCGTGCATGAAGGACCGCAGGGCCTGTCCCGCCTCAACACGGTTCCGCTGGAGCCCGGTATGATCCTGTCAAACGAGCCCGGCTACTACCGGGAAGGCGCTTTTGGCATCCGTATCGAAAACCTGCTGGTGGTTGAGGACGCCACAGCTCTTGACTCCGGCGACGCGGACCGCAAGATGCTGTCGTGGCGCACGCTGACCTTCGCGCCCATTGATCGCCGTCTTGTGGTACCTGCACTGTTGTCCGCGGGGGAGCGAGAATGGCTCAACACGTATCATGCAGACGTATTTCGCAACGTCGCTTCCCGCGTCAGTGCGACGGCGGCCAAATGGCTGGAAACCGCCTGTGCGCCGCTCTGATATTCGACTGTTACAATAACCGGGCAGAAGCCTTACTGATTTTTAAAGGAGGGGGAACCCGATGACCAAATTCACGATCCGCAAGGCCGAGGGCACATGGGTTGTTCGCTCGGGGGGGGCGGTTCTCGGCGAGACCACGAATGCGCTTGAGCTCTGCGAAGGGGATCTGGCGCCCGTCATATACTTCCCCCGCACCGACATCGCCATGGCCTTTCTCGACAAGACCGAAATGACCAGCCATTGCCCCCTGAAAGGGGAGGCCAGCTACTACTCCATCGTCAACAAATCCTCGGTGGCCGAAAATGCCGCCTGGAGCTACGAGACACCGCTTGAAGATGCCAGGGACATCGCGGGACACCTCGCCTTTAAAGTGCAGGATTCCGTCAAGGTGGAACAGGTCTGAACGACCGGTTTGTGATCCCGGATCATCGACCTGCGAGACAGCAAAAAGCCGGGCCTCATGTGCCCGGCTTTTTTGCAACAGTTGGCCCCGGAGTTTCAAAGCCCCGCCCACAATTTTCAACTTTGTGAATAGGGATCGCGAACCAAAGGCAAATTGGATTCATGAATGTCGGGTCCCAAGCCGCTTCAGACGCGGCAGGGACGGGCCACCTTCGGCGGCATATCCTAGTTTGGCAAAACCACATCACTCAGGCTGCGGCGGATCTTATCGGCCCCATCCCGCCCCAGAGCATTCTGGGAATTACATGTAGTTTCAACGACGTAGTCGATAAGAGCCGTCAGTGCGGCTCGCTCGTTTTCCTGCTCTTTATTCGCCCTCAGGGACGAGACCTCAGCGAGGCCAGCTGCTAAAGCACGCATTATTGATGTCCACCCGGTGCCTGCTATCGTTAACCTTTTTTTATAGAAGTGCCCGGATTAACCATTGTTATCAAGTCTAAAATGGGGGCGGGCCGAAATATAGAATCGATATCTCGCAATTGAGCAGCAGCCAGACCGGCAAGCACAGGACAGGTACGGGGCAGGTACGGGGCACGGCAGGGCGAAAAACACCTCGGGTTCCGGGGCGCGCGCGCCGCAAGAGCCGTATACCAAAAGCGGATTGGTGCTTGTTTTTCATGCGCTGTGGGCACCGCGGCAGAGGCTGCGATGCCTGTCGGGACGGATGCGCGCGCCCGGGATATGACCCCGGCCCGGAGGTCTCATGCAACTAGCGGTGTTCTTCTGCGGAAACCGCGACCAAGGCCTGATTATACGCCTTGAGCGCATCGAGATGAAACAGCATCCCCACGACCTCAGGCTCTGCCGGTTCATCATCCGGCGCCGACACCGGAGAGGCGACCACTGGAATGCAATCCACCTCTGCCCGGTCAAAGATCGGCAAGGCCGCTTCAAGCGTCACCCCGGAGGTCACCGAAATGCCCCCCGCCACCTGCGCGCTGGCCTGTTCCGGATCGATGTCGGCTGCGGGGCGCATCACCTTGTCGACCAGCAGGGTCCCGAGCAGATAGGATTGCGGACCCGCCGCACAGCGCAGGTTTCGCTTTTCCAGCTGGGTCAAAAAGAACGAGCGATCCACCAGACGGGACGCCAATGCCGTCGACATCGAGATGGAGACCATCACCGCGAGGCCGATCTGCCAGTCGCCGGTCAGTTCAAAGACGATCAGCGTCGTGGAAATCGGTGCCCCGAGCACCGCAGCCGCGACCGCCCCCATGCCAGCAAAGGCATAGAGCGTGTGGGTGCCCGACACATCCGGCAGCACCGCCGTGGCAATCAGGCCAAAGGCCAGCCCCGTCAGCGCTCCGACCATCAGCGAGGGGGAAAAGACGCCTCCGCCCATCCGCCCCCCCATGGTGACAGAGACCGCGGCCGCCTTGACGAGGGCGAAGATGATCGCCTGGCTGAGCAACAGCTGCCCGGACAGCGCCAGCACGGTGGTTTCATAGCCCACCCCGATGATATGCGGGAACCAGATGGCCATCAGCCCCAGCAGCAGCCCCGCGCCGGCCGGGCGCAGCCATCGGGGGATTTTCAGCGCGGTCTGCGCCCAGGATCCGAATTTATCCGCCAGAAAGATCGAATGCATCAGCAGCACGGCCACCACGCCAGAGATCAGGCCCAGCAACAGAAAGGCCGGCAGTTCGACATAGAACTGCAGCGCTCCGGGGGTGTTGAGCACAAATTCGGTGACATCGCCGTATTCCAGCCGATTGATGACGGTTCCCGCCACGGCGGCGATGACAATCGGGGCGAAGGCATTGACGGAGAAATGGCGCAGAACCACCTCCATCGCGAACAAGGCGCCTGCAATGGGCGCGTTGAAGCTGGCCGAGACCGCCGCCGCGACCGCACAGCCCAAAAGATCCCGCCCGGTCACCCCGTCGGCCCGTATGCGGTCGCTGACCCAACTCGATATGACGCCGGCCAGATGCACCACCGGACCTTCGCGGCCGGAGGAGCCACCGGTCGACAGGGTCAGAAAGGACGCAACCGCCGAGGCCAGCCCCTCGCGAATTTCGACCCGCCCCTCGCGCAGGGCGGCCCCTTCGATCACATCGGCCACGGATCTGACCCGCGCGTCCTGGGTAAACCGGTTCAGGATCACGCCAACGATCAACCCGCCCAGAACCGGCACGATCAGAAGAACATACCACGGCAGGGTCGCGGCAAAGGAATGAAGGTAGTCAACATCCTCGGCGCGGTAAACCGCGCCTTGCAAGGCGGTGATGCCCTTGCGAAACAGCAGCGCGGCAAAGCCCGCCAGAATGCCGATCCCCATCGCAATCAGCCAGAACTGAAACTGGCTGGGACCGCGATCGAGCAAGACCTGACGCGCGCTTTTGACGGTCGCCCAGAATCGGGCGAACAAAGAAGCCAGCACAGAACGGTTCAGACGCGCCATCATTGGTCTCCGATCAATCCTTTGATAAATCAGCTTCTCTCGGTGACCAAGAGGCATATCGAAGAGATCTTTCGGGTCGGTAAACCGTCACTCGTCCAAAAGCAGGGCACGGGCAGCAGCGCGGGCTTCCGGCGTAATCCGGTCACCCGACACCATTCGGGCGATTTCATCGATGCGTTCGTCCTGATCAAGCGGCACCACCTCGGACAGGGTCGTGCCCTCCTGTACCGTCTTCTGAACACGCCAGTGATAGGCCCCCTGGGCGGCCACCTGCGGCGAATGGGTCACCACCAGGACCTGGCTGCCCGCCGCCAGCGCCTTCAGGCGGCGACCGACGGCATCCGCGGTCGCGCCACCGACCCCGCGGTCGATTTCGTCGAAGATCAGCGTCTTGGCATCATCCTCGCCACGCAGACAGACCTTGAGCGCCAGCAAGAAGCGGCTGAGCTCGCCGCCAGACGCGATCTTGTTCAACGGCCCCGCCGGAGCGCCCGGATTGGTGGCGACGGTGAAGGCGACGCTATCGGTGCCATCGGGTCCGGCCTCTGCCGCGGTGACCCGGGTTTCAAAAACCGCACGCTCCATTTTCAGCGGCGCCAGTTCCGCCATGACGGCGGCGTCCAGCGTGGCGCCGCGCTCTTGGCGCCGGGCTGACAACCGGTCTGCGGCCGCAACATAGGCCGCCTCTGCCGCCTTCAGCGCCTTTTCCTGATCGGCGAGGTTCTGATCGCCCGCGTCCAGGGCCTGCAGTTTCTCGCGCAGCGCCTCCGCATGGAGCGCCAGATCATCGGGTTGCACATTGTGCTTGCGAGCGAGGGCGCGGATGGCAAACAGACGTTCTTCGCAATCCTCCAGCTCGCCGGTGTTGAACTCCAGCCCCTCGAGAAACCGCTCGACCCCATCCTGCGCCTCGCCCAGTTCGATCATCGACCGGCCAAGGGCGGCCAGCGGCGCATCCAGCCCGTCCCCCGCATCCCCGGCAACCGCCTCGAGCCAGCGCTGCGCCTCTCCCATGGCGCCCTCCGCCCCTTCGGACAACAGACTGTAGGCGCGGGCAATATCGCCGCGAATCCGTTCCGCCGCCTGCATCTGGCGACGGCGCGCATCGAGCGTTTCATCTTCGCCGGGTTGCGGGTCGAGCTGGTCCAGTTCGCCAACGGAATGGCGCAGGAATTCCTCTTCGGCGCGTACGGCCTCGAGTGCGCTGCGGGTGGTCTCCACCTGTTTGCGCGCCCTGGCGCTGGCCGACCATGCGGTGCGCACCGCCGCCAGCATCTCGCCTGAACCGGCAAATTCATCCAGCATCGCCCGGTGGCCCCGGGGGTTGAGCAATCCGCGATCGTCGTGCTGACCGTGCAACTCCAGCAGCGTTTCCGACAGCGCCCGCAGCACCTCGCCCGAGCAACGGCGATCGTTCACCCATGCGGTTTTGCGGCCATCGGCGGTGTTGACGCGTCTGAGAATGAGCGTGTCGCTCACGGGCAGGCCTGCTTCTTCCAGCACCGCGCGGGCGGCGTGACCCTCGGCGAGTTCGAACTCCGCCATGACCTCGCCCTGGGCGGCGCCCTGACGCACCAGCGCCGCACGTCCGCGCCAGCCGAGCACAAACCCCAACGAATCCAGAAGAATGGATTTCCCGGCCCCGGTCTCGCCGGTCAGCACGTTCAGACCCGGCTGGAACGTCAATTCCAGATGGTCGATGATCAGAAGGTCACGAATATCAAGAGCGCGCAGCATCGAGATGCCCTGTTGTTGCGGTCAGAGCCATGCGCCCTTGATCGACTGACGATAAATCTGGGCCAGCCAGTTGTTGCCCCGGTCTTTCAGCTTCAGCCCCTGCGAGGTCAGAAGCCTGTAGCTGTCCTCATACCAATCGGTAGACTGGAAGTTGTGACCCAGGATGGCACCGGCGGATTGCGCTTCGTCGGTGAGACCAAGCGACAGATAGGCCTCGACCAGACGATGCAGGGCTTCGGCGGTGTGAGATGTGGTCTGGAAATCCTCCACCACCACGCGGAACCGGTTGATCGCCGCCGTGTAGTGCTGTTTTTTCAGGTAGTAGCGACCGATTTCCATTTCCTTGCCCGCCAGGTGATTGAAGGCGAGGTCGAATTTCAGGATCGCGGAAGAGGCATATTCGCTGTCGGGATAGACTTCGATCACCGTCCGCAGCGCCTGCAGGGCCTGAAAGGTCAGCCCTTGGTCGCGTCCGACTTCGTCGATCTGATCATAGTAGCTGAGCGCCAGAAGATATTGCGCATAGGCCGCGTCCTCATCCGTCGGGTAGAAATCGATATAGCGCTGTGCCGATGAGCGGCTGTTTTCATAGTCTTTGCTCTGGTGAAAGGTGAAGGCCTGCATGATCAGCGCCTGCTTGGCCCAGTCCGAATAGGGATAGAGCCGCTCCACCTCGGAGAAGAAGAACGCCGCATCCCCGGCGCGGTTGCGCGCCAGTTCATATTCGCCACGTTCATAGATCTGGGCCGGGGAAAACACCTCGAGGTCCTGTTCCGCCCGACGCGCATCACCATCCGCGCCGCCACATGCGGCGAGGGTTGCCATCAGAACGACCGCTCCGATCCCTTTGGCTGCTGCCCTGATGCCGATCATTCCTGCCTCACTTCAACCGTCTCATTCGTCTGCGCTGTGGCGCAGCCCGGGTGGTTCATGGGTCGCATGACACCCGGCGTCGCCACGGTCTAGCACATTCATATGATGTGCAAAACGCCTTTCATACCGCTGCTGCTCAATTGGCAGAGAAAGCCCCGAAGGGTCAAGTCTGCATCCGGTTTCCATCCGCCGCCCACGCGGGGAAAACGCGCGCCTGTCGGCAGATCGTCCCGGACACATGAAAAAACGGCCAGCGTGGAGACCGGCCGTTTGCAACAGGAGGCCGCGCGCGGAGCGAGGCTGTGGAAAATCAGGCGACCTTGCGCACCTGCTCGGGGATTTCAGACCAGACCAGCCCCTGCCCCGGCAAGCGGGCGGTGCGGATCGGATCACAGGTCACCTCGCGCACGGCGCCGGGCTCTGCAAAGAGCGCACGCAGCAGCGTATTGGTCAGCGAGTGCCCCGCCTTGTCGCCGATATAGTGCCCGAACAAGGGCAAGCCGGCGAGCGCGAGATCGCCAAGCGCATCGAGCATCTTGTGGCGTACAGGCTCGTCCGAATGGCGCAGACCGGAGCCTGCGTGCACGACGGGACCATCAAAGACCACGGCGTTTTCGCCCGGCACGCCTCCAAGGGCCAGGCCGTTGGATTGCATCGCTTCGACATCGACCCGGCGGCAGAACGTCCGGCTGTCACAGAGTTCGCGCGCAAAGGCGCCATTGCGCAGATCCAACTCCCGGCTCTGGTTGCCGATGCCCTGCTCGGCGAAATCGATGTTGAAGGTCATCTTCAGACGGTCACAGGGCAGCAGCATGGCGCGGGCGTCGCGGGTTTCGACAAGAACGGGCTTCAGCACTTCCCAGGCGCGGACGGGCACGCCGAGGCGCTGAATGCCGGTCGCCATGATGCCCCGCACAAACTGCGCCGAAGAGCCGTCCATGATCGGCACTTCGGGACCGTCAATCTCGACCCGGGCATTGTGAACGCCACAGCCCGCCAGCGCCGCCATGATATGCTCCACCGTCGACACGGAAACGCCCGCGGCATTGACCAGACGGGTGCACAGGGCGGTCCGCTCCACCATGTCCCAGCGGGCGGGAATGACCGTATCACCCAGCGCAATATCCGTCCGCTTGAAGGAAATGCCATGTTGCGCTTCGGCAGGCAGCACGACCATTTTGGCCGATGTGCCGGAGTGCAGGCCAATGCCTTCAAAGGTGACGGCTGCTTTGAGCGTATTCTGCACGTAGTGCCTCTTGCGTTGCTTCCGGATAAAAATCCGTCTCGGCGGTACACCTAAGGAGTCCGCCGCCGAGCCACAATTCAATCTTTGTAACCGAATGAAACATCCGTGAAACACCTCGGCAGAGCCTCGCTCAGACGGGGATAAAGCACTGATATAAAACGAAAAAAGGCCACCCTGCGGCGGCCTTTTTCTACCAATTCGTGAGTAATCAGTTCGCTTGACGACGCAGGAAAGCCGGAATTTCGATGCGTTCCTGTTCCTCATCATAGGGCTGTTCGGCCGGTTGCGGCTGGGCCGTCTGGACGCTCGGCTGCACCCGCTGGGCGGCCTGGGGCCGGTTTTGCGATGTTTCCTGAGGCTGGCTTGTCATCCGGTTGATCAGCGAATTCAGACCGAACCGGCGCTGCTCCTGAGCGTCGGCCGGGCGCCGTTGCTGCGGAGCCTGCTGGGCGGCGGCTGGCTGCTGCGAGGCGGCCGGTTGCGGGGCAGATTGATGCCGCTGCGCCGCTTCACGCAGACGCACGATCGCATCCTGAGACGGGGTGCCCGGAGCCGGAGCGCGCGGCGCGACAAAGCTCTCGGCCTGAGCTGCCATCGGCTCTTGCTGCGGCTGGTAGGCGGGCCGTGGCAAGCCATCGTCGCTGTTGCTTTCGACCACCTCTTCAAAGCCGTCATCGTGCTGGTTTGGATCGGCCGATTGCTCTGCGTTGAATTCGGAGAACAACGACGGCTCCTGCCCGGTCGGCGCTTGTGCGGCCTCAGCTGCCTCCGCCGCAAGAACAGGCGCTTCGACCGGCTCTGTCAATTCCAGCGGGGCGGCGCGATTTTCCTCGACGCTGACGGTCTTTTTCAACGGCGCCGACATCGGGCGGCGCGGAACCGGCACGTCGTGTACCATCTCGGAGGCATCGATGCCGGTGGCAACCACAGACACGCGGATCTTGCCTTCCATCGCGGTGTCGAGCGTCGAGCCCACGATGATGTTTGCATCCGGATCGACTTCTTCGCGGATCCGGTTGGCCGCCTCGTCCAGTTCAAACAGCGTCAGGTCATGGGCGCCGGTGATGTTGATCAACACACCCTTGGCACCGCGCAGGCTGATTTCGTCCAGCAGCGGGTTGGCAATCGCCTTCTCGGCGGCCTGAATGGCGCGATCTTCGCCCTCGGCCTCGCCGGTGCCCATCATCGCCTTGCCCATCTCGTCCATCACGGCGCGGACATCGGCAAAGTCGAGGTTGATCAGCCCGGGCCTTACCATCAGGTCGGTCACACCCTTTACCCCCTGGTAAAGGACGTCATCGGCCATGGAGAAGGCTTCGGTAAAGGTGGTTTTCTCATTCGCCAGACGGAACAGGTTCTGGTTCGGAATGATGATCAGCGTGTCCACGACCTTCTGAAGGCTCTCGACACCTTCTTCGGCCTGGCGCATCCGCTTGCCGCCCTCGAACTGGAACGGTTTGGTCACCACGCCGACGGTCAGCACGCCAAGTTCGCGCGCCGCCTGCGCAATGATCGGCGCCGCACCGGTGCCGGTGCCCCCGCCCATACCTGCGGTGATAAAGCACATATGCGCGCCGGCCAGATGGTCGACGATCTGCTCGATGCTTTCTTCAGCCGCGGCGGAGCCCACGGAGGGACGTGCCCCGGCCCCCAGACCTTCGGTGACTTTCACCCCCAGCTGGACGCGGTTCTTTGCCGCGTTTTGCTGCAACGCCTGCGCGTCGGTGTTGGCCACGACGAAGTCGACGCCTTCCAGTTCCTTGGCGATCATGTTGTTGACAGCATTGCCGCCAGCACCACCAACACCAAACACTGTGATCTTTGGCCTCAGTTCATCCTGTCCGGGCATCGAAAGGTTCAGGGTCATGCTCTTTCCGCCTGTGTTTTAGCCCTCCCGCAAGGGCGTCAGTTGTCAATATTCTGCCTCAATCCTATCGCGACCGGCCAGAGGCGTCATCCCCAAAATCGCCCGGACCCACAAAATATGGGCCAATCGACTGGGAATTTATGCCGGATATCGCCATTTTGGCGAAATGTAGCGGGCAGCAGGGGGCACACACACAAATGAACCTTGGCCACGCCCGCGAGTGCAAGCATGCCGGATTTCGGTCTTTTGTGTTGGCGAACCGCTGCTCGGCCTCGCACATTGCTGATTTCAGCCTATTGCCGACGATTTTAGCGCAGCCCAAAGCCGCTGTCACGGGCAATATGGCCAGCCTGTGGAAAAACTGTGGACAACCTGCGGGCGATCGCGGCGACCGCGGCGGGATCGGCAAAACCCTGCCGATCTGTCGCGCCGGATACGACGGATCGGGCCTGTGGTTACCAGTTGTCCTTGAACCAGCGCACCACCCGACGCATGGAGCCGCCCGACATCCGGTCCACCGGCGCCTCGAAATCCCACCACTCATCCTGGGGATGGGCGGCAAAAAGACACAAGCCCACGGCAGAGGCAAAGCCCGGCCCGGTCACCGCCTGCGGCAGGCCATGCACCCGCATCGGCCGTCCCAGCCGCACCTGCTGGCCGAGGATGCGGCTCGCCAGACCGTCAAGCCCGAGGATCTGGCTGGAGCCGCCGGTCAGCACGATTTGCTGGCTCGGCAGATGGTCGAAGCCGGCGGCGTCGAGACGGACGCGCACCTCCTCCAGGATCTCCTCCACCCGGGGGCGCATGATGCCGATCAGCTCCGCCCGGCTGACGGTGCGGCGGTCCCGCTCCCAATCGCCGGTCTCGCCGCCGATGTCGATCATGTCGCGGTCATCGGCGCCGGTCGCATGGACCCCGCCGGACATCGTCTTGATCCGTTCCGCCGTCGCCGTCGGCACCCCCAGCCCCATCGAAATGTCACTGGTGATGTGATCGCCGCCCATGCGGACGGCATCGGCATAGATCATGTGTTTCTTCATGAAGATCGACACCGAGGTGGTGCCGCCGCCCATGTCGATACAGGCCGCGCCGAGTTCCTGCTCGTCCTCGACCAGCGCCGAAATCCCGGACACATAGGCCGAGGATGCAATGCCTGCGAGCTCCAGGTCGCAGCGCTGGATACAGCGCACCAGATTCTGGATCGCAGTGGCGTCAATGGTCAGCATATGCATGTCGACCGACAGCGCCTGCCCCATCTGACCGCGCGGGTCCTCAAGGCCAGAGCGGTTGTCGAGGGCGAAATTCACCGGTTGCGCATGCAGCACCTCGCGCCCTGCGCCGTATTCCGGCACCTCGCAGGAGGCAAGAACCCGGGCGATTTCATTCTCGGTGACCTCCTGCCCTTCCAGCTCGACCGTCGAATCCAGCCCGTAGGATCGCGGCATCGCCCCGGCGAAACAGGCGATCACGTGGTCCACGCGGACCTCTGCCATCTTTTGTGCGGCCTGCACGGCGGTCCTGATGGCGCGTTCGGTTTCCTGCATGGCGGAAATCTCGCCGAACTGCACCCCGCGCGAACGGGTTGTCGCGGCGCCGATCACCCGAAACCCGGACTGCCCCGCCAGGGAGCCGATGGAGTTGTCCTCGCTCAGGCGCCCACTGCCGTCAAAGCGCAGCACCAGGCAGGAGATCTTGGAGCTGCCGATGTCCAGAATGGCCACCACGCCCCGTTGCATGGCAAGGCGGCGCATCTGGCGCATCGCTCGTTGGGATTGATACAGGTCCGTCATATCAATAGGCGCTCTCGTTCAATTGGCGGATCCGCCACCAGTCTTCGACGGCGGGGGCATTCATGCGTACGGTCAGGCGGCTGGACAACCTCAGGTCGACAACGGCCACATCGCGCTCCAGCAGGTCCTTGACCTCGCTGACGGCGATCACCCGCTCCAGCGCCGCCACGGGGTGGTCGACCGGCAGCTGGATGCGCTGGCCGCGGTCCAGCACCACATCCCACCGCCGCTCACCGATGCGAATGAGACCGCGCAGCCGTGCCCCGAGTGGACGCGCCGTTGCAAAAAGACGCAGCGCCTCGGCTGCGCGCCGTTCTGCCCCGCGCCCTGCGATCAGGGGCAGATCCGGGTGCAGACTGCGCTGCCCCAGCTCGGCGACAAAGGCCCCCGTCTCGTCCAGCAGCGCCAGCCCGTCTCGGCTGCGCCAGACGATGGCCGGTTCACGCTCCACCACATCCACCTGCAAGATCCCGCCAGGCCGGATCCGGACGGTGGCCGTCTTCACCGGGTCGAGATCCACAATCCGGTCGCGAATGGCGGCAAGGTCGAGATCAAAAGAACTGAGCGGCAGGTCGAGCGAGGTCACCTCGCGGATATCGGCCGCAACACTGGTGCCGGCGCCGTCGATGGCCATCACGTTGACCATGAACTCCGGCCGCGTCTCGAATGCGGCGCGGGCTTCGCTGTAGAGACCCACCAGATGATCCCGCCGCGTCTCGCTGGCCAGATAGCCGCCAGCGGCCGCGAGCATGGCACAGACCGGCAGACCGAACCGCAGGCCGGTGCGAATCCCCGGTGTCAGCATCCAGCGCTGGATACGGTAGGTCAGCCGCGATGGCGCCGGGTCGGCCCTGATCGCGGTCCTGGTCTCGGCCCGCCCGGCCCCCAGACGGGAGGTCAGCGCTCGCATGAGGCGTCCTCCACCAACCAGGCGCAGAACCGGCCGAAGGTCATGCCGCAATAGTCCGCCTGCTCCGGGGTGAGCGAGGTTGGCGTCATGCCCGGCTGCGTGTTGGTCTCCAAGAGGACCAGCCCCGCCGCGCCGCGGGTCTCATCCCAGCGGAAATCGGTCCGGGACACGCCTCGGCAGCCCAGCACAGCATGCGCTCTGGTGGCATAGTCCAGACAGAGGGCGGTGATCTCCGCCGGGATGTCCGCCGGGAGCACATGGCGCGAGCCGCCCTGGGCATATTTGGCTTCGTAGTCGTACCATCCGTCGGTGAGGATATCGGTCACGCAGAGGGCGCGGTCGCCCATGACGGTGACGGTCATTTCCCGCCCCGGCGCATAGGCCTCGACCATCACATGGGCGGGCATCTCATCCGAGAGTTGCGGCGGGCTGTTGGCGGCCTCATGGACGATATAGATCCCGACGCTGGAGCCCTCGTTGTTGGGCTTCACCACATAGGGCGGCGCGATCACATGGCGCGCCATCACCTCGGCCTTGTCGGCGATCACGCTGTCGACGACCGGCAGGCCGGCGGCGCGATAGGCCGCCTTTGAGCGTTCCTTGTCCATCGCAAGCGCCGAGGCCAGCACCCCCGAATGCGTGTAGGGCAGGCGCAGCCATTCGAGGATCCCCTGCACACAGCCATCTTCGCCCCAGCGCCCGTGCAGGGCATTGAAGACCACATCCGGTTCTATCTTCTGCAACTGCGCCACGAGATCCGGGCCTGCATCGACCTCGACCACCTCGTAGCCTTCGCCCCTCAGTGCGACGGCGCATTCGCGCCCCGTGGACAGCGACACCTCGCGTTCAGCAGAGGGGCCGCCCATCAACATCGCAACCTTCGGGAGTGTTCTACTCGCTCCACCCACGATCACTGCCTCAATCATATCCGGGCGTTCACGCCCTCTTATTGGCGGGCGCTTGCGCCCTTTATATGTCGCGGAGCCGTTGTCCGGCCCTCACTTCGCCTGTACTTCGCCTGTCATCCGCACCAATGCGACCGATCAGATCTGCACCCCGCTTCGGCGCAGCCTCATCTGCATCCTGCGCATTTGCGCCCAGATAGTGACTAAAACCTTACGGTTTCATTAACCAAAGTAACCGCAGCACCGCGCGGCCACGCCGGACACATCTGCAACACGGAATTCACGAAACACCCTCAAAACGGCTAGTTTATTGTATTTAGCGGCTTTTTCAGGGTCACGATGCTTCCGGATCACCGACGCGCATGATTTCCCATTCTAGCCAAATGCCAGAGTCCGCGTAAACCTTTTTTCGCACATTTTCGCCCAAGGTCTCAAGGTCTGCGGCGGTTGCGCCACCGGCGTTGATCATGAAATTGGAATGTTTCTCGCTCATCTGGGCGCCGCCAAGCCGCGCCCCGCGCAGCCCCGCCTCATCGATCACTTTCCAGGCCTTCAGATCCATCACGTCATCCGCGCGGCCGGTGGAGGAAAACCCCGAGGGATTTCGAAAGGTCGACCCTGCCGAGCGCTCTTTGGTGGGCTGGCTGTCGTCCCGCTTCCTGAGCTGCGCCTCCATGCGCTCCAACAGGGCCTGCGGATCGGCCGTCGGGGCCTGAAAGGTCGCCGAGACCAGCACCGCGCCCTCCGGCAATTGGCTCTGCCGGTATTGGAATTGCAGGTCATCCGCCGTCAGCGTCGTCAGGGTGCCGTCCCGGAGCACCACCTGAGCCGAAACGAAATGGTCCGCCACATAGGCGCCATAGCAGCCCGCGTTCATCCGCACCGCACCGCCGATACTGCCGGGGATCGTGCGCAGGAATGTCAGATCCACCCCCGCCTCGGCCGCGCGTTTGGCCACATGGGCATCAAGTGCGGCCGCGCCGGCAATGACCCTGTCGCCGTCGATGGCGATCTCGTTGAACCCGCGCCCCAAGCGGATCACAACCGCGCGCAGCCCCCCGTCCCGCACGATCAGGTTGGACCCGACCCCCATCGGAAACACCGCAACCTCGGGCGGCAGATCCCGCAGGAACGCCTGCAGGTCGCTCAGGTCGGCGGGCTGAAACAGATGGTCCGCAGGGCCGCCCACACGCAGCCAGGTGAAATCGGACAGAGGGCGGTTCGGCGTCAGACGCCCGCGCACGGCAGGAAGGTCGGTCATGGAGGCGTGTCCCGTCAGAGTTGCGCGATGGGTGTACTGGAACCGGCCCGGAGAGAAAAGGGGGAAGCGGCGGGAGGGCGGCAGGGAGGGCGGAGGGGGGCGAAAGACGCGCCCCGCTGGCCAGCCCCCCGCATATAGTCGGCACATATAGTCGACACATACAGGCCGACCGGACCCGGTGTCAGCTGCCGCTGCCCATGCCCCGCAGCCAGCGCAGAAGATGAATGAGCGGCCAGCGCAGGATCGACATTCCCGCCACCAGAAGCGCCAGCCCCCACCATGGCCCATTCTGATAGGTGACAAAACCAAGGAGCGGAATGCCGATGCCGATCAGCGCATAGGCCCGGGTCCAGTGATTGTCGCGGCTGGGAATCATGGCCAGAACATTGGCCACCACCACCCAGAGACAGGCCAGGATGAGCGACGGAGTCATGGCTGCGGCTCCTCGGTGGCGGACCGGGACCAGAGGCGGGACACCGCGTGGAGGACCGGCCTGCGAAACATCGACAAAAGCGCAAACAGTCCGAAGCCTGCCGCGACACTGCCGAAATCCCGGAACAGGAGCCAGATCAGAACCGGCGCCGCCAGCACCAGCACGCCCCCCGGAAGCCGCTGTGCCCGCAGGGGGAGAACAGCAACCGCGCTCGCGCAGAACACCCAAGTCGCGGCAAGGACCAGGGACACGACCATCAGCCGGCCCTCCCCGCGAAAACCGATGGGCCGCCTGCGCGCGCGCTCATCCGTTCAGCCTGTCAGGCAGGCCATTGGCCCAGGTTGAAATCGTACCCGCCCCCAGGCAGACCACCATATCTCCGGGGCGGGCCTGTTCACGCACCAGCCGCTCCAGGTCGTCCTCATTGAGGATTGCGCGCGCGTGGCGATGACCGTGGCGGATCAGACCCGCGACCAGATCGTCGCGCCCGGCGCCCGCGATGGGCTCTTCGCCGGCGGCAAACACCTCGGAGATGGCGACCACATCGGCCTCGTTGAAACAGGCGCAGAAATCCTCGAACAGATTGGACAGCCGCGAATAGCGATGCGGCTGATGGACCGCAATCACGCGCCCTTCGGTGGCCTGTCGCGCCGCCTTCAGCACGGCGGCGATTTCAACCGGATGATGGCCATAATCGTCGATGATGGTGACCCCATCGACCTCGCCCACCTTGGTGAAGCGCCGGTTGACGCCGCCAAAGGCCGCCAGCGCGGTTCGGATCTCATCCGCTTTCATGCCGAGATGGCGCGCCGCCGCCACCGCCGACAGCGCATTGGAGACGTTGTGATCCCCCGGCATCGGCAGGCTGCATCCCTCGATCACCTGCTCTTCGGCCTGCAGGTGGATGTCGAAATGGGCGATACCCGCCTTGTAGGTCAGATTGGTCGCGCGCACATCGGCCTGCGCGTTGAAGCCGTAGGTCACCACCCGCCGGTCAGAGATCCGCCCCACCAGAGCCTGCACCTCGGCATGATCGGTACAGCAGATCGCAAGCCCATAGAACGGGATGTTCGATACAAAGTCGTAGAACCCGTCGCGGAGCCGGTCGAAATCGCCCCAATGCTCCATATGTTCCGGGTCGATATTGGTGACGACGGCGATGGTGGCGGGCAGGCGGTTGAAGGTGCCGTCGCTCTCGTCGGCCTCCACCACCATCCATTCGCCCTGCCCCATGCGCGCGTTCGATCCATAGGCGTGGATGATGCCGCCGTTGACCACTGTCGGGTCGAACCCACCCGCGACCATCAGCTCTGCCATCATGGTGGTGGTGGTGGTCTTGCCGTGGGTGCCTGCGATGGCGATATTGGACTTGAGCCGCATCAGTTCCGCCAGCATCTCGGCCCGGCGCACCACCGGCAGACCCCGCAGGCGGGCCTCGTCCAGTTCCGCATTGCCGGGTTTGATCGCCGAAGAGATCACCACCACCTCGGCCTCGGTCAGGTTTTCGGCGCGCTGGCCGACAAAAACACTCGCCCCGAGGCTCTCCAGTCGCTGGGTGATCTTGGAGGACTTCAGATCCGATCCCTGCACCACATAGCCGAGGTTCAACAGAACTTCGGCAATTCCGGACATGCCAATGCCGCCGATCCCGACAAAATGGATCGGGCCGACATCGCCGGGCAATTTGGTGGCTGGGGTCATTCGGTGTCTTCCTCTGCCAGATGTTCGACAAGCGCCACGAGTCGGTCCGTGGCATTGGGAATCCCGGCGTCAAGCGCCGCATGCGCCATCTGTGTGGCCCCCTGCGGCTGGCTCAGGACCGAGGCGATTTGCTCTGCCAGCGACGCGGTGTCAAGGGCGCTTTCGGGGATCAGGACCGCCGCGCCGGCATCGACCAGCCCGCGCGCATTCGCCGTCTGGTGGTCGCCCGTGGCCGTGGCCAGCGGGATCAGGATCGACGGGCGGCCAATGACCGAGATATCCGCGATTGACGACGCCCCCGCGCGGGAGATCACCAATTGGGCCTCGCTCATCCGCGCGGGCACATCATCGAAAAAGGGCTGCACATCGGCGTCGATGCCGTGGTCCGCATAGAAGGCCGAGACCCGCGCGCCGTCCTCGTCACGGGCCTGATGCGACACCCGCAGGTGGCGCCGGATCTCTTCCGGCAAGGCGGCAATCGCTCCGGGCACGACGTCGGACAGGATCCGCGCGCCCTGGCTGCCGCCCATCACAAGCACCGACATCGGGTAATCGCCCGGCGGAATATAGGCGGCGGCGGCGCGGTCAAGCACGGCGCCGCGCACCGGATTGCCGACATGGATGCCATTGGCGCCCTCCGGCAGGTCGGTCGGCCAGACACCGCAGGCCACATGGTGGACCCGCCCGGCAAAGAGCTGGTTCACCCGGCCCAGCACGCCGTTTTGTTCGTGGATCATGCGCGGCAGCCGCAAGAGCGTCGCCGCCCCCAGGGCCGGGATCGACGGGTAGCCGCCAAAGCCGATGACGACATCGGGGCGGTCGCGCCGCAGGGCCAGCGCCATCGCAGCGACACCGCCCGCGATCTTCGGCGCCACCAGCGCTTTGGCAACAAGGCCGCCGCGTGCGAAGGTGCCGGAGGAGACCTGCGTGATCTCTGTCGTATGGGGAAAGCCGCCGGTGTAGCGTGCGCCGCGCGCATCGGTGGACAGTTTCACCCGCCACCCCCGACGCAACATCGCCTCCGCCAGCGCCTGCGCCGGGAACATATGCCCTCCGGTGCCGCCCGCTGCCATCAGGAGCAGTTTCTGTGTCATATCGTGCCTGCCTTCGCGCTTCTTGTCGTTATGCCGGTGTCGGGATCACCCGCTCAGCCGCGCCCGCGCCCCCGCAGCGCATCCGCGATTTCGCCCTGGGGCCGTGACCGGGTGAACGCCAACAACATACCCATCGCGATGCCGCCTGCAATCAGAGAGGATCCGCCGTAGCTGACGAACGGCAAAGTCATGCCTTTGGCGGGCAACAGCCGCACCGCAACCCCCATGTTGATCATCGCCTGAACGCCAAAGGTACAGGCCAGCCCGGCGCCCGCGAGCCGAATGAAAGTATCGCGCTCCCGCATCAGGCGGAACAGCGACCGGACCACGATCATGGCGTAGAGCAGGATGATGATGGAGACGAGCACCAGCCCGTATTCCTCGGCGGCAACCGCGATGATGAAATCCGTATGCGCATCGGGCAGCGACCATTTGACCTGCCCCTCGCCCACCCCAACACCGAGCAATCCGCCTTCGCGAATGGCGTTGGTGGCATAGCCGAGCTGCGTGGTCGGATCGAGATCTGGGTTCAGGAAGCCGTCAATCCGGCGCGCGAAATGTTCGGAACTGGAATAGGCAATGGTGCCGCCAAAGATCACCACCCCCGCCATCGCCACCAGCAACAGCATCGGCGCGCCGGCCACGAAATACATCACCCCCCAGCCGAACAGGATCAGACAGGCCTGGCCGAAATCGGGCTGCATCACCAGCAGCATGACGACCGACATGCACAGGCCGAAGGACAGCAATGTTCCCGGCGGGCCATAGATCTGCTGGCTGGCGGCGATCATCCAGGCCGCCAGCACGATGAACCCGGGCTTCAGGAACTCCGATGGCTGCATGGAGGCGAACCCGAGACTGTACCAGCGCACCGCCCCCTTGCCGAAATCAGTGCCAAAGATCGGCAACAGCGCCAGCGCCACAAAGGCACAGGCAAAGCCGACCACGGCCAGCCGACGGACCAGCGTCGGCGACATCATCGAGGTCAGAACCATGGCCACCATGGCCGCCGAGCCAAACACCGCCTGCCGCTGAACGTAGTGAAAATTGTCAAACCCGTTGCGCGCCGCAAGCGGCACAGAGGCCGCGAGCCCCAAAAGCAACCCCACCACGAAAAGGGTGATGACAAAGGTCATCGTCCACTTGTCGAGCGTCCGCCACCATTTCGGGAGGATCGGCTCCCCTTCTTGCGCGGGAAGCGCGCCATAGACCATCTCAGTCATGGTTTTACTGCCTTGGGTTGTGCCAATTTTGCCTCGAGTATACCCCGTTTTCGGGATTTATTACTCAAACCCTAACCCGGTTGGACGGCACAGGCCAGCCTCTTCCTGCCGTGGTGCGCGTAAAATCCCTATCACGGGGGCAGAGCGCCGCGTTTCGCGCAGTTGCGCGCTCCCCTCACCCGCACGGGCACGCAGGGGCACGCACGGGTTGCGCACGGGTTGCACGCTGCAGGCTTTCGTGTTCGATGCAGCCCATGCAGATACGAACCTTGATTCTCGGCGCTGGCGCGGCTGGCATGATGTGCGCGGCCCATGCAGGGGGCGACTGCCTGGTGATTGATCACGCCCGGACGCCCGGAGAAAAGATCCGGATCTCCGGGGGCGGCCGCTGCAACTTTACCAACCTCCATGCGACCGCCGACAACTACATTTCCGCAAACCCCCATTTCTGCAAGTCGGCGCTGGCGCGCTACAGCCAATGGGACTTCATCTCGCTGGTGGACCGGCACGGTATCGACTGGCACGAAAAAACCCTCGGTCAGCTGTTTTGCGATGGCTCGGCCAAGCAGATCGTGGCGATGCTGGTGAGTGAATTGCGCGCGGCGGGCGCTGATCTTTGGCTGCAGTCCTCCCTGTCCGGCGTCACCCGCACCCCGGAGGGCTTCGTGGTCCGGCTGGAGCGCGAGGGCAAGCCGGTCACTGTCACCGCCCGCAATCTGGTCCTTGCGACGGGCGGCAAATCGATCCCCAAGATGGGCGCCACCGGCCTTGCCTATGATCTGGCGCGGCAGTTCGATCTGCCTGTCACCGAAACCCGGCCCGGACTGGTGCCGTTCACCTTCACCGGCGACCGCTTCAAACCGCTGGCCGGGCTTGCGGTGCCTGCCCGGCTCTCGAATTCCCGCGCCGGTTTTGACGAAGCGCTGCTGTTCACCCATCGCGGCCTCTCCGGCCCGGCGGTTCTGCAGCTGTCGAGCTACTGGCGCGACGGCGAGGACATCAGCGTTCATCTGCTGCCCGATGTCGATCTGTTCACCGCCCTGCGCGCGCAGCGGCAGGACAGCGGCCGCAAGGATCTGACCACGGAGCTGGCGCGTCACCTGCCCGCGCGGCTGGTCGACGCATTGGCGGGCGAATGGTCGCTGCGGGGGCGGCTTGCCGACCAATCCGACGCCGCCTTGCAGCAGCTCTGCAATCGCCTGCACGACTGGCAGCTCAGGCCCACCGGCACCGAGGGCTATCGCACCGCCGAGGTCACCCTGGGCGGCATCGACACCGATGCGCTGTCCTCGCGATCCATGGCGGCGAAATCGGTGCCCGGCCTCTATGCCATCGGCGAGGCCGTCGACGTCACAGGCTGGCTGGGCGGGTATAATTTCCAATGGGCCTGGGCCTCGGCCCATGCTGCAGGCAGCGCGATCCGGGGCTGAGTCCTGGGGCTGAGACTTTGGGCTGATACCTGAGATCTGAAATTCGGGGCTGAAATTCGCGACTGAGACTTGGAACTGAGATCTGGGGCAACCCGGCGCGCAGTCGCCCCCACGGATCATCAGTAGTCCGTTATGCGCCGGGGACCCCGCGCCACGGCGCCCGCCCTATTGCGGCAGTCGGCGCCGCACCTGGGCAATGAAATCGTCGCCGCGCGCCTCGAAACTGTCGTATTGATCAAAACTGGCCGCCGCCGGAGCCAGCAATACTGTTTCGCCCGCGCCCGCGTCCTCCATTGCCCGCGCCACTGCCTGCTCCATCGTGGTGCAGACCTCGGCCTCCACATCCAGTTGCATGGCAAATTGCGCCGCCTCGCGCCCGATGACATATGCGCGGATCACCTCGCCCGTGGCGCCCCGGAGCGCCTCCAGCCCGCCCTCTTTTTCCAGCCCGCCACAGATCCAGCGGATTTTGCGGAAGGCGCTCAACGCCTTGGCCGCGCTGTCGACATTGGTCGCCTTGCTGTCGTTGACATAGGCCACGCCCGCCGCCTCGGCGACGCGCTGGCTGCGATGCGGCAGGCCGGGATAGGTTTTCATTGCCGCTTCGATCACCCGCGGTGCGAGCCCCAGCGTGCGGGCCGAGGCATAGGCCGCGCAGGCGTTCTGGTGATTATGCGCGCCGGGCAGGCCGGGGATCTCGCGCAGATCGATGGAGCCGGCCTGGCGGCCCTTGCGGTATTCCGACAGGAACCCCTTGCGTGCAAATACGGTCCAGCCCGCATCACCGCTGAGCTTCTGACCGGAGGAAATCCGGATCACCCGATCGTCCGACGGCCCCTCGCTCAGCTGTCCGGCCAGAAACAGGCCTTCGTCCTCATCGACGCCGATGATCGCCCGGTCCGGCCCGCCTTCGGCAAACAGTCTGCGCTTGGCGGCGAAATACCCGCCCATACCCGCATGGCGGTCCAGATGATCCGGCGTCAGATTGGTGAAGACCGCGACATCCGGTGTCAGGGCGCGGGCCAGATCGGTCTGGTAGGAGGACAGCTCCAGCACGACCACGCCCCCGTCGAGCGGCGGGTCAATGTCGAGCACCCCACGCCCGATGTTTCCGGCCATCTGGCTATCGCGGCCAACGTGTTCGAGGATATGGTGCAACAGGGCAACCGTGGTGGATTTGCCGTTGGAGCCGGTGATCGCGACCACCTTGGGGGCGGTGTCGAACTCCTCCCACTCTGAGGTTGCCACGGACCGGAAGAACAGCCCGATGTCATTGTCCACCGGAACCCCGGCAGCCAAGGCGCGCTTCACCACCGGGTTGGGCTTGGGATAGAGATGCGGAATGCCGGGCGACACGATCAGCGCGGAGATATCGTCAAAGGCACCCGCTTTCATCAGGTCCCGACAGGCAAAGCCCTCGGCCTCGGCGCGCGCCCTGGCGGCGGGATTGTCATCCCAACAGATCGCCTCCGCCGCGCCAGCGGCCAATGCCCGCGCCGTCGCCAGTCCGGAGCGTCCCAGCCCCAGCACCGCCACCTTGTGACCGGTGACACCTCTTACCGGGATCATGCCCTACCTCGCCTGTCGTCCTTGATCTGCGGCGACCTTGCACCTGACGGCCCGCGATTTGCAAGCACCACCGGCGCGGGTCCCGCTCCGCCTGCCCGGCGGCGCTGATGTGCTGCGCAGCGCCTCGCCCCCTGCGGGAGCGCGCGCAGCGCGCCCGGCCCAACGCTTTGCGCCGTATCGTCAGATGCGGCGCAAAGGGGCGGGAGCGCCCCCCTCTTAGCAAAAGCCCCCCGGCGCGGCACAATCCCGGCGGTCTTTCCCATCTGCCCGCCCGTATTGGGTCAGTATTGGGTCAGTATTGGGTCAGCGGACCTTCAAAGTGGCCAGACCGATCATCGCCAGGATCAGGGAGATGATCCAGAACCGGATCACGATCGTCGGTTCCGCCCAGCCCTTTTTCTCATAGTGATGATGGATCGGCGCCATCAGGAACACCCGCTTGCCGGTCCGTTTGAAATACAGCACCTGAATGATCACCGACAGCGCCTCGACCACAAACAGCCCGCCGACAATCGCCAGCACCAGCTCGTGTTTGGTGGCAACCGCAATCGCGCCCAGGGCCCCGCCCAGCGCCAGCGAGCCGGTGTCGCCCATGAAGACCGCAGCCGGCGGCGCATTATACCACAAGAAGCCCAATCCCCCCCCGAACAGGGCGGCGGAAAAGATCAGGATCTCTCCCGTGCCCGGCACATAATGCACATCGAGGTATTCGGTGAAATCGACCCGTCCCACCGCATAGGCGATAATCCCGAGCGCACCCGCCGCAATCATCACCGGCATGATCGCCAGCCCGTCGAGCCCGTCCGTCAGGTTGACCGCATTGGCCGCCCCCACAATGACGCAGATGCAAAACGGAACGTAGAAAAGCCCAAGGTTCACCAGCGTGTCCTTGAAGACCGGCAGGGCCAGCTGATTTTGCAACCCGACGGGGTGGCTCCAACTGGCCCAGAGCGCGGCAATGATCGCAATGGCAAAGCCCAGCGCCAGACGCAGCTTGCCCGGCACGCCCTTGGTGTTCTGCTTGGACACTTTGGCATAGTCATCGGCAAATCCGATCAGACCGAATGACAGCGTGACAAACAGGACCAGCCAGACAAACGGATTGTCCCAGCGCGCCCAGACCAGCGTCGAGAACAACAAGGCCCCCACGATCAAAAGCCCCCCCATCGTCGGCGTCCCCGCCTTGGCCTGATGGCCCTCAGGCCCGTCATCCCGGATCGGTTGCCCTTTGCCCTGCCGCTTGCGCAACACGTTGATCAACGGCCTGCCGAACACAAAGCCGAAGATCAGCGCCGTCAGGAACGCTCCGCCCGCGCGGAAGGTGATGTAGCGAAAGAGATTGAAGAAATCCCCCCCATCCGACAGAGCGGTCAACCAGTAGAGCATTCCGATGCGGCCCCTGTTTTGAGTGAACTGAATATGAGTGTCATGAAGGTGACCTGCCTTGACCGATTTCCCGGATCGCGTCAACCACACGTCGCATCTGCATATAGAGCGAGCCCTTGGCAAGAACGACATCGCCGCCCCGGATGAGGCCAGGAAGGGTCTCGGCGACCTGCTGGCTGGCCGCCACAGACTGCCCCCGCTTTGCGTCGGGCAGGGCCGCATGCAGGCTCTGCATCAGCGGGCCCACGCAATGGACCGTGTCGATCCGCTCCAGCGCGGGCAGATCCGCCAGCCCCCGGTGAAGCTGTTCGGCCCCCGGCCCAAGTTCCCCCATATCGCCGAGCACCGCGATGCGCCGCCCCGTGGTCGGCGTTGCCGCCAGCACCTCCAGCGCCGCCGCAACCGAGGTCGGGTTGGCATTATAGGCATCGTCCAGCACCGTCACCGGCCCGCTCGGCAGATCGACAGTGAACCGCGCGCCGCGCCCCTGGACCGGCGCCCAGTCCGCCAATCCCGCCAGCGCCAGATCCAGATCTCCGCCCAGAGCCGTGACAGCCGCCAATGCCCCGACTGCATTCATCGCAAAATGCGCGCCAAGGGACCGGATATCGGCCGTGACGCTGCGCCCTTCGCAGTCAAAACCGGCCCGGGTGATGTCTCCGTCCAGCTCTACCGCGCTCAGCCTGTAGCGCTCTGCCGAACGGCCGAACCACCGCAGCGCGCAGCCTCGGGTCTCGGCCGCATTGCCCAGAATCGGGCTGACATCGAGATCGGCGTTCAATACTGCGGTGCCGCCCGGCTCCAATCCGTCGAGGATGGAGGCTTTTTCACGGGCAATTCCAGCAACGTCGTCAAAGGCCTCCAGATGGACCGCTGCGACGGTCGTCACCATTGCCACATGAGGGCGAGCCTGGCGCGCCAGCGGGGCAATCTCGCCCGGGTGGTTCATGCCGATCTCGATCACCGCGAATTCGGTGTCCGCGGGCATTCTCGCCAAGGTCAGCGGCACCCCCCAATGGTTGTTGTAGCTGGCCACGGCGGCGTGGGTCCGCCCCTGCGGCGCCAGCATCGCCGCCAGCATTTCCTTGGTCGAGGTCTTGCCCACCGATCCGGTGACCGCAACCACCCGCGCCGCCGTCCGCGCCCGTCCGGCGCGGCCCAGAGCCTCCAGCCCCGTTTGCACATCGTCGACGATCAGCAGCGGCGCCGTCTCGGAGACCCCCTCGGGCACGCGCGACACCAGCGCGGCGCCTGCGCCCTTCGCCAGAGCCTGCGCCACAAAGTCATGGCCATCCCGCGCCGCAGTCAGCGCCACGAACAGATCGCCGGGCTGCAGGCTGCGCGTGTCGATTGAAATCCCGTCAACAGCCCAGTCACCGACCGCCCGTCCCCCGGTCGCAGCTGCGGCGTCATTTGCGGTCCAGAGGCTCATACCATTCTCCCGTCCAGCGCGGCCACCGCCATGCTGGCCTGTTCCACATCATCAAAAGGCAGCACATCCGTGCCAACGATCTGGCCGCTTTCATGGCCCTTGCCACAGATCAAAAGCGCATCGCCCGCGGCCAGCATATCGACACCGCGCAGGATGGCCTCGGCGCGGTCGCCCACATTCAGAGCCCCCGGCGCCCCCCCCATCACGGCGGCCCGGATTGCGTCCGGATCTTCGCTGCGCGGGTTGTCATCGGTCACGATCACGGCGTCGGCGGTCTCATGCGCGGCCTGCCCCATCAACGGCCGCTTGCCGGCGTCGCGATCCCCGCCGGCACCGACAATGGCAACCAAACGCCCCAACACATGCGGTCGCAGCGCCTTGATCGCGGTGGAGACCGCATCGGGCGTATGGGCATAATCCACAAACACGGTCGCGCCATTGTTGCGCGTTGCGGCCAGCTGCATCCGCCCGCGCACGGTGGTCAGATGCGGCAGCGTTTCAAAGACCTGCTCCGGCACCTCGCCGCTGGCAATCGCCAGACCGGCGGCCACCAGAACGTTTTCCGCCTGAAAGCCTCCGATCAGATTGAGCCGGACGCCAAAGGGGCGATCATGCCAGGCGAAGCGGATATCCTGACCGGTGGCATCCACCCGCACGCCCTGCAGCGCCAGATCGCCCAGGCCCCGGCCCACGGTGATGACCTCCTGTCCGCGCGCGGCGGCAATGGCGCGCATTTCCGTGCCGCGCGGATCCGACATGTTGATCACCGCGACCCCGTCTTCGGAGAGCACACGCCGAAACAACCCTGCCTTGGCGGCGAAATAGGCCTCGAAGGTTTCGTGATAGTCCAGATGGTCCTGGGTGAAATTGGTGAAGCCCGCAGCCTGCAGATGCACGCCATCCAACCGTCGCTGATCGAGCCCATGGGAGGAGGCCTCCATCGCGGCATGGGTCACACCCGCCGCCGCCGCCGCCGCCAGGGCCCGGTGCAATGTGATCGGCTCTGGCGTGGTATGGGCCAGCGGGTGGCTCCAGGCGCCTTCTATTCCGGTCGTCCCGAGGTTGACGGCGCTATGTCCCAGCTCTGTCCAGATCATCCGCAGGAACGTCGCCACCGAGGTCTTGCCATTGGTGCCGGTGACCGCCGCCATCGTCTGCGGCTGCGCGCCGAACCACAGGGCCGCCGCACCGGACAACGCCTGGCGCGGATCTTCGGCAATCACCAGCGCCGCCCCCGCCGCGGCAATCGCCTCGCCCGCGATCTCGGCGCCCTGCGCATCGGTCAGAACGGCGCAGGCCCCCTGTTCAAGGACCTGAGGCACGAAACCCGCGCCATGCACCCGCGACCCCGGCAGGGCGGCAAAGACAAATCCCGCGCGGACCTCGCGACTGTCCACGGCCAACCCCGATATGACAGGATCGACGCCTCCGCGGGCGGTCAGTCCCAACTGGCTGAGCTTGAGCGGTTGTCTGTCTGTCATGAGGGTCCCACCGATTAGTTTGAGGTGAGGGTTACACCAGAGATGCGTGCAGGTTCAATCTGTGGTCTGAGACCAAGCAAAGGCGCAAGCCGGGCGATCATTTCCGCAGCGACCGGCGCGGCCGTCCAGCCGGCGGTGCGGCGCTCTTCGCCATAGGCGACCACCTCCGGCTCGTCCAGCGTCACCACGAGAACGTATTTGGGATCGCTGACGGGAAAAACCGAGGCAAATGTGGCGATCACCTTGTCCTCATAATAGCCGCCCATTGGCTTGGGCTTGTCCGCCGTCCCCGTCTTGCCGCCCACCTCGTAGCCCTTGACCTCGGCAAAGGAGGCCGTGCCTTCGCTCACGACCCGGCGCAGCATGGCCAGAGAGGCCTCTGCCACTTCCCGCCGCATCACCCGGGGGCCGTGCTGCGGCCCTGTCTGTTTCAAAAGCGTCGGCGCCACGTAGTTGCCGCCGTTCGCGATCGCGGCATAGCCCGCCGCAAGATGCATCGGCGTCGTGGAGATCCCATGGCCGTAGGAAATCGTCATGGCCGACAATTCCGACCAGTTCCTGGGCAGCAGCGGCTGACCGCCGGTGGCTTCGACGATCTCGAACGGGGTCGGCTCCAGCATGCCGAGGTCGTTCAGGAAACTGCGCTGACGCTCGGCGCCGATCTGCTGCGCCAGCCGTGCGGTGCCGATGTTGGAGGATTTCTCGATAATCTTGGAAACCGTCAACTCCTTGCCGTAGTTGTGGTAATCCCGAATTGTGAACTTGCCCCAGCGCAGAGGCCCGCGGATGTCGACGACGGTGTCGGGCGAGACCAGCCCCAGCTCCATCGCCTGTGCGGCCGCGAATATCTTGAAGGTGGAGCCAAGCTCATAGACCCCCTGAACCGAGCGGTTGAACAGCGGGCTTTGCGATGGATCGAAACCGCTGGTGGGCGGGCGCGGACGTTCGTTGGGATCGAAATCCGGCAGGGAGGCGACCGAAATCACCTCGCCGGTGTGCACATCCATCAGGATCGAGGTGGCGCCCTTGGCGTTCATCAGCTTCATGCCGCCGTAGAGCACCTCTTCGGTGGCGTCCTGAACCGACAGATCCAGGCTGAGCGTCAGCGGCTTGCCCGCGTTGGCCGGGTCGCGCAGGAAATCGTCAAACTGCTTCTCGACGCCGGCGACACCGATCACTTCGGCCGCGCTCACGCCCTCTTTGCCAAAAGAGGCACCGCCCAGAACATGCGAGGCCAGACGGCCATTCGGATAGAGCCGCATTTCGCGCGGACCGAACATGAGGCCGGGGTCCCCGATATCATGCACCGCCTGCATTTGCTCGGGGCTGATTTTCTTCTTGATCCACAGGAACTTGCGCTTCCCGGTAAAATCCTGCAGCAGGCGTTCGCGATCCAGATCTGGAAAGATCGCCGCCAATTCATCCGCCGCCGTCAAGGGGTCGATCATCTGGGGCGGCTGCGCATAGAGCGAATGGGTCTCGAAGTTGGTGGCCAGAATCCGGCCCGACCGATCGACGATATCCGCACGCTGATTGGCGATGACGCTCCCGCCGGTGGCCGCGACGGGCTCTGACGGTTCGGATGTCGCCATGAACGCCATCCGGCCGCCGATCGCGACATAGGCACAGACGAAAAACGCCGCCAGCACCAGAAGCCGCCCTTCGGCCCGCGTGCGCGCATGAACTTCCATGTCCCGGTGGCGTTGGGCGAGGTTCTCGCGCTCGATCAGATCCGGGTTTTCCCCCCGCGCCCGTGCAGGCAATACGCGGGCCAGGGGACGCAGCGGTGTGCGGATCATCGGTCGCCCTCCAGACCATAGGCCGAAACCTCGACACTCTCTTCGATCACCAGACCGGAGGGCGGGTAGGAGACCTCGTCCACGCGGCCGAACTGATCCGGGCGCAAGGGCAACAGGCCAAGCCGGTCGAAATTGATCTCGGCCAGCTCGCGCAGCCGATCCGGCCGGTTGAGATAGGCCCATTCCGCACGCAGCACGCTCAGCCGGACCTGAGACGCGGCGATCTGGCTGCGCAGCGCCCGGGTTTCCTTCAACACCTGCTGGGTCGCGTAATTCTCGCGATAGGCCCAGAACGCCAGACCAAAGACGGCAAGGATTGTCAGAAGATAGGCCAGGGTGCGCATCAACGGGTCTCTTTCAACTGCGGCATGCTCAGGTCTTTGGCAGAGATCTCCACGGGGGCGGCATCCGTGCGCCGACCCACCCGCAGCCGTGCCGAGCGCGACCGTGGGTTCTGGGCCAGCTCTTCGTCATCCGGCCCCACCGCCTTGCGGGTGACCAATTCGAATTGGCTGGGGGTTTCGACAATTTCGGGCGCATAGCGATTGGCATTGCCGGTCTTGTTGGCCCGATGCTGAAAGAACCGCTTGACCATCCGGTCCTCGACCGAATGGAAGGTCACGACGGCCAGCAGGCCACCGGGCTTCAGCGCCCGCTCGGCGGCCAGAAGCCCCCCCATCAGCTCTTCATATTCACCGTTGACCGCAATCCGCAGCGCCTGAAAGCTGCGGGTCGCGGGATGCGATTGCCCGGGCTTCGCACGCGGCAGGCAGCTCTCGACGATCTGGGCAAGACGCAGGGTCGTGGTGATCGGCTCTTCCGCACGCGCGGATACAATCGCCTTGGCAATACGGCGGCTGGCCCGCTCCTCGCCAAAGTGGTAGAGAATATCCGCGATCTGCACATCCGTAAGCTCGGCCACCAGATCCGCAGCCGACGGACCGTCCTGGCTCATCCGCATATCGAGGGGGCCGTCCTTCATGAAGGAAAACCCGCGCTCCGCCAGATCCAGCTGCATCGAGGAGACGCCGAGATCCAGAACCACGCCATCGAGGTCGCTGGCATAGTCATCCATCTGCGAGAACACGCCCTGCTGCAGCACCAGCCGGTCCCCGTATTCCGCCGCCCAGGGTCGGGCCATTTCAAAGGCAAGAGGGTCGCGATCGACGCCGATCAACTGATCCGCGCCCGCCGCCAGCAGGCCTTTGGTGTAGCCCCCCGCCCCAAAGGTTCCGTCCAGCCAACGCCCCGTGACCGGCGCCACTGCGGCAAGCAGCGGCTTCAGCAACACGGGAACATGGGGACCGGAGTGTTTGGGCGTGCGGTCCGTCATCTGTTATGCGCCTCCGGCGCCGTCTAGGAATTCCATCGGGTCGAAGTCGTCCGGAAGCTCTTCCATCAGCTTCTCCGCTTCGGCCATTTCGACCTCGTCGTAGGTCTCGGGCTTCCAGATCTGGAAGGTGTCGCCAGAGGCGATGAAAAAGGCCTCGCCCTGAAGGCCGACCTTCTGGCGCAACTTTGCGGGCAGCACAAGACGGCCGGTCTCATCCACGGTTGTCGGCAAGGATTGGCCGTTGAACATGCGTTCCAGGATCTTGCGCCCCTTCGAGCCCCGCGGCAAGGCGGCGATCTTGGCATCGACCTCTTCGATGGCTTCCATGGTGAAACATTCAAGATACTGACGGCGGTGATCTCCGTAGACGATCACCAGCTCCGGGTTGTCGCCGGGCTGCCAGTTCGGGTCGGAGGATTCCAGCACACGGCGAAAAGAGGCCGGAATAGACACCCGCCCCTTGTTATCCACCTTATGCTGGCTTTCGCCTCTGAACCTGCGGCCCACTGTGCCGTCCTTCCCGCGCCCCTCGCGCCTCTACTCCGACCGCAGGCCGGAGCTCAAAACCAAAAGGGGCGAGCTGATCCGCTGCCACTGATCAACCCGCCACCTTGACCCGCCATGCGGGGTGTCCGACTGCGCGCGCCACCTGGGGGGATGTCTGCTCGCCCGCGCGCCGGATCTCTTGCCTGAATGAATGCGAAGGCCTGTATGGAACCTGCCGTTTTGTAAGGTTGGGGTCGTTTTATGCCCCGATGCTCTTCGTTTTCATCCGATGACATAGGAATACATGGGAATGCATGGTCCAGCAAGCCACTTTCACCTCCCATTAAGCAAGAATCAGCAAAACGAGTCCGAAAACGGCGAGGATCTCAAGAGGAAAATTCACTTCGCTCCATATGTGGTAGGTCTTTGGCAGTGCGCCACAAAATACATGCATTCGATGTTTTTGACAATTTGCCCGTAAATTCCCAGCCAGATCAGCAGCCGCCCCGCTCCGACATCTCCTATCGCATTGTGTTTTTCTTTTGTTCTCAAATCGGGAGGGTCTTCTGCTGCAAAACATGTCTCCGAGCCGGGCAAAGTGATTCGCTTCGCAAGACAACAATCCCGGCCCATAATTTCCCATGGCCCGTAATTTCCCATGCCCCAGCCCGCATGCAGCGTGACTGTTGTAGCGTGTGTGTAGCGTGACGGACTTTTTTGCAGTGAATTACAGACTTTTTTACAGCAACGCGATTTTGGGCCGGGATGGGATTTAAGGGGCGTTGAAGCCTCGGTTCAACCCATCCTCCCGGGCAACGCCCTCGGGACCAGCGCGGCGTCACACATCATCCACCGCAGATATCGCACGCGCCCAGGCCAGAACCGCCGCCTTGTCATCGCCGGTCGGGGCCGCGCTCCAGGCCGCGATTGCCACATGTGAGCCCACCGAATAGCGATTGGTTGCGCCGGATCGCCCGCCCCAACTCAGAACGCCGGCCGTTCCATAGGACAGCCCGACCACCTCCCCCTCCGTGCCAGGATCGCCATTCCCATACATGCCGCCACTGTCAACGTAGTTGGCGTGCAGAGTGTAGCCCCCGGCCGCGCCGGGCAGTGCTGTGATGAAGCTGGGTTCGTAACCCTGCGATGGCTCCAGCAGGAACTCATCCGACGTGCCCCGCGCATAAGCCGTCGCTCCGCCCGAGCTGACCAGGCCCAACGTGTTCTGAGGCCCCGCAGCCTGCACCAGGGTTCCAGAGTTGTTGACCCGCCCGACAGCCAGCAGCGCCCCCGCCGCCGTCAGCGCGAATGAGCTGTCAGACAGCATGATGTTGTTGCTATCATCGCCCCATGCCAGCCGCCTGCCCTGGAACAGCAAGCTGCCGTTCCGGACGATGAAGGCCTTGCCCGATCCTTCGGGGACAAAAGTCATGCCTGCGGAGATGTTGTCATAGGCCCCCACGATCCAGGCGTCGCCGCCGCCCGCATGCGCGAGCATCGCGGCCGGGTCTGCGATCTTGCCGACATAATCGACGTCGATCTCCGTGCTCCCGTTGCTGATCCGAAGGGCCGGGCCATCATAGCTGGAAAGACCTCGATAAAGACCGGCATATCGCGCGGGCTTGTTCACCAGATCATCGATCCAATCCGTCCAGCGCTCCGGCGCCGCCTCCCGGGTCTGCGCCACAGCGACAGCCGGGCCGCACTTTGTCCCCAGCAGCCGATATCCCGCATTGTTGAAGTGAATGGCCTCGGTGGGATGCTGGTTTTCCTCCGGCCCCTCGACAAACGCGACGTTTGGCAGGGTCTGGGCAAGATGCGCGTTTGCCGCCGCCACCCGCTCGCGCCCCAGGGCACCGGAATATGTCCACTCCGGCGGCCCGCCTGTCAGAACCCACGGGGCGGCAGGAGCCCCCCATGCCGCACGAATTCCCGAGATACAGGCCGCCGTCACGCTCAGGAACTCGTGAAAGCCTGCCAAGGTCCCGGCATCGTTCTCGTTCAGCGGATGCCCGAAGAAGATCGGGGCGAGCACCGTCCGCTCCGGGAATGCCGCTGCAACCGCGCTGTTCAAGGCGCGCTGCCAATTGCCGGAGGTATGCGCCAGGTAAAGCGCGCCAGAGACTTCGGTGCCCGGACCGGTGCCGCCGATCTCCCATGCAGGCCCCGCGCCGGAGGGATGCCAGGGGCCGTAGCCGAAGACGTCGCCGCCGCCGAACATGCCACGCCCGCCGACTGCGGTCGGGACAATCACATAGATGATGTCTGCGCCGCCGTTGTGGTCGGACAGGTATCTGGTCAGGTTGATCGCCGGAGTGGTGGCCTGCGTCGTCAGCCCGCCGGGGCGCGGGATACCGACAGTGTGGTCCAGCGGCAGGATCTCGCCGGTGGCCGGGTTCAGCCAGCGTGCCGTTTCCAGATCATCTGCGGCGGACAGCACGGCACCGACGCTGTCATCGCCGCCCGCCGTATTGGAGGCCCCCAGCGTCACCAGCGGCTGGATCCAAGCACCACCGGAGCGTGGCGGAATGAAGCTGTCCGCTCCGAACGCCCCCTCGAACACAAAGGGCGAGAATGACCCGAACTCAGGCATGATCCACCAATGCGTTGATGGCATTGCCGATGAGGCTGCGGCCGTAGAGACGATTGCCGCTGGCCCGGCTCAGCTCATCCAAACTCGCCAGCCTGTCGCCTTTGCCGGTTCCATAGCGCCAGCCGATCAACGCGGGATCAGGCACTGTTGCGTCGCCCCGGCGGACCTCCATCGGGCCATCAAGCGCTTCAAACTTGATGCCCGCAAGCGCGTCGCCGGAGGTCATCTCCGTCCAGGTTTCGGTGTTCAACGTGACGATTTCTTGCGTGCGTGGCATGTGCCTCTCCGTTTATTGCAGGGTTCAAGTCTTCTTTGGCCGCAGGCGCGGCGCACCAGCCATTGTTCAACGTCCTCGGTAATGTCGCGGTCCCTGATCGAGCGGTGCCGGGTTGAACTCATCCTCCCAACGCCTCTGCAAACGCCGCCCTGACATCGAGACTGGCCGGATCTGCACTGGCCTCGATCTGGACGACCACCACAGCCTCGGCGACAAAACAGGCCTGGATGAACTGCACCACAGCCGCCGCTGCCGCCTCCACCTCGGGCTGGGTCATCTCGACAAAGCCCGCAGGGGTCTTCCAGGCGACCGGCGCGGTGAGCATTCCCTGCTGCAGGGCGCTGACGGCCCCCGACAGGGCAAGCCGGGTGGTCTCATCGCCGGGGATTTGAACGCCGCTCGGCAGGGTCACGCCTTCGCAGCCGCGCGCCCAGCGGAGGCGGGCCAGCTCGGCCAAGGCCTCTGAGCGTGCGGCCTCGATGCGGGCGCTGGCGGGGATGACTTGGGACAGGTCGATATTGCTCATTCTGCTGGCTCCTCTTCGGAGTATGGCGGGAGGTCGACCGGCCCGTCTGCGGTCAGGGTCACAGGCTGCGGAAAGCGGGTTTCCTCTGGCGCGTCCGCACCATGGGGCAGGATCAGGGTCAGGTGGAGCGTGCCGCCTTCGCGGGTGACCTCCGAGGCCAGCCAATCACAGGCCACCGCCTCGCGGGGCAGCACGTCGCCCTCGGACAATGCGGTGAAGTCAAAGGTCTCGCCGTTGAGGGTCAGCACATCGCCCTGCCGGGTTGCGATCAGCGCCGTATCGCAGCGCGTTGGAGTGAATGAGATTTGCATGCTGTGATGCTCCTTTAGAACCAGCGGCCAATTGCCTTGGCGCGAATGGTGCGATTGGTGGAGGCACCTGGTGCAAACACGGTCATGTCGGCCTCCGCAAAGCCAAGCACGCGCAAGCTGCCCCAGTGCGTCTGACTGTTGCCCATCGAGGTGACAGATCCAGCCACTGAACCGGCACCACCAGAGAAGGTGGCCGGGAATGTCCAGGTAAGCGGAGCAGCGTTGCGATAGATGGCCCCGGCGACAGTGGTGACATCGACAGATGCAAAGTCGGGCGAGATGCAGATCTGCGTTCCATCCGCAAACCGGACATATCCTCCATTGGCATTGCTGCCGCGCTCGATCACCGCGCCGGTCGGCGTGCCGCCCGATTGCGCCACCGCCCCCACCAGGTTTTCCAGATGCACCAGCCGCGCCCAGCCCCCGAAGCTGTCACCGGAGGTGCGGAGCTGCACCTCGCTGGAGGCATTGGGCGCCGCAGAGGAGCCGCGCGCAATGATCTGCAGCCCGCGCCCGGCGTTGCGGCGCAGCTGCAAAAGCGCCCCATCAAAGGGCCAGCCCTCCTCCGCCGCAATGCTGTAGATCCCCGCAGGCACGTCGAGCCTGGAAGGATCCGGCAGCGATGGCGGGTTGGCCGCCAGAAGCCCGCCCGCTCCAGTCCGCAGCAGCTTGCCCGCCGCGCTGTCTGTAGCACTGGCCTGCACCGCCGCGCCGGAGGCCAGCCCCGCGCTGTCGAACTCGATAGCCTCCTGATTGCCCGCCATCAGCGCCAGCCGGGAACTGCCCGCAGCATTTCCGATGGTGGTCTTGTTGCCCGCAGTCTGCACAAGAAAGTTGGAGGCAACGCCGTCGCGGAGTGCAGCCAACACCCCAGGACTGCCCGCAACCTCGACACTGGTGAACTTCGCCGCCGCCGGGGTGGTCAGGCCGATGGTGGTGTCATTGAGCGCCGCGCCGATGACGGTGGAGTTGGTTTCCAGAAAGGCGATGAAGGCCAGAAGCTCCGCGCGATGCGTGGTCGCAAAATGCTGGAACAGCGCATACATCTTGGCGTCAAAATCCGCCTCCGGCGTGCTGCGCTGCGGGATCTCGGGGAAGGCTGAGAAGGTCGGAATGCTCATCTGCGGCACTCTCCTATTTGAGGGTTTTGAGGATCAGCGGAAAGACAGATTCGCCCGCCACATCGATCGGCTGACTGTGGTCATCGACAAAGCCCAGCCCTTCGATCCCGAAGGAAGGCGCCGCGCCGGTGACGTAAAAAGCGGTCGCCAGCCCGTCGACCTCGGCCACGATATCCATGACGCGCGGCGCCTGATGGCTCGGCACCAGAAGCGACAGGTCGACCTTGCGGGTGGAGCCGCGCCGGACCAGGATCTCATTGCCAAAATCGTCATAGCCCTTGCGGCTGTGGCTGACGAACTGGACCCGGGGCAGGTTCAGCACCCGGCCCAGAAGATGGTTGCGCCCGAGCACGATATGGCCGACCTCAGCCACCGCGCCGGGGGCCTCGATGGAGATGTCGACACGGTGGCCGATATAGCCGGGAAAGCCGTTGAGCACCTTCTGGCGGGCATAGATCACGCCGCCGAAGAACCAGGTATAGGCGCTGACCACATGGCCGGTGTCGACCATGGCAAAGGTCTGGTCATGGATGCGGCTGGCCCCGTCCCAGACCTCGATCCGCACGCGGCCCGCAGTCAGACCAAAGAGCGCAATGGCATCGCAATCCTGCGAGGGCACCACCGAATAGGTGATCAGATCCGCCTGTTTCGCGGTATTGGAGCGGCGCTGATCAAAGGCCCGCCAGCGGTTGGTGGCGCTGATCTCCAGCCAGGCGCTGCCATCGTCGGAGACCGGATCATGGCCCTGGTTGCCCTCCGCGAGGCTCTCATAGATCCGGTGCGACAGGGGCGAGATCACCCGGTCCCCCGTGCCGTAGCTGGTCGCCGCCGCCCAGACCGGGTGATCATCCTCGGCAATATTCGACGCCACCAGCTCCGCCTCGGTGACCGGCATCGGTGCGATGATATTGAAGTCCATCAGCGCCGCTCCCCCGGCAGGCCCGCCTCATCCCAATCGTCCACCGTGTTGGCGATCCGATCGAGCAGCATCCGCATCACCTGCCCCTGCGCCACCACATGGCGGCTCAGCTCCTCCACGCCCTTGGCCAGGGGGCGATTGTCCAGCATCGCCACAGACTCCGCGTGGCTGTGAATCCGCGAGGGGCCGGTGGTCTCGATCTCCCAGCCGCGCTCGCCGACAATGCGCGCACCGCCCTGATGGGCGCCGCCGCGCGCAAAGGCGGGAATGCCGCCGAGATCCCGGATCTGGGCGCGCAGGGTCTCAAGCTGATTTGCGCTGGTTCTGTAGCGCTGGTTATGAGCCCGGATCTGCGCCTCCAGCCCATCCGCCCCCCGAAAAGCCGCACGGAACCCGGCCAGATCTGCCCCTGCCCCATAGGTCAGGTAATCCGCATCATAGATGATCCGCCCCGAGACATCCGAGACCCGCAGATCGGCATCCCGGCCCCCCGCGCGGGTCAGGCTCACGCCGGTCTGCTGCTCCAGCGCCTCGATCTGCGCCACCAGGCTCGTCGCCTCACTGCGATCCGCTACGACAGAGGCCGCCGTCTGCCCCTGCGCCTGCAGCGCCGCGATCTGGGTCTGGGCCGCACGCGCCTGGCGGTCGGCCTCCACAGCGGCGCGCAGCTCGCCGAGCATGCCGCGCAGCCGGTCCAGGGGCGCGCGCAGCCGTCCGGTCTGGCTCGCGAGATCGGCAAAGACATCATCCGCCTCCAGCACCACACCGCCGCCAAAGGTGAGCCGGCCAGTTCCACCACCAGTGCCGATCAGCCGCGACAGGCGGGTCAGCCGATCCACCGTCTCCGAGCTGTCACCGGTTAGCGCCACATTGACCTGCCGCGACAGATTGGCCGAGCGCGTCAGCACCAGCGCGCGCGTGTCCGCATCAAGATCGCGGCCCAGGTCCAGCATCAGGCTCCGGCGCAGATCCGCCGCCGTTGTCAGCGCCAGCCTGCGGCTGTCGCGGTCCAGATCCGCCCCCAGCACCAGATCCAGCGTCGAGATATGCTGCGAGAGCGCATGGGTGGCAATCCAGCGATCGGCCGGGCTCAAATCATCGCGCCGGAGGATAAAATCCAGCGTGGTGCGAATGCCGCTATCGGCCTGCTCCACCAGTTCCCGCAGCCAGCGCGGCGCGTTGTCATCCAGAGACACAGCCACATCCAGCGCGCCCACCAGATCGTCATAGCTGAAGGCCTCGGCATTCTCGATCGCGGCCTCCAGCGCCGAGAGAGACCCCTCAAAGGCCGCCACCGTGCCATCCCAATCCGCCGCCAGCGCCTGCACACCGTCGCTGAGATCCGCCACCTGATCCGCCGTCAGCCCCTCCAGCTGCAGGAAGTTGCCGAGCGAGGTCAGCACCTCGATCTGGTGCTGATAGAGCCCGGCCAGCACCTCATCATTACCCGCTTCCAGATCGGCAATGCCAGCGGCCCTTGCCATCTGCGCCTGCACCTCGGCGGCAATGCGGCGATAGTCCAGCTCGGAGCCGGCGCTGTCGCGGGCGCTCTGCAGATAGGTTCGCGCCAGATCCGGCAGCGCCGCCGCCGAGGCCGCATCGCCCGCCTGAACCCCCGCAAAGGCCCTGTCCAGCCGGGCGCGCTGCACCGCCGCCGCCTGATCGCTGCTGGCCGCCCTCAGATCGGTATTGACCAGATCCGCCACAAAGCCGCGCAGACTGTCCGCCGTGCGCCGCCACTCCTCTGCGGCGGTGCGGGCCTCGCTGATCATGTCGCGGGCGGTGTCAATCTGGGTGCCGATCTCGCCGCCGACCTCCTGCGCAATCCCCGCCAGCTCCGCCGTGAAGGCGCTGACCTCGGGCAGCACCTCATCCAAGGCGCCCGACAGCTGCAGCAATTGCGCATAAAGCGCCTGCCCGCCCTCGGTGGTCAGATCGAGACTGTCGACGATCTCGCGGAAGCCATCGCGCGAGGCGGGCATGGCAATGCCGAGGCTCTCGAACTCTTCGCGCAGGCGGCGCAAGATCACCTCGCTCTGTTCTGACTCTGAGTAAAAACCGGAGACATAGCCCGTGACCGCCGCCGACATCTGATCGGCGCCCCCGAAGGCCGCCACCAGATCCGAGGCCAGATCCGCCCCGGCCAGCGACACATCAAAGGCGGTGCGGCCCAGCAGATCCATGGCGTCATTCACCGTGACCAGGCTCCCCGACAGCCGCGCCAGCGTCTCCGAGGCCGTCTCGCCCGCGCGGCTGAAGGCCTCGGTGCCGAGGATCAGATCCGCCATCTGCTCCTGGGCGGCGGCCATGTGATCCGCGATATCCTGCTGGATTTGCTCTTGCGTCCGCCCCGAGGTCATCACCGAGAGATGATAGCCCTCGAACTCCGCCAGCGCATCCGCGCCAAGCCCCAGCGCCTCGGCCATCGACAAAAGCCCGGTGGTGACACCGCTGACCTGCTGATCCAGCGCCGCATCCAGATCGCCGTCCAGGGCGCCCTGGATATCGCGGTCGCTGCGGAACCAGCCGCCGCGATAATGGTCGCGGGTGTAGCCGTCAAAGCCCGCCGCCCCCACCGTGCCCTCCAGCGCCGAGAAGTCAAAGCTGCGCCCGAAGGCTTTCTTCAGAAGCGCGGCACCGCCAAACACAATGCCAAGCGCCGGGATTGCCGCGCCGATCGCGCCAAGCCCGCCCGACGCCCCGGACAAAAGCCCGCCGAGATTGGCAAAGCTCGACCCCAGCCCGCCGCCCGACAGCACGCCGCCAAGACCAGATCCCAGACCGCCGAGAATGCCACCGCCGCCCAGAAGGCCACTGGCGCCCTGCCCCAGCAGTCCTGTCAAAAGACCGCCACCGCCGGAGATCACCCCGCCCGCCGCATTCGCTGCAGTGCCCGCACCGCCGAGCGACAGCCCCAGGGCGATCTGTATTTTATTTTTGGCAAACTGCGCCGCGAGATCCGCAAGCCCCCGCGTGGCAGCCTCCTTGAGGCCGTCCCACAGGTCGCGGAAGTCGCGCAGGCCGCCCGCGACCCAATCGCCAAAGCTCCGCGAGACGCCATCCACCGCCGTCGACAGCGGCCCGCTCATTTCTTGCGAGAGATCCCCTGCCGCCTCGCGTGTCTTCGACAAGCCCCCTGCCACGCCGCCGCCGGAGCCGTCATCCAGCACCTGCCCCAGCTCGCCGAGTTTCTCCTTCAGCGCATCCGCGCTGTCATCGCCCGCATCCAGTTCCGCATTGGCCGAATCCATCTGCAGGGTCAGGGTCTTCAGGGCTTCAGTTGCCTTGCCCCAGCCCTGTTTTGCCAGCGCCGCCGCCGTCTTGCGCGCCGCCTCGGCCGCCTCCTGATGGGCGGCGACCTTCACAGTCAACCCATGCACCGCGCTGGCCGCCTCCACCGCATAGCCATGCAGCGACAGCGCCAGCCCGTCCTGCCCCGCCGCCCGCGCGCCCTCGGTCATCCGATGCAGGAACCCGGCCCAGGTCGCCTGCACCCCGGAGATCATGGAGACAAACCCGGCCTGCACCCCGGCCCAGACCGCCTGCAGGGCGGGCTTGATCGCCTGCGCCCCGGTGGTGATCCCCTCCCAGACCCCTTTGGCAAGATCGCCGAGCGCCTGCAGCGCCGCGCCCCAGCCGCCGGTGGCCACAACCAGATCGTGGAACTTCATCGCCAGATAGCCCGCCCCCACCACCAGCGCGCCGATGCCGGTGGCAATCACCGCGCCGCGCAGCAGCACAAGCCCCCGCTGCAGGCCTTTCATGGCAACCCCTGCAATCGCCGCCTTGGCAGAGGTCGCCCCCAGCGCCAGCTCCAGCGCCACGGCGGATTTGGCCGCCGCCGCAAAGCGCAGCGGTGCCAGCGCCACCGTGGAGATCAACCCACCCATGCCGAGCGCCAGTGGCGTCGCCACCTTCAGCACCAGCCCCAGCGCCAGCGCCGCAGGCCCCAGCGTGCCCACCAGCAGCGCGCCAGTCGCCACCACCTGCTTGGTCCCATCGGACAGGTCATTGAACCAGGTCGAGACATCCGCCACCCGGTCGCTCAGCCCCTGCAGCGCGGGCGCCAGCGCCACCGTCACCTGATTGGCCAGCCCCCGGCCCGCCAGGCCCATCCGCGACAGCGCGTCATTGGTCAGCTCGATCTGATCGGCCTCAACCTCGGAGACCGCGACGCCAAAGCGGCTCACATCCGCCGCCGCCACCCGCAGCGCCGCGCCGTCAATGCGGGTGAAGATCAGCCCCGCCCGGCTGCCAAACAGCTCCGAGGCCACCGCCGCGCGCTCCGCCTCCGGCACATACGCCGCCAGCGCGCTCTGGATCTCGTCCAGCCGCTGATCCAGCGGCAGCGCCTGCAGCTCCGACGCCGACAGATGCAGCCGGTCCAGCGCCTTGGCCGCCGCGCCGGTGCCGCCCGCCGCCTGGCTCAGGCGTTTGGTCAGCTGGATCGTCGCCTGCTGCACCTCGCCCATGGCAACGCCCGACAGATCCGCTGCCCGCTCCAGCACCTGCATCGAGGCCACGGTGGTGCCCAGCGACTGCGCCATCTTGGCCTGGGCATCGACGATCCGCAGGCTGGAGCGCACGGCCACCGTTGCCGCCCCCGCCATCGGCAGGGTGAGGCCAAGCGCCATGCGCCGCCCGGCCCCCTCCATTTTACCCGCCAGTGCCACCATGCGGCGCTCGACAGTGCCCATGGTCGCCTGCGCCCGCTTCGCGCCCGTCTCGAAGGCGGCGGAGTCCATCGAAAGCACGCCGCGCAGCGCGCCAATAACTGCGGACATCTATGCCCCCTTTTTGCTTTTGAAGTGCAGACCCATCAGACTCGCGCGCAGCTGTTCCACATCCTGCGTCGCATCAGCCTTGGTGCTGCGGCCCTTGCGGCCCGCCGCCCTGGTAAAATCCGGCATTGATTTGGGGCTGTGGAAGGCGTGGCTGACCAGCACGCCCAGTTCCTGATTGAGCACCCGGCGCGCGTCGATCTCGGCGTCCTTGGACCGGATCCTTGCGCGGGTGATCAGGTCATATTCCCGCAAGGTCACGCCGGGGAAATCGGCGTGGTGCTGGCCCAATTCGCACCACGCCGCCATCAATCCCGGCCAGTCTACGCCCCCGCCGGGGGGCGCGCCTTTCCCGGTTCTGCGGCCTCACCGGATTCCGTGCCCGTTTCCGTTTTGGGCGCGGGGAAGGCTTTGCCGATCGCCTCGGCCACAAAGGGCACCACCTTGCGCGCGCCGCCCGCGGCGTCGACCATCTCCATGGCCTCCTCTTTGGACACGCCGCTGCCATCCCCGAGACCCGCCGCCAGCGCCGAGACCAGAAGCTTGATCCCGCCGGTGCCCTGGATCAGCCGGTCCAGCAGGCTATCGAAAGGCGCATTGCCATTGTCCTCTTCGAACCGCATCAGCGCGCCCGTGGTCAGACGCAGTTTATGGGTCACCTTGCCCAGCTTCAGAGTTGCGGCCGGGATCATGCTGCGGCCCCTTCCGTCCAGTCAATGAGCCCGGTCGGGCGCAGTTTGAGATCCGTCATCAGGTCGCCATCCACATCCGTCGAGGGCATCGAGGGGTTGACGAAGGCCTTGAACCGGAAGGTATCGCCCGTCGACTGCCCCGGCCCCGCGGGCAGGGTGACCCGAAAGAACACCGGCTGGCGCGACGCCCTGTAGGCCGCCGCCTGCTTGTACAAAGCGGTCGAGTAAAAACAGCTCAGCGTCACCTCGCCGGTGTCCGTCATCCCCACGCCCCATTCGCGCGCGCGCCCCGGACTGTCCAGCGAGGTCCGGTCGCGGTATTCCGGGTTTTCCTCCGGGATGCCCACGGTCTTGCAGCCCGTGATGGCGGCAAAACTGTCCTCCACATCCTCGGCGGACCATTCGATCTCCACCAGATCGCCTGCAATGACATTCTCTGCCATGGCGTTTTCCTTTCATCATGTTTGGAAAGAGGGCCGGTCGCCCGGCCCGTTCAGCTGTGATCAGGCGCGGTAGCGCACCTGCACATCCAGCATTTGCAGCCGGATCACATCGCCGCCGGTCTCCGATATGGAATCCCGCCGGGACAGTTCCTTGATGCGGATCACCGACCCGCCCCGATAGTCGGTCAGCGCCTGCGAGACCAAAGGTGCCAGCTGCAGCACCTGGTCGGCATCCTCGGAATAGATATTGATCTGCACCCGTGCGGTCTCGATATCGGCGCGGCCCTTCAGGGAATAGCCGGTCAGATTTGAGATCCGTTGCAACGTGATGCGTGGGAACCCCTCGGCATCGTCAAAGCCGCCCCAGACGACAGCCGGAGTGAATGACACAAGCACGGCACAGAGATCCGTCTCCATGCTCATGTCACCGCCCGCGCCGCCTTGCGCCGGGCCCGCTCCACGGTTTTTTCAATCTCCGCCCAGACCTCACGGCGCAGGGTTGCCAGCATGATCGGCTGGGACATATCCCAGGCCGGGCGCAGAAAGGGACGTGCGGGCATCGCACCTGTCGAGCGCCCCGTCGAGGTCTGGACACGCGGCCCGGTGCCGAACTCATAAAGATGCGCATGCGGCGCACCGTCACCGTCAGGCGTTACCGGCCCCACATAAAGCACCACCTTGCTGCGACCCCGATCGCGGCGCGCGTCCCGCTGCTGGCGCGCGATCAGCTTACTTGTGACTGCAATGGCAAAGGGCGAGATCGCCTCCGCCGCCTCCGCCACCGGCTTCAGGCTCTTCTTCATCGCCCGCCGCATCACGCCCTTGGCCGTGCCCCGCGCCAGCTCCGCCAGTGCGCGCTCAATATCGCCCGCGCCCTCGATCTTCATCTTGACCGCCATCATTCCTCCTTTCGGATCTTCCAGGCGGTGATCTCGATCCACCGCCGCCGACCGATGACCTTGGTCCCGGTGATTTCCCAATCCGCGCCTTCAAACCGCAGCACATGAGCGCCCGTCACCGCCGCCGCCCGCGCCGAATACCCCAGCACAAAGCGCGCCTCGGCCTTCTGCTCCACCGCCCCCGCCCGCCAGCGCTCCCCGTCCGAAAGCGGCTCATAGCTGGCCGCCGCGCGCAGCACCTCCTGCGTGCCGACAACACGCGTGTTGCCGGTGGCGGTTTTCTCCGTCACTGGCGCGAGGACATGCACCTGCCGATCCAGACGCCTGCCCATCACGCCACCTCGCAGGGGCGGCGATAGCGAACCTGTTTCATCAGGAGCCGCACCCCAAACGAAAGTTGCGGCGGCTGCGCGCCATCGATAGCGATCCCCGCCTCAAACCATTCTTTTGCCAGCAGAAAGATCGCCTGGCGCAGGCGGGCAAGGGTCGGGACATCTGCCCCGCCCACCACCGCCTGCACCCGCAGCAGATCTCCAGGCACAATGCGCCCGGCCCAGTCCGCGCCAAGCACCAGCTGCGGCTCATCATGGGCCTGCTGCACCCAGGCACCTGCCAGTGGCTGATCGATCCAGCCGCCCGCGCCGTCGCTGATCGCAAGCGCGGTCAGATCCGCCACCGGCAGAACCGGGAACCACCAGCGGCCCCAGCTGCCACGGGTCACGATGAACTCCACTGCGCGCGGCGTCAGCGGGCGACCGGTGGCGGTGGCAACGGTTGCTTCAGCCGTCTCCAGAACAAGCTGCAGCGCGCCATCGTCATCGATGTCTTCAGCGGCGATATGCACCGATCGCTTGAAGTCCGCCACCGCCACACCCGCCGGAATTTCCCCGGCTTCAATCACCCGCATCGCCCGCGCTCCTTTACGTTTTCGCGCCCTGCTTCGGCGGAGCACCTGCGGGCGCCGTTTTTTCAGGGGCGGGATCCGGGCTCTGCGCGGCCTCACGCGCCGCCAATGCCTCTTCCCGCGCCTTCAAATCGGCCTCGCGCGCGGCGAGTTCATCGCCCTTCCTTTCGAACTCGGCTTGCGCCTCAGCGATTGCCTTTTGCGCTTCCGAGCTGTCGACATGCTGGGGTTCGACAGTGGCGGACGCGTCCGCGTCATAGGGCCTGCACACGTCCTGCGGCCATTTGGCGAGGGTTGCGGCCTCAAATCCGGCCACATCGCCTTTGACGTAGCGCCCATGGGTTTTCAGGAATTCAACGATGACTTTTGCCATATCAGCAATCCTTGTCAGAGAGGGAAGAGACCCCGGCGCGCACCGCCGAGGTCAGAAAGAATGCGCCGCGATCAGAGCGACCAGCCGACACCGTTCAGGCCCGCGATGGCCTCATCATGCATCGGGGCCATGTCGTGTTCCGCGATCGCGCGCATCAGGGTCAGATCACGCTGGAACGCCGACACGGTGTCGCCAGCCTGGTTCACATAGGAGGCCTCGGAGCTGGACCCGAAGGTGATCTGCATGGCGTCACCGATCATGATTTCCGCGAAGTCGGCAAAATAGATCTCGGTCTCATCGCCGCCGACGCCCAGATTGTCGGGGATCTGCGACGTGGTGCGGATCGGATACCCATGCAGCGTGCCGCTATCATCAATCGACGGGAACACTTTGAAGCCATTGGCCCAGCGGAGGCTTGCGAGGAAGTTCTTGGCCGAGGCGCGCATGATCCAACCCGGCGAGACCATCGCCACATTGGCATCTTCGACCCGGCTCTTGATCCGCCGGATCGCAGCTTCGACGACAGCGGGATCACTGCCAACGGCAGCTTGCCAATTCGCCGCCAGTACCCACTGGCGCAGGCCCTTCGGCAGATTGCCGGTGCCGTCAAAGCGCAGGAAGGCCAGATCATTCTTCAGGCCCATTTCCAGAATGATGCTGTCCCGCACCATCATGGCGATGGACGCCGTGGAATGGCGCAGCAGAGAATTTCCGACCGGCACCAGCGAGGTCAGTTTCCTGAACTTCTCCTCCACCTTGTCAAACGTCGGCTCGCTCTCGACCATCGCGGCGTTTTCCGCGCCATAGGCCGCAGACGCCGGAGTGGCCTGCCGCGCGTTGCGCAGCTCACCGGCCGGCATATCATGAAGGCGCGCGCCGGAGGCCCGCACCGTCACGCGCGGACGCAGCAGGCCGATCACCTGTTGCGCCTGCGGGCGCGGCAGCGTCACGCCCCCGGCGCTTTCCGACGCGCCGGAAAGGGCGGCGGAAATCCCGGAATGGCCGTCCTGATCAAGCCGCGCAGCCGCGCGATCGCGATCGCCCCGCGCATTGATCAGCGCATGGGCCATGAACCCGACCTCAATCCCCTCATGCTCCGGATCTTTCGGCAGTGCGGGCGCGGCCTGCGGTGCAGCGCTGCCGGTTGCGTCAACTTCGGAGGTGGCGGTGGCGGCCTTGGCGCGCTCGACGGCCTCGGCCCGGCTGACCCGGAGCTGCAGCGCCTTGAAGTCGCCCTCGGCGGTCTCGAAAGCCGCAACCGCCGCCGCCAGCGCCTCTGCATCCACATCGGATGCCGATTCCAGATCCTCGATCGCCTTGGCCTTGTCGCCCATGGCGTCCGCCGCAGCCTTCAGCATGCGGCGCAGATCGTTGATGTCCATGTCGATTTCTCCTTTTCACATGGAGGGCTGCACCCGCGCAGCCCAATTGGCCCCGCCGCGAATGCGCGAGGTGAACTCAGGCCAGACTGGCCGGTGAGATTTAGAGGGAGGCCTGCGCCCGGGCCGCCGACGCGCGCGCCAGATAGGCCTGCGACCGGGCCTGCGATTTCGGCGCATAGAGCTCCGAGATCCGCGCCATGAAGGCCGCGACGGTCTCGATCCCGTCGACAAGGCCGCGCGCGACGGCATCTGCGCCCCAGAAGACATCACCGCCCTTGGTGGAATCCTCGCTGCGGCTCAGCTTCGATTTCAGATCCTCGACCGAGATCCCGCGCCCCTCCGAGATGGCGGCGTGGAATTCGGCTTCCATCGCATCCAGGCGCACCATAGCAACGGCCCGCCCGTCTTCACTGGACAGATCAGGACGCTTGGCCCCCGCGTGCTGCGAGGTGAGAATAAAGCCCTGATCGCCGCCCGATCCCGGCTGCATCGGCTGGAAGCCGGTCAACATGGTACCGACGGAGCCCACCCAGCTGCCCGGGCTGGCGATGATCTCGCGGCATTGGCTGGCAAGCCAATAGCCCGCCGAGGCGGCCAGCGGATGCACCAGCCCATGAACCGGCTTCACCGCCGCGCAGGCCTTGATCGCCTCTGCCGCGCCCTGAATGCCGATCACGGCACCGCCGGGCGTGTCGAAAAACATCACCACCGCCCGCACCTCATCGCTTGCCGTCAAGGCGTCCATGGTCTCGGTCAGACCGTGATAGGTGGCCCAGCCCATGTATTTTTCCAACAAGGCCGAGTTTGGCGACAGGATGCCGCGCACCGGCACATAGGCCACGCCGCGATGCACAGCAAAGCGCTCGCCGCGCCCAATCTCGACCCCGGCCCCCTGCAGGGCTTCCGTGGCGAGCGAGGCCCCCGTTTCCTGATCCGGCAGATCTGCATTCAGAAACGGCAAAGCCGCCTCACTGATCGCAAGCGCAGCGCCGCCCAGAAGCGCGCCAATGGTGGTTCGGCTCATGTGTCTTTCCCCTTTTCCGTCTTGCTCTCATCACGGGTCATGTTGGGCGCGGGGTTCAGCTTGTCGCCCTCCGCAACCGGCTCCAGGCCGATCTTGCGGCGCCCCTCATTCGGCGTCATGAACGGGCCACCGATGGCCTTGTTCATCGCCTCATTGCGTTCCCTGACGGTCGGCTGCAGCAGCGCATCAAAATCATGGCGCAGGAAGAATTCCGCCTCGCGCTCGCGGCGGGTCAGCACTGCCATCGCCATGGTCTGTTCCGCCAGACCGGACCAGTGAAACAGGCAATCGGTCAGATAGTCGATCGCCTGCTGCTCCCCATTGGCCTTCACGCCATATTCCAGCATCTGCAGCTTCGATGGCGGCATGCGGTACATCGCGGCCAATTGCTCGCGATCAAACTTGCGGCTGGCCAGCAGCTCCTGATCCGCCGCCGTCAGATCGAGGCTCTTGATGTCCTCATCCGGCCCCAGAACCGGGATGCCGTCCGAGGTGCTGTTCAGCAGCGTCTCCTTGATCCGGCGCGCATTCCGCGTCCGCGTCTCATCATCCTCATAGGCCTCGCCGAGCTTCATATAGGCCTTGGAATGCGCCCCCGACACCGAGCGCGCCGCCGAATCCTGACCGGCAAAGGCCAGCCCGACCGTTTCCGATGCCACCTGCAGCGGCGACCGGCCCGACCACCCATCAAGCGCCATATAGCGCAGATGCACCATCGACCGGCTCGCAACCCGGCGCGCCACACCGGCCCCATCCGTAAAATCATAAAAGCGATCCCGGCCCGCCCTCAGCGGCGTGCACCCGTCCTGGTCGACCAGTTCGATCATCTCCAATTCACCGCCGCCGTCGCGCGGACCAAAGGCATAGCCATTGCCTCGCAGCGCCCAGGCATAGACCAGCGCAAACCGCATGAGTTTGGCAGGCACCCCCGGCGCGGCCTCGACGTTCAGAAGATAGGTCGCGGGATGATCCCGCACCCGCAGCTCCTGCCCGTCCGCCCGGCGCTGCCACAGCTTCAGCGGCACCTTCGCGAGATCCCCGGCGATATTGTTGCAGCAGGCAAACACCGTGCCGTGCTGCTCGCCCCGCTGTGGCGTCACGCGCGGCAGCCTGGCCGAAAGCTTTGGCCCGCCGCCCCAGCCGATCTCGGTCATCCAGGGCTGCGGGCTGGCGGTGCCGGAGGTCTCCGCCTCTGCCGCTGCGGCCACCACGGGCGGCTCCACCCGCGACATCGCGCCCCCCGCGCGGCTGATCTCCAGGCCCAGAATCCTCATACCACCTCAACCTCGCGCGCCTTGCGTTTCTCTTCCCCGACCTCGGCGCGCCCCAGCGCCATGATCGCCGCCACCGCCGCATCAATGCGCCCGGTGGATTTCTTCTTGTTCGGTTTCACATTCTCGGCGGCGTCCTCATCGCGGTGCACATTGCCCACCTGCCAGCCCAGCACCGGATTGCCGCCGTGGCGGATCTTGTTCTGCGCCACTTTCTCCTCGAACCGCTTCATCGGGTTCGACATCGAGGCATAGCCCTGCCGATGCTCGACCATCGGAAACCGCCGCTTGTCCAGCTTGTCCGCCAGATATTTCATGCCCCAGGGATCATAGGCGACCTCCTGGAGGTCAAAGCGCTGCCTGATCCACTCAAGGCGATCTGCGATCTGGTCTTCATCGATCGTGCCGCCCTTGTGGATCTCCAGCCAGCCCTGATCCCGCCAGCCGACATATTCCCGCTTTTCCGTCTGCGCCCGCTGGATGAACCCTTTCGGCCCCTCCGGCAAAAACGTGTAGGTGATCAGATAGATCAGCCCGTCAACCGGCACCGCCACCACAATGGCGGTGGTGTCGATCTTGTTCGACAGATCCAGCCCCACCCAGGCCTTGCGCCCATAGAGCATCGCCGGATCAAAGGGCGCCGAGGCCAGCCCCTTGTCCCAAACATCCCCGGCAATCCAGTTCTGTGCCCCTTCGGTCCAGAGATTGAGGTGGAAGCGGCGAAAGTTCGGCATCTTGCCCGCGATCGCCAGCGCCGAGCGCAGCGTCGACTGCATCGCATCCACTTTTTTGCTGACCCCGAGGTTCGGGTTGCCCATCGCCCAGGCCTGCGGATCTGCCGGGTCACAATCGGGCGCAGGCTCCGCCACAAAGCCAAAGAAACTGTCATCCTCGACCTTGCCGCTCAGCACGCTGTCCGCATAGCCCCGGATCTCGCCGCAGAGCGAATTGCGGTCCTGACCGGCGGTGGTGATCACCCAGTCAATCGGCTGATCCCGCGCGATCATGCTTTCCACGATCGTGTCCGCCAGCTCGCGATCGGTCCAGCGGTGCATTTCATCACGGGCCAGGAATGACGGGTTGATCCCGTCCGAACTGTCGCCATCGCGGCTGAGGCAGGCAATGGCGCCATCCGTGCGTGGCGTCTCGATCGAGGTCCGCCAGACCCTCATTTCCTGACGGAGTAGCGGCGATCTCTTGATCATCCGCTTCATTTCCTTGAACAAAAGCCCCGCCTGATCCTTGGTGGTGGCGGCACAATAGCCCTGCGGTGCCGCCTCGCCGTCAAACAGCTGCGTGAACAGCATCGGCACGCCGGTATCTGTCGTCTTGCCGTTCTTCTTGCCGACCTGGTGATAGGTCGACCGGAACCGGCGCAACCCGGTCTCATGGTGTTTCCAGCCAAAGACAGACCCGTGCCGGAATTCCTGCCAGGGCTCCAGTTTCAGCGGCTGGCCCGCCATCGGCCCCGTGGTGTGCTGCAACATGCCGCCCCAGCGGATGATCCGGCTTGCCGCCTCGCAATCAAACACCAACCCGCGATCGGCGCCGGTTTCCAGATCCAGCAAATGCCGTTCACAAGCCATGCGGACCAGATCGCCCGCGATGATATCCCCCTCCACAACCCCGGTCGCATAGCGCGAGACCGGGTGATCAATCGGGTCCATTGAGCGCACTCACTGCATCACCGAACAGCTCGCCTTGATTTGCATAGCTCAGGCGCTTCTCATCAACAGGCGACATCCCGAACAAGCCGCCAAGTGCTTTCAAGGTCGCCAACGCATCCAGACGCGCCTGCCAAGCGGCCGTCTTTTTCTGTTGCATGCCGTTGCGTGTCGTCACGCTGTAGGTGCGCCCCTCCATGGCGATGACGGAGGACAGCTCGATGACGTCATTTGCGGCTTCACAGAATTGCGCAAAGACATCCTCGAAAATCGGCTCCAAGCGCCCCTTGCTGACCATGGCAGGCGCGAGCCTGTCCCAGACGGCCTTGCCGCCATCAGACATCAGATCTGGCGCTGGCGGTACTGGACCAATGCTATCGCCACGCATGCGGATGACGTTATCGAGTTTCGGATTTTGACCCTTCATCCCTGCCTCCTTCCCTCTAGTCCAAGTGGGCTTTTTTCTCCAATTTCGCTCGCACGGAAATAAAGGTATCCCCGCCGGTTTCGGAGATCCCCGCCTCAGTTTCCAGATACCCCCCGGTCCCCGTGGAACACCTCCCGCGCGGTCTTGCGGCTGTGACACCGATGGCAAAGCGCCTGCCAGTTCGACCGGTTCCAGAACAGTTTGCCATCGCCCTTGTGCGGTGTGACGTGATCCACATCCGTCGCCACCTCGATCGCACCCAGTTCGCCGCAATCCGCGCACAGCGGATGCTGCCGCAGGAAGGCCAGCCGCGCCGCTTTCCACCGGGGATCGCTATAGAGAACCCGCGCCAGGACCGCCGCCTCCGAGGTCTGCGCCTTTGCCCGCCGCGCCTTCAGCTTGTCCTGCCGCCGCGCCTCGTGCCGCTCGCAATGCGACAGCCCAGGCAAGGCGATCTCATCGCAGCCGGACGCCGCGCAGATCTTCGATCGCGCCACGGGGAGGTCCTCAGGAGTTGGGAGTTGGCCAAACGAAAAACGCCCGATGCAGGATCACTGCAGCGGGCGCACGTTGAGTGACTGCTTTATGTCAACCGGGCTAGGATTTCGTCAAGTGCTTTTCTTCCAGGGCGCGCTCACCGGCAGGACATCCGTGACCACATGAGCCGTCAAGTGACTGATCTGCAGCGCAGTTTTGATTTCCAAAAGAGCGGACCACCATTGCAGATAAGCGCGCCGCATCGCCCCGACCTCGCGGGCCGTCGGGCGAATCTCGACCGGACTATAGGCCACAGGCTCCAGCACCACGCAGCCGGTGCGTTTGCGTCGGGGCTGATGCGGCCAGCCCGCGTGACCCAGGTCTGCTGCATCTGCTGTTCGCGCCCGCGTGCCATGCCGATTGGTCGTGGTCGCCAGAGGGCGCACCTGCGGCTCCGCCTGCCATTCCGGCCTCCGGCCAGCCCGTGCCAGCTCCGCAACCCAGATCGCCATCCGCCGACCGCCGCAGCTTTCGGGCAGCACCGCCAAAGTGCTGGCCACAATATCGGCATCATGATGGGCGGGCGACGTGCCACCGCCCTGCACACGACAGCCCAGCCGCGCCTGTTCCATCAGAATATATTCCATCCCGACGCCCGGCCGCGTGCCGGTTTCCCGCTCGATCTCATCAAACTCCACGCTGACTTTCTCGCGCTGGAACGCCCATTCAACCAGCTCCAGAACCGGAACCGGGCGCTTTTCGGCGCCGCCGGTTCCAAGACCCCGCACCGCCATGGTCATTCTGCACCTGCCTCCACGACCAGGGCCGCGATCCGTTGACATTTCTCCTGGGCCAGATCGCGAGTCCGGCGGAAATTCCAATCTGCCTCCGACAGTCGGCCACCGCGCGCCACCTGTTCATCCTGGCGAATGATCCGACGGCGCGCATCCTCCGCCCTGGAGCGGATCTGGTTGAGGTCATACTCGCGTGGCCAGATCCGTGACCGGCGCAGATGGACCAGCAGTTCCGGTGCCCAGCCCTCCGCCAACGCCGCCTGCCCCAGCCGATCGGCAAACACCGCGCGAAACAAGGGGGACGCATCATCAGCGGGCGGCTGGATCGCCCCCGCCCATTTCAAAATCTTAGCGGCGATCGGGAACTGATCCTGATCCCGGCCACCCGGCATGCTGGCAACCTGCTCCGCCAGCGCCTGCAGATTGAGATCGTTCATATAGGCCAGCTTGCCGCATAAATCCGCGATCATCGCCTCAAACTGCGCCACCGTCAGTTTCGACGGCTTGGCCAAGCCCAACCGCTCCAGCGGTTCAATCAGCAACCGTCGCACCCGCGCCTCGCCCGCTGCCTGTTCCTTCGCATCCATTCCTGCACCTCATATTCTCAGCAATTCCGAGTTATCCACAGCCACCGCCCGTGACCTGTCCGGCGACTGACCTTCTGTTTTGTTATGTCTCTGTCTCTGTCCCTGTCGTGCAGGACAGTCTGAGACTGTCCGAGACTGTCTTGAACTGTCCGCCGGACAGTCTTGGACAGTGTCGGGACAGTTATCGGACGGAGCCGGAGCGGGCCTGGCCGAGGTCGATCATATGCGTCGACCAGGACCGCATGGCGCGCTCGATCCAGCTGGCATTGCGGTATTCGCAGCCCTCCTGGACCAGCCATTCATCCATCCAGCGAATGGCCGCGTCATTCTTTGCCAGCTCGGCGTGATAACCGGCCACCGTCATGCGCAACCGCTGCAACCGCTTGGCCGCATTGGCAGCTTCGTGCTTGGCGCGATTGTCTTCCTTGCGCGACAGCGCCTCTGTCAGCGAGCGCAGCACCATCGGATGCATCAGCCGCACCTCGCCGCCCTCACAGAGGCAGGGCGTCCATTTGTGCAACGGGCCGTAGTCCAGCTTACACAGTGACCGGAAATGCCCGGCATCGACCATCAGCAGCTTGGCCAGCGTGTCCGGATCCTGCGGCAACGTACCCACCGGCGCCTGGTCATAGGCGATGTTGATCAGATCGAAATAGAGCGCGCGACACTCCGGCGTGCCCTTCAGGCGCATGTCCGAATTGAGCCAGCGCCGCCGTTCCCAAGCCATGAAGTAGTGGCTATCCAGCCGGTCCTCGATCCCGAGCGGATACTCCGGCAGATCATCCGTGGCGACCGGTTGCAGTCCCACCGTTCCCAGCATCACGCCGCCTCGCCGAACAGGCGGGACAGCTCCGTGTCCAACGCCTCGACCATGTCGGGGCCAGTGTCGATTCTGGTGTCGATCGCGGCGCTGCGCGTCATCTTACGATAGCGCCCAGTCCAGCCCCGATACCGGCAGATCTGCGAACACGACGGGATCGAGGCCCCGGTGAACGCCGCCATATCCGCCAGCGTGCATTCCCCGGCGCTGTCATTGATCAGCCACCAGATCTGATAGGCGATCCGTTCAATCCGGGCACTCATGCGGCGGCCCCCTTCAGTTCCTGCCGGAAAAATGCCGCCGCGCCGGGATCGCTCAGGATCATCAGCAGCGCGATATGGCTGGTCGGCGCGGTGGTCGCGCCCCACCAGTTCAGCGCGGTCTGGAAGGACACATCGCAAAACAGCGCCACCTCGCGGGGGCTGTGAAACCGGGCGTGGAAATAGGCCGACCAGAGATCGGCCGCATGGGCTTTCAGCGCGTAGGGGTCCAAACGATTTGACCAAGACGCTGGGTCCGGACCCGTGCCAGGCTCAGCGCATGGCACATCATTGTTCACAATCAGAGTCAGACGCGGGCGGCTCATGCGGCAGCGTCCTTGTCGGCGTCGGGATGGTCGCAGGCGATCCATTGATGCGTTGTAACTGCACCCTGTGTTGCGAGTTCAATCCGTACGGCAAGCGCAAGGCTTGGTTGCTTTGTACCGTTTGCCAAGCGCGAAACGACACCCTGCGTGACACCAACCTGGGCAGCAAATTCGGATTGCGTAACCATTGCCATTTTGAGGTATTCGGAAAGGTTCATCATGCGCTCAATATTCCCGACACGAATATTCGCGTCAAGAATAATTATTCCCGAGGGTGTTTTGCTTAAAACTTGTCTCAATGGAATATTGAGGGCATGAGCTCTACAAAGTCACTTCGTCAGCTTAGAGGCTGGAACCAAAGCACGCTTGCGAAAGCCGCCGGGCTTGAACAGTCGACTATTTCAAAAATTGAAAGAGGCTGGGATGGCGCCACCATCCGCAGCATGAAGCTCATAGCGCAAGCGCTGGACGTCCCACTCTACCAGCTGTTCTCGGAAGAGCAGGACCAGGCCGAACTCAGGCTTCTGGAGGTTTTTCGCAACCTCCCTGAGGATCGCCAGCAGGGCTGGCTGGATATGGCGCATTCGGTACTAGACCGGAATCAAACAAAATCTGAATAAGCTCCTCCAGCTGCCCGCGGCTCATCCGCTGTAACGCAAGCTTAAATTTTTCTTCGTTCATAGTAACTCCTCTCCCCTCCCACCAAAGAGGGAGCATGGCTGTGCAGTAAATCTGCGGCTCGCTCCTCGCATCTTCAGTGTCTGTCAGTGACCTGAGACAAGCCGAGCCACAAGCGCTGTAGTCCCAATGGGAATAATTATTCTTGACAGACATATTCTTGACGGGAATAAATGTCTCCATCAAGCCATGGAGGATTGAATGCAAACCAAACTCAAAACCGTCCTGCTCAATGCGCAGCAGATCGCAGGCTCGCCAGAAGACCACCTGGACAGCCCCCAGGTGTTCACAACCGCCTGGGCCACCCTCAAGGCCGCCCGCGGCCAGGGGTTTGACCCGGCACGGCTGAAGGCGGCCCATCTGATCGAGCGACCGGCCCCTGCGCCTGAACCCACCGAACAGGTTCTGCACCGCGTCGGCCAAAGGGTTCGCAGGATCATGACGGACCGCCACATCCCCGGCCCCCGTGACCCCCATGCGGCGTGACGCACGGCAGATCCGCAATGCCATCCCCTACCTTGTCAGCCTCCGCATCCATTGCGGACAGCCACCCCGGGCGCCGCCCGGAGAACAATAAACCGCAGCAGCGCCCCGGAGGATTGAGCGCTGCGATCGAGGCAGGCGTTTCGCACCCCTCACCGGGTGCGGATCTGGCGCGGGCGGCTCTTCAATCCTCCAAATTGCCCGCCGCCCGCGTCCACTTGACGGAGACCACCCACATGACACCGCTCAACCCGATCACATCCCTTGCCCGCACCCTGCAGGCCCTGCCGGTCGCCGAACGCCGCGACCATTTCGCCAGTGCCGTGATCGAGCGCGGCGGGCGCTACACCGTGCCCCGCAACCTGCCACCGGGCCGGGCCATTGTGATGCTCAGCCTCGAAGGCATCGAGACCTCCGGCTGGTTCGAAGACGCCGCGATCGAGAGCTGGATCCGCATCGCGCTTGGACATGAGACCGCCGCATGACCGATCATTTCACCATGGCGCAGGATCTGCGCGCGCTGGTGCCCTTGCGCCGCATCATGGGTTTCAAAGCCCTCGGCGGCCGGTTCCAGAAGCCGGAGCGCCCGCCGATGGTTTTCGATGAACTCTGGTGGTCGGCGTCCCTGGCCGGGCTGACCGGCAGCGGATTGACCTGCCGCGCTTCGGTGGATGACTGGATCAGCCAGGCTCTGGCCCGCACGCCCCGCCGCGCCACAGATTGCCGCCCGGAGTGCCCCTGCAACGGGCAGCAGAAGCCACCGCCAAGCGAGACGGCAGCGACAGAAACTGCACCAAACTTTTTGAAGTGGAGATAACAGCGTGACCGCAACACAGTTTATCGCCGTAGACGCCGCCGCCCTTGAGGCTGTGCAAACCGAATTGCAGGAGATCAAGCGGATTCTCGAGGCCTCCCATGTCACCCCGCCCGCAAAGTGGATCACGGTTGCAGCATATGCGGCAAAGGTCGATCGATCAGAGGCAACCGTGCGCCGCTGGATCCGTGAAGGCCAATTGGAGCGCAATAGGAAACTTGTCCGCAACCCGGATGTTTAATCCAGACGCTTGGCCAATTCCTCTGCGCTTTCATTGTAGTAGACCCGCAATTGCCGCAGATCCGTATGCCCGACCATCCGCGCCAAGGCCAAGACATCCAGCTTGCGCGACAAGGCGGTAATCGCTGCATGCCGGGAATCGTGAAACGTCAGCCCAACGACACCGGCCCGATCGCGCAGCTTGCGGAACAACGCATCCAGTTGCCGGGACGATAGGCCGAAGACCGGGTCCAGAGGTGGCAAGGCCTGCAACAGGCGTACGGCTTCGGACGACAAGGGCACCTCGCGCGCGCGCCCGTTCTTGGTGTGGGTCAGCCTAGCAACCCTGCGCTCCAGATCCACCCTGTCCCATTCGAGCCCCGCGATCTCTCCGGCGCGCATGGCGCTCTCCAAGGCGAACAGAAACGCGTGAAAAGCCCGCGCCGTTGCCTTGGTCAGATCCTCCCCCGCACTGAACCGCATTGCCTCGACCTCACCCGCCGTTGGCAGCCGATCACGTGGCTGTGGTTTGGTCGGCTTGCGCACATCGGAAAGTGGATTCGCAGAGATCAATTCCCACTCCCGGCGCGCCACATTCAGCACCGAAGACATCAACTGCATTTCCCGAATGACGCTGGCGGGGGCGACTTCCCCCAGGCGTTTATCGCGCCAGGCGGCAAAATCCTTTGCCGTCAGGTCTTCGAGCCGGATTTGTGAAATCGCGTCGCGGCACAGCTTTTCCAGACGGATCACTTCCCATCGGTGCCCCCGCTTGCCTGGCGAGACCTCGCGGGCGTAGCGATCGAACAGCTCCCCCAAGCGCAACTTGGCTGCGATCTTGTCACCGTTGAGGATTTCATATTCCGCCCGCGCCGCCCAATCCTTGGCCTCCTGCCGGGTCGGAAAAACCTTTGACTTGCGGATACCCTGCCGGGCAATCTCGGCCCGGTATCCAGATTTCAGCTTGCGAATTGACGCCATTGATTACGCACCGTGCGGAAAATATGCGTAATGCATTACACAAAACTGGATGGGACGGGTAGACAAGTTGTGAAAATTCCAGTCAACCGCCCTGATCTTGTTGGATATTTTACTCACCAACGTGCAGGGGCGTGCATAGTTGGTGCGGGCGGTGGGACTCGAACCCACACGGGCACAAGGCCCAACAGATTTTAAGTCTGGTATGTCTACCATTCCATCACGCCCGCATCCGGCGTTGTCTTCACGGTCGGGGTTCCGCCAAATACTGCAGCGGAAACACCCATCGCGTCACGCCACATTAGCACCAAAGCGACAGACACCGGGACCCAAAACAAATCAGCCTCCGGGAGCAATCACGGCACTCGGCCTGAATGACTCGACGTTGGCGTCAGATCTAACGACGCAGCCGTGTGGGTTCAATCAGAAATTCATCATTATTTTCCGCGCTCTCGCCTGCTGTCCGCCCGCCGCAGGCCAGGGGTCTTGCGGGCTCTTGCCGGGGGCAGCCCCCGACACAGCCATCCGGCAGCCCCCCGGCACGATCACATCGGCCCCAGGCCGCCGTCGTCCTTCACGGTCTGCATCGACATATAGGTGGACGTCGAGGAGACATGCGGCAGGGAGGAAATCTTCTCGCCAAGCACGGCGCGGAAATCGGACATCGACCGACAGCGCACCTTCAGCAGATAGTCAAAATGAGAGGCCAGCATATGCACCTCTTCGATCTCGCTCACCTGAACCACGGCGGCGTTGAAGGCGGCCAGCGCCACCTCGCGGGTGTCGGTCAGCTTCACCTCGACAAAGGCCACATGATCGAGCCCCAGTCGAATGGGGTCGATCAAGGCGCGGTAGCCCTGGATGATCCCCTCTGTCTCAAGCCGTTTCAGCCGCGCCTGCGTCGGCGATTTTGACAGGCCGATGACCCGCGACAGATCCGACACCGAGACCCGGCCGTTGTGGCTGAGTTCACGCAGAATCGCCTGATCGAAACGGTCCAGCCCCGGAAAGCGCGATTGCATCAAAAAACCCTCGTAAATAAACCCATTTGATCCGCAGTATCTCTATCAACGGGACAAATGACCAGAGCGATCGCGATATACTGGGCAAAATCTCTGACGATGGGGTAGTCCAATGACACGTGACCTTTTGCTGCGCGACCGGATTGATGTCGGCACCTATGTCGATCCCTCCAACATGCGCGACGCCCTGGTGGCCCAGGCTGCCCTGTCGGAGGCCGATCGCGCGGCCATCTGCGAGCGCGCCGCCCGCCTGGTGACCGATATCCGGGCCCACTCCGCCCCCGGCCTGATGGAGGTCTTCCTCGCCGAATATGGCCTCTCGACCGATGAGGGCGTCGCCTTGATGTGCCTGGCCGAGGCCCTGTTGCGGGTGCCGGATGCCGACACCATCGACGCGCTGATCGAAGACAAGATCGCGCCCTCCGATTGGGGCAGGCATCTGGGGAAATCCACCTCTTCGCTGGTCAATGCCTCCACCTGGGCGCTGATGCTGACGGGCAAGGTGCTGGATGAGGACCGCAGCCCGATCGGAGCGCTGCGCGGCGCCGTCAAACGGCTGGGCGAGCCGGTCATCCGCACCGCCGTCGGGCGCGCGATGAAGGAAATGGGGCGGCAGTTCGTGCTGGGTGAAACCATTGAAAATGCGATGAAACGGGCCGCCAACATGGAGGCCAAGGGCTACAGCTACTCCTACGACATGCTGGGCGAAGCGGCCCGCACCGAAGCCGACGCCGCGCGCTATCACCTGTCCTATTCGCGCGCGATTTCCGCCATTGCCAGCGCCTGCAGCAGCGATGACATCCGTGAAAACCCCGGCATCTCGGTCAAACTCTCGGCCCTGCATCCGCGCTATGAGATCGCCAAGACGGCAAGCGTCCGCGAGCAGCTGGTGCCCCGCCTCAAGGCACTGGCACTGCTGGCAAAAGCCGCGCGCATGGGGCTCAATGTCGATGCCGAAGAGGCCGACCGGCTGTCGCTGTCGCTGGAGGTGATCGAAGAGGTGATCGCCGATCCGGCGCTGGCGGGATGGGATGGCTTTGGTGTCGTGGTGCAGGCCTTCGGGCCGCGCGCAGGCCTCGCCATCGATGCGCTCTGCGAGATGGCCGAGAAACACGACCGCCGCTTCATGGTGCGTCTGGTCAAGGGCGCCTATTGGGATACCGAGATCAAACGCGCGCAGGTCGAAGGGGTGGATGGGTTCCCGGTCTTCACCTCCAAGGCGCTGACCGATGTGTCCTATATCGCCAACGCCCGCAAGCTGCTGGCGCGCAGCGACCGGATCTACCCGCAGTTCGCGACCCATAACGCCCATACGGTCAGCGCAATCCTGCATATGGCGCAGGACGGCCAGAGCTATGAATTCCAGCGTCTGCATGGCATGGGCGAGACCCTGCATCAGATGGTGATGGACAGGCACAGGACCCGCTGCCGCATCTATGCGCCGGTCGGCGCCCACCGTGATCTGCTGGCCTATCTGGTGCGGCGCCTGCTGGAAAACGGCGCCAACTCCTCCTTTGTGAACCAGATCGTTGACGAGGACGTGCCGCCCGAAGTCGTCGCCGCAGATCCCTTTCTCGAGATCGGGGACCTGACGACCGATATTCCCACCGGCCCCGCGCTGTTCCTGCCGGAGCGGCCCAATTCCAAAGGGTTCGACCTGCATCATGCCCCGACGCTGGCCGCCATAGACACGGCTCGCGCGCCCTTTCGCGACCATCAGTGGCAGGCCAAGCCGCTGCTCGCCGCCGAAGCGACGCCCGAGGCGCCCGTGGCGGTCATCAACCCCAGCGACCTGAGCAGGATCGGCACCGTGGCGCAGGCCAGCGCCGGTGATGTGGAAACCGCCCTTGCCTCGGCGAGGCCCTGGGACGCGCCTGCTGCCACCCGAGCGGCGGTGCTCAACGCCGCGGCCGACCTTTTTGAGGGCCACTACGGCGAACTCTTTGCGCTGCTGGCGCGCGAGGCCGGCAAGACGCAGATGGATGCCGTCGCGGAGCTGCGCGAGGCGGTAGATTTCCTGCGCTACTACGCGGCCCGCATTCCCGACGCCGCACCGGCCGGGATCTTCAGCTGTATCTCGCCGTGGAACTTCCCGCTGGCGATCTTCACCGGACAGGTCTCGGCCGCTTTGGCAACCGGCAATGCGGTGCTGGCCAAACCCGCCGACCAGACGCCGCTCGTCGCCTGTCGCGCGGTCGAACTGCTGCATGAGGCGGGCGTCCCGCGCGAAGTGCTGCAGTTTCTGCCCGGTCGCGGATCAACGGTCGGCGCGGCCATCACCGGCGATGCCCGGATCGGCGGCGTGGCCTTTACCGGCTCCACCGCCACTGCGCTGCGGATCCGCGCTGCCATGGCCGATCACTGCGCCCCCGGCACGCCCCTGATCGCAGAGACCGGCGGTCTCAACGCGATGATCGTCGATTCCACCGCGCTGCCCGAACAGGCCGTGCAGGCGATCATCGAAAGCGCCTTCCAATCCGCAGGCCAGCGCTGTTCCGCCCTGCGCTGTCTCTATCTGCAGGAAGACGTCGCCACGGATGTGCTGACCATGCTGAAGGGCGCGATGGAGACCCTCGACCTGGCCGATCCCTGGCATCTGTCCACCGACAGCGGCCCGGTGATCGACGAGGCCTCCCGCGCCAGGATCCTCGCCCATATCGAGCGCGCCCGCAGCGAAGGCCGGGTCCTGAAGGAGATGCAGGCGCCGCAGGGCGGCACATTTGTCGGCCCCACCCTGATCGCGATTGACGGCATCAGCGACCTGAAAGAGGAAATCTTCGGCCCGGTCCTGCATGTCGCCACCTTCAGATCCCAGCAGCTTGACGCGGTGATCGATGCCATCAATGCCACCGGCTACGGGCTGACCTTCGGGCTGCACACCCGCATCGACGACCGGGTGCAACATGTCTGCGACCGGGTTCACGCGGGCAATCTCTATGTGAACCGCAATCAGATCGGCGCCATCGTCGGCAGCCAGCCCTTTGGCGGCGAAGGCCTGTCCGGCACCGGCCCCAAGGCCGGCGGCCCGCACTATCTGACGCGCTTCTGTGCCCCGGACCGTCAGAACAGCGCCGACAGCTGGGCCACAACCATGAGCGATTTGCCCAGCCCCCTCGGCACCCCGATGGCCCCGGCCACCACCTCCCTGCCCGGCCCGACCGGCGAATCCAACCGGCTGACCACCTCCGCCCGCGCGCCCTTACTGTGCATGGGCCCCGGCCCCATCGCCGCTGCGGAACAGGCCCGCGCGGTAATCGCTCTGGGTGGCACCGCGATCGAGGCAAGCGGCGCCATGGACCTGCATCGCCTGCAGCACACCGACGGTATGTCCGGGGTGATCTGGTGGGGCGACGAGGCCACCGGCCGCCAGATCGAACAGGCACTGGCCCAGCGAGAAGGCGCCATCCTGCCCTTGATCCCGGGCCTGCCGGACAAGGCCCGCGTGCTGGCGGAACGGCACGTCTGCGTCGACACCACGGCGGCGGGCGGCAATGCCGCACTTCTGGGCGGAAACGCCTGAGCCACGGGCCGCCCAGAAAGCGCGCCTGACTGAGTGCATGTCTGGGCGCATGCCTGTGGACCTCCCTGACGGCATGCCTGGGAGCCTGGCTGCAAAACCACGTGTAACCCCTTGACGCTGGGCCAGGAACGGCCCAGCTTCTGCCCATGTTTCCATTGCGCGACCATAACCCCTCCGGCCGCACGCCCTATGTGGTCTACCTGCTGATGGCGGCCAATATCCTCGGCTACCTTTGGTACAGCACCAGCTTTGTCACCGATCAGGGGCTGGCCGCCTTCTACGGCGCCTTTGCCGCCGTCCCCCGAGAGATCATGTCCGGCGACGCGCCGATGACGTTGCTGACGTCGATGTTCATCCACGGCGGTTTCATGCATCTGGCCGGCAACATGCTGTTTCTGTGGATCTTTGGCGACAATATGGAAGACGAGATGGGCCACCTGCCCTTCCTTGGCTTTTATCTGGTCTGTGGCGTCGGCGCGACCTTGGCGCATGTGCTCTCGGCGCCGGGATCGAACGTGCCGCTGGTCGGAGCCTCGGGGGCCATTGCCGGCGTCATGGGCGGCTATCTTCTGATGTTTCCCAAGGCGCGCGTTGACATCCTGATCATCCTGATCGTGTTTTTCCGGGTCATTCCGGTGCCCGCCTTCATCATGCTGGGGCTCTGGCTGGGAATGCAGTTTCTCGGCGGGTTCGGGGCGGATCCGGCTCTGGGCGGTGTGGCCTATTGGGCCCATGCGGGCGGGTTTTTCATCGGTCTGGCGCTGACAGTGCCGCTGTGGATCGCGCGCGGAGGCCCGGGCTACTGGAACCGCACCGCAGGCCATCCGCCGCATCCGCAAACCCGATACAGCGCAACGCGGGTGCCGCGCGTGTCCCGCCCCATACGCCCGGTGCGCCCGCGCCCTCCGGGTCCGTGGAGCCGGTGAACCGGGGTCTGCAAGCCGGGGTCTGAAAAACCGGGACCGATGAGCCGAAGGGTATGAACCCGCAGCCGCATGCCCCCCGCCACACAAAGAGAGAGAGGAGAGTTCAATGCCGACCGATCCCGACGCCAGCCCCCTGATCTGCCGGGCCAGTTGCCATTGCGGCGCCGTGGAGATCGAAGCCGAACTTCCCAAGGGGCTCGGCTCGGCCAGCCGCTGCGATTGTTCTTTTTGCCTGCGCCGGGGGGCCGCTGCCGTGACCGCGCGCACGGCCAGCCTCCGGGTGATCCGGGGTGCGGAAAACCTGACTCTCTACACCTGGGGCAGCCATACGGCACAGCATTATTTCTGCAGAACTTGCGGGATCTACCTCTATCACCAGCGCCGCTCGGACCCGCGGGAATGCGGTATCAACCTCGCCTGTCTTCCCGGCGGCAACCCCCGCACCCACGCCGAGACCCATGGCGAAATTCCTTGGTCCGACGGGGTCAATCACGTCTCTGATCAGCCCTAGCGACAGCCCCCGCCCCAGCCGCCACCCCGGGCGCCGGATATACACGGGTCAGCAACGGCCAGCGCAGGCAGCAACGGAACGGACGCCCCGATCACAACGCCGTCACAACCAGACCAACGGCCAGATCATCCGCGGATCACAGATCCGACGACGCCGGATTAAGTCCGGATAACTTTAGAGAAATTCTCGAAGATCGGCTCGTTGGCGCAAATCACTTCGCCGCTGTCGACGATGGAGGCATCGGGGTCCAGCGCTTCGCACAAGCCGCCGGCTTCCTTGACGATGATGACACCCGCCGCCAGATCCCAGGCGTTCAGGCGCCGTTCCCAGAACCCTTCGTAGCGTCCGGCCGCCACATAGGCCATATCCAGCGCAGCCGCCCCCCAGCGCCGCACACCGGCACAGGCAGGCATCAGCCGTGCCAGATCCTGCAGCGTTTCCGGCAGATCGGAGCGACCCGCGAACGGCAGGCCGGTGGCAAAGATCGACTCGATCATGCGGTGACGGGAGGAGACACGGATGCGGGTCTCGTTCATCCAGGCGCCGGTGCCTTTTTCGGCAAAGAACATCTCGTCCTTGGCGGCGTCAAAGATCACGCCCGCAACGATTTTTCCCTTGTGCTCCAGCGCGATGGAGACCGCCCAATGGGGCAGACCGTGCAAGAAATTGGTGGTGCCGTCGAGCGGATCCACGATCCAGCGGCGGGTGGGATCCTCGCCCGGAGTCTCGCCGCCTTCTTCGGCCAGCCAGCCATAGGTCGGGCGCGCGCCCATCAGCTCATCCTTGAGGATCTGCTCGGCTGCGATGTCGGCGCGGCTCACGAAATCTCCGGCCCCCTTGGTGGAAACCTGGAGGTTTTCGACCTCGCGGAAGTCCTTCACCAGAGAGCGGCCTGCCTTGCGGGCGGCCTTGATCATCACATTGAGGTTTGCGCTGCCAATCATTGTACGAGCTGTCCTTGCGGGGGGAGATGTCGGTCAAAGGGTGCCCATACACGGCCCGCGCCCCCTTGCCAAGTGTTGAAGCCGCGCCCTGTGAAAGTTTCAGATATGCAGCGGACGCATGGGCGGTGCTGCGGACAGGGCCGATGGCCGGGAACAGGGTCCGCGACATGGCCCGCCACAGGGCCCGCCACAGGGTCCCCAACAGGGTCCGCAACTTGGCCGGGATCCGGCCGCCTCCGGCTTGCACTGGCCCCGGTCTACGCGTGTCTGCCCCAGTTTTCCGGTGGCGGCTGGGATCTGCCGGTGGCGGCTCCTAGGCCTGCTGCAGTTTGCGCGCCTCGATCCGGGCCAGCCGGATCAGCTCCTGCATATAGGGCTTGTCCTCGTCGTCGCTGCGGATCGCAGCATAGAGCCTGCGGGTGATCCCCTGTTCGGTCAGCGGTCGCGTCACATAGTCCGAGGAATATTTCACCTCCCGCACCACCCAGTCCGGCAACACCGACACCCCACGGTTGGAGGCAACCAGCAACAGGATCACCGCCGTCAGCTCCACCTTGCGAATGCTGGCAGGCTCCACCCCCGCCGGGATCAGCAACTGGCTGAAGACATCCAGCCGGGTGCGCTCCACCGGATAGGTGATCAGGGTCTGGCCGCGGAAATCCTCGGCCTCCACATAGGCCTTTTGCGCCAGCGGATGCTGGGCCGAGGCGACAAAGACGGGATTGTAGTCAAACAGCTCGATGAAGGTCACGCCCGGCATGTCCTCCGGATCAGAGGAGACCACCAGATCGACCTCCTCGCGCAGCAAGGCAGGCATCGCCTCGAACGCAAGCCCCGGACGGATGTCCACATCGACGTCGCTCCAGCCTTTGCGGAACCCCTCCAGCACCGGAAACAGCCATTCAAAACACGCGTGGCATTCGATCGCGATATGCAGCCGCCCCGCCTCGCCGTCGCGCAGGGCCGCAAACTCCGCCTGCGCCGCCTCCACCTGTGGCAGGATCTGCTCTGCCAAGCGCAGCAGGCGCATCCCGGCCGCCGACAGCTTCATCGGTTTCGACCGGCGCAGGAACAGCTCCACCCCGGCCTGCTCCTCCAGCCCCTTGATCTGATGGCTGAGCGCGCTTTGGGTGATGTTCAACTGATCCGCAGCCCGCGCCAGCCCACCCGCCTCATGGATGGCCTTGATGGTGCGAAGATGCCGGAATTCGATATGCATACTACGACGCACCTCATGTTGTTCTTGAAAAATATGAATTTGCCTCACTGTTATCTGTCATGAGACAAGGGGTCAAACAGCAAGCGACACTTGCACCCCCAAAAACGACGCGCAGCGCAGCGGCCAGACGCCCTGCCCCCTGCGCCACAGCGGCGCCCTGCCCCGTCGCCCGTCCGAGGAGAGACAGACCGTGACCACGCCCGAGATTTCCTTTGAGTTTTTTCCGCCCAAGAACCTCGAGGCCTCCTTTCGCCTTTGGGACACGGTGCAATCCCTGGCTCCCCTGGCGCCGCGCTTTGTCTCGGTGACCTATGGCGCCGGCGGCACCACCCGGGAGCTGACCCGCGATGCGGTGACCACGCTGCACAAGAACTCCGGCCTGAAGGTCGCCGCGCATCTCACCTGTGTTGCGGCCACCCGACAGGAGACTCTGGCGATTGCCGATCAATACGCCGAAGCGGGCATCACCGACATCGTCGCCCTGCGCGGGGATCCGCCAAAGGATCAGGGCCAGTTTGCGCCCAGCGCCGATGGCTTCTCTTCTTCGGTCGAGCTGATCGAGGCGCTGGCGGACAAGGGCCGCTTCAATCTTCGCGTTGGTGCCTATCCCGAGAGCCACCCGGACGCGGCCAGCCCGCAGGCCAATGTCGACTGGCTCAAGCGCAAACTGGACGCGGGCGCCGATGAGGCGCTGACGCAGTTCTTCTTCGAGACCGAGACCTTCTTTCGGTTCCGCGACACCTGCGCCAGGGCGGGCATTGACACCGACAGGATTACCCCCGGCATCCTGCCGATCGAGAACTGGAAAGGCGTGCGCCGCTTTGCCCAGAGCTGCGGCACCGCCATTCCCGCCTGGCTGGAGGAGGCCTTCGACAAGGCGGAACGCGATGATCGCACCGACCTGCTGGCCACGGCGCTCTGCAGTGAGCTGTGCACGGAGCTTCTGGAGGGCGGCGTGAAACGGTTGCATTTCTATACGCTGAACCGCCCGGAGTTGACCCGCGACGTCTGCCATGCGCTGGGTGTGAAATCGAAGATCCGTCTGGAGAACGTGGCGTAAAACTTGTTGGCCGCCCGGCGTCCTTCTAGCCTCTGCGGGAATGCGGAACGCCCGGAGGACGCCATGGCCGTTGCAACATCCCCGGATGACCTGATGCCCCTGTCGGAGATCGCCACGATTTCCGGTCTGGCGTTCATGCAGGGCATCCTGGAAGGCCGCCTGCCCGGCCCCCCGATCGGCGCGACCCTCGGCTACCATCTGCACGACGTCGAAGAGGGCCGCGTGGTGTTTCGCGGCACGCCGGATTTCAGCGTCACCAATCCGATGGGCACGGTACATGGGGGCTGGTACGGCACCCTGCTGGATAGCGCCATGGCCTGCGCCGTGATGACCCGTGTGCCGAAGGGCTCGGTCTATACGACGCTGGAATACAAGATCAACATCCTGCGACCGATCCCCCTTGGCGTGACCGTCGAGTGCCGGGGGCAGATCGACCACGTCGGGCGGTCCACCGGCATTGCCCATGGCGAGATCAGGGGTGTTGGGGATGGTGTCGGCGGTGGTGTCGGGGGCGGGACTGGCGAGGGCAAGCTCTACGCCACCGGCTCCACCACCTGCATCGTGATGCAGATCGCGCCCGCAGCAGGATGAGACGCCCGGACTGCCTGTCCCCTAGTGGGGCGTCAGGCCTGTACCCTAGTGGGGCGTATGGCGCATGAAGACGCTCAGCCAGGTGGCAAAACGGCCGGGCTTCTGGCCCTGATGGGCGCTGGGGTGGATTTTTTCGCTGCTGTCCTGCCCCACCCTGCGGCGGCTGCGCAGCAAGAAGATCTTGCCCCAACCGGACCAGGTCCCGACAGAGGGGGCATCGGCATCCACCGGAAAGCGCATGCGCCAGTCGCGGGGCAAGGGCAGGCCCGACATCTCTGCCCGCTCCAGCATCCAGACCAAAGAGATATTGGCCAGCGGCCGGGAGGCTTCGCATCCGCCCAATTGCCCGCCCACATCGCCATGAGAGCCCCGGAACCAGACCTGTTCGATCTGGCCCTCGATGCTGTCGCTGCTGTTCCACAGGACCGGGGCGTAGACGTCCCGGGTCTCGTCCAGAGCCAGGGCATGGAACCCCGCCTTGACGTGCGGACCAAGGCTGTGGTCGTGAAACGCATGACGCTTATCAGCCCAGCGCCACAGGAGCGGCACCCGCAGGCCCAGCGCCTTGACCGTGTCCCAGATGCCAAGCATCTCTACCGTGGTGTGATCATGGCAATAGGCGCGGGTGAAGGCCTGCCGGACATCGGCGCCGCTGCCCATCTGATAGTGGCGATAGGCGGTGCGGATGTTGCGGACCGTCGCGTGGTCCTGCCGCAAGAGCCCCACCGACCCCAATACGCCCGCCAGCGAGCGCGCCGCATAGGCCCCCCTCGAATAGCCGAGCAGAAAGATCTTGTCCCCCGGCCGGTAGCGCGACGCCAGATAGCCATAGGCCCGGCGGATCTTCTTGTTGATGCCGCGCCCCACCATCACATCCGCAGTCTTGTTCCAGGCGGTCCACTGCACGCCCGCCTCATAGTAGACCGAGACCCGCGGCCCCATTTCCTTGCACAGCCGATAGACCATGCCCGCGTGGGTTTCATGGCCGGGTTCCAGCGTCGACATGGTGCCGTCAAGGATGATCACATGGCATTGCGGCCCGCGGGCAGCGGTTTCCGAGGAATGCGCGGACAGCAGCCGGGGCCGTCCGAGCCATCCCAGAACACCTTTACTCAGCCGCTTGAGGAACATCCCGCAACAACTCCCATATTCTGACTGGCGTGAACGGCATGTCCACCTGCCGGATACCCCGGTCCCAGAGCGCGTCCTGCATCGCATTAGCCACCGCCGCGAGCGCCCCCACCGTGCCCGCCTCGCCGCAGCCTTTCATGCCCATCGGGTTCCGTGTCGAGGGCACAGGCTCCGAGGTAAAGACCACCCAGGGCATGTCCTCGGCCCGGGGCATCGCATAATCCATGAAGCTGGCCGTCAGAAGCTGGCCGTCCTGATCATAGACCACATGTTCCAGCATCGCCTGCCCCAGCCCCTGCGCAACCCCGCCGTGGACCTGACCTTCGGCCAGCATCGGATTGATCAGATTGCCAAAATCGTCAACGACCGTATATCGGTCGACCACAGAGTGTCCCGTTTCAGGGTCAACCACCACCTCTGCCAGATGCGCCCCGTTGGGAAAGGAGCGCCCGTCCAGCCGGGCCTCGGCGGTGTGGCGCAGTAGATCGAGCCGCCCCCGCTCCCGCGCCAGATCGGCCGCTTCCATCAGGGTTGGCGTCAGGTTCGTCCCCGGCGCGCGAAAGGTCTCGCCATCGAAATCGACCGCCTCTGGCGCGACGCCCATTTCCTCGGCCAGGAAAGGCGCGAAGGCCGCAACCATCTTGGCGACCGTCGCCAGCGTCGCATTGGCCTGGGTGGTGACAGAGCGCGACCCCCCGGTGCCGCCGCCCTTGGCGATGCGATCACTGTCGCCCTGGATCACGTCGATGGCGGTCACGGGAATGCCGGTCTGATCCGCAAGGAACTTGGCAAAGACAGTTTCATGCCCTTGTCCGTTGCTCTGCGTGCCGACATATATATTCACCCGGCCGTCCTCCAAAAATTCCACATCCGCGGACTCGGAAGGATCGCCCAGAATACTTTCAATATAGTAACAAAGGCCCGCGCCCCGGTAACGCCCCTCGGCCGCGTCCGCCGCACGGCGCGCAGCGAATCCCGCCATATCGGCCTCTTGTGTCAGGCGGTCCAGCACGAGATTGAAGTCCCCCACGTCATATGTCTCGTCCGAGACGGTGCGATAGGGGAACTTCTGCGGGGCGATAAAGTTCCGTCGCCGCAGCTCGAACGGATCGACGCCCAGGTCACGGGCCGCCCGGTCCATCACCCGCTCCAGCACATAGATCGCTTCGGGTCGGCCGGCGCCCCGATAGGCATCGACCTGCGTGGTGTTGGTATAGATCCCGTCGACCTCCAGCCAGGCCGCCTGAATGTCATAAACCCCGGCCAGAACACGGGAAAACAGCTGCGTCTGGATCGGTTGGCCAAAGTGGGAATTATAGGCGCCAAGGTTGCACTGCGTGTGCACCCGGTAGGCGGTGATCTTCAGGTCCGCGTCAAAGGCCAGCTCCGCCAGCGAGGTCAGGTCACGGCCGCCGTTGTCGCTCAGCATTGCTTCGGTCCGCTCCGAGACCCAGGCGACAGGCCGGTCCAGCACCCGCGCCGCATGGGCCACGGAGAAATATTCCGGGTAGGGCATCGTCTTCATGCCGAAGCCGCCGCCGACATCCGGCGTCACCACATGCACGTTTTCCGGATCGAGGCCCAATTTGCGAACCATTTGATCCTTCATCCCCCAAACGCCCTGTCCACCGTAGTAGAAATGCAGACGCCCCTTGTCCCAGGTCGCATGGCAGCCGCGCGGCTCCATCGAGTTCACGATGATCCGGTTGTCCTCCACCTGCAGGCTGACCCGGTGGGCGGCGCTGGCAAAGGCCGCGTCAGTGGCCGCCTTGTCGCCAAGTCCCCAGTTGAAGGCGCGGTTGTCCGGGGCCTCCGGGTGAATATCCGGCCCGCCCACCGCCAGATCGAGCTTCACCTCCAGATCGTCATAGTCGAAGTCAATCAGCTCGGCCGCATCGCGGGCCTGCTCTGCCGTCTCGGCCACGATCACCGCCACCGGTTCCCCGACATAGCGCACCCGGTCGCCCGCCAGCGCCGGCCGCACCGGGGCGGCGCCGGAGCTGCCGTCGATGTTCTTTACCAGAGCGCCGTCCAGTTGCGCCTCGATCCCGGCCGCCTGCAGATCGGCCAGCGTCAGCACCAGATGCACCCCCTCCGCTGCCCGCGCCTCTGCGACCTCCAACCGGGTGATTGCCGCATGGGCGACGGGGCTGCGGAACACATGGGCCGTCAGGGCCCCCTCCGGCAGGGTGTCCTCGATATAGCGTCCCTGCCCGGTCAGGAACCGCTGGTCCTCGACCCGCGTCATCGGCTGACTTTTTCCGAACTTCTCGACACGTATGTCCATGGTACCGCTCCCTCGCACGCCTGACTGTCACGGCGGACCCTAATACGCCCGACGCCGTTGTCCAGTCGTTGTCCAATCGTAGCCCTGAACAGGTGAAGGAAATTTGTCAGCGGGCCGCAACCTGTCTGTCCAAGAAGCACCCATGCCGCGGTTCGAACGGGAATTCACCAGCTGCGCCGATGCCATCTGCGCCCCGCCGACGCAGGTCGATCCCTGTGTGGATCTCTGTGCGGATCTCTGTGTGGATCTCTGGGCGGTTGGGGCGCCGCCTGCCACGACTCGTGCGCCCGGGCGGGCCCGCGGAATGCGCGTCAGACCCGACCGGGCGGCTGAGGCCGGTGTCGTGAAAGAAGGTCAGGCCGCAGATGGAGAGGAGGTAGTGGGAGGGCTGCGGCCTTCGATCACCTTTGTATCAAATGCAATTTAATAATCGGTTATCGCGGCAACCGCCCTGCCCGCTCCGGGAGGCGCAGAGCGAGAACCGGCGAATGACAGGCCCCCCTCCTGCGGCAGCGCAAGGGCCGGCCGACGGTTCCAGACTTTCCCTTTGACGCCCCATTCGCTATGGGAGGCCTGACGCGTGAGCACACGCCACACACATCAGACGCAAGACGACGGACGGGGCACCCGATATGGCACTGGAAAAAACATTCAACGCATCAGAGGCCGAAAGCCGCCTCTTCACGGCCTGGGAACAGGCTGGCTGCTTCACCGCCGGTGCCAACGCGCGCGCCGGCGCCTCGACCTATTGCATCATGATCCCGCCGCCCAATGTCACCGGCGTGCTGCACATGGGACATGCCTTCAACAATACGCTGCAGGACATCCTGATCCGCTGGAAACGCATGCAGGGGTTCGACACCCTCTGGCAGCCCGGCACCGACCATGCGGGCATCGCCACCCAGATGGTGGTGGAGCGCGAACTGGCCCAGACCCAGCAGCCCTCGCGCAGCGAGCTGGGCCGCGAGAAATTCCTCGAAAAGGTCTGGGAGTGGAAAGAGCAATCCGGCGGCACCATCATCAACCAGCTCAAACGGCTGGGCGCGTCGTGCGATTTTGACCGCACCGCCTTCACCATGGCGGGGGCTGCGGGCGACACCCGCACCGGGCATGAGAACTCGCCGAACTTTCATGACGCGGTGATCAAGGTCTTTGTCGAGATGTACAACAAGGGCCTGATCTACCGCGGCAAGCGGCTGGTGAACTGGGACCCGCATTTCGAGACCGCGATTTCCGATCTCGAGGTCGAGAATATCGAGACCCCCGGCCACATGTGGCACTTCAAATACCCGCTGGCGGGCGGCGCGACCTATACCTATGTGGAAAAGGACGAAGACGGCACCGTCACGCTGGAGGAAGAGCGCGACTATATCGCCATCGCCACCACCCGCCCCGAGACCATGCTGGGCGACGGCGCGGTTGCGGTGCACCCCGATGATGAACGCTATGCGCCCATCGTCGGCAAGCTGGTCGAAATTCCCGTCGGCCCCAGGGAACACCGCCGCCTGATCCCGATCATCACCGATGACTACCCGGATATGAATTTTGGCTCCGGCGCGGTGAAAATCACCGGCGCGCATGATTTCAACGACTATCAGGTCGCCAAGCGCGGTGGCATCCCGATGTATCGCCTGATGGACATGAAAGGCGCGATGCGGGCCGATGGCGCCCCCTACGCCGAGGAAGCCGCCAAGGCGCAGGCCCATGCACAGGCCTATTTGGCCGGCGGCGCGACCTTCACCGAAAACGATGTGGACGCCATCAACCTGGTGCCCGATCACCTGCGCGGCCTCGACCGGTTCGAGGCGCGCAAGCGGGTGGTGCAGGAAATCACCGACGAGGGCCTCGCCGTCCTGCACAGCGTCACCACCACGGTGAAGGATGACGACGGCACCGACTCCGAGGTCACGCAGACCCTGCCACTGGTCGAGAACAAACCGATCATGCAGCCCTTTGGCGACCGCTCCAAAGTGGTGATCGAGCCGATGCTGACCGATCAATGGTTCGTCGAGACCGACAAGATCGTCGGCCCGGCGCTGGACGCGGTGCGCAACGGGGACGTCAGGATCATCCCCGAAAGCGGCGAGAAGACCTATTTCCACTGGCTGGAAAACATCGAGCCCTGGTGCATCTCGCGTCAGCTCTGGTGGGGGCATCAGATCCCGGTGTGGTATATCCCCGGCGAGGACGACTGGTATCCGATCTGCGCCGCGACCGAGGCCGAAGCGCTGGAAAAGGCCCGCCTGCAATCGGCCGAGGGCACCGAATTCCGCATTGTCGCCGACCAGCACGAGGCGGCCGAGGTTCTGATCGAGCAACGCAAGCTGATGGATGTGCGCAACGAGGGCACCATCCGCAGCTTTGAGGGGCCGATGCAGGTGCCGATGTTCCGCGACCCCGACGTGCTGGACACCTGGTTCTCCTCCGGGCTCTGGCCCATCGGCACGCTGGGGTGGCCTGAATGGACCGAGGAGACCTCGAAATACTTCCCGACCTCGACGCTGATCACCGGTCAGGACATCCTGTTCTTCTGGGTGGCTCGGATGATGATGATGCAGCTTGCGGTGGTGGATCAGATCCCCTTCGACACCGTCTACCTGCATGGTCTGGTGCGCGACGCCAAGGGCAAGAAGATGTCGAAATCCACCGGCAACGTGGTCGACCCGCTGGAAATCATTGACGAATACGGCGCCGACGCGCTGCGGTTCACCAATGCCTCCATGGCCTCGCTCGGGGGGGTGCTGAAACTCGACATGCAGCGCATCGCGGGCTATCGCAACTTCGGCACCAAGCTCTGGAACGCCGTGCGATTTGCCGAGATGAACGAGGTCTTTGCCCACAACGTGCCGCAGCTCAGCGTTGACCAACTGGCGCCCAAGGCCGCCGTCAACGCCTGGATCATTGGCGAAACTGCCCGCGTGCGCGAGGCGGTGGACGCCGCGATGGAGACCTTCCGCTTCAATGATGCGGCGCAGGCGCTTTATGGCTTTGTCTGGGGCAAGGTCTGCGACTGGTATGTGGAACTGTCCAAACCCCTCCTGCAGGGCGAGGACGCCAGCGCCCAGGCCGAGACCCGCGCCACCATGCGCTGGGTGATGGACCAATGCATGATCCTGCTGCATCCGATCATGCCCTTCATCACCGAAGAGCTCTGGGGGCTGACCGGCGACCGCGCCCGGATGCTGGTTCATGCCGACTGGCCGAGCTACACATCGGCGGATCTGGTCAACCCGGCCGCCGACGCGGAAATGAACTGGGTGATCTCGGTGATCGAAAACACCCGCTCGGCCCGCGCCCAGATGCATGTGCCCGCAGGCCTCAAGGTCGATATGCTGGTGACCGAGATCGACGCCGCCGGACAGGCCGCCTGGGACGCGAACGAGACCTTGATCAAGCGGCTCGCCCGGATCGAGAGCCTGACGCATGTGGATGCTGCGCCCAAAGGCTGCGTGTCGATCTCGGCGCCGGGGGCGTCCTTCCTGCTGCCGCTTGCGGATATCATCGACATCGAGGCCGAAAAAACCCGGCTGGAAAAGACCCTTGGCAAACTCGCCAAGGAACTCGGGGGCTTGCGGGGGCGGCTCAACAATCCGAAATTCATCGCCAGCGCCCCGGATGAGGTGGTCGAAGAGGCGCGCGAAAACCTGAACGCCCGCGAAGAAGAAGAGCAGCGGATCAAAGAGGCGCTCGGCCGACTCTCCGAGATCGGCTGAAAAATCGCAAAAAGTGAATGAATCGCGCCCGGGCCACGCGTCCGGGCGTTCTTTCGGCGTTTAATGTTGCAACATAGCGGCTTATTGGGTGTATAAAACTACGGTTTCCCCGTGAAATTGTCACGGATCGCCTATAGGTGGAGATTGCCAAGTGGCGCGATCTGGTTCAGCTTGGTCCGCGAAACGAGAGAGGCCGGAGTACCGGCCCGGCATCAGGTGAGGGAAAGTATGACCAAAGGCTATTGGGTCGCGCATGTAGATGTGGACGACATCGACCGCTATAAGGATTACATTGCAGCCAACGCCGTCCCCTTTTCCGAATTTGGCGCCCGGTTTCTGGTCCGTGGCGGGTCCAAGGAAATTCGCGAGGGCAATCTGCGGTCGCGCACCGTCGTGATTGAATTCAAGGATTTCGCAACTGCCAAAGCCTGCTACGACAGTGTTGCCTATCAGGCCGCCAAGGCCCTACGCGATCCCGTTTCGACCGGGGATATGGAAATTGTCGAAGGCTACGACGGCTAAGCCCGCGCGAGAGGAGTATTCGATGCTGAAAAAGCTGTTCCAGGCTTTTCGACCGCCGCAGAATGTGCGTCTCCCGGATCCCGATGCGGAACTGGCCCTCGGGGCATTGCTGGTGCGCATCGCCCAGTCCGACCGGGACTACCAACTGGAAGAAATCAGCCTGATCGACCGCATTCTGGCGCAGCTCTACGGCCATAACGCCATCGAGGCCGCCAAGGTCCGCGCCACCTGCGAAAAACTGCATGCCGCCGCGCCCGAGACCGACACGTTTGCCCGCCTGATCCGCGAGACCACCGGGCTTGAGGAACGGCTGGCGGCGCTGGATGCCCTGTGGCAGGTGGTTCTGGCCGACAATCTCGAACACGAAGGCGAAATCCGCATCGTTGCGGATACCTGCAAGGCAATGGGCCTGTCGGTCATGGACAATAAACGCGCCCGCGAAAAGGCGCGCAGCAAGCTGACGGATCAGCTCGCCACACAGGAGGGCAAATGATGTTCAAGGAATTCCTGGACAGGTTGCTGGCCCCCGCCCCCCCGATCCTTCCCGATGAAGATGCCCGCCTGGCGCTGACCGCGCTGCTGGTGCGGCTGGCCCGGTCGGATCACGCCTATGACGACATGGAGCGCGACCGGATCGACCGCATCCTCGGCCGCCGTTTCGGGCTCGATATCGGCGCGGTGCAGATCCTGCGGGAACAGGGCGAGGCGCTGGAGGCCGAGGCCCCCGATACGGTCCGCTTCACCCGCGCGATCAAGGATGCCGTCCCGTACGAGGATCGCATCGGCGTGGTAGAATCGCTCTGGCAGGTGGCCCTGGCGGATGGCCAGCGCGACGACAGCGAAGACGCGCTGATCCGCTTGGCGGCAAATCTCCTCGGGGTGAATGACGTGGATAGCGCCAAGGCGCGACAGAGGGCGGAGACACAAGCATGATTGCGCTGTTGCCAATGTACGACCGCCCGGAAACGGCTCAGGCGAATGACGCCTTCTGGCAGGCGATCCGCGCCGAACTGGGGCGCGGCCCGGAGCATCTGAGCCGTGACGTTGATCTCTGGCAGGCCTGGCGCTCGCCTGAATTGCTGCTGGCCCAGACCTGCGGCCTGCCCTACCGCGCCCGTCTCTATGGCAATGTGGACCTTGTCGGCACGCCGGACTATGGCCTGCCCGGCTGTCCCGAAGGCCATTACAACAGCGTCCTGATCGCCCGCAAGGATCAGAAGGGCACCCGGTTTTCCGCCTTTGCCGGCAGCCGCTTTGCCTATAACGACCCGATGTCACAATCCGGCTGGGCGGCGGCGATGCAGCTGATGCGCACAGAGGACATCCTGCCCGGCGAGCTGGTCGAGACGGGAGGCCACCGGGCCTCGGCACTGGCGGTGGCCGAGGGGCGCGCGGATTTTGCCACCATCGACGCCCTCACCTATCAGATGCTGCAGGACTACGAACCCGACCTGACGGCCGAGCTTTGCGAACTGGTCCGGACCGAACCGACACCGGCGCTGCCCTTCATCACCGCATTGGGCGAAAACGTCGCCGCGATCTTTGCCGCGCTGCAGGCCGCCCTTGCGGCGCTGCCCGAAGAGCACCGCAAGACCCTGCATCTGAAAAAGATCGTTCACATGACGCCCAGCGATTACCTCGCCATTCCGACACCGCCGGGACCGACGCTGGTGCTCGACCGCATGACCCGTGAACGCGCCGCATCCGAACGGTCCTGAGTGGCCCAGGACGTCACGACCGGCTGCCCAAGACTTGTTCCTTCCGGAGGCTTCCGCGGCGGAATCGGCCGTTTGCCGACGAATCCGCCCCCTTTGCGCATTGCATTCGCCCGGAAAGTTGTTCCAATAGTGGCTACTTTGAATAACAACCGGGCGAAAAGACCTTGACCGAAGACACCCCCGTTCTCGACATCCGCGGATTGCACAAATCCTACGGCGACCTTGAAGTGATCAAAGGGGTGGATATCACCGCCAAACGCGGTGACGTCGTCTCGCTCATCGGCTCCTCCGGCTCCGGCAAATCCACGCTGCTGCGCTGCTGCAACCTGCTCGAGGACAGCCAGCAGGGCGAGATCCTCTTCAAGGGAGAACCGATCCGCTGGCGTGGCGAGGGGCAGAACCGCCATCCCGCCGACGCCCGGCAGGTGCTGCGGATCCGGACCAATCTGTCGATGGTCTTCCAGCAGTTCAATCTGTGGGCGCATATGACGATCCTGCAGAATGTGATGGAAGCCCCCCTGACGGTCCTCAAACGCGACCGCGCCGAGGTCGAGGCCTCCGCCCGCAGCTATCTCGACAAGGTCGGGATCGGGGACAAATGTGATGTCTACCCGGCCCAGCTCTCCGGCGGCCAGCAGCAACGCGCCGCCATTGCCCGCGCCCTGTGCATGGAACCCGAGGCGCTGCTGTTTGATGAACCCACCTCCGCGCTCGATCCCGAGCTGGAACAGGAAGTGGTCCGCGTCATCAAGGATCTCGCCAGCGAGGGCCGCACCATGCTGATCGTCACCCACGACATGCGCCTGGCCGCAGATGTCTCGGACCAGATCGTGTTTCTGCACAAGGGGCTGATCGAGGAAGAGGGCTGCCCGGACGAGATTTTCGGAAACACCCGCAGCGAAAGACTGAAGGTGTTCCTGTCGTCCACGCGACAGGCACAATAACCAAAAACCAGATCACCAAACCCAACGGGAGTACCACCATGAAATCACTGCTTCTTGGCTCTGCCGCACTGGCCATGACCGCATCCTTTGCGCTGGCTGACACTGTGCGTCTCGGCACCGAGGGCGCCTACCCTCCGTACAACTTCATCAACGATGCCGGTGAAGTGGACGGGTTCGAGCGCGAGCTGGGCGACGAGCTGTGCAAACGCGCCGAGCTGACCTGCGAGTGGGTCACCAACGACTGGGATTCGATCATTCCGAACCTGCTGTCGGGCAACTACGACACCATCATCGCCGGCATGTCGATCACCGCCGAGCGCGAGGAAATCGTCGACTTCACCCAGGGTTACACCCCGCCGTCGCCCTCCGCCTATGCTGCGATGTCCGACGGTGTCGATCTCGAAGGCGGCATTGTTGCCGCGCAGACCGCAACCATCCAGGCCAACCACGTGGTCTCCACCGGGGCCACGATCGTCGAATATCCGACCCCCGATGAAACCGTCGCGGCCGTGAACGCCGGCGAAGCGGATGCGGTTCTGGCCGACAAGGACTTCCTCGAGCCGATCGTCTCCTCCACCGAGCTGATGTTCGTGGGCGAAGACGTCATGCTGGGTGACGGTATCGGCATGGCCTTCCGCGAGAGCGATGCCGAGCTGCGTGGCAAATTCGATGCCGCCATCGCCACCATGAAAGAAGACGGCAGCCTGAATACGCTGATCGAAAAGTGGGAAGTCGGCGGAACCTGGTGATCGCCCCCTTTCAGCTGAACTGACCAAAAAGGGGGGCACAGCGCCCCCCTTTCCCCTTAAAATCCGGGGGTCTGCTGCATATGCTGCGCCCTATCCTGCCCGCCAACCTGCGATCCGGCACCCGCGCCCCCGCCAGGCAAAAAGCAGCCGCCAGCAGCGACCGCCCCGCACCCACCCGCCCTCGCGGCCCCGGCCATTCCCCTCTCCGGTCCGCTCCAATCGATGAGGCCCGCCATTTTTTCCTTCTGTTCCGATCCGGCCAGTCTGGACACCTTCCGCTGGCTGACATGCTACCTGAGCACCGGCAAGCACATGGGGTTCTATGTGTCCTTCGGCACCGTGCTCCTGCTCCTCGCCATCACGGCGCCTCTGGCGCTGGCCTTCGGTTTCGGCGGTGCCATCGCCGCCCGCGCGCAGTTTGCGCCGCTGGCCTGGTTCGGAAAAGGCTATATCGCCATCGTGCGCGGCGTGCCGGACATTGCGTTCTTTCTCTTTTTCGTGATTGCGCTGGATCAGGGCGTCGAGTGGCTCCGCCATCAGGTCAAATGCCCCGATTGGGACGAGCCGATCCGACAGGGCAACGACTTTATCGTCTGTTCGGTGGCCAAGATGCCGCTGAACTCCGCGCCGCAATGGATGCATGAGGTCTATGGCTTTGCGCTGGCGGTGCTGACCTTTGCCATCGTCTTTGGCGCCTTTGCGGCGAATGTCCTCTACGGGGCCATGCGCGCCGTTCCCCGCGCCCAGATCGAAACCGCCGAGGCCTATGGCATGAACAGGCGCCAATCCTTCTGGCGCGTGCTGGTGCCGCAGATGTGGGTCTACGCGCTGCCGGGCCTGTCGAACCTGTGGATGGTCCTGATCAAGGCGACACCGCTTCTGTTCCTGCTCGGCGTCGAAGATATCGTTTATTGGGCGCGCGAATTGGGCGGATCAAAGACGCCCCAGTTCACCGACTACCCGCACCCCGACTGGCGCATGTGGTATTTTCTGGCGCTTTTGGTCTTCTACCTCGCCTTCACCAAACTGTCCGAGGTCGTGCTGGCCCGGATCACCCGCCGCCTGTCCTACGGCCAGGCCACAGTCGCCGGCGCCGCACAGGGCAATGGCAAGGGCAATGGAAAGGGCAACGGACCCGGCACCGGACGTGGACATGACAAGACAGAAGGGACATTGGCATGAGCTGCCTCGAGACACTTCAGGCCTATGCCTTCCGGTCACTGGGCTACGGAGAGCGCCTGCTGCCGCGCAGTGACTTCACGCTCTGCGACCAATTCGTGCTGATCGGCTCCGGTCTTTTGTGGAATATCTACTTTGGCCTGCTGGCCATCGTTGCGGGTTTCTTCTTTGCCAACGCGCTGGCCGTCGCCAAGATGTCCCCCCGGCCCTGGCTGCGCAGACCGGCCAATGGATTTATCTTCGTATTCCGGGGGTCTCCGCTGTTCATCCAGTTCTTCTTTGCCTATTTCCTGTTCCTGTCGCTGAAGAGCGTCTCGCCGGTGTTCAACTTGCTGTCCTCGGCCTGGATGGGGGCGCTGATCGTGCTGTTTCTCAATACCTCCGCCTATTCGGCAGAAATCTTCTATGGCGCGCTGCGCTCGATCCCCAAAGGCGACATTGAGGCTGCCGATGCCTACGGCATGTCGGGCTGGGCGCGCTTTCGACGGATCATGTGGCCGACAGCGATGCGACTGGCCTGGCCCGCCTATACCAATGAGGCGATCTTTCTGTTCCACGCCACGACGCTGGTGTTCTTCTCGGGCTTTCCCGCCTGGCGACAGCAAGGCGATGCGCTCTATTATGCGAATTACTTCGCGGACAAGACCTTCAACCCTTTCGTGCCCTACCCGATCCTGGCGTTGTATTTCATTCTGCTGACATTGGTGGTGATCACCGTTTTCGGGGGCATCAACACCTATCTGAACCGGCACCTGCCGCCGGAGCGACGGCAAAAGGTCAAGGTCAGACCGCAGCTCATTCGCTGAGGCCAAAGGCTCCCGTCATGGGGGCCTTTTCCTTTGTTTCGGGGGAGCTCCCGCCCACCGGCCGATGCGCGCCCTGCGGGCGCACCTCTCCGGCGGTTGGGCCTGGCGCGGT
>MPDC01000050.1 GCA_001874255.1 Alphaproteobacteria bacterium MedPE-SWcel
TCCTTTGCGACACGATACGTGGTCAAAGGAGCGGCACAATCCCGCGACAGGTCCATTCCATGCCCACCACGCAACGCGGCAGTTCTTCAAATGTCGCGACTAACGCGAGGCGCTTGATCTATTTCCGCAGGACCCGCTGCCCCGCCTGATCGAAACCCACCAAGTGGGATGTGTCTTTGCCAATATCGATCCCGATCGACATCAGTTCATCAAACTCGTTCTTCGCCATGCTACTTCTCCTGTTTGCAGAAATAGGCTCAGCCTAACCTGCCGGGTGAAGCAGCCGGTACATCCCATTAGCCGACCTTGATCGCCGCCTCCGACGCCGCAGTGCAGCACGTCATTACGGACATTCGTCGCGAGCAAAAAATGAACTGGTTCGAACCCACTCAATGCGAGCCCGCAGTGAGCATCCTCTAGTCTGGAACAGATGCCTTCAAACAAGCGGCGCGGCTACTATTCCTCCACCCAAAATCGATCACTTGCCTTGCTACGGGATTCTAGGATGCGCTGCACGATTGCGTCGCTCCCGAACACATCAACCGGATCGAAGAGAAATTTTTGAAAGGTCTTCTCGCTAATCTCTGAATCACTGAGCGCTTCTTGGGCGGCTTTCAATTTTGCAACGAAGTTCGCCTCCATGAATTTTATGGCAAGTGGGAGCATGCGTTCTAGGCATTCTAGCGTTGTGCGATTCCAAGTCGTTTCATTTGTTGCTGCTGCTGGTATTAATTGCCCAATTCGATTGGGTACAGCAAAAAGAATTACTTTGTGCCAGACTCGGTCCCTCATTTTGTGTTCGGGGTTCACGTGAGCCAGGGCGTTGTTTCGAAGATTGATGAGATCGCGATGATCTTCTTTTTGGCATTTCGTTAATTCACTGTTATTCAACTGAATTGAACCTCGCTCACCAGGTTTCCCGCCAGTTGATGTGGCACGGACATACAAGTTGACGGCGGTCGTTTGGAGAGCTTTGACAGTTGTTTGCTCCTCAAGCCCAAACGTTTCGCCCTTCTCATCCACCTTGGCCCTAAGGATTTTGCAACAGTCACTTGCTTGCAGCAGGTCACCCAAACATGCTTCTGCACGCCACACTTGGAGGAGAAGCCCCTTTAACTTTTTTTGTTTACTAGTTCGATTTAGGCTTTTGGAAAGCGCCAGCAAATCCACGAAAGGCGGGTACTTCATATAACAGATTCCTGTGCTGCTCACCGTTTGATGCAGTTATGTAGAACAAGGTCTTGTTCGCAACCTTGGTGTCCAAGCTTAAACAGGTTTTGGTTCTTTTGCGGCACCATGTAAAATGAGCGTAACGGCCCTAAGCTAACACTCATCAATACGCTGAGCGCAGCATTCGCTTCACACACATCGGCAAGCCAAGAGCTTGTTGCGCTAAAGATCGTAGCCTCCCTCAAGTGATTTTCCTTTATAAGGGAACCCTTTCTTAAAGACAGCAACAAAGAGCGCGTCAATACAATCAATGAATGCTTTCAATGACTTGAGGACCTCTTTGTGCGAAAGCTCATGTTTTTCTTTGGGGTGAACAAGCTTGTTGCGAGAGTGCAAAGCGGTGCCTAATTCAGTAAACCAATCACCTTTTGCAGCAGCTACATCAGAACAGAAGTTCTTAAGAATTACCTCTATTCTATCGATGATCTTAGAGAACTTGGGCGTCGCGGTAAGTTTGAAACCGCCCTTGTCTAAGCGGACTTCACGCTCAAGCAGGATGCCACGTTCATGCACCGGCAGTGTTTTTCCACTTCGAAAGTGGTCAGCCAATTCATTCAAATGCGCTTCAAGAAACGAGAAGCCGTGCATCAATGAAGCTCTAAGGTATGCCTGTTTCAGCTTTGGGTCTTTTTCAGACTTGCCCTTCTCCGCAAAACCTTTGGCTGACTCCATCAGTTCTTTTGCGTAGTCGATGAACTCTGACATTACAGTTTTGCTTTCCCTTCAACAAAAGCAAGATGTGCTCGTTTGGCTTCATATCCCTTTATTGCAGTATCGATCAATTTGGATGAGAAGCCGCCACCCTTTTCTGCATGCAGCCAAAATAGTTCTGTGAATCGACCTCTTTCCTTTGGGTCGCTGCGGAAGCCGAGTCCGCGATACGCTTCTGGATCAGTTGCGTGCTTGCCGTTTGCCAGTAGGTCTGCTCGGAGTGGGTCTTTCGTCTTTCCGTCAGCCAGAGCATAGTGTTTAGCCAAACGAACTTTGTTGGACTGAAGCGCTCCGGCCACAAATGCCCATCCAGCCAACAGAGCGACGTTCTTGGTCTTGTAAATATGGTCGACCTTGCCCTTGAGGGCTTTTGACTTGCCATCTCGAAAGTGTTCACGCTGCGCATTGATAAGCCGTGCAAACTGCTTGCCAGCGTCTTGCAAACCCTTGTCAGTCCACATTTCCGGGTTACTGTCTTTGATAGATTTCCAAAGTTTTGGTTCTCGCTTGCCAGACTCAACGACCTGGGGAGTTGTGTCGACAGTGTCAAAGTTGTCAGAGTCGACTTTTGTACCAAGTAGATAGTTCGCGATGAATGTCCGCGCTTCTTTGACCGTTATTGGGTTTCCGCGCTTATTCTTGTCCGAAAAGTCCTGTTTGTTTTCAAGAAGACCGACTTTTTGACACCACTTTCTCAAGTCAGCACCTTCCAGTGTGGCATACATTCGGTCAAGCAAGTCGGTCGGAACTGAGATGTTCGTGTTGGAAATTACTTGGACATCAAGCCGCTGCTCTTTTGTAAGAGAAAAGTAGACTTTTATGCCGTGGTGCACGTCTTTCCCTTCATCAACGGCACGTGAAATCGCTTCAAACCGATGTTGACCGCCAACTACTTCCAATGGTTTCTCTTTCTCAGGCGAAAATTCACAGACAATGTTGCTGAATTTTCGACCGGCAATGGCATCAGATATCATTTGCTCGAAGGCGGAGTGACTTGTGACAATATCTCGATTTGCGCGATATTCTGGGGAGTCGTCTGGGTCCAAGGGGACGTCAGTAGTTCCCAGACCACATATTTTTGAGGCCTTTACGTGGCATTCTGCGAAAGGCGCACCGGTAAAGTCATCGATGAGAACTATCAAAGCTAGACGCTCCAGAGGATCAAAGGCATCGCAGAAAGCCAACACGTCATTCTCAAGCTTCGCTGGCACTTCATCTTCTTCAAACCCAAAATATTTTGCACTATCAGCCAATTGAAACCTCCAAAACCATATTATCTAGGAGATGATCGTCCGATGGTCACACAGTCAATAGATAAATCATGCACAACCTAGTATGTGATGAGCCCGTTTAGGTGCACATCTGAAGCTGCTTTCAGCAATGCTGAGAAGGGCAGGCACCTTTAGATGTGCTCCTCTAGCTCTACGGTAACAACGATTACACAAGATTCACTTTTTATCCTGAATGATCCATGTTGATCGATGTCTCGGCGACCGCTTCTTCGAGAGCGGCAAGCTGATTACGCATCTGCCGCGAATGACTGCTTCCCGCCCGTCGTACTGATCGAAACGGATGGCCCTCATGCCCTTTCAATGAGCTCCGGCCCGTCATCCGCTGCCCGAAACCGCTTGACCGCATGGTGCTGCAACACCGCGCCCACACCGACGCCTATATCAGAACTTCCACCCATCCAGGCCTCCCGCTCCGAGGGATCAAGAATAACCGGCATCCGGTCGTGCAGACCTGACATCGCCGCGTTGGCGGCCCGCGTCATGATGGTGCAGGTGGCGGTATCATTCCAGACCGAAACGAGGCCCGCGAAGTAGAGGTTGGCCTCATTGCCTGGCGATGAGAAGAAATGCGGCTGCCGCTGAGCCTTCGGGCCGGTCCACTCATAAAAACCGCCCACAGGGATCAGGCACCGGCCGTGGCGCCAGGCAGCGCGATAGGTCGGTTTGTCCTGCGCCTCTTCGATCCTGGCGTTGAAGGTGCTGGCCTTCCATGCGCGCGGATCGTCTCCCTTGAACCAGGACGGGATCAGCCCCCACCGCGCCCAGAGCGCTCTTTGCGGGCCATCGGTGAGGATCAGGGCCGGATCGGTCGGCTTGACGTTGAAACGGCGCGGGATCGGGTCGATTTTCAGGTCCGAGAACTCCAGCTCGGTCCCGCGCAAATTCGGGTCAACAAAACGTCCGCACATGGGCATTCTCCTCTCCACAAATTGTCACATGGCCTGCGGCCGTTGTCGCTCGAAATGCGACAGCCCAGCAGGAATGGCTATGTCTGGTGTTGGGGCGCGGGCAGTTCTTGTTTCACCAGACCAGCCGGGTAGTGTTTACTCACAATATGGAGCATCGGAAATGTTGAGAATCGTTCTGGCCTGGATCTGCCTCTGTTCTGCGGTTGCGGCTGGAAACGTTCCGGACTGCGGGCTCTATGCCTATCGGGTTGAAATTGTTCGCGTGATTGATGGCGACACTATCGTCGCAGACATCGACCTCGGCTTTGATGTTTGGCTTCGAAAGGAACATTTACGGCTCTTCGAGATCCAGTCAGAAGAGCGAAACGAGGAAGGTTTTTTAGCAGCGAAGATGGGGCTTGAGCAGCGTCTCGCTGGCCAGGAAGTCTATATCTGCACGGTCAAGAGCGCGCGGTCCGATTCAGAGAAAACGGGGTCATTCGGACGATATCTGGCGACCGTGTATGTCAACGGCGAGAACGTGAATGAATGGCTGGTGCGCGAAGGTCACGCGACCCGGTACGAGGATTGAGGGAAACCGTCGATTGGCAAGCGGATGACAGCTGGCAGCCCAAACTCGACATTCAAGACCGATGTAGAAAGACTATGCTGCGACTGCGTGATCCTTGTGCCAACTTCCCGAAAGCGGACTTTCAGAGAGGCATGGCTGACCTGGCGGATGCTGCGTCCCGCCCCAATGGCAGCGAAGCGCAGCTAGCGACATTTGCAAAGTCGCGGGATCTGGCAGCAAGACGAAAGATGTATGCTGCATGAACATCAAGAAAGCCGTGCTAACCGCAGCTGCAGGAGTAAGGCAACATTGAACGGAAAGTCCCGCGGACCAGGCCTCTGTTGCCCACGCCGCGTAGGTGCGCTTAGGGTAGAGCATCCCATTAAGGAGCTAGATCATGGCCAAGGAACCTGAAGAGATCCTTTACTCAGCGGCCGATGTTCGGCGAATGCGGAACACGGTCAAAGACTTGAAGTATTACTTAAAGCTGGAAAAGTCACGGAAGAAGAAAAACCAGCAACGTATCAAAGGCCTTGAACAAGAAATCAAGAACCTAGAATATTCGATCACCGGAAGAAACTAACTGCATTCCACCTGACCTTCGCACGGCTTGCAGGGAAGGTCAGGTGGGGGGCAAAGTGCAAATTTCTGCGTTGAGGATGAGCGGCTGGGAAGCGCAGATAACGGAGTTTGCAAAGTCCGTCTTTCGGCCTGGGAACACAGCCTGCGACCGCTGCGATGTCGCGTTAAAAGCGGTCATTGATGAGAGGTGCAGCGAAATTTTGGGGTTGGAGGGCAGCACTGCGGACGAAGCGACCGTTCAATGTCGATTCCTGAACGGCTGCTAAGAACGCGATGGCTTCGCCACCTCTAGACATCGCTTTGCCGCAATGACAGGTGAACTACGGACTGGGATCCCTAAATCCGTCAACTTGGCTTCGGCCACACTCATCGACGCCTGTGCCAAAACAATACTCTTTACGTCCGGCTCTTCTTCGATTTTTAGTTTGATGGAGTCAGCTATCGAAGCTGCGTAAGCCTCCATATCCCCAGCTTCAAAGAACGCCCACGCATCGCGGCAAATCACGACGATGGGGGTTATATCTTGACCGCCATTTTTGCCGCAATCATTGAGCAGATTGAGCGTAGCGTCGCGCGTGCTGTCCAAGCACAAAGCAACTAAGATTTTGTCACCATCCGCGCATGCCTGTTCCATCAGTGGGCGATCAATTCGGATAACGGTCTTAGACGATTTTGCCACATCGTCTGCCAATGGCCCCAAAGTGGAGCAGGTGCAAAGCACGGCATCCGCTGTGCTCAAGTCTTTAAGAAGTGTTTCTACATCTACGCGAACTGCTTCGACACCATCACGCCGCGCTCTTTCAAGTAAGCTGGCATCGACATGATGGTTGAGCAGCACGCTGCTATCTAGGCCAGCAAATATATGATCGAAAGTCGCAACGTGAACATCAGCGGTGTGAAGAAAGGCAATACGCATTGTTAATCTCTTGAATTACCGGAAAGCTGACCTTCGCTGCAAAGCAGAAAGATTGCAATGAGGGCTCACAGCTGCCTTGCGGCGGTGCGGCGGCGGGGTCGCAGCGCATCCGCGCCTCATCCCCCGTCAGATGACGCTAGCAGCCCGAAGCGGTCATCGGCAGGGAGTGCTACGCCATCAATGCCGCAGTTGCGAGATTTGTGGGCCAGTTTCCCGAAAGCGGTCATTGAACCACCCTAGCGTAGGATCGCCTATGCTGCAGTCAGCACCAGCGGCAGCTCTGCGCAGGAAGCAGACTTTGCAAATTGTGCCAAGATGAGATTTGGCGGACGTCAGTTCAGGTTGAATTCTTGAGGCCACCGCCCAACCTATCTTTCAAGGCCGAAAGCAAAATTTTGGTGCCTATCAACACGATTTCTGTCTCGGGGAGCTGTACAGCTCCCGGTTGGAAATAGCGACCCTTGAAAGGACGGTCGTACATTGTATCCAGCAGCCTGAGGTGATCGAAGAAGACCTTCCACCTTGTTTCAATATCTTCGCTAGCCGGGGTAGATCTTCTTCTGACCTCATCAGGTACTGTCAAGTGTGCTGTGTTCGAGAAGTGTAACTTGATGAACTTGGCTTCATCAAAATACTCTCTCGACGAGCAGTATGCATCATACGTGTTGTGACCGATTTTTTTGATCTCTCCCTCAGTTTTGCCGCCGCCTTGAAGGAACGCTTTCAGCGTTAGTTCGGCGGCCAAACCAGTGTTATGGATTACCGGTCCAGCATAAAACGCAGGTTGACGATCTAATTCTGACGTGAAATGTAGCTGCTCTGCGGCCTGCAGATATGCCGTCGCCCATGAAACATACCCTGAGGCGGAAGCTCGTTCCTTGTTGTGTTTTTCTACGGGCCATTCCGAAACAAGGCCAATGGCGGCATCAAATCCACTTATTTTCAAATGGTTCTCCGTGAGGTTTGGCGCGGCTACAGTGATGAAAGAACGATCATGGTTGTCAGAAAAGTCGGAAACGCGGTCAAAATCATGCCGATAGCGAACATGACAAAAGTCAATGCACGCAGCATTGGTTGCGAATTGTCCAGCATGTGGTGTTCCAGATAAAAAACATCATTTGGATGCTTCGAGATACCTAGAAGCATTAGTTCTCTGAAAGAAAGCGATGGACGCGTGCCTGACTTCATGTCCTGCAAAACGACATCTGTTCGCAGGTAGCCCGATCCAGTGAAGTACCGGTCTGAAATGCTTACATCCCAACTATCGTGCTCTTCTGCGACGACAATGTTCTCGCGAAACGTGCTATCGACTAGCCGAAAAAAGCTCTCTTGCATGTCATTTGGAAAGGCGACGCTTTGACCTCCATGCATGGGGCTTTGCTCTTCTTCGCTTAGGTGGCCATCAAAGGCTTGATGCACGTTTAAGAAGCTGCCAATGACCACGTTTTTTGTCGCAATGGCAACCATGCTCGGGATGTAGTCTTCAATTGCTGGGAACCGTCTTATTTGCCTTGGAACTGCGATGTTGAATAGGGTTACTGCAAGTCCAAATATCAGTAGGCCCAAATACAAATAGACCAAATTGTTCTCAAATAGTGTTTCCCAGATGCCTGGAGTTTCAGTCGCGGTTCGCTGAGTTAATACCGTATCGAACCACAGTGATATGTGTGAGTTGAACAAAACGAGGTAACCGATCACGGGCATCAAAACAGTCAGTTGAGCCAGACGTGAATTACCGATCCCAGAAAGTGACGACCATGTTACGGCCTTGAAAAACGCTTCAATCAGTTTCCAGAAACTCGCCACGCCTGTTCGCCCCTAGTTGTTGTCGCTGAATGAGAGCACCATTGAGGCAAGCATGCAAGGTCCACAATTCGCTTCTCATCAGCAGGTCCTTGGTTCCCATCCGATCCACCCGCGTTGGGCCGGGAACGGTTGGCCGGTGTCAAGGCAGCCCGGATCCGGGGCCGTCCGCGGGGCGCAGAAAGTGTGCTTTGCAAAGATGCGGGAAGACCCGTAAGCTACGAAAGCATCCAATTTGAAAGCCTTGGCATGGAACTTTCGTATATTCTTACATTTCTCATTGGCGTTGCCGCTGACATTGCCAGGAAAGTGTTTGTCCCCCAAACGGAAGAGTGGCTGGAGAATCTTCTTCCGTACAAGCGTCGGGAGAGAAACGTTGAAAGGAATCTTCTTCAGCTCGAAGTCAGAGAAAAGCTCGAGAAAATGGGGCACGATCCCGCTTTAGCTCGACACGTGGAGGAGGATGCTGAGCAATTCAAGCGGAGACTGGATCAACGCCAGGAAGCCCAACGTGAAGCACTGGTCGATCTTGAAACAGATCGCATTCTTTCTGCGTCTGCAACACAAGCAGAAATGAATCAAAGTTCTTTTGGTCGGCTGCGGGAGCTGGATGGAAATTTGACGAAAGCTATTGAACGACTGAAGAAAAAGGCCGGATTGTCAGAAAGTGCCTTGGCATCTTTCGACGAGGCTCAAAGTGCATGGGAAGCATACCGTGACGCTCAGTCGAAGTTCGAAGCGCTTTCGCAAGTCGAGGGAGGAAGCATGGAACCGATGGTTCAAGCAGTGCATGCGGAAGAAATGACTACTGGTCGCATTTTAGATATCGCCGCCTTAAGAAAGGCGCTGAACCACTATATTCAAGAGTGACCCGGAGACATTGCACGGCGGTTCTATGAGATTCGGTACTTCGCGCACTAAATGACCGCTTCGGGCTGGCTGCTGTCACCTGGCGGCTGGTAACTGGTGCGGAATCGCTGCTACCATGGTGCTGCAGCGCCGCAAGGCGGCTCTGAACCCATACCTACCGTCTTGGGAAATCACCGATGGCGTCCAAATTTCGTCTTTCTGCTTTCACTTTTGTTGGGTAACGTAACGCTTGTCTTGATGGCGGCAACTAGGCGCAAAATGGACTATTGAAGGTTTTGGAATGCAATACTCGGATGTTCTTTTCTTTGTCCTACTTTCAACACTTACAATAAT
>MPDC01000051.1 GCA_001874255.1 Alphaproteobacteria bacterium MedPE-SWcel
GTCCATTGGCTTGCAGGGTCAGAATGAGATGTGAACTTAGGTTCTACCGTGGACGCTGCACCAAAGGCCGCGTCGTCCAAGACGTCTAAATACTCCTTGACCGCACGCGGGGCATCGTTTGGGTCAATGGTACTGTGATCCCAATCTTCCTTTGGCGTGGAGTTCTGTTTGTTGGCGTCGGCTTCAATCAAGCTGGCATCTGCGGCGAGCCTTTGTCCGCTTACCAAACCATCTGCAATGCAACGTGCAACGGATTTCTCGAACAGATGCCGCAGCAGTTTGCTCTCCCGAAAGCGCCCGTGGCGGTTCTTGGAAAAGGTCGAATGGTTGGGGACTGGGTCCGACAAGTCGAGGCGACAGAGATGGAGTAGGTGGGCGACCCGGAATGGTTGATCTTAGCTCCATCAATAAGCCGCCTGGAGGAATTGACATGGCACATTACGTCGGGATCGACGCATCCCTTGAGACTGTGAACATTTGTATCGTCGAAGAGGACGGTACCATCTGCCTTGAACGCAAGATTGCGGCCGAGCCTGAGATAATCATCGATTTATTGAAGGACTTCGCACAATCGATTGCTCGGTTGGGTCTCGAAGCCGGACCCACAGCATCCTGGCTCTACACCGAATTACGGGCGGCTGGCTTTCCAGCAATCTGCATGGAATGCCGCCATGTAAAGGCGGGGCTGGGGGCGATGCGCAACAAGACGGATCGCAATGATGCACGCGGTATCGCTGAACTCGTTCGTCTTGGTTGAGCGAGCTGCTCACGGGCCGCTACGTCCACCGAAGAGACCTGTTCCACAAACACCTTCTCACAGCCTGCGGCGGCAAGGTCACGCTGCTGAGCTTCAAGCCCTGCGGTCTGACGAAAGCGGCCCGCGTGCACGTGCTATGGACGAGAGCTGGGCACGCCAACTCCGCAAAATCTGTTCGCGTGACGATGTGGCGTTTTTCTTCAAGCAATGGGGAGGCCCACGGCCGAAATCTGGCGGTCGCCTTCTTGATGGTGAGGAGTGGAACGGCTTTCCATGGCAGATCGTGCCAAAGCCGATATTGGACCAAATTTCAGCATGAACCATTTTGCGCGGAGTACGAGTTTCTTTGAAGAAATCGCATGTTGAAAACACGGTAGGGCCTTGGGCCTCGATGGCGGTGAGGGGCCGGGTCAGCGAGCCCTGGTCATATAGCCGTGCGGCTCAGGTCTGGTCGGCCAGGTCTGGTCGGCCAGAGCTGAGATGCGGGCCAGGCCTGAGTACCTGACAGCCCGATCAAAGCACAGGGGTCAACGCACAGGGGTCAACGCACAGGGTCATCGCACTCAGGTCATCTCAAAAGCCGGGTCGCCAGCCCTCGGCCCTGTCATGCTCAGCCGGCGCGGTCGGGGAACATCCCGGCCAGCCCCTCAAGGCTCGCGGCGCAGATGCCCTGCTCCGTGATCAGCCCGGTGACCAACCGGCCAGGCGTCACGTCAAAGGCCGGGTTCTGTGCCGGCGTGGCCTCCGGCGTCACCCGCACCACATCGATGGCGCCATCTGCGCGCGTGCCTTGAACATGGGTCACTTCGCGAGAGGGGCGTTCCTCGATCGGGATCTCGCGGAGGCCGTCGGTGACGGTCCAGTCGATGGTCGGCGAGGGCAGGGCAACATAGAAAGGCACAGTGTTGTCCCGGGCCGCCAGCGCCTTGAGGTAGGTGCCGATCTTGTTGCAGACATCTCCCTGGCGGGTGGTGCGGTCGGTGCCGGTGATGACCATATCCACCATCCCCTGCTGCATCAGATGGCCGCCGGCATTGTCCGTGACATAGCTGTGTGAAATGCCATGGCTGCCCAGTTCCCAGGCGGTCAGCGCGCCCTGATTGCGCGGGCGGGTCTCATCGACCCAGACATGGAGCGCAATGCCGGCATCATGGGCCTGATACATCGGGCTGGTGGCCGTGCCCCAGTCGACGGTGGCAATCCATCCCGCGTTGCAATGGGTGAGCAGGCGCACCGGTTCACCCGCCGGCTTGCGCGCGGCAATCTCGCGGATCAGGGTGAGGCCGTGTTCGCCGATCCTGCGGTTGATTTCCACATCCTCGTCGGCAATCTCATGCGCCAGCGACAGCGCGGCGTCCGCCCGTGCGCCCGGTGCCAATGGGGCGAGCGCCGCGCGACAGCGATCGAGCGCCCAGCGCAGGTTGATCGCGGTGGGGCGGGTGGCATGCAGGAGTGTCCAGCTGCGCTCCAGCTCGGAGTCGGAGGGATCCTGTGCCATGGCGAGGGCCATCCCATAGGCGGCCGTGGCCCCGATGAGCGGCGCGCCGCGCACATGCATGTCCACAATCGCCGTCGCATAATCTGCCAGCGTATCGAGCTGCTGGATGCGGAAATCGTGAGGCAGCCAGCGCTGATCAATAATCTGCAGCGCGCCTTTGGTGTCGTCCCACCAAAGCGATCTGTAGGGGGTGCCGTTGACTTTCATGACCTCTACCTCCTGATGTCCGGTCCGGCGCGGCCTTTCGCTGTGGACCTGCAGCATGTGCAACCTTGGTTCCCGAAATGGCCTCCGCGCCCTGTCGTCAAAAATTCACATAAACTCCGAGGGTTCCGGGTGAACTCCGTTCGCCAACAGGGTACCACCACAGCACGGAATGAACCAGAGGAAGCGAAGACATGCGGCTGGAACGCGACATTGAGACGGCGTTGATTGACATGGTACGGGCTGCGGCGCGGGCGGAAATCCTGCCGCGGTTCCGGAATCTGGCGACCGGCGCGATCAAGGCGAAATCCTCGGCCATCGATCTGGTGACCGATGCGGATATCGCCGCCGAGGATCACATCACCCGAGCCGTCGACACGATCCTGCCCGGCGCGGTGGTGATCGGCGAGGAAGCGGTCTCTGCGGATGCCTCCCGGCTGGACCAGCTGCCCGGTGCCGAGATTGCCGTGATTGTCGACCCGATTGACGGCACCTGGAATTTCGCCAACGGTCTGGCGACCTTTGGGGTCATCCTCTCGGTCACGGTGCGGGCGCAGACGGTTTTTGGTTTGCTCTATGATCCTGTGGTGGACGATTGGGTCGAGGCGAGCCTCGGGGGCGGGGCCTGGTTTGCGGCCCCCGACCGGCAGCCGGAGCCGTTGCAGGTGGCGCCGGAACGCCCCTTTGCCGAGGCGACGGGGTTTCTGCCGCACTACCTGTTTCCCAAGGCCGAGCAACCCCGTCTGGCCCATGGCATGGTCACCGCGCGCCGGGTAAACGCCCTGTGCTGTTCCTGTCACGAGTATCGGGTGTTGGCGCAGGGCAATGCCGATTTCGTGCAGACCGAGGGGCTCAATTGCTGGGATCACGCGGCGGGTGTGCTCGCGGTGACCGAAGCCGGCGGTCACGCGCAGCTGGTGGACGGGCGCGCCTATGCGCCGACGATTGCCGACGGGCGGCTGACGGTCTCCAGCGGCGCGGCCATGCGGGCGGAGGTCATTGACGCCTTCGGTCTGGCCTGAGCCATAGGCTCTTGGCCGCTGGGGCGACTTCGCCTAGGCTTTGAGCCAAGAGAGGGAGGGCGCGTGCATGGGACAGGACGACGTGCAAGGGGACATAGCAGAGGGTGAAGCAGGCGGGGGACAGGCCGGGGAGCAGGCCGGGGAACAGGCCGGGCGACAAGAGGCCGCGCAGGACGCCGCATTGGAAGTGGCACAGGAGGTGGCTCAGAACAGCAATCCGGACACTCTCGTCACCCGACAGGATGACAGCGGTGTCACCACTCTGACGCTGGCGCAGCCGCGCAGTATCAATGCGTTGTCGGAGGCGATGCTCCGGGCGCTGCAGTCGCGGCTTGACGATATTGCCGGGGACCGCAGCGTGCGCGCCGTCATCCTGCGCGGGGCGGGCGATCATTTCTGCGCCGGGCACAACCTGAAGGAAATGACCGCAGCGCGTGGCGCGGAAGACGGCGGATTTCAGTATTTTCAGGATCTCTTTGCCACCTGTTCGCGGATGATGCAGCGGATCGTGACCCTGCCGCAGCCGGTGATCGCAGAGGTCTCGGGCATTGCCACGGCCGCGGGTTGCCAGCTGGTTGCAACCTGTGATCTGGCGGTGGCGTCGCAGGATGCGCGCTTTGCCACATCCGGTGTGAATATCGGTCTGTTCTGCTCCACGCCGATGGTGGCGCTCTCGCGCAATGTGGCGCGCAAACACGCGATGGAGATGCTGTTGCTGGGCGACTTCATCACCGCCGATCGTGCCGCCGACATGGGGCTGGTCAATCGCGTCGTTCCGCTGGCCGAGCTGGCGCAGACCAGCCGCGCCATGGCCAGACAGATCGCCGACAAGTCTTCGGCGGCGGTCAAAATCGGCAAGGGCGCTTTCTACCAGCAGGCGCAGATGTCGCTGTCTGAGGCCTATGCCTACGCCGGTCGGGTCATGGCGGAAAACATGATGGCGCGGGACGCCGAAGCCGGGATCGGAGCTTTTATCAGCAAAACCGCCATGCCGGACTGGACCGGTGAGTGATCTGGCGCGGTTTTTGCGCAGGGCTGGGCCTGTGCCGAGGCCAGCAGCCGGATCGGTTCGGCGGCGACAGGGCTGTCGGGTTCTGAGGGGCTGAAGGGATCCCCGGCCCGGATGTCTGCGCGATGTCTGCGTCCGCAATCGCCTTCGGAGGTGCGCGGGTGGCGACTGTGGGTCTGCGCGCCTACTTGCGGTGATGGCGCCAATGTGCCCAGGCCTCGGGCGTGTCGAGATCGGTCAGGGCGCGGGCGCCGGGCAGCGGGACCATCTCGACCCGGTCGTCTTGCAGCAGCGCGCGGGCGCCGGTGTCTCCGCGCAGCTTCTGCAGCGCCGCAAAGCAGCGTTTGGGGAAGAGTACAGGATGGCCGGGCCGCAGGGTGCCGGTTTCGTCTGCTCCGCTGGCTCGCAGGATGGGGCCGTTTTCGCCCTGAAACCGGGCGGCCATCTGCTGAAAGTCGGCGGTGGTCAGCTCTGGCATATCGGCGGGCAAGAGGAGCGCGCCCCGCACCGTGTCCGGCAGCACCCGCAGACCGGCGCGGATGGAGGCGCTCATGCCCTCGGCGGCATCGTGAACCGGCACAGCGGTGGCCCCTGTCGCAGCGCGGGCGCGGGGATGGGCTGGACCCGGCAGGGTGACATAGACGGGCAGATCCGTTGCGCGAGCCTGATGGACCAGATGGGCCAGCAGCGGCTGGCCGTCCACATCCTCCATCAGCTTGTCGCGCCCCTGCATGCGAGACGAGGTACCGGCAGCCAGCAGGAGAATGGCGAGAGGGTGAGGCAAGATCCGGATCCTTTGCGCATCGGGGCCCCTGCGGGAGCCTCCGGCGGAGGTATTTTGGAGAAGGTGAAAGCAAATGCCAAGAGGGATAGGTCAGGGGTTGTGACCTACTGTTTCGCGCGCGAAACATTGGGGCAGGGATGTTGTCCGATAAATTGCGCGCGCGCCCGGTTGAGCGCGCGCTGATCCGGCAACACCCGCGGAGAAAGGTCAGGAAGGCTGACCTGGTTGGTTGGGGCGGTCAGCCGCGCATGCGGGCGCCATCGGCGTCAAACAGCGGCGTGGTGATCAGCCGGGCCTCCTGACGTTTGCCGAGGATTTCGATCTCGACCTGGAGGCCTTCGGTCGCCTGATCCACCGGCACAAAGCCGAGCGCGATGGATTTTCGCGCAAAGTGGCTGTAGCCGCCGGAGGTACAGAAGCCGACGACAGCGCCATCGAGCCAGATCGGCTCGTAGGCGACAACATCGGCGTCCTCGGCCGCGACCTCAAAGGCGCAAAGCTTGCGTGCCGGGCCTGCGTCGCGTTCGGCCTCGGCTGCGGATCGACCAATGAAATCAATTGGTTTCTTGAAGGAGATAAAGCGGTCGAGGCCTGTTTCGGCCGCCGTATAGTCGGGGGAGAATTCCGACAGCCAGGAGCCGAAGAACTTGTCGAGCCGCAGGCTCATCATGGCGCGCATGCCGAAGGGGGTCATGCCGTGGCTCTGTCCTTCGCTCCAAAGCGTGTTCCAGAGGGCCCGTTGGCTGGGCAGATCGCAGTAGATCTCATAGCCGAGATCGCCGGTGTAGCTGACCCGTTGCACGACGCAGTCCACCATGCCGACGGTCAGGCGGCGCACATCAAGGAAGCGCATGTCGGAGATGTCGCGGCGGGTGCAGGCCTGTAGGACCGCGCGCGCCCTGGGGCCTGCGATCTGGAAGCCGTTCACCTGATCGGAGACATTGTCGATGGTGACGCCCTCGTCGAGATTTTGCAGGAACCAGCGCATGTGATAGGCCTGCGCGCCATAGGAGGCGGTCAGCTGGAAGTCATCTTCGTCCAAGCAGGAGATGGTGAAATCCCCGATCAGGCGCCCCTTCGGCGACAGCATCGGGGTCAGGCTCAGGCGTCCCGGTTTCGGCACCCGGCCTGCCATCATCCGGTCAAGCCAGGCGCGGGCCCCGGAACCGCGAACGAGATATTTTCCGAAGTTGTGAATCTCATTGATCCCAACGGCTTCGCGGACGGTGTTCACCTCTCTGGCGGTGGCTTCGAAAGCATTGGAGCGGCGGAAGGAGGGGGTCTCGTAGCGGGTTTCCCCTGCGGCGGCGAAATAGTTCGGGATCTCGGTTCCGTATTGGTGGCCCCAGACCGCGCCCATCTGGTCAAAGATGTCGTACATCGGCGTGGTGCGGAAGGGGCGCGCGGCGGGGAGTTCTTCGTTCGGATAGGCGATGGAGAAGCGTTTCTGGTAGTTCTCCACCACCTTCGGGCGGGTGTAGCCGGGGGTGATCCAGTCGCCGTAGCGGGCCACATCCATGGCGGAGGTGTCGCGTTCACATTCGCCCTCTACCATCCATTGGGCCAGCATCAGCCCGACGCCGCCGCCCTGCGAGAAGCCTGCCATGACGGCGCAGGCCGACCAGTAGTTCGACACGCCCGGCACCGGACCGACCAGCGGGTTGCCATCGGGCGCGAAGGTGAAGGGGCCGTGGATGACGGATTTCACGCCGGCCTCTTGCAGAGCAGGGAAGCGGTCATAGGCAAAGGCGATGGAGGCTTCGATCTTGTCAAAGTCATCGGGCAGCAGTTCGTGGCCAAAATCCCAGGGCGTGCCGTCGATGGCCCAGGGGCGGCAGGGCTGTTCATAGAAGCCGATGCAGAGGCCGCGGCCTTCCTGGCGCAGGTAGCTCTCGCCGGCGGGGTCCATGACATGAGGGTGTTCGATGCCATCGGCCATCATGTCCCGGATCAGCGGCACATCGTCGGTGACGATATACTGATGTTCCATCGGGTGCAGCGGGAAGTAGATGCCCGCCATAGCGCCCACTTCGCGCGCCCAGAGTCCCGCGGCATTGACGATATGTTCGGCGTGGATTGTGCCCTTGTCGGTGACCACGTCCCAGGTGCCATCGGGACGTTGGTTGGTCTCGATGACTTTGCAGTGGGTTTCGATCGTGGCGCCGCCCAGCCGCGCGGCCTTGGCGTAGGCGTGGGTCGTACCTGAGGGGTCAAGGTGCCCGTCAAGAGGATCGTATAGCCCGCCGATGATGCCGTCGATATTGGTGATAGGGGCGATTTTCTTGATATCTTCGGGGCTTACGATCTCTGTTTCAAGTCCCATGAACCGGTGTTTGGCACGTTCCGCCTTGAGCATGTCAAAGCGTTCCTTGTTGTCGGCCAGCGTCACCCCGCCGACGTGGTGCAGCCCGCAGGACATGCCCGTGATCGCTTCGAGTTCCTTGTAGAGCTTGATGGTGTAGCCTTGAAGGGCGGCCATGTTGGTGTCGCCATTGAGCGTGTGAAAGCCGCCCGCAGCATGCCAGGTGGAGCCCGACGTGAGCTCTGAGCGCTCGATCAGCATGACGTCGGACCAGCCGAGTTTCGTCAGATGGTAAAGGACGGAACAGCCGACAACGCCGCCCCCGATCACTGCCACGCGGGTCGTTGTGTTCATGACTGATGACTCCTTGTCGGGATCCTGTTGAAATGCATTCTGTACACTTATGCCCAGTAGTCCAGTCAAAAAGCGACCATTGATGTCGGGGCTGACACCGGCGAGTTCTCCCGCCCGTTTGCCGGGCCCCTGAAGGGGACCCCGCCCTCCGGTTGGGCATGGCGCCGCGCGCGCCCCGCA
>MPDC01000052.1 GCA_001874255.1 Alphaproteobacteria bacterium MedPE-SWcel
AAGGCAAGGCACGTCCGCGACTGCCGTTTTCATCTACCTGGATACGAGAACACCTTCTTGCTCCAGGAGCGTTGGATGGGCTCAACGAGCAGGCCCGGGCGATTTTTCTGCTCATGATCAATACCGGCGCACGCCCGAGCGAGCTGGCCGCGTTGAGTGCCGGTGCGATCCATCTTCAGGCAAATACACCTTACATCGAGATCATCGGCGAAAACCGACAACTCAAGAGCGTGAATGCAGAGCGTAAGATTCCGGTTCTGGGCGTGTCCCTCGATGCGCTTCGAGGATTCCCGGATGGCTTCGATCGGTATCGTACGAATTCCGCATCGCTGAGTGCGACCGTCAACAAGTTCCTGAAAGAAAACGGCCTCAAGGAAACTGACGGTCACACGATGTACGGGCTGCGCCACGCGTTCGAAGATCGCATGCTCGAGGCCCGTCTCGACGAGCGGATCCGTCGTGACCTCATGGGGCACGCGCTTGACCGGGTTCGCTATGGTCAGGGTGGTTCGCTGAACGATGTGGCATCCCGCCTTGTGCCGATTTCGTTTTAAGGCCCGCGCCAGTGCGGGCAAGAAGCGCACGCGCACGGGCCTGCGCCCCATTGGCAAGGGTATCCTCTTCGTGACGGATTTCTTCCTCGAGTCGCTCAAAAAGTGGCGCATAAACCGGATCATCCACCAGCAAAAAGGCCACGACCTGCAGCGCCGCCTGGAGCCGACTGAGGTCGTCCCCGGAAGTCCGGGTCGAGGTCCTGTTTATGCGCGGATCGCGCGAGAAGCCGAGCTTGACCACCCGAAGCCCGGAAGGGAGTTCCAGCCGGATCGCATAGATGTTGCTTGGCGCGGTGGCCCAGCCCTCCCCACATGCGGCGCATTGAAAGCGACCGCTCCGCATGTTTGTCCGGGCAACGCGCTGCCTGTGCCCACAGCCATGCCGATAGATCCGGTAGTTCGGGTTGCCTTCCGGATCGCTTCCCTGCAGTCGCCACCCACGGTCAGCCGCTTCCTCGGCTTCTTTTCCGGAATGACAGGTCTCGCAGCGCAGCTTGCAACGGCCGTCTGCGATCCGTTCGATCTGTCCGAACTGGCGGCGCACGGTGTGACCACATGGCGCGCGGTAGATGCCAAGCTTATGGTATTCCGGGTCATAGCCCAGGAACTCCAAGCCAGCCTTCTGCGCGATCGCGACGATATTGCGATGCCTGCAGCCCGCGCAAGCTGGCTGAGCGGTGCGCAGTGTGTAAAGCTTCTGCGCTGTCAAGGCGCTGCAGGTGTGGCACCGCAGGACAACATGGGACTTGTCCCGGATTCTGCGGATCAGGTCGAATCCCTTGGATCTGGCAACTGTGGTCCACTCCGCCTTGATCGGGCCGGGATAGTCGCGGGTCCAGCTTTTGGGGGCGTGGTTCCGGGAACCGCGCGGCAGGTACAGCTTGGTCCGAGAGGGGGCGATATAGATATGCGGGCGAATGGGGGCGGGTTTGGGCGAAGTGTGTGTGAGATGAGCCATGGCTGGACCTCCGAGAATATGTTGGCTGAGAACGCGGGCACGGTTGTTCGAGCCCTGTCCCGTTCCGGGACAAGGCGTCATGGTGCCGGGACGATGTTTGTTCAGGTCAAGCGGCGAAGGGCTCGTATTCGGAGCAACCCTCCGGGGAGGCCACGGCTTCAACCGGGTTCAGCATGTCGAGCATGCAGACTTCGTCGAACTGCTGCCGGCCGCGCGCGAGCATCTGCGCGATGCGCCGCTCCTCCGGGCCACTTCCGTTCCAGGAGAAAAGATCCAGGTGACCCGACACGACCTGCCGTGCGGTCCGCAGTTCAGCAGCGGTCTCGCAGCCGAGCGTCCAGTGCAAATGACGCGCGAAACGCTGAAGCGGGACATCGCTGGCGCGGGTGGCTGGCGCGTCGATGACGGAGCAGCAGAGACCGGTGGCACGTTCCCAGCCGACTTCCGCCGCCTTCAGCCAGTGGTCGAAGCTGGGATCAGCCCAGAGGCCATGCTCAATGTCGCGCTCGGCCTCGATCGCAGCGGCCAGGGCCGCGAGCAGGTGTGAGAAGTGGCCCGAGACAGGGGAATGACGGAAGTACACGGGTTCATCCGCGCCAAAGCGCGTGGTAAGGCAGGTGTCAGCCATGGTCGATCTCCCAATGATCGGTTGTGGTTAGAGTGTGATGGGGAGGTCAGAGTCCCCGTCACACTTGACAATTTAGAATTACAATGTCATTTAGTCAAGTAGTTTCTTGAAGGAGATTCGCATGGCTAAGATGGGACGTCCCAAGCTGGACACCGAGCCGGTCACCATCCGCATGGATCGTCAGATGCTCAAGGCGATCGACGATTATCGGCGGATCCAGGAAGATCTGCCTTCCCGGCCGGAAGTCGTGCGGAGGGTTATGACAGAGTGGCTGGCCACACGGGCAGAGGGCGAGGTTGAGGGGGATCACTCAGCTTGATCGTTCAGAGTGAACGGGCTTGGTAACCTGGTGATCCCCCCGTTTTTAATGGGGCTCAGCCGTAGAATTCACGCGACTGCTTTTATTTTTTTTGGCGGGTGTCATGCCGCCGATGCCCATGTTGGGTCGCTCGTTGTTGTAAGTCCAGAGCCATTCAGTAGCCTGGTCTTGTGCCTCGGCGGCGCAATTGTTCTTGTTTTGGGCAAGGCTGGGATTATTGTCGCAAGGGATCGCAACAACAAAGGCTGATTGTTGGTTGTCATGCCTCACGGCCCTCAGCCGCCGTTCGACGGGGAAACGCCCCGCCGCAGTGCGGCCAGGGACTCCGGTCAATCTTGACACCGACGAAATGCTGCGACCGATGTCCGTTCAGTGATAGCATTTTCACTGTCCCGAAGATCCGGCGCTGCTCGCGTATGACGGCCCTGAGCTACCGTTGGCCTCACTACTCGACGCCGCGCTGCGGCTTCCGCATTGCCGACTTTCATGTTTTGCGCAGCAGATACTACACATCCATGACCAGAGCGGAGGTTTGGCGCATCTTTGCGGATAAGCGATATTTCTTTCATCCCAAGATCGCGGTAGCGTGAGCCATAAGTGTGATGTCGATGCAAATGCCGTCCGTTTAGGGGGCGCCTAAAACAACTCGGCAGGCGTAAGGAATTGAACGAATGGCAGAAAACCTCAACTACATCTCATTCGGTGATTGGGAAACAGTCGAGGGGAACGTCGATGTCATCACTATGTTGCGGGGGCGCATGTTCGAATATACGCCGCCCGACACCGAGAAGCGGCTGGAAGGCCTCGCTTCCGCTGCGATAGCCTTTATGGAGACCTTGCCGACCTTCCTGTGCAGCGAGGTAAAGTCTTCGGGGGACGCCGTCTCAATGCTCATCAAGTATGGCAGAATCTCTGACATCGCACCTGGGAGCAAAGAGGTCGCCGCAAACTTCGACACACAGATCGACTTTGGCGAAGTGACATTTGTTGACATAGAAACGGTCGGGGCCATTTTCGACGCGGATCGATTCCAGCTATACCGCACGCACTGGGCCGTCCGCGAAGGTGACGCGCGGAAGGTGTTGGCCCGACTGGCAGCTCTCAATCCCAAATTTGCCGACTTAGTTGCCGAGCATGAGACATTCGCCACTGTCGATACAGAGATCCAGCCCCCGCCACGCGACAAGAAGATCCTTGGCACCGCCGACAGCGTGGAGTCCTTTCTTGGACTGCTCTATCGCTCGTCTGCAAAGGCGGCGACTGAAACCTTCTTCCGAGGCCATAGCGACGCCCATTATGAACTTACACCGTCCCTGCTGCGCAAATGGGATAATGGTGACTGGCAATTCATGCCGAGGGAGGACCGCCTGTGCAAGGAATTGCTGATCGCGCATCACGATGAGTTCCAGGGTGATCAGTATTGCTTCGATCGCCTTGTGCGAATGCAGCACTATGGTCTCCCAACGCGTCTGCTCGACATCTCCGGCAATCCGCTGGTGGCGCTGTTTTTCGCCTGCTTGAGCAAACCCGAAATAGACGGTGAGGTCATAGTATTCCAGGTCGCATCGGACGGCGTGAAATACTACGATTCCGACACGGTCAGTTGTCTCTCGAATCTCTCTAACCTGACCTATGAGCAGAAGAACGAGATAGATCTCAGTATGGACCAGGAAATTTTCAATCAAACCGACGTTGTCGGGAAGCTGCTTCACCACATCAAGTCAGAGAAGGGCTTTTTCGAGGGCCGCATCATCCCAGACGATCTTGGGTCCATCGTCTGCGTGAAGGCGAAGCGTACCAACACGCGCATCAAATCGCAGTCCGGCGCATTCCTGCTGTTCGGGCACGAGGCGGCGCTACCTGATGCGGGCCAAGATGGGATCGAGATCAGCCGGGTCACGATCCGGAGCAAGGCGGAGATCCTCGCTCAGCTTGACCGGATCAATATCAACGCCACGACCGTCTATCCGAGCATCGACCAGACCGCAGTTCATCTGCGGGATCAATACCAGTCGCACCAGCCTGTGTGAAAGGACTCGAGCATTGCGCCCAACGACGCTTCAGACGTTTGACAGAACGGTTTCGGCTAAGACCACGACCTGTTTGATGGGGTCGGCCCAGACCTGCCATTCATTTTTTGGCTGATCTCCGGGGTGCAGCTTTCACCCTTGACAGCCATACCTATCCATGGCGCTGAGCCGATCTTCCCGCGAGGCGCAGCGGATGGTCGGTCGCAGCCCAAAATTCTCGCGATGACAAACATTTCGAGCGCACTTCTTCGCATCTACCAAAATTGGACCATCCGGCAGTAGAGCTGCCGCGAAAATTTACGCGCCAGCCTCCCTCAAGAACCTTGTGTTTGCAGTCGCAACCTCAATACCGCAGTTGGCGTAATCACGATCATGAGTGATGAGTATATATCCACGTAACCTGCAGAGCTCTAAGATTAAAAGATCATTGTAATCAAATCGACCCGCCGTGCAGCTCTCGATTGTGTCTGAAAGATTGAAAGCGCCCAACTCCAGTTGGTCGACTTCACAGTCATCGATTAGATTGAAACAAGTATCACGAACCGACTCCATAAACTCCTGCGCCTCTGGAAGAACCCGGAAACGCTTGAAGCTCGTCTCTGTAGTAATGCCGCTCCCCAAGCAGATGTTATGTTGGGTCTTACAGCACCTGTTATGAAATTCGCTGACCACAAGGTCACTGACAACAATAGCGTTATTGGCCTCAAGGAGACTTTTATAATAGTCGCTATAGACTCGAAACTCTGGCCGCGGGTCAAATCCGTTGATGTTAATCCAAACGTTCGTATCCAAGAAGAACTTTCGGCCGGTTAATTTGCAGTCCTGCCGAGCATCATGTGTCGTCATTGGGCTTACCGGATTCGCGTTCGATAATTTTTGAAATCTCGTCGGGCTTTTCAAAAAAGGCCTTCGCTCGCTCAACTACTACCTTCAGTCTGGCGAGCTGCCACGGTTCTGCGCCTAATGGAGGGGCCAATGAGGCCCGAACTTTTTCAGGCGTATACTCACCGTAGAGCTGCCCGACTGCAGCGTTTAGAAAAGCGGTCGTCAACCGAGTTGCGTTCTCGAATGAAATTGCGACTCGATCTCCCTTCTCAATGTGTTGAGTAATCACCTCATAAACGAGCTTCCCATCACTCGCCGAAACGCAATACCCGCTCCCTATGATTTGAGATATTTTTACAGTTTTGATAGCCATTGTGTCCTACCAGATGTCATTTGCGCTGATCTGCTGATTGATGTCATATAGCGTCTTGTCATCACTCTCGATTTCCAGAACTATTGATGTGCCTGGATAAGATGCTCTAATACCTTCCATCGCTATTTCTCTCCCGTCTTGGCGCCAAAATCCTTTATCAGAGGCTACAGCCAAAACGCCACCGTTCAGTGAGACAAACTCCCTAATCAACGCCAACCCTAAGCCTCCAGGTATGTCACCTATGCGAGAAGTGCTTTGCGGCTGCATCGCCCAATTTATTGCATCTGGAGCAGATATGTCTTGATTGGACCAATTCACATATGATTGCCGGATGCCTTGACCTCCATCAGATATAACGAATGCCAACTTCTTTTTATTTGGATAATACTGCCCGCATACCGAAATTGGGAAATTTGTTCTGGAATGAAGAGAGCTATTAGCGAAAACCTCATCTATTCCCTCGAAAAATTTTCGCCTCAATGACGCAGACATCTTAGGCATTCCCCGACGCGAAAGGTGTTTGCGAGCAAAGGCGGCAAACTCGACTCCATCATCGATCGCAAAGTGCGTCCATGGGATCGTCGTGTCGTAGGTATCAGGGAGCTGATTAGTGAAAAAGCCATTCTTCCTTAGGATAGTGCTCACATCTCTCGAGATATTGATGAACCTGAGGCTTTGCCCACGTGCGAAGGAATGATCAACGACCACACGCAAGGCTGAAGCCAAGTGAGCGTCTGCCCAGCTGACCAAACCGAAGTCGACTTCGATTTCACCCGGTGACTCTTCAAGCAAGTCACTATGAAGCCTCGATATTGCAGCGAAAGCACGACCCGTAGGCTCTATTCGTCCGGTGGAAAACTTCACACGCGCCATTAAAGCAATCCCATTTTCCTCGGCCTTCCTTGTCGCGAATCCAGAACTCGCAACGCGGGCAGGCCCAAGACCTTTCCGTAGGCATATTGACGGACCGTCTCGGGAAAGCCAAGTCGAAGGATGCTTTGCTCGATGCCGTAGCGAGCTGCCGCCTTGGCGATAAATGTGCCAATAGTGCAGGCGTTGCAAGGTCATTGCGCGAGCTGGGTACCACGTGCTCGGCCTGTTTAGCATACTACCCCTCCGCCCTTGGCCTCGAAAAACCGAGATCCTGCACATCGCGGCCGTTCGTCCAGGACGCAGCGAACGGCAGCTTCCCGCCGATTCTGTGGAAAAACACCTCATCGCTTGCGCAGAAAATGACGCCTCACACAGCGCGCGAGCGCCTTTCTGATCAGGCTTTGTGCATTTGCTGCGGTGCAGGAAAGATCTTGGCCAGTTTGCGGAGGTTCTGGGCGGTTGCGGCGAGTAGGAATTCGTCATTTGCACCGCATGGCCCTCGTAATCTGAGGCGTCCGAGCCCGAGGATGCGTTTGAGATGAGCGAAGAGCATTTCGACCTTCTTCCGCAGCCGCATTGAGACGGCGTATTGCTTTGTCTTTGCGATATCGCGGGCGACTTGGCGGGCGTCTTCATGTTCTTCGCGGGTGATCTTGCGCGCATCGGCGTTCGGGCAGCACTTCATCTTTGATGGGCAGGCTTGGCAGGTGTGTTTTAACGCTTGA
>MPDC01000053.1 GCA_001874255.1 Alphaproteobacteria bacterium MedPE-SWcel
GGATTGGGTCCGGGGCAGGGGAGGTGGCCAGATTGCGCTCCAGCTGCTGCCTGTGCTGGTCCAGCTCGATCATACGGTCCTTGACCTGCTCAGCCGGAACACCTGCGATGATGGCATCCACCAGCTTTTGGTGATCGCGTTTGGTCTGGGCCAGGGTGCGTTCCAGTGTCTCTCGCGCGCCCTCCGCCTCTCGGCGCAGCCGATTGCGTTCTTCGGCATAGGTCTCGCAAAAGACCGCAAGCGCCTCTGGATCCATCAGGTGGTGCGTCAGGGCGTTCAGCACGCGCGCTTCCAGCTCTGTCTGTCCGTCAGGCGGCGCGATCCGTGAGCTGTATTCGTGTCGCGCGCTTTGCCCGGCCAGATTGCGATCTCATTCCGGCCCAGACTGCGTGCCAGAACCTGCTCGTGGACCTGTGTAGTGAGGGATACTTTTGGAAACTTGGCCGCGAAAGCGTCCATCCGGGGCATCAGCCATTTCGTCGCGGTGGAAGAACCAAGGTGTAGCGTGACACGATCACCGTCCTCGCCGATGCTCACAAAGGCAGTATCGAGGATCGCCAAAGCGTCTTCCATCGCCGCATGACAGCGCTCACCCTCCGATGTTAGCGAGACACCGCGTGCGCCACGCACGAGAAGAACCACCCCCAGCTCGATTTCGAGCTTCTTGATCCGCTGAGAGACCGCGCCACGCGACAGGTTCAGCTCTTCAGCTGCGCGTTGCAGATTCCCGTGCGATGCGACGACGGAGAACACTCGAAGCGCATTGAGATTCACGTTCTTCATTCGACACCTTGGATGCGATAGTTTTTCTAAACGCTGATGCAATTATCCTGCTTTGTCAATTTGGTGCAGGCGGCCGATACAAGCGGGCAAGAAGCACTAGCTACAGGAGACCGAGCGATGACCCAGACAATCCGAACAGCGACACCCGACGACATGCCGCGCCTGGTCGACCTACTTATGCTGGATGCGCAGGAACGCCATGCAGAGGATGCGATCCTCTGGAAGATGGCAGATGACGCGCCCGCGCAGATCGAGAAGGCGCTGACATTTGCGCTGACGGCCGATAGGCAACCCTTTCGACAGTTCTGGCATGTCGCGGACGATGGGGGTCAGATCACGGGTGTCATTCATGCGATGATGCTGCCGGTCCCTCCAATCTATGCAGGCCCGTTCGGCGAGCCGGGACTGATCCTGCCAGACTCCTTCGTTGCAGCCGATGCACCCAGCGGCACTTTGGAGGGCTTGTTGGGCGCAGCCGAGGACGCACTTCACGAAGCCGGTGCCCGGATTAAACTGGCATCCTTCGTCACGGGCGAAATCTGGCGAACCGCGTTCGAGGCAAGCGGTTACGAGCCTCTGACGCTTTATCTGTCGCGCAATGACATTGGCGATCACGGAATGCCCGCCGGTGTTCGACAAGCGACGGAAAACGATATTCCAGGTATCGTTGCACGCAGCGCCGAGAACCGGCAGATTCGTTTTGACATCGACTCGTTCTGGGAAATCCATTCCGAAGCTGATCCACGGTTTTCAGCCTGGATGACGCGAAGTTAACGCTCCGAGATCGGGACATGATGGTTCTGGGCCCGTCCGAGGACTTGCAAGGCTACATCATCGCACAACCCGCCTCACGGCTGCACTTTCCCCCTGCCCACGACATCACGGGGACGGGAGTGATTGACGATTACCACCATTCTGATCTGGCCAACCCGGTGGCTCTCGACCACGGCGGAGAAGGTGCGAGCGCGCTATTGCGAGCGGCTGAGGCGGCATTCGCCAACCGTGGGATAGGAGCCGCCTTTGTCGTCTGTCCGGCGGGGTGGGCTTCCAAGATCAAGTTGCTGGAATCTGCTGGATACGGGACCGCGGCGGTCTGGTCCATCAAGCGGTAGCATTCCGCAAAGCTGCCATAGGGGTATTGTGCAGCATTCGGTAGAATTGGGCTCAGAGCCGCCTTGCGGCGATGCAGCAGCAGGGTCGCAGCGAATCCGCACCAGTTTCCAGCCTCCAGGTGACAGCAGCCAGCCCTACTGAGACATTCGATCCCGTTGCAGAAAGCCCTATGCCGCGGTTGCGTGATCCGTATGCCAATTTCCCGGAAGCGGACACACCGTGAGGCGATTTGGATTTTTCTGATGCCGCAGCCGCACCGATGTCGGCGAAGCGCAGCTAGTGACATTTGCAAAGTCTGGCGATCTGCCACCCGGGCGGCGGTCCAATGCTGCACGAGCAATGGAAAGAACAGACCTTCGCCGCATGTGCATCCAACATTCATCATCGAACGGAAGGGGTGCGGACGAAGCTGCCGTTGGTTGGATTGTGTAATGGCAAGCGACATGGCATGAATGGACCGATTGTGACGCCAATTGGAGAGTGAACGTTGGGAAATATTAACAAAATCGTCCTAGTGGCCGTACTCGCCTTCTTGACAGGCTGTGGAACGGTTGAGAAGGAGGACTGGTTCCCTCTGAACGCGGAAGCGAGTCGGGTAGCTTCGTCACCGGAATTGGCTCGCAGATTTTTATCAGACACGACAAGGTTGAGCTTCAATCAAACCCAACATGGCACTCAATACGAATACCACTCAGAAGGTGGCAGAGTGTTTCTCTGGTATCCGGGCAATCGTTCAATAGTACTTGGCAGTTGGAGAATAGAAAGTTCGTCCACTGGAAGAAACCCGAACCTATGTTACCGGTATGGAGCTGGGTCATTTAACCCCGTCACAGGTCAAAGAGGCGGTTCGTGGGAATGCCGCTCCTTTTTAGCAATCGATGTGGCAGGTGGTGGTACGCTGAAAGGTGACCCTTTTTCCCTTGGAACTGGCAGAATTCCTTTCGTTATGGTTGGACGCGATTTTTATTCACCAGATAGTGTTATGCAAGCGATCGGAAAAGATCCTGCGCTGCTTGACTATATTTCTAACGTCTCGGAGATCGACTAAGAAGCTGCGGTCGTTATACCCCTAGGCTATTGGGAATATTACTCATTGTAGTTTGGAAATGGATCAGACTCTCTTTGAATTTCTGTTAGTATCAGATCCACTGTTCAACTCTCCGATCATTGCCAAGCAACGGGTCCGCTTTGGGTTCACTGCTGCCGTTCTCCGCGCCAGCACACCAAATCTGTACCGAGGCAGGAGGTCAAGGTCGCCAACGCGGGACACACCGCCCTAATTGCCTGCCTCTCAATTACTCGCCAACATTGTAAAAAGATCAACATATGCCGAAAAAGTCAGGTCTTCCATCTGAGCCGCATCAACCAATTTAACCCAGCGAATTTGAGTGTGTTCATCACCAATGTTTATGGGTTCGCCTTGCCAGTCATCTACGACGAAGAAATGGAATGTGACTGGCTTATCTGGATTACTTGTTGGGTCATTGAACTGCCGGATGAAAGACCATGAATTGGCGAAAACTCCGATCTCTTCAGAGAGTTCACGCCTGAGCGCATCTTCGAGAGTTTCGGAGTCTTCGACGTGTCCGCCTGGAAAGCACCATGTCCCGGGGTAGTTCTTACGTGACGGCGAGCGATGAGCCATCAGCACTTTCTGATCTCGAACCAAGAGCCCGTTTACAATGTCCGTCATCTACTGCCTCACACCCCAACTTATGCTCTAAGCTATCCTCAGCTTATCGACAGGCCTTTCCGTTGGCGAGAGCAATGTATTCAGGAGAATTGGGCTCAGAGCCGCCTTGCGGCGCTGCAGCACCATGGTAGCAGCGATTCCGCACCAGTTCCCAGCCGCCAGGTGACAGCAGCCAGCCCAAAGCGGTCATGATCTATCTACGCCTCGGGCGAAAAGTCGGCATGCGCTGCGGCTAGGACGAACGGCGACACTGGGCAGGGATTATAGCTTTACAACGACAAATCGGATGAGCAACCTGCTTAGGTTCAACCAGCCCTACAAAAAAGTCGTAACACGTACGAACAAGAGCGAGAGAAAGTATCGCTAACGTTGTCACTCAGTGCAGATCCAGTTTATCTTACATCAAAGCAACACAGGAAGACGCCGTGAGCCGCTCAGAAATTCGACCATCGGAGATCAATCAACTTCTCGAAAAGGCACGAGATCGGAATTATGGAAAGTATCTCGCTGCAATAGATTTAAGCTATGTTCGAGGAATTCGCGACCAGAGAATATCATTCGATTTTCCGGTGACTGCGATCATTGGGACGAATGGAGGTGGAAAAACAACCATTCTTGGCGCCGCTGGGCTTATTTATCGAAGCGTTGCGCCCGCCAGATTTTTCTCAAAGGGCGGAAAATACGATAATACCATGCAAGACTGGAAAATTGGTTACGAGGTGATTGATAGATCGACGAGCAAAAATTCATCAGTCAGCCGAACAGCAAGTTTCCGCCAAAAGAAATGGAATAGAGATGCTCTGGATAGAGAGGTTCTTGTCTTTGGCGTAAGCAGAACTGTTCCCGCATCTGAAAAGAAAGAATTTCGTCGATTTGCAAGTAGTAATTTCTCTGTGCCGCTGGCAAACGAATCTTTGTTTTCAGCCTCAGTTATTGAGGCCGCAGGCAGGGTGTTGGGAAAAGATATATCGAAATTTAAAGAATTAAAGGTTGATGATGGCGGTCGCGTGACGCTGCTTACGGCAGAAGCGAGTAGTGACATATCATACTCTGAGTTTCACTTTGGTGCCGGAGAGTCAAGTGTTATCAGGATGATATCTGAAATCGAGTCTGCGGAAGATAATGCATTGATCCTTATCGAGGAGATAGAAAATGGCTTGCATCCGGTGGCAACCATCAAATTGGTTGATTACTTAATTAGAGCAGCCAAACAGAAAAGCCTGCAAGTGGTTTTCACGACGCACTCCAATGACGCCCTTATGCCACTTCCTGATAAGGCTGTTTGGGTGGCGAGTCAAAATCGCATATTCCAAGGAAAACTGGATGTAGATTCCCTGAGGGCGATATCTGGCAAGATAGAAAAGAAAGTTGTGGTTTTTGTTGAGGATGAATTCGCAAAGCTGTGGGTTGAATCTGTGGTGAGGGTAAACGAGCCAGAAATACTTGATCAGCTTGAAGTACACGCCCTCTCAGGGGATGGGAATGCATTCAAGATGACCGTTTCGCATAATAGCAATCCATCTATCGAAACACGAGCCATTTGTGTCTTAGATGGTGACAGTAGTCAGAGCGCTGATCCAGAGAACTTCATTTTCAAACTGCCGGGAGAGATGCCAGAAGCATATGTCTTCGACTGCATTATCGAAAGGTGGGACGAAGTAGGTGGGCGCTTGACCGTCGCTCTCCTACAGCAATTCAGTGATACTGATCGGGTCGCATTGCTTCTCAAGGAAACGAGGCGTTCCAATATGGACGAGCACGTTCTCTTCAACCAAATTGGAGAACGCCTGGGATTCATACCGGAAAAGACGGTTCAAATGGCGTTCGCCAATGCTTGGGGCCAGATCTTTCATTCTGAAGTGGAAGACATCGTTGGAGCAATTAAAAGTGCTGTGATGGCGTGAAACAAGATGGATTTAGTTTGGATTTATGACCAGTGATCCCCACTTTAGCTCGTGAATTGACACTCTTTTCTCTGTCGTCGGCCTTTGTTGACCTTCGGATGGCGGGTATGTGGTTTTCGGTGGAATCATCATGACTGCAAGTCGAATATCAGCATTGGGCCGTGGCCAAACTTTGCAAACTCCGCTATCTGCGCTTCGCTGACATTGGCGCCGTGCGCAGCATTGCCCTGGCCAGCTTAGCAGACCTGAAGGTCGGCTCTCAGGAAGTCTTTCGCGGTTGCAGCAAAGGTTTCGCTGCATCCTGCATGAATGTCCTAGTTGGGCTGACAGCGGCCATCAGGTATGTAAATCTGACGGCGGTGGTGCTGCAACCCTGCTGCCGCACTGCCGCAAGGCAGCTGTGAGCCCACTTTACTGAGTGCTGCGGGATGCACGAATGGCTGCTTCATTGCGGGTCATGCACACAACCAATGCAAGTTGCTGTCACAAATGACCGCAGTGGCCTTCCTCGAAATCCCATGCGCATTTTTGCTCTCCGCGTTCCAAAAACGCATACGCGATTTCGATCTCAACTTTCTCGGGAACGTCTACCGCGTACAGTTGGTATCCAAAGTCTCCGTGTTCGTATGAGCATCCAAGGCGCTCGAGTGGTTCCCAAAGTTCGGCAAACAGCGTTGGGTCATGTTTGCCCTGCGAAACAAGAATTCGGTACGTGGAATGCCCAGACTTTGGACCGACGCCGACAACTTTTATTTGGCCTTCAACCTGGCTCGTCATGACTGCGTCCCTTAAGCTGATGCCTTTTGCAAAGAACGGCGAATTCTCAAGCTGATGGACACCGGAACCAAGATTGGTTGCCCAAACACTTTCAGTTGAAAAACCATGCCAAGTGTCTGAGCCGAGATCAAATATGACCTTCTGCATTTGATTGTTTGTTGCGTTCATATGTCTACGTTAGGTTGCGCCTGACGTTGTGTCACTACCTTAGCCAAACCCTGAAGCCGCCATTGGCACCATCGCAGCGAAAGCTCACTTAGTCCCGCTCAGCCGACCTCGGCCTTCGACAAAGATGCTGCTCTTGTGCGCTGTCGCGACGCAAGTCAGCATGGAGCCCTGAGTGTCAATTTTCCGCAGCGCAGCTAATGTCAGCTTGCACGAAGGTCGAAGGGTAAGCAGAGGTTATGACGAAGCAATCAATTAGTGACGCATTCGAAGAATACGGCCGAGTTTGGCTTAGAAATGCCGTTTCAGAAGACGACCTGACGCTGTTCGACCGCGCGGCTTCTATCTCTGCGAAAGCGGGACAAAGACTTGATGGATCAACGGCATTGGATGCCGCCTTGTCCGAGGAGAGTTCGGTGGTGTGCGCTGTACGACGCCTTGTACCAAAAGCGCTACCGGTTCGAGT
>MPDC01000054.1 GCA_001874255.1 Alphaproteobacteria bacterium MedPE-SWcel
CGTTAGATAATCTATTGTTTTCTAACAAGAGTCGCAGTTGGAGGTAGCGTGCGCCATGATGCACGACATGGGCGCAGAAGAGATCATCAAGACGCTCAGGCTGGACCGCCATCCCGAAGGCGGCTGGTATCGTCAGACCTGGATCGAGGATACCGCCGCGACCGGGGCGCAAGGAGAAACCGAGGTGCAAAAGGACGCGCCGCGCCCCAGTGGCACATGCATCTATTTCCTGTTGCGCGCAGGCGAGGCTAGTCACTGGCACCGCGTGGACGCCACCGAAATATGGCTCTATCACGCCGGTGCGCCGCTGATCTTGTCCCTGTCGGCGACAGACAGCGGACCCGCCCTCGATCATCTTCTGTCCCCTGACCTGAGGCACGGACGGCCGCAATTGATTGTCCCCAAGGACCATTGGCAAGCGGCCCGCAGCACCGGTGACTGGACGCTGGTGAGCTGTACGGTGTCGCCCGGATTTGACTTTTCGGGCTTTGAGCTGGCGCCGGACTCCTTTGATATTCCTCGATAATCGCGAAAGTCACAGCCCCACCAGAATGCCTGTGCCCAGCAGGCGGCAGGTCAGGGTGGCAGCAGGCCAGGGTGGCAGCAGTCAAGGGGTTTCGCGTCGGGCTCTGCCCGACACGACCGGCAGCGCGCGCCCGTTCCATCGGAACGAAGCCCCCTGAACGGGACTTCACCGCATCAGGCCTCGATTGCAGGCAACCACCCTTCGGGAACCGTCACCACACCGCCGCCCACGCAGGCCCGCACGCCGGTCGTCCGCGGGGCAGAGGTGGCCATGCCGCGGGCAACCCGCACCGCCAGATAGGCAAAAGCCTGCGCCTCCAGCATGTCCCCGTCGAGGCCAACCGTCTCCACCGGTTCGACCGGGCAATCCAGCGAGACCCGCAGCATCTCCATCAGGACCGGATTGTGCCGCCCTCCGCCCGTGACCAGCACCCGGTCGGGCGGCCCGGGGCAATGCTGCATGCCCTGCGCAACGGCAGCGGCACACATGGCCGTCAGCGTCGCGGCGGCATCGGCATCGTTCAGTTCCGTCACCAGATCGACCATTTCCGAAAAATCGTTCCGGTCCAGTGACTTTGGCGGCATTCTGGCGAAATACGGCTCGGCGAGAAACAGCTCCAGCGCCCCGGTCTCGACCGCGCCATCCCGGGCAATGCGCCCATCCTCGTCCATCTCCACCCCCAGCCGGGACTGAAGGAAATCATTCAGCGGCGCATTCGCGGGGCCGGTGTCAAAGGCCAGCAAGGCACCGTCCTCCTCGGGGCGCGCATAGCGGGGATCAACATAGGTCAGGTTGCCGACCCCCCCGAGGTTCAAAAAACACAGCGGCTGTGTTGCGCCAATGTAGCGCGCGCAGGCGTGGTGGAAAAACGGCGCAAGCGGGGCGCCTTCGCCCCCCAATGAGACATCGTCCGAGCGAAAGTCCCACACCACCGGCCGCCCGAGCGCCTGTGCCAGCACCGCCCCGTCGCCAACCTGCAGCGTCCCCTGCAGCCGCGGCGCATGGGCAACCGTCTGGCCATGAAACCCGATCACCTCGACATCGGCATGGGCGCGCAACAGGTCGATATGCGCCTGTTCCACCACCCGGGCGGCCGCCACGACCGCGGGCCCGCTCCACTGCCCGAGAGCCGCACGCAAGACATCGCGCTCCGATGCCGAATAGGGCCGGAACCCGACGCCGCCAAAGCCGAAAATATCCCGACCGTCCGTCTCCAGCACCGCCGCGTCCACCCCGTCCAGCGAAGTGCCGCTCATGGCCCCGAGCGCTCGGACCGGCCCGGATTTCGAAATGGCTCTGCCCATCTCTGCCCTCTTTCATGCAAACCGGACCGTATCGCCCGTTGCCCGACAGTCTACACTGTGCATTTTGTCCCGAAAACAGGTTCCAACCCCGGCAGATGCGATTTATACCCCCGCTTGCATATTCAAAAGCCGAGGCGTGCCATGACCTATCATCCAAAATCGGATTTCATCGCCATCATGATGGAGCGCGGGTTCCTTGCGGACTGCACCGATTATCAGGGCCTGGACGACGCTCTGGTGAGCGGCACGCAGACGGCCTATATCGGCTATGACGCCACGGCGCAGTCCCTGCATGTGGGGCATCTGCTCAACATCATGATGCTGCGCTGGTTGCAGAAGACCGGTCACCGGCCGATCACGCTGATGGGCGGCGGCACCACCAAGGTGGGCGATCCCTCCTTCCGGTCGGACGAACGCCCCCTGCTGGGCCCCGAACAGATCGATGCGAATATCGCGGGCATGCAGAAGGTTTTTGCCAAATATCTCACCTATGGTGAGGGCGCTTCCGACGCGCTGATGCTCAACAATGCCGAATGGCTGGACGAGCTGAACTATCTCGACTTCCTGCGCGACATCGGGCGGCATTTCTCGGTCAACCGGATGCTCAGCTTCGAGAGCGTGAAATCACGCCTCGACCGCGAGCAGTCGCTGTCGTTTCTCGAATTCAACTACATGATCCTGCAGGCCTATGACTTTCTCGAGCTGAACCGTCGGTATGGCTGCACCCTGCAGATGGGCGGCTCCGATCAATGGGGCAATATCGTCAACGGGATCGACCTGACCCGGCGGGTTCTGGACAATGAGATCTACGGCCTGACCTCGCCGCTGCTGACCACATCGGACGGGCGCAAGATGGGGAAATCCCAGGGCGGCGCCATCTGGCTCAATGACGAGATGCTCAGCTCCTATGAATTCTGGCAGTTCTGGCGCAATACCACCGATGCGGATGTGGGCCGGTTCCTCAAGCTCTATACCGAACTCCCGGTGGATGAATGTGACCGCCTCGGGGCCCTGCAGGGCTCTGAAATCAACGAGGGCAAGGTTGTCCTCGCCAATGCCGTCACCGCCCTGCTGCATGGCCCGGACGCGGCCCGGGCCGCTGAGGCTACGGCGCGCGAAGTGTTCGAGAAGGGCGGCGTCGGTGACGATCTGCCCACCCTGACGCTCTCGCCTGCCGAGCTGGGCGCCGGCATGTCCATCGTGCAGATGATCGTCAAATCGGGCCTCGCCAAGACCGGCAAGGAAGCAAAACGTCTGATCGCGGAAAACGGCGCGAAAATCGACGACCAGCCCTTGACGGACGCGGGCCTGATGATTGACGCCACCGCGCTGTCCGCACCGATCAAACTCTCCGCAGGCAAGAAACGCCACGCGCTGGTGCAGCTGCAGGGCTGAGCGGTCCCCCCCCTCTGCCCTATGCCCGCGCGCGCGGGCGGGTGAACACTTGTGTCCCTATTGCGCGTGCAGGCAGACAGGAGCGCGGAGTCCCGGATCTTGCGTGTAACCGATCCGGGAGTTCGGTCCATCCCGAGGCTGCTCCGAGGCCCCGGCCCGGCGGCAATCGGATGACGGCGGCAATCGGATGACGGCGGCGATCAGAGTCACCGGAAACTCTGATCGGCCTCCTGCGCGCGGGGGCACCTGTTTGCGGCGCGTCACAGCACCAGCAGATCAAGCAGCGTCAGCACGATGAAGGTCGGGATCGACAGAATACTGGCCAGAAGCACCGCAGCGGTTTTTGTCATCCGCGCGCCCGGGGCCGCGTGACCGTAGACTTTAATGTTATTTTTCATGGTTCCATTAACCTTCACTTAGGTTTCAATCCCGTTAATGGCGCCATGTTTGATCTCGCCGCCACAGATGCCATGCCCCGCACCGCCCAACGGTCCACGCTCATCCCTGCGCTGCCGCAATCGCCGCAGTTCGTGGCCGCCCTGCGCCATAGTGGACAGTCCCCCCTGCTGCTCAATCGCTTGCAGGATATGGTCGTGCTTCGCCGCACCATCGGCGGCCTGCCCCTTGCCATGGTCAACCGCGCAGATCTGGTGAAACCCGCGCGCTTGCTGGAGATCCTGCAGGAGGAAGGGCTGCGGCGCACGCCGGTTATCCTGTCGCCCGAACGGCCGGTGCCGGACCTGGCCCGTCTCGGCGCCCTGCCCCTGATGACCCCCGCCAGCGTGGCGACCCTGGCCATTGCCCAAGACAGCGAGGCCCGGCGCGCGGGACTGGAGCAGAAATGGCGCAACCGTCTGTGTCACGCCGAATCTCAGTCCCTGCGCGTCACAAACCGGACCATGCCCCTCTCCCCCGATCATTGGTTGTTCCTGGCGGATGCAGCGCAACAACGCCGCCGCCGCTATCGCAGTTGGCCCGTGGCCCTGACACTGGCCTATGCCCAGGCCAATCCCGGCTGCGCGCAACTCTTCGAGGCCTTCGACGATCTGGAGCGGGTGGCGGCAATTCTGGTGCTCACGCATGGCGACGGTGCGACCTATCACATTGCGCATACGACCGACCGGGGCAAGGCGCTGTCGGCGCATAATCTGCTGATGTGGTCGGCCATGGGCTGGCTTGCCTCCAAGGGGATCCGGCAACTGGATCTCGGGGTGGTCAACACAGAGGATGCCGCAGGCCTCGCCCGGTTCAAAATCGGCACCGGCGCCACTGTCGAGCGGCTTGGCGGCACATGGGTTTTCTGGCCGCCGCTTGGTCGCTGGCTGGCCCCTCTCGCCGCGATCGACCTGAACCTCATGGGCGCCTGAACACCGCGCTCCCCGCCCGCCCGCAGGCATCACATGACTGGACAGGACCGCACGACCATGATTATCTGAACAGACGTTCATTTCATGGGAGGAGCGCGAGATATGAAACTCGCAACAACACGCGCCGTCATCACCGGCGGCGCCTCAGGTCTGGGGGAGGCCACCGCCCGCCATTTTCGCAACGCCGGGGCAGAGGTCACCATCTTCGACCGGGATGCGGATCGGGGGAACCGGATTGCCGACAGTATCGGTGCCCATTTCGCGCAGACGGATGTGACCAGTGAAGAGTCGGTCCAAGCCGCCATCACCCTCGCATCAGAGCGGATGAACGGGATCACAGCCTGCGTCAACTGTGCGGGTATCGCCCATGCCATCAAGACGGTCGGACGGGACGGCCCGCACCCGATTGCCGCCTTTCAGTCCACCGTCGACATCAATCTCGTGGGCAGTTTCAACGTCTCCCGCCTCGCCGCTGCTGAAATCGCCAAGACCGACCCCGCCCCCGATGGCGCCCGTGGTGTTATCATCAACACGGCCTCCATCGCGGCCTTTGACGGGCAGAAGGGGCAGGCCGCCTATGCTGCGTCAAAAGGCGGAATCGTTGGTATGACGCTGCCCATGGCACGCGACCTGGCCTCTCTTGGCATCCGGGTGATGGCTATTGCGCCGGGAATATTCATGACACCGATGTTGGCCGGCCTGCCGGAAGAAGCGCAGGCTCAACTGGCAGCCGATGTGCCCAATCCCGCCCGTCTGGGCCAGCCCGATGAATACGCGCGACTGGCCGGTTTCATCGTCGAAATGGGCTACCTGAACGGCGAGGTCATTCGCCTCGACGGAGCCTTGCGCATGCGCTGATGTTTCGCACTTGCGTGGTTTCCGCCAGCGCCACCCAGCCAGCGCCCCCCAGCCAGACTCGCCTAGCCAGATCCGCCAAACTCATACCGCCCAGCCAGCGCGACCCCTTTGTCCAGCAAAGGTTCGGTCAGGTCTCGCTGGGCCGGGTCTTGGTGAAGCGGGCGCCGCGCGCGCCC
>MPDC01000006.1 GCA_001874255.1 Alphaproteobacteria bacterium MedPE-SWcel
GCAGGGGCGCGCGCGGCGCCGGTCGCTTCGGGCACAGCCCGAAGCGAAACACCTCATCCGTCCGGATCAGCTGGATGATCGGGGTAGGCGGCTACCCTTCGAGCGGGCGGATTTTCAGGCCCGTGACCCGGTTGCCGTCCCGTGCGGTGACCTCGAAGCGGAAACCATGGAAGGAGAACACCTGACCGACCGTGGGGATCATCTGTGCCTCGTGAATCACGAGCCCTGCGACCGTGTTGGCCTCGAGGTCGGGCAGGTTCCAGTCCATCGCGCGATTGATGTCGCGAATGGTGGTCGCCCCCTCGACGATATAGTTGCCGTCTCCGGTCTTGCGGGCGAAACTCTGCTCTGCCGGGTCGAATTCGTCGGTAATCTCGCCCACGATTTCTTCGAGGATATCCTCGAGCGTGATCAGCCCCTGCAACGAGCCATATTCATCCACGACAAGGGCAAAATGCGTACGGACGCGCAGGAATTGGCGCATCTGATCGTCGAGCGTGGTGGTTTCCGGGATGAAATACGGCGGCTTGGAGACTTCGGTGATCTTGAAGTCGCGCAGGGCAGAGGCATCCCCGTCCGGCCCGCCGATCTTGGCGTACATCTTCCGCAAGAGATCCTTGGCGTGCACAACGCCGATGATGTTCTCCTGGTCATCGCGAAACACCGGCAGCCGCGTATGCGAGGAGGTCAGGCATTGCTCCAGAATGGCCTCCGGGTCCGCGCCTGCGTCGATCATTTCGATCTTGGAGCGGTGGAGCATGATTTCCTCTACAAACCGGTCCGACAAATCCAGCGCCCCGAGGATCCGGTCCCGGTCTTCCTTTTCGACCACGCCCTCGGAGTGGCCGATCTGCAAGGCGCCGACGATTTCCTCGCGCACGGCCATGATATGGCTGTCGGGATCGATCTGCACCCCAAAGACCCGCAAGACGCCCCGCACCAGAAGGCGCACCGCGCCAACGATAGGGGCCAGCACCGTCACCAAGGTGCCGATCACCGGGGCGACGGCGGCGGCGGCTTTTTCGGAATTGGTGATCGCGTAGGTCTTTGGCAGGACCTCGGCAAAGATCAGCACGAGGAAGGTCATGACGATGGTGGCCAGTGCAACACCGCTTTCGCCAAAGATCTTCGTGAACAGGGCGGTAGCCAGCGAGGCTGCGAGGATGTTGACGAGGTTGTTGCCCAGCAGCACGGAGCCGATCAGGCGCTCGCTGTCTTCGGTGACCTGCAGGGCGCGCTCCGCCCCGTGAGACCCTTTGTCGGCCTGGCTGCGCAGTTTCCCGCGGGAGGCGGCGGTCAGGGCTGTTTCTGACCCGGAGAAAAACCCCGAGAGCACCAGCAGAAGAAAGATGCCGCCGGTGGTGATCCAGAAAGAGCTGTCGAAAACCGTGGTGATATTGTCCATTGGGGGTCCTGAACTGCCGTCGTGTTTATAGGGTTATGAAGGTCTGCCGGAACGGGATCAAGCGCCGTCAGCCGGGCAAGGGCCCCGGAGGCGGTGTGATCCTGTCACTCGGGGTCCTTGTCGCGCGCCAGAGGGTGGTGGCGATGCACCAGTTCGGCCAATCTGCTGTCCAGAACATGGGTGTATATTTCCGTGGTCGCGATATCGGCATGTCCCAGCAGCGCCTGAATGGCCCGCAGATCGGCCCCGTTGGCAAGAAGATGGGTGGCGAATGCGTGGCGCAGGGTGTGGGGCGTGACCTTGTCCGGCGAAACGCCGCCCGCAACCGCCAGTTCCTTGATCAGCAGGTAGAACCGGTGGCGGGTCAGATGGCCGTCCTTGCCGCGCGAGGGAAACAGAAAGCGGGAGGGCTTGCCGCCCTGTGTCTCGCGGGTGTGCTCCGTGCTGTCGCGGTCCCGGAGCCAGGCCGCAAGGGCCGCGCGGGCGGGCGGCGACAGCGGCACCATCCGTTCCTTGCCGCCCTTGCCGAGGATCAGCAGCATATTGGGATCGCCCCGCGCGGCAGCGGCGGGCAGGGAAACCAGCTCGCTGACCCGCATGCCGGTGGCATAGAGAAGCTCCATCAGGCAGGTGTTGCGGAGCCGATCCGAGGGGCTGCGCCCGACCTTGCGGGCGGCCTCGAGAAGCCGGTCGACCTCGGCCACATCCAGCGTCTTTGGCAGGGATTTGGCGCGTCCGGGGCCTTTGATCTGCAGGGCGGGATTGTCCTGTCGCCAGCCTTCCTCAAAGGCGAAGCGGTAGATTTGTTTGAGCGCGGAGAGACGCCGCGCGCGGGTGGCACGGCTGAGACCTTCTGCATCGCAGGCAATCAGATAGGATTCGATATCACCCTGTTGCGCGGTCGCAAAGCTCAGTCGGTGGCCGGAGAACCACTGCACGACGCTCTTCAGGTCGCGGCCATAGGCCAGCAGCGTGTTGCGGGCGGCGCCCAATTCGGCGGCCTGCGCCTCAAGAAAGGTCGAGATCCATTGATGATCGCTGGCGGGGGCAGTCGGCATCGTCATGATCCCCGCGACAGCAGGACGAGCTGCAGCGCCGCCCGGCGGGCGGTATCTTCGAGCCCCATCCGCCGGAACGCGGCGAGCGACAGAGAGGCGGCTTCGAGATTGCCGTCGGCGCCATGAGAGAAGCTCTTCATGGTGACCAGAATAGCCTCGCCCAGCCGCCCCTGATCGAGCAGGAGCTGTTGCGCCGCAGGCAGGTCGCTGTCGGGGGCAAAGCCCCGTGCAATGGCGCGCTCCAGATCAGACGAGGCAAGCGCGGGCTCCGGCTGCCCCTGCGCGAGGCCTGCGATGAACCGGGTTTGTTGCGACTGGTCCGGCAGGCTGGCGGCGGCCTGTTCATACTCTGCCGACAGCATGCGCAGCTCCCAGGAAATTCGGGCGGCGTGTCCGGCCAGCGGCACCGTCGCCAGGCGCGGTGCAAAAAGCTCTGCCATGGCCGATTGGAGCCCGGCCTGCTGCGCGGCGGACCAAAGACCGGGCAGCGTCTTGCGCACGGCTTCGGCGCTGCCTGCCGTCAGGGCGGTGTCCAGCCGTTGCACCGCCTCGACCCGGTCCCAGACCCCGCCCGATGCCGCTGGCTGGCGGGCGGTAAAAAGGCCGAGCAACTGATTGGGGTTCATCGCCCGGCTGCGGGTCAGGCGTTCAGCGGCTTCGAGCTGGGCTTTCCAGCCGACGATGTCGCGGAGGTCGGCACTGGCAAAGGCCCGCGGCAATGCGGCTGTGGGCATCGGCTCGCCAATGGCTTCGAAGAGGCGGAATTCGAGCGGGGTCGGGGATTTCGGCACGGGCAGCGGCGGCATGCCTTCGTAGATGTCGGGGTTCAGGAACCGGTCCAGCAAGGCCAGTTCGGATGTGGAAATCAGATCCAGCGCATGGGCAGTTTCCAGCATCAGGGCGGCGGTCGGCCAGTCCCCGCGCCGGGCGGCACAGAAAATCCGCGCCCGGTAGTCGGTCATCAGATAGGGGGCGGCGGTCAGCGCCGCACAGCTCCGGTCCTCGTCGCCATTCAGCAATGTCGCATCGAACCAGCGCGAAAACCGCTGGGCATTTTCGGTGGGGCCGGCCTCCTGCACCAGCGCCTGAACCGGATCGGTGGCCCCGATGTCGCGCAGCCGGTCGAGACGGGCCAGCAAGACCTGATCGTCGTCGTCAAACGGGGGCCGCGTCTCGGCCAGCAAGAGCGTGATCAGCAGCGATTGCATCGCGGGCAAGCCGCTGACGGGCACGTCGCGGATCAGATCCGCGAGCCGATGGGGCGGGCTGCTCTGCCACAGGGTGATCGGCAGGCCGGTGCGGTTCTGCGCCACCAGCCCCACCGGCGGCAGCAGGCGTTGCAGCGGGGTGACGGTGATCGCCGGGCCATCCGCCGTCTGTGCCACCGGTGGCTCCATCAGCAGGGGCAGCGGGATATTGGCCACGGGGGGCGCGGAGTCCAGCCAGTCGATCGCGCTCAGCGGTTCGCGGGCCTGTGTGGCGATGGCTGTCAGCACGAATGCGCCGAAGGCCAACGCTGCGGCTCTAGTCGGCATTGAGCACCACAGGTTTGCGGACCTCGACGGCGGGGGCCGAGAAATCGGCGCCGAACCAGGGGCCGACATAGGCATAGGCGACCAGCGCGACAGCGGCCAGAAGAATGAGGAAAGCCAAGTATTTTGCCAAACGTGCCATGGGTGTCCCGGTGCCTGCTTCTTTGCTTGTTTTACGAGTTTTATATATGGCCTTTTCGGCAATATCACGTCATTCACGGAAGAATGAGCGAAAAAGACCAAATCAGCGGTGCGGTGGCAGAAAGTCGCGCGCCGGGACATCTGAAGAAAACCATTGTGCTGGTGGGGATGATGGGGGCCGGGAAAACAGCCGTAGGACGGGCTTTGGCCGCGCGGCTTGAGGTGCCGTTTCTCGACAGCGATCACGAGATCGAAGCGGCCGCGAACATGACGATCCCGGAGATCTTTTCCCGCTACGGCGAGCCGTTTTTTCGCGAGAAGGAATATCAGGTCATCTCTCGTCTGCTGCAGGAGGAATGCGGCGTTTTGTCAACCGGGGGCGGTGCCTTTCTGGCCGAGCGCAACCGTAACGTGATGTCCGCCTCTGGCGTGTCGGTGTGTCTGCAGGCGGATCTGGATGTGCTGTGGAAACGTGTCAAAGGGCGCGATTCGCGGCCCTTGCTGCGGTCGGCTGATCCCTATCAGACGCTGGCGGATCTGTATCAGGCGCGGGTGCCCGTCTATGCGCAGGCGGATCTGGTCGTCCCGTCGGATGGGGTGGTTTCGATCGAAACAATGGTGGACCGGGTGCTTGAGGCGCTGGCGGCCCGCCCTGACGTGCTGGAGGCAGAGTGATGGAACGGACTGTACATGTTCCCCTTGGTGATCGCGCCTATGATGTGGTGATCGGCCCGGATCTGGTGGGGCAGGCCGGGGCGCGCCTTGCGCCGCTGCTGCGTCGGCCGAAAGTGGCCGTGCTGACGGATGAGACAGTGGCGGCGCTGCATCTGGAGACCCTGCGGGAGGGGCTGGCGAAAGAGGGCATCGCGATGGAGGCGCTGGCGCTGCCGCCCGGCGAAAGCACCAAGGGCTGGCCGCAGTTCACCCGCGCCGTCGAGTGGCTGCTGGAGACGAAGGTGGAGCGCGGTGATATCGTGGTCGCCTTTGGCGGCGGGGTGATCGGCGATCTGGCGGGGTTTGCGGCGGCTGTGCTGCGGCGCGGTGTGCGGTTTGTGCAAATCCCGACCTCGCTGCTGGCCCAGGTGGACAGTTCGGTCGGAGGCAAGACCGGCATCAACGCGCCGCAGGGCAAGAACCTGATCGGGGCCTTTCACCAGCCTGCTCTGGTGCTGGCCGATACGGCGATCCTCGGCTCGCTGGCGCCGCGGGATTTTCTGGCAGGCTATGGCGAGGTGGTGAAATACGGCCTGTTGGGGGATGCGGATTTCTTCGCCTGGCTGGAAACCCATGCGGTCGCGATGGCGACCGGGGATCTGGCGCTGCGCACCGAGGCCGTCGCACGGTCGGTACAGATGAAAGCAGACATCGTGGTGCGCGACGAGACCGAGCAGGGCGACCGGGCGCTCTTGAACCTCGGGCACACGTTCTGCCACGCCCTGGAGGCGGCGACGGGCTATGGTGACCGGCTGCTTCATGGCGAAGGGGTCGCGATCGGCTGCGCATTGGCGTTTGAACTGTCGGCGCGTCTTGGTCTGTGCAGTCAGGAAGATCCGAGCCGGGTGCGGGCGCATCTGAAGGCGATGGGAATGAAGACCGATCTCTGCGACATCCCCGGAGCCTTGCCGCCGGCGGCGGATCTGGTCGCGCTGATGGGCCAGGACAAGAAGGTCGTGGACGGGCAGCTGCGGTTCATCCTCGCGCGCGGCATTGGCGCCGCCTTTGTGACGGCGGATGTGCCGGGCGATGCGGTTCTGTCTGTCCTGCAGGACGCGCTGGCACAAAGACCAGACGAACAGCGGGGCTTGGGCTCCGGGACAGGGGGCGGTCGTCTCTGACAGGGCAATGATCCCGCCTGTGTTGATCCCGCCTGTGTTTTTCGAAAGGAAAAGCCCGGCAGCGGAAGCGGCGCTATTCCGAGTTATAGGACATCGTTAAGAGAGCCTGCCGACCCAGAGGTCGGCAGGCTTTTGTTTTTATGCCCTAATTTCGGCCAAAATCCGTGTTCTTAGGAGAATTTGGCGGGAAGTTCGAACGTCCCGCGCGGATCGTGTCTATCCACACAATCTATTTCGTCATCGGCCAGTAAGGCCAATATAGGAGGCACGCGAGCTCTTGACCAAACGGACGAAGGGACCGAATGAGATGAAGAGCCTCAACAACCTCACGCTCGCGCAACTGTACCCGCTCGTGTCGGGTGATACAAATCTCAACTGCTGCGGCGACCCCGACTGCGGCAACTACGGAATTGAGCCTGCGCCCACGAAGCATTCGTTCGTCGGCAGGGGGCTCGGGAGAAGCGCCTGCGTGCAGCAATTTCCGACGCGTCCATTGCAAGGGGCGTGGGTCGCTACAAGATCACCGCCGAAGGCGAAAAAAAGCTCCATCGCGAGACCAGCGCTTTCGAGTTCTCCGGTGCCCCGAGGGCTTGGGAAGACGGGCGGATGCTCACCTGCCAGCACCTGCGTGGGAACGCAGAATGCGGGGTGAGCTCGAAGCTCCTGTCGAATAGAAGAGCAGAACCGCCTCTGGACGCAGAATGGCGCTTTGGAAGGCCCGAGGTGCGGGAACTGCGGCACCGGGTATTTGGAGGCACCTGAGGAGTTTGTCTTCAATGGTGCGAATGGCACACCATCCAGGTCAGTCGGTCGGAAGAAGGGTGCAAAAACACGGGCGCGGTCGGTGAGGGTGATCCACAAGCCCTGCAAGGGCGCCCCCGGCGCACGGGTTACGGTCTCAAGCGAGCACCGTCGCCAAAAGAAGCGCGATAAGAACCTCCGCATTCTGGCAATGATCGTGAACGGCAATAGGCTTCACGATATGCGGCGCATGCTTCGCACTCCGCGTGGCGAGACAGAGCTCGGGATGTCGCGATTGTATGATCGGATCTTCTGGCTGGAGAAAGTCCTGCTGGCCTATGAGCGCGCTCAACTCGCGGAGTGGCGGACCGAGGTCGAACGCCAGCGTATCAAAGACGAAAAACCCTACACCCATACCCGGATCGCGCACGACGATATCTCGATCAATTTAAACTGGGAGACGAGGACCGATCGGCGGCTGACACAACTGAACTGTTCAATCAGCGCGGATATCAGGTCAGGCTATGTCTTCCGTTGTGATGCCGATTTCGACCCGAAGATCGACCCCCTGGAGGTCGTAGAAGAACACTATTTAGGCTCCACACAGTCCGTCAATCTCCGTAAGCAATATCGAAACGGCGACGGGGCATTCACCGCGCCACTGATGCACTTCCAGCGTCCGACGGCTCGGTTTGATGAACCCGCGCTCTTCGCGTCGGCAATCGGCAAACTGCACCGATTGATCTATCGGACGGACAAGGCCTTTGATGCTGCTAATCTGCCGCGTTCTCCCGATGCGAAAAAGTCCCGAAGCGACGGCGAACGGCGTGCCACGGAGATCGAATTTCTGCGCGACAAATGGTTCAACTTCGTCAAGCAGGAGCGCGACGGACGCGGAAGCTTCCAAGGCATTGTGACCCGCGATACCTATACGAAAGCCGCATCTCTCGCCTGCGTGAAGGATATGATTCCATTGGGAAAGATGACCTTGGTTGGCGAGCAGGAAGGCACAATGGGGCGTGTCGTGCCGCACGTTTTTCGGAAAGACATCCTGAATGACAGGTTTGAGTGGGCGATCGTCTCCTTCAACAGGGAGGCCTCAAGCGACTGGATTGATCAGCGAAAGGATGAGTTCCACATAAGCTTTGAAGTTTGGCGGGACGCCCATCCGGGGCTCGGGTATTGGGACGCGCTGCAGGCTTGGGCTGCGGCGAACATCACGCCGGCGTTCCAATCACTGCGTGATGGTAGCAAAAGTCCTTGGCCGGGGCCAAACTTTGCCTCCAAGGCCTATCCGCAGCTATGGCTTCGCAGTCCCGTGCCTCGTGCCAACGAGGTGGACAAGGTCATTGGGTTTCCGATCTCGTCACCGCGTTGTCGGTCCGAGTATCGCAAACTCGGCATCGACGACACGATCCAAGATCCCGAGCTGCGGTCAGCCATCACGAGAAGAATGACAATGGCAACTCTTCAGCCAGTCTCCACTTTCCAGAACGCTCTGCGGAATCGTGTCAGTCTCGTCGAGCGGGCGGGCGGCCGTAGCGCTCGCAAGGGCTCCAGCTACGTCAATGGTTCAGCATACAATCCTCGGGTCCTGATTGCGATGCTGAACATCTGGCGGATCTACTACAACGTCTTCGATTGGCGAACCTAAGCATCACCGGACGAGGAAGAGAAAACGGCCAAGGAGAAAGAACAATCTGCGACTCCAGACAAGGATGAAGTCGAGATCAATAGCGGAGATGCCAGGGCCGTGCGTCGCCTGAAGGTGCTTGGAACCAATGGAACCATTGAAGTCCCATTGCGGCGAAAGACCCGTGTTTGAAGAACCACCCCAGCGATGCGCATGGGGGGTCATTCGGCTCAATATTCAGCCCGCCAATCCGCGAAAATGAACGCGGAGATGGGAGGCAGCGCGGATAACAATCGGGATCCCGACGAGGCGCAGCAAGAGATCCTCCAAGCAGGGGAAGGCCTGGATCCTCCCGAACAGAAAAAGGACCGGCGCCGGGATGATCGACCGCATCTCCCGAATCTCTCAAGGATACTCTACCAGCCTTGGCAGTTCCACGGCACGCCGATGTGGGCCAAGCTTCGAGGCCGTTAAAACTCTCCCTGAAATGAAAACGAGCGGCAGAAAATCTGCCGCTCGTGTCCTGTAACTCGGAATGGCGCCAGCGGAAGCTGACCGGGCTTTGATGTGATTTGGGCCGCCTGAAATTCCAGTCGCCTGAGTTTCCAGTCGCCTGAGTTTCCGGTCGCCTGAATTGCCACTCGCGTGACCCTCCAGCGGCCTGTTCTTCCAGGGGGCTGTTCCCCCAGCCGACTGTTCCTCCAGCTGACTGATTTTCAAACACCCCGATCTCTGGGCCGCCCGACCGGCGCAATGGCAATCGCGCCGGGACGGGAGACCGCGCTCAGAACGGGATTTCGTCGTCGTCGATGTTCTGGGAAGGACCTCCCTGGCCGCCGCCGAAGCCGCCACCCGACTGACTGCCGCCACCGCCGTAGCCACCGCCCGACTGGCCACCACCGCCGTAGTTGCCGCCGCCGTAGTCGCCGCCACCGCCACCGTAGTCGCCGCCGCCCTGGCCACCACCGCCAAAGCCGCCGCCACCGCCGCCTTCGCCACGACCGTCAAGCATGGTGAGCGTGGAGCCAAAGCCCTGCAGCACCACCTCGGTCGAATAGCGGTCCTGGCCGCTCTGGTCCTGCCATTTGCGGGTCTGCAGCTGGCCTTCGATATAGACCTTGGAGCCTTTGCGCAGATATTGTTCCGCGACGCGCACCAGACCTTCGCTGAAGATCGCCACGGAATGCCATTCTGTCTTTTCGCGGCGTTCGCCGGTGGTCCGGTCCTTCCAGTTCTCAGAGGTGGCGATGCGCAGGTTGCACACTTTGCCTCCGTTCTGGAAACTGCGGACTTCCGGGTCGCGGCCCAGATTACCGATGAGCATTACTTTGTTCAGGGAGCCGGCCATATGGATCCTGTCCTTTGTTTCTTTCTATGTCGAGAGCGTGTGCGACGGGTCGCCTAGACAGGATGTCGAATCCCGTCCGTTGCCTGGCCGTTACACTAGCCGCCCCTGCGGTGTGATGAAAGGGCAGGACGGGGCCTCCAGGGGCGGGAAACGGCGCAATTTCACCCTGCGGCGGTCAGAAGATGTGGATATCTTTCTTTTCGCCCAGAGATGACTATATTGCCCGCACCTGAGGAAACAGACGGGTCCATTGCCACGATGCGACGCTTAACCACTGCTGCCCTGATCTTGACGACCTGCGCTGCCCCCGTGGCGGCCTCTGACCTCTTCACGAGCAAGAACAAGCGCAAGACCTTTGCCGCCCAGACCCGGTTTCTCGACACCCGGGCGGCCAGTCAGTACCAGAATTCCGAACGGCTGCGGCCGGACAGTCTGAAGGATGATATCCTGCCGCTCTATAGTGGCAGCTACCGGGGCGAATACCTCGAGGTCGCCCGCAGCGCGGCGCGTGCCAACGGGGTGCCGGAAGACCTGTTCCTGCGTCTGGTGCAGCAGGAGAGCAACTGGAACCCCACCGCGCAGTCGCACAAGGGCGCCCTGGGGCTGGCGCAGCTGATGCCGGGGACGGCGCGGCTGTTGGGGGTCGATCCGCTGGTGCCTGCCGAGAACCTGCGCGGGGGCGCCAAATATCTGGCGCAGCAATACCGCAAGTTCGGCTCGTGGCGGCTGGCGCTCGCGGCCTATAATGCGGGCCCCGATGCGGTGCGCAAATATGGCGGGGTGCCCCCGTTTGAGGAAACCATGACCTATGTGCGCCGAATCCTCGGCAGCTGAGGGCGCCGGAGCCGTGCCCCAGCGCGCCCGGCGGGTCGCGACCGCGCCGTTAACCATTTGCCTTGCCGTTTTCGTTAACCGGTCATTAACCTGCCTTAATCGGAGGTAAATATTGGTCCCAATACGGAGGGATCGGGTATGAGTGGCAAGACGTTTGAGGGACAAGTGGACCGCATGAGCTGGGTCCCCGGCGCAGAGCCCCGTCCGGAACTGGTGGAGGCGATCCTGTCGCATCACGGGCAGGCGGCGCAGCGGCGCGAGATCGGCCCGACTCTGATGGCCGTCGCCATGGGGGCGTTGATCGGGCTCTTGCTCAAGGGCATGGCCCTGCCGGGGGTGGCCTGGGGACCTGAGACCGGAGTGATCGGTGCCGTGGTCGGCTCTGTCGCCTTGCTGGGCTTCGGGGCCTCTGTCGCCGCCGCTGGTCTCGCCTTTGTCATCGGCCGTCGCCATCCGCTGCTGCTGCAATGGGCGTCAGTCAATCTTCTGACGCTGGTGATCGTGCTGCTGGCCTGATCGATACGGAGATACTGGCTCTGCGGGTGGGTCCGGGAGCGTGAGAGCAGGACGCGGCCTGACCGGGCTGCGTCCTTTCTGCATCTGGAAAATCCCGCAGATCTGCGCTAGAGCACGGTCCTGATACTCGGAGATCTCCCGCCCATGGTGCTGCGCGCTGCCGCTTGCCTGATGTTGTTGGCCTCGCCTCTGCTGGCGGCGGGCTATGACAGCGCCGTGGAGCTTGGCGAGGCGCTGTTCTTCGAGACCGAGCTGTCGGCAAACCGGACCCAGTCCTGCGCCAGCTGTCATGATCCAAATGCAGGCTTTGCCGATCCCCGCCGGGATGCTGCGGGTGCCTTTTCGCGTGGGGATGACGGCGAATCACTGGGCGCGCGCCATGCTCCGAGCGCCGCCTATGCCGCTTTGTCGCCCGCCTTTCACCAAACCGAGGAGGGCGCATGGGTTGGCGGGCAGTTCTGGGACGGGCGGGCCGCCGATCTGGCAGCACAGGCCGGCGGGCCCATCCTCAACGGGATCGAACTGGGCCTGAGCAGTGAGGCCGAGGCCGTCGCCCGTCTGGCCGAAGATCCCGACTATGTCGCAGCCTTTGCCGCGCTTTATGATGTGGACATCAGAACGGATGCTGCGGCCGGGTTTGCGGCTTTGACTGCCGCTCTGGCGGAATTTGAAGCCAGCCCGGTTTTTCAGCCCTTTGACAGCAAATACGACCGCTTCCTGCGCGGCGAGGCGACCCTGACCCGCGCGGAAGAGCTGGGGCGGCTGTTGTTCTTTTCCCAGCAGTTCACCAATTGCAATCAATGCCACCAGCTGCGGCGCAGCGCCATCGACCCGGCCGAACCGTTCACGGATTTTCGCTACCACAACATCGGCGTGCCTGTGAACGTTTCGGGGCGGCAGGAAAACGGCGTGGCGGTTGATTGGGTGGACAATGGCCTGCTGGACAACCCACAGGTCGATGATCCGGCGCAACGGGGCAGGTTCAAGACGCCGACGCTGCGCAATGTCGCGGTGACGGGGCCCTATATGCACAATGGCGTGTTTCAGGATCTGCGCACGGTGGTTGCCTTCTACAATAAATACAACAGCGCCTCGGAGGCGGCCCGGATCAACCCTGAAACCGGGCGCCAATGGGGCGCCGCACCGGTGCCGGAGACGCTGTCGACAGAGGAGCTGACCCATGGGCCGGCGCTTGATGCGCGCCGGATCGATGCGCTGGTGGCGTTCCTGGAAACCTTGACGGATTCTCGCTACGAGTCGCAGCTGCGGCGCTGAGATGTCCGGTTCGGCGCGGCAAACCCGGCGAGTAAGGCAGGTTTGCGTGAATTTCCAAGAAAAAGACACAATTTTGAACCAGCCGCTTTACCGGTGATTCACTTCTCTGCAGCAGGGTCGGGCGCATCGTTATAGAAGGGCGAACGTTTCATGCTGGTAGAAAACAGCCAAATTCCCGATGCCTTGACCGAGGCATTCGCAACCGTCGACGGCCTGATGGCCACGGGCAAATATGCGCGATCTCTCAGCGTGATGTTGCCGCATGTGCAATCAGGCGAGCTTGATCCCGGCCTGCTGGAGCGCACGGCCGACTGTTTCTTTGAAATGCGTGATTTTGATAACTCTATCAAGATTATGACGCATCTCACCCAGAATGCTCCGGAGGATACCGCGAGCCTTGGCAAACTTGGGCTGATGCTGCAGACCAATGGCGATCTGGCCGGGGCGGCCGCGGCGTTTGAAGAGGTGCTGCGCCGGGATCCGAACTCCATTCCGGCGCTGACGGCGCTGAACGGCATCGAGACGTTCACCGTTGACAGCCTTTATGCCCAGCGTCTGCTGTCTCTGTCGGAACGCGAAAATCTGGAACCGAACCTGCGCGCCCTGGTGCACCACGCGCTGGCCCAGATTGCGCATGCTGCGGGCGAGACGTCGGTCGCCTACACGCTGTTTCAATCTTCCCGTCAGGAAGTCGCCGGTGCCTTCGCTCCCGCGATTTTTGACGAAATGGTCGCAGAACAGGAACGCCTGTTCGAACCCTGCGCCACCTCTGAAGAAGCAGCTCTTTTGCCGAGCATAGTCTTTGTCGGCGGTATGCCGATGGCGGGCACCGGACTGGTGGAGCGTATCCTGTCCAAACATCCCGGCGTCTTCAGCGTCGGTCAGAACACGGCCCTGTCGCGGACGCATGGTGCGATCCGCATGCATATGGCCAAAACGGACCGTCCCTGCAATTACTGGGACTGGATGGATCAGATGACCGCTGAGGAAATCGATATTTTCCGTCAGTATTATCTGGAACGCGCCCTGGGCGGGCAGGTTGCAGGCGGCAAGACAATCGTCGATGCACATCCGCTCGGCTGTCTTGAATTTGCATTGGCGCAATTCCTGTTCCCGGAGGCGAAATTCGTCTTCATGTCGCGTCATCCGATGGAAACTGCGCTGGCCAATATTGCTTCCAACGTTCTGAACGGCAACGCGCTTGCCTCTCGTGCGGAGTGGATCGCGCAGGTGACCGGTGCGGTCTATTCCTCGGCAACGCATTATGCCTCGAAGTTGGGTGATGCGCTGCGGCTGCAGTCCTACGAGGCGTTGGTGCAGAATCCGGAGGCCGAAATTGCCCTGCTGCTGGAGCATGCCGGTCTGCCGTTCAAAGACGCGTGCCTGTCGCCCAACCCGCTGTGCAATCTCGATGCTCTGGCGAACACACTGGGCCACGAAGAACTGTCTCCCGCCACGCAGGGTCAGTGGCTTGCCTACGCGGAAGAGCTCAAGCCGGTCTCCGAAGCGCTGGGAGGCGATCCTTGGATCGCGGCCTGGGAGACCTTTGACGAGACGCTCCGCTAAACCGCACCGCCCTTCCCTGATCTGATCGGGCGAGGGTCCGCCTGCCGTTCCGGCCGGTGGACCCTGGCGTGATCAGATCAGTATAACGAGGCCGTCTCATCCCTTTGTGGGGGGAGGCGGCTTTTCATGCGGAAAGACACCGGATCAGGCCGGGGCGGACCCATCGCCGATCATTCTGCGGCGATTTTGATCACGGGTTCCATACTGGCAAGCACGTCCTCGTTCAGATGGCATTTGATCTGATGGCCATTGGACGATGTGCGGATCGGGGGAACCTCTTTTTCGCATAGACCGCCGGGCACCTGCGACTTCCACCGGCATCGGGTCTGAAAAGGACAACCCGAGGGCGGGTTCATGGCAGAGGGAATATCCCCCTCCAGAACGATATGCGTCTTCTCGACGGATGTATCGGCGATCGGCACCGCCGACAGCAGGGCCTCGGTATAGGGGTGATAGGGTGGCGAGAACACCTGATCGGTGTCGCCCAATTCCACCACATGGCCCAGATACATCACCATAACCCGGTCCGACAGATACCGCACGATGGAGAGATCGTGGCTGATGAACAGCAGCGTCGTCTTTTCCTTGCGCTGGATCTCCATCAGCAGATCGGTCACCGCCGCCTGGACCGACACGTCCAGCGCCGAGACCGGTTCATCCGCCACAACGATACGGGCGCCACCGGCAAAGGCACGGGCAATACCGACCCGCTGTTTCTGACCGCCGGACAATTGCCGCGGCATCCGATCGGCAAAGGCGCGCGGCAGTTTGACCAGATCCAGCAGTTCAAACATCCGCTGCTTGCGATCGCTGTCGCTCTCGCCAATGCCAAAGATATCCAAGGCCCGGAGGATCTGACGGCCGACCGTCATGGAGGGGTTGAGCGTGTCGAATGGGTTCTGAAACACCATTTGAATGTCGGAAATCGTGCCCGGGTCCCGTTTCTGAATCGGAATTTGCTCGATATTGCGATTGTCGAGCAGGATTTGTCCCTCGGTCGCCGTCTCCAGCCCCATCAGGACCTTGGCAAAGGTCGACTTGCCGCAGCCCGATTCTCCGACAATGGCCAGGGTCTCGGATTCGCGTGCTTCGAAACTGAGGGTTTCATTGGCCTTGACCACTTTGGTCGTGCCGCCGCCGAACAATGCGTTTGCGGCGACCTCGTAGTATTTCTTCAGATTGTCGATCTTCAGCACGACCTTGCCGGGTTCGTTCCGGGCCTTCTGGTCGCCCAGCGCAAGCGGTGCACTCCAGTCGATTTCGTCGAATTTCACACAGCGCGTGTGATGGCGCTCGTTGCCCGGGACGTGGTCCATCGGGATCTCCCCCACATCACAGCGCCCGGCCTCGAAATAGTCGCAACGAGGGCCGAAATTGCAGCCGCGCGGGCGTTCGTGGGGCAGGGGGAAGTTCCCCGGAATCGCCACCAGAGGCCGCGCGTTCTTGTCGGCGCCCGGAAGCGGGATCGATCGGAACAGAGCCTGGGTATAGGGGTGGCGCATGTGATCGAAGACATCCTCGATGGAGCCGCGCTCCACCGCTTCGCCGGAATACATCACGCAGATCCGGTCGCAGGTTTCCAGCACCAGACCCAGATTGTGAGAGATGAACAGCATCGAGGTGCCGTATTTCTTGCCGAGATCCTTGACCAATTCGACGACGGCGGCCTCCACCGTGACATCGAGCGCGGTGGTCGGTTCGTCCAGGATCAGCAGAGAGGGCTTTGACATCAAGGCCATGGCGATCACGATCCGCTGCTGCTGCCCTCCCGACAGCTGATGCGGGTAGGAGCCGAGGATGCGCTTGGGATCCGGCAGCTTGACGTCGGTCACCACCTCGAGCGCGCGGGCGTAGGCCTCTTTTTCACCGATATTTTCGTGGATCATCGGCACTTCCATCAGCTGCTTGCCGATTTTCATCGCCGGGTTCAGCGAGGCCATCGGTTCCTGATAGATCATCGCGATCTCGTTGCCACGCACATCCCGGAGCTCTTCCGCGCTCAATTCGGCCAGATCGCGGCCTTTGAACTTGATCGACCCGCCGACAATGCGACCGTTCTTGCCAAGATCCTGCATGACCCCCAGAGCGACGGTGGATTTGCCACAGCCGGACTCTCCGACGAGACCCACGGCTTCGCCCGGCTGCACGGAGACGGAGAAATCCATCACGGCCGGGATCTCGCGCAGGCGGGTGAAGAAGGAAATCGACAGCTTGTCGATCTCGAGGATCGGGCCGTCATGTTCTGCGAGTTTGCTCATCTTTGGCTCCCTGGGAGGCTGGTGAGGTCTGATGCCTCAATCGGCCCAATATACCTTGGGGGTCGGGGACGCGGCCCCCGGCCTCGGTCATGTCAGTCCTTCAGGCTTTCTTCGCGCAGGCCGTCGGCCAGCAGGTTCAACCCCAGAACCATGGTCATCAGCGCCACGGCCGGCGGCAGCGCCGGGTGCAGATAGATCTGCAGCAGCTTGCGGCCGTCATTGATGGTCGATCCCCAGTCGGGGCTTTCCGGTGGCAGGCCGAGGCCGAAAAAGCCGAGTGTTCCCAAAAGGATCGTCGTATATCCGATGCGCAGGCAGAAATCGACGATCAGCGGACCGCGCACGTTTGGCAGGATCTCCCACAGCATGATGTACCACGGGCGTTCACCGCGGGTCTGGGCCGCGGCGACATAGTCCCGGGTCTTGATGTCCATCGCCAGGCCGCGCACGATGCGGAACACGGTGGGAGAGTTCACAAACACCACCGAGACGAAGACCACGAGCACACCGCCCGGAATGTCAAAGAAATCCAGCGGCCAGAAATCGATTTTTGACCCGGCGGAATTGATCAGCGACATATAGGTCAGGAACACTGGCAGCAGTACTGCGATCATCCAGCGTTTGTTCTTCTTCGGTTGGGTCCGGAAGCGCGAATGGATCAACACGCCGCAGAAGATGATCGGAAAGGCAAAGAGCACCACCGCCATGAATTGCGGCAGGCCGGTTGCGACGATTTCGGGCGTCACCAGCAAATAGAACAGCAAGATCACCGGGAATGCGAGGATCAGATTGGCAAGAAACGACAGGGCGGTATCGAGGCGGCCGCCGTAATAGCCCGCAGGCAAGCCCAGCGTGATCCCGACCATAAAGGCAAAGAGGGTCGCCAGCGGCGCGTATTTCAACACCTCCCATGCGCCTTTCACCATCCGGGAAAACACATCCCGGGCGAGATTGTCGCCGCCCAGCAGATACCAGCCGTATTCCCCGGCCTCAGCGCCGCGCACCGGTGTGCCGGGCAGCTTGTTCTTCATGCCGGACACCTGCGAGAGCGGATCATGGGTGGCGATCAGATCCATCGCTGCGAAAATGCCGGTGAAGACCCAGAACATCACGAGGGCAAATCCGATCAGGCCGATCGGGCTGTCAAACAGCTTGCCATAAAGCCCGAGGCGGCGTTTGAAGCTCACCGAGAGGCCGAACAAAAGGGCCAGAGCAGTCCAGGTGGGCAGCAGTTGTCGCGAGATCGCCCCGACGATCCCGGCGCCGGAGCCGAGCAGCAGACCCAGCAGAAGATAGGCCAGCGCGATGAGAGCGACGGCGATAAAGGCGATGCGCAGGCCAAGGCTGGCGATGGCCTGCGGGTTGCCCGCCAATGTGACGCTGCCGTCGGCATTGGCCACCTGTCGACTGCCTGCGGCGGCAATGCTGAGCAGCATCCAGATCACGATGGCGGCTGCCAGCGCGATCAATGCGATTGCAAACAATGGGTTGAGAAAGGCCAGCGTGCCAGTCCACGTCAAAGGGTCCATAACAGGCCTCCTGCCTCAGGAAATTCGGATGCGGGGGTTCAGGAACACATAGCCGATATCGGAAATCAGCTGCGTGAGCAGAACCACCACGACGGATACAACGGAAACGGCGAGCAGCAGCTCGATGTCATTGTTGCTGGCCGCTTCGACCAGCGCCCAGCCAAAGCCTTTGTAATTGAACAGGCTTTCGACGATCACGACGCCGTTCAGCAGCCAGGGGAACTGCAGCATGATGACGGTAAAGGGCGCGATCAGCGCGTTGCGCAGCGCATGTTTCAGCACGATATTGGGGAAACTGACCCCTTTGAGCCGCGCGGTGCGCACATATTGCGCTGTCATCACCTCGGTCATCGAGGCCCGCGTCATGCGGGCGATATAGCCCATGCCGTATAATGCGATGGTCAGCACCGGCAGAAAGAAATTCTCGAAGGTTGGGTTTTCCATCGCAGCAGTCGCCGTGCCCTTGAACCATTTGAGCCCCACGGTGGAAGAGGCAAAAACCGCGATGAAGATCACGCCGGAGACATATTCCGGGGTGGCGGTGGTCATGATCGACAGGGTCGAGAGCGACCGGTCGGTGGCCGAGCCTTCGCGCATGCCCGCCAGCACGCCGACGATCAGCGCCGAGGGGATCATCAGGATCAGCACCCACATCATCAGATAGCCGGTATTGCCGAGCCGGGTCTGAATGATGTCGCCGACGCCGGTCTTGAACCGGGTGGAATAGCCCCAGTCTCCCTGCAGGATACCACAGAACTGCGGCGCCTCTGCCGCGGCCGTCGGATCCACGGCGCCTTTGATGCAGCGGCCGGTGGTCCCATCCTCGCCCACACGGGTCCAGCCCGGCACCACGCCGAGCCATTGGCCGTATTTCACGATCATCGGTTGGGCGTAGCCGTTCTTGTCCAGCCAGCTGGCCACAGCCTCGTCCGACATGCGGAAGTTGCCTTCGGTCTTGGCGAGCTTTTCAAGGTTCGGGTAGAGATTTGTCAGAAAGAACACGATGAACGTCAGGCACAACGCCGTAATGATCATCACGCCCGAACGACGCAATATGAATAGTCCCATGTGATCCCCTGCAGACTGGCGGTCGGCTGGCCCATATATGTGCCGGAACTGGGAATCCCGGACAGGGGGGCCGTGTTCTTGTTGATTTTATTGTTTTTTGTGAGGCCCGCCCCCGGCGGCGATTGCCGGGGACGGATCTGGGGGTCGGGCGTGATCAGAGGTGATCAGGCCGCCCAGCCCCATTTGTAGTGGTGGTGTTCAAAGGAGATATGCATGTCCGCACCGGAGACGCCTTCGCGCATGTGACGATAGAGCGACCGCCAATAGGGCTGGATGGTGACGCCTTCGTCCTGGATCAGCTTTTCCATCTTCTCCATCACCACACGCCGCTTGTCGGCATCCGCAATGGCAAGGGCGTCGTCGAGAAGGCCATCGAATTCCGCATTGGACCAGCCGAATTCGTTCCAGGCCTCGCCGGAGCGATAGGCGAGGGCGTGGATCTGCACGCCCAGCGGACGGTGGTTCCAGTTGGTGGAGCTGAAGGGATATTTTGTCCAGTCGTTCCAGAAGGTGGAGCCGGGCAGAACGGTGCGTTTCACCTTGAACCCTGCATCGCGCAGCTGTGCGGCGACCGCATCGGTGGTGTTCTTGCGATAGTCGTCGTCGATGGAGATGATCTCATGTTCGAAATCCATCATCCCGGCCTCTTCCATCAGGGCACGGGCGCCATCGGGATCGACCGGCTGCGGGGGCAGTTCCGCATATTCCGGGTGGATCGAGCCGACATGGTGGTTTTCCGCCACAACGCCGCGATTGCCGTAGCCGAGTTCGAGGCAGATATTGTTGTCGACGGCCATCTGGATCGCCTGACGGACGCGTTTGTCCGCATAGGGTTGTTTGCCATCGACTTCGGCCAGCTGGTTGGGGCGAACCACCACGGTGGACATGGTCACCACCTCGGATTTGACAAAGCCCAGCGCGTCCATGACATCGATGAATTCACCGACGGATTCATAGAGCATATCGACTTCTTCGGATTCGAGCGCGGAGAGCCAGGAGGACGGGTCGGTGCCGAAATCGATGTATTCGATACGGTCCAGGGCCGGCTTGCCAAAGACCTCTTCGCCCCACCATGTGTGTTCGGTGTTGCGCTCCAGCGTACATTTCACGCCGACCTCGAGTTCGGTCATCAGATAGGGTCCGGTGCCGACGTTCTGCGTCATGTCCTCGGTCGAGAAGCTGGCATGGGTCATCGCCGCCGGATAATCCGCCATGCCCGCAATGATCGAGATATCGGATTTGGGCAGGTTGAGCTTGACCGTGTGGCTGTCGACAACTTCGACTGCGCCATCCAGCGCGGTTCCGGTGGCTTCGTCGATCAGGCTGGCGAAACGGCCCGCCATGGAGTTGCCTTCCAGCGCCTTGTCACACCAGCCGGTGATATTGCGCGCCACATCTTCGGCGGTGAAATCGTCGCCGTTGTTCCATTTGACGCCCTGGCGGACATTCAGCGTATAGACGGTCGCATCGTCGTTGACCTCCCAGCTGTCCAGCAGCATCGGCGTGATGGAGCCGTCGTTGTTGTATTCAACAAGGTATTCCAGCGTGCCCCGGCTCTCGTTGCCCATTTCGGACCAGTCGTAGGTGCGGGGATCTTTCAGGCCCTTGATGCTCATCTGCACGCGCAGGGTTCCGCCGTCCTGCATATGCGCGGCGGCCCGAACGGGCGCGCTCAGGCCGATCATGGAATAGGCCGCGGTGGCAGAAACGCCGAGGGCAGTGGCGCGGGTCAGGAACTCGCGCCGCGAGATCTTGCCCTTTTTCAGTTCCTGCGCATGCATCTCGGCCGCCCAATGGGGCGAGGCGCTCGTGGGTGTGGTGTTGGTCATGGATATCTCCCTGTTCTAGTCCGTCTGGGTCAGGGGCCTCTGCGGATGAGGGGCCAAAGCCGCGGGCTTTTTGTATCGTGTCGAGGCATATGTATTGTCACAATCTGTCCCGGCACCACCATACGGCAACAGAACCGGGGCAACGTCAATGCACAGTATCGGCAGCTTGAGGTAAAAAAACGACATCTGAGCCGTCGCGAATGAGAAAAGGACACTTCTGTCCAGTTTTCATCCGAAATGACGCCACTCAGGAGTGCAGGGCCTGCACTTTTGCGTCATCATGCGCAGATTTGCGCAGCGTGCTCGGGGTTTCGCCGGTGTGCTGTGTGATGAACCGGGTGAAATATGCGGCACTTCCAAAGCCGAGCGATTGCGCAATGTCGCGGATCGGCAGGCTGGTTCTGATCAGCAGGCTGCGCGCGGCGTGCAACTGGCGCTCGGTCAACAGGACGGCTGCCGTCTTGCCGGTCTCCTGTTTGCAGACGCGGGTCAGATGGGTTGGCGTCACGCCCAGCTCCGAGGCGTGGCCTGCCATGTTGAAGCTCCCTTCCGGGTCCTGTGCGAGGCGAGTGCAAAATGCCCGGCAGAGGCGGCGTGCGGCAGAGGCGCTGCGGTTTTCGGGCGCGGACTGCCACTGCCGTTTCAGATGAATGCCGAGCAGATCGGCGTAGCTTCGGATTGCGCGATGGGCGTGGTCATCGCTGACCTGCTGTTCGCGGAGCATGGCGTCGAAGAGACCATTGAGCCGCGCCTGTTCCTGCATGTCACTGATCCGGATCTGCATCGGCGTTTCCGGCAGGCCGCAGGGCACCGTTTCGCCGACGCGCAGCACCTGACCGATGCTTTGACGACCGAGCTCCAGCGAGAATAGGGTCCGTGCGGGCAGGCTGATCGCCGTGTGGGGACCAAAGCCGCGACAATGCCCGTCCATCAGGATCCGGCCCTGGCCACGCGTGATCCAGATGACCAGATGACAGTCGCGTTCATGTGCCAATTCGATTTGCCAGGCACCGCCTGACATCAGTCGCAGAAGGGGGCTGACATCGAGTGGCCCAGTGGCTTTTGGATCAAAGGGCATGGCGGTGGGACTGCGCTATTTGGTCAAAGTTGAAGGGAGCTTGGCGTGATGAGGTGATTCGATCAATTTCTTTGCCGTATTTTTTGCAAGTCCCGTGATAATCGCGCTAGAATCGTGAAAAAATCGTTCGATTTTACGATTTGGGGGCCAGTTTTGACCATTTTCCCATGCGAGACCGCAGCCAGGTGCGCTGGCGCTTGGCGTATTGGCGGGTCGCGACCGAGGCCTGTTCCTCGGCCTGATCAAGGGTCAGCTGCCCGGTGAGGTGGGCCATCAGCTCCGGAACGCCTATGGCTTTGCAGGAGGGCAGCGCCGGATCATAGCGATCCAGCATTGCGCGGGCCTCCTCCAGCGCGCCCTGTGCGATCATCGCGGAAAACCGGCGTCTGATCCGCGCTTCGAGCCATTCCTTGTCGGTTTCCACCACAAAGGCGGCGCAGGCGCTGCGCGGCAAGAGCGGAGCGGGGGTGTCATCCTGCCACTCCGCCAATGGCCGTCCGGTTGCCCGCAGCACCTCCCAGGCGCGCTGCACCCGGGCCCGGTTCTGCAGGTCGATGCGCGCGGCGGTCCGGGGATCCAGCGTCCGTATCATGGTCTCCAGCGACAGGTCATCGCCTTCTGCGCGCAGTTCGGGCGGGGTTGCGGGGATCTCGGCCATGCCTTCGGTCAGGGCGAGGAAATAAAGCCCGGTGCCGCCCACGATGATGGGGCGCTCGGGGCCGGTCAGCAGCGGGGCGACCTCGCGCAACCAATGCCCGGCGGAATAGGCCGCGTCGTAGGGCAGGTGGCCATAGAGCGCATGCGGCGCGGCGGATTCGTCTGCCTCTGACGGGCGTGCGGTGACCACCCTCCAGCAGTCATAAACCTGACTGGCATCGGCATTGACGATCACCCCGCCTCGGGTCGTTGCGATCTCCAGCGCCAGGGAGGACTTGCCCGAGGCGGTGGGGCCGGCAATCAGGACTGGCTGATCGTCTGGGATATTATCGAGCTGCATCAATCTGTTCCGCGGCAAAGTTCAGCATGTTTTCAGGTCATTTCGCGTTGATGAGGAATAAAGCCATTGGCTGCATTGATCCCGGACGGCTTTTGCTCCATTTTGCCGACAGATTTAACCCCGACATATTGCGGAGCACAACATGCCCCAGACCAGTGAACAGCCGGACGCCTCGCCGGCCGCGTCCTATAACCGTGTCATGCTGAAGATATCCGGCGAGGCCCTGATGGGCACGCAGGGCTTCGGTCTGCATCCGCCCACCGTGCGCAGAATTGCCGAGGAGGTCAAATCGGTCCACGATCTTGGCGTCGAAATCTGCATGGTGATCGGAGGGGGCAATATCTTTCGCGGGCTCTCGGGCTCCGCGCAGGGGATGGAACGGACCACGGCGGATTACATGGGCATGCTCGCCACGGTGATGAATGCGCTGGCAATGCAATCGGCGCTTGAGGATCTTGGCGTCTTTACCCGCGTGATCTCTGCCATCCGCATGGATGAGGTGGCAGAGCCCTATATTCGCCGCCGCGCCGTGCGCCACCTGGAAAAGAAACGGGTCTGCATCTTTGCGGCGGGAACCGGAAACCCGTATTTCACCACCGATACGGCGGCGACGCTGCGCGCCAACGAAATGGCCTGCGAGGCGATTTTCATGGGCAAGAACGGTGTCGACGGCGTGTATGACAAGGATCCAAAGACCAACCCCGACGCGGTGCGCTATGAAAGCGTCAGCTACGACGATGTGCTGGCAAAGCGTCTGCGGGTCATGGATGCCTCTGCCATCGCGCTGGCCCGCGACAACAATCTGCCCCTGTTTGTCTTCGGCCTTGACGAACCCGGTGGCTTCCGCGGCGTTCTGGCCGGAGAGGGCACCTATACAAAGGTCATGTAGCCCGGCGGGCGGGGCCGGAGCCGGTCAGACAGGGACCCGATCGGGGGTGCGTGTCTGACCGGATTTTTGCTCCGGTCTGCCGCTTTCGCGGGCAATGACCCACTGAGATCGCTATACAATACATCCGTGATGGCGTATGAGCCGTCGTCAAGACCACCTCAGCCAAGGGGAGAGAGCAGCATGTCTGATGATTTTGAACTGGACACCGACGATCTGAAGCGCCGAATGGACGGTGCGATGAGCAACCTCAAGACCGAATTTGCCAGCCTGCGGACCGGCCGGGCATCGGCCTCCATGCTGGAGCCTGTGATGGTGGACGCCTATGGCTCCATGACACCGATCAACCAGGTCGGCACCGTGAATGTGCCGGAACCCCGCATGGTGACCATCAACGTCTGGGACAAGGGTCTGGTGGGCAAGGTGGAAAAAGCGATCCGCGAAAGCGGCCTCGGGATCAACCCGCAGCTGAATGGCACCATCATCATGCTGCCGATCCCGGAGCTGAACGAGGAACGCCGCCGTGATCTGACCAAAGTGGCCGGCCAATATGCCGAACATGCCCGCGTGTCGATCCGCAACGTGCGACGCGATGGCATGGACCAGATCAAGAAGGCCAAGGCGGACGGCATGTCGGAAGATGACCAGAAATTCTGGGAAACCGAGGTGCAGGAGCTGACCGACAAGATGATCAAAGTGGTCGATGAGGCGCTTGAGAGCAAGCAAGCCGAAATCATGCAGGTCTGATAGCATCTGATGCCACTTCGGACCAACAGCGGGACTTGTGAGCAGACCGGCGGTGACGGCGACATGTCCGGGCCGGACTGCGGTCCGCGTCATGTTGCGATCATTATGGATGGCAATGGCCGCTGGGCTCAGGCCCGCGGCAGGCCCCGCCTGTTCGGGCACCACGCCGGCGCCCGCAGAGTGCGCGAAGTCGTCGAATGTTGTCCGGCTTTGGGCGTGAAGTACCTGACAATATTTGCGTTTTCGACTGAAAACTGGAAACGCACGCAGGTGGAAGTGGCCGGGCTGATGAGCCTGTTCCGCCGCTATATCTCCAAGGAAATGAAGGCGCTTGCCGCCAAGAATGTGCGTGTCCGCTTTATCGGCGATCGGGTCCGGCTCGATGCCAAGCTGATCAACCTGATGGACGCGCTGGAGCGCGAGACCGCCGAAAACGACGGCACCCATCTGACCATCGCGCTGAACTACGGCAGCCGGGACGAGGTGGCGCGGGCCATCCGTCGGCTGGCGCAGGATGTCGCGGATGGCAGGCTTGATCCCGCCGATGTGGATGAGGAAACATTGCCGCGCTATCTCGATACGCATGTTCTGCCCGATCCGGATCTGGTGATCCGCACCAGCGGCGAGGCGCGGATTTCCAACTTTCTGCTGTGGCAGTCGGCCTATGCGGAATATGAATTCATCGACACGCTCTGGCCGGATTTCACCGCCGAAGAACTCGCCGCGCTCTGTCAGAGCTACGGACGGCGGGACCGACGGTTTGGCGCGGTCAAGCCATGACCGCGCGGGGACGATGGGCTGATCTGCTGCCGCGCACCCTCTCGGCGCTGGTGTTGCTGTCGGCGGGGGCCGGGGCGCTGTGGTGCGGGGGGCTGGTCTTCACGATATTCGTGGCGGTTCTGACCGGAGCGGTCATGTGGGAGCTGGCGCGGCTGCTCGATGCCTCCAACCCCGAAGTCGCGCTCAATGTGGGAATACTCTCGGCGGCGGCTCTGGTGGTGGCGACGGTGTCCTATTCGGCAATGGTGCCGGTCATGTTGCTGGTGCCGCTGGCCCTGGGGCTGATCCGCCTGAGCCGTCAGAGGGGGCGCTTTGCCACATTGGGCCTTTGGGTCATGATCGGTGCCTTCGGCTTGATATGGCTGCGCAACACGCAGGGACTTTCCTGGGCGATGTGGTTGATCCTCGTGGTGGTTGCCACTGATATCGCAGGATATTTCGTTGGAAAATATATCGGCGGGGCAAAGTTCTGGCCCGCCATCAGCCCAAACAAGACCTGGTCCGGAACGGCCGGCGGTTGGGTGGCTGCGGCGCTGGTCGGGGTCGGTTTTGTCGTTCTGGGGGCATTGCCTGCCGCCCTGATCGGGCTCTCTGTCGGCGTCTCGCTGGCCAGCCAGCTGGGCGATATCGTCGAAAGCGCGGTGAAGCGGCGGATGGGGGCAAAGGATGCGAGCAATCTGATCCCGGGGCACGGTGGCGTCTTTGACCGGTTTGACGGCATGCTCGGGGCGTCTGCCTTGTGTTTCCTCGTGGTCGTTATCTGGGGGTAGCCCATGCGCAGGATCTCGATCTTCGGGGCCACCGGCTCCATCGGGCAGAATACCATTGATCTGCTGCGCCGTGACAAGGCCGCCTATCAGGTGGTTGCCCTGAGCGGCGGGCATAATATCGCCCGTTTGGCGCAGGATGCGCGCGAATTTCAGGCCGAGATCGCGATTACCGCCCATGACGCGCGGCTGGATGAGTTGCGCGCGGCGCTCAAGGGGAGCGGGATCGAGGCGGCGGCCGGCAGCCGGGCGCTGATCGAGGCGGCAGGGCGTCCTGCGGATTGGATCATGTCGGCGATCGTCGGGGCCGCGGGCCTTGCGCCGGGACTTGCAGCGTTGAAGCAGGGCAGCACATTGGCCCTTGCGAACAAGGAATCGCTGGTCTGTGCCGGGCCTTTGCTGATGCAGACGGCAGCGCGATACGGCGCCCGTATTCTGCCGGTCGACAGCGAGCATTCCGCCGTCTTTCAGGCCCTGGTGGGCGAGCGGATCGAAGAGGTGGAGCGGATCATCATCACAGCCTCCGGCGGCGCGTTTCGCGACTGGCCGCTGGAGGATCTGAAATCCGCCACCCTGGCGCAGGCCTCGTCCCACCCGAATTGGGATATGGGCCAGCGCATCACCGTCGACAGCGCGTCCATGTTCAACAAGGCGCTGGAGGTCATTGAAACCAAAGAATTCTTCGGCGTCGATCCCGCGCAAATCGAGGTCCTGGTGCATCCGCAATCCCTGGTCCATGCGCTGGTCGGGTTTCGCGATGGCGCGCTGATGAGCCACCTGGGCGCGCCGGATATGCGTCATGCCATCGGCTATGCGCTGCATTGGCCCGATCGCAAGTCATTGCCGGTGGCGCGGCTGGATCTGGCTGCGGTGGGACAGCTGGAGTTTCGCGCCCCCGAGCAGGGCCGCTATCCGGCGCTGCGTCTGGCCTATGACGTGATGGCGCGGGGCGGTTTGTGCGGCGCCGTGTTCAACGGGGCCAAGGAACGCGCGCTCGATCACTTTATCGCGGGGCGGCTTGGCTTTCTGGACATGGCTGGCGTAACCGAAGATGCGCTCGCGCAGATTGAGACTGACGCGGGTCTTATTGATGACGCAATGACACTTGAAAACGTGTCGCGAATGGACGATCTGGCGCGGCAGGCCGTCGATCGTCGTGTGGCTGAAAAAGCAGGGTAAGATTTTGGACGTAGTATCGCTGATCACGCAACTTGGTAGTTTTCTCTTCACGATCGGCAGCTTTGTCGTTGTTCTGTCCGTCATCGTGGCGGTGCATGAATATGGCCACTATATTGTCGGCCGCTGGAGCGGCATTCATCCGGAGGTCTTCTCTCTCGGGTTCGGCCCGGTTCTGCTGAGCGGCGTGGACCGGCGCGGCACCAAATGGCAAGTGGCGGCGATCCCCTTTGGCGGTTTCGTGAAGTTTCTCGGCGATTCGGATGCGGCATCGGGCAAGGACGCGGCGCAGATCGCGGCGGCGGGACAAGACCCGGAGATGCTGCGCAAAACCATGCACGGAGCGCCGCTTTGGGCGCGCTCGGCGACGGTGGCGGCTGGTCCTATCTTCAATTTCCTGCTGTCGATCGTCATTTTCACGGCGGTGAACATCAGCCAGGGGCAGGTGCAGGAGCCATTGGCCGTGGGCGAGATCCGGGATCTGCCCGAACAGGGCTACACATTGCGTCCGGGCGATGAAATTCTGGCGGTTGCCGGTGTGCCCATCCCGCAGGCTGCCGAGGGCGGGTCCTGGGACCAGTTTCAGGCGCAGGTCCCGGTGGCGCAGCCGCTGGAGTATCGTGTCGGTCGCGGCGGCAGTGAGCAGACGGTCTCCGGCCCCTATTTGATGCCCAGTCTGGTGTCGCGCATCGCTCCGCGCAGCGCGGCTGCGGATGCGGGTTTGCGCGCGGGTGATGTCATCACCGCGGTGGACGGAGAGGCGATATTTGCCTTTTCCCAACTGAAGGAAAAGGTCGAGGCGGGCAACGGTGCGCCGTTGTTGTTGACGGTCTGGAATGACGGGGCCTCGCGCGAGTTGACGCTCAGCCCGCGCCGCACCGACGAGCCGACAGCCGATGGCGGCTTCGAGAGCAACTGGCGGATCGGCATCGCGGGCGGGCTTGCCTTTGATCCGGCGCGCGAGGCGATGTCTCCGGTGACGGCTGTCGCGCAGGGGGCGGCCCAGGTCTGGTTGATGATCGGCCGCTCGCTCTCCGGGTTGAAACATATGATCACCGGCGACATCAGCACCTGCAACCTTTCGGGGCCTGTGGCGATTGCCGAAACGTCGAGCACGATGGCGTCGCAGGGCGCGGTGGATTTCATCTGGTTGATCGCTGCATTGTCGACCGGCATTGGCCTGTTGAACCTGTTCCCTGTGCCGGTTCTGGACGGCGGTCATCTGGTGTTCTTTGCCTATGAGGCCGTGTTCCGGCGTCCGCCCAATGATCGGGCGATGCAGATCCTGATGATGATCGGACTGGGGCTGATTCTGAGCCTCATGCTGTTTTCCATCAGCAATGATTTGCTGTTTTGCTGACGTCACACGCACGGCCTGAGGACCCCAACATATGGCCTGAGCGGCGGCAGGGTGATCGAATGCTGCCGCTTTGCCGCCCCTTTCTCGCCACAAACCCTAATTAATCTTGGGCTTGGGTGAGTGATTCCGAACGCTCTGTTCGGATCGTATGAAAATTGGGAGCATGTCATGCAAACTTTGCAGCGGCCATATACGGGCCTTGGCCTTCTGGTGCGTCTGAATGCCGACCGGGCGTTGTGCGCCGGCGCGATCGGCGCGGCGCTCATGTTGGGGACCTGGATTGCGTCGGGGCTCTGACGAAGAGGCCAAACCGTTTGAACTCAACGGTTTGTGAAACCGACGACCCAAGTTGAAGCAGCGGCAAGATGCCTGCTGCTTTTCTTGTTTTTGACAACCGGTGACAAACCCGATACGCAGATTTTAAGCTGCTATAACAATTGGGTTAAAACTGATGGTCTGGGGGAAAAACGCGGCAATTGTCCGCGAGGCGCGCCGCGCGTGTGCTCTGTCTGGTTCTGCAATCTCTGGTTCCGCAAAGGGCATTCTTGGCTCCACCGCGCTGTCAGCGGTCTTGGCTGTCGGGCTTGGCATGGCGCCAATGGCCGCCATGGCGCAGGATTTCAGATTCACAAACGTCCGTGTCGAAGGAAATCAACGCATCCAAAGCGCCACCATTGTCGCCTATACCGGTCTGGAGCGGGGCGAAACGGTCAGTGCGGGGGCGTTGAACGACGCCTATCGAGGGGTCTTTGACAGCGGTCTGTTCGAGACCGTGGAGCTGGTGCCAAACGGCAATACGCTTGTGATCAAAGTGGTTGAATACCCCACGATCAGCCGGATCAATTTCGAAGGCAACCGCCGGATGAAGGATGACGCCCTGTCGGAGGTGATCCAATCCTCGCCACGCCGCGTCTTCAGTGCGGATCAGGCCGAACGCGACGCGGCTGCCATCGCGGATCTCTACAAGGCGCAGGGGCGTCTTGCCTCGACGGTGACGCCCCGGATCATCCGCCGCAACGACAACCGGGTCGATCTGGTCTTTGAGATTGCCGAAGGCGATACCGTCGAAGTCGAGCGCGTCTCGTTTGTGGGCAACCGCGCCTATTCTGACCGCCGTCTGCGCCGGGTGCTGGAGACCAAGCAGGCGACGTTCCTGCGGGCGCTGATCAACCGCGATACCCTGATCGAGGACCGGATCCAGTTCGACCGTCAGGTGCTGAGCGATTTCTATCAATCGCGTGGCTATGTCGATTTCCGCATCAACAGCGTCAATGCCGAAGTGACAAAGGAACGCGACGCGGTGTTCCTGGTTGTCGATGTGACCGAGGGGCAGAAATATGCCTTCGGCGACATCACGGTCACCAGTGAGTTTGCCGATGCCGATGCGGATCTCTATCGCCAACAGCTGCGGGTCAAGCCGGGGGTGACCTATTCTCCGCTGGTCATCGAGAACGCGGTGACCACGCTGGAACAGCTCGCGGTGAAGCAGGGGATCGACTTTCTGCGGGTCGAGCCGCGGGTGACCCGCAATGATCGCGACCTGACGCTGGATGTGGAATTCGCGATGGTGCGCGGGCCGCGCATCTTTGTCGAACGCATCGATATCGAGGGCAATACCACGACGCTGGACCGCGTGATTCGTCAGCAGTTCAGAATCGTCGAAGGGGATCCGCTGAACCAGCGTGAGATCCGCAATTCGGCCGAACGGATCCGTGCTCTGGGCTTCTTTTCCGATTCAGAGGTCGATGTCCGCGAAGGCAGCACGCCCAGCGACGTGATCGTTGACGTCGATGTGGTCGAGCAGCCGACCGGCTCCTTTACCCTGGGCGGATCCTATTCCGCGGATGACGGGATCGGCGTCGCAATCGGCATTTCAGAAGACAACTTCCTGGGACGTGGTCAGAAACTGTCGTTCAATATCTCGACCGCCGAGGACACCGAAGCCTACAACCTGCGCTTTGTCGAACCCAAGCTCTTGGGGCGGGATCTGCAGTTTGCCATCGACCTTGGCCTGAGCGAAACAGAATCCAGTTTTGCGGAATACGACACCTCGTCGATCATCTTCCGCCCGTCGATTGGCTTTGACACCAGCGACACGACCTCGCTCTCGTTGCGCTATTCATGGGACAAGAACGAGATGATTTCTCGCGGCGACGATGGCAACGGCGACCCCTATGCGGGTCCTGTGTTTCGCAGCGATATCGCAGCAGGCGAGCGGGTCACCAGCTCTGTCGGTGCGACCTTCACCTATGACAGCCGTCGGACCGGTCTGAACCCCACGGCCGGCTTCCTGATCCAGGGCGGTTTTGACTACGCGGGTCTTGGCGGCGACAATGAATACATCCGGGCGACCAGCAAGATGGTGGCGCAAAAGCTGGTGTTCAACGAAGAGGTGACCCTCCGGGCGACCTTTGAATCGGGCTACCTGGGCTGGCTTGGCGACAACAACAGCCGCACAGTTGACCGGTTCCTGTTGTCTTCGGAACTGCTGCGCGGGTTCGAACCGGGGGGCATCGGTCCGCGCGATGTGTCGCCAATTGCCAGCGGCGGCAACTATAGCGATGCCCTGGGCGGCAATCTCTATGCCGTGGCGCGCTTCGATGCGGAGTTCCCATTGGGGCTGCCGGAGGAAATCGGCCTGAAGGGCGGTGTGTTCTATGACGTCGGCAACCTTTGGGGGCTGGACGATTCCAACGCTTCGGCAGCCGGCACGAATGTTGTCGGACGCAATGGCTCCTTCCGCCATGTGGTGGGGTTCTCGCTGTTGTGGACCACGGGGCTGGGCCCGCTGCGGTTCAACTTCTCCAAGGCCATCATCAAGGAAGACTTCGACAAGGAACGGAACTTTGACCTGACCATTCAGGCGCGGTTCTGACCCATTGCGGGGCTGTGCATCAGTATGGAGCTTTTGGATCGCCGGGCTTTTGGCCGGCCTGTCCTGTAGCGTTGCTGTTGCGCAGACCCCGGTTCCCGGTACCGGTGTCGGACAATTTTCTGCATTCCAGAACCTTGGTCTGCCCAATAGCCAACTGCTGACGATCCATTCCGACCGTCTCTTTGCCGAAAGCGCCTATGGGCTGCGGGTGGCGCGGGAGACGGAGGGGCGCAGCGCGGTTCTGATGGCGGAAAATCGCAGGATCGAAGCGGAACTGCGGGCGGAAGAGCTGGATCTGGCCGAGCGCCGGTCCACCATGGAGCCGGAAGCCTTTCGCGCGCTGGCCACTGCGTTTGACCAGAAGGTGCAGGAAACCCGGCGCACTCAGGAAGCCAAGTTTCTGGAAATCACCACGGCCCGCGATGACGCCAGGCGCGCGTTTCGTCAGACGTCGATCCCCATTCTCGAACAGATCATGACGGAGACCGGGGCGGCGGCAATTCTGGAACAGTCGACTGTGCTGCTGAGTGCCGATGCCATTGACGTGACCGACCTTGCCATCTCGCGTGTGGATGCCATCCTCGGTGAGGGGGCCGCATCCGGCGCGCCCGAGGCAACGCAGCCCTGAACTTGCCCCCTCCGCCGGGACTTGTTAGGACAATCAACGACCTGAAACCATTGGAACATGATCATGACCTCTGACGCCAATTCCGACCTGAAAAGCGCCGATATCGGCCTGATCCAGCAAATCCTGCCCCATAGGTATCCGTTTCTTCTGGTGGACAAGGTTCTGGATATCAACGGTTTTCAGTCCGCGCGCGGCATCAAGAACGTGACCATGAACGAGCCGCATTTTCAGGGCCATTTCCCCGGCGCCCCGATCATGCCGGGGGTCACCATCATCGAAGCGATGGCGCAGACCTCGGGCGTCATGCTGGGCGTCGGCATGGATCTGATCGGCACCGATATGCTGATTTATTTCATGAATATCGACAAATGCAAATTCCGCCGCAAGGTGGTTCCCGGCGATGTGTTGGAGATGCATGTGGAAACCCTGCGCGGCAAGCCGGGCGGGAAGATTTTCAAATTTTCCGGACGTGCCACCGTCGAGGGTGAACTGGCCGCCGAGGCGGAATTCACCGCGATGATTGACCGCGACGGGAAGGACGGCTGATGAGCAAAATTCACCCCAGCGCCATTATCGAAGACGGTGCCAGACTTGGCGAGGGTTGTGAAATCGGTCCCTTCTGCATTGTCGGCGCTGAGGTGGTTCTGGGCGACCGGGTGGTGTTGAAATCCCATGTGGTCATCACGGGCGATACCGAAATCGGTGATGAGACCGTCGTCTTTTCCTTCTCCGTGCTCGGAGAGATTCCGCAGGATCTGAAGTTCAAGGGTGAGAAATGCCGGACCGTGATCGGCAAGCGCAATCGCATCCGGGAGCATGTGACCGTCAATGCCGGAACCGAGGGCGGCGGAGGTCTCACCAAAATCGGCGATGACGGCCTGTTCATGGCCGGCTGCCATATTGCCCATGATGCCCAGGTCGGCGATCGGGTGATCGTGGTGAACTCTGCCGCGATTGCCGGTCATTGCGTATTGGAAGACGACGTGATCATCGGCGGTCTCTCGGGCATTCACCAATGGGTGCGGATCGGGCGCGGCGCCATTATCGGTGCCGTCACCATGGTGACCAATGATGTCATTCCCTACGGTCTGGTGCAGGCCTCGCGCGGGGAACTGGACGGGCTGAACCTGGTCGGGCTGAAGCGGCGGGGCGTGACCCGGTCGGATATCACCGCATTGCGGGCGGCGTTTCAGATGCTGGCGCAGGGCGAGGGGACCTTCTCGGAACGGGCGCGGCGTCTCGGCGAGGAAAGCGAGAGCGCCTATGTGCAGGAAATCGTTGCCTTCATCACCGGCGAAAGTGACCGCCATTTCCTGACGCCAGGTGGTTGAGAAAGGCCTGAGACCATGATTGCACTGATTGCCGGCCGCGGCCATTTGCCTGCCGAACTGCTGGACCGTTTGCCCAACCGACCTCTGGTCTGTGCCATGGCAGGCTCGGAACCGGATCAGGTCGATGCGGAGATTATCTTTCGGCTCGAGCAGCTTGGCAGCTTTCTCGAGCGCCTGAAGGCCGCGGATGTGACCGAAATCTGTCTGGCGGGGGCGGTTGCGCGACCGCATATCGACCCGTCGGCCATTGACGCGGCGACGCTGCCATTGGTGCCGGTGTTGCAAGGCGCGATTGCCCTGGGCGACGATGGTGCATTGCGCGCCGTGATCGCCATTCTGGAGCAGAGCGGCTTTGCGGTGCGGGCCGCGCATGAGATCGCGCCGGACCTGCTGATGGAAGCGGGCATTCCCACCAAAGTGAAGCCGGGCGAAATCGACAAGGCGGATGCGGAGCGGGCGGCGTCGATTGTCGCGGCATTGAGCGCCGTCGATGTGGGGCAGGCCTGCGCGGTTCGCTCCGGTCAGGCCATTGGTCTCGAGACGCTGTTCGGCACGGACTGGATGCTGGCAAATCTGGCCGCGCGCCCGGATGGGCAGGGCGGGCTTTTGTTCAAGGCGCCCAAATCGGGGCAGGACCGTCGCGCGGATCTGCCGACCATCGGTCCGGCAACGGTTGAGGGCGCGGCCATGGCGGGTCTGAACGGGATCGTCTTGGAGGCGCAGGGCGTCATTGTGCTTAACCGCGAGGAGGTCATCGCGGCCTGCGATCGGCGGGGCATGTTCCTTTGGCTGCGACAGGGTTGAGATGACCCTTCGGGTTTTCATTCTCGCAGGCGAGCCATCGGGAGATCGGCTGGGCGCTGCGCTGATGCGCGGGCTGAAGACGCTGGCGCCGGGTGTCCGTTTTGACGGCGTCGGCGGCGCCCAGATGCAGGCCGAGGGGCTGATCTCACAATTCCCGATGGAAGAGCTCTCTGTCATGGGGATCGCGGAGATCCTGCCGAAATATTTCGCCCTCAAACGTCGCATTCAGGAAACCGCCGATGCGGTCCTGCGCCTGAAACCGGATGTGATGATTACCATCGACAGCCCGGATTTTTCCTTGCGGGTGGCGAAACTCGTGAAGGAAAACAGCACCATCCGCACCGTACATTATGTGGCCCCGTCGGTTTGGGCCTGGCGGCCCGAGCGGGCGGAGAAGATGGCAAAGGTCATCGATCAGGTCCTCGCGTTGCTGCCGTTCGAGCCCCCCTACATGGAGGCCGCCGGAATGGACTGCGATTTTGTCGGTCATCCGGTGGTTGCCGAAGCAAAAGCCACAGAGGCAGAAATCGCCGATTTTCGCGCAACCTACGGGATCGGCGAGGCGCCTGTCCTGCTCGCTCTGCCGGGATCGCGCCGCTCCGAGGTGGGCAGGCTGGCGGATGTCTTTGGCGCCGCCTTGATCCGGTTTCGCGCCGACCATCCCGGCCATCGTATCGTCGTCCCTGCCGCCGCCCCGGTGGCCGCATTGCTCCGGGAAAAATGTGCCGATTGGCCGGATGGTTGCCTGTTGCTCGATCCGACTGAGACCGAGAGCACCATCTTTGCCGCTCACAAACGGGCGGCTTTCGCCACGGCAGAGCTGGCTTTGGCGGCCTCCGGCACGGTCTCGCTGGAACTGGCGGCGTCCGCGACACCGATGGTGATCGCCTACAGGTTCAATTGGCTCACCTGGCAGATCATGAAGCGGATGGCGTTGATTGATACGGTGACGCTGGTCAATCTGGTCAGCGACAGCCGCGTGGTGCCGGAATGCCTCGGTCCCGAGTGCACGGCCGACCGCATTGCGGCGCAGCTGAATGCTGTGCTTGCCGCGCCGGATCAGCAGCAGGACGCGATGCGCCTGACGATGGAACGGATCGGCGCGGGCGGCGCGGCCCCGGGACTGAGGGCTGCGCGCGCCGTGCTCGATCGATTGGGTATCAAGACGTCACCGGCGGCGTCCTGACCCCCTTTTGCTCTTTCGCAGAACCAGAAGGATCCGGGGCGGCGCTCAGGCCCCTCTCCAGATCCAGCCTCCGCCGAAGATCCGGCTGCTGTCAGGATCGTAGAACACGCAGGCCTGACCGGGCGAGATGCCTTCTTCCGGTGTCAGCAGTTCCACCTCGGCTTCGGTTTCTGAGATCGGGCGGATAATGGCATCCCGCGGCGGGCGGGTCGAGCGGACCTTGATGCTGAGATGCCATTCCTTGCGGCTGGTAAAGGGTTCATCCCCCAACCAATTGATTTCACGCACCGGTACGGTACGCGAGGCCAGCATTTCCTTGGGACCGACCACCACCTGTTTGCTGTCCACGTCCAGCTTCACCACATAGAGAGGGTCGCTCAGCCCGCCGATGCCGAGACCGCGGCGCTGACCGATGGTGTAATGGATGACGCCATTGTGTTCGCCCAGAACCCGCCCGTCCGCATGCACGATTTGGCCGGGTTCGGCCGCGCCGGGGCGCAGTTTTTCGATGACGGCGGCGTAGTTGCCGTCGGGAACGAAACAGATGTCCTGGCTGTCCGGCTTGTCCGCCACGGCCAGCCCGTATTGCGCCGCCATTTCGCGGGTGGCATCCTTGGAGGGCAGATGCCCGAGCGGGAACCGCAGGAAATCAAGCTGCTCCGGCGTGGTTGAGAACAGGAAATAGCTCTGATCGCGATTCGCATCCTCGGCGCTGTGCAGCTCTGGCCCGTTCGGACCCATCTTGCGCTGGATATAGTGACCGGTTGCCATGCAGTCGGCCTCCAGATCCTTGGCGGTTTCCAGCAGATCCTTGAACTTCACCCGTTCGTTGCAGCGGATGCAGGGCACCGGAGTCGCCCCCGCCAGATAGCTGTCGGCGAATTCGTCGATCACGGCATCCTTAAAAATGTTTTCATAATCCAGCACGTAGTGAGGAAAGCCCCGCTCCTCGGCCACCCGGCGCGCGTCGTGGATATCGATCCCCGCGCAGCAGGCGCCTTTCTTGGCCAACGCCGCACCGTGGTCATAAAGCTGGAGCGTCACACCGACGACATCATAGCCCTGATCCGCCAGATATGCTGCCACCACAGAGCTATCGACGCCGCCAGACATGGCCACGACAACGCGCGTTTCCGAGGGCGGTTTTGCAAAACCAAGCGAATTCACTGGGGCCTCATTGTCCAGTGCCATGGTGTTCTCCTTAAGGGTCTGAGTGGGGATCGGGAAAGCATCGAAGAATATAAGAAAATGCAACGTATTCTCAAGGGGTGCATTTCACTTAGCGTTAAGCCCTGCACGCCAATCTTCCCTAGAAATAAAGAAGACGCATCCTAGTAAGGGTATAGCGATGTTTTTGAAGAAAGTAGATGGCCCTCGTGCGGTCACATTGCCAGATGGTACAGTCATGACGCGGGCTGATCTGCCGCCGCAGACGACAAAACGCTGGGTCGCCTCTCGCAAGGCTGCTGTGGTGCGCGGAGTATTGTATGGGCTGATTCCCCAAGGCGAGGCGTTGAAGCTGTACAATTTAAGCGAAGAAGAGTTTCGAAGCTGGATTGCCGCGGTTGCCGATTTTGGCGAAGAGGCCCTGAAAACTACCCGTTTGAAGGACTATCGTAAACCGTAAGGAAAAAACACCTCCGTTAACTTGTGCGATTCCTCAAAATTAACCAACATGGTAACGGGACGTTAACCTTTTGCCAGCAAGGTTAATGCAACTTGAGGAAAACAGAGTACAGGCGGAGACGAAATATGCGCATTCTTCTCGTTGAGGATGATCCTACGACAGCGAAAAGCATCGAGCTGATGCTCACTCATGCAAACCTGAACGTTTACACGACTGATCTCGGCGAAGAAGGCATAGATCTGGCAAAACTATATGACTATGACCTGATCCTTCTGGATCTGGGCTTGCCGGACATGAATGGCCATGAGGTCCTGCGGCAACTGCGGTTGTCGCGCATCGAGACGCCGATCCTGATTTTGTCCGGTGCGGATGACACTGAAAACAAGATCAAGGGATTTGGCTTCGGCGCGGATGACTATCTGACCAAGCCCTTCCACCGCGAAGAACTGGTCGCACGGATCCACGCGATTATTCGCCGCTCCAAGGGTCATTCTCAATCGATCATCAAAACTGGCAAGATCTCGGTCAATCTCGACGCCAAGACCGTGGATGTCGAAGGCAAATCCGTCCATCTGACTGGCAAGGAATACCAGATGCTGGAGTTGCTGTCCCTGCGCAAGGGAACAACCCTGACCAAAGAGATGTTCCTGAACCATCTCTACGGCGGGATGGATGAACCTGAACTCAAGATCATTGATGTCTTCATCTGCAAGCTTCGCAAAAAGCTCAGCACGGCAACCGACGGCGAAAACTACATCGAAACCGTGTGGGGGCGTGGCTATGTTCTGCGTGATCCTCAAGAAGATCACGCAACCGGTGGGCCGCGGATGGCCGTCGGGGCCTGAGGCCGCGTAATATACTGATCCCTATGAATTTTAGAACCCCGCCCGGCCGTTTCGCCTGGCGGGGTTTTTTCGTTATTTGGAAGGCCTCTGGACGTCTTGGGGATCGGGTATTATCACCAAGACGAGATGTTTACCCCAAGGGGCAGGGCCAGAATGACAGATCAAGATCCCCGGTCACTGGATGTGGCCGACGCGCGCGCAGAGTTCCAGCATTTGGAAACGCTGATCGAAACTGCTGATATTGACTATCACCAGAATGACGCCCCCAACCTTTCGGACGCCGAATATGACCGGCTGAAACGCCGATATCTCGCGCTGGCCGAAGCGTTTCCGGAGCTGGCAGCCGATGCCAGCCGGATCGCAGCGGTCGGCGCGCCGGCCGCCTCTGGTTTTGGCAAGGTGTCGCATGCGGTGCGCATGATGTCTTTGGGCAACGCCTTTGACGATCAGGATGTTGAGGATTTCACCGCGGGGGTGCGCCGGTACCTGGGCCTGGCTGCAGACGCGCCGCTGGCGTTCACGGCCGAGCCGAAGATCGACGGGTTGTCCCTGTCTTTGCGCTATGAAAAGGGACGGCTGGTGCAGGCGGCTACGCGGGGCGATGGCAGTGTCGGCGAAAATGTCACCGACAACGCCCGGACCATAGATGACATTCCACAGGAGATTGCGGCCGCGCCCGACATTCTGGAAGTCCGCGGTGAGGTATATATGAGCCATGCCGATTTCGAGGCCTTGAACAGCCGGCATCAACAAACCGGCGGCAAAATTTTTTCAAATCCACGCAATGCTGCGGCGGGATCTCTCCGGCAGCTCGACGCTGAAATCACCAAAGCACGCCCTTTGCGGTTTTTTGCCTATAGTTGGGGGGAGCTGTCTGAGAGAATTGCGGAAACGCAAATTGACGCCATTTCCAGATTTCAGGCCTTCGGCTTTCAAACCAATTGGCTCACCCGGGTCTGTGATACCGTGCAGGCCCTGCTCGACCATTACCATGCCATCGAGGAGCGGCGCGCGGCGCTTGGCTATGACATCGACGGGGTGGTCTACAAGGTCAACGATCTGGCGCTGCAGGACCGGTTGGGGTTTCGCTCGACAACGCCGCGTTGGGCGATCGCGCATAAGTTTCCGGCAGAACTGGCCTGGACCCGGCTCGATGGGATTGACATTCAGGTTGGGCGAACTGGTGCGCTCAGCCCGGTCGCGCGGCTGCAGCCGGTCACCGTCGGCGGGGTCGTGGTATCCAACGCCACGCTCCACAATGAGGATTACATCGCCGGGCTGGATTCCAAGGGCGCAACCATTCGCGATGGCAAGGATGTGCGGGTGGGGGACTGGGTTCAGATCTATCGCGCGGGCGATGTGATACCAAAGGTCGCCGACGTCGATTTGAAGCGACGCCCGCATGGGGCCGAACCGTTTGTCTTTCCCACCCAATGCCCGCGCTGCGGGAGCCCGGCGGTGCGCGAAGAGGGCGATGCGGTGCGCCGCTGCAGTGGTGGTTTGATCTGCCCCGCGCAGGCGGTTGAGAAGCTCAAGCATTTTGTCTCTCGCGCCGCGTTTGATATTGACGGTCTCGGTGCGAAGCAGGTCGAACAGTTCCACAGCGACGGTTGGGTGAAGGAACCCGCCGACATCTTTGAGTTGCAGGCCAATTATGGCAGCGGCATGCAACAGTTGAAGAACCGGGAAGGCTGGGGAGAGAAATCGGCCTCGGCCTTGTTTTCGGCCATAAACGACAAACGCAACATCGAGTTTGCGCGGCTGATTTTCGGCCTTGGCATTCGCCATGTGGGCGAGGTCGCAGCCAGAGATGTGGCGCTGCATTTCCGCAGCTGGGATGCACTGGCATCGGCGGCCGATCTGGCCCGTCCCGCCGCCCTTGCGCACCGGGCGGCAGACGAAGCGGAACTGCAGGAGCGACAGATCGCCCAGGCGGAGGGGCGCCGTGCCCGCATCTCTGACGTGCGCAAAGCGGCGATCGCAGACTGTTCGGTCACAGCAGAAGCACAGGCGGCCTGGGATGATCTGATCAGTGTGGATGGGCTTGGACCGTCGGTGGCTCTGTCCCTGTCCGATGCTTTTGCAAACGCAGAAGAGCGGGCGGCTTTTGATCGGCTCGTGGCGCATCTGGAGATCATTGCGCCGGATGCGCCAGCGCAGGACAGCCCCGTGGCGGGAAAGACGGTGGTCTTTACCGGTACGCTGGAAAAGATGACGCGTGCAGAAGCCAAGGCAAGCGCCGAAGCGCTCGGGGCGAAGGTCGCGGGGTCGGTGTCCAAAAAGACCGATATCCTTGTCGCGGGGCCAGGCGCAGGATCCAAGGCCACCAAAGCGGCTGATCTGGGCATACAGATTTTGGACGAGGACAGTTGGCTGGAGTTGATTGGCCGGGGATGAACAGAGCATGAGCGGTCGTCCGGAACAGCTGTTCCCTTTGTTTGGGGAACTGGAGACATTGCAAGGCGTCGGTCCGAAAACGGCCGAACACTTTGCACAGCTGAATATCATCGCTCCGCGAGACTTGCTGTATTCGCTGCCGCATGGGGTCGTCGATCGGCGGCGGCGCGCCACCATTGTGGGAATGGAGCTTCCGACCACTGCCACGGTAGAGATCACGGTCGGTCAGCATCGCCCGGCCCGCAACAAGGGCGGCGCCTACCGGATTGACGTGACCGATCAGGACACCGCGTTTCAGCTTGTGTTCTTTCATGGCCGCAGCCGCTATCTGACGGCGCAATTGCCGGAAGGGTCCCGGCGCGTGGTATCCGGCAAGCTGGAGCTGTTCGACGGCGCCGCCCAGATGGTCCACCCGGACTACATGCTACCCCTTGATGAAGCGGATGAAATTCCCGAATTCGAACCGGTTTACCGCCTGACCCATGGGATCACCCAGAAAACGATGTACAAGGCGGTGCAGAGCGCCCTTGCTCGGGCTCCGGAGCTGCCTGAGTGGATAGATCCGTCTTTCAAGGCGAAAAAAAACTGGTCGGACTGGCAGGATGCGATGCTGGCCGCGCATGCGCCTGCCGGGCTGGAGGATCTCTCGGCGGATGCGCCAATGCGGGCGCGATTGGCCTATGACGAGCTGTTCGCCCACCAGCTGACCCTGGCCATCGCCCGCTCGGTGGAGCGGCAGCAGCCGGGCCGTGCCTCTGTCGCCACCGGAAAGCTGCAAAGCAGGGTTCTCAAGGCTTTGCCCTATCGCCCCACGGGGGCGCAGGCACGGGCGATTGAGGAGATCTCTGCCGATATGGCAATGGCGCGTCGCATGAACCGGTTGCTGCAGGGGGACGTTGGGGCGGGAAAGACGCTCGTGGCCTTCATGGCGCTGCTGGTCGCGGTGGAGGCAGGCGGGCAGGGGGTGATGATGGCTCCGACCGAAATTCTCGCGCGCCAGCATCTGGAGGGGCTGCAACCGCTGGCCAATGATGCGGGAGTCGTGCTGGAGCTTCTGACCGGGCGTGACAAGGGCAAGGACCGCAAGGCAAAGCTCGACGCGTTGCAGCGGGGCGATATTCACATTCTGGTCGGCACCCATGCGGTGTTTCAGCAAGACGTGGCCTTTCACGATCTGCGGCTGGTGGTCGTGGACGAGCAGCACCGGTTTGGCGTGCGTCAGCGTATGGAGCTGGCAGAAAAAGGTCAGCGGGCCGATGTTCTGGTGATGACGGCAACACCGATCCCGCGCTCGCTGGCCTTGACCCAATACGGTGATATGGAGGTCTCGGTCCTCGACGAGAAACCTCCGGGTCGCAAGCCGATCAAGACGGCGATCATCAGTACGGAACGGATGTCAGAGGTGGTGGACCACCTGCGGACGGCCATCGCCGAGGGGCGACAGTGCTACTGGGTATGCCCGTTGGTCGAGGAATCCGAGGTGATGGACCTGACGGCGGCAGAGGCCCGGTTCAAACACTTGCGCGCTGTTCTCGGCGAAGACGTGGTTGGGCTTGTGCATGGCCAGATGCCGCCACAGGAGAAGGACGCCGCGATGGCGGATTTCCAGAAGGGTCGCAGGCGGGTCTTGGTGGCCACCACCGTGATCGAGGTCGGCGTCAACGTCCCCAATGCCTCGATCATGGTGATTGAGAGAGCCGAGATCTTTGGCCTCGCCCAGCTGCATCAGTTGCGGGGGCGGGTGGGGCGCGGCAGCGCGGCCTCCACCTGTTTGCTGATGTACCAGCCCCCGCTGACCGAAGGCGGGCGCAAGCGGCTGGAGGTTCTGCGCCAGAGCGAAGACGGTTTCGTGATTGCAGAGACGGATCTGCACATGCGCGGCGCCGGGGATGTGATCGGCACGGCGCAGTCGGGTTTGCCGCGGTTTCAGATTGCGGATCTGGAGCGCCAGGCGGATTTGATGGCGATTGCGCAAAGCGATGCGCGCGCGCTTATGACCGCGGATCCCGAATTGACCGGAGCGCGGGGCCGCGCCGCGCGAACGCTCTTGTGGTTGTTGCGGCAAGACGAAGCCATCCGTCTGATCTCGGTTGGGTGAAACCCGTTCTGTTCCGGTGTGTTCTCATTTGTTCCCGAATGTTCTTAAAAAGTTCTTTACACGACTCGCGCGAAATGAGAACAAAGGGTCAACAAGAGCGTCACGCTCGTTTGACAGAGAACGAAGAGGTCCCAAGATGGTTACGCAATTCAAATCCGCCCTGCGCAATTCTCAATCGACGCTTGTCCAGGATGCTTTGGGGGCGGCCTCTCTCGTGGTGATGCTTGTGGTTGGGTTGCACCTGCCCGGAATGTTCTGAACCTTCGGTCCTGCGAATTTTCTTTTTGCCTGTATTTTCGTGCCGGATGGGCCTGCCGTTTGTCTGGCTCGGATCGATTGCCTGTTCGATCCGCACCTGTGGCATCTGCCTTTGGTGTTTGGTTCCCTCCGGGTCCCGCATGAAAATACGATCACTTGCCGCCGCCATCTGCCCGGATGTGCGGCGGTTTTTTCTGGCGGGGTGACGGGAACTGGTTTGATGTCAGCGGGTAGTCCTGCAGCCGGGACGGGCTCAGGCGCAGTTCGATTTGAGCGCCGTCTGCATCGCTTCCAGGGTTGCTTCTAGGGCAAGCTGTATGGAGGCGTGGCGGTTTTTGAACTCACGCGCGGGGATCAGCACTTCCAGCCCGTCAAAGGGCGCATCGGGGACCGGGCCGGCTGCGGATAGCATTGCCTTGAGCTGATCACGAGCGGTCTCAACCTCGGCAAGCGTGCGCCCGATGATCGCCTGGCCGACGATCGCCGCAGAGGCTTGACCCAACGCACAGGCCTTCACGTCCTGCGCAAACCGCGACACTTTGCCGTTGTCGAGCGCGATATCCACCGTCACGGTAGATCCGCAAAGGGGCGAACGGCGTTTGACGGTGGCATCCGCGGTCTCGAGGCGTCCCTGATGGGGGATCTCCGCTGCCAGCGCGAGGATCTTGGTCGAGTAGAGTTTGATCAGGTCAGTTTCGCCGGACATATTTATTCCTTGGGGTTTCCCTTGCGCCGTGTTCTCCATACATAGGGGCGCACCCCGCAGATGCAAAAGGTTTTTCAAATGCCAACTCCGGTGACTTTTTCCGCTGAAACACTGAAATATAACGACGCGGGGCTGGTGCCGTGCATTGCGCAGGATGCGGACAGCAACGAGATCCTGATGATGGCATGGATGAATGCGCAAAGCGTTGCCAAAACACTTGAAACCGGGCGCGTAACCTATTGGTCTCGTTCACGGCAATCGTTTTGGGTCAAAGGCGAAAGCTCGGGCCACCTGCAAGAATTGGTGGAGCTGCGCGTCGATTGTGATCGCGACGCTCTGCTTGCCATCGTGCGTCAGACGGGGCCCGCCTGTCACACCAACCGGCGCAGCTGCTTCTACACTGCCGTCCGGGATGGCAAAGAAGTTGAGATAATGGCGCCAATGACCTGATTTCAAGTCACAATATCCCGCAGCCCAACCATCTCACGAATGTCGGTCGGACTGGCCCCTTCGCTGCGATATTTCGCGATGGCCCGTGCGTCATCCCGTTTTGCCAGACGCTTGCCTTCGGCGTCGCGGATCAGCCTGTGGTGATGATACCGCGGCACCGGCAAGGAGAGCAGGCTCTGCAGGACCACATGGATCTGGGTGGTCTCGAAAAGATCGGCCCCGCGGACCACATCGGTTATGCCCTGATCGGCGTCATCCACCACCACCGAAAGATGGTAGGAGCTGCCCATATTCCTGCGCACCAGAATGATATCGCCGACACCGGTCAAGAGATGCTCCGGGTCAATCCGGATACATCCGCCGAGCTCCGGCGAGGTTTCGACAAAAGACAGCGCGCCCAACTGCGCCAGAGCAGCCCGCATATCAAGCCGGATGACATCCCGGGGCGCGGGCGGGACAATGCGGCGGTCCCGACAGGTTCCCGGATAGATCCGACCGTCCGGACCAAATTGCGGAACCCCTTCCTGCGGCGCGCCGGCGGCGGCTTCGATATCGGCGCGATTGCAGCGGCAGGCGTAGGTCAGGCCCAGATCGGTCAGGGTCTGCAAGGCGGCCCGATAGCGGGGCAAGCGGTCTGACTGGCGCAGCACCGGACGTGGCCATTCCAGCCCGAGCCAGGCGAGATCCTCATAGATCTGCTGTTCCCAGACCGCGCGGGCGCGCGATTGGTCAATATCTTCGATACGCAACAGAAACGAGCCATTGTGCTGTTTGGCCAGATCAGAGGCCAGCAACGCAGAAAACGCATGTCCGAGGTGCAAGGGACCCGTCGGGGATGGAGCAAATCTTGTAATGAAGGTCAAACTTTTTCAATCACGTAGACGTCAGAGTTCAAGTTCAGCCCGGGAAGGTGAGGGCCGTTTTCCCGAAACAGCAACCGCGCGGCACCGCAATCCAGCCATTCATTGATGGCCCCGGTATAGGAGGGATCAGCAAGTGCATGATCATTCAGGGAAAAGGCGAGGAACTCCCCTTTTGAGAGACTATGCATCAGACGACCAAACACGGCGGGCGGTGCAGCTCCGGTTCCCAGCACGCCACAGGCGACAACTGCCCGATAGGTCCCGGCGGCAAACGGCACGGAGCGATCGGTGTTCAGAAGGGACAGCCTGCGATGCGCCTGTTTCGTGCGCGCGACAGCCAGCATCCCCTCGGACGGATCAAGCCCATCTACGGTTTCATAGCCCACTCGGCGCAGGGCAATGCCCGACAGACCGGTGCCGCAGCCAAAATCAAGGACCGGAGCCTCGGGGGACGGCAGGACTGACCACAATGCATCCGCGATCCGGCCGGGGGTGGCATAGTCGTTCTCTGCGATCTCCGCATCGTAACTCTCGGCCCAGCGGTCGTAATGCGCCAGAGTCTCTTCGACCGTCCCGAGCGCATAGGTTTTTTCGAGAAACTTTTCAGTCATGGCCCCAGTGTAGCGCCGGGACCACGACAGCGTCTATGAAAAGTTACCAAGCCAGTCCTGCCAGGCCACCTTGGCCCGGTCGGTATAGGCCTTGTACCGGTCCTTGCGGCCGCGACGCCCGCCTCTGACCCCATCCAGCGGGCGGAACAGGCCGAAATTCACGTTCATCGGCTGAAAGGTCTTGGCCTCTGCGCCACCGGTAATATGGTGGATCAAGGCCCCCATGGCGCTGTCCTGAGGCACCGGAGGCAGCGCCAGTCCGAGCATTTCAGCAGCCGCGAGACGGCCAGCCAGAAGACCCATGGCGGCGCTTTCCACATAGCCTTCGACCCCTGTGACCTGCCCTGCGAAACGGATATTGGGACGGGACTTCAGGCGCATCTCGTGGTCGAGCAGGGTCGGAGAGTTCAGAAAAGTGTTGCGATGAATGCCGCCGAGCCGTGCGAAACTTGCGTTCTCAAGCCCCGGAATCATCCGAAAAACAGAAGTTTGCGCGCCGTATTTCATCTTGGTTTGAAATCCGACGATATTGAACAGAGTCCCCAAGGCGTTGTCGCGACGCAACTGGACAACAGCATGGGCCTTGACCTCCGGCTGGTGCGGGTTTGTCAGGCCGACGGGTTTCATGGGACCATGGCGCAGGGTTTCGCGGCCTCTTTCGGCCATGACCTCGATCGGCAAACAGCCATCAAAATAGCCGGCAGTTTCGCCCTCATGGAATTCGGCCTTCTCCGCAGCCAGAAGCGCATCAATAAAGGCATCATATTGATCTTTGTCCATCGGACAGTTGAGGTAGGCGGTGCGCTCTTCCTCCGTCTCGCCCTTGTCATAGCGGGACTGCATCCAGGCCTTCGACATATCGATGCTGTCGGCGTAGATGATCGGGGCAATGGCGTCAAAGAACGCCAGACGCTCGGTGCCGGTTTCACGCTGTATGGCGGCGCCGAGTGACGCGGATGTCAACGGGCCGGTGGCAAAGATCCACTGACCCTCGTCCGGCAGTTCGGTGATTTCCTCATAGGACACCCGGACATTGGGCAGGGCCTTCAGCCTCGCGGTCACGGTTTCGGCAAAAGGCTCACGGTCCACCGCCAGCGCGCCCCCTGCGGGCAACCGGTGCTGGTCCGCCGTGGCCATGATCAACCCCGCAGCCGCGCGCATTTCCCAATGCAGGAGGCCGACGGCATTTTGCTCGTCATCGTCGGATCGGAACGAGTTGGAGCAGACCATCTCGCCCAGATTGCCGGTCTGATGGGCAAATGTTTCAACCTTCGGGCGCATCTCGTGGATGACCACGTTCAGTCCCATGTGGGCAGCCTGCCAGGCTGCCTCGGATCCGGCCATTCCGCCGCCGACGATGTGAAGCTCTTGTGTCATGACTGGCCAAATAGGGCAGGCGGACTGCGGGCGCAATATCGCGGATGGGAGAGATCTGTCGGGGAGTGAAGAAAATTTGGGCCGCAGCTTCGTGAACGTCAAATCCGGGTGAGAGATCCGGTAGGAGGGACGGTTCGAAGCAGCGGCCCGAATTGTAACAAGCCATCAGGCCTGCCCAACTCTTGCCATTTTCTTGCCTTCATTGGTAGCCTCAATAGGGAAACAATAGCGCGCGATTGGTAAACAAAGACTAAATTTATGAAAAATTTTAGATAAATCTGAAGTGTTCAGGGGCAGGCGATGGGAAGAAGCAGCGTGCCGTGACGTTTCGCTTTCAATGGGGGATGTGAACGGGGCAGGCTGGCTGCAGGAAAGATGAGGGAGGACAACGGAATGGAGCTGGTTTTTGATGCGCAGGAATTGGCTGCCTATCTGGAGGAGGTCTTTCCGCAGATACGTGGTGACTTCACGGTCGAAGCCCTGTCCCGCGGCAGTGTTTCGATGCGCCTCAACGTGCAGGAGCAGCACCTGCGTCCGGGGGGGACGGTGTCCGGTCCGTCGATGTTTGCGCTGGCTGATGTGTCCGTCTATGCGCTGGTTCTTGCTCATCTGGGCCGAGAGGCGCTGGCTGTGACCACGAATGCCTCGCTGGATTTCATGCGCAAGCCCGAAGCTGGACGGGATCTGATCGGCCAGGCCCGCCTGTTGAAGCTCGGCCGGTCGCTTGCCGTGGGCGATGTTCTTGTCTTTTCCGAAGGGATGGAACAACCGGTGGCGAGGTCGACGATGACCTATTCGATCCCGCCGGCGCGCTGATACATACCGGCCGATTGCGCTCAGACTGGCTGAGCTTCTGTTTTCAACCCGCTGTTATGGAATGAGCTTTTTTACATATCCCGGCAGGGCAAATGCGGCTTTGTGCACGGCCGGCGTATAATAGTCTGGAGCAATTCCAGCAGCCGCAAAACGGGCCTCCAAAGTGGCCAGATCAACGGTTCGCGCGCTTTCGGAGTGACTGCCCCAGCCAAGCGCCATCGGTCCGCCAACATAGGTGGGAATGGTCGCAAGATAGCAGGTGGCGTCGGCAAACAGCGCCTGAAACGCTCGCATGGTATTGGTCAACTCGGCGCCTTGCATGAACGGGACGCCATTTTGGGTCACGATAATGCCTTCTGACGTCAGGGCTCGGGCGGCGTGGCCGTAGAATGTGTCGGTGAACAACACTTCGCCGGGGCCGATCGGATCTGTGGAATCAACGATGATCACGTCGAATTTGGCGTCAGTCTCTTTCATGAAGGCCGCACCGTCATCGATCACCAGGTTGAGACGCGGATCGTCAAAGGCGCCCTGGCTCAGCATCGGCAGATATTCCTTGGAGAAATCCACCACTCCGGCGTCGATTTCCACCATGGTGACATGGTCGACCGTGGCGTGTTTCAGCACTTCGCGCGCAATGCCGCCGTCGCCACCCCCGATGATCAGCACCCGTTTGGCGGCCCCATGCGCCAGAATGGGCACATGGGTCAACATTTCATGATAGATGAAATTGTCGCCTTCGGTCGTCTGAACCACGTCATCCAGAGTAAGAACACGCCCGAAGGTTCCGTTTTGAAACACTTTCAGTCGCTGATGCTCTGTCTTGCTGTCATAGAGCATTTCGCCAATCCGCAACGATTGGGCAAAATGGTCGTGCAAGCGTTCGGTGTTCCAGCCGTCCTCCGTCATGCAGCAACCTCTTTGGCAATCAGTTCTTCGCCGCGCAGCAATTCCCGCACTTCGACCATATCCGTCTCAAATGCCGATTTCAGCACATCGACGGCGTTCCAGGGTTCCGCGTCGCCGCACATGAAGACGTCAAAGGCACCATAGCCGATTTCCGGCCACGTGTGCACCGAGATATGGCTTTCAGCCAGAACGGCCACGCCGGACACACCTTGTGGGCTGAATTTATGGGTATGGATATGCAGCAAGGTTGCGCCGCAGACCTCGACCATCTTGCGAAAGGCATCCTCGATCCGGGTCTGACAATCCAGCCCGGTGCCTTTCATGACTTCGATGATCAGATGGGTGCCGGCAAACACCTTGCCGTCCCTGCGGATGAAGTGATCTTCACGATCCCCGTCCACCAATGTCTCAATCGTCGCGGTGGTTTGACCGCGGTTGGTATCTTCCTCTTGGGCGCCTGTTTCCAGACCGATCCCCAGTTGGAAGAGGTTGGCGTCTGTCATGACACTCCCCTTCGTTCCAGTAGATGACAATCCAGACGGTCCTTAGCGCCCCCCCGAATAAGAGTTCAGGGTTGGGATCGGTACCGAAAGTCAGCCGCAAATATAAAAGCAAAGAGATTCGATCAAGGGTAAATTTGATGAAATTCCCAGGTGACACGAGGCAAAAAGGGCCGGGGACGTGCCCCGGCCTGACAGTTGGTTCTGGTCCCTCGATCACCTCGGGGGGAAATCAGGGTCTCCAGAACGGAAGAGTTCCTTCGCGCATGGCCTCTTCACGGGAGAGGCCAATGTCATGCAACTGATGCGTGTCGAGGCGCATCAACTGGCGGCGCCCCCGTTTTCTGACGGACCATTTTGTCGCCAGAACAGCTACGCCAATCGCCAGTTCCGCAACCATCGGCAGGGCCGGGCGGTTGTTGAGATAGGCAAGGTGTGACGAGTGTTCTGAAACTTGTATCATGGTCTGTCTCACATTTTGTATTGATGCAATTCAATTGTACTGGCATGTATTGCGTACAAAGACCGACTTGATTTGTCTAAGAGGGGATTGTGATGGGTACAATTTGGCCCTCCACATTGACGGGATCCTTGGCTGAAAAGCCTGGGCCCAAATACAAACGGGTCGCAGATACGATACGTTCTGCGGTGGAAAATGGTACATTGAATGTGGGCGCCAAGCTACCACCTGTGCGCGAGCTTGCTTACCAGTTGAGCATCACGCCAGGCACGGTTGCCCGCGCCTACACAATCCTCACGGATGAGGGGCTTTTGCAGGCTGAGGTCGGGCGGGGCACATTCGTCGCGGAGCGCGAAACTGTGGTGATGGACGACGTCTGGTCCCGGCAGCTGCATCTGATGGAACGGTCCAACCCCGATCATGTCAGCCTGTTCAGCCCGCGTCTGGTTGACGTGGGGCAGGTGAATCTCATTCGGGAGGCTCTCAGAAAATCGGCGGATTGCGACCGGTTATCGCTTTTGAACTACCCCACGCGGGATGCCTATCAGGCCGTCCGTCAGGCCGTTGTTGACTGGCTGTCCGACACCCCGCTCGGGCCATTGACGGAGCGCGATATCGTGTTGACCCATGGCGGGCAAAATGCGGTGATGACCGTGTTGCAGGCCATCCTGAAAGACAATTCTCCAACCATTCTGGTGGAAGATCTGTCCTATGCGGGGTTTCGCAGGGCGGCGGAAATTCTGCGCGCCAAGGTTGTGGGCGTGGCGATTGATGAACATGGTGTCGTCCCGGAGTCACTTGACGCGGCGATCCGGAATTCCGGCGCGTCCGTGCTTTGTACCAGTCCAGAAGTGCACAATCCGACCGGCACCTTCACCCCATTGGAGAGACGCAAGGCGATTCTGCAGGTATTGCGGCGACATTCGGTACAAATCATCGAAGACGATTGTTACCGGATGGGCGAGGCGCGTGCCCCGACCTATCGGGCGCTGGCGCCGGAGCTTGGCTGGCATGTGACATCCATATCCAAATCCCTGACGCCGTCCTTGCGGGTGGGGTTTGCAATTGCGCCTGTGGGCAAATCAGCGGATCTGCGCCGGGTCGCTGAATATGGCTATTTCGGCCTGTCGCAGCCGCTTGCCGAGGTGACGCGGATCCTGTTGTCGGATCCACGCAGTAAACCGCTGGTCCAAAAAGTGCGGGACGAAATGGCGAGTTATGTGCGCGTGGCCGTCAATGCCCTCGGCGCGTTTGAGCTGACCTGGGATGCGCAGGTTCCATTCCTTTGGCTGAAACTGCCGTCAGGCTGGCGTGCGGGCGCTTTTACCCGCGCCGCCGAAGCCGAGGGTGTGCAGTTGCGATCGGCAGATGAATTCGCATTGCGCGACGGCCGTGCCCCCAATGCCGTGCGGATTGCCGTAAATGGCCATGTCACTCTGGCACGGTTCGAGGGCGCCATGGTGCGGTTGCGCATGCTTCTTGACAATCCACCTGAACAAATCAGCGTTTGAAAGGGCATTTTGTGGGGTATATTGATACCTATTTTGCAAGTTGTTGATATTGCAGTATTTAATCTTTGTTGCCTGTGTTGACTGCTGTGTGACAGCGCCGTAAACCCCGTCCATCGAATTCAGGTGGAGTCGGCTGCGGCGCCATCGTCACGACAAACAGGATTGACCTGACATGAAAACCTACTCTGCTACCCCGGCAGATATCGACAAGAAGTGGATCATCATCGACGCCGAAGGCGTGGTGCTGGGCCGTCTTGCGTCGATCATCGCCACCCGCCTGCGCGGCAAGCATAAAGCCACCTTCACACCGCACATGGATATGGGCGACAATGTGATCGTCGTCAATGCTGACAAGATCCAGATGACCGGCAAGAAGCGTGAAGAAAACTTCTACTGGCACACTGGCCACCCGGGCGGAATCAAATCCCGCACCAAGCAACAGATCCTCGAGGGTGCACACCCCGAGCGCGTGGTCTTTCAGGCCGTCAAGCGCATGTTGCCGGGAAACCGCTTGTCCCGCCAGCAGATGACCAACCTGCGCATCTATGCAAGTGCCGAGCACCCGCATGAAGCCCAGAGCCCCGAAGTTCTGGATGTCAAATCCATGAACAAGAAAAACACCCGGAGCTAATGACGATGGCTGATCAGATCACTACTCTCGAAGAGCTGGGCGCCGTCGCAGGCGTCGAAACCGCAGTCGAAGAGCCGGAAGCACCGCGCGAACCCGTTCGTGACGAGCTGGGCCGTTCCTATGCAACCGGCAAGCGGAAAGACGCAGTCTCCCGCGTCTGGATCAAGCCCGGTTCCGGCAAGGTTGTCGTCAACGGCAAGGAAATGAAGGCTTATTTTGCACGCCCCGTGCTGCAGATGATCCTGCGCCAGCCGTTCACGGTTGCCGGTGTCGAAGACCAGTTTGACGTCTTCGCGACCGTCAAAGGCGGTGGCCTCTCCGGTCAGGCCGGTGCGGTCAAGCACGGCATCTCCAAGGCGCTGCAGCTCTATGATCCGTCTTTGCGCGGCGCACTGAAGGCCGCAGGTTTCCTGACGCGCGACAGCCGCGTTGTGGAACGGAAGAAGTTCGGCCGCCGCAAAGCGCGTCGCTCCTTCCAGTTCTCCAAGCGTTAATCGCTCAGAGACAGCTTTACAGCATGCAAATCCCGAAAAGGACCGCCCTCGTGGCGGTCCTTTTTTGTGCGCGCCTGATCCGCGAAACGGATTTTTCAAATTTGAGGCATTTACGCTGATTTCAAGATGGAACCGGTCGTCGTGGCGGGAATTGGTCTAAAGGGAGCTAGAAGCTGCACGATGGACGGTTCAAACCACAACTACGAATTTACAAATGACTGGTTTCAGGCTGCTGCGATCAAGAACTGGGATAGCCTGGTACCGCAGATCAAACCGCGCAAGATTTTGGAAGTCGGTTCCTATGAGGGAGCTTCGGCCTGCTATCTGATCGGCAAGAACGATTGGCATGAGGATCTTGAACTCTTCTGCATCGATACCTGGGAGGGTGGGATCACTCACAAGGTCGCCAAAGTGGACATGGATGCGGTAGAGCAGCGGTTTGATCACAATATCTCCGTTGCCCAGACCGAGAGTGGGAAAAATATCTCCGTCCACAAAATGAAGGGCATGTCCTCGGATCTGATGCCGAAACTGATCGCATTCGACGACTGCCTCTGGAAGGAAAACAAGCCGCATGGCGATGATCTCACCATGTCACCCAAGCTTGCCATTGATGCATTCACAAATGTATTTTCACGCAAGTTGAAGATCGTGCCTGCGCCGCTCTATCAGCTTTACGTGCTGAAAATCGCGGATTGAGCGGGGGCGCATGAGGGATCCTGACCGGTCACGCCCTGTTGCTATTGCACAGATTTTCCGAGGCCGGTCAGAAATCTCCCTCAGTCAGCTGTCCGGGTCAATCAGGCCAAGGCCGCGCAGATAGATGCCGATGCCGCTTTCAAGCAGGTCTTCCGGTGCGTAGGGGGCCGTGGTGCCGGGCGCATTGCGCGCAAATAATTCGACGACGCCGTGGCTCATTGCCATGATATGCGCCGAAAACATTGAGGCGGGCGGGCGTTTGTCTGCCGGAATATGTTGGCTAAGCTCAGAGGCCGCGCGCTCCAGAACGCCGCGCGCCCGGGCCGCCGCACTCGCGAGGTCCGGTGTCCGGTTTGCGGAAATACCGCTTTCAAACATGGCGATGTAGTGACCGGGGTGCTTGCGTGCAAAGGCCAGATAGGCACGCCCCGTCGCCTCGAATGCAGCAAGCGCGGAGGGCTGGTACTTGTCGTAGGCATGCTGCATCAAATCGGCAAACATCAAAAAACCCTGCCGCGCGGCCTCTGCGATCAGGTCCTCACGGCCCTCAAAGTGGCGGTACACGGCCGCCGGGGTGACGCCGACCTGTTTCGCGGCTTCGGACAAGGTAAAGCCGGTCGGCCCTTTCGCCTCGATCAGGCTCAGGGCGGCTTCGACCAGCGCTTGACGAAGGTTGCCGTGATGATAGCCGCGTTTCTTAGGCATCCCAGATGTCCGGACCTCCGCAGATCAAGGGATCAGCTCTTCCAACCGCTTTGACATCCTTGTTGTCGTAGTCGGTGGCCAGCAGAACATGCCGGATGGCTTCGAGGCGGGCACGTTTCTTGTCGTCGGAGCGGACAACCGTCCAGGGCGCGTGGTCGCTATGGCTGCGGTCGAAGGTCTCGCGAATGGCGGTGGAATAGGCATCCCACCGTTTCAGGCCTTCGACGTCAATCCAGCTGAGTTTCCAGTGCTTCAACGGATCCTGTTCCCGGGCGAGAAACCGGCGCAGCTGTTCGCCACGGCCGACATTCAGCCAGAACTTGAAGAGATGAATGCCCTCATCGACCAACATCCTTTCAAAATCAACCACCTGCGAGAAGAAGTGTTCGCGTTGGCGATCGGTGCAAAACCCAAAGACGGGTTCGACGACGCCGCGGTTGTACCAGCTGCGATCGAAACAAACGATTTCTCCACCGGCGGGCAGCTGGCTGATATAGCGCTGAAAATACCACTGCGTGGCCTCGGTCTCTGTCGGCTTCGAGAGGGCAACGACCCGGGCCCCCCGTGGATTAAGGTTTTCGCGAAAGCGTTTGATTGTGCCGCCTTTTCCTGAAGCGTCACGCCCCTCAAACACGATCGCGACACGCTGCCCTGACGATTTGACCCAGGCCTGCAGCTTGACCAGTTCGATCTGCAGCGCGTCGAATTGGTCCCAATAGTCTTTCTTCGGAAGCACAGTATCATAGGGGTAGCTGTCGCTCAGGATGTCATCCTTTTTCGCAGCTTTGATGGCTTTGCGGATGGCCTTGGGGGCTTCATCATCAAAATATTGGCTGATCGCACCGTCAAAGGGCAGGGTCATGTTCGATCGGTCCTTTCTCGTTCCATCCAAATTCCGGGCCAAATTCCGGGCCAAAATACGGGCCAGACTGCCGGGCGCTCTGACCTGACGGGGCGCGCCACCGATCAGGCTCTGAGGTCGGTGCTTTCCAGGCCAATCCGATTTACGTCATATGGCGTGGTCTGATAGATCTCGGATAGCCAGTTCCCATACAGCAGGTGCGCATGGCTGCGCCACCGGTTCAGGGGCTTCCGGCTTGGGTCATCGTCCGGATAGTAGTTGGCGGGCACATTGATTGCGGTGCCGCTTTCGACATCCCGGTCATATTCCTGTTTCAGCGTATCACTGTCGTATTCAAAGTGGTTGAAGATATAGAGCGCCCGGTGGCCGGGATCTTCGACCAGACAGGGGCCGACGGCGGAACTCCCCAGCAGTGTTGTCAGCCCGGGGGCGTTATTGATGTCGCTCTGGCTCATTTCTGTCCAACGCGACACCGGGATCACAAAATCGTCGGAAAAGCCCCGCAAATAGGGCGAGGTCGGCTGCAGGTTCAGATGCCGAAAACACCCAAAGGCCTTCTGCTCGAGGCTGTGTTTGGTGATGCCGTGGAAATGGTTGATCATCGCCATCCCGCCCCAGCACACGCCAAAGGTGGAATGCACGTTGGTCTGTGTCCACTCAAACACGTCCTTCAGCTCCTCCCAATAGGTGACATCCTGAAAGGGAAGATGCTCGATCGGGGCGCCGGTGATGATCAGCCCGTCGAACTTCTGATCCTTGATCTCCTGAAACGGGCGATAGAATTCTTCCATATGTTCGGCGGCTGTATTTCGGGTTTGATGCTCCGTCATGCGGATCAGGGACAGTTCGATCTGCAGCGGAGTCGCGCCAATCAGCCGGGCAAACTGGGTCTCGGTCTGGATCTTTTTCGGCATCAGATTCAACAGGCCGATTCGCAGCGGGCGAATATCCTGACGTGCCGCATGATCCGGCGACATGACCATGACGCCTTCGTTCGACAGAACAGAATAGGCGGGCAGGTCTGCGGGGATCTTGATGGGCATGTCTGGTCCTCGTTGAGTGGCACTGGGGTCTGGAAGATCCCCGTAGATAGAGCCGTTAGGTTTGGGCCTCAAGAGTAGATGAAATCAACTCCTCGAAATCGGAGGTCGTTTTGACGGCAGAAATCTGATCAGCCGTGACGGTCACCCCCCATTTGCGCGCCATTTCCTGATATCGCGGTTGCCGATGTGCCAGCGCCTGCGCATAGGTCCAGCGCAGGAAGGCCGGGGGATCAACATCCTCTGGTTGGACTTTGTGATTGCTGAGATAATCGCTCCAGACCTGGGTCAGGAACTCGGGTTGGTAGGCCATGGGTTTCGGGGCCCGGTCAAAGCGGCGGATCAATTCCTGCGTATGGGCCTCGGTGCCCTTGATCCAGATCAGAAGCGTGTCGCGGCTCAGCTCCCGCAGCAACGGATCGTCGGGGTCGGCGGCGTCGACCCATTCGCAGATCGACCCACCGGTGTCGCAAATGAAATGGGGATAGCCATAGATCCGCTCGGACCGCTCGATGAAATAGCGTGTGTCCAGAAGGGCTTCGATTTCGGATCGACGAAACTGTTCCTGCCGCCGCCGGTATTCTTCGATCTGCAGGCCGCCTTTGGCCCCATCACCCGGAACGCCCAGATAGGCGGCGACGGCGTTGAGGTTCTCGAAGGTTATATTGGGCGTAATGTCGATCGAGTCGTTCAGCAGAAGATTTCGCAGGAACGGGACGTTCATCGCCTCGGCCTTGGCGTTGTCGGCAATATATTCGCCCATGTAGCGGGTGCCGATCCGGTAATCGATGGAATAGTGAAACCAGTCGCCAGAGCTGCGCAGGATATTGCTGATATAGGTCTTGCCCAACCCGGACATGCCGAAGAAGAGTACCCGTTTCGACGGCGCGTCACGCCAAGCCTGAGCGGAAGAATAAAGCATATACCAGAAGCCTTTGTCGCGATCTTTGCCCCCTTGCTAGACAGCCGGATGAGCGCCGTCAATTCAAGCGGCCGCCAGGGGCGGGTACAATCGTCTCTGCGGCATGGAAAAGCCCCACCGAAAGCGGCGGGGCCAGACCAGATCACCCAGCCAGATCAAACTCTGTGCGGATCAGAAGTAGAAACCGACTTTCACACCAAAGCTGAGCGCGTCATTGTCTGTAAAACTGGCCCGCGCGGTGTCCGGCGTGCCCGTTTCGGCAAAGGCATCCTCGAGCATCGTGTAGCGCATGCCTGCGGTGACTTTGACTTTTTCGTTTTGATATTGGACGCCAAGACGAATGGCTTGCGAGCCTTTGGTCGGAGCCAGAGGCGAGACCAGATCGTCGCCATCCACATCTTCGTAGATATAGGCCAGAGAGGCTGACCAGTTGTCGTTCAGACGCCGACCGACCCCCAGCGTATAGGTGATCGAGTCATCCAGTGTGATCAGCTCGACCGGCACCGGCAGGGCGGCATTCACGGCCGCGGGATCCAGGCGGGTGGTGCTGTGTTCGACCCAGCGAACGCCTGCCAACAGCAGCGTGTCCTTGGCAATGCCGGTCTGGAAGTCGATGTTGAGCGACTGCGGTGTCTTGGTCTCGTGTTCCGTCATGGCCGTCGTGCCACCAAGAGCCGTTGGGAAGTTCTCGGTAACCTGGAAATCATGTTTGATTTCTGAGCTGTAAGTGACCGCCAGGCGCAGCGCGATATCGGGAATCTCATAGGCGCCGCCTGCCACAAAACCAAAACCGCCCTCATTGGCGACGTTGACATTATAGCCAGACAGAGCCCCATAGGCGGCGCCCGAAAGGGTCACATCGCCTTTGATTTCCTGATAGCGCAGGCCGCCATGCAGGCTGAACCGGTCAGTGAGCTTGTAGCGCAGCAAGGTGGTGATCGCATTGGAGGATGCATCCGCTGCGGTGCCGTTCAGCAGCGCGGAGCCGCCAGTGGCCGGATAGCTGACATCGACGCCCCAGGGCTGGTCGAAGATGACTGCCAGCGCGAGCCGGTCGTTGAGGTCGGTCTTGAACCCGCCCGCCAGAGAGTTGAAACGGTTGCCAACATCGCCGCTGGCGGATTGCAACGGGTTGAAGGCTGACACGTCATTGCCGCTGATCTCCGGAGAGGTCGTGGCAAAAGAGAACTCTGCGTAGGTCCCCTCTTCAAAGATGATGCCGATTGGCTGTCCGGTCCGGTCAAGTCCGGCCGCAATGGCGCTTGATGCCATCAGGGTCGTCGCAACAGATGCGGCGATAACATATTTCATAAGTTTCCTCCCTCAGGTGTGTCGCGAAAGAATGTTTCGCACCACAATCGCGGCGAGAGTAAAAAAAATGTGACGCCGCAGGCAATGTTGACGGAACGGCAGCTTCGAATTCCCTTGCGTCGCGTTTCGCCTACTGTTGCCGGGATGATACAATATTGATGAGGTTTCCGGCCAGGATGAGGGCTGCGCCGACGAACAGCCAGATTTCGACGGGCTCGTTGTAGATCAGCCATCCCAGCAAAGCGATAAAGGGAAGGCGGGCGAAATCGATCGGAATGACCACCGCCGCCGGGGCCAGAGACAGGGCGTTGGTGATGCAAAAATGCGCGCTGAGCCCGGCGCAGCCGATGATCAGCAGCAGCGGCAGATTTTGCGCATCCGGAAGGGCGATATCCAGATCCCACCCGGCAAAGATCAGCCCGAACAGCAACTGAAGAGCCGTCAGCCAGAACATGATGGACCAGATCGTCTCATGCCGGGTCAGGCGTTTGGTGGCGATACTGGTGAGCGCAAAGAACACGGCAGATGCGGCCGCACAGGCCAGGCCGATGTTGAAGGTCGCGGGGCTCGGACGTGCGACGATCAGGATGCCGATGAAGCCCAACAACACAGCGAGCCCGCGCATTCGAGTGAGTTTTTCGCCCAGCAGCACGGGGGCCAGCAGTATGACCCAGATGGGGGAGGTGAACTCCAGCGCAAAGACCTGTGCCAATGGCAGAACCGAAACTGCGTAGAACCACAGATTCTGGCCGGCAAAGTGTACGGCGTTGCGCAGCCCGTGTTGCGACAGGCGCGCAGTGGCGACTGAGGTCCAGCGACCGAGCGCGGTGATCATTGCCGATACCACCACCACGCCAACACAGCTGCGGTACATCATGATTTCAAATGTATCGAGCGACAGGCTGGCCTCGCGGCCCGCCACGGCCATGGCTGAAAACGACAGGATCGCTCCGATCATCCAGACGGCCGCCCGGGCGGTTTGGGTTTGGCTGTCCTGCATGAAATGTCCTTGGGTCAAGATGCCTGCAGAAAGTCGTCAAATGACGTTGAGGTCAAGCCCCTGGCGCATATGGCTGCATATGGATTGGGCGGAGCGGGAAATATTGTTGTTGTTTGGCAGAAATTTGTTGGGTGATCTTCATGCAAAAACCTCCGGCCGATGGTTGGCGACCGGAGGTTTTCCTCAACGTTGCGAGCCGGAGCTTACTCCCACTCGATTGTTCCCGGAGGTTTGGAGGTAATGTCGTAGGTACAGCGGTTGATGCCCTTGACCTCATTGATGATCCGGGTGGCCGTCTCACCGAGAAATTCGTGACTGAACGGGTAGTAGTCAGCCGTCATCCCGTCGACAGAGGTCACCGCCCGCAGCGCGCAGGCATAGTCATAGGTCCGGCCATCCCCCATCACGCCAACGGTGCGGACGGGCAGGATCGCCACGAAGGCCTGCCAGATATCGTCATAGAGCCCATGCTTGCGAATCTGGTCGATGAAGATCGCGTCGGCTTCGCGCAGGATATCGAGCTTGGCCCGGGTAATCTCGCCCGGACAGCGAATGGCAAGACCCGGACCCGGGAAGGGGTGGCGGCCGATAAAACTGTCCGGAAGCCCGAGTTCACGCCCGAGCGCGCGGACTTCGTCCTTGAACAGCTCGCGCAGAGGTTCGACCAGCTTCAGTCCCATCTTCTCGGGCAGGCCACCGACGTTGTGGTGGGATTTGATCGTGACCGAGGGGCCGCCGGAAAACGACACGGATTCAATCACATCGGGATATAGCGTCCCCTGGGCAAGGAACTCTGCTCCGTCGATTTGATCGGCATATTTCTGGAAGACGTCGATAAAGAGGCGGCCAATGATCTTGCGCTTGGTCTCGGGATCCGACTGGCCTTCGAGCTCCCCGAGGAAGAGTTCCGTTTCATCGGCGTGGATGACCTGCAGGTTCATGTTGTCGCGGAACATGCCAACGACTTCCTGCGCCTCATTCTTGCGCAGCAGGCCGTGGTCTACGAAAACGCAGGTCAGCTGGTCGCCAATCGCCTCGTGGATCAGCGCCGCGGCGACCGAACTGTCGACGCCTCCGGACAGAGCACAGATCACCTTCTTGTCGCCAACCTCGTCGCGGATCTTGTCGACCATCTGCTCGCGGTAGGCGCCCATTGTCCAGTCACCGGCAAAACCTGCGAGTTTCACAAAGTTCTCATAGAGCGTCTTGCCGTTGGGCGTGTGGTGAACCTCGGGGTGGAATTGCACCGCATAAAACTGCCGGTCGAGATCGGCGGTGATTGCAAACGGGGCGTTGGGGGATGTACCATAAACCTTGAAACCAGGCGCGATTTCAGAGACATGGTCGCCGTGGCTCATCCAGACCTGTTCCTTGTTTTCCAGGAACCAGCCATTGAGAAGGTCAATCCGATCGGCGCTTGGCGTCACATGGGCGCGTCCGAATTCCGCAGTGCCGTGGCCGGATTGCACCGTGCCACCCAGCTGTTGCATCATCACCTGCTGGCCGTAGCAAATGCCGAGGATCGGCACGCCATAGTCGAATATGTCCTGCGGGGCGCGCGGCGATCCGTCCCGTGTGACACTGTCGGGGCCTCCCGAGAAAATCACGGCCTTGGGCGCAAAATCGCGCACGAAGTCCATCGTGACGTTCTGATAGGGGTGGATTTCACAATAGACGTTCAACTCACGCAGGCGGCGCGCAATAAGCTGCGTCACCTGGCTGCCGAAGTCTATAATTAGAAGGCGGTCATGGGCTGTCTCTATCATGCTTGGCTCTTAGGGTCTGCCGTCTCATCTGGCAAGGGGCCACGGCATGACGGCGCGGTGTTTTCCCACCCCTTCGGCGGGTCCGGGCGACGCAGCCTCCCGACAGGGCCTCCAAACGGGCAGCTCCGGCGTAAATTCCACCGCAGGATGTCGCATTTATGCGAGAATAGCCGTTATCCTTCGGCGTCGACGGGGCGCGCTCGGATAATCAGACTGCACAGAATTTCATACTGTCGTGAGGAACAACAATGACAGATGCAGCACCGCGTCGCCGTAGTCGGGGTGGCGGAGGCGCCGCCCGTCGTGCAGAACGGACGAGCGTCCATATCGAAACCGCCCGATACATCGAGCGCAATATCCCGAATTTCGAGGTGCTGAACGAAGAAGCGCTTCAGGTCATCGAGGCCAACGCCGAGATCATTCTCGAGGAGGTCGGCGTCAATTTCGTGGATAACCCCGTTGCGTTGCAGCGTTGGCGCGACGCGGGAGCGGATGTGCAGGGCGAACGGGTCCGCATTCCCCGCGGTCTTGCCCGCACGCTGTGTGAGACCGCGCCAAGTCAATTCACCCAGCATGCTCGAAACCCGGAGAAATCTGTGGTCATCGGTGGGAAAAATCTCGTTCTCGCGCCAGTTTACGGGCCGCCCTTCGTGCGCGATGCAAATGGGGGGCGCCGCTATGCCACGCTTGAGGACTTTCAGAAATTCGTGAAACTCGGCTATATGTCCAAATGGCTGCACCATTCCGGCGGCACAGTCTGCGAGCCGACCGACGTGCCGGTGAACAAACGCCATCTGGACATGTTGATGGCGCATATGGAGCTCTCGGACAAACCCTTCATGGGCTCCGTGACAGAACCCAGCCGGGCGCAGGATTCCGTCGATATGTGCGGCGTGTTGTTCGGCAAGGACTTCGTGCAGGACAACACGGTGATGACCTCGCTCATCAACATCAACTCGCCGTTGACCTTTGATGATGTGATGATGGGCTCGCTGGAAGTCTATGCGCGCAACAATCAGGCCTGCATCATTTCGCCCTTTATTGTCGGTGGCGCCATGGCGCCCGTGTCCGTTGCGGGCACCCTGACTCAGGTCCTCGCCGAAGTCCTGGCCGGCGTTGCCTACAGCCAGTTGATCCGGGCCGGCGCACCGGTCATTTTCGGTGCATTTGTCTCTTCGATCGACATGAATTCCGGTGCGCCGACATTTGGAACGCCCGAGGCCTCCCTGGTGACCTATGGGGCCGGGCAGCTGGCGCGCCGTCTGAAGCTGCCGTTCCGCTCGGCCGGGTCCTTCTGCGGGTCAAAGCTGCCCGACGCCCAAGCGGCCTATGAAACCGCGAACTCGCTGAACATGGGCCTGATGTCTGGGGTCAACTTCATGTTGCATTCCTGCGGCTGGCTTGAGGGCGGATTGGTCGCGGATTTTGAAAAATTCGTGATGGATGCTGACCAGCTCGGCGCGTTGCATGGTCTGGCCAAGGGAATCACCGTGGATGAAACGGGCCAGGCGATGGACGCGATCCGCGAGGTCGGGCCGGGTGGTCACTACCTTGGCTGTGCGCATACGCAGGCGAACTTCAAGACCGCATTCTGGAAATCCGACCTTCTCGACTACAAGCCGTTCGAGACCTGGGAAGAAGAAGGCGCGCGCGACACCTATAAATTGGCATCGGCCCGTGTGGATCGTCTGATGGCGACCTACAAGCAGCCGGAAATGGACCCCGCGACTCGCGAAGCATTGCTGGCCTTTGTGGCCGAGAAGAAAGCCTCGATGCCCGACGCTTTCATGTAGGGAACACTGATCCAAAGAAGACTTTAACGGCGCCGTATTCGGCGCCGTTTTTCATTGTATTTCAGATGATTGAACCGGTTTATACAGGTGGATCGGCCGGGGTTTGGCAGAGGGTTCGGCAGAGGGTTCACCTGGTGTTCGCGATGCCAGATAGACGCGGCTTTCCGCGGCGATGGCGATCAGAATCTCCACATGGCGTGTCAGGGAGAACCGGGGCTGCTGTTGCGGCGCGCGGCGTCCTGCTCGGCTTCGAGGTCCAGAAGGCGGATCAGGAGCAAGCTTTGCCGATTTGGGATAGCTGCCCCCAAGAGGCGCTTCAGGTCGCGGGACCGGGAGTAGTCATCCGCGCCAATCCGCGCCGCGCGGGATAGCAGGCGGGGGCGAGCAAGTGTAAATAAACGGCTGGTCAAGTCCTGCATGGATTTCCCCATTAATCTGTGAGTGACAGGCCGGATAATAGTCAACCCTTCCGGGTGTTGCAGACATTCGCAAGTTGGCGAACGGTGTATTCTCAATCGATTTGAGAATAGATGGCATGCTTTCAGAGCTGTCAAAAATTCAATCGTTCAAAAGAGTGCGCGAGACGGGAAAGGGAATTCGGCTCTGTCGTTCTTTCGTCAAAGTGCCTCTTGAGCAAAATTGGGGGTCAGTGATGAGCAGTGTCACACAAACAAGTCTGCCAGCTTGGGTGTCGGATGAAGTATTTCGATATCTGGAACATACAATCGCACAAGTCTCGATCCGGGAGCTGTCTCGGAACGCGGAGTGTCATGCCTCGACCGTCCTGAGGCAAGTCCGTCGTCTGGAGCAGCTCCGGGAGGATCCACTTGTGGACGGAGCGCTCACGCGGCTTTCGGATGTGTTCTACGAAGATGGAAAGTGCGCCAGATCGAGTCCTGATAAAACTCTTTTTTCCGAGGGTGATGCAGCGCGTTGTTTAACCATGCTAACGCATTCCGGTGCGGTCCTTGTTGCGGGGCGGGACATGCCGAAAGTCATCATCGTGCGGGGGGTGCACGAGGATATTCACAAGACGGTGGTCGACCGTGGTCTGGCGGAGATACTGGCTCTGCTGGATTGGATCAGCTGCTTTGCGTCCGGGCAAGTCTATCGCTACCGCATTTCCAAAGAGGGGCGCAGCGCCCTTGCAGCCATGATGGCAGCGGCGGAAAACAAGAAGCGTATTCGGGCAGAAACCCCCACCCAGTCGGGCATTGCCGCGGTTCTTGCGGGCGCTTCTGAAGGCGACGAGCTGGTCCAGAAGAGAGCTCGCTACGGTCAGCAGGAGACACCGATCCAAACGCTGGCAAGGCTCTCTGACCGGGACGGGAATCCCTTCCTGACGGCGGAAATGTTGCGTGCAGGAGAGAGGTTGCGCGAGGATTTTGAGTTGGCGCAAATCGGTCAGCACGTTGCCAGGGGGCATGCCGTCTTTGCCGATGGCGGCTGTCGCCCTCAGCCGCGGGATTATGACACACCGGCCCGACAGGCGTTTCAGCGTTCGGCAGATGCCCTATGCGCGCTTGGCCCCGGTCTGAGCGATATCGCGCTGCGGTGTTGTTGCCATCTTGAGGGGCTGGAGGCGGCAGAGCGAGAGCTGGGATGGTCGGCGCGGTCCGGCAAGATTGTGTTGCGAATAGCGCTGGAGCAATTGCACCAATATTATCAATCACTCCCGCCGCAAAGCCAGATGATCGGGTAGGTTTTCATTTGACCATTCTGAGCGGGGGGTGTTTCTTGCGAGGGCGCGTATGAGTTTTGAATATTGAAATATGGAGCAGAGCGGAATGCGGCGCGGAATAAATGGAGAACGAAATGGGAATGGGCGTGGTTTGATTTGCGATATGTTTGCAGGTTCTCTTTTTGTGCCATTTGCTGATATCGGCTCACCTTGAGTATTTCTGTATTGGCGAATTATGATTTGTCATCGTGTATTTTCCTTTGGACGGGAATTGAGTTTCTACCATTTGCCGCAGGAAACAGGAATTGAGCCCCCTCGAAATTTAAGTTCTTTTGCCTCCTTCCGCCCGGGTTTGACGTTAACGACCTGGGAATGGAGAGGTCGTAGATTGCGTCGAGAACAAAGCAGGCATGCAGCACTGGCCGTGGCCATTGCGGGCTGATATGTTACGCTGCAGCAACCGACGTAGTCACAAGGAAGACCCTGTGCGAGATCTGAAGATCCCCGAGCAGCGCCACCCCGAAAAAGCGCACCGTCCCGACAACGCTCAGCCTAAAAAGCCAAGCTGGATCCGCGTGAAGGCGCCAGGTGGCAAGGGCTACGCAGAGACTCACAAGATCATGCGTGAGAACAACCTCGTGACAGTCTGCGAAGAAGCTGGCTGTCCAAATGTCGGTGAATGCTGGAGCCAGGGCCATGCCACCATGATGATCATGGGGGACACCTGTACGCGCGCTTGTTCGTTCTGCAATATTGCAACGGGAAAGCCGCCCGAGGCGCTGGATGCCTTTGAACCCGGTCGTGTTGCGCATGCCGTTGCCAAGCTGGGGCTGAACCACGTCGTCATTACGTCGGTGGACCGCGACGATGTCGAAGACGGGGGCGCCTCTCACTTTGCTCAGACCATCCGCGCGGTGCGCCACCGGTCGCCCGCAACCACGATCGAGATCCTGACGCCGGATTTTTTGCGCTGTGATGCGTCGGCGCTGGAAACCGTGGTCGAGGCGAAGCCGGATGTCTTTAACCACAACCTTGAAACGGTGCCGGGTCTCTATCCCGAAGTGCGGGCAGGCGCGCGCTATTTCCATTCGCTCCGTCTCCTACAGCGGGTGAAGGAGCTCGATCCAAGTATCTTTACCAAGTCGGGGATCATGGTCGGTCTCGGAGAAGAGGCCATGCAAGTGAAACAGGTCATGGACGACATGCGCGCTGCTGATGTCGATTTCCTGACTATTGGTCAGTACTTGCAGCCTACTCCTAAACACCATGCGGTGGACCGGTTCGTGACGCCGGAGGAATTTGCGACCTATGAAAAATCGGCCTATGGCAAAGGGTTCCTGATGGTGTCGGCAACGCCCTTGACCCGGTCATCCTATCATGCGGGCGATGACTTTGCCCGCCTGCGGGATGCCCGCAACGCCAAACTCGGGTTGGCATGAGGTCAAGGCCATGGCGCGGCCATTCAGTCGCGCCATGACGTCCAACAGCAGATAGGCGGTGTTTGGCCCGTCGTGTCAGGCGGGCTCAGGTGAACCGCACTTTGCCAATATAGGGCAGATTGCGATTCCTCTGGGCAAAATCGATGCCGTAGCCCACGACAAATTCATCCGGAATTTCGAAACCGATCCAATCGGCCCGAAAATCCACTTCGCGGCGGGAGGGTTTGTCGAGGAGCGCAATGGCCTTGAGGCGCGCAGGCTTGCGACTTTTCAAGAGCGAAATGACATGGTTCAGCGTGTGGCCAGTGTCGACGATGTCTTCGACAACCAACACATCCCGGCCTTCAATTGCGCCACGCAAGTCCTTGAGAATACGAACCTCTCGACTGCTTTCCATCGAGTCTCCGTAGGATGAGGCTTCGAGAAAATCGACCTCGATCGGCAGATTAAGTTCACGTACGAGGTCTGCGATGAACACAAAGCTTCCTCGTAACAGACCGACGACGACCAGCTGCTTGGTATCGCCAAACTCGCTGGTTATTTCCCCGCACAGCTGTTCAATTCGCGCGGCGATTGCCTTGGCTGAAATCATCACATCGATGACATATGGTCGCTCTGACATCCTTGCCCCCTTGAAATTCGCCCGCGTTCATAGGACACCACGCGCCACCTGTACAGAAGACGAAGTGTGCGCATATGCCAACCCATTCGGAAACCCGCCAGATGCCTTATACCGCGCAACAGATGTATGATCTGGTGGCGGATGTGGCGGCGTACCCCAAATTCCTGCCCTGGTGCTCTGCTGCGCGTATCCGCAGCCGGACACAGCAGGGGGCCTCCGAGGTGATGGAAGCCGATCTGGTGATCTCCTTCAAGGTCTTTCGCGAACGCTTCGGCAGCCGCGTTGTGCTGCATCACGACGACAAAAGGATCGATACCGAATATCTTGACGGCCCCTTTCGCCATATGAAGTCAAACTGGGCTTTTGCCGATCGGGAAGACGGCGGCTGCGATGCGTCCTTCTTTGTCGATTTTGAGTTTAAGAACGCGGTGTTGCAGGGCATTATTGGTGTTGTCTTCAACGAGGCGATGCAGAGGATCGTGCGCGCCTTTGAACGCCGTGCGGCCGAGCTATATTCGCGTTAGGGCCATCCGGAGCATCTCAAGCGCATGATCACGGCTGGCCATGCGCACGTGATCCCGGCCGATCGGGCCAAAGTCTACCAGTTCGGTGCGTGTTTCGGTGCCGGTCTGTGCGAGTCCAAAACAAACGCGCCCCTCGGGTTTGAACTCCGAGCCTCCGGGGCCTGCGATGCCAGTCACGGACACGGCCAGGCTGACACCGGCCTGCGCAAGGGCGCCCTCGGCCATTTCCCGGGCGGCTTCCTCGCTGACGGCGCCAAAGGTCTCGAGCGTCTCGGCCTGGACGCCCAGCATCTGCATTTTGGAAGCATTGGAGTAGGTCACAAAACCGCGATCCACAACGGCGGAGGAGCCGGGGATATCTGTCAGGGCGGCCGCAATCATGCCACCGGTACAGCTTTCTGCTGTGGCAATCGTCGCATGGAGCGCTTTGGCGCGGTCGAGAAGGTCCGCGACATCGATGGTCATAGCCCAAGGACCCCGTGCGCGACCCCGGCCAGCACTACGATGCCAATCGCGGCCATCGCGCCCGCGATCACGTCATCCATCATGACGCCAAACGGGCCTTTCTGTCGGTCTGCGCAGCCGACCGGGCCGGGTTTCCAGATATCGAACAGCCGAAACAGCAAGAACCCGGCGACCCACCCCGGCCAGAGGGCCGTGATATCAAGCCCATGTAGCCAGGCGGGGAGCGAAATGGCCCATAGCGCCAGCATTTGGCCGGCCAGTTCGTCCAGCACGAACTCTGACGGGTCGAGGTCCTCTTGTCCGCGGGTCATCTCGGTGGCGGCCCAATAGCCGATGATGGTGGCCGCTACCGTGACGATGGCCAACAAGGGAAACCCGCCCAGAAGGTGCAATCCCAATGTGACGGGCAGCGCCGCCAGGGATCCCCAGGTGCCGGGGGCAGGGCGGAAATAGCCTATTCCGCAACAGGTTCCGAGGAGTTTTGCAACCGTCATAGCTGCACCAGAGTTGCAGTGGCGAGTGCCGCAATCCCTTCACCACGCCCGGTGAACCCGAGGCGTTCCGACGTGGTGGCCTTGACGGAAATCCGATCTCGCCCGATCTGGGTGATCTCTGCCATTCGGGTGCGCATGGCCTCCGCATGGGGGCCGATCTTGGGATGCTCGCAGACCAATGTGCAGTCGATATTGCTGATGCTGAAGCCTCTCGAGGAGGCCAATTCGACAGCATGTCGCAGGAAGATGTCCGAGGCCGCACCTTTCCACTGTGGGTCACTTGGGGGGAAGTGGCGGCCGATATCGCCTTCGGCCAATGCGCCATAGAGAGCATCTGTCACCGCATGCAGGCCGACATCGGCGTCGGAATGCCCTTGCAGGCCACGATCATGGGGGACGGAAATGCCGCAGAGGGTGACATGGTCTCCGGGGCCGAATCTGTGCACGTCGTAGCCATTGCCCAATCTGATATCCATGGAGCTCCTCAATATGGTCTCGGCGCGGGTGAAATCCTCGGGCCGGGTGATCTTGATGTTGTTGCTGTCGCCAGGAGTGATGCAAACGGGCAGGCCTGCCTTGCGTGCGACCTCCACATCGTCGGCTGCCTCGCCCTCAAGCGCAAGATGTGCCGACAGGATTGCGTCAAAATGAAACGCCTGCGGTGTCTGGGCGGCGAAAAGAGCGCTGCGATCCTGAGTGCCAACGACCATTTGGTCATCGCCCACCCAGAGCGCGTCGGTCACTGCCAGCCCCGGTGCGGCGGCGCGGTTTGTCTCGAGCGCGTCAAGAACGCCGCAAATGACCGACGAACTCACGCAGGGGCGGGCGGCGTCATGGATCAGCACATGTTGCACGCCCTCATTCTGCAAGGCCAACAGTCCGTTCAACACCGAAGAAGCGCGATCCCGGCCGCCATCTGTCTGCTGCACATCCGGATGCGCGTGCAGCGCATCGAGCGCGGCACTATCCTCCGAGTCGCGGACCACCATGATATGGTTCAACCCGGCGCGCCGGAAGGCGGCGATGGTCCAATCAATGACCGGCTTGCCCGCCAGACTGCGCCATTGTTTTGCAACCCCGCCTCCTGCGCGCGTGCCTTTGCCTGCGGCAACAATCAAAACGGCAGTGGTCATGTCAGATGAGCGTCCTGTGCGTGTGTAAACTTGCGGCGTGTCTACGGTGCGGCGGATAAACTGGCAACGCCCGCGAGTAAAGTGACCAAAAAATAGGCATTCATGCCGGATGAGTGGGCTGGAATGGCGCGTTGGAATGGAGCATAGGAACGTTTCAAGCTAATAAACAATCATGTGCACAAGGATTAAGCAATTGTCCTTTTCTGTTGGACCCACACATCTTGACCCTCCGATTGCGCTGGCTCCCATGGCCGGTATCACGGATCGGCCTTTCCGCGACCTGGTCAGGTCGTTCGGGGCCGGTCTGGTGGTCAGCGAAATGGTGGCAAGCCAGGAAATGGTGCAGGCCAAACCCGGCGTGCGCGAGCGTGCGGAGCTGAGCGCCGACGTTGAGAATACGGCCGTCCAACTGGCGGGGCGTGAGGCCTATTGGATGGCAGAGGCCGCCCGGCAAGTCGCGGACCGCGGCGCCTGCATGATTGACATCAACATGGGCTGCCCGGCGAAAAAGGTGACCAATGGCTATTCCGGGTCGGCTCTGTTGAAGGCGCCGGACCATGCGATATCGCTGATCGAGGCCGTCGTGCAGGCGGTGGATGTGCCGGTGACGTTGAAGACCCGCCTCGGCTGGGATGAGACAAATTTGAATGCGGCAGATGTGGCGCGCCGGGCGCAGGATGCCGGCGTACAGATGGTCACCATCCACGGGCGCACGCGCTGTCAGTTCTACAAAGGGCAGGCGGATTGGGCCGCGATCGCCGATATCCGGGATGCGATTTCTGTGCCGTTGCTGGCCAATGGGGACATCAAAGACGTGGCAGACGCGCGCAAAGCGCTGGCGCAATCTGGCGCCGATGGGGTTATGATTGGGCGCGGAGCCCAGGGTCGGCCTTGGGTGCTTGCAGAGATTGCCCATGCAATTTGGGGCAAGGCGGCTCCTGTTATCCCCAAGGGATCTGATCTTGTTGCAATGGTTTCAATCCATTATGAGGCGATCCTGCGTTTCTATGGACCGGATCTGGGCGCCCGCGTCGCGCGAAAGCACCTCGGCTGGTATATGGATGATGCGGGAACTCCGGCAGCGCTCAGGCGCGAGATTTTGACCGCAGGCAGTGCAGAGGCCGTGTTGATCCGTCTGGACGATGCCTTGAACTGCTGCGCGCAGCAGGAGACCGCAGCATGAGCCCTTCGGCTGTTCCACATACGACTGATTGTGCAATCTGGGCGTCGCTGCCGGTGCCTGCGTTTCTGGTGGATCCGGACAATCGGATCTCGGACGTCAACTCCGCCGCCGAAGGCTTTATCAATGCGTCGAGAAAGGCGCTGGTCGGCTGGCCGATCTGGCAGAAGGTCGCGATTGAGGCAGCCATCGAGGTCGCCTTCGACAAGGCGCGTGATCAAGGCACACCCTTGTTCGTGAATGACGTGGATGTCGGCGCAAGAAGCAGGGCGCCGTTGCAATGTGCGGTGCAGATCGCTCCGCTGCATGGTCACGAGGGTTATATGTTGCTGATGTTGTCCCCGCGCGAACTGGCCGGACGGATGACGCAAAACCAATCCGCCAAATCGGCGGCGCAATCGGCCATTGGCATGGCTGAAATGCTCGCGCATGAAATCAAGAACCCATTGGCCGGGATCACCGGCGCAGCACAGCTGGTCAGCATGAACCTGAGCCAGGATGACCTTGAACTGACGGATCTTATTGTCAGCGAGAGCCGCCGGATCGTTAAACTGCTGGAGCAGGTGGAGCAGTTCGGAAACCTGTCCGAGCCTGATTTTCGGCCCGTGAACCTGCATGATGTGCTGGACCGTGCGCGCCGCTCGGCGTTGCTGGGCTTTGGCGCGCATATGAAGATAATTGAAAAGTACGACCCCTCCTTGCCTCTCGCATGGGGGGATCCCGATCAGCTGCTGCAGGTGGTATTGAACCTGTTGAAGAACGCCTCAGAAGCATCTGGAAAAAGGCAAGGAACCATCACCATCCGGACCTTCTACGAGCATTCCTTTCGCCTGCGACGCAGTGATGGGCAGGGCAAGCTGTTGCCTCTTCAGATCGAGATTATCGATGACGGACCGGGGCTTCCCGCGCATATCCGCGAAGATATTTTCGAACCATTTGTCTCTGGTCGCGAAAATGGCACTGGCTTGGGGCTCGCTCTGGTCAGCAAGATCATCGCTGACCATGACGGCTGGATTTCGGTTCAATCCGAACCGGGCAATACTGTATTCCGACTGTCTCTCTCGCGTGTTCCGCGCGAGCATATAACTCAAGGAGCACAATGACATGGACGGCACCGTTCTTGTTGCTGACGACGACCGCACGATCCGCACCGTTCTGACACAGGCGCTCACCCGCGCGGGGTGCAAGGTGCATGCAACCTCTTCCCTGACGACGTTGATGCGCTGGGTCAGCGAAGGAAAAGGAGACGTTGTGATTTCGGATGTCATGATGCCGGACGGGAACGGGTTGGAGATGCTGCCGAAGATCGCGCAGGATCGGCCAGGCTTGCCGGTAATCGTGATTTCCGCACAAAATACGATCATGACCGCTATCAAGGCCGCAGAAGCGGACGCCTATGACTATCTGCCCAAACCTTTTGATCTGCCGGAGTTGATGAAACGGACGGCAAAGGCATTGTCGGAAAAGCGTACGGCTCAGGCGGCTGGACGGATCGAGACGGTGGAGGAGCGCCCGGACGAGTTGCCGCTGGTGGGGCGCACGGAGGTCATGCAATCGCTGTACCGGTTGATTGCCCGCGTGATGAACACGGATATGCCCCTGTTGGTCACTGGTGAAAGCGGCACGGGCAAGTCATTGATTGCTCGTGCAATTCACGATTTCTCTGACCGCCGGACATTGCCCTTTGTGGTGGCCGAAGCCTCAGATCTGATCGAGCTTGAAGGCCCGGCCAGACTTTTGGGGCAGGTGAAGGGGGGAACCCTGCTGATCGACGAGATCGTTGATTTGCCGGATGAAGCCCAGGCGCGATTGGTTCGGATGATGGATGCGCCCGGCGACCACGCCCCGCGGTTTATCGCCACGACCAGCCAGCAAAATCTGACCAAGCAGATGGAAGCAGGCGCTCTGCGTCAGGATCTGTATTACCGGATTTGTGGAACAGAATTGGCGGTTCCGGCCCTTCGTGAGCGCGTGGAAGATATCGCCTTGTTGAGCGAGCATTTCCTGGCGCGCGCTGAAAGCGACGGGGCCGCAAGACGCATGCTGAGCGAGGATGCCCGGGAAATCCTGCGTCACTATGCCTGGCCCGGAAATGTGCGGCAACTTGAGAATATCGTTAAAAGGCTTGCCCTTACAGCGCGTAGTGAGGAAATCGGAAAAACCGAGGTCGCGGCCGCTCTGGGACCACAGACCACCGGTGTCGAACCCGTGATGGGGGGCGGTGCGAGCAATGAAAAGCTATCCGACGCGGTTGCCCGTCATTTGCAGCGCTACTTTGATCTGCACGGTGACATGTTGCCACCGCCGGGGCTTTATACGCGACTTCTGAAAGAGGTGGAGACACCGCTGATCGAAATCGCACTCGCGGCGACCGGTGGAAATCAGGCAAAATGTGCCGATCTGCTTGGCATCAACCGCAATACGTTGCGCAAGAAAATCACCGACCTCGATATTGAGGTGACACGCCGCCGCAAACTGATGTAATATCGCCACAGAAGCGTGACCCGTTCGCCGACCGGCGCATGGGAGACCGCGAAATCATGTGGTGAGCGCAGAACGCGCAACATCAACTGGGGGCAGTCAGTGGCGCAGATGTCACACATCCGCTTGGCCTATCCATGGCTTATCGCCTTGGATAGTTGGCGAAAAACACGCCGAGCGCGGAACATCACCACCTTTGGGCTGGTGATCCTCGGTCCGGCCATGGCCTTGGTGACATTCCTGGTAATCGGCCCCTTCGGTCAGGGGGCAAGCTCGCCTGCATTGCGATTGATTCTGCTGGCTGATCTTGTCTACGTGTTAACGGTCACGGCGATGGTTCTCAGCCAGATCGGACGGCTGGTCGCGGCCCGCCGCAAGAAATCGGCGGGATCCCGCCTGCACCTCAGGCTCATCGGAGCCTTTGCGTTTCTTGCGCTTGTTCCGACGGTTACGGTCGCCGTCTTTGCAGTTTTGACGGTGAATGTGGGCCTCGAAGGCTGGTTTTCCGAGCGTGTCAGGGATGCAATCGGGAATTCGGTCAAAGCGGCCGAAGCCTACCAGCGACAGCAGCGTCAGGATCTCGAACAGGATGCCGTGAGATTGGCGCGGTTCCTGGACCGCAGCCGCACTGCGAATTTCTTTATGAGCGACGCCGACTTACGGCAATTCCTCTCGCAGGGACAATTGGGGATCCAACGCGGACTGCAGGAAGCCTATGTCATCGACGGGTTGGGCAAGATCCTGACACGGGGCGAGCGGTCCTACGAATTCGATTTCGAAATGCCCTCCCGAGAGGACATCAACCATGCCGAAGAAGATGGGCTCGTCGTCATACAGGACTGGGATAACAGCGAATTTCGGGCATTGGTGAAGTTGGCCGCCTTTGTCGACCGTTATCTATACGTGAGCCGGGACGTGGACGGAGAGCTGCTGAACCTGCTCGACGACACCCAGGAAACGGCGCATCTGTATCAGCAACTCGAGAATGAAAGAGGTCGGATGCTGTTCGAATTCGGACTGCTCTATCTCGGCTTTGCGGTAATCCTGATCCTTGCCGCGATGTGGCTGGGCATGTGGTTTGCAGAGCGGCTGTCGCGTCCCGTGGGGCGTTTGATGGTCGCCGCGCAGAGGGTCGGCACAGGCAACTTGAACGTGCAGGTCACGGAAGAGCGTGGCGACGATGAAATTGCCCAATTAGGTCGATATTTCAACCAGATGACAAAGCAACTTCAGGTTCAGCGTGACGCGCTTCTGGAAAATACGCGGCAGATCGAACATCGGCGACGGTTGTTTGACTCGGTGCTGTCGTCTGTCACGTCCGGGGTGGTTGGCGTGAATGCCGATGGGGCGATTACCTTTGTGAACAAATCTGCCAAGCGCCTCCTGGACTGGCGGGAGGATCAGCAATCACTGGCATTGGCTGTGGTTGTTCCGGAGTTCGGTCCGCTTTTTACGGAAATGGTCGAAGGCGGCTCTCAGGTGGCCCAGGGTGAAATCAAGGTCACGCGCCAGGGGCGTCTGGAAAACCTGCTGGTTCGTATGTCTCCGCGTCGATCCGATGAGGGGCGGCTTGAGGGGTATGTGATCGCATTCGATGACGTCACCGATCTTGTGAGCGCGCAGAGAATGGCGGCCTGGGGGGATGTGGCGCGCCGGATTGCGCATGAAATCAAGAACCCGCTCACGCCGATCCAGCTCAGTGCCGAGCGGATCAAACGCAAGTTCGCCCCGAAACTCAGCGGCGAACAAAGCGATCAGCTGCAATCGATGACGGATGTCATTGTGAGGCAGACCAATGACTTGCGACGGATTGTTGATGAGTTTTCAAAATTCGCGCGGATGCCGGAGCCGGTGTGTCGCGAGGAGGATCTGGGAAAATTGGTGCAAGAGGCGGTTTTGTTGCAGCAAGCCGGGCAACCGGAGCTGAAGATACAGTCCGAGCTGCCGGAAGAGGCTTCCATGGTCGACGTGGATGCAACAATGATCGGGCAAGCGTTGACCAATCTGATCAAGAACGCAGGAGAAGCCACTGTGAGTCTGCAGAAAAAATCGGCACCGGAGGGCTATGCGCCAGAGGTGCGGATCACGCTGGAGTCAGAGGATACCGGGCATTTGATAACAATCGCGGACAATGGGATCGGACTTCCTGAAGACAGGGCGCGTTTGTTCGAACCCTATGTGACCACCCGGGACGAAGGCACGGGCCTCGGGCTTCCGATCGTCAAGAAAATTATAGAAGAGCATGGTGGCACGCTGGCGTTGGAAGACGCCCCCCTTTTCGAGGGGCAGAGCCACCGGGGCGCCATGGCGGTCATTCGCCTGCCGGCCCTTTCGCCGGACGATGCCGTTCACCATCCAAACGTAGTAGCAGGGCTGACATGAGTGATATTCTGATCGTTGACGATGAGCGTGATATTCGGGAACTGGTTTCGGATATTCTGGAAGACGAGGGCTATGCGACACGCAAGGCTGCAAATTCCGATGATTGCATTGCCGCGCTCGAAGAGGCGCAACCTGCGCTTCTGATCCTCGATATTTGGTTGAAGGACAGCCAGATGGATGGGATCGATATTCTGAAAACGGTCAAGCAGGACTATCCTGAAGTGCCCGTCGTCATCATCTCGGGGCATGGGAACATTGAAATCGCCGTGGCTGCCATCAAACAGGGCGCCTATGATTTCATCGAGAAGCCATTCAATATCGATCAGCTGATGGTGGTGATCCGTCGCGCCATGGAAACTTCGCGGCTGCGACGCGAGAATATGGACCTCCGCCGCAAGGAAGTCGGCGTTGCAGAAATGGTCGGCGTGTCGCCTGCGTTCAGGACCCTGATCGGCCAGTTGGACAAGGTGACAAAATCCAATGGCCGGGTCATGCTGACCGGTCCGGCCGGCAGCGGCAAAGAGGTGGCCGCGCGGTATATTCATTCAAATTCAAACCGCTCCGGGGCGCCGTTCATCACGGTGAACTGCGCAAGTATCGAGCCCGAGCGGATGGAGGATGTACTCTTTGGGCGCGAAAGCAGCGAACGCGGTATCGAGCCTGGGTTGTTGGAGCAGGCCGACGGAGGCGTCGTCTTTTTTGACGAAGTGGCGGATATGCCGGCGGGCACCCAATCCAAGATCCTGCGGGTGCTTGTGGATCAGCAATTCGTCCGTTTGGGCGGGACCGAGAAGCTCAAGGTTGATTTGCGGGTGATTTCCGCGTCCAACAGGGACCTCGAGAGGGAAATCGCCAACGGCACATTCCGCCAGGAGCTGTTCCATCGGCTGAACGTCGTGCCGATCAATGTGCCGGCCCTGTCTGAACGTCGCGAGGATATCCCGCTTTTGGCGGAGCATTTCATCGCATATTTCAACACGACGCAGGGCCTGCCCCTGCGCGGCCTGAGCGATGATGCGGTTGCTCTTTTGCAGACGATGATGTGGCCCGGCAACGTTCGCCAGCTCAAGAACCTCGTGGAACGTGTTCTGATCCTTGGCGAAACCTCTGAGGCGATCCAGGCAAAGGATTTGCCACGGGAAGAAGAAAAGATTGAAACGGAGGGTCGCGTCGTGCTCTCGGGGGCGCTGGCCACCTTGCCCCTGCGAGAGGCGCGGGAGGCGTTCGAGCGGGAGTATCTTCTGACGCAGATCAACCGGTTCGGCGGCAATATCAGCCGAACGGCGTCTTTCGTCGGCATGGAGCGTTCCGCGCTGCACAGGAAGCTGAAATCGCTGGGCGTTGTCACATCCAACAAGGCCGGCAGTCGCATTGCACGTGTTGAAAGCGAAGAACCCGCCGTCTAGATGCATGGCTGTCCCGACAGGGAGCTGCGCGGGACAATTGAATTGACCCCTTCATGGCCTTCTGTCATGCAGAGGAGCATTCCAGCGCCCGGAGAGCGGATCGATGAAGGTAATTATCTGTGGTGCCGGGCAGGTGGGCTGGCAGATCGCCCGCCATCTGTCTGGGGAACACAACGATGTCACGGTTGTGGACAACAACCCTGATCTCGTACGCCGAGCGACAGATACTCTTGATGTTCAAGGGATTGCGGGGTTTGCTTCATATCCCGATGTGTTGGATCGTGCGGGCGCGCGGGACGCGGATATGATCATCGCGGCGACCCATTCTGACGAGGTGAATATGGTCACCTGCCAGGTCGCGCATTCCGTCTTTTCGATCCAGCGCAAGATTGCGAGGCTGCGGGCAAAAAGCTATCTGAACGCCATCTATTCTGATCTCTACCGGCGCGACCATCTGCCGATTGATGTCGTCATCAGCCCGGAGCGCGAAGTCGCCGCTGCAGCCATGCAGCGCCTGCGCGCACCGGCCGCATTCGATACCGAAGTGTTCATGGATGGCCGGGCTCAGCTACTTGGGATTCGGGTGGACGAGGATTGTCCGGTCGTGAATACGCCGCTGCGCCAATTGACCGAGCTTTTCTCGACGCTGCGGGCGATTGTGGTGGGCATCCGCCGCGAAGGCACCTTGTTTGCGCCCGAACCCGGGGATCAATTGTTTGTCGGCGATTCCGCATATGTCTTCTGTCATGCTGATGACGTGAACCGCACGATGGAAGTCTTTGGAAAGAAAGAAAAACGCCAGGAGAGAGTCGTGATTGTCGGGGGCGGAAACGTCGGTCTGGAGGTTGCAAAGGCGCTTGAGGGGCGGTCCGGGAGAACCCGGGCGAAGATGATCGAAAAGAGCCGCAGGAATGCCGAGCGGGCCGCCGAAGCGTTGGAGCGCACCATCGTCTTGAACGGGGACGGTCTGGATCGCGGGCTGATGATCGAAGCCGGGATCGACAAGGCCGATGCGATGCTGGCTGTGACCGATGACGACAAGACCAACATGCTGGCAGCCGTGCGTGCAAAAGCCGAGGGCTGCCCTTTTGCAATTGCATTGATCAACGATCCGACCCTGTTGCCGCTTCTGCCGCATCTCGGGATTGATGCGCATATCAACCCGCGCGCGACCACCGTGAGCTCCATTCTGCGGCATATTCGCTATGGCCGCATTCGTCAGGTCTACTCCATTGGCGATGCCGAGGCCGAAGTGATCGAGACAGAGGTTCTATCGACCTCTCCGATGGCGGGGCAGGCCATTCGCGACATCGATTTTCCCGAGGGTGTTCTGGTCGGTGCAGTGAGCAAGAATGGCGAGGTCATGCGCCCCAGTGGCGCGCTGCGAATTGAGGCCGGGGATACCATCGCCCTGTTTGCGATGGCGGCAGACGTGCGGGAGGTCGAGCGCCTGATGCAGGTCTCGATCGATTATTTCTAGAATGCCCCGCCGCCCCCGCTCACAGGTTCGCGGTATATTGCGGTTGCCGCTCTTGCTGCTGATCTGGGGAGTCTTTGCCGTCGCGATGTGGATCCCCGCGGTGCATGCGGTGATGGTCGACGACCACCAGACATCCCAAAGCTTCTTTTATGCGGGGTTTGTCGGGCTCACTCTGGTGACCTTTATCGCCCTGTCCGTCTCCAATAGGGTGCCGCGCTACGGCATGCCCGGGCAGTTGATGACATTGCTCGCGACCTTTGTGTTCTTGCCCCTATACTTGGCCATTCCACTGCAGGATGCATTGCAGAATACAAGCTACCTGAATGCCTATTTCGACATGGTCAGCGCCTTGACGACGACGGGCGCTGATTTGTTTGACGCGCCGGGCCGGTTGCCGCAATCGGTACATCTGTGGCGGGCCCTGGTGGCCTGGCTCGGGGGATTGTTCATGTGGATCGCTGCTTCTGCGGTGCTGGCCCCGCTGTCCCTCGGTGGGTTCGAGGTCACCGCCCGCGCGGAGCCGGGGCGCAGCGACGCCAGTCTGAATGACAGTCATCGCCCGGATCCACGTCGGAAACTGATCCTGGTTACGCGCGCCCTTGCACCAGTCTATGTAGGCCTCACGCTGGCGCTGGCCGTGTTGCTGGTCTTGTGTGGCGAAAGCGGTCTGGTTGGTATCTGCCATGCGATGTCGATCATGGCGACATCCGGGATTTCGCCGATCGGTGGCATCGGAGCGGCCCAGGCCGGGCTCGCGGGCGAGATGGTGATGTTCCTGTTCCTGCTGTTTGCGCTGTCGCGCCTCACGTTTTCCAACGATACGGTGGCGGTTGGTCACAGCCGATTGGACAAGGATCCGGAATTTCGCACTGGTCTACTGATCGTGCTGGGGGTGCCGCTTCTGTTGTTTGTGCGCCATTGGGTGGCCGCGCTGGAAGTCAACGCATCGAACGATATCGCAATGGCTTTTGCGTCCTTCTGGGGGGCGCTGTTCACGGTCGCATCCTTCTTGACGACGAATGGGTTTGAAAGCGCGTATTGGTTCAGTGCGCAGGAATGGTCCGGGTTGGAAACGCCGGGGATGATCCTGTTGGGGCTGGCGGTGATGGGAGGTGGGGTCGCGACGACAGCAGGCGGCGTCAAGCTGCTTCGGGTCTATGCGCTGTACCTCAATGGCCTGCGCGAGATGGAGCGCTTGGTCCTGCCGTCGTCGGTCAGCGGCGAGGGCCGCGGCAATCGGCGTCTGCAGAGCAACGGAGCCTTCGTGGCCTGGATCTTCTTCATGCTGTTTGCGCTGTCGCTTGCCGTGATCTGCGTTGCCTTGTCGGCCTTTGGCATTCCCTTTGAACAAGCCATGATTCTGGCGGTTGCGGGATTGTCGACAACCGGCCCCCTGATCGAGGCGGCCGGACATGTTCCGATTGAGCTGAGCCTGATGGCGGCGCCGGCTAAACTGATCCTGTGTTTTGCGATGGTTTTGGGGCGTCTGGAAACACTGGCGATAATTGCGCTTCTGTCGCCCAATCTTTGGCGAAGCTGAGCCAAACTGCGTAAGCCATGTATAAAAGTGATGTTTTTCGGCTGGAAACCCGTGAAATCTGCGTCCATACTCTGCTGAAGGGGCGTGTTGGGCCGCAACACGTGACAAGAACAAAGGCGAGATAATAAGAATGGCTTCGGACAGACAGAATCTTCAGGACGCGTTTCTGAACCACGTTCGCAAAACCAAAGTTCCGGTTACAATTTTTTTGATCAATGGTGTTAAACTGCAGGGTGTTATTACCTGGTTCGACAACTTCTGCGTGTTGCTGCGTCGCGATGGGCAATCTCAGCTTGTGTACAAGCATGCGATTTCCACCATCATGCCGGCCCAGCCGATCAGTCTTTATGAGGGTGAAGACTCCAATTGATGGAGCATGACAGGAAGCGGACCCGCGCTTGGGTTCTGCATCCAGAAATCAAATCAGACAGTCGGCGCCGTGCGCCACAGCCTGCTTTGGCAGAGGCGGTGGGGCTGGCCGAGGCTTTGCCCGATCTGGATGTGATCGGCTCCGATGTCGTGCGCCTGCCCAAGGCGCATGCAGGAAAGCTGTTTGGATCCGGAAAGATAGAGGAAATCAATGCGCAGCTGAAGGCTCAGGATATCGAGCTGGTCCTGATCGACGGCTCTGTCAGCCCGGTGCAGCAGCGCAACCTGGAGAAGGCCTGGGGCGTCAAGATACTTGATCGCACCGGATTGATCCTTGAGATCTTTTCCGATCGTGCGCGGACACGCGAAGGTGTCTTGCAGGTCGAGATGGCCGCATTGAGCTATCAGCGCACGCGCCTCGTGCGTGCATGGACCCACCTGGAGCGTCAGCGTGGCGGTCTGGGATTCGTCGGCGGCCCCGGTGAAACCCAGATCGAAGCGGACCGGCGCGCGATTGACGATCAACTCGTGCGGTTGCGCCGCCAGTTGGATAAAGTGGTGAAGACGCGCAGCCTTCATCGTGCGGCCCGCGCCAAGATACCCTATCCGATTGTGGCGCTTGTCGGCTATACGAACGCCGGAAAATCTACGCTTTTCAATAGATTGACGGGCGCTGATGTGATGGCCAAAGATATGCTGTTTGCCACGTTGGACCCGACCATGCGGCGCGTTCAATTGCCGGATGGCCCAGAAGTGATCATGTCCGATACCGTGGGATTCATTTCCGATCTACCCACGGAATTGGTCGCAGCCTTTCGGGCCACATTGGAAGAAGTGTTGGCTGCGGATGTCATCCTGCATGTGCGGGATATCAGTCATAGCGACAGCGACAGCCAGGCGGCGGACGTCGAGAAGATCCTGTCGTCCCTCGGCGTGGGGGATGACCGCGCGCGGATCGAGGTCTGGAACAAGATTGATCAGCTCTCATCAGAAGAGGCTGAGGCCTGCAGACAACGCGCCGAGCGGAGCGACGATCTGTTTGCGATTTCAGCGGTCACTGGCGAGGGGATCCCGGAGCTTCTCAAGGATATCGCTGTAAAATTGCAAGGCGTCCGGGTTACCGAAGTGCTCAGCCTGGATTTTTCGCAAGGTAAGCAACGGGCATGGTTGTTCAAGGAAGAGATAGTCGAGTCCGAAGAGCAGACAGAGGGTGGCTTTGAAATCACCGTGCGTTGGACGGACATCCAAAAGGCAAAATACGCAGCGCTTTGAGGCGCTGCGTGTCACTCCTCTCGTGGCAGAATGCGTGTGATGCCGACAGCCGCCGCGCGCGCCAGTTCTTCATCCAGTGACATCGGAATGTATTCGCCGCGGCGCCAGAGTTGAGCCATATCGTCGTAGTAGCGCGACAGAAAATGGCCGGATTGGCCGGTTGCAATGATAAATACAGAGCTGTCGGGATCCGCAAAATCGTAGACACCGCGATAGCTTGCGGCATGGACGTTATTGAATGGGCTTGCCCCTTCAGCCGCGGTGCGGCCGCGTTGCAGCGTATTGTCGCCACCGCTGGTGGACTGGCGAATATTGACGAAGTAACGCAGCAACGGCACCTCCCCCAGCACCTCATGGTCGTGGGTCGCCTGATGTGCATCCCCCCAGCGCAAGGCCTCTAGCGCGTTGCCGTATTTCTCCTGAATTTCGATCAGAGCGTCGTCCAGGGCAAGGCGCGCCATGTCGGTGCAGGTCTCTGTCGGAGCGCTGCGCCGTATATCGCACCAGGCAGCTGCTCCGTCGACATTGCGGAACACCCGTTCCAGAAACAGCGGGTTTACCCGGGAAAATGCAGTGGCAACCGGGCCAAGATCATCCTCAATAAGGCGCTTTTGCAAAGCTCTGACCCAACTCGCATAGATCAGTGGCTCGGGCAGATGCTCGTTCATTTCGCCATTCCATTCGGCCAGAAGGGACAAGGCGATCTGGCGCTGGCGCGCCGGGGTGCCATCCGGTGCGGCTTCGCCGGTGAACCAGAGATCCGCCCCGATCAAGGGCAACAGGGTTCGTGCGCTGTAGGACACCGTGTCGAGCTGTGCTTCGATGAAACTGTCACGGGTGTGCACCTCGCGCGATTGCATCAGACGCCGCCAGCGATTGATCCGTTGGGTATCGCCCCATTCAAAGGACACGTGGTTCGGGAACGGACGGTCCAGGAGCTTGTTGTTGGTATTTCCCACAATCCCGCCACGCGGGTTCAGAAACTCCGGGTTTGCGGCATATGGCAGGCGGCCCTGCCATTTGTTTTCTCGTCGCCACCCTTGGTTGGGAAAACGCCCCTTGCTTTGATTGCGCAGGTCACGGTCAGGCATCGCGCCCATCGTCTTGAGGGCAATCATCGTTGTGTCAGCCAGCGTAAGGTTCTGTGACGGGGCGATGAATTTCTCCCCTGCGGCAATGGCTTGCTGCACGTCTTCAGCGCGCATCAGATCCAGGGCGGCTGTCATTGAGGTGTCGTTTGGCGACAGCGCGGTCCAGCCGAGCGAGACCACATGGCCGGGCGGTGTGATGGAGGTGAGATTGAACAGAGAACCCGGCAAGACGGGACCGTTTTCCGTCCATCGCAGGGTCAAGGTCAGCGGTTCATTTCCCTTGATCTGTACGATCGAAGGGCGGGAGATGAAGCTCTTGTAGCCGGTCGGGCTCAGGTATTCCTGCGGGTTGTCCGGATTTATTTTCTCGATAAAGAGGTCTTGGTCATCGAGATAGGACGACGTCAGCCCCCAGCCCATCTGTTGCGATCGTCCGGTCAGAATGGCTGGGATTCCCGGGATTGTGCCACCGATCACTCCGCCGGTTCCCAGCTCCAATCGCGCCAGATACCACGCCCCCGGAGCGGTCAGTTTCAGATGTGGATCATTGGCAAGCAACGTGCCCCCTGCGGCAGAACGGTTGGGGGCGGCGGCCCATGCATTCGACGCCCCGGCCAAATCGCGCGGTGCAACCGGCATCAGTGCGGCCGTTTCCGATCGCCTTTGCGCCCCGTTGCGTAGGCTCGGGAACAGGCTGGTGTATTCGGGAAGCGTCGCGGTCCCCGCACCGGGCGCATCAGGGAGGATGTCTTTCAGGCGGTCGGCGTCATCAAGCGCGATGGAGGTCTGCGCGCGGAGAATTTCCTCCTGCATATGCGAGGACAGCTGCAAGGCCATCAATTTCATCAACGCAATGCTGTCGGCGGGCTGCCATGGGGCGAGCGGCATGTTGAAGAGAAACATTTCGGGAGCGCCGCGTCCCAGAGCGCGTTCATTGATCTCCTGAATGCGGGCATTGACCCCGGCGGAATAGGATTCGAGGGATCGCAGGGTTTCGGGGCTTTGCGCGGCAACAGAGCTCCGCGCCAGGCGATAGATGTCCAGACGGCGCAGGAAGCTGTCCGTTTTCACCGTGCGCGGGCCAAACACTTCTGACAGGCGCCCCTGAGCGGTGCGGCGCATCACTGCCATTTGCCACAATCGGTCCTGCGCATGCGCATAGCCAAGGCCAAAGAAAACATCTTCGTCCGAGGCGCCGAAACTGCCAAAAATATGCGGCACATTGGCATGATCCCGCACAATTTCGACCGGGGCAGTGGGCCCCGGCAAGGCAATCTCCTTTTCATACTCCGGCAAGGATTGGGAGGCGAGGAAATAGGCCAGAAATGCGCCTGTCAGGCCCAGCAGAATCGAACCGGCGGTCAGCCACAGGAGCCATTGAAAAAGGCGTGCCATTCTTTGTCTATTCCCTTGGAATTTCGTTATTTGTCGCCGAGTCGCATTGCGCTTCGGCGCGCGGCTGGTAGGGTTGGCGTCAACATATGCGAAGACAGAAGAGGGGGAAAGGACATGACAAACGTTGCGTTCCTTGGGCTAGGTGTCATGGGCTATCCGATGGCAGCACATCTGCAAAAGGCCGGTCACAGTGTCACGGTTTACAACCGCACCAAGGCAAAGGCCGAGGCCTGGGTCGCCGAGCATGGCGGATCCTTGGCGAGTACACCGAAAGAGGCAGCGAGTGGTGCTGATTTTGTGATGTCCTGTGTCGGCAATGATGACGATCTCAGGTCTGTATGCCTCGGATCCGACGGGGCCTTTGACGGCATGTCCGCAGGGGCCACATTTGTGGATCATACGACGGTTTCCGCAAAGGTTACGAAAGAGCTCTATGCTGCTGCGAAGGAACGAAATATCGGCTTTGTCGATGCGCCAATTTCGGGTGGTCAGGCGGGGGCCGAGAATGGCGTCCTGTCCATCATGTGTGGCGGCGATGGCGAAGTTTTCGATGCTGCTGCCCCCATCATGGACGCCTACTCACGGATTTGTCGGCGAATTGGCGAAAGCGGTGCCGGGCAGATGACAAAGATGTGCAATCAGATCGCCATCGCAGGCGTTGTTCAAGGGCTCAGCGAAGCGCTGCATTTCGCGGAGAAAGCCGGATTGGACGGGCGCTCTGTCGTCGAGGTGATCAGCCAGGGCGCCGCAGGGAGCTGGCAGATGTCCAATCGCTACGAGACCATGTTGGATGATCACTTCGAACATGGGTTTGCCGTGGATTGGATGCGCAAGGATCTGGGCATTTGCCTGGATACCGCAGATGACATCGAAGCAAGCCTGCCGATCACCGCACTCGTCGATCAATTCTACAAGGACGTGCAAAAACTGGGTGGCGGCCGCTGGGATACATCCGCGCTGATCAAACGATTGCGCGCGATGGGGTGATGTCTCAAAGCGACAAGACAGCAAAGCCTCCCACTTGAGGGGAGGCTTTTATCAGGCTGATATAAAATAAATAAATTGCATCAGGGGATGATGCGGGTGTATTTCGCCCCTTCGAGTGTCGCCCCGACCCGCAGTCCGGCCTGACCAAAGACGGCTGCGATCACCGGTGCGGTCAGCGTGTTTGTGTCGGCCGTGAGCGCGTTGCCTTCGTCGCGAACCACATATTCCAAGTCCGCACCGGCGGTCCAGCCTGACGATCTGCGGAAACGGGCCATGGCTTCGTCGGTCATGAAGAACAGAACATGGGCGTATTGCTGAGCACCGATTTGCAGCCCGGCGTTGCCCTTGACGGACGAGTAATAATCGACGGTCGCGCCATTGATCCGAAGTGCGCCTCGACCGTAAGCTCCGCCGAGAATAAACCCGGCTTCCGTCACCAGCGGGATAACCAGCATCCCCGAGGATTTCGCGGCCAAATCCCGTGTTCCGGGATAGGTATTGTACATCTGGGTCAAAGTGGCATCGACGCGCGCATCTATCTTGACGTCGTTGCTATTGCCAATACCATTGCCACAGGCGGCTGTGAGCGCCAGCGTGGCGAGGCCCGTTGCGGCAAAGGCGCGGCGCGTGATCTTTGAGTTGTCTCTGCTCATTTTGTGAGAACCTGCAATTTGTTGCGGCGCTTCATGCACCTTGTTATGCGCAACTATAGGCGTAAATGAGCAGGCTGTCATCTCGATCTGTAGCGATTTGGGCGGCATCTCGCCGCTCTGGCAGGCGGCCTCTTGCAGTTACCCGTTCAGAAGGCGCGCGACCTGCGGCGCAAAATACGTCAGGACACCATCACAGCCGGCGCGGCGAAACGCCATGAGGCTTTCCAGCATGACCTGCTCGCCATCAATCCAACCGTTTTGAGCTGCGGCCTGGATCATCGCGTATTCGCCAGAGACCTGGTAGGCAAACGTCGGAACGCGGTAGGCGCGTTTGACCTGATGGCAGATATCCAAGTAGGCCAGCCCGGGTTTGATCATCACCATATCCGCGCCTTCCCTCAGGTCGCGCGCGATCATCCGCAACGCTTCATCTGAGTTGCCTGCGTCCATCTGATAGGTCTTCTTGTCCCCCTTCAAAGCTCCTGACGCGCCAACCGCATCGCGAAACGGACCGTAGAAACCCGACGCGTATTTGGCAGAGTAGGACAGGATCTTTACGTTGTGAAAGCCCCGAGCCTCCAGCGCGCTGCGCATGGCGCCGACACGCCCGTCCATCATGTCCGACGGGCCGATGATATCCGCCCCGGCCTCGGCTTGGGCAAGGGTCATCTTCACCAAGGCCTCGACGGTTTCGTCATTCCTGATTTCGCCATCAATAACAAAACCATCGTGGCCGTTTATATTGTAGGGATCCAGCGCCACGTCGGTCATGATCGCAAGCTCTGGCACCGCTGCCTTGATCGCGCGGATGGCCCGGTTGCACAGGTTGTCGGAATTCCACGCCTCGGCACAGTCTTCGGTCTTCAAGGACGGGTCCGTGTAGGGAAACAGGCAGAGCGCGGGTATGCCGAGGGCATGTGCCTCGATTGCGGCTTCGACCACCTTGTCGACAGAGCGACGCAGGACGCCGGGCATGGACTGCACCGGTTCTTCCATACCCTTTCCGTCGCGCACAAAGACCGGCCAGATCAGATCGTTGACGGACAGTTCGTTCTCGCGCGTCAGATTGCGAATGGCCGCTGAAGTGCGCAGCCGACGGGGGCGTGCGGCTGGAAAAGGGGCGAGTGTGGAGGTCATCGTGATCTCTGCATTGTTCCGATGACTATGGGTGGCATGGAACCGCGGTGTTTCACAAGTGCCCCGACAGAGCATTTCTGACGCAGGGGGCCTTGTGTCGCGCCGCGTGGCGATGGATACAGGGCTCTAAATCCCGCAAAGGCGGTGTATCGAGATCACTTGTCGAGGAATGGGCCGACCTTTTGGATCTGTTTAGTATAATCGTTGAATTGATCGATCTTCGGTCCTTTTCCAATTTGTGGTACTGGATTGCTTTGGCCGTTCTGTGGTCCTCCGCCAGCCACTGGGTGCTTGGCGTGCCATTCGATATGGTGGGGCGGGCCGCTCGGGTTGGTGGTCAGGCGGCTCAGGACCTACAGGATGCGGTGCGAATACAGATCAATCGGCTTCTGTATATATCTGATGTCGCGGGTTTTTTCCTAGTCGCTCTGATGTTTTTTCTGCTCACGACGCTGATCCTGCTGGGCTTTGTCTATGGGGTGGAGTTTGCCCAGGCTGTGGTTTTGATGGTGTTGCCGATGAATGTTGTGGGATTGATCAATCTGGCCGCCGCAAGAGCTGTGCAGGCAAGTCCGCATGACCACGACGAGTTGCGCCGCCGCCTGACGCGCACGAGGTTCTATATCCAACTGGTTGGAATCCTGTCTATATTTGTAACCGCCATATGGGGCATGTACCAAAATCTTTCGATCGGCATTCTGGGCTGAGACGAAGGGCGAAATCGAACGAGGGGAACGCCAGATGGCTCAGCAGTCCATTGTCATGGGGGGCGCACCAGAAGGATTTGACGCACGCCTGATTTTGCGCGAACTGGACCGGAGCGATGCTCCTGTCCTGCATATTGCGCGGGATGACAAACGTATGGAAGCCATGCGTGCAGCGCTGCGGTTCTTTGCGCCATCGGTACCGGTTGTTGTATTCCCGGGATGGGATTGTCTGCCCTATGATCGGGTCTCGCCAAATGCAGATATTTCTGCGGCTCGAATGGCGACGCTTGCGGGGCTGGTACATGGGATGCCGCAGCAATTCATCGTCTTGACGACGCTGAATGCCGCTATGCAGCGTATCCCGGCACGTGACGTTCTGAAAGAGGCCGCTTTCACAGCGCGGGTGAATTCCAGGATCAATGAAGAAGCTCTTCGTAAGTTCTTGGTTCGAATGGGGTTCACCCAAAGTCCGACAGTGATGGAGCCCGGTGATTATGCCGTGCGCGGCGGCATCATAGACATCTTTCCACCCGGCGAGAGCGGCCCCGTCCGCTTGGATCTGTTCGGAGATGTTCTGGACGGTGCGCGCCGGTTTGATCCCTCGTCCCAGCGCACGACCGAGAAGCTGGATATGATTGAACTGGCGCCCGTGTCCGAGGTCATTCTGGACGAGGCCGCAATTACCCGGTTCCGGCAGAACTACCGGATCGAATTTGGCGCGGCTGGAAATGATGACCCGCTATACGAGGCAGTGAGTGCCGGGCGCAAGCATCAGGGGATGGAGCATTGGTTGCCGTTCTTCCACGAAGAACTGGAGACTTTGTTTGACTATATGCCCAATGCTTCGGTGACCCTGGACGATCAGCTGACCCCGGCCCGGATCGCACGCTGGGACAGTATCGCCGACCAGTATGAAACCCGCAAGATCGCCATGAGTGCCAAGGGGCGCATGGATACGGTCTACAAGCCGACACCGCCACAGCGTTTGTACCTCGACGATGCGGCATGGACGGACCGGATCAAGACGCACCGTACACTTCAGTTTCACCCGCTGCCCCAAGCCTCCGGGCCGGGTGTCGTCGATGCGGGGGGGCGGATCGGGCGCAATTTCTCACCTGAGCGGCAACAGGAAAATATCAGCCTTTTCGGGGCCCTGGTGGGCCATATTAAATCACGCATGGCGGAAGGTCCGGTCCTGGTCGCCTCCTATTCAGAGGGCGCAAGAGAGCGGCTGACCGGGTTGATCGAAGACGAGGGATTGGCGGAAGCGATCCCTGTTGCGGATGGCACGCGCGTCGGGCGGTCGGGCCTGCATCTGGCGGTCTGGGCATTGGAACATGGTTTCGAAGCCCCGGACATGACCGTGATCTCAGAGCAGGACGTCTTGGGCGATCGCCTGATACGTTCTCCCAAAAAACGGAGGAAAGCCGAGAACTTCCTCACCGAAGCTCAATCACTGAGCGCCGGAAATCTGGTGGTTCACGTGGATCATGGCATCGGTCGCTACATCGGGCTTGAGGTTGTCACGGCCGCAGGCGCGGCGCATGAATGCCTGTTGCTGGAGTATGCGGAGCAGGCGAAACTGTATTTGCCGGTCGAAAACATCGAACTGCTGTCCAAATACGGCCATGATGAGGGGCTGCTGGATCGGCTGGGCGGTGGGGCCTGGCAGGCGAAGAAAGCGCGCTTGAAAGAGCGTATTCGCGAAATGGCGGACCGGCTGATCCGCATCGCCGCAGAGCGGGCGCTGCGCAAGGCACCGGCGATTGATCCACCTGCGCATGCCTGGGAGGAATTCTCCGCGCGTTTCCCCTATCAGGAGACCGACGACCAGTTGCGCGCGATTGAAGACGTCATGGCTGATCTGAACTCGGGGCAGCCGATGGACCGGTTGATTTGTGGCGATGTGGGCTTTGGAAAAACCGAAGTTGCGATGCGCGCAGCCTTTGTGGCGGCGATGTCCGGTCTGCAGGTCGCTATTGTCGCGCCGACGACCTTGCTGGCGCGGCAGCACGCGGCCGGATTCAAAGACAGATTTCGAGGTTTTCCCCTGGAAGTCAGACAGTTGTCCAGGTTTGTTTCATCAAAAGAAGCCAGTAAAACACGCGAGGGGCTAGCCAAGGGAACGGTCGACATCGTCGTCGGGACGCACGCGCTTCTGGCAAAGAATATTCGTTTCAAATCTCTTGGCCTATTGATCATTGACGAGGAGCAGCATTTTGGCGTCTCCCATAAAGAACGTTTGAAACAGCTTCGGTCCGACATTCATGTTCTGACTCTGACTGCGACGCCGATCCCTCGGACACTTCAACTTAGTCTCACAGGGGTACGGGATCTCTCGATTATTGGCACGCCACCGGTGGATCGACTGGCGATCCGGACCTATGTCACGGAATTCGACTCGGTCACCATCCGCGAGGCCTTGCTCCGGGAGCATTATCGGGGCGGACAGAGCTTTTACGTGGTGCCCCGGATATCTGATCTGCCCGAGATCGAGGAATTCCTCAAGGAGCAACTGCCGGAGCTGACATATGTTATTGCCCATGGTCAAATGGCGGCGGGTGAGCTCGATGACCGAATGAATGCCTTTTATGATGGTAAATACGATATTCTGCTGGCGACCACGATTGTTGAATCCGGGCTGGATATTCCGACCGCCAATACGATGGTTGTGCATCGCGCCGATATGTTCGGCCTGGCGCAGCTCTATCAAATCCGCGGTCGGGTGGGACGGTCAAAGACACGGGCCTATGCCTATTTGACCACCAAGCCGCGTCAGCGTTTGACCGACACTGCGGAAAAGAGATTGCGCGTGCTTGGCTCGCTCGACACGCTTGGGGCCGGCTTTACCCTCGCCTCGCAAGACCTTGATATCAGGGGCGCAGGCAATCTTCTGGGCGAAGAGCAGTCCGGACAGATGCGCGATGTCGGCTACGAGCTTTATCAATCCATGCTGGAAGAGGCGATCGCGAAGATCAAATCGGGCGAGGTTGAGGGCTTGGTGGAAGATGACGACCAATGGGCGCCGCAAATCAACTTGGGCGTGCCGGTTCTTATCCCGGAGACCTATGTTCCGGATCTTGACGTTCGTTTGGGGCTTTATCGCCGCTTGTCCTCTCTCGCATCGAAGGTTGAGCTGGAGGGCTTTGCTGCCGAGTTGATTGATCGCTTCGGAACTTTGCCGAGGGAGGTCAATACGTTGATGCTCGTTGTTCGGATCAAGGCCATGTGCAAGAAGGCCGGAATCGCCAAATTGGACGGTGGTCCCAAGGGCGCAACGATCCAGTTCCACAATGACAAATTTGCCTCGCCCCAGGGCCTTGTCGAGTTCATTCAGGCGCAGGACGGTCTGGCCAAAGTGAAAGACAACAAGATCGTCGTTCGCCGGGATTGGAAAAAGGACAGTGACAAGATCAAAGGTGCCTTCGCCATCGCACGGGATCTGGCCGAAAAAGTGGTTGCCGCCAAAAAGAAGAAGAAAGAAACGGGCAATCTTTGAAACACAACATGCGCCCTCGAGAGTTTCCCGAGAGGCGCATGTTTCCAGAGTGTTATAATGTGTTTTTTAGGCGACTGCGGTTGCGTCCTCGACCCGAGCCATGCGGACCATGGTCACGAAGGCAAGGATCGCAGTGCCAAGCACGCCGCCAACCATCGGCAGAATGGTTCCATCGAACAACAGGCCGATCGGGGCTGCAATGAACGCGGCCGCCACGGTAGAGATTGCGCCCATCACAGAGGCTGCCATGCCGGCGATGTGTCCCATAGGCTCCATCGCGATCGCGTTCAGGTTGCCAAGGGTCAGGCCAACCATAAAGAAGACACTGGTTTGCCATGCAACGAAGATATAAAAATCAAGGGGTTCGCCAAGGTTGATGAAGGTCGTGAGGTAGATCATCACACTGCCCAGGATCTGGAGGCCAAGCGCCCAAGTGACCATGCGGCGCATGCCAACACGCCCGACCAGGGATGCGTTGAGGAAACTGGCAGACCCCGCCAGCAGAGCGACGGCCATAAACCAGACAGGGAAGGTTTCAGCTCGGTCGAAAACCACATCGTACACCGGTTGTACCATGACGATCATGGTGAACAGCATCGCCATGCAGAAGGTCTGGGCCAGGATGGACAAACGGACCGTAGAGTTGTTGGCCATTTCTCGCAGCGCAGACAGCAGCATCGGCAGGCGAAACGGGCGACGGTTTTCCTTTTTCAGAGGCTCCTCCAGACGGAGCCCCATCCACACCACCGTGACAAGCGAAAACAAGGCGAATGCCGCGAAGATCCCGCGCCAGTCCGACAGCGCTATGATGCCGGTGCCCAGCAGGGGGGCGAATGCCGGCACCAGCGTGAAGATCATCATGGCCAGGGACATGATACGTGCCATGTCGCGGCCGACGTAGAGGTCGCGCACGATTGCAATCGCCACCACCCGCGGCGCGGCCGCACCCAATCCCATCAAAACACGTGAAATGAGAATGGTTTCGAGGGATTGGCTAAAGTAACTCGCCAGGGCGCCAAGGCAGTATAGCGCCGAACCGACATAGATGACGGGTTTGCGGCCAAACGCGTCGGACAAGGGACCGGTAAAGAAGGTGCCGAGCCCCATGCCAACGACAAAGGATGTGACGATCAGCTGGGCGCTGTTGATATCATTCGGACTGAGTGTGGCGCCAATTTCCGGAAGTGCTGGCAACATCGCATCGATGGAAAATGCGATTGTGGCGAACATCATCGCGATCATTGCGATAAATTCATTCTGTGACAGCGCCGATTTGCGTTGTTCAATCATGTGTAAACCTCTCCGGGCAACTTGAACGGGGGCGGACATCGCTCCGGGTTCGGTTACCGGCCTGACGGCGCTAACATGAAAATCGAAATCCGAAAAGTGCTTCAACTGTTAAATGTGCGCACATAGATATGTGCAGGCATGGACAACTGTCGCCCATACTATGGGCGAGATACAAGTTTTTTAGTTATTTTAATGCTTTGTGTGCTGATCATCGGAGGCATCATCTGCGCTGTCATTGGAGCTGAGCTGTGAGCGAATATCAGCTATGATCTGCGTCCATAGCTCTGGCGGTTGGGCGCCAGGAATGACGTGCTGGTTGGCGACAATGAAGGTCGGGACGGAGGTCACACCCATTTTCCGCGAATGGGCATCCCGGTCTTGAATGTCCTGCCGATCGCTGTCGCCGCTCAGAAGCCTCTGGACAACGGCGCGATCCATCCCGGCTTGATCCGCGACATCGGCGAGCACGGCATGGTCTCCGATGTCCTTGCCCTCGACAAAATATGCCTGAAACAGCGCGTCCACCACCGGCGATTGTTTCGCCTCCAACCCGGCCCAGTGAATGAGGCGATGGGCGTCTGTCGTATTGGGAGTCCGCTTCATGGCCTCAAAATCGATCGGAACGCCGGATTTCTCCGCATGTTCCGCGATCTGAGCATAGACCCGTACAGCGTTGTCTTTGCCACCAAATTTGCTTTCCAGATAGCTGCGTCGATCCATCCCTGCGGCGGGCATGTCTGGATTGAGCTGGAACGGATGCCATTCCACAACAAAGGGAAGATCGCTCTCCTCGGCCAGGGCCCGGTCAAGCAGCGTCTTTCCAATATAGCACCACGGGCAGATCGGGTCGGAGAGGATATCGAGTTTTACCAATGGCGGGGTCTCGGTCATAGCGGTCTATCTCTTTTTGATTTCCGTGAGCTATGTACGCGTCTCACTCGTATTCTGCAAAAACTTGGCGGTCGGTTTCGGTCACGTCTTCGCGACCAAATGGGGCAGCCTGAATAGGGGTACCGCGCAGCGGAGATTTGAGCAAGTCTGCGTTGCGCGCAAGGGCGCGTGCACATATAGGACGGTCATGGAAGAACGCGACCCGAAGAAACTGATCTCCATTGCGCACGCCAATGGCGAGGAGAGCACGCCGGAACCTTTGGACCTCGGTGCCAGGGTGCGTGAGTTGCGAAAGCAGCGCGACTGGACGTTGGAGCATGCGGCCAATCAGGCGGGGCTGGCGCGCTCGACGCTGTCGAAAATTGAGAATGGCCAGATGTCGCCCACCTATGAAGCGTTGAAGAAGCTCGCGGTCGGCCTGCAGATATCGGTTCCCCAACTCTTCACTCCGCCGCAGCGCGATCAGGTCAATGGGCGCATGATTGTGACCAAGTTCGGCGAGGGGTCCGCCCATGCGACGGCGACCTACGAACACGAACTGCTGGCGGATGGGCTAACCCGAAAAAACATGCTGCCGTATCGCGCGCGGGTCCGTGCCCGTGCTCTTGACGAATTCGACGGCTGGGTGCGCCATGATGGTGAAGAGTTCCTGTATGTGCTCACCGGTGTCGTCAAACTCTATACCGAATTCTACGAGCCCGTTGAAATGCGGCGCGGTGACAGCGCCTACTATGATGGTGCGATGGGGCATAACGTGGTGTCCTGCAGCCCGGAAGACGCCACCATTCTTTGGGTCACCTCATTGGTGTAAGTCATTGCGATGAGGCGGTTTTCATTCGCCGCACCACATGTTTCATCTAGATTTCAGCGCGCAGGCTCTCCATATAGAGGAAATCGCGCATTTCCTCACGTGCTTCGGTCAGGGAAATACCCTGAGCCGAGGCCAAGGCCGCGATGAAGGCGTCGCTCTGTGACACGGGACATAAGGTGTTGTCGACCACAATGCCGGGGAAGCGCTGCCGAAGCCGGGGCAGGCTCGTCGCCAGGTCAAATTCGGGCGAGTTCTTCATCGTGACCCTCACTCAATGGGATACAATCCGAATTTCTGAAGCGTAATGTAGCAAGAAACGCAAAGGCTGTCAGCGTTTCTTGACATTTTTGCGACGCCCGGTCGGATGCATTGGGGCACTATGGCCGAATGGCGCCACAATGCCGAGACAGGCCGTCACGCTGCGCGAGGGTCGAAACCCTTGCGCATCATGGAGTTAGTGGGCGGAGCTCCTGGTTTTGGATCTAGTTCAGAGCTGAGCATTGGGGCCCTGAAGCTGCCTGTCAAAGCCATTGGACGCCCGTCTTCAATCCGTTGCGCTCCACCAGACCTCAGGCATGTAGTGTATGCCATCCCCGTAAATCGGAAACCGGGGCGCGAATCGCATGTTCGCATCATGTGCGATACGGCTCTTGGCATATTGCCAGATCGGGATCACATAGCGCCCCGAGGTCAGCGTCCGGTCCAGGGCCCGCGCGGCCGCGATGAATTCCTCCGAAGAGGTTGTCGTCAGCATGTGGCGGATCATGGCTTCGGCGGCCGGGCTGTTCATCCCCATCAGGTTCCGCGATCCGGGCGCGTCGGCGCCTTCGCCCCCCCAATACAGCATCTGCTCGTTTCCCGGGCTGAGAGACAGGGCACGTCGGAAAAAGGTCAGGTCGAAATCGTAGACATTCTGGCGTTCGACATATTGGGCCCCGTCGACCAGATCGGTTGTCAGCGTGATCCCGAGACGTTCGAGCGACGTGGCGTAGATGTCGACGGCTTTTTGCATCTCTTCTTCGCCGAGATTTCCATGTTGCAGGAGCACCTGCAATTCCAGTGCCTGACCTGAGGCATTGCGAAGAACCCCGTCCTGAATTGTCCATCCCGCATCAGAAAGCAGTTTACGGGCGGCGCGAAGATTGGCCCGATTGCGCTCGGTTCCATCGCTGACAGGGAGGGAATACCCCTCCAGAGCGCCCGGCAAGAGCGTGTCGCGGAACGGGTCCAAGAGCTCTGCAATGCGCCCCTTGGCAGGGCCAGCCGCCATAGACAGGTAGGAATTGGAGAAATACGAGGTGATCCGGGGCAATCTGCCGCCCGTCAGCGTGTCGTTGATGAACTCAAAGTTGAACGCATCGATCAAGGCTTGCCGCACACGCCAATCGTCCAATGGCGGGCGTCGGGTGTTCATGACCAACCCGGTCATGCCCGAGGGCGTCTGGTTGGGAATTTCAGTCTTGATGACCGCCCCGTTTTGCACCCGCGCAAAGTCGTAATCGCTTTCCCATTTGGCAGCGTTGAATTCGCGCACGGCGGACAGGTCTCCGGCTTTGAAAGCTTCGAACAGGACAGTTTGATCCCCGAAGTACTCCAAACGCAGCTCATCAAAATTATTGGTGCCTTTGCGCAATGGCAGATCACGTCCCCAATAGTCGGGGTTTCGTGACAATGTGACCGAGCGCCCCAGCTCAAAGTCGCTGACCACATAGGGGGCGGTTCCAATGGGCACCGTATCCGGATCCCATGGCTGTTTCTTCAAAATCGGACGCAAGCCGGCGATCAAAGCCAATTCGCGATCCTGGGTGTTGAACGTCATCCGCAGACGTCGCGGCCCGGTCTGTTCAATGCGCTCGATCTTGGTCCAAAAGCTGCGGTAGCGCAGGTTCCCTTCGGTGCCGAGAGTCTCATATGACCAGATGACATCCTCGACGGTGACCGGGCTGCCGTCAGAGAATCGGGCTTCGGGTCTGAGGGTGAATTCCACCCACGAGCGGTCCTCCGGTGTCTCAATCGATTCGGCAAGCAGCCCGTAGAGTGAGAAAGGTTCGTCATATGACCGCCCCATCAAGCTCTCGTAGGCCCAGAACCGCAGCTGCCAGGGAGGGGTTCCTTTCTGGCCGAACGGGTTGAGCGTGTCAAAGCTGCCGAGGTTGCCGAAGACCACCTGCCCACCCTTGGGCGCATCGGGGTTGACGTAGGGGAGGGACACGAAATCCTGTGGAAGCGCGGGGGCGCCATACATAGCTATGCCATGCGATGATTCTGCAGCGGCGAGACTCGCACTTGCAAGAAGAGTGATTCCATATGCCGCTGATCGAAGACGAGAGAAAAAGAATGGTCTCATTTTTAGAACAATCCTGCGCTGCCCTTATTTTCATAAGCCCCGACGCTATCCGTGTGGAACAGACAATTCAAACTTTTAGCTTGGAGCGAGGCCGTAAATTGCTTATAACGGAGTCACTGCTCGATAGGTTTCTTGCCTGTATGAAACCTGCCTCAATAACTGACGCCCGCCTTGTGCGGGCGTTTTTTTTGGTGTCTCGAAGGTGTCTCGAAACGGTGGATTTACGGGCAGCGGCAGGCCCTGACCTCGTGGCCGAGGCTGCGAAACAGGCCGAAGACCGGAGGAACTTTTCCCAAGATTGCACGTTTATTTCGCGGATGCAGCATGCAAAACTGCCTGCAAACGCGTCCTTAGCATTCGAAGGGAAAAGACGATGACCATTTCAGGGAAAACCGCAGTTGTGACCGGCTCGAACTCCGGTATTGGCCTTGGCGTGGCCCGGGAGTTGGCGCGCGCGGGTGCCAATGTTGTGCTGAACTCCTTCACCGACCGGGACGAAGATCACGCGATTGCCGCGGAGATGGCAAAGGAATTCGGCGTGGACGTCCGCTATATTCAGGCTGACATGTCGAAGGCGGAAGAATGCCGTGCCCTCATTGAAAAAGCGGGCGCTTGCGACATCCTCGTCAATAACGCGGGTATTCAGCATGTCGCCCCGATCGAGCAGTTCCCGACCGAAAAATGGGACGCAATCATCGCGATCAACCTCAGCTCGGCGTTTCACACAACGGCGGCGGCATTGCCGATCATGCGCGCGGCAGGGTGGGGCAGGGTGGTGAATATTGCCTCTGCCCACGGGCTGACGGCGTCGCCCTACAAATCGGCCTATGTCGCGGCAAAGCACGGGATCGTCGGCATGACCAAGTCTGTTGCGCTGGAAACCGCAGAAGAGCCGATCACGTGCAATGCGGTCTGCCCAGGCTACGTTCTGACGCCCCTGGTCGAAGCGCAGATCCCGGACACCATGGAGAAATACAACATGGGGCGGGACGAGGTGATCAAGAAGGTGATGCTGGAACGCCAGCCGTCGCGCGAATTCGCCACGGTAGAGCAGCTGGGAGGCACGGTGAACTTCCTCTGCTCCGATGCGGCGGCGCAGATCACCGGCACCACCATCAGCGTCGACGGCGGCTGGACCGCACTCTGATCGCATGTGACAGTTTCAAGGGCGGAATCCTCCGGCTTTGGTGGCCTCGACAGGAGAAATCAGATGGTGAAGCGCGTAAATCTGGCCTTGCAAGGGGGCGGGGCGCACGGGGCCTTTACCTGGGGTGTTCTCGATCGAATGCTGGAGGATGATTCACTTGAAATCGCAGCGATTACGGGAACCTCGGCGGGGGCGTTGAATGGCGCGGCGGTCAAGGCAGGGATGGCGCGGAATGGTCGGACGGGCGCGAAACAGGCGTTGGATACGCTCTGGGCGCAGATGGGGGCTGTCGGTGATTTGCGTATGGCGAATTGGATTGCGGGATTTGACGCGGGTCCGTTGTTGAATGTCCTGAAAATGGCAGCCCCGTTTTCGCCGCTGGAAGCGGTGAGCCAGGCGATTTCGCCCTATTCCTATGGACCGTTTTACCGAAACCCTCTCCGGCAGGTCGTTGACCGGTTCGATTTTGACGAGGTTTGCGCGGATACCGGTCCGGAGCTCTATATCTGCGCTACATCCGTGCAGACCGGCAAAGTGCGCGTGTTTTCGGGAACAGATATCTCTACCGATGCAATCCTGGCCTCTGCCTGCCTGCCCAATATTTTTCAAGCCATCGAAATCCCTGATCCCGAAACGGGCGCGCGGGATGCCTATTGGGACGGAGGCTACACCGGCAACCCGGCCTTGTTTCCGCTGTTTCGGCACGATTTGCCAGATGATTTGATCGTGGTGAACATCAACCCGCTGGTGCGGGAGGATGTGCCGAAAACGGCCCATGACATTCAGAACCGCGTCAATGAGATCAGCTTTAATTCGTCGCTCTTGCGCGAGCTTCGGGCGATTTCATTTGTGCAACGGTTGTTGGCGGAGGGCACTGTGGAACGGGGGCGAATGAAACGGGCGCTTGTTCACATGATTGCAGATGACGCGCTGATGACGCGCCTCTCTGTGACTACGAAGCTGATCCCGATCCCCGAAGTTCTGCATATGCTCAAGGATGCGGGCCGGGAGGCGGCAGATACATTCCTGAACCGCCATCATGGCGATCTTGGCGTGACCCAGACCGCGGATCTGGCAGCCATGTTCAGCTGACAGCGGTGACGGGCTATTTCGCCTTGTTGTCGTCCAGCTCGACAATCGGATCCTTGCCGTTCGGGTACACGAGCCCGGCAGAGATCACCAGTTTTGCGGCGTCTTCGACACTCATATCCAGTTCCACAACGTCTTCTTCCGGAAAGTACAGCAGGAACCCGGACGTCGGGTTCGGCGTTGTGGGCACGAAGACGCTGATCAGACGGCCACTGGTTTCCGCGTGATTCAGGATCTCCCCCTTGGCGACGGTCGATATGAAGCCGATCGCCCAAATGCCACGACGGGGGTATTGCACCAGGCACGCGGTTTCAAAACTGCGTTCCGATTGCGCAAATACCGTCTCGGAGATTTGTTTGATGCCGGAATATATCGATCGGACGACGGGCATCCGATCCACGAGCCGTTCACCGTAGCCGATCAGGGAACGGCCAATGATGCCTTTTGCGATCCATCCCACGACGATGGTGAACAGAAGGAAAATAATCAGGCCGACGCCACGCAGGTTGATGCCGATATATTGTTCCGGCTGAATGGTGTGTGGCACCAGCGGCAGCACGACACCATCGATCCACCCCATGACAGTCCATAGCAACCAAATCGTCAGGCCAACCGGCGCGATCACCACAATGCCAGTCAGGAATGACGATCTCAGCCGGGCAAAAATCCCGGGGCGTCGTGGTGGCACAAGCGGATCGTCAAAGGGCGTGTTCATGTTCTGCTGTCTGATTGGGTTGGGTTGGGTGGAAGGTATGGACTGAGGTCTCTCGCCACAATGAATTTGCGGGATCAATCCTAAGATAGTTTCAAAGAGCGGCCAATTCTTTGGCGATCTCTGCCGCCAGGCGCGCGTTATTGCGAACCAGAGCGATATTTGCGATCAGGGACTGCCCATCGGTCAGCTCAAAAATGCGCTGCAGCAGGAAGGGCGTAACCTCTTTTCCTGAAATGCCTTTTGCATCTGCCTCGCTTTGCGCCTGGGCAATGATCGGGGCCAGGACCTCTGCCGCGATCTGGTCATCTGCGGGAATTGGGTTCGCCACAAGCTGCCCCCCTGGAATTGCCATCTGGCGCCGCAGCATATGGGCGCGTGCGATGCTTGCAGCGTTGTCCATCCGCAGCGGTGCGGTCAGGTCCGATGTGGCAGACCAGAAGGCGGGAAAACTGTCCTGACCATATGCGATCACGGGCACGCCCTGAGTTTCAAGCACTTCCAGCGTTTTCGGCACGTCGAGGATCGCTTTGGCACCGGCTGCGACGACTGTGACGGGGGTCTGTGCCAGCTCAAGCAGGTCGGCTGAAATGTCAAAGCTGTTCTCGGCGCCTTTGTGGACACCGCCGATCCCGCCGGTCGCAAAGACCTGAATACCGGCCAACCGAGCCGCGATCATGGTTGCGGCGACGGTTGTCGCGCCGGTGCCCCCGGTCGCGATACAGGCCGCGAAATCTGCGCGGGACAGTTTTGCCACCCCTTCGGCCTTGCCCAGAGCCTGCAGTGTGTCCGCTTCGAGCCCGACGTGCAGCGCGCCATCGATTACGGCCATTGTCGCAGGCGTCGCGCCAGCCGCGCGGATATCATCCTCGACCTGCGCCGCAACTTCGACGTTCTGGGGATAGGGCATACCATGGGTGATGATGGTGCTTTCCAAAGCGACGACAGGCTTGCCCTCGCTGCGGGCAGAGGCGACTTCGGCGGAATAGAGGATATCAATCACAGGGGAGGTTCTCCGGATACGTAGGTTGCGGCGGCGCGCAGCGCAGAGGCAAGCGCGTGGTCTCGGTCCTCGCCTCTCGCTTCTGCTGCAATATGGGCTGCCATGAAAGTGTCGCCAGCGCCCGTCACCCGCGCCACATTCACGCGAGGAGGCACCTGGGTGCATGCGCCGTCTGCATCGGCTTCGGTCGCGGATTTGCCGCCGTCGGTCACAAGGACGCGGGCTGCGCCACGCGCCAGCAAGGCGTCGGCCGCCGCGGCGCTCTCCGAAAAATCATCCTGACAGAGCAGGCCCGCCTCTTCGAGGTTCACATATAATGTTCCCCTTGCATGGCTCAGGAACGGACGCAGGCGCTCGGCTTTGCCGGGCGAGGCCGGTGCCACCCGCAAGTCGGCTCGGGCAAAGGCAGGATGGGTGGCGATTTCATCCAGCAGCGCCAACTTCAGGTTGCCATCCAGCGCAATGGGACCATCGAACGGTGTTTCATTGGTTCCAAGCGGGCCGGTGACCAGGGGCCGCAGGATTTTGTCCCCGGCCGCTTCGAGCGAATGCGCATCGGCAATCGCGGCGGTCAGACCATTTGCTCCTTCGACTGCCATATATCGGTCAGTCGGCAGGTCCTCGGAGCGATAGAGGTGATCGGTGATCAGCCCAAGATGGCCACAGGCCAAAACCAATTCATCGCCTTCGGCATCCCGGCCAACGGCACTCAGGACGGCGGGCTTCATGCCAAAGCGCGCCAGAGTCATGGCAATATTCATCGCGACGCCGCCGGGCAGACGTGTAATGCGCCCCGGCATGTCAGCGCCGTGCTGCATGTCTGATGTACACCGGCCGATAATGTCCCAAAGGACAGAACCAATGCAGAGGATATCGGGGGTAGAACGGGAAACAGGCTGTGTCATGTGGTTCTCTTGCCGCCTTTCGCGCGGCCCCGCAAGCCTATTCCGGAGCGGCAAAGGTGAGGGCGGCCCAGTAGGTCTCCCAGACGGCTTCCGATCCGTCGGGCGCCGGTGCAAATGCCACCGAATCCAATAAATACTGGTGCCCGGGGCTCAGGTCGATGTGAACCTGCCCGTCGTCATTGGTGCGGACCTGCGAGCGAGTGACGTCGCCCTGATCGTTCTTGTCAAATACGGTCACCACAGCCTGCACCTGTAGGGCGCCGTCCAATCGCAGTTCCACTGTCATCCTGCCGGTGAATTGTTTGTCGTACGGGTTTGTAATTGCGGTAAATTCCGTCTTCAGGCCAAAGGTGACATCTTCGCCCGCGCCACTGCCCACGGCGATGAGGGCCTTGGCATGGCGTGTATAATCTTCCTTGAATGTCTCAACGGACAGGCCGCGGTCTCGGTGCTGATCCAGAATGTCGGGGCGGCCTTTTTCCTGAACGAAGCTTCGGAACTTTTCCAACGTGGTATAGGTGATCGTGCTGGGCCTCGTCTCATGTACGACCGTCACCAATCCATCGGCAAACCCATCACTTTGAAAGGCAGGAAAGTCCCCGATCCGCCCGGAATAAGTGAAGGTTTCCCCGGCGTGGTGCAGTTCAAAGCGCGCAGTGGTATTCGGAAGGTACGGAAGTTTCATCCCGGAGAACATTTGGCCATTGCGCAATTCGGCTGTCACTGAACTGTTGGGCGGAAAAGCGTAAGGTGCGGCGTCGATCCAGAATTCATGGGCCTGCGCCGGTATCGACAGGATTATTGACGCGAGAGACAAGAGGATGCGGAGGGTTTTCATGTGGGTTTTTATATTTTCCTTCAGTGGGATATGGGCCATTGTTCGAGTTTTTGTGATGGCTTTGATGGTCGCCCCGCTCAGCTTTGGTGTTTCAGGCGCTCAGGGACATGAATTAACGCCCACCATCATCGACTTCCGGGTGATTGACGATCAGATTGCCATGCGGATCCGTATGAACCTAGAGGCATTCGCCGCCGGGATGGATCTTGACGCAGTTGTGAACACCGACAGTGCCGAGCAAGCGGACGCATATCAAGAGCTCCGGCTGCGCGCGCCAGAGGAGTTGGAGCAGATCGCCCGGGATTTCGCCGCTGATTGGCTGCCGACCATCGGGATCGAGGCCGAGGCCAGCCTGTCGCTACAGTTGCAGGATCTGGAGATCGAACCGGTCGGGGATCCGGAGCTCCCGCGCGCAACCTTTCTGCTTGTCTTCGCGGACCTGCCGGAAGCTGCGCGCCACTTTACACTGAGGTGGCCGGAGGGGGCCGGCGGGCTTGTGCTGCGGCAACACGATGTGGAGCAACCCTACACGGGGTATTTATTGAGCGGGGAAACCACGCCCGAAATTGCCCTCGCGGGTGGCGGACAATTGTCGGGCTGGGAGGCTTTTGTCAGCTATATTTCGGTGGGGTTTGACCACATCCTGCCACAGGGGCTTGATCATATTCTCTTTGTCCTGGGATTGTTCTTTTTCAGTCTCAGAATTGGGCCGTTGCTGTGGCAGGTCAGCGCCTTTACTCTGGCGCATACGCTCACCCTGGGTCTTGCGACATTGGGGTGGATTCAGGTCTCCCCATCCATCGTCGAGCCATTAATTGCTGCGTCCATCACACTGGTTGCATTAGAAAATATATTCGTTCGAAAGCTGCACCCGTGGCGGCCAATTGTCATATTCGGCTTTGGTTTGCTACATGGGTTGGGGTTTGCTTCGGTGCTCGGAGACTTTGGCCTGCCGGTGACCCAACTTGTCCCGGCACTGCTCGGGTTCAACGTCGGAGTCGAGCTGGGGCAGGTGACCGTGATTGCGATTGCCTATGCTGTGCTGGGATATTGGTTCGGGAACCATCCGAAATACCGTGGCAGGGTGGCAATTCCAGCCTCTGCGACGATCGCACTGATTGGTGCCTATTGGTTTGTGGAAAGAGCATTCCTTTGACGGAGATCAAAAAAGGGGGCGCGGTGATAAATCCCCGCGCCTCTTTGAAATCCTTCAAAATCAATCCATTGCAAGCTGAAGTGACTTCAATGCGGAGACTGGATCATCTTCGCGCCAGATCTCCTCGCCGATTGCGAAAAAATCCGTAAAGGGCGCGAGAGAGCGTATGGTCTCCTGCGTGAGTCCGCCTTCGGCAACGATTGGAACCTCGATCATCTCGGACCACCATTGAAACAGCTCCGCTTCGGCGATGGCTCCATCGCCCAGGCCGGATGCCCCGACTGGGCCGAAACATACATAGTCTGCCCCGGCTTCGCCTGCGGAAATGCCTTCGTGACGGGATGCGCCGCAAAAACAGCCGACGATCGCGTCCGGCCCCAGCGCCTTGCGCGCGGTCCGTACTGATTTGGACGCCTCGGACAGGTGAACCCCGTCCAGACCCAGCCGCTCCGCCAAAATCAGATGGTCAGAGATCACCAGCGCGATATCCCGGGCGTGGGTGACCTCGCGGAGGGCATCGGCCGCACGGCTCAGAGTGTCTTCGTCACGGCTGACCAGATCCAAACGGACGCAGGCGACCTCAATCTCGTCCAGAACGCGCGTCAGCTGCCCGGGGAATTGACCCAGTTCAAAGCTTGGCGGCGTGACAAGGTATATCTGCGGCTGCTCCGGTGTCTGCTCTGGGCTGTCCATTGTCGGGGCTCCTGTTGACGTGATTGGCGGGTATTTACCGGAAATCCCGCTCAACGCAAGGATCACGGGCGGATACTGGTGAGAATATCTCGCCCGAGGCTTGCCCCATGCGGGCGCAGCCAGTAAGGCAAATGCGGTTTTCCCGGAGTTTCCCATGCCAACTGATACCCCACAACCTCACTTTGTGCTTGTTCGTCCCCAAATGGGCGAGAACATCGGTGCTGCTGCGCGCGCCATGTGGAATTTTGGTCTGGACCGGATGCAGATCGTTGCCCCCCGCGACGGATGGCCCAATCCGAACGCGGTCGCCATGGCATCTGGCGCCGGACGGCTTCTGGACGAGGCGCAGCTTGCCGAAGACCTGCCGGACGCGCTGCAGGACTGTACCTATGTCTTTGCCACCACCGCCCGGCCGCGCGAGCTGACCAAACCGGTTTTCAGCCCCGAAGGTGCCATGAAAAAAGCCGCGCAACTTATTGCGCAGGGTGAGAAAGTCGCGGTTCTGTTCGGCCCCGAGCGGGCCGGGTTGGAAAACGATGACGTCGCCCGCGCCAATGCGATCATCACTGTTCCGGTCAACCCGGAGTTTGCGTCGCTCAACCTGGCCCAATGCGTGTTGTTGGTCGGCTACGAGTGGCGTCGTCAAACCCAAACCGTGGCCGACGAAACTATTGAACTCGGCAAATCCGAGTGGGCAACAGGCCAGGAAATCGAAGCATTGGTCACGCATTACGAGGATCGCCTGACCGAGGCGGGCTATTTCTTTCCCCCCGAAAAAGCGCCGGGCATGAAGATCGTGTTTCGCAACCTCTGGAGCAGAATGCGGCTGACGCGGGCAGACGTGCAAATGCTGCACGGCATCATGCGACAGATGGTCCGTTGGAAGCAACACGGCGGGGACTAACTCTCGCTGGACCTTTTGAAACACAGACCCTAGCGTCCCGCCAGATGAAGATGTGAGGCCAAGATGAGCAACCGCACCATATTCGAGGAAGTCTCCTCCGATGCGACCCAGCGTATCTCTCCGACGCCAGGAGGGATCGACAAGAGGCGCGGCGGTGCCCGCGGGGCCATCCGTGTCTGGCTGGCGCTGCTGTTTGCCTGCGTGGTGGCCATGATCGTGGTGGGCGGACTCACACGGCTGACTGACTCAGGTCTGTCGATAACCGAGTGGCGCCCGGTCGCCGGGGCTTTGCCGCCGATGACCGAAGCCCATTGGCAAGAGGAATTCGAGAAATACCAACAGATCGATCAGTTCCAAGTGATGAACAGTTGGATGGAACTCGCTGATTTCAAGAAGATATATTGGTGGGAATGGGGGCATCGCCAACTGGGGCGCGTGGTCGGCGTGATCTGGGCTCTTGGCTATCTCGGCTTCCTGGTGACGCGCAAGATTCCGGCTGGATGGCATGGTCGGCTGTTGTTGCCGGGGGTGTTGGGCATGGCCCAAGGCGCCATCGGGTGGTGGATGGTGTCCTCCGGGGTGACCCAGGGTGAAGGCATGACGTCAGTTGCATCCTATCGACTGGCCACGCATCTGGGGCTTGCTTTTGTGATCCTTGGCTATCTCAGCTGGTTCTTTTTCCTGCTCGGGCGGGAAGAGCGCGATCTGATGCAGGCGCGACGCCTGAAGGAAGCCAAGCTGTTCGGCATGGGCACGGGGCTTTTGCATTTTACCCTCCTGCAAATCCTGATTGGCGCCTTGGTCGCGGGGATCGATGCCGGTCGATCCTATACGGACTGGCCATTGATGGCAGGGCAGATTTTGCCACCGCGCCCCTTCATGATCGACCCCCTATGGAAAAACTTCTTTGAAAACCCGGCCTTGGTGCAGTTTGTTCACCGGATATCCGGCTATCTTCTCTACATATTTACCATAGTGGTCTGGTTGCGTGGCCGTCGCAGCGCTCATGCGACGACGCAGTTTGCCTTTCATGCCGTTCTCGCCGCAATGAGTGTGCAGGTCGGTGTTGGGATTGTGACCGTCGTGACCGCTGCGCCAGTCCAGATTGCCATTGTGCATCAGGCGGTTGCCGTGCTTGTCTGGGTTCTGATCCTGCGGGCGCGTTTTTTGGCGGCCTATCCAATTCCGGCTCTTATCAAGAGGCACTGACTACATGAGCTCTTATGACGAACTGATTGCGTTTGAACGCGAAACCCAGGCGTTGTCGCAGATTTCCGGGCGCTTGGGCTGGGATCAGGAAACGGTCATGCCACGTGGGGCTGCTCCGCAACGAGGCGAGGAGATGGCCGCGCTGGAGGGGGTGATACACGCCCGTCGCGCGGACCCTCGGGTTGCGGATCTTCTCGACCGCGCAAAGGCGCCGAATGAAGCAGGTGCCGCTCAACTACGAAACATTCGACGTGCATATGATCGGGCCGTCAAGGTGCCCGGGGCGCTGGCCAGTCAGATCGCCCGCGTCACCTCCGAGGCACAGGGCAAATGGGCCCAGGCGCGCGCCGATGAGGATGTCGCCGCGTTTCTTCCGGTGCTGCGTGAAGTGGTCGCGTTGAAGCGAGAGGAAGCTCAGGCCCTGGCGGCGGACGGCAATCCCTATGATGCGCTCATTGAGGATTATGAACAGGGTACAACATCCGAGGAAATCGCAAAAACCTTTGGAGCGATGCGTCCCGGCCTTGTGGACCTTCGGGCCCGGGTTCTGGAGCAACAGAGGCCCGCGGGCCTGAGCGGTGGATTTGATGAGGATATGCAAATGGCACTGGCGGCAAAAATCGCCAAAGCCTTTGGATATGATTTGCATCACGGTCGCGTTGACAAAGCCGTGCACCCGTTCAGTTCTGGCAGCGGCCTGGATGTGCGGATTACGACGCGAACCAATGTCGATGATCCATTCAACTGTCTGTATTCCACGATTCACGAAGTAGGGCATGCGGCTTACGAGCAGAACATTGATCGCGCGTTCTTGCTGACGTCCATTGGGCGCGGTGTGTCCATGGGCGTCCACGAAAGCCAAAGCCGGATCTACGAAAACCAGATCGGCCGCAGTCGCGCCTTCACCGAGTGGCTCTTCACCGAGATGACAGCGCGTTTTGGCGACATTGGTATCCAAACCGCAGAGGCGTTCTATGCCGCAGTGAATTCGGTTCGGAATGGTTATATTCGGACCGATTCAGATGAATTGCAATATAACCTGCACATCATGCTCCGGTTCGATCTGGAACGTGCCTTGATGCAAGGGGATCTTGTGGTCGACGATCTGGAAGCGGCCTGGAATGACCGTTTTCATGCGGACTTCGGATATGCCGTCGATAAACCGTCGAACGGATGCCTGCAGGATGTCCATTGGTCGGTGGGATTGTTTGGTTATTTCCCGACCTATTCGCTTGGCAATGTCTATGCCGGATGCCTGCACGAGGCCTTGCGTCGGGATGTCTCTGATTTGGACAGGCAGCTTCGCGTAGGCGACACATCGAAGGCAACCGGGTGGCTCTGCGACAATCTTCAGATATACGGTAGCCTCAGAGAGCCTCGGGATACGATCGAACATGCCGCCGGACAGGCGCCCGATCATGCGCCCTTGATGCGCTACCTTGAGGGCAAATTCTCCGAGATCTATAGTCTCTGATGGGTCACCGCAGCTTGGTCACCCGAGCGTTTTGATCAACAGCCCGGGGAGATCCCGGGCCGTTTCAGATCAGAGCCATGCGTTCCGCCCGTTCCGGGTCGGGAAACGGCCGGTACAGGCCAAAATCGGCGTTTGAAATCAACGCGCTCACATTCGCATAGAGGCGCGCAACCTCTTCGTCCTTTTCGCCAAGGATGCGAAAGGCCTGGTCGAGTTGGGTCATGTCGGCGAATTCAACTTCCAGCAAGAAATCCTTGCAGGAATCGTTGGCAAGATTGAGCTTGCGCCGCAAGAGGCGCCAGCTGACAATTGCGGACCGGTTTTTCAAATACTCCATCCATTGTTCAACCGCACTTGCAAATGCAAGCGCCTTTGCCTCGTGCTGCAGGTCGATCTGACAGTGGTAGAGGTTCATGATCCGCTCCTCCCGATATGATACGCATCCAGAAGTGAACTATCGCGTAAATAGGTGAGTGAAGCGTAAACAGAAAAGCTCCGCTCGGTTTTGCGACCGGGCGGAGCCTTAAATCAGGAGTTCTGGATAAGGCGTTATTCTTCCTCGCCTTCCTCTTCTCCACTGTCTGCAATCCAGGCGACCGAGACAACCTCTTCGCCCTTACCGGTGTTGAAGATACGGACACCTCCAGCAGATCGAGAGCGGAAGGAAATGCCGTCAACCGGGACCCGGATAGACTGCCCCTTGGACGTTGCCAGCATGATCTGGTCATCGAGATCGACCGGGAAGGAGGCCAGCAGAGAGCCGCCACGCATTGCCTTGTCCATTGCCGTGACGCCCATGCCGCCCCGGCCTCGCACCGGATAGTCATGTGAGGATGACAACTTGCCCTGACCGCCGGATGTCACGGTCAAGATCAGGTTCTCGGCAGCAGACATTTCCGCATAACGTTCTTGGCTTATGGTCGCGTTTTCATTGACGTCTTCGTCTGTCGCGCTGTCCGCATCATCGGCAAGCCCGGCAACTGCGCGCCGCATCTTCAAATAGGCTGAGCGTTCGTCCGACGTGGCGTCAAAATGGCGGATGACGGACATCGACACGACTTCCTGATCATCGCCGAGCTTTATGCCTCGGACGCCGACAGAGTTTCGGGAGTTGAAGACACGGACTTCGGTTGTCGGGAAACGAATGGCGCGCCCGGTATTGGTGACGAGCATGATATCGTCATCTTCGGAACAGATCCGCGCGTTGATCAGCTTGGTCTCCGCGTGATCGTCTTCGAACTTCATGGCGATCTTGCCGTTGCGCATCACATTTGTGAAATCGGACAGGCGGTTACGCCTCACAGTTCCAGCGGATGTCGCGAACATGATCTGCAGATCCTGCCATTCATCCTCATCCCTATCGACGGGCATAATCGCAGCAATGGAGACACCAGGCGGGATCGGCAGAATGTTGACGATCGCCTTGCCTTTTGCGGTTCGACCGCCCTGCGGAAGGCGCCATGTCTTCAACTTGTAAACCATGCCGTCCGTGGTGAAAAACAGAAGCTGTGTGTGTGTATTCGCCACAAACAGCGTGGTCACCACATCTTCTTCCTTGGTCTGCATGCCGGACAGGCCTTTGCCACCCCGTTTTTGGGCCCGGAAGTCGGCCAATGGTGTCCGTTTGATGTAGCCCCCGGATGTCACGGTCACGACCATGTCTTCCCGTTCAATCAGATCCTCATCGTCCATATCCCCGGACCAATCGACGATTTCGGTGCGCCTTGGGACGGAGAAACTGTCACGGACCTCTCGCAATTCGTCCGCGATAATGCCCATGATCCGCTCGCGAGAAGAAAGGATTTCCAAGTATTCCTTGATCTTTGCGGCGAGTTCCTCAAGTTCATCGGTGACTTCTTTGACGCCGAGTTGGGTCAAACGCTGAAGACGCAGCTCCAGAATGGCACGTGCCTGAACCTCCGACAGGTTATAGGTCCCGTCGTCGTTCATCGTGTGGGTGGGGTCGTCGATCAGACGAATGTAGCCCGCAATATCGGAAGCAGGCCATTTACGGGTCATCAGTTTCTCGCGGGCCGTCGCCGCATCGGCCGAGGACCGGATTGTTGCGACCACTTCGTCAACGTTGGAGACGGCAACAGCAAGACCACAGAGAACATGGCTGCGTTCGCGCGCTTTCCGCAGGTTGAAGGCGGTTCGTCTGGCAACAACATCCTCCCTGAAGTCAATGAAAGACGTCAAAAAACGGCGAAGAGTAAGCTGCTCCGGACGCCCGCCATTCAGAGCCAGCATATTGCAGCCAAAGGAGGTTTGCATCGGCGTGAATCGATAGAGCTGGTTCAGGACGACCTCGGCGGTTGCATCCCGTTTCAGTTCCACGACGACGCGGACGCCATTGCGATCGGATTCATCCTGAACATGCGATACGCCTTCGATCCGTTTTTCGCGGACCTGCTCGGCGATCTTTTCGATCATGGAGGCCTTGTTCACCTGATAGGGAATCTCATCTACAACAATGGCGTAGCGGTCTTTCCTGATCTCTTCGACGCGGGTCTTGGCGCGAATGATCACGCTGCCGCGTCCCTCGAGGTAGGCCTTGCGCGCGCCAGAGCGACCAAGCATGACCCCCCCGGTCGGAAAGTCAGGCCCGGGGACATAGTCAATCAGCTGCTCGCTGGTCAGATCCGGGTCCTCAATCAGCGCAAGCGTCGCATCCACGACCTCTCCGAGGTTGTGCGGCGGAATATTGGTCGCCATCCCGACCGCGATCCCACCGGCGCCGTTGACCAGCATGTTCGGGAACCGCGCGGGCAGGACAGTTGGTTCCTTGTCCTTGCCGTCATAGTTGTCCTGAAAGTCGACGGTTTCCTTTTCGATATCCGCCAGCATGAAGGCCGCGGGCTTGTCCATGCGCACCTCGGTGTAGCGCATCGCAGCCGCGTTATCACCGTCCATCGAACCAAAGTTGCCCTGACCGTCGAGCAGAGGCAGCGACATCGAGAAATCCTGGGCCATGCGCACCAAGGCATCATAGATCGCGCTGTCACCGTGCGGGTGGTATTTACCCATGACGTCGCCAACGGGGCGGGCGGACTTTCGGTAGGCCTTGTCGTGGCTGTTCCCGGTCTCATGCATGGCATAGAGAATGCGGCGGTGAACCGGCTTCAGACCGTCGCGCAGATCCGGGATTGCACGGCTGACGATAACCGACATCGCATAGTCGAGATACGAAGTTCGCATCTCGGATTCGATGGAAACGGACGGACCATCATAGGCCGGGCGCTTCGGGGGAGTTTCGTCTGCATTTTCAGGGGTTTCCGGCGTATCACTCACGTTGGCTGCCCGCTTTTCTTGTTTATCTATATGTTGTGGGATCACTCTATCAGACTGCGTATATGACGTGCAAGCAAGCAGCCTGCCTTTGGTTGGCAGCCGCCGCGCATATCTGATAACAATCTGATTTAGTTGAAAATTTACTCCAGATATCTAGGCTGCAGGCATCGATCAGTGAATGGAGAACCAAAATGGACTCATCTGACGCCGAATTGATGCTGCGAGGGTATGGCCTCACCACCGCCGAATTCATCTACCACATGCCTGATTTCGCGCATGTTCTGAATGTTTTTGTCTGGCAAGAGTATGATCTGGCACCGGATCATCCCCGGCTTCTGTCCTTTATCGATTTTTGGAAGGAAGAAATCGAGGGGCCCTTGCGTCACGTCCGTTTTTCGCATCGAAAACGGGTATCGAGCGGCGAGTGGTGCAATCTGACCGGAGAGTTCCATATCAATTGACCTTGCCACGGGAATTCACTTGTCACTCTTGGCCTGTTGCGAAACCTGTGACACAGTTCCGCCAAAAGGTGACTTCGGTTGAGCTGTCGTTGCCTCAAGTGTGAGGAGCAAGTCGATGAATTTCAACGAATACCCGGATCGGGAAATGCTGGCTATTTCGGTCGCGAACCGGATCGCCGGGGATCTGAAGACCCACCTTCTGGGCAATAGTCGTGCCACGATCGCTGTCGCTGGCGGAACTTCGCCGGGGCCTATCTTCGATGATCTCTGTGCGGCGGAACTTGAGTGGGCCAATGTCTGCGTGATGGCCTCCGATGAGCGTTGGGTGCCCGAAGACAGCGAGCGGTCGAACGCGCGGCTGATCCGTGATCGGCTGCTGACGAACCGGGCCAATGCTGCCGAGTTCTTGCCGTTCTATATGGACGGGATGGACCCGGAGGACGCGATTGAACCGCTGTCTGATCAGGTGAGGGCGCGTGGAAACCTGACGGTTGCGCTTCTGGGCATGGGGGCGGATATGCATACTGCGTCGTTGTTTCCCGGCGAGGCCAATTTACCGGCCGCATTGGCGCCGGATGCTCCGGAGGTGGCGGTGATACGTCCGGACAACCAGCCAGAGGCCCGGATAACGCTGACCGCGCGGGTGCTTGACGCCGCGATGGCGAAACATCTGGTGATTTTCGGCGAGGAAAAGAAGAATGCGCTGCACCGGGCATTGCACCTCCCCCCAGAGGAGGCGCCGATCCAGGCTGTCCTGTCCGGATGCCAGGTGCACTGGGCTATGTAACATCTGGAAAGGATGCCAGGATCTCAGCCGATTTCCGTGGCCCCGTCGAGTTCAAGAAACTGTTGCCGCAGGCTGTCCGGAATAGGGTATCCGGCCGTTCCGTCGGCGGTGCGGAATACCATGACGCCCTGCATGGTTGCCCTGAGGTCGCCAGACCAGATTTGTTGTTCAATCATGTAGGACGTGCGTCGAAACGACAGAACTCGGGCCGTGGTTATATAGGTTTCGCCAATCACCATCTCTTTGATGTAGTGAATATCCGCATTTCTCACCACATGCCGAGGTTGCTCGAGCCCTTTGAAATGGGGGCGGAAAAAACTGTTGTAATACTCAACGCGCAGAGCCTCAAACCAATCGAGGTAGGCTTTGTTATTCACATGCTGGAGGATGTCGATTTCGGAAAATCGCACACGGTCGGCCATCGCCATAGGCACCGGGTCCGACAATCCATGGGCGATCTGTTCGTCTGGGCTCAGCGGGGTGAGATATCGTAGGGTCATAGCGTACCGCCTAAGCTCCAATTGGCTTTAGTGCAACGATATTTTGGCCCCTTGACGATGACAAGGCGGTTCGTGCGTGGTTCGGGATTGAACGCTCGATTGTTCCCCACTTGGGGAGCAGGTGTGTGGGATCAGACAGCGATTGCTGCTGGTGCCCTATGTGTCAATCGGCTGTATGACCCTCTGTGCAGGCGCCGCGGCCGTTTACAGCTGCGATCATGCGGCATTCTGATCTGCCGCCTCTATTGGCTTGGGCCAGGTGAACACAAACTCCGTTCCTTGCCCGCTCCCATCCGAGATCACTTGGATATCATGCCCCAGGATCGTGAGGTGCTTTTTGACAAATGCGAGCCCCATCCCACTTCCCTCCACCTTGTCGCGAGATTGAAGTGTTTTGAACAATCCAAATATCAGGCCGTGGAACTTTTCCGGGATGCCAGGTCCGTTGTCTTTGACGCGAATACTGTAGTGGTCTGCGCAATCCTGCAGTGAAACGAATATCTCGCCTTGCTCCTTGTCGCTGTGTTTTATCGAATTGCCGATCAGGTTGAGCAACACAGTTCTAAGAGGCAGGAAGTTCAACCTTGCCGATTTGAATTCGTCCGAAAAGCGCAGCGCTATCTGCTCTGAAGATTCGACCAACTTTTCCAGATCTTCCACCATGGCTGTTCCATCGACGATTTCCCGCGACGGATCGAACTCGATAGATCCGATCCGCGAGTGCAGCAACAGATCGTCCAGAAGCCGCGCCATCCTTTGGATACGTGATTTCATGAAATGCATGTGTTCGCGGGTGTCTTCGGTCAGCAGCCCCTCGAGATCCTCTTCCAACCAGGTCGCGGCATGCGAGATGACCCGCAAAGGGGCTTTCAGGTCATGTGAGGCAACATAGGCAAATTCCTCCAGTTCACTATTCGATCGGTTGAGGCGCGCAATCAGCGATTTGGCCTCATCCTCCAAAGCGATGCGCGCGGTCACATCCCGGACAACGGCGACGAACAATGGCGGATGCTGGTCGGGAAGCGGGCTGATTGACACTTCAAGTGTGACTTCATTTCCAAACCGGTCGTGCCCTGTACAGAGGTTTACCCGGCCAAAGGCCTGGGGGGAGCCGGTGGAAAGAAACGTTGTTATTTCGGTCTGCAGTTCGCGCCAATCCTCTGGTGTCACGAAATCGGACAACGTGACATCGCTGACGTCGCTCGGTGGGACTTCAAACTCGGTTTGGAAAGAACGGTTGCAGTTCAGAATTGTCCCGTTGGCGTCAATAACGGCCAAGCCGTCAAGAACCGCATCATAGACCTTTCCCGCATGGGCTTCCTGCTGGCGTAGCCGGTCAAGAAGATGACGAAAGCTCCGCGCGAGATCTCCGACCTCATCCGGCAGGAGAACCGGAAGAACGGGGTCGCGTCCATCATTGGCTGCACTGACAATATCCCGGCTCATGTCGATCATGGGAGCCAGCGCCTTCTTCAAACCCGCCCGGGTATATCGCGCAGCAGCAACGATGAGCAACAGGCCCAGTGCAAACAGCTGCAGCGTCGAAATGGGCAATGTCTGTCCGAAAAAATGCCGCGGTTTGATCAGTGTGACGTGGACCTGATGCGTGTTCCGGCTCAACCGATCCAGCTGTGTCGAAAGGTAGTCGATGCCGTCTTTGGTAATCCGGGTCAGGCCGGATCCCGCACGCTGGACCTGATTTGCCACTGCAGTCGGAAGAGAGGAGGGGGCGTCGAATGCAAAGTCGCCCCTCTGGCGATCGGCGCGCCACGAATAGGTACTGCCGGAGGAGTAGCTCAGTATGAAATCGGATGACAGCTCCAAAGGTTCGAAGGTCGCGGCGTTATGTTCGATCAGATCCACGTTTATGGCGATAAACCCGAACGCGGTTCCGTCTTCATCAAATACGGGGACCAGCGTGCGATAGACCAGTTTGCGGGGTTCCTGGATGACGCCGTTCTCTCGATTGAACGACGGTTTGCCGATGTGCACGCCGCCATAGCCAAGCTCCGCTGCTTCCTGCAGATAGGGTTCCTCGCCTTTGAGTTGAAGCTGCTCCTCAGGCACTCGAACCAAACTTGCACCATCCTTGTTCACTCGGACGATTTCACGCCCCCCATCTGCAAAACCCACAAACCGAATTTGGGTATAGTTGGGTCGCATGGCATGAAACGAAGAGAAAATCGTGGCGAGGCGATCTTTCCATTCCAGGGTGCCATCGCCACTGACGGGATCGATCCCGTTGTTGGCGCTGGCGCGAATAAGCGCTGGAACCGGGGGCATGTTCGCAAGAATTCGGGCATCAGAGACGATAGACTCGGTGGCGTCAACCGTGGCCCGGGTGACCAGATCGGCAACTTCAACCAGATCCGACGCGGATTTTTTCGTCTCGAGGCTGTGAGAGATCAACCCGCTGGCCAGAGTCAGGACGACGACCGCGATAACCGTCGTTGACACTGCGAGCTGAGAGACGCGGTACTGCAGAGAGTTGGATTTTCCAAAGACCATACCGAGCTCGCTGAACGTGCATGCCCTGAATGGTTACATGCGATCTTCTTGTCTCGCCATGGTTGCGCCCTGCCGGATAACAGCCAGTTAATTTCCCTGAGGTCACCGTGAGTTTTACGGACGCATATTGATTGTCCGGGCCGACGCAGGTGCCCGGGCGCGGGGGCGCGAAAGGGCTGCTGGTCCTTTTCTGTACCGATGGTGCCAGGATACGCCCGATCTCGTCAGGTCTTTGTGCGCCCCGGTCCATATTCCGCAAAAGCTGCGAGAACGTCCGCCATCTCTGCTTCACTCAGCAGGTGTGGCGTACCGATAGAGAGGCTGGTCACATAGGCCTGGGCAAGGGTTTCCAGTTCAATCATCCGCCACATGGCCTTTTCGAGGGTCTCGCCGCAAACAACGGCGCCGTGGTTGGCCATCAAACATCCCGAGCGGTCGGCCATGGCGCGGACAATATTGTCAGACAGCGCCTGAGAGCCAAACAGCGCGTAGTCGGCCAGGGGCACATCCATTCCCCCGAAGGCCGCAACCATATAGTGGCAGGGTGGGATCGGACGGTGTGACATCGCCAATACACTGCAATACACAGGATGGGCATGAACCACCGCATGCATGTCCGGCTTGGCGTTCAGGATCGCGCGATGGAACGGCCATTCCGTCGACGGTTTCATCTGTCCCGGTTCTGGCGGGCTGTCATCAAGGGGCAGGCGGACAATCAACTCGGGTGTCATCTGATCGTAGGGCACCCCCGAAGGCGTAATCAGGAAGCCGCCTTCGACCTGGACCGATATGTTGCCGGATGTCCCCTGGTTCACGCCGCTTCGGTTCAATTCGAGGCAGGCCGCAATGATGGCTTCGCGGGTCTCAAAGCTGTCTGGCGAAAGGCTCATGTGGTGGTCCACTCTCTTTGGTCCGTGTCGGCGTCACCGATACCCGGATTCTACCCGGACGGAAATGGCGTAAGGTCGGATCAGTCGGTGGCGTCTGCCCCATGCAGACGGCGGGACACGCGCAGCTTGACCTCAGAGGGCTCCGCCCCGAGAGCCTCGACGACCTGGTCCAGCTTGATCCGCGTGCCATGCAGCTGATCAAGCAGCGACATGATGATCACCAGCGCGTCTTCGTTCACTTCGAAATCGTCGGTCAGTTCGCAAAGAAGGGTGATCCGTCGAATATCCAGCGTCCGGTAGCGCGGACCATCCGTCGTAAGGACCGGAGACACAATGCGCAAACGCTCGAAATACCTCAATCGCTCGGCGGTCAGGGAGGTGACGCTTTCGATGACCTGTTCCGGGGCGTAGAAGTTTGTCATGATGGCTCCTTTCCGGCACGAGGATTATAGGCATGGTTCGCCTGCCAGCCTTTCATGAACTGCCTGAGCTCTTCGTCGATCTCGGGCGGGCTGACAATCACCAGCTTCACCCTCTGATCGCCCTTGCCGGAGCGTCCTTTGACACCGCGCCCCTTCAGGCGCAGCACCTGTCCGGAACTTGCACCCGCTGGCACCGTGACGTTGACGGTGCCCGTCACCGTTTTGACGGGCACCTTGCCGCCAAGGATCGCCTCGTCGATCGAGATCGGCAGCGTCACCAGGATGTCATCGCCATCCCGCTCGAAATCCGGGCTGGGACTTACGTCGAGCGTGATGAACGCGTCGCCCGGTTGTCCGGCACCAATGCCGGTTTCGCCTTTGCCGCGCAAGCGGAGGGTCTGACCGTCACGCACCCCTTCAGGGATCGTGACCTCCAGCGCGGCGCCGTCCGGCAAGGTGATCCGCGACTTCGCCCCCCGCGCGGCATCCAGAAATGACACGGCAAGGCGATAATGCGTATCCTGCCCGGGGTGATCGCGCGGCCACCCGCGGTCGGAGCCTTGCCCCATGCCCGCCGCCCCCCGGCTGCGCGCAAAGCGGGCGAAGAAATCTTCGGCGTCGAACCCTTCGCTGAAAGGGTCTCTCTCTGATCCGGTCCGGCTATGCGTATAGGGGTTTTCCGACCGTCTCGCTTCGTCCCGATAGTAGCCGCGGGGCGCTTTTTCGGCGCCGGTGTCATCAATTTCGCCGGCATCAAAACGACGGCGCGTCTCCGGGTCCTTGAGCAAGTCATAGGCCCGGCCCGCATCCTTGAACCGCGCCTCTGCACTTGGATCATCCGGGTTGAGGTCCGGGTGATTTTCACGGGCCAGCTTGCGATATGCTTTTTTGATATCCTCCGCGCTTGCATCCTTGGTCAGGCCAAGCGCGGCGTAGGGATCTAATGCCATTTCATGCTCCCGCAGTTGACAGATAATCTATCTGCAGCGGAAGAGAATGCAATGCCACGCGCCTGCGAAAATCGGCCGCAGCGTCTTGCTATCCGAGAGGGTTACCCGACCAGGCGAAGCTGCGCGCGACCGTCGGACACCGCGGGATCGCCCTTTAGCCGCCGTGTCAGACGCAGAACACCCGCGAGGACTTCGGCCTCTCTCATCGACACCAAGCGCCGCGCGGCGGGATAGGCAACCGAGACTTTTTCGGATTTCAGGCGCGGGCACAGAGACATGAGCTCGGAGCGCCCCCGTGCCCCGATACGCTGCAGCGCCTGCGGACCCGGATACAGCGTCTCGGCCGGTAGACCATTCGCCAGGATGATCTGGTGCTGACCGGTCAACAAGGTGACGTAGTCGACGGTCTTTCTGCCCTGCATTTCGCGAATGCGCGGAAGCGCGATCAGCCCCTTTGCAGGCACCAGGACTTCCGCGGTGCCAAACAGAAGAGTGCAAGCCGGATCGCGTATCAGAATCCGGTGATCGGGGGACACAATGGTATCCAGGTTCGGCGCGTCCTGTTGGATGAAATCCGCCTTCAGCAGGAGAGGTTTTGCGACCTCGGAACCCGTCAGATCCAGCCTGCGCCGCCCGGTCCACAGGATCGGAACGGCCCCGTTGTCCAATGTCTCTACGAGATCACCGACCTTCAGCCGGGCAACATCTACCGGTCCCGACGGCGTCTGGATCTGCGTCCCTGCGGCAAAGCAGGGGAAATCGTCAAAGTCGAGATCACCGTCATCGTCGCCACCGGGGCCTGCGGCTTCGTCCGCCCGGCCATATCTTACCCTGGCGGGCCCAACCGGGACGCCGCCCAGATCGATCAGAAACGGCTGGCCGGAGAGCAGGAGGTGCTCGTCTCCATCGCCGCGACCTTGTTCGATGTCGGGCTGCACACCGGTTCTTGGCACCACGACAGCCCCGGTCGAGTCGAAAATGGTGACGAACTGACCGTTCTGGAATTCGGTTCCTCCGGTACGCACCTGTTCAACGACGACGGTGAAAATCTCGCTCGCAGAGCCGATCGCCTCGACCCCATTGACGACCACAACCCTGTTCGGTCCGTTGCCGTACCCGTAATAGCGTGTGTATCGGCCGATCTGATCGCCGCGAAGCTCCAATGTCACAGTGGGCATGTCGAACTATCCTTGCACTCTACATGTGCGCCGGGTCAAAAAACCACGGGCGGCGCCTCCCGTGCCTGCCTTGCGATCAAAAAAGCCCCGGTTGGGTCCCCGGTCGGGTCGATGTTAACGCTCTGTAAACTACCTACCAAGTCTCGTGCCTGAGGTCATGTGATTTCTGTCTCGGGTCAACGTCTGGCCCCGAATGCGGGCTCAAGCGCGGCCGCGCAGGACCTCGGGGACTGAAATGATCCACAGCGATACCGCCGCAATGGCGAAAAGCCAGTGGCCGACGATGCCGAACACCACTGCGCCAACGACGCCTCCGACGGCGAAACATGCAAGTGTCAGGCTGTGCAATGTCAGCTTGGGCCGCGCGTCCAGCTTCGTGGCCTCCGGTCCAAGCAACCCCGCCAATTCGATCCCGATGTCGGTCGCCATGCCCGAGACATGGGTCGTTCGCACCCGGGAACGGGAAATCATCGTCGTGACCGCATTCTGAAACCCCATTATGAAGCTCAGCACGACGACCAGCAGTGTTTGCGTGTCACTCTGTGGCCAGACAATCAGAACAGCCCCCAAGAGCAATAGAAAAAGACCCTCGGCGAAAATCGCGATAGCGTAAACAGAGCGCAGGCGCCGCTGCTCTCCGGCCTGTATACCCAATGCCGCAAGTCCTGCGCCGAAGATGAACGCGGCCACCAAACCGGCAAAGGACAGGGCAATGAGGAGGCCACCCTCGGCGATGTGATCTGCAAAGGCTGAAATATTGCCCGTCATATTCGCAGTGAATGCCCCGGCGATTAGGAACCCGACTGCGTTCAGCGCCCCGGCAATCGAGGATAATAATCCAGCCAGAAACAGATCGATAGCATCGGTACGATCTTCACCAACACGGACCAGCATCAGGCACCTTTCCCCGGACAAGACACCGCCAGACTAAGCCCGGTCAGCCCCGCCGGTAAAGCAGCAAGCGGTCCGGATCGATGAGGTCTTGTCGCAGGGCGCCAAGACGTGCGGACCTTATCCTGATCCGCTCAGGGTTTGGGCAGTGCGTCATCGTCGGGCCGCCAAGCGTGGACTAAGGGGGGCGAGGGGGGCTGAGCCTGGTATGATTAAGTGGCCGAAAATGCGACACCGACCAAATCGGAGCCCTTCGCGGTGCCGCGCGGCGAGAATGCCGCAAACCGGCTAAGCTTTTGCCATTTTGCCAGCATAGTGTGCCCTCACAGATAGCCCTACAATTTGCCACGCCGTCGACGATGCCGCTCAAGCCTCTGCGCACCGCGTTGCCATCCGCGATGAGGTCCTGGTTGGCTGATCCCCGGGTGGAACGCCAGCAGGTCTCTTCAGTGATCCGAAACGTGGCGGCGATGTCCGTTTGAAAGAGCTTGACCCATGCCCACAATTGATATTGTCCGGCTCGTTGATGACCCGCAGGAAAGCGACTATGGCATCCGCGCCGATACGTCCTCGCGCGGGGTGGATCTGGATGGCGCCACGATCACGGCCACCTATGCCGATGGCTCAAGCGAGACACTGACCTGGGAGGCGCTGGACCCGTACACCACCGGCGGTGCTTCGGGTGAGGACATTTCCATGTTCTATGGCTACAGCTGGCATGAACTTTCGACAACCAAGCTCCTGACCTCTCTCGAGATTGATCTCGCCCCTGCGAACTCTGTCTTTGATACGACCTTTGCCTCCGATGATGACCCGCTTGGCGGCTCTACGCCGGGGTCCAAGAACGGCTATCCCTTCAGGGTGTCATCTGACTACGAAGACATTGGCGGGAGCATCACGGCAGAGTATTCCGGGATCGTAAATCTTGCCGGAAGCCCTGCCGCCGGAGATCTCTATACAACGCTGACGATTGACTTCTCGGGCCTTCCGGGCGGCGGTCTCCTCGGGGATCTGGACTGGAACTCCGACATCGACACGATGACCGGCCCCTTCACCAGCGATCTCGTCGCGACAGATGACATCGTGGAGATTTCAGGCGATGGCTCCGAAGTCCTGAATGTGCTTGGCAACGATCTGCGCATCGACGGCAGCAGCCTGACAATCACCCACATCAATGGCCAGCCCGTTGAGGCGGACGGGTCGGTCACGCTGCCCAGCGGCGAGGTCGTCACCTTGAACCCGGACGGGACGCTGTCAATCTCCAACGACAGCGCCGTGGATGAGGTTAATACGTTCTCATACACGGTGATCGACGATCTGGGGCATTCCGATGACGGCACCGTCAAGGTCAGGACGGACGTGTCCTCTCCGCCCTGTTTTGTGGCCGGAACTCTGATCGCAACCGAACAGGGCGTGGTTGCGGTCGAGGAGCTGGAAATTGGAACCCTGGTGCGCACCCGCGACCATGGTTTGCAGCCACTCCGCTGGATCGGTCTGTCCTCGCGTCGCGCGGAGGGGCGCAATGCACCGGTGGTCTTTGCGGCCGGGGCCCTCGGTGATCATGACCGGGTCGCCGTTTCTCAAAATCACCGGGTGCTCGTCACGTCAGAGCGCGCGGAGTTGTTGTTTGGCCAGGCCGAAGTCCTCGTGCAGGCGAAGTTTCTCGTCAACGATCACTCGATCCGGACGGAGGCGGACGGCCAACCGGTGACCTATGTGCATCTGCTGTTTGATCAGCATGAAATTGTCGTCGGCAACGGGCTCGAAAGTGAGAGCTATCACCCCGGCGCAGAGACCCTGGATGCCTTCGACGGTGAGACCCACGCTGAAATTCTGAACCTGATGGGGGAGATCGGCGACTACAGCCCAACGGCCCGTATCGCGCTCAAATCATACGAAAGTCGGCTGCTCGGTCTTGGCTGAGGTGCGGCCCAGCGCATCGCCTTCGATGTCCGGGTGTCTTGGTGTCACGGCGCCCAGAGGCTCCACCCCGGATCTGGTGCGCCCGGATTGGGGTTGGCAGGCATTGGGGGTGGCAGGCATAGGACAGGTGAGAAAAGACCGATTGGGAAATCAATCTGGAGCGGGTAGCGAGAATCGAACTCGCGCGTTCAGCTTGGGAAGCTGACAGGCTACCATTACATCATACCCGCGCCTGTACGGCAGAGCTTTATGCGGCGGTGCGGAGGCCGTCAATAGCTCCGCTCCAGATTTCTCTCGGCCCTAACCTCGCCGCCGCCGTCGCCGCCCCCCGGCCGCGTCGCCATCGCCTCCGCCTGCATTAAAAGACACATCCGGAAGACTGACGACAGTCTTGAGGATCGGGAAGGGCTCCGTTGCGTTGGGAATGGCCGAAGCATTGACGAAATGCTCCTGAAACCGGGGCTCGACCGCCGTTTCGATCTTTTCGATCTGGCGCACGGTTGTCTCGATTTCCCGCCGGGCCTCGATATTCAAAAGGGCGATGCGGGCTCCGGTTCCGGCCGCATTGCCCGCGCTTGTTACCTTGTCGAGCGGACAATCCGGGATCATGCCCAGCACCATGGCGTGTTTGGCCGAGATATGAGCCCCGAACGCGCCGGCCAGCACCACACGGTCAACGGTCTCGACGCCGATCTTGTCCATCAACAGGCGCGCTCCGGAATACAGCGCGGCTTTGGCCATCTGAATGGCACGGATATCGGGATTGGTGACGGTGATCCTCGGGCCGCCCTCCGCCGTTCCATCCCACAGAAGATAGGCATGTGTGCGCCCTTCCGGCACGCAGCGGGCACTGCCGGTCTGCGCCGCCGAGCCGATCAGGCCCGAGGCATCGAGCAGACCCGCAAGGCGCATTTCAGCAATCACCTCGATGATCCCGGAACCGCAAATCCCCGAAATCCCAGTCGTTGCAATGCTTTCGCGGAACCCCGGCTCATCGGACCAAATGTCGGAGCCAATCACCCTGAACCGGGGCTCCTTGGTCTCCGGGTTGATCTCGACGCGTTCAATCGCGCCGGGCGCCGCCCGCTGACCAGAGGAGATCTGAGCCCCCTCAAAGGCCGGGCCGGTGGGAGAGGAACAGGCCAGAACCCTGTCCTTGTTCCCCAACAGGATCTCGGCGTTGGTGCCGACGTCCACCACCAGAACGAGGTCTTCGGATTTGTCGGGCGCCTCAGAGAGGGCAACCGCGGCGGCATCGGCGCCCACGTGACCCGCGATACAGGGCAGCAGATACACGCGCGCCGCCGGGTGCAGATCAAGATTGAGATCCTGCGCCTTGAGGGTGAGCGCATTGGAGGTCGCCAATGCAAACGGGGCCTGACCCAGCTCGAAAGGGTCAATGCCGACAAAGAGGTGGTGCATGACCGGGTTGCAGACAAACACGGCATCCATGATCAGCGACGGGTCGATATTGGCCTCGCCGGAGATCTGCGCGAACAGGGCATTCATTCCCTCCCGCACCGCCCGGGTCATTTCCGTATCGCCGCCCTTGTTCATCATCGAATAAGAGACACGGCTCATCAGATCTTCGCCAAATCTGATCTGCGGGTTCATGATCCCGGAGGAGGCGACAACCGCGCCGCTTTTCAGGTCACAGAGGTGGGCCGCAATGGTGGTGGAGCCGAGATCGACTGCCAGACCATAGACCGTGCCGTCGTAGTAGCCCGGCCAGATATGCATGATGCGCGGCGGTTGATTGGCCTCAGCCTGGTGGAGGGCGACAGTGACCTTCCACCCGCCTTTCCGAAGCACGGGCTGGAGGGTTTGAACGACATGAAGGTCGCTGTTTACATCCTTGATTTGCCACTGCTTGTCCAGCGCTTCGCAGAGTCGTTCCAAATCGCCGCTCGGCTTGTGCATATCGGGCTCTTCCACCTCGACATAGACCAGCCGAACGGATGGGTTGAGGGTGATATCGCGCGCTTCGGCGCGTTTGCGCACAACCTGTTTATGGACCTGGCTTTCGGGGGGAACATCAATGACCACGTCCTTTTCGACCCGCGCTTGGCAGCCAAGGCGCCGCCCGTCGATCAGACCGCGCTTGTCCTTGTAGCGCTGTTCGACCTTGTTCCAATCTGACAGCGCATCATCCGCAACCGTCACCCCGTGTTTGGCGAAATCCCCATAGGACGGCGTGATCTGGCATTTCGAACATATCCCGCGTCCGCCACAGACAGAATCCAGGTCCACGCCCAGTTGACGTGCCGCGGTCAGAACCGGGGTGCCCGCCGGAAAACGTCCGCGTTTGCCGGATGGGGTAAACACAACGAGGGGATCGTTTGACATGCCTCTAGCCTTTATGTTCCGAAATTCATGCCGAGCATATGTCACTTTTTGCAGCGGGAAAGGCAAGCACCGTCACTTCCTGTTCCAGTGGCGGCATCCGGCGGCAAAATCCGGGTACAGAACTGCTGCCCATCGCCAAACCAGCCACCATTCCGAGGCCTAAGGTGCGGGATATTCGCGAAAATGACCTCAGCCTCTTTCCCCTGTGCGGAAACTGTGCAATAGGGTCACCGCCAAACGGTATTATGCATGGGGAAGACAGATGCAGATTCGTGAGGCTCTCACATTTGATGATGTTTTGCTGGTTCCGGCCGCGTCCAGCGTGCTGCCGAATACGGCAGATACGCGTACCCGGGTGACCCGCGCGATCTCGCTCAACATTCCGCTGCTGAGTTCGGCCATGGATACGGTCACCGAGTCACGCATGGCCATCAGCATGGCGCAGGCCGGTGGTATGGGCGTGATCCACAAGAACCTCGACATTCTTGAACAGGCGCGTCAGGTGCGGCGGGTGAAACGGTTCGAAAGCGGGATTGTCTACAATCCGATCACCCTTCGACCGACCCAGACGCTCGCAGATGCCAAGGCCCTGCAGGAACGCTATCGTGTCACAGGGTTCCCGGTCGTGGACGAAAATGGCCGTGTGGTCGGGATTGTCACCAACCGCGATATGCGCTTTGCCTCCGATGACCGGACGCCGGTCTCCGTGATGATGACCTCGGAAAATCTGGCGATGCTGCAGGAACCGGCAGAGCGCGAAGAAGCAAAATCCCTGATGAAGGCACGGCGGATCGAAAAGCTGTTGGTGACCGACAAGGATGGCAAGCTGACGGGTCTTCTGACGCTGAAGGATACTGAACAGGCCGTGCTGAACCCAACCGCCTGCAAGGATGAACTGGGCCGTCTGCGTGTGGCAGCCGCCAGTTCGGTTGGCGACAGCGGTTTTGAACGCTCTGAGGCGTTGATCGATGCCGGCGTCGATATTGTGGTGGTGGATACGGCCCACGGCCACTCTGCCGGCGTTATCGAAGCGGTCAAGAGAATCAAGGCGCAATCCAATGAAGTTCAAGTGATCGCCGGCAATGTGGCCACCGCATCGGCGACCCGCGCGCTGATCGATGCGGGCGCCGATGCGATCAAGGTCGGCATAGGCCCCGGCTCCATCTGTACCACTCGTATGGTGGCGGGTGTCGGGGTTCCGCAGTTGACAGCGATCATGGATTGCGCCGGGGCCTCTGGGGATACGCCCGTGATTGCCGATGGCGGTATCAAGTTTTCCGGCGACTTCGCCAAGGCGATCGCGGCGGGCGCATCCTGTGCGATGGTCGGGTCCATGATCGCGGGCACAGACGAAAGCCCGGGCGAGGTCATCCTCTATCAGGGGCGCTCGTTCAAATCCTATCGCGGCATGGGATCGATGGGCGCCATGGCGCGCGGCTCGGCGGATCGCTATTTCCAAAAAGACGCCGCCAGCGACAAGCTCGTTCCCGAAGGCATTGAGGGGCAGGTGCCCTACAAGGGCTCTGCCGGTGCTGTTGTTCACCAATTGGTAGGGGGCTTGCGGGCTGCGATGGGATATACCGGTTGCGCCACCATCGACGAGATGCGGACGAATTGTGAATTTGTGCGCATTACCGGCGCAGGTCTGAAGGAGAGCCATGTGCATGACGTGCAAATCACCCGCGAGTCACCGAATTATCGCATTGGTTGAGGTGCCATCAATGGGTCTCTGCCTACGCACCGGAGCTGACGCATGACCCCCGGCGCGCGCGTCCAGGCGGCGATCGAGTGTCTCGACGACATACTTGCCGGAACCCCGGCGGAAAAGTCGCTGACCAACTGGGGGCGGCGGAGCCGCTTTGCCGGCTCCAAGGACCGCGCCGCGGTGCGGGACCACGTGTTCCAATCGCTGCGCTGTCTGCGATCTCATGCCGCTCTCGGAGGCAGCAAGACCGGACGCGGGCTGCTGATCGGCGCCTTGCGGGACGATGGGATTGAGCCCGACAGTGTCTTCACCGGCGAGGGCCACGCCCCGTCGCCGTTGCAGGATGGCGAGCGCGCGGCGCCGCGTGGCTTTGCCTCTGTGGCAGAGGAACATGATATCCCGGAGTGGCTCTGGCCATTGTTCCAACGGAGCCTCGGCGAAGACAGCATTGAGGCCGCACGGGCGCTGCGCTCGCGGGCGCCTGCGTTCCTGCGCGTCAATCTGAACAAGACCACCGTTCCGGAGGCGATTGCGCGTCTGGCGGGCGAGGAGGCTACGGCCGAAGCCCATGGGGCCTCCGCCTCTGCGCTCAAGGTGACGCAGGGCGCACGGCGCATCAAGACCACCCAAAGTTACCTTCAGGGCTTTGTGGAATTGCAGGATGCGGCCAGTCAGGCGGTTGTCGATGCCCTGCCTTTGCAAGGCGATATGCGGGTGCTGGACTATTGCGCGGGAGGCGGCGGCAAGGCATTGGCGATGGCGGCGCGGGCACGGTTGGCGCTTTTTGCCCATGATATCGAGCCGCGCCGGATGAAGGACCTGCCGCATCGGGCGGACCGGGCCGGGGTGGGTATTACCTGTCTGGACAGCGCAGATCTGCCGCATGCCGCGCCGTTTGATCTGGTATTGTGCGACGCGCCCTGCAGCGGGTCCGGCTCCTGGCGCCGCGACCCGGAGGGCAAATGGCGCCTCAGCCAAGAGGGGCTGGATCACCTGGTCGCGCTGCAGGCTTCCATTTTGGATGAGGCGGCCGGATTTGTCCCCGAGGGGGGCACACTTGCCTTTGCGACATGCTCCATGCTGGACGTGGAAAATGGGATGCAGGCGCGACAGTTTCTCGAACGAAACCCCGAGTGGCAGCAACAGACAGAGGCCGCCTGGCAGGTCCAAAACGGGACAGACGGCTTCTATGTCGCAGTGTTTCAGCGTGGAAAGTGAATTAATCTCTTGGAAAGTTCTGGCATCCGACGCTTTAGTTAACTTCGCTTTAACCAGGAATGCCGCGATAGTGCGGCATGAAAAATGCTGACGGAGCCGAAATGATCGGTCGCCCCACCTCGATTATACCGGACCCGAAGGGTCAGAGCCCTGAGCAGGTCCGGCTGATCGTGACCCTATGTCTTGCGGGATGTCTCGTGCTTGTTCCGTGGCTATTGCCGGTTCCGGACTGGTCGGCCCGCGCGTTGATTGCGGTCGGTCTGACATTGGCGGGTGTCGCGGTGATTATCCTCTACCAGACGCGCTTGCATAATCGCGCCCGATCCATGGCGAGTGAGCTGCTGACCGGCTTTATCGACAAGGACGCCTCGCCCAGTTTCGTCACCGATGAAGACGGGCTGATCCACGCCTGCAACACCTCGGCATTAAAGCGGTTTGAGAGCAGCGAGAGCGAGACCCTGTCGGGCACCATGAGGTCCGTTCTTGCAAACCCGTCGGCCGTCTTGTTCCGCTTGCAAAGCCGGGCCAAGCTTGAAGGATCCGCGCGCGAGGACATCGTGACAAGGCGCGGTCACGTCCGCCTGTCGGTGCATGAGATGGCCAATGGCAGTTTCCTGTGGCGGGTGGAGGACATGGGCGACCGGCCGGCGGGACGGAGTGCGGATGCCAACCCGGTCCCGATGATATCGGTCGGGCGTACCGGCGCCGTGTTGTTCATGAACGAGGCGGCCCGCAGCCTGATTGGCGAACGTGTGAAATCGACCGATCGCCTCTTTACGACGCTTCCGGTGGCCCCGGACCGGATCAACACCATCATGACAAAGACCGGCCCCGTCGAGGTTCTGGTGAGCGAACAGGGGCGCGGGCAGGGGCGCAGCGAACTGTATTTCATGAAGGCCGAGGTCGAGGGCAGCAGCTCGCACACCGGCGTGGAAACGCTGCCGGTACCGCTCCTGAAAATTCGCCCCGAAGGCGAGGTGGTCATGGTCAACCGCATGGCCATGCGCCTGCTTGGGATCGAGCAGGCGGAAGGCGTGCATCTTGGCCAGCTGATGGAGGGGTTGGGGCGCCCCATGAACGACTGGTTGCACGAGACGGCACATGGGCTCGCACCGCATAAATCCGAATTCCTGCGGGTCAGCCGCAAGGACAAGGAGGTCTTTGTGCAGGTGACCTTGACCCGCGTCATTGAAGACGGCGAAACGCTGCTGATGGCGGTTCTGAATGATGCCACGGAGCTGAAAACGCTCGAGGCGCAGTTCGCACAAAGCCAGAAAATGCAGGCGATCGGGCAGCTTGCGGGCGGTGTCGCGCATGATTTCAACAACCTGCTGACGGCGATTTCAGGTCACTGCGATCTGCTGCTGTTGCGCCACGACCAGGGGGACCAGGATTTCGGCGATCTGATCCAGATCCACGAAAATGCTAACCGCGCCGCGGCACTGGTGAGCCAGCTTCTGGCCTTTTCGCGGAAACAGACGCTCCAGCCCGAGATTCTGGATATCCGCGAAACCCTGTCGGATCTGACACATCTCCTCAACCGTCTGGTCGGCGAGAAGGTGTCGCTGACGCTGAGCCATGATCCGGTCATGCGCTCGATCCGCGCCGACAAGCGACAGCTGGAACAGGTCTTGATGAACCTCGTGGTGAACGCGCGCGATGCCATGCCGCATGGCGGTGAAATCCGTGTCGAGACCGAAGTCGTATCGCTGGACGCCACGCTTGAACGCGACCGCGCCGTTGTGCCACCGGGAGAATGGGTCACAATTCAGGTCAATGACGAAGGCACAGGCATCGCACCGGACAAGCTGCAGAAGGTCTTTGAGCCGTTTTATACGACCAAACGGACCGGCGAGGGCACAGGTCTTGGCCTGTCGACAGCCTATGGGAACATCAAGCAGACGGGCGGCTTCATTTTTGTGGACTCGGTGCTGAATCAAGGCACCAAATTCACGCTGTATTTCCCGGTCTATCGCAGCGACGGTGAAGAGGCGGAACCGGTCGCCGAGCCGGTTCAGAAGGCGAAAGTCACCCCGCAGCACGGCGAAGGTGTGGTTCTGTTGGTGGAAGACGAAGCACCGGTGCGGGCCTTTGCATCGCGTGCGCTGCGCATGCGGGGCTACACCGTCCTCGAGGCCGAGTCAGCCGAGGACGCGCTGCATACGCTGGAAGATCCGAACCTCAGCGTCGATGTCTTTGTGACGGATGTGATCATGCCGGGGATGAATGGCCCAAGCTGGGTCCGCGAGGCCCTGAAGGAGCGTCCGGGCACCAAGGTTGTCTTTGTGTCCGGCTATTCCGAAGGCGCGTTTGGCGAGGCCGAGCCGGATATCCCCAACTCTGTCTTCCTGGCCAAACCGTTTTCGCTCAGCCAGTTGACGGAAACGGTGCACTCACAATTGGAATGACCGTCCGGCGCTGCCGTTACTGTTGGATCGTGGCATAGAGCGCGAATTCCTGCGGGTGTTTGCGCTTTAGCTTTTCCAGCACATCCGGACGAAGGCTCGTATCTGCGGTCGGGCTGACATTCTCGGGTCTGGTCTGATAGGCGATACCGATGCGATCTTGCAGGAATGCGTGCAGGTCTTGTGGGGCCTCATAGGCAAACAAATGGGTGACGCGGCAGCCATTGGGTTGCGCTTCGAGGAATTTCGCCTGGCTTCCCACATTGGCATGGGGTGGCCGCTTGCCTTTGCAATAATCCTCAACAAAGGCCTCAAAGCTCAGACCCCGCGTCGAGGTGGCTTGCCCGTCAAGCTGCGGGCGCCTGCGGAACCGGTACCAACTGCCCAGCCAATCGACGGGTTCCCGCATCGTGGCCACCACCTCCAGCTCAGCCCCGCAGACTTTTTCGAACATGGGGCGGACCCAGCGATTGTAGCGATAGACCGGCGAATGTTTGAGTTCCGGCGGGTCTGAAATCACCATGTCAGCATGGGGACGAAGTGCTGTCATCAACGCGGTGGTTCCGGTTTTCGGGACCGACAACAGCACCAGCTTTGCGCGGTAAAAGACCATCATGACGTTAAAGCCCCGGTAATACTTCAAACTGTTCCTGCTTTGTAAACCATTCCTTAACTCCGTTGCCAGTCCCTGAATACAGGTGGATTTGGCTTGCAATGTTCTTGTTTTGAACTCATAAGGAACAAGAAGAGAACAAAGCAGTGATTGTCGTCCGCCTCCGGGTGTGACACATAGAGAAGGATACGGGTATTATGGCGGATCTATTGACCATGAAGGACGACAAGAAGAGCGGCGACAAGAAAAAGGCTCTGGACAGCGCGCTGGCCCAGATCGAACGGCAGTTCGGCAAGGGCTCGATCATGAAGCTTGGGGATGGAACGGCTCTGCAGGAGATCGAAGCCAGCTCCACCGGGTCGCTGGGGCTGGACATCGCGCTTGGCATCGGTGGTCTGCCGATGGGCCGCATCGTGGAAATCTACGGGCCGGAAAGCTCGGGCAAGACCACGCTCACGCTGCACTGCATTGCCGAACAGCAAAAAAAGGGCGGTGTCTGCGCCTTTGTGGATGCCGAGCACGCGCTCGATCCGCAATACGCCAGGAAACTTGGCGTTGATCTGGACGAATTGCTGATTTCACAACCCGATACCGGCGAACAGGCGCTCGAGATCACCGACACGCTGGTGCGCTCCGGCGCGGTCAATATGGTGATCGTCGACTCCGTGGCGGCTCTCACTCCCAAGTCGGAGCTTGAGGGCGACATGGGCGACAGCAGCGTCGGGGTGCACGCGCGTTTGATGAGTCAGGCAATGCGCAAGCTCACCGGTTCGATCAGCCGGTCCAAATGCATGGTCATCTTTATCAACCAGATCCGCATGAAGATCGGCGTCATGTTCGGCTCGCCCGAGACAACGACCGGTGGAAATGCGCTGAAATTCTACTCTTCCGTGCGGCTGGACATTCGCCGCATCGGGGCCGTCAAGGACCGCGATGAGGTTGTCGGAAACAGCACGCGGGTCAAGGTGGTGAAGAACAAGGTCGCCCCGCCGTTCAAGCAGGTGGAGTTCGACATCATGTACGGCGAAGGGATCTCCAAGATGGGCGAGCTGCTTGACCTTGGCGTGATTGCCGGTGTCGTGAACAAATCCGGGGCCTGGTTTTCATACGGGGATGAACGGATTGGTCAGGGACGGGAAAACGCCAAGACCTACCTGCGCGAAAACAGTCGCATCGCTCTGGAAATCGAAGACAAGATCCGGGCTGCACATGGTCTGGAGTTCGACATGCCGCCAGAAGAAAAAGATGACGACGTATTATTCGAAGGCTGACGATGCACGTCACGCGTGAAGATCTGGACGCGGCGCTGCCGCATGTGATGGCTGCCCCAAAGGACGGGGCGGCCATTTCCATGTTGTGCCTGCGGCCGGGGTATAACCAACGCAATTTCGTCGATGAAATTGCGGTCACACCTGAGGCAGGCATTGCGGGCGAGCGTTGGTCCACACGCCCCTGGATGCGGCTGGAAGACGGCAGCCCGCACCCTGGCATCCAGATTTCCATTCTCCCACGGCGGGTTTTGGATTTGGTCTGGCAGGAGCGCGAGAAAACCCCTCATCCCGGTGATACCTTCATCGTGGATATGGATCTCTCAGCCTCCAACCTCCCTGAAGGCCAGCTGTTGCAGGTCGGCTCCGCCAGATTGCGCGTGTCTGATATATTCAATGAAGGCTGTGTGAAGTGGAAAGTCCGCTACGGTGCCGCGGCCAAGGAGTGGGTCGAGACTGCCGAAAATCGCCCCCTGCGCCTGCGCGGTATCCTGTGTTCGGTCGAAAATGCAGGCACATTTCGAACCGGCGACCGCCTGACCAAGGCGTGACGCGGGATTTGTGCGAAAACAAGGGAATACGGTCCCCGTGCTTTGGGCGGTGGACAGGCCTGCGCGGGCGCGATAAACCGCCTAGGACTGTCACATTCACTTCAGAGAGCCGCGTTATATGCCCAGCTTGAACGACATCCGGTCGACCTTCCTCAATTACTTTGCCAAGCAGGGCCACGAGGTTGTGGACTCCAGTCCGCTGGTGCCGCGCAACGACCCGACTTTGATGTTCACCAACTCCGGCATGGTGCAGTTCAAGAACTGTTTCACCGGTTTGGAAAAGCGGGACTATGTGCGCGCGACCACCGCGCAAAAATGCGTCCGCGCCGGCGGCAAGCACAACGACCTCGACAACGTCGGGTATACCGCGCGCCATCACACGTTCTTTGAAATGCTGGGCAATTTCTCCTTCGGCGACTATTTCAAGGAGGAGGCAATTCCCTACGCGTGGGAATTGATCACCCGAGAGTTCGGAATTCCGCAGGATAAACTCTATACGACGGTTTATCACAACGACGACGAAGCCTTTGAAATATGGAAGAAAGTCGGCGTACCAGAGAGCCGGATCATCCGGATCGCCACGTCTGACAATTTCTGGCAGATGGGGCCGACGGGGCCCTGTGGCCCCTGTACCGAGATCTTTTTCGACCACGGAGACCATATCTGGGGCGGGCCTCCGGGCTCTCCCGAGGAAGACGGCGACCGTTTCATCGAGATCTGGAACGTGGTCTTCATGCAAAACGAGCAGTTCGAGGACGGCTCGATGAAGGCGCTGGACATGCAGTCGATTGACACCGGCATGGGGCTGGAGCGCATCGGCGCCTTGTTGCAGGGCAGCCACGACAACTATGATACCGACCTGTTCAAATCACTGATCGAGGCCTCGGCGGATGTCACCAATGTCGACCCCTATGGTGATCAGAATGTCCATCACCGGGTCATCGCCGACCACCTGCGTTCGACCTCTTTCCTGATGGCCGATGGCGTCACGCCGTCCAATGATGGCCGGGGCTATGTGCTCCGCCGGATTATGCGGCGCGCCATGCGTCATGCGCATTTGCTGGGTGCGAAAGATCCCGTCATGCACCGTCTGGTGCCTGCTCTGGTGCAGCAGATGGGGGCCGCCTACCCGGAGCTGGGGCGGGCGCAGTCGATGATCGAAGAGACGCTCAAGCAGGAAGAAACCCGGTTCAAGCAAACCCTGGACCGGGGTCTGAAGCTTCTGGATGACGAACTGTCCGATCTTGAGGATGGCGCCCCCTTGCCGGGTGCGGCGGCCTTCAAACTCTATGATACTTTTGGCTTTCCGCTTGACCTGACGCAGGACGCCCTGCGTGAAAAAGGGCGCGACGTCGACACCGAGGGATTTGACAGCGCCATGGCCGAGCAGAAGGCCAAGGCCCGTGCAGCCTGGGCAGGATCTGGCGAGGCGGTCGACAGTACGATCTGGTTTGACATCGCCGACAGCAAAGGCACCACGGATTTCCTCGGGTATGAAACCGAGCGCGCCGAAGGGCAGATCCTGGCGCTGGTCAAGGACGGCGCCGAAGTGAATGAGGCAGGCGAGGGCGACCGTGTCCAGGTGGTGCTGAACCAAACGCCGTTCTACGCGGAATCCGGTGGCCAGGTTGGCGACCAGGGTCAGATCCGGGTCGATGGCGGCCTTCTGCAGGTGGTGGACACGAAAAAGGTGGCTGGCGTCTTCATCCACATCGCTGACGTTGCCAGTGGTTTGGTGACCACCGGTGCCGCCGCACAGCTGGAGGTCGATCACGCCCGCCGTTCGGCCATTCGCGCAAACCATTCTGCGACGCATCTGTTGCACGAGGCCCTGCGTGAGACGCTGGGCGATCACGTGGCACAGCGCGGCTCGCTCAATGCCGATGATCGTCTGCGGTTCGACTTCAGCCATACCAAGGCGCTCAGCGAGGCGGAATTGCTGAAAGTTGCAAGCGACGTCAATGCCTTCGTGCGCCAGAATACCCCAGTCGAGACCCGGATCATGACGCCCGACGATGCCCGTGCGCTTGGGGCGCAGGCGCTGTTTGGTGAAAAATACGGCGATGAGGTCCGTGTGGTTTCCATGGGCACCGCGGCGACGGGCAAAGGTCTGGCCGGCGACACCTACTCGATCGAATTATGTGGCGGAACCCATGTGAAGCAGACCGGGGATATCGGCACCTTCGTCATTCTGGGCGACAGTGCTTCTTCCGCCGGGGTGCGCCGTATCGAGGCGCTGACGGGGGCTGCCGCATTCGATCATCTGGAGCGGGAAGCCGCCCGTATGGCCGAGGTTGCGACCGCGCTCAAGGCGCAGCCTGCCGACGTCATGGACCGGCTGAAAGCATTGATGGACGAACGCAAAGCCCTGCAGAACGAGATTTCCAATCTCAAGCAGCAAATTGCCATGGGCGGCGGCAGCGAAGGCGGCGCGGAGTCCAAGAGCATCGGCGGCAAGAGCTTTGTCGGTCAGGCGCTGCAGGGCGTCTCCGGCAAGGATCTGCGCGGATTGATCGATGCGCACAAACAGAAAATCGGCTCTGGTGTGATCCTGCTGATTGCCGAGGACGATGGCAAGGTCGCGGTCGCTGCCGGGGTGACGGATGATCTGACGGCCGAGATTTCTGCGGTTGATGTTCTCAAGGCTGCGGTTCCCGCAGTCGGTGGAAAGGGCGGTGGCGGCCGCCCTGACATGGCACAGGGAGGCGGCAAGGATTTCGCCGGAGCCGACAAAGCCATCGCGGCGGCAGAGGCGTTCCTGGCCGGAGTATGACGGATTGAACGGTGGGCGCGGGTTCACAGGGAACCCGTGCGGACCGAGGATGACCAAAGGAAATAGGAGGCCAAGATGCCTGCACTGTGGATTGCACATGTTACCGTGACCGATGCGGAGGCCTACGGCAAATATGCCGAGCTGGCGGGACCGGCGATTGCCAAGCACGGCGGGGAATTCATCGCCAGAGGAGGCCGGTTCGTTCAGCTTGAGGGCAAGGAGCGCCCCCGGAATGTGGTGGCGAAATTCCCAAGCGTGGACGCCGCAGTCGAGTGTTACCACAGTCCTGAATACCAGGAAGCGCTAGGGCATGCACGGAATGCGTCGGAGCGCGAATTGATGGTGGTCGAGACGAGCGACTGACGAAGTCTACCGATATATTTGCAAAGAAGGGCACCCTTGGGTGCCCTTTGTTTTGCCGGAAGCGTCGTTTGCCCGGAAGAACGGAACATTTGCTCTGCTCCATGAGTTCGCAAACAAAAAGGCCGCCAAATCTGGCGGCCTTTTGCGATCTTGCAGAGATTACTGGTTGGCTTTGGCCATCCGCTTGCGCTCATGCGGATCCAGATAGCGTTTGCGCAGGCGCACGGAGCTTGGCGTGACCTCGACCAGCTCATCGTCGTTGATATAGGCAATTGCCTCTTCCAGAGAAAGCGTGATCGGCGTTGTCAGACGGACTGCATCATCCGTGCCTGACGCTCGGACGTTGGTCAGTTTCTTGCCCTTCAGCGGGTTCACCTCGAGATCGTTTTCCCGGCTGTGCTCGCCGATGATCATCCCCTGGTAGATATCGGCCTGGGCGCCGATGAACATCTTGCCACGCTCTTCGAGGTTCCAAAGCGCATATGCCACGGATTGACCGTTCTCCATCGAGATCAGCACACCGGCCCGACGTCCGGGGATGGCACCCTTGTGTGCGGTCCAGCCGTGAAACACGCGGTTCAGGACCCCGGTTCCGCGGGTATCTGTCAGAAACTCGCCGTGGTAGCCGATCAGCCCGCGCGAGGGCACATGGGCGATGATCCGGGTCTTGCCCGCACCGGCCGGCTTCATCTCGACCAGTTCACCCTTGCGATTGCCGGTGAGCTTTTCGATCACCACGCCAGAGTATTCGTCGTCCACGTCGATGGTGGCTTCTTCGACAGGCTCCATCCGCTGGCCGTTTTCTTCCTTGAACAGAACCTGCGGGCGGGAGATCGAGAGCTCGAACCCTTCGCGACGCATGTTCTCGATCAAGACGCCCATCTGGAGTTCGCCACGACCGGCGACTTCAAATGCCTCACCGCCGGGCGTGTCGGTCACCTGGATGGCGACGTTCAGCTCTGCCTCTTTCATCAGACGATCACGAATGACGCGGGACTGGACCTTTTTACCATCGCGGCCCGCCAACGGACTGTCGTTGATGCCGAAGGTGACGGTGATGGTGGGCGGATCGATCGGCTGCGCGGGCAGGGCCTCGGTGACGGAAGTATCCACCAGCGAGTCCGCAACCGTGGCCTTGGTCATGCCGGCCAGGGTGACGATATCGCCTGCTTCGGCCAGATCGATCGGCTGCTGGGACAGGCCGCGGAAGGCGAGGATCTTGGTGCAGCGGAAGTTCTCGATCAGCTCGCCCTCACGGGTCAGCGCCTTGAGGCTTTCGCCGACCTTGAGGGTGCCGCTTTCAACACGGCCGGTCAGAATGCGGCCCATGAAAGGGTCCGAGCTGAGGGTCGTGGCCAGCATGCGGAAGGGATCGTTCATCTGTGCGATCTGCTTCGGGGCGGGCACGTGTTGGACAACCAGATCAAACAGCGCCGAGAGATCCTTGCGCGGGCCGTCAAGCTCCATATCGGCCCAGCCAGACCGGCCGGATGCATACATCGAGGGGAAATCGAGCTGATCGTCATCGGCACCGAGGTTGGCGAACAGATCAAAGCATTCGTCCAGCGCCCGGTCCGGCTCGGCATCGGGCTTGTCGACCTTGTTCAGGACAACGATCGGACGCAGCCCCAGCGCAAGGGCCTTGGAGGTCACGAATTTGGTCTGCGGCATCGGGCCTTCGGCGGCATCGACCAACAGGACAACACCGTCGACCATCGACAGAATGCGTTCCACTTCGCCGCCAAAGTCGGCGTGGCCGGGCGTGTCGACGATATTGATACGCGTGCCCTTCCACTCGACCGAGGTGGCTTTGGCGAGGATGGTGATGCCGCGCTCGCGTTCCAGGTCGTTGGAATCCATGGCGCGTTCTGCAACGGCCTGGTTTTCGCGGAACGCACCGGATTGTTTCAGTAGCTCGTCAACCAGGGTCGTTTTACCGTGGTCGACGTGCGCGATGATCGCAATATTGCGCAGGTCCATGACGTATGCCTTTAAATGGAGGTTGCCGCGCGCATACCGCGATACCCCGCCAAAGGCCAGAGGAAATGCGATCTGTGACTGTTTCAGACGCTGCGCTGCCGCAATGGCAACATGGTTTCAATGACTGGCGCTGGTGGAGAACAGATGGATGACCAGAATACCCGCAATGATGAGGCCCATTCCCAGAACTGCCGGCAGGTCGATCCGTTGGCCGAAGACGATAAAACCGATGGCCGCGATCAGGACGATGCCGAGGCCGGACCAGATGGCATAGACAATCCCGACCGGCATGACCTTCAATGTGAGGCTCATCAGGAAAAACGAGGCGCCATAGGCGATGATGACGATCACGACCGGCACCAGCCGCGTAAACTGCTGACTGGCCTGCAGAGCGGTGGTTCCGATCGTTTCGGCAAGAACGGCGGCGAGCAGGTAGACGTAGTGCATCTCGTGTCCTCTGGCATTGGTGCTGCAGGCCCTTGAAATCCTGTCGCATGCCCGGATGCAAGAAGAGAGTGACAGGACTGCGAAATGCGCCAGAAAGACTGTACGCCAGAAAGGCAGTACACCAGAAGCTGGAAGCCAGAAGCTGGAAGACTGTGCGCTAGAGGCGGTTATTTGCCGCGAACCAAGGCAAGAGCAGCGCGCGGAGATGCGTCCAGACATTTGGCACCCCGCGGGCAACCTTGCTGCCGACCCGCGTTTCAAGCTGGGGCAGGCTCACGTCATAGTCCACCCAACTGCCGCCGCCGTTGGCAAGGTTCAACAGCACCGGCTGTATGCGGTCTATGGATTTGGCAAAGATTGCATCGGCGCTTTCTGCCGCTTCGAATTCCTGCCACAGATCCATGCATATTTCGGATTGCGGCATCGGCAGCAGACCAAATATCCGGCGCGCGGCGTCACATTCCGCAGCCTCGATCCGCGCCGTCTCAGCGGCATCGGGCGCGGAATGTATCGGAACGTCACCGGCATCGATTTCCACCAGATCGTGCAGCAGCAGCATGGTCAGCACGCGGTCGAGCTCTATTCCGGCCAGGCTATGCGGCGACAGGATCCAAGCATACATCATGATGTGCCAGCTGTGTTCGGCAGAATTTTCCAGTCGGGTTCCGGCGGCAATCTTCGATGCGCGCAACACGGTCTTGAGCTTGTCCGCTTCTGACAGAAACATCAGGCGCGCGGCAAAGGCGTCGTCGGGCAGGGAGGCCCCCGCAATCAATGACAGTGCGGCGTGATAGGCCTCGGGAAACCGGTCCTCGAGACAGGTGGCCCGGCCGGTGGACAGGTTTTCCCGAACGACACGCAGGTGATCGGGCAACGGCTGATCCGCATACAGTGTCTGAAAGATTGGCTGACAGTAATCCAGGGCCTTGGCAAAGCGGGCATCGGCGCTTTCGGCCAGTTCAAACTCTTCCCAGAGCGCGGTCAGCTCGCGCCCCTGTTCCGGCGGCAACAAACCAAAGATCCGACGCTGAGCCTGCTGCTCGGCCTCTGCCACCGCATCCCAGTTCGTCGGTTCGTCAATCGGGTGGTCACCGACGTCAATTTCGACGATGTCATGAAGCAACAGCATCCGGATGACCCGCGGAATGGAAACCTCCGCCGAAGCATAGGGCGCGAAAGCGAGCGCATACAGCGCCAGATGCCAGCTGTGCTCTGCGGAGTTCTCGGGACGACTGCCGTCCAGCAGCAAGTTCTGGCGATCCACCTCGCGCAGACGTTCGATTTCGGACAGGAATTCGAATTGCTGCTGTAGGGATGTTGTCATTTCGGGAGTTTGGCCTGATTTGCTTTTGCATCGGCCTCAAGTGCGGCCTTGGCTGCTTCGAGGCGGGCGTTGAGGAACGCCCGCGCCTTGCGCTCGGCCAGACGGACGCGGATTTCGGTCAGGAACGCTTCTTCGAGGGATTGCGAGGCCGCCCCAAGAACCTGGGCGACCTCCATGAACATGCGATCTTCATCTAGCGCATCCTGGACCTTGAGCGTATCCTCAGCCAATTGTGCGGCCAGCTCGTCCAGAGTGGACATCAGCGCGAGCTTTCCGTCAGCCGCCGCTTCACATAATCGTTCACGCTGCCGATCATCGTATCCATGTGGCTGTCCTGGAAGAAGTGATCCGCGCCCTCGACTTCCGTATGGGTGATGGTGATTCCCTTCTGCTCGTGCAGTTTGTTCACAAGGTTCACGGTGTCCGCGGGCGGCGCCACGCGATCTGCCGTGCCATTGATGATCAAACCCGACGACGGGCAGGGCGCAAGGAAAGAGAAGTCATACATGTTGGCTGGCGGCGCAACCGAGATGAACCCCGTGATCTCCGGGCGCCGCATCAGCAGCTGCATGCCGATCCAGGCGCCGAACGAAAACCCGGCAACCCAGCAATGCTTGGAGTTGTTGTTCATCGATTGCAGATAATCCAGCGCCGAGGCGGCATCAGACAATTCGCCCACGCCCTGATCGTATTCGCCCTGCGACCGGCCGACACCGCGGAAATTGAACCGCAGAACCGTAAAGCCCATATTGTAGAATGCATAGTGGAGGTTATAGACCACTTTGTTGTTCATCGTGCCGCCGAATTGCGGATGCGGATGCAACACGATTGCGATCGGCGCGTCCTTTTCCTTTTGCGGGTGGTAACGGCCTTCCAGGCGTCCTTCGGGTCCGGGGAAAATGACCTCAGGCATGGGTGGGTGGATCCTACTCTCTTTTGGCGGGGTTGCCGGAGACAAATACTTGACGACTTTTCTCTGGCACCTTAGAACTATTCTAAAGAGGCGCGGGTTGGCACCAGCACCTTGTCAAGGTGAGATACGCATTGACAGGGGTATCGTCAATCGTTTGCTGCCTTTTCGGTGAAAGGGTGAAGAAATGAAGCTTTCGACAAAGGGACGATATGCGATGGTGGCCCTGGCCGATATCGCGATGCATCCGGCACAGGGGCTGGTCGTTCTGGCCGATATATCCAAGCGTCAGGACATTTCCCTGCCTTATCTGGAGCAGTTGTTTGTCAAACTGCGCCGGGCGGGGCTGGTGGCGTCTGTGCGGGGGCCGGGCGGCGGCTATCGTCTCGCCAAGCCCGCAACCGAAATCCGCGTTGTCGAGATTCTGGCGGCCGTTGATGAAACCGTGGACGCCATGCACAAAGGCGCCGGCGTGTCCGGCGGGGCCTGTGGCAGTCGCGAACAATCCCTCACCAACCGGCTGTGGGAAGGGCTGAGCGCGCATGTCTATGTGTTCCTGCACCAGACCCGGCTGTCCGATGTGATCGAAAACGATCTGGCGCCGTGCCCTGCGGTTCCAAACCTCTTTGCGGTTGTCGACGAGTAACTCGCGCAGTCTCGCTCCCGGCCGTCAGAACATCAAAATCCGAACGACAAATCCGAACGTCAAAAAGATGACTCCATGACCCGTGTTTATCTCGATCACAACGCCACATCGCCCCTGCGCCCCGAAGCGCGGGAGGCCATGATCGCGGCGATGGACCATTGCGGCAATCCGTCTTCGGTGCACGCCGAGGGCCGGGCGGCAAAGGCCGTGGTGGAGCGCGCCCGCGCTCAGATTGCATCGGCCTTTGGTGCGGATGGTGCGGATGTTGTGTTCACTTCTGGGTCGACAGAGGGGGCTGCGCTGGCTTTGGCGGGCCGGAAATTACATGGGGCGCCGGTTGAACATGATGCCGTAAGGGCCTGGATCAAAGAAGATTTGCCGGTCCTTCCTGATGGGCGCGTCATTGTGGATGACCCGACGCAGAGTTGTCTGCAATTGGCCAATTCCGAAACGGGCATCCTGCAGGAGTTGCCCGATGGGCTGGCTGTGACGGACGCGACGCAGGTCTTTGGAAAGCTGCCGGTGGCCTTCAACTGGATGGGCGCCACGATGGCGTTGATTTCGGCGCATAAGCTCGGTGGGCCAAAGGGGGTCGGGGCCGTTGTGCTCAGGCGCGGGACCGAGCTCGGCGCTCAGATCCGGGGCGGAGGCCAGGAAATGGGTCGTCGCTCGGGAACCGAAAATGTCATTGGTATCGCGGGCTTCGGCGCCGCAGCTGAAGCGTCTTCGCGCGATCTGGACGCAGGCGTGTGGGAACGGGTTGCACAACTTAGAAATATTCTAGAAAACGTGGTTGCGGCGAACTGTCCTGAAACTATTTTCATAGGTCAGGAGGCGCAGCGCCTGCCGAACACCTCGTGTTTTGCCACTCCGGGATGGAAAGGTGAAACGCAGGTCATGCAAATGGATCTGGCGGGTTTTGCGATCAGTGCAGGCAGCGCGTGCTCCAGTGGCAAGGTGCGCGCCAGTGCGGTTCTGACCGCGATGGGATTTGACGAAACTACGGCTCAGGGTGCGATCCGCGTATCGCTCGGGCCGGAGACGACGGAAACGGAAGTGCTGCGCTTTGCCGAAGCGTGGTGCGCCAAACAGAAGAAACATCGCGCCCGTTCGGCGTGAGTTCAGGAGAACACGATGGCCGCTCTGGACCAATTCGAAGCAAAAGAAGGTGTCGATCAGGAAACTGTGGATGCCGTTCGCGACGTCAGCACCTACAAATATGGTTGGGACACCGATATCGAGATGGAATACGCCCCCAAAGGCGTGAACCCCGATATCGTGCGCCTGATCTCCGGCAAGAACGAAGAGCCGGAGTGGATGACCGAATGGCGTCTGCAGGCCTTTGAGCGCTGGACCGGGATGACCGAGCCGAACTGGGCCATGGTCACCTACCCCGAGATCGACTTTCAGGACCAGTATTACTATGCCCGCCCCAAGAGCATGGAGACCAAACCGAAGTCCCTGGACGAGGTGGATCCCAAGCTGTTGGCCACATACGAAAAGCTTGGCATCCCATTGAAAGAACAGATGCTTTTGGCCGGCGTCGAGGGGGCCGAAGATGCGCCAGCCGAAGGTCGCAAGGTTGCTGTGGATGCCGTGTTCGACTCGGTCTCTGTTGGCACCACCTTTCAGGCGGAGCTGAAAAAGGCGGGTGTGATCTTCTGCTCCATATCAGAGGCGATCCGCGAGCATCCCGAACTGGTCAAAAAGTATCTCGGTACGGTCGTCCCGGCCTCCGACAACTTTTATGCCACGCTGAATTCGGCCGTTTTCTCGGATGGCTCCTTCGTCTACGTGCCGCCGGGTGTGCGCTGCCCGATGGAACTGTCGACCTATTTCCGCATCAATGCGGAGAACACAGGCCAGTTCGAACGGACATTGATCATCGCCGACAAGGGCAGCTATGTCAGCTACCTCGAAGGTTGCACAGCGCCGCAGCGGGATACCGCCCAGCTGCACGCCGCTGTGGTCGAGATCATCATCGAAGAAGATGCCGAAGTGAAATACTCCACTGTGCAGAACTGGTATCCGGGCGATGAGAACGGCAAGGGCGGCATCTACAACTTCGTGACCAAACGCGCCGATTGTCGGGGTGATCGGGCCAAAGTGATGTGGACACAGGTCGAAACCGGCTCTGCCGTCACCTGGAAATACCCCTCCTGCATCCTGCGCGGTGAAGAAAGCCAGGGCGAGTTCTATTCGATCGCCATCGCCAACAACATGCAGCAGGCCGACACCGGCACCAAGATGATCCACCTTGGCAAGAACACCAAGAGCCGGATCGTCTCAAAGGGGATCTCGGCCGGCAAGGCGCAGAACACCTATCGTGGTCTTGTCTCCATGCACCCGAAAGCAAAGGACAGCCGCAACTACACCCAATGCGACTCTCTTCTGATCGGGGATAAATGCGGGGCTCACACTGTGCCCTATATCGAGGTGAAGAATAACTCATCGCGTGTCGAGCATGAGGCCACGACATCGAAGGTGGATGATGATCAGCTGTTCTATTGCCGCCAGCGCGGCATGGATGAGGAAGAGGCCGTCGCTCTGGTCGTGAACGGGTTCTGCAAGGATGTTCTGCAGGCCCTGCCGATGGAATTCGCCATGGAAGCGCAGCAGTTGGTCGCCATTTCCCTTGAAGGGTCGGTCGGTTAACGCGCGCCACAGTCAGCCACGCGGCTGAGGCCCGGCGACGGCAGGAGATTTCGCATGGAATTTGACCCAGAAAAACTGGCAGAGTTTACCGGTCGTATGATCGCCGGTGATCCCGTGGGATTTCCGGGTGTGGATCTCCATGCCAGCGACATTTCTGGCCGTCGTTTTGTCTTTGCCGTGGATCTGAAGCGCGATCCAATTCAGCGTGCCCACCGCGACGGCAAATTCTACGAAGAGGAAGAGCTCGCGGCGGTGAAGTCGATCTTCCCGTTCGGCGGTACTTTCGTCGATATCGGGGCCAACATCGGCAACCATAGCCTCTATGTCGCGAGCTTTCTGGCGGCGAGAAAGGTCATCCCGTTTGAGCCAAATCCAAAAGCGCTGAAGCTGTTGTTTGCAAATATCGCGATGAACGGGCTGACCGACCGTTTCGATCTCAGCCATCTGGGGCAGGGCGTGGCGGGCAACCCGGGCGTCGGCTTTGGCATCGAGGACCGAAACAGGAATATCGGTGCCGCCCGGATGATGCCCGGTGAAGGGGAGATCCAGGTCACGACCGGCGACATCGCGCTGGCGAATGACGACCCGGACTTCATCAAGATCGACGTCGAAGGTATGGAAATAGAGGTTCTCTCCGGACTTCGGGACACGCTCGCCCGCTGCCGGCCCGCTTTGCTGGTCGAAGTGGACCGTGAGAATGACACGGCTTTTCACGCGCTGCTCGACGAGATTGGCTACGCCGTCGTCGATACGTTGCAGCGCTATCGACAGAACAAGAATTACATTGTCAAACCGCGTCCCGACGGCGCGGCTGGGCGATGAAAGAAGATCACTATCCGCACCACGTGACGGATTGTCAGAGACAAAAGGACGAATAAAGATGCTTGAAATCAAAAACCTGCACGTAAAACTTGAAGAAGAGGACAAGCAGATCCTCAAGGGTGTGAACCTGACCGTGGAAGCGGGCAAAGTGCATGCAATCATGGGGCCGAACGGCTCTGGAAAATCCACTCTGTCCTATGTGTTGTCGGGCAAGGACGGCTATGAGGTCACCGAAGGCTCGGCCACTCTGGCGGGTGAGGAATTGCTGGAGCTGGAGCCGGAAGAGCGTGCGGCCCTCGGCGTGTTCCTCGCCTTCCAATACCCGGTCGAAATCCCCGGCGTCGGCAATATGACCTTTCTGCGGACCGCCGTGAATGCGCAGCGCAAGGCCCGCGGCGAAGAGGAACTCTCTGCCTCCGACTTTCTGAAGGTCGTGCGTGAAAAGGCCAAGACGCTGAAGATCGACGCCGATATGCTCAAGCGTCCGGTCAACGTCGGGTTCTCTGGCGGCGAGAAAAAGCGCAATGAAATCCTGCAGATGGCGATGTTGGAACCCAAGATGTGCATCCTGGACGAGACCGACTCCGGTCTGGACGTCGATGCCATGAAACTGGTCGCAGACGGGGTGAATGCGCTGCGTGACGAAGGGCGCGGGTTTCTCGTGATCACCCACTACCAGCGGCTTCTGGACCACATCAAACCGGATGTCGTTCACATCATGGCTGACGGCCGCATCATCAAGACAGGCGGGCCTGAGCTCGCGCTTGAGGTGGAGAACAACGGCTACGCAGACATCCTTGCCGAGGTGGCATAATGGCGCTTCCTGAGTTGAAACAAACCACGACAGAGGCACGTCTGGCGTCCTTGTCGCTGCCGACTGGCGGCTGTCTCGAGGGGGCACGCCGTGCCGCAATCTCGCGCGTGCAGACCACGGGACTTCCGGATCGTCGTGACGAGTATTGGAAATATACCCGCCCCGATACATTCACTGCGGCTGAGGCCCCAAAGGCGGCGGTCTTTGACAGCGGTGAAGAGCCGATGTTCGATTCATTCGATCGGATCAAGATCGTATTCGTCGATGGTGTGTTTGACCCGGCGGCGTCGGATGACTTGACCCTCGAAGGGGTGAGCATTGAGCGTCTCGCGGACCTTGCGGCCAAAGATATCCATTGGAGCAAGGACATATACGGCGTTCTTGAAGCGCGGGGCCAATCCCCGGTGGAACGTCCACTTGCGGCGCTGAACACTGGCTATGCCACCGATGGTGTGGTCATCCATGTGACGGGACGCCCCTCCAAACCGATCAATCTGGTCTATCGTCACCAGAACGACAGCTCGGATGCCATCCTGCACCATGTGGTCAAAGTCGACAGCGGTGCCGAGGCGACACTTCTGGAAAACGGCCCGGCCGCATCGCGGTTCAATCACGTGATGGAGATCGACATTGCCGACACCGGAGCGCTTCATCTGGTGCGGGCGCAGGGACGCGATCACGAATTGCGGACGGCCACTCATCTGTTTGCGCGCCTGGGGCGGGAGTCTGTCTTCAAGAGCTTTACGCTTACGGTGAACGGCGTTCTGACGCGCAACGAGGCGGTGATTGAATTCCTCGGCGATGATGCGATTGCCCATGTGGCGGGTGCCTGTGTCGGCGACGGTGACTTTCACCACGATGACACGGTGTTCGTGACCCATGATGCGGTAAATTGCGAAAGCCGCCAGGTTTTCAAAAAGGTCCTGCGTAATGGCGCCACGGGAGTCTTCCAGGGCAAAATCCTGGTGAAAGAAGGCGCGCAAAAGACTGATGGCTATCAGATTTCCCAGTCTTTGCTGTTGGATGACGACAGCCAGTTCCTCGCCAAGCCCGAGCTGGAAATCTACGCCGACGATGTGGCCTGTTCGCATGGGTCGACCTCTGGCGCGATCGACGAGGACGGCCTGTTCTACCTCCGCTCCCGCGGCGTGCCCGAAGCCGAGGCAACCGACCTGATGACGCTCGCGTTTCTCGCCGAAGCTGTGGAAGAAATCGATGGCGCTGACATTGCTGCGTCCATCAATGACCGCCTCTACGGCTGGTTGGCGCGGCGGCGCTGAGTTCGGATGGCGGTGACGTCTGATATTCTTGCAACATATCGGGGGCCGCGAAAAGTGATCGCGCGGCTCCTGTGTATGGGGCCACGCGAGGATCGTCTTTTGGCTTTTCTGATGGGGGCTTGCGCGTTGATGTTCATCGCACAGATGCCGCGGCTGGCGCGCGAGGCCTATCTGACCGGGCAAGAGCTGAACATGCTGTTGGGCGGTGCGCTGCTCGGGATCGTGTTTATCGCACCGCTGGGCCTCTATGCTCTGGCCTGGGTGTCGCATCTGATTCTGCGGTCATTGGGCGGGCAGGGGGGCGGCTACCAGAGCCGCCTGGCTTTATTCTGGGCGTTTCTTGCTGCCACTCCGCTTTTGCTTCTGAACGGTCTCGTTGCCGGCTTTATTGGCTCCGGCAGCGCATTGATTGCCGTTGGTGTTCTTTGGAGTCTTGTGTTCCTTTGGTTCTGGATTGCGGGCCTGACGCAGGCCTATTGGGGAAAAACCTGATGGATTTCAAAGCTCTCGCCCTCGAGACGGTCTTGGCACCGGCCAATGCCGCAGGCCGGTTGCTCGTGCGGAAATTCGACGCCGAAGTGATCTGGACCGGTTTTGCGCTAAGCGTCATCCTGAGCGTTCTTCTCTACGCGGTGCAGGGCTATCTTCTGGGCGCGCCATCGAATGCGGTGTTTCCATCCCTGAGCCCGGCGATGTTCGGTGTTTTTCTCGCCACCCTGCAATTGGCCTACACGATTTCTGCGCTCATTGTCGGCAGCTGGTTGGGAGGGCAGGCAGGTTTTCTGCCGTTCTTTGGCCTTCTGGTCTGGCTTCGATTTGTGAATATCGCGGTTCAAACCATTGCGATCGTTCTGGTTTTCATCATGCCGCCAATCGCGATCGTGCTCAATCTGGCGGCCGGAGTCTATGGGTTTTACGTCTTGTTGCACTTCACCAACGTGGGCTTTGGTCTCAACTCCATGGCAAAATCACTGGGCGTGGTTCTCCTTGCGGGACTTGGCGCAATGACGGCAATTCTACTTCTGATGGGGCTTTTCGTTCCCGCAATTCTGGAGACGTCCAATGTATGATGTCGAACAAATCCGTGCCGATTTTCCGATCTTGTCACGCCAGGTCAACGGCAAACCGCTGACATATCTGGACAATGGGGCCTCCGCGCAGAAGCCGCAGGTGGTGATTGATGCAATCACACAAGCATATGCACAAGAATATTCCAACGTTCACAGAGGGTTGCACTACCTGTCGAATTTGGCGACCGAAAAGTACGAAGCTGTGCGTGGGACCATTGCCCGGTTTCTGAATGCAGGGAACGAGGACCATATCGTTCTGACGTCCGGCACCACCGAAGGGATCAACTTGGTCGCCTATGCCTGGGCCATGCCACGGTTCGAGGCCGGAGACGAGATCGTCTTGTCCGTCATGGAGCACCACGCCAATATCGTGCCCTGGCATTTCCTGCGTGAACGGCAGGGCGTGACGTTGAAGTGGGTCGAGACCGAGGCCGACGGCAGCCTTGATCCGCAAAAAGTCCTGGGTGCCATTGGGCCGAGAACCAAACTGGTCGCGATCACGCATTGCTCCAATGTGTTGGGGACCGTTGTTGATGTGAAAGCCATCGCAGAAGGCGCGCGTGAAAAAGATGTGCCCGTGTTGGTCGACGGCTCTCAGGGAGCCGTTCACATGCCTGTGGATGTGCAGGATCTCGGCTGTGATTTCTATGCGATCACAGGTCACAAGCTCTATGGACCGACGGGGTCAGGTGCGATTTACATCCGGCCCGAGAGGATGGCGGAGATGCGGCCCTTCATGGGCGGCGGCGATATGATCAAAGAGGTCACGCGCGATCGCGTCATCTACAACGATCCGCCAATGAAATTCGAGGCCGGAACGCCCGGGATCGTTCAAACCATCGGATTGGGTGTTGCGCTGGACTACATGATGGATGTCGGCATGGCGCATATTGCGACGCACGAAGCCCATCTCCGTGAGTATGCGTCTGACCGATTCAAGGGGCTCAATTGGCTCAATGTTCAGGGGAATGCACCGGGGAAAGCCGCGATTTTCAGTCTGACATTGGATGGTGCCGCCCATGCACATGACATCTCAACCATTCTGGACAAGAAGGGCGTCGCCGTTCGTGCCGGTCATCACTGTGCAGGTCCCTTGATGGAGCATCTCGGGGTGACTGCGACCTGTCGGGCCTCCTTTGGCATGTACAATACAATTCAGGACGTCGATCGATTGATCGAAGCGCTTGAGCTGGCACATGAGTTGTTTTCATAGTCCAAAAGCCGCGGGTGCATGACTGTTGAAACGGCGTCCCGCAAGTGGCTTGAGGCTGCATGAGGTAAATAACATAATACTGATTATAGGACCCCTCAGTGTAGCCTGGCGCACGCTACCTCCAACTGCGACTCTTGTTAGAAAACAATGGATTATCTAACGAGAGGAATCGGTATGGGAGCCGTCTACACACAACTGAGTATCACAGAACGACGCAAAATTGAACGCTGGAGGCACGCTAAGGTCCCTGTCAATGAGATGGCTAAGGTTCTCAAGCGCTGTCGGTCGACTATCTTTCGTGAACTTAAGCGTAATCATTTCAGCGATGAGAGCATGCCCAAACACGATGGCTATTGCGGTGCGGCTGCCCAGTTGATGATGGCGGATCGGCGTGCCCGTGATCGCAAGCTGATCAAATACCCCGA
>MPDC01000007.1 GCA_001874255.1 Alphaproteobacteria bacterium MedPE-SWcel
CGCCGAAGGCGCGGCCCCCGCCCCCCCGCGATGCGCAGGGCGCAGCGCAATACCTCGAACAACGGCCTGCCGCAAAAGCCGTGGCCTGCCCGGGTCAATCCGCCCGGTAGAACATATAGCGTCCGCTGGGAATTCCTGCGGGCCCATCGATCTGGCGGAACCCCACCAGGGGCTGTCCCGAAATGATCAATCCACCCGGCGTCATCACCTGCGCAATCGCCGGAGACAGCCTGGCCGCTTCCGCCACGTCTTCTTCCTTGATGCCAAACCCGAAATCGTAATGGGCCAGGGCCACCCTATGCGGGCTTTCGGCGAGCCTGCGCAGCATCGGCTCCGCTTCGCCCTGCAGGAAGTTTTCCTCTGGCGGCACGCAGGAGGGATGGCATTGCAACACCCGGTCGATCACCCAGACCCGGCGGTCGCTCAGGGTTTCGCGCAGGTGGTCATAGGTGCGCCCGTTGCCCAGACCGAGATCCAGCACATCGCCGTCGATCCCGCTGATGGCCGACGCGGCCCAGTTCAGCCCGTCCCGTTGCGCCGTCAGACGTCGCAACATGCTGTCCAGTCGGCTCATGTCAACCGATCCTCTCGTCAAAGCGCCAGGGGCGGGCGGGGCCATCCAGCAGCCGGCGCAGAAGGGTTTCGCAGAAGGCCCAGATCTTCTCGTCATGGATCAGGTGGTGCGTCAGCAGGCCCAGCGGTTCCGCCCGTTCCGCCGACCCCGCCCGGCGGGCCTGCAACTGCGCCACAAGAGGGGCCAGGATCAGCTCGCTGTCAAGCAGGCTGCGGTCTCCGTGCCAATCGACCGGATCGATATGGGTGTTGATCTGCAGAAGTCCCGGCGCCGCCTGCGCCCGCTTGCGGGGGCCAAATGTCGAAACGGCCGCATAGTCCAGACCCGCCAGCCAGGGCAACATCGCAGCCGAGATCCGGTTCCAGGGCGGCACGAACATGGGCCGGAGGTCCGGGCCGAACAGCGCCTTCAGTCGGGCGATGCCCTGCTCCGCCTCGTTCAGCGCCGCGTCGACCGGGCGGGTACTGCCGAATTCGCTTTTCTTGGCCTCCGCTGGCGCATGGTTCACATGCGCCCAGCCGTGCACAACGGGCACCAGATGGCGCGAGCGGCGGACCGCCCCGGCCAGCTCGGCCTCTGCGGCGCGGGGGATCACCGCCAAATGCACGGGCATGTCCAGCTGCCCTGCCAGATCCTCCAACCGACCAAGCGCCGCGGTCGGCGCCACCGCATCGTCATCGCGCCACCACAGTGGCAGATGCAGCCCCTCCCGGCTCCAGAGTGTCAGTTCCGCATCCAGTGCATCCCAGCCGTTTGTCATGGTCCCCCCAATTGGCAGCCCTATCTCTGCGAGGGGCGCAGCGCCCGGTGCAGCGTTTCAGCAATGTCCACGCTTCGGGCTGCCCCGTCAAATCGAAAGCCGTCAAGGCTGCGTTGCGGATCCTGCATGACTTGGCTCAGGGCGGTGCAGAGCCGGGCAGGCGTCAGGCGGGCGGCGGTTTCGACGGCGACCCCCGAGAGCGTTGCCAGGCTGCGGGCGCGCAGGCTCTGTTCTACCTCATTGCCGGCGTCAAACGGCACCAACACCGCGGGCACGCCGGACTGCAGCAGATCAAGCGCCGTATTGTAGCCGCACATGCTGACCGAGGCCGCCGCATGGGGCAACATGGCCCGGAAATCCGGCCGCGCCGGTTCCAGGATCGCGGGCGAGGCGGGGTCGGACAGGGCGGCGATCCGCTCTGCCGCATCGGTGCCGCCGATCAGGAGACGCCATGTCCGGTCCGGCATCTCCTTTGCCGCCTGCACCGCACAGGCATATAGCGCGTCGCCGACGCTGCCGCCGCCGGCGCTGACGAGGATCTCTGCCGCGCCGGCCCTGTCGGGATGGGGCGCCATCGCAGGCGGGGCCACATAGCCGGTATAGCGGAGCCTCTGCGACAGCGCGGGCGAGACCGGCCAGCTGGTCTCCAGCCGGGTCGCCTTGGGGTCAGAGTGCACCAGGACTGCGTCATAATACTGTGCGATCACCGCATCGGCAGCCTCGGCTTTTCGCGGCTTGGACGGGGGGGCGAGAATGTCGCGGATCGAGGACAGGACGAGGGGGCGCTCGGGCAGGGCATGGGCGGCCTCCAGCAGGACCTGGAACTCGGCCTGCAGGCTGCGCCGACCGAAGGGGTAGAGCTCTGTGATCAGCGCATCGGGGTGCAGGCTGCGGATGAGGCTCTGCAGATGCCTCTGGCGCGCCGCGTGATAGTCAGCGTTTGCCAGTGCGCCATCCGCAGCCAGCAGCCGGGAGAAGGCCAGCCCGTCCGATCGCAGCGGTGGCAGCTGTTCGAAGGCGACGCCCCGGGTCGACAGTTGCGGTGCCGCGCAGCCGCCGGAGACCACGGTCACGGCATGGCCTGCCGCCGAAAAGGCCCGCCCCAGCGTCAGGGCGCGCGACAGATGCCCGGTGCCCAGGAGATGGGTCACCGCAATGATGACCTTCATGCCGCCTCCTGCAGGAGCCGCACGGGCTCGGGCCATGGGCTGAGCTGACCGTCGGCGATGTCCACCACGAACAGCCGGTTGCGTTTGATCTGAAACGGGGCCGGGCCTGCGAAATCCCAGCCATGGGCGCGGGCCAGGATCATCCGCATGATGCCGATGTGGCAGACCGCGACGCTGTCGCGATTGAGGCTCAGGACCCAGGGCCGCAGACGGTGCCAGACCTCGGCCGGGCTCTCGCCGCCGGGGGGGCGGAACTCCCAGCCCCAGGTTTCGATATCGCGAAAGCCGGAGCTGGCATCGGCGCGGAGGTCGGCGCCCCGGAGGCCTTCCCATGCGCCCCAGTTCATTTCGACCAGCGCCGCATCCGTGCGCGGCGCGCGTCCCGCCACCAGCTGAGCGGTCTCTGTCGCACGCAGAAGAGGGCTGGACCAGAGCGCGGCCGCCTGCCAGGGGTCCGGCAGCGACAGGCCGGCGAGGTCGCGGCGGGCGTTGGCATCCAGCGCGATGTCGCTGCGACCCTGAATGCGGCCGGCGCGGTTCCAGCCGGTATGGCCATGGCGGAGCAGGGCGAGGCGGATCATCCGGGGCGTCCCAGCAACGGGCGCAACGCGGACCAAAGCGTCGCGCTGGCGGCGGGGCGGAGGTGGTGCGTGGCGATATGGTGGCGCGCCCGCCGTCCGATATCGGCGCGTTCAGACGCAGAGGTCAGCAGGCGCTTCACCGCCAGCGCCAGCGCCCCGGCGCCCGCGTCAACCGCAGGAGCCTGACCGGACAGCAGGATATCGCGCAGGCCGGGGCGATCCTGTGCCACCACCGGCAGCCCATGGGCCTGGGCCTCCAGATAGACCATGCCGTAGGCCTCGTTGACGCCGGGCCACAGAAACAGGCCCGCGCGGCCATAGGCCTGGTGCATCGCCTCCTGCTCCAGCGCGCCGAGGAGGCGGACCCGGCGGCCAAAAGGCGCTATCAGCGCCTCGACCAGCGGCCGTGCGGGGCCGTCGCCTGCGATCTCAAGCTGCCAGTCGCTCTGGCCGAGCGTGTCGAGATGGCGCAGGGTTTCGGCGATCAACGCATAGGAGGCGAGCTTGTCACCGGGGCGCATCATCCCCGCCGCCAGCATCGGCCCGTCGAGGGTGCCGGCCGCGGGCAGATCGGCGCGGGGCAGGAAGGGGCGCAGATGTATCAGGCGCTGGTCGCCCATGCGGTCGCGTTCCAGCGTGGCGCGGTCCTGTTCGGTGAGGTAGAAGATCACCGCCGCCTGATCGGCGGCCGCGTGGGCGGCGCGGGCAAAGTCGGCCCAGGGGCCGGACAGGCGTTTGCTGGCGCGGGTGCTCTCGATCTGGACGTAGGGGATGTCGCGGGCGGCGGCGACGGCCGGGCCGATCAGATCCGGCGCCTTGTAGTAATTGTGGTAGGTCACCCAGAGGTCGACCTCCGGCATCTCTTCGATCAGACGCCCCACTTCGCGGGCGGCGCGCTGCTGCAGCAGCGCCTGTTGGTCGCGGTCGCCCAGCATCTCATGCAGGCGCAGGTCCGAGGCCAGCGTGACCTCGCCGCCGCCCTCCTGCAGCAGGGCCATCAGGCTGCGGGCCATGGCGCGGTCGCCGGAGGGCGTGGGATGGGTCGGCGCTTTCATCGGGGCGTAGAAGGCAAGGCGCGGCGGGCTCATTGCGCAGCCTCCAGCATTGCCGTCAGGCGGCGGTTCAGCTGCGCAATGCCGGGGGGCATGGTGAAGTCCGCCCGCAGCCGGGCCAGCGCGGCAGCGGCCATGCGCGCGGCGTCCTGCGGCGCGCGCGCGAGATCCAGCATCGCCGCAGAGAGCGCCTCGGGCGCGTCATCGCTGAGCACCCCATGGGTACCGTTTTCGATGAACTCCGGGATCGCGGAGACCGGCGTGGACAGGATCGGCAAGCCTTGCGAGGCGGCCTCCATCAGCACATTGGGCAGCCCGTCGCGGTCGCCATCCGCCGCCACCCGCGAGGGCAGCACGAAGAGATCGGCGGCGCGCATCGCGGCAATCACCTCGGGTTGATCGCAGGCGCCGCGCCAGGTGATGCGGGCCCCGATGCCTGCGTCCTCGGCCATGCCCTGCAGCAGATCGCCAAGGGCGCCGCCGCCGATATGGGTCCAATGCCAATCGAGACCGGCAGGCAGCAGTGCCAGCGCCGCAATCAGCCGGTCGAACCCCTTCTTTTCCACCAGACGGCCCACCGACATCATCTGAAACGGGGCCTCGGGAGGGCGCAAGGCGCGCTCTGGCGGGGCGGGGAAGCGGCCGAGATCCAGCCCGTGATAGATCATATCCACCGGGGTGCCGCTGGCCAGATCCTGCAGGTGTCTGGCGCCAAACCCGGTGCAGGTGGCGCCAAACGCGGCGCCGTGGCTCTGGTCCGAGAGCTTCTCGGTGAGTTCCCAGTCGGGCGAGGTCCAGATGTCCTTGGCGTGGGCGGAAAAGCTCCAGGGCAGGCCGCGCATGATGGCGGCGTAGCGGGCGACAGAGGACGGCGTGTGCAGGAAATGCGCGTAGAGCCCGCGCACCTCGGGCGGCAGTTCGCAGGCCAGCACGCAGGCCTGACCAAAGCGGCGGATGCGGTTGCGGGTTGGGTCGCGGCGCAGATCGGCGCGCCAGATCCGCCAGGCCTCGGCATATCCCGGCAGCGCCCGTGCCGCCGCGCGGGCGCGGGTGACACGGGCGGGGGCGTCGTGGAGATATTCCGGCAGATAGTGAACGGGCGCCTGCAGGCGGTCGTGCAACGGGTGCGTCTTGGCATCGGTGGGATGGCGCAGGGACCAGATCTCGAAGGGCTGGCCAGCCGCTTCCAGCGCCACCAGTTCCTGCGCGATGAAGGTCTCGGACAGGCGTGGCCAGCCCTTGACCAGCACCGCAAGCGCCGGGCGTGTCTGGCTCATTCGGCGGCCTCGCGCGGCAGTTGGTGCAACAGCGTGTCGACGCGGCGGGTGACGTAATCCAGCCCGTCCAGCAGCCCGTCCGAGATCGCCCGCGACGGTTGCGGCTGATGCGCCAGCGCCCGGATCGCGCCGATCATGGCCTCGGGTGTCCAGCCATCGCGGCTTTCGTCCAGCATCGCCACAAGGCCCAGCTCTTCGGCGCGGCTGGCACGGATCCATTGCTCCAGACGCGGGGTGGTGCGCGGCACGATCACGGCGGGTTTGTCAAAGGACAGCACCTCGCAGAACGTATTGTAGCCGCCCATGCAGATCACCCCCTGCGCGCCGGCAAAGAGCGTCTCGATCTCGCTTTCAAAGCCGACGGCCGTCACCCGCCCCTGCAGCGCGGCCACCCGGTTTTCAAAGGCGGCGCGGGTCTCGCCGGACAGGAAGGGACCGTAGACCAGCATCGCGCGCGGCGCCAGATCCGGGTCTCGTTCATAGGCGGAAATCGCCAGATCCACCATCATCGCGCCATCGCCGCCACCACCGGGGGTGATCAGCACATAGGGCTGCTCCGGCAGTTCTCCGATGGTGCCGAGGTCACGGCGCAGGTATCCGGTCCAATGCATCCGCGCCTGCGCCGCGGCGCTGAGGTCCAGCCCGGCGGTCGGGTCGTAGATGTCGCGCAGCCCATAGACCCAGATCTCATCATAGTAGCGTTCGGTGGCGTCCAGCGCCCATTTCCGGTCCCACTCGGCGCGCAGCACCTCGGGTTCGTCCAGCACGTCGCGCAGACCCAGAACCAGCTTTGCCTTGCCGCGCCCCTGCAGGAGATCCAGCGTCGGCAGCAATTCACCTCGAAAGCCGGTGGGCTCCTTGTCAACCACTAGAATATCCGGGTCAAACTGCTCGGCGGTGGAGCGGATGAGCCCGGCGCGCAGCTCGGTGGTTTCCTCGATATTCATGCCCATCGTGCGGCTGGCGTAGGAGCCGTCGGCGCGTTTGATGACCCCGGGCAGGCGCATGTGATCGACCCGGTTCGGAAAGGCAAACCGCCCTGCCACGGGCGAGCCGGTGAGGATCATTGCCGAGGCATTGGGATCCGCAGCCGTGATGGCCCCGGCCAGCGCCCGCGACCGGCGCAGATGGCCAAGCCCGAAGGTGTCGTGGCTGTAGAACAGGATGCGCGGGCCACGCCCGGCGGGGCCCAGACGGGGAGGACGGCTGGCTCTCATGGGGCGGCTCGCGGTTTGGGGCAGAAGGGCTGTGGTCTGAAGGGGGGGCGGGGCAGGCGGGATGTGCAGCGCCCTGCTCGGGTGGCTCCCTGGGTCTTGGCCATGTTCCGCCCCAACATTCCTGCAAACGCGCGCCGGTCAGCGGCAGCTCGCGTTCGGTTGTCTCATTCTTTTGCCCGGGTTTGCTATGGCCTGACGAACACGCGCGGCCAAAAACGCAGGCGGTTAAACAATCGTGATATAGCCTGCGTGCCGCGGGCATGCAATCAAACCGATGGGATCTGACCCTGATCTGAGGTGCAAAATCGACAGCTGCGTGGCTTTTGAACCGGAAATGACGCGGTTCTGGCCAGAAAAGGCGGAGGAAATGGACTCTTGGAGAGCCTGATGAAATGTATTCGTTCCGGCCTGGCGCTGGTCGCATTGATCCTTTGGTCGACCGTCCCCGGCTCCGCACAAGACGCCACAGGCGGCGACGGCAGCCCGCTCGCAGAGGCAATCCGCCAGGCCGCGGAGGCCGGCGTGGGGGTCGTGATCCTTGATGGGCGTGGGCAACCTGTCACTGCCGCCGCCGAGCCCTCCCCGGAGCAGACACCGGATGCGGATCCGCTGATGGAGGGGGCCTCGGCGGTGATGAAGGCCCAGACCGAGGTCCGGGCCTTTCGCGAACAGCTGAACGAGCGGCTCGACGCGCTGCCGACCTCTCTGATCGAGATGGCCTATATCCTGCGCGCCACGAGCCCGGACGGCCGTATCATGACCTACCTCGAGGTGCTGGCGATCACCACGCTGCTGCTGCTGATCGGGCGCTGGGTGTCGAACCGGCTCTATGGCGAACGGTTGATCAAACGGTTTGTGGTGGCCCGCATCGAGGATCGGCCCGAAGGCTACGCCGGGAAGATGCCCTTCCTGTTGCTGCGCTTCGTCAGCGGGTTGGGCGCGACCATTCTGGCCATCATCTTTGCCGTGGCGGTGACGCTTCTGGTGTTTGGCCCCTCCGGGGATGTTTCGGTCGAGTTCACCTCGCTGGCGGTCTATCTGACCTTCCTGGCGGCGCGCACGATGTCGGATCTGTGGCGGATGGTGCTGTCGCCCTACCTGAGCCAGTACCGTATCCCGCGCCTTGGCGATCGCGAGGCGAAGCGGTTGTATTTCTGGCTGTCCGCGCTGGCGGCCTTCGAGTTCGCGGCGGTGATGTTTTCGACCTGGGTTCAGGATTTCGGTCTCACCTACAATATCTATGCGCTCACCTACAGCATCCTGATGCTGGCGTCCTCGCTGCTGGGGATCGTGCTGGTTCTGGTCAATGCGCGGGCGATTTCGGGGGCCATCCGAAGCACGCGTGACGGCCATGGACTGGCATGGCCGGCCCGGTTGCTGTCCTGGGTCTGGGCGCCGATGATCCTGATCTACATCTTTTTCGGCTGGCTGGCGTTGGCCTTTGATCTGGTTTTGGAACGGCCGAGCCCGGTTCCGCCGATCATGGGGCTCTTTGTTGTCCTGACCTCGATCCTCGTGGTTTACGGTCTGATCAACTATGGGATCGAACAGTTTTCCAGCCGCCGCCGGCTGGTGAGGCCCGCCCCGGTGTCAGCAAGCCCCGCAGATCCCGCGACCGCCGGAGACGGGACTGGGCCGGAGGCGTCCCATGAGGCCGCAACCGGTGGAGACCATGCGCCGGACCGCCCGTCCGGGACCCTGCGCCATCCGGTTGCCTCCTACACCGATCTGGCGCGCCGGGCCGCCGGCATCCTGGCCTTTGCGGGGGGTACGGTCGCGCTGGTCTACGTCTGGAACCCGGAGTTTGCGGTGGCGCAGGGGTCGGCCCTCGACCGTATTCTCGACGTCCTGGCGATCCTGTTCATCGGCTATCTGGTCTTTCATGTCGCCCGGATCTGGATCGACAGCAAGATCGAGGAGGAGCGCGAGGATGAGGCCGGGGCGGGGGAGTTGGGCGATGAGGGGGGTGGGACGAGCGCCAGCCGTCTGGCGACCCTGCTGCCGCTGTTTCGAGGCGCCATTCTGGCCGTGGTCGTTGTGTCCATCGTTTTGATTGTGTTGATGGAAATGGGCATCAACGTCAGCCCACTCTTTGCCGGGGCCGGGGTTGTGGGGTTGGCGGTCGGCTTCGGCTCTCAGACGCTGGTGCGGGATATTTTCTCGGGGGCGTTCTTCCTGATCGATGATGCCTTCCGGCGCGGTGAATACATCGATATCGGCAGCGTGAAAGGCACGGTTGAGAAAATATCGGTCCGGTCGTTCCAGCTGCGCCATCATCTTGGTGCCTTGCACACGATCCCGTTCGGGGAAATTCAGGTGCTGACGAATTATTCCCGCGACTGGGTGATCATGAAGCTGCCGTTGCGTGTCACCTATGACACCGATGTGGAGAAGGTTCGCAAGCTGATCAAGAAACTCGGTCAGGAGTTGCTGAACGATGAGGTGATCGGCGACAATTTCATTCAGCCCCTGAAGTCGCAGGGGGTGATCGAAATGCAGGATTCGGCGATGATCATTCGGGTCAAATTCATGACCAAGCCGGGCGACCAGTGGCTGGTGCGCAAACGGGTGTTTCAGGACATTCGCGACCTCTTTGAACGGGAGGGCATCAAATTCGCGCATCGCGAGGTCACGGTGCGGGTGGTCGATCACAACGCCGGGCCGGAGTCTGGAGCGGTTCGAAATACGGCTCTGGGCGCGGCTCAGGCCGTGATCGAGGACGAGGAGCTGGAGGCAAACCTGGATGGCGATGATCGCTGACACATGCGTCCTTGGCACGCCGTGTACTCCCGCCTCCGCACGGATGCACAGGTGCCCTGTACATCGCTTGGAGTTGGGCCGGGCGCCGCGCGCGCCCCTTCAGGGGTCGGGCCACTGCGCCGGGTGGGTGCCACTCTGGGTGGCAGGCAGGGACCAGCCCATCTGGCACCCCGGCAGCGTCAGGGGCGCACGCAGACGCCGCGCCGGACCCCAGCCGCTGGCCTCGTGACCGGCATAATCGGCCTCTGTCGCATCGAAGATGGCGGGGCCGTGCTGATGGCGCGGCAGACTGGCGAGCTCTTCCGCCATACGGGCCAGCGAAAGTCGCGCGCAACAGACGGGTTCGCCTGTTGCGGCGGCGCTCAGCGCATTGAGCACCGATGCGGCCATCAGATAACCGGTGGCATGGTCCAGCGCCTGAACCGGCAGGGGGGCCGGTCCCTCGGAGGCTGCCCGAATCCGGCCCGTGTCGGCCAGGCCTGAACTCATCTGTACCAGACTGTCGAACCCGCGCCGCTGCGCCCATGGTCCGGTCCAGCCATAGGCATCCAGCGTCACTTCGACCCGGTTTGGCGCGATGGCGTCGCGTGTGGGTAAATCCAGCCCCAGCGCGTCCAGCGCTCCGGGCCGGTAGCCGTGCACCAGCACATCGGCCTGCGACAGCAGCGCCTTGAGCCGTCTGAGCCCCGCATCCGTCCGAAGATCCATCTGTGCCATGTATTTGCCCGCAGCAATGTCCTGCAGCACCCCCGGCTCGTCCCAGCCCGGCGGGTCGATCCGCAGCACATCGGCGCCGAACCCGGCCAGCGTGCGGGTGCTGACCGGACCGGCCAACACGCGCGTCAGATCGAGCACCCGCAACCCCGCCAACGGCCGGGAGAGACAGGCTGCGGGGCGATCGCGCAGGACAATATCGCGCGGCAGCGTCCAGTCGATCAGAGGGTCCTGCGCAACCGCCGCCCCCTGTGGGTGGGCCAGCCAATCCGCCCGGCTGCGCAGGATCGCGGCGACACCGTAGGCCTCGACCACCGCCGCCTCCAGCGCGTCTCCGGCCCAGGTCGAGATGGCGGCTGTCACCGCCTCCCTGTCTTCGGCACAGCCAAGAACCCGCAGCGCGGCCGCCCGGTGATGCGGCAGGTTGGTGTGCAGGCGGATCCAGCCGTCCGTACAGGCATAGTTGCCCGCGATCGGGTCCCAGAGCGCGGGCATCTCCCAGCCCTCGGGACGAAAGGAATGCCCGAACCACAGCGATGCCAGCCGCTGGTCCACCGTGACCGGCGGCGGGGCCGGCGCGAGGTTCAGGGCCGCCACCAGCCGGGCCAGCTCCTGCCCCACCGCCGCGATCGAGGCCGTGGCCAGCTCCGACACCGCAAAGGCGCCGGGACGGTGACCAGTGCCGGTGACCTGATAGGACCCGGGCCGGGGCAGGGCGGACAGCCGCGTCATTGCTGATAGGGGTCGAGACTGTCGCGCAGCCCGTCGCCCAGGAAATTGAACGCCAGCACCACCACGATGATCGGCAGCATCGGAATGGCGGTCCAGGGGTAGATCTCGATATTGGCGAGGTTCTGCGCGTCGTTCAGCATCACCCCCCAGCTGACCGCAGGCGCCCGCAACCCGAGACCGAGAAACGACAGCGCCGTCTCGCCGAGGATCATCGCCGGGATCGACAGCGCCGCCGAGGCGATCAGATGGCTCATGAAATTCGGCAACAGGTGTTTCCGGATCACCCGCCCCGACGAAGCTCCCATCATCTCGGCGGCGCGGACGTATTCTTCTTCGCGCAGCGACAGGAATTTGGCCCGCACCGAACGCGCCAGACCGGGCCAGTCGAGAATGCCGAGGATGATCGAGATGATGAAGAACACCGCCACCGGCGACCAGTTCGACGGCACCGCCGCCGACAGCGCCAGCCAGAGCGGCAGCTCCGGCAGCGAGCGCAGGATCTCGATCGCCCGGTTGATGACCCAGTCGATCTTGCCGCCGAAATACCCCGCAACAGAGCCGAAGAAGATCCCCAGCACGAAGGACACGGTGATGCCGATCAGACCCACCGTCAGCGACAGCTGCGCGCCAAACAGGATGCGGCTGAAGATATCGCGCCCCAGCCGGTCAGAGCCCCAGAGAAACAGCGTGGCGCCCTCGGGGGCGCAGACCAGATGGGTGTCGGCGGGGATCAGCCCCGCCAGCCGGTATTGCGACCCTTCGCAGAAGAACCGCAGCTGTCGCGGGGTGTCATAATCGGGTTTGACCACCCATTGAAACGTCTCCAGATCCGCCTCCGAGGTCATCGGATAGATGAAGGGGCCAAGGAACCTGCCCTCGTGAAACAGCTTCACTCCCTGCGGCGGCGAATAGATATGCTCCGCATCGCGGTCATTGGGGCCATAGGGCGCCACGAAGCCTACGAAGGGCAGCATCAGATAGCAAAACAGCAGGAAAGCGCCGGAGATCAGGCCGAGCCTGTGGGTCTTGAACTTGCGCCAGACCAGCACCCGGTTCGGCGCGTCGAGATCCTTGCGCTCCAACTCCCGCAGGGAGGCGCCGGGGTCATAGGGGGCGGCGTCGACATAGCGCTCATCCTGGCCCCTGTCTGATGGGTCACGGCTCATGTGTCGCGGCTTTCATAGCGGATGCGCGGATCCAGAAGAACCAGCAGCACGTCAGAGATCATGGTGCCGATCAGGGTCAGCAGCGCGACAAACATCAGCACGAAGCCCGACAGGAACATGTCCTGCGACTTCAGCGCCTGCAGCAGGACGGGGCCGATGGTCTGCAAGCCCAGCACCACCGAGACCAGCACCGAGCCGGAGACCATGGCAGGCAGCAGGTTGCCGATATCGGCGACAAAGGGGTTGAAGGCCACCCGCAGCGGGTATTTCATCAGCATCCGGCTCGGGCGCATGCCCTTGGCCACGGCGGTCTCCACATAGGGTTTGCCCAGCTCGTCGAGCATATTGGCACGCAGGCGCTGCATCATCGCCGAGGCGCCGGAGGTGCCGATCACGAAGGTCGGCACGATCAGGTGGATCAGGATCGACCGCACCTTCTCCCAGCTCATCGGTTCGCCCTCGTACTCGGGCGCCATCAGCCCGCCGATGGGCAGGCCGAGATATTGGTGGCCGTAGTAGAACAGGATCAGCGCCAGCAGGAAATTCGGCGTCGCCAGACCGAGATAGCCGATGAAGGCCGCCGTATAGTCGATCATGGTGCGCGATTTCGCCGCCGCCAGAACCCCAAGCGGCAGGGCGACCAGATAGACAAACAGCACCGCCGCAAGATTCACCAGCACGGTAAGCCAGAGACTGTCGCCGACAATCTCCGAGACGGGGCGGTCGAATTCAAAGGACCAGCCGAAATTGCCCTGCACCATGCCCGAGAACCCATGCGGGCCGGGCAGCAGGCCCATCCAGATGAAATACTGCTGCCACAGGGGCTTGTCCAAGGCGTATTCGCGGCGCAGGAACTCTGCCTTGGCGACGCCCGCCTCCTGTCCGGTGGCGCGCAGCTCGGCGATCTGGTTGGACAGGAAATCCCCCGGCGGCAGGTTGATGATGCAGAACACCAGCACCGACACCAGCAGCAAGGTGAGCAGCATGGTGCCGAACCGATAGATTGCGTAGCGCAGGATCTCCATCAGCCGTCGCCATCCTCGAAGAAGAATTCATCGACCCGGTGCACACCGAAATGCGCCCCCGGATCCCAGGCCCAGATGGCGGTCTTTGGCACATTGCGCAGGCGGTTGGAGACCACGACGGGCTGCGGCGCGCCGGCGACGATGCCGATGGCAAAGACATTGTCGGCATGGATCTGCAGCATCTCGCGCCAGGCCTCGGCGCGGGCCTCGGCGTCCTCGGCGCTGTTCCAATCGTGATAGAGCGCCATCAGTCGTTCGGCGGCGGCGAGGTCCGGAGCCTCGCCCACGGCGCCGCCGGTCTGGTGGTACTGGCCCCATTTCGGCCAGGACAGGAACACCTGATCGGTGGGGGCGAGATAGGCGGGCGAGGTGTAGCTTTGCGGCAGGCCATTGTCCCAGCCATACCAGACCGAGGCCATGGTGGTGCCGGAGAACACCCGGTTGCGCAGGATGTCGCGGTCCAGCGGCCGCATCACCAGCTTGACGCCGATGTCGCGCCAGTCGTCGGTGATGATCTGCAGCGCGTTCTCCACCTCCTGACGTTCGCCGGCGGTCTCGATCACCAGCTCCATCGGGCGGCCGTCGGGCAGGCGGCGGATGCCGTGGCCGTCGCGGTCGGTCAACCCGGCCTCGTCCAGCAGCGCATTGGCCAGATCCGGGTCGAATTGCGCCCAGGCCTCGCGCAGGTCCTGCGAGAAGAACGGGCTTTGTTCCAGCACGGTCATGGCGCCGGGTTTGGCCAGTTTGAAATAGAGCGATTTGTTGATCGCGGCCCGGTTGATCGCCACCGAGAGCGCCCGCCGCACCCGCACATCCCGCAGGATCGGGCGCCAGACATCATCGACGGTGTTCAGGTTCGGGTAGATCGCGATCTGCGAGGCGGTGCCGGAGGACCACAGCTCAGTCCGGTAGCCGCCCGCGGCCTCGCCCTTGCGCAGGATCGGGATGTCGCGGAAGTCCAGCCCGCGCGCCTGCAGGTCGGTCTCGCCCGCGTTGGATTTCGCCGCCACCAGCCCGCCGGAGACGATCTCCATTTCGACGGTATCGATATAGGGCAGCTGCACGCCATTCTCGTCGATACGGTGATAATAGGGGTTGCGGACGAACTTGTGGCGGATCTTCTTGCCCTGGGTGGCGTTGATCCAGGGATGCAGGGTGGGCAGGTCCGGATTGTCGAACTTGTCCATATTATCAAGCTTGTTATGGAGCGCGGCCCAGCTTTTGACGCGGGCATAGTCGATTTCTTCCGCCAGTGTTTCGGGGTCGGCAAACGCCGTGTGGAACTGTTTCAGATAGGCCGAGGGGCGATAGATGAAGGGCGGCGCGGCCTGCGCCAGCGTCTGCAGGAAGCCGGGGTTGGGCTGGCTCCATTCAAACACCACCGTGGTGGCATCGGGAAAGCTGACCTGCGGCAATTCGCCGTTGACGCGCACGAAATCCGGCGGGCCGGTGGGGTTCAGTTCCGCGTTGTTGACGATATGAACCCACCAGTATTCGAAATCCGCCGAGGTGAACGGATCGCCGGAGGACCAGCGATGACCGGGGCGCAGGCGCAGGGTGAATTTGCGGTCCGCCTCGCTCTCGAAACTCTCGAGGATATCGGGCACCAGATCGTAGGCGTCATTATACCCCACAAGCCGGGCATAGCCGTAGACCACCATCTGCCGGATGTCCTTGGACCGGGTCACCATGGTGTTGAGCGTCCCGCCCTGCAGGCCGGGGGTGCGGCCCCGCGCGGTCAGGTTCACCACCAGCGGAACATCCGGAAGCCGTTCGGCCACCGGCGGCAGGGTGCCCGCATCGACCTCAGCGCGCAAAAAGGCGCTCTCCTGTGCGGCAGGCTGCGCCCCGGCGGTCAGCGGCAGTGTGGACAGGGCCAGCAGCAGGGCCAGGGAGAGGGTCCGGGACAGGCCTGCGGGCAGGGCGCAGGCCGCGCGGCGAATGAGGAAGTCTCGGGCATTAAACATGGCAACGCACCTTGTGTCCGGGGTCCAGTGGCACCAGGGGCGGGGCGTCCTGTCCGGCAAAGCGGAAGGCCTCCGGCCAGTTCTCCGGCGCACCGGCGCCCTGGGCTACGAGTTTCAGGTTGATGGGCCGGTCAACGTCCGGCACCGGCTGAGCGGCAATCAACGCCTTGGTATAGGGGTGTTTGGGGTCATGAAACAACACCTCTGGCGGGGCCTGTTCGACAATCATGCCCCGGCGCATCACCGCCACTTCGTCGGCAATGCGGGCCACCACCGCAAGGTCGTGGCTGATAAACAGATAGGACAGTTGCCGGGCATCCCGAATCTCTTCCAGAAGCGAGAGGATCTGCTCCTGCACCGACACATCCAACGCCGAGGTCGGCTCGTCGCAGACCAGAAGCTTCGGGTCCAGCATCAGGGCGCGGGCAATGGACAGGCGCTGCCGTTGCCCGCCGGAAAACGCATGGGGAAACCGCGTCAGCATATCCGTCGGCAGCCCCACGAGGCCGAGCATCTCTGCCGCGCGATCCCGGTGATCGGCGCGGCTGCCGGTGCCGTGGATTTCCAGCGGTTCCGAGAGCGTATCAAGGATGCGCTGGCGCGGGCTGAGCGAGGAATAGGGGTCCTGGAACACCATCTGCGCCTGCCGCTGAAAGGCCCGCCGGGCCGCGCGGTCCATGTCGTGGACGCGCAAGGGATCCGCACCGGGGGAGGCGCGGAACAGGATCTCGCCACCGGGGTCCACGGTCTCGGCCCCCAGGGCGATCCGGGCGGCGGTGGTCTTGCCGGAGCCGCTCTCGCCGACGATGGCGAGGGTGGTGCCACGGGGCAGTTCCAGATCCACCTCCTCGCAGGCCCGGACCAGCGTCGGCTTGCTCCAGCTCTTGCCGGAGCGCAGGGTGAAGGTCTTTGTCACATGTTTCAGCTCGAGGATCAGGTCCTTGTCCGGCCCCTCGGTGCCGGTCTCGCGACGGGCTGCCGGTTCCTGCGGGATCTTGGGCGCCGCATGGAACAGATCCTGAGTATAGGGGTGGGCCGGGGCGCGCAGGATCGGTTCGGCGGCGCCGGCCTCCATCACCCGGCCCTTGTGCATGACCACCACCTGTTCCGCCATATTGGCGACCACCCCGAGGTCATGGGTGACGAGGATCATCGCCATGCCGGTTTCCTGCTGCAGCTCTTTCATCAGCCCCAGCACCTGCGCCTGGGTGGTGACATCCAGCGCGGTCGTCGGCTCGTCCGCGATCAGCAATTCCGGTTTCGCCACCATCGCCATGGCGATCATCGCCCGCTGGCGCATCCCGCCGGAGAGTTCGAACGGATAGGATCGCCAGGTGCGCTCCGGGTCGGGAAAGCCGACGCGCTCGAAACAGTCGAGCACCTGTTGTCTGGCCTCCGCTTCGGAGCAGCGCCCATGCAGGTGAAGCACCTCCGAGACCTGATTGCCGATCCGGTGCAGCGGCGACAGCGAGCGCATTGGCTCCTGAAAGATCATCGCGATGCGATTGCCGCGCACATGACGCATCTGCCGCTCGCTGATCTGTGCCAGATCCAGATCGCCGTCCGCTCCGTTGCCGGCCAGGATCATGCGGCCGCAGTCGAGCCGAGCCGCACGCGGAAGAATGCGCAGGATGGCGCGGCAGCTGATGGTCTTGCCGGACCCGCTTTCGCCGACAATCGCCAGCGTTTCACCGGCGGCGACCGAAAAGCTCACATTGCGGACAACCGGGTTGTCCTTCCCGAATCCGATACTTAGATCTTCTACGGACAGAAGGGGGCGCATTCAGCTACCCCTGCCGCACGGTGGCTGCGCAAGACTGGTGATGAGAAATCTCCCTGTTTTTTGCCGCATCTTCGCGCGGGCTGACCCTTGTAGTCAAATGTCATTTACCACTGGTAAAAGACAGGTGCGGCGAGTGTGACCCTCCGGCCCGTATGTGGCCCCTGTACGGACTCGGTTCCGGCCAGAGGCGCCCAGAGGCGACCGGGGGGATGACCGGGGGGATGACCTGGGGGCAGGTCCTGTCGGGGCGGGGAGGGCCGTGACTGCTGCATTGCCTTCCGCGGGCTGATAGTCAGAAGATACGACAGAAACGCGACAGGCAGTGCGGCCTGCCGCAGCCGCCAGAAAAAGGATCGCAAATGCCGACACGACTGGATGTTTTTATCGACCGGATGGTGTCTCAGCGCGCCTGTCTGGACTATGCTATCGCCGAAACGGATGCGCTGTCGGGGCCGGTGTTCGAGCTGGGTCTGGGCAATGGGCGGACCTATCACCACCTGCGACACAGGGTTGCGGGGCGGGACATATTTGTCTTTGAACGCGCGGTCGGGGCCCATCCCGACAGCATTCCGGCCGCGGACCGGACGATTCTGGGCGATGTGCGCGAGACGCTGCCCGCGGCCCTGCTGCGGTTTGGCCCCACGGCGAGCCTGATACATGCGGACCTCGGCGGGCATGATCTGGAAAAGAACGACGCCTTTGCCCGGCTGGTCTCGCCCCTTGTGGAGCCGCTGCTGGCGCCGGGCGGAATGATGGTGTCATCGGACCGGATGTATTTTGACGCATTGACCGAACTGGCGCTGCCCGAGGGCGCGGTCGAGGGGCGGTGTTTCATCTACCGCCGCGGCTGATCCGCAGTCGCGCCGAGGCCGGGGGGGCGGGTGAAAGGAACGTGACGGGACAGTTTGCACCGGGCCGCGGCGCCGACTAGGCTGTCGGGACCGCGACTGACAGGAGCCCATGCCGATGATTTTCTTCGATTGTTCCACCGCTCCGAACCCGCGCCGGGCGCGTATGGTTCTGGCGGAAAAAGGGATCAAAGCCGAAACTCATGAGATTTCCATCGCCGGTGGAGAGCAACTGGGCGAGGCCTATCGCGCCATCAATCCGCAGGCGATGGTGCCTGCGCTGCGTCTGGATGACGGCACCTTGTTGACCGAGAACCTCGGCATTGTCGCCTATCTGGAGGCCTTGGTGCCCGAGCCGCCCCTGCTGGGACGGGATGCGCGCGAAAAAGGGTTGGTGATGATGTGGACGGCCATCGCCGAGACCCAGGGCGGGATGCCGATCGCCGAGGCGCTGCGCAACACCCATCCCGCCTTTGAAGACCGCGCGGTTCCGGGACCTGCCAACCACGCGCAGATCCCGGTGCTGGCAGAGCGGGGCCGGGCGCGGGCGGAGGCCTTTCTGTCGCTGCTGGAGGCGCGGTTGCAAGAGGCGCCCTGGCTGGCGGGCGCGGCGTTCAGTTTCGCCGATATCACTGCCTATGTGTTCCTGGATTTTGCCCGGGTCATCCGGATGCGGGTGCCGGACAGCCATAGCGCCACGCTGGCGTGGCAGTCGCGGATCGCCGCGCGTCCGAGCGCCCGGGCCTGAGGTGGCGACCGGCTTGCACAACCGGGCGCTGCGGGGCAGTGTGGGCGGATGCCCTGCACCGGGATACCCTGCACCGCGATGCCCTGTTCCGGGATGCCCTGCTTCGGGATGCCATGTGCAAGGCGCTCCCGTCGCGACCCCGCCTGTCCCTTCGCGCTCGCGGATCGGACCTGTCGGGGGCTATCCATGAATTTGAGGCAGATATGACCCAGAAACCTCTGTTGCATCGCGACGACCCCGATGCTGCGCCGCTGATCGGCAATATCAAGGTCACCCGCGAGGACTGGTTGAACATCGCCCTGGATGTGCTGATCCGCGACGGGGTCGAGCGGGTCAAGGTGCTGGCCCTGGCCGAGGCGATGGGGGTGTCGCGGTCGTCGTTCTACTGGTATTTCAAATCCCGGCAGGAATTGCTGGACGCGCTGCTCACGCGGTGGGAGGAGACCAATACCGCCGGGCTGATTGCACAGGCGGCCGCGCCTGCGCCGCGGATCACGGGCGCGGTTCTCAATATCTTTCGCTGCATTGCCAACCCGGATCTGTTCAATACGGCACTGGATTTCGCGATCCGGGACTGGGCGCGCCGGTCCGAGACTGTGCGGGCCCGGATGCGAGAGGGGGATGCGACGCGCGTTGCGGCGCTGACCGCGATGTTCGCCCGGTATGGCTGCGCGGAGAAGGAGGCGCTGACCCGGGCCAAAGTGCTGTATTACATGCAATTGGGCTATGACATGGCGGAGCCGGAAGAGAGTCATGCCTATCGTTTGACGATGACGCCGGAATATCTGAAGGTCTTCACCGGGCAGGCGCCGACGGAGCCGGAAATGGCCGAGTTTTCCGACTACAGCCGCCGCTTCTGGCGGGATCTGGCGCCGTGAGGATCTGCCTTCAGTGTGGGGTGAAGGACGCGCTTTGCGCGACAGGCTGTGTCTGGTGCGGGGCACCAGACGCATGCCTCCGGCGGAGGTATTTGTGAAAAGCTGAAACGGCTGAGACTCGTCAAGTGGTGCGCGGTTGATAGCCATCAGGCCGAGGCGGTGATGCGGTCATTGCGTGCTGGGTGACCTCCGTACGATCCGGAGGCCCCGCCGCGCGGCAGCGCGGCGCCACGCCCAACGGGAGGAGATCCTCACGGCAGTGCAGGATCGACGACGGGCGGGAGCTCCCCCTCTGTCAGGTCGTGCGGGAGAGGCTCAGAACGCGACCATGGCCCAGGCTGCAGTCATCGCCACATAGGTCAGATGGTGCAGCAATTGATCTGTGCCCATGGCGCGCCAGAATGCGCCTTGGGTCGGGTCCAGCTTGTGGCACTCGGTGTGATGGGCCTTCCAGAAGTCGATATTGAAATGAACGAGCCATTCTGCCGCACAGATCGCCGCGATGAACCAGGGGGGGCTGCCCACGATGAACAGAACCACCACCGACGCCAGCGCATGCACTCCCGCGTGCTGAGCGCGTCCGGGATGAAAATACTGGCAGCGCCCGGATAGCATCTTCTTGGTCTGCAAGTAAAAGTCGGCAAACATATGTTTGACTTCAAACAGGCACACCAGCAGCAGGACGATACCGACATTCTCTGGCAAGATGGACGCTCCTTTCGCGGTTGCAGCTTGTTCGGGGTCAACGCTCAGGCGGACCTTACGGTGTTTTCCACATATCGCAAATATTGTATCGGACTGTCTGTGACATAGCTCACAGACGTTTTTTCATCATCCGACTAGCCTGCGGCCGATGCAAGGCCTGTGGCAGGGTTTGCGCCTTTGTTTGCGCCATTGCCTGCGACCGTAAAACCGCGCTACCCATGGCGAACTGACTACCGAATTTCCGTGCCACCTGATTGTCGGAGCCCTCCCATAGAACGCTCGCTGTTCCAATTCATCTGGAAATATTCCAAACGGGATCAGATTGTCCTCTTGCTGGTCACGACCTGCCTGTTTCCGTTGCTCTATCTGACGCTGGAACTGCCCAAACGGATCATCAACGATGCCATCGGTGCCCAGTCCTCGACCGTTGACGTCTGGGGCATGAGCTTTGATCAACTCACCTATCTCTGGATCCTGTGTGGGGCGTTCCTCCTGGCGGTGCTGGTACACGGCCTGACCAAGATGCGCATCAACACCATGAAGGGCGTGCTGTCCGAGCGGATGCTGCGCCGGTTTCGCTATAGTCTGATCGCCCGCGTCCTGCGCTTTCCGCAGCCCTATTTCGAACGCACCAGCCAGGGCGAACTGGTCTCCATGATCACCTCGGAATCCGAACCCATGGGGGGGCTGATGGGGGATGCGGTCAGTCAGCCGGTGCTGCAGGCCGGCCAGATGCTGACCATCCTGTATTTCCTGTTCCTGCAGAATTTCTGGTTCGGGCTGGCTGCCATTGCGCTGATACCGTTGCAGGCCTGGGTGATCCCCATGCTGCAGCGCCGGATCAACCGATTGAACAAGAAACGCGTCCAGCAGGTGCGGGGGCTGGCTTCCGAAATCGGCGAGAGCGCGGCCGGCGCCTCGACCCTGCGGGTCAACGGGGGCTGGCGCTACCGGATGGCGCGGGTGACGGACCGTCTGGGGCGGCTCTACGAGATCCGGTTCGAGATCTATCAGAAAAAGTTCTTCATGAAGTTTCTCAACAACTTCATCACCCAGCTGACGCCCTTCTTCTTTTATGCGGTCGGCGGCTATCTGGTGCTGGAGGGGCGGGTGTCGCTCGGGGCGCTGGTTGCGGCGCTGGCGGCCTACAAGGACTTGGCCTCGCCGTGGAAAGAGCTGTTGGCCTATTACAACCAGACCCAGGACATGGCTGTGCGCTGGGATGTGATCCTCGAACGCTTCGCGCCCCCCGACATGGTGGACGAGCATCTGATGGAGGGCGAGCCCGAGGAACTGCCGCATCTGGACGGGGATCTGGTGCTGGATGGGGTCAGCGTCCGGGATTCGGATGGCAATCTCGTGCTCGAAGAGATCACCGCCACCTTTCCGAAGGGCGAGCTGATCGGGATTGCCGCCCCCTCCGAGGAGGACCGTCGGGCGCTGGCCGAAGTCCTGACCCGGGAGGTGCTGCCCTCGGCCGGGCGCGTCACGGTCGCGGGCCACAATATCCGTGAGCTGCATCAGATGGTTCTGGCCACCCGCATCGGCCATGCCACCTCGCGGCCGGTGTTGTTTCGCGGATCCTTCGGCGAAAACGTTCTGATGCCGCTGCGCATGCGGCCCATGGAAGAGGCCACGGACAGGCGCGCGCAACAGGATGCGGTGCGGGCCGGCAACAGCCCCGATCCGTTTGGTGTCAACTGGGTCGATCCCGGCGTGGCGGGGTTCCAGCGCACCGAAGAGCTGCGGGACTGGTGGTTGCGGATCGTCGAGGGGATCGGCTCTGACACGGCGCTGCTGCGGCGCGGCATGGATCAGGTCTTTGACAAGACGGAACATCCGAAACTGGCGGAGGCGCTGGTGCGTTTGCGGCCACATGTGCAATTGGCCCTGATGGAGTCGGGGCTGGATGCCTTTGCCCATTTCAACGACCGCGAGCGCTATAATCCGGCGCTGCCGGTGGCGGAAAACCTGCTCTATGCCACCCGCTCCGTGCCGATCACCTACGAGCTGCTGTTGCAGCAGACCGAATTCCTGCAGACCGTGCGGCGCATCGGGCTCGACAAGGATCTGGTGAAACTGGCGCAGGATGTGCTGGAAATGCTGCGGCAGATTTTCGGCATGGATGGCACCACCCACCCGTTGTTCCGCAAGCTGGGGCTGGAGGTGTCGGACTACGAGGCCGCGCTGCAGCTGATGCAGAAGATCAAGCTGAAGGGGATGGAGACGCTGGACCCGGACGAGCTGGCGCAGATGATGATCGTGCCCTTCTCGATCTCGGCCGAGGCGCTGGGGCCCGCCTTCAGCAGCGAGATCGAAAACCGCATCCTGTATCTGCGCGACACCCATGGCGCCGAGCTGCTGAGCACGCTGGATGATATTTTCGTGCCGCTCTACGAGGGTCATTTCTCGCCCGGGTTCACGGTGCTGGAGAACGCGATCTTCGGCAAGATCTCGGACGGTGCCGGGCCACGGGCCGAAGACCTGCGCAAGGTTGTGGCGGATGTCATCGACAAGGCCGGCGTGCGGGAAATGGTGGTCGAGCTGATCTTTGATCTGCCCGTCGCCGTCGGCGGCCAGGGATTGGGCGCGAGCTTTGCAGAGCCATTGGCGTTCTGCCGGGCCTCGATCAAGCGGCCGGATATCCTGATCCTCGAAGGCGCCCTGGCCAGCTTTGACCGCGATACGCGGCGGGCGATGCAGGACAATCTGCGTGATTTGCTGCCGAATGCGACGCTGATCTTTCTGGAACCCTCCTTCCGGAACCCGGATCGGTTTGACCACTATTTCGAACTGCGTCAGGGCCGCCTGAAGGACGAGCGGGCCGAAGACCGGGGCGCGGGCGAAGAGGACAGTACCTCGGCGGCGGATCTGTCGCGCAAACTGCGGGCGCTGGAAAGCACAGAGCTGTTCTCCGGCCTCAACCGTCGCCAGTTGCGGCTGTTGGCCTTTGGGGCGCGCTGGTACGAGGCGGCGCCGGGCACTGCGGTGTTCCACAAGGATGACGACGCCTCGGACGGGGCCTATATGATCATCGAGGGGCAGGCGGGATTGTTCCTGCCGGCGGATCAGGAGGGCGGCGAGAGCCAGCTGATCGCCAAGGTCGGCCCCGGTCGGCTGGTGGGCGAACTGGGCCTGATCCGCAAGGAGCCGAGGGCCCTGTCGATGATCGCGGAAACCGATCTGACCTGTTTGCGGATCGGCGAAGAAGAATTCCTGGCCGTGGTGGAAAACGACGCCAACACGGCCTTCAAACTGCTGCAGGTGGTGGCGGGCTACGTGGCGAATTGAAGTGCCGAGTCAGCGGGTCGGACCGCCGGGTTGAACTGACGGGTTGAACTGACAGGGCGAACTGACGGGGCGAATTGACGGGGCGAACTGACGGGGCGAACTGACGGGTCGGCTTGAAGGGGCGGCTTGACATGTTGGCTTGACGGGACGCCTGCGGCACACATATCCGGAAACGGTTGCGCCGGGCGCGGGCTGACCCCTCGGCCCGGCCTGCGCGTGGCCGCAGATATTCAACAGGGAGAGATCAGATGAAATTGTTTCGATACCGCACGGGCGAGGGCGTGCGTCCCGGTTTGATGGATGCCAACGGCGTGGCGCGGGATCTGTCGGGACATGTGGCGGATGTGGTCCCGGATACGCTGGACCCGGCGGTTCTGGCCGCGATCGCGGCTCTGGATGCAGGCGCCCTGCCGGAGCTGAAGGGCGAGATCGACTATGCGCCCTGCGTCGGGGCGGTGGGCAAGTTCCTCTGCATCGGACTCAACTATTCCGATCATGCCGAAGAGGTCGGTGCCGCGCCGCCGGCACATCCCATCCTTTTCATGAAAGCAAATTCCGCGATCATCGGTGCCAATGATGTGGTTCGGATTCCGCGCGGCTCGCGGGCGACGGATTGGGAGGTGGAGCTGGGCGTGGTCATCGGGCAGGCGGCGAAATACGTGCCCGTCGAGACCGCCCTGCAGCACGTCGCGGGCTACTGTGTCATCAACGATGTGTCGGAACGCGATTTTCAGATGCAGCTGACCGGCCAATGGACCAAGGGCAAGAGTTGCGACACTTTCGGCCCTCTCGGCCCCTGGCTGGTCACGGCGGATGAGATCGCCGACCCGCAGGACCTGACCCTGACCTGCGATGTGAATGGCCAGAGAATGCAAACCGGAAATACTGACAAGATGATTTTCGGCGTGGCAGAGATCATCAGTCATCTGAGCCAGCTGATGACGCTGCATCCGGGCGATGTGATTGCCACGGGAACGCCGCCGGGCGTCGGGATGGGGCAAAAGCCCGATCCTGTCTACCTTCGGGATGGCGATGTAATGGAGTTGGAAATTCAGGGGCTTGGGCGGCAGCGGCAGGTGGCGCGCGCAGACCTCTGACGGCCGGAGCAAAAGGTCGCGCCGCGGTCAATGCGGTGCGGCGTTTGTCTCATGCACAGTAGATGCCGTGCAGCGTATGCAGGATTTGGGCGGCGGGGCCCGGGGCCAGCGCGTAGTAGATCGTCTTGCCATCGCGGCGGGTCACGACCATCTTGTCCTCGCGCAGGCGCGACAGCAACTGGCTGACGGCCGCCTGCCGTTTGTTCAGACGGTCCTCCAGAGCACCGACAGAGAGTTCGGTCTCGCTCGCCAGATGGCAGAGGATCATCAGCCGTCCTTCATGGGCCAGCGCCTTCAGAAGGGCCGCGGCCGCGGCGGCGTTTTCTTCCATGTCCTGCATGGACATTTCCCGGGTGTCGATCATCGGTGTTGTCTTCTTTCAGAAGCGATCGTGGTCCTGTGTCATACAGGGATGAATGGGCCATCGTAAAAATGACGCTAAATAGAGTAAGGCCACGGAATGCCGTAGCCGAGCAAGAGTTTTCATAAGTTTGTATTCATTTTTGCAGTCCTCCGCTCAGAAAGGCTTCGATTGCCTCGCTGAATAGGGGGGAACTGCGGAGCGGACTCAACCGTTGGGTGGGGGAGCGCCTCCTTCGAAGAGGTTGCCATTGGCGTAGTCACAGGGCGCTTCCTGCATATTGAGGTGCAGGTCATCGCCGGTGAAGGGATGCGCGCGGGCGAGGGCTTCGTCTACGTCAATGCCGAGCCCGGCGGATGTGGGCGGGGTGATATAGCCCTGCTCGACGCGGATCGTGCTCCTGATCAGCGCATCGTGAAAGGGGGTCTCGATCGTTTCTGCCATCAGGAGATTGGGGATGGAGGCGGCCAGCTGGATATTGGCGGCCCATTCCACCGGTCCGGCGTAGAGGTGCGGCGCCATCTGCGCGTTGAAGACTTCTGCGATGGCGGCAATCTTCTTGGTTTCCCAGATGCCGCCGGCCCGCCCGAGCGCCGGTTGCAGGATCTCGGCCGCTCCGGCGCGCAGGGTGGCGGCGAATTCGGCCTTGGTGGTCAGCCGTTCGCCGGTGGCCACGGGGATGCGGACGGTGCGGGCCACGCGGGCCATGTCCTCGACCATGTCAGGGGGGGTGGGTTCTTCGAACCACAGGGGGCTGTAGGGTTCGAGCGCCTGCCCCAGTCGGATCGCGCCTGCGGTGTTGAACTGGCCATGGGTGCCGAACAGGAGGTCGGCCTTGTCCCCGACAGCGGCGCGGATCGCCTTGCAGAAGGCCACGGACATCGAGATATCGGACATGGCGGGCATATGGCCGCCCCGGATCGTATAGGGGCCGGCGGGGTCGAATTTCACCGCCGTATAGCCGCGCGCAACCGCATCGGCGGCGGCCTCGGCGGCCATGTCGGGGGAGGCCCAGAAGTCAGGCAGCGGGTGGCTGTCCAGCGGGTAGAGGTAGGTGTAGGCGCGGATGCGGTCGTTCATCCGCCCGCCCAGCAGCGCATGCACCGGCCGGTCGCGGTCCTTGCCGAGAATGTCCCAGCAGGCGATTTCCAGACCGGAGAAGGCGCCGATGACGGTCGGGTCGGGACGTTGGGTAAACCCCGAGGAATAGGCGCGGCGGAACATCAGTTCGATATTTTCCGGGTTTTCCTCCTGCATGTGGCGGGCAAAGACATCCTCGATCACCGCCGTCATTGCCTTGGGTCCGACGGTGGAGGCATAGCATTCGCCCCAGCCGGTGACGCCGGTGTCGGTGGTGAGTTTGACGAGGATCCAATACCGCCCGCCCCACCCCGGGGCCGGAGGGGCTGTGATGATGACGTCGAGGTCCTGCAGTTTCATGGCTGTCAGCCCTTTGAGAAGGTCGGTGTCGGTGGAGGAGGGGGCCGCGCGCCGCGCGCGGGTCCGGGCCGGAGGGGCCCGGACCCTGGGCGGCTGGGGCAGGCCTAGCGATCGAACAGGATCACATTGCGCTTGGCGCTGCCGGTTTTGGTGTCTGCGATCGCCTCGTTGATCTGCCCAAGCGACCAGCGGCCGGAAATCAGCTCATCCAGTTTCAGGCGCCCCTGCTGATACAGGTCAACGATCCAGGGCACGTCTCTCTGGATCACCACATCGCCCATCTTGGAGCCCCTGAGCCCTTGTCCGAGGGCAGCCAGAACCACGGGTTCGTATTGGGCCGTCTGGCCGCCGTGGGGCATGCCGATCATGATGGCCCGGCCGCCCACGCCGAGATAGCGGGGCGCCTGTTCGTAGGCGGGAATGGCTCCGACAGTGATCAGCACAACATCGGCTCCCTTGCCCCCAAGCGCCGCGCTGGCCGCGCGCCAGGGTTTGGGATCGCTGCCCAGCACGCCATGGGTGGCGCCAAAGTCCCGGGCGATGGACAGTTTATCAGCGCTCATGTCGACGGCGACGATGCGGCGCGCGCCGGCGATCCGGGCCCCCTGGATGGCATTGAGGCCGACACCGCCGGCACCGATCACAACCACATCTTCTCCGGCGCGCAGCCTGGCCGCGTTGACCGCGCCGCCGATGCCGGTGATCACACCGCATGAAATCAGCGCCGCCACGTCCTTGGGCATGTCGGCGGGGATCTTGACGATCTGACGCGCGCTGACCACGACCTTTTCGGCGAAGGCGCCGCAGTCCATCGCCTGCAGCAGTGGCCCCCCCGCCGAGGTGGTCAGAGGCCCCTTGGTGCCGTCTCGGGCGGTGGTGCAATTGACGGGTTGGCCAGAGGCGCAGGTGGCACAGGAGCCGCAGGCGCGGATCAGGGTGACGAGGACGTCATCGCCAGTGGCGAAGCCCTCGGTGCCGGGGCCGGTCGCGCTGATGCGGCCTGCGGCTTCGTGGCCGTAGACCGCAGGCAGGTGTCCCCCCCAGGCGCCCTCGGCAAAGGAGATGTCGCTGTGACAGATCGCGACCGCGTCCAGCGTCACCTCGACCTCGCCCTGACCTGGCGGCGCGATCCGGATGTCCTCGATTTCAAGCGGTGCGCCAAAGCTGTGGCAGACAGCGGCCCGGATGGTTTGCATGATCTCTCTCCCCGTCGGTTGATCACAGGGTGACGAGGCCATGGGCGCTCTGCAATGCGGAAAACGGCGCGGCGATGTCGGTTTTACGCTACGGCAGGCTGCTACGGCAGGCTGCTGCGGCGGGGCTCTGGCGGCGGGGCTTTGGCGGCAGGTTCTGGCGGCAGGCTCAGCTCCGGCCGCGCAAAAACAGCGCAAAGCCGCAGCCCATCAACAGGATCGCCAGCAGAAACGGTGCTCCGGGCAGCTGCAAAGCCGCGCCCTCGCGGGTGAAGGCGGCAAAGGTGGCGGTCATCATCAGGGGCGATACGATCATCGAGAGCGCATGGACAGAGGTCAGCACCCCCTGGAGCGTGCCCTGATGGGTGTCGGCCACGGAGCGCGACAGGATCCCCTGCAGGGCGGGCTGCACCATCGCGCCGAGCGCGGTCACCGGGATCATCATCAGCGCAATGCCTCCGTGGGTGAGGCCTGCGAGGATGGCAAAGCCCAGAATGTCGAAGAGCTGCCCGTAGATGACCGTGCGCCGCTCGCCGCCCCATCGCAGGGCGTAGCGCATCAGCCAGCCCTGCACGATGGCGATGGAGACGCCGTAGATCGCCAGCGACACCCCGATGAGGGCCGGGGTCCAGCCAAAGGAGGCGGTGGCGTAGTAGGACCAGATGGCGGGATAGACATAGATCGCCACCGAATAGAGAAAATAGACCAGCAGCAGGCGGGATATTCCGGGGATGCGCCCGAGGGAGCGGAAGGCGCCCAGCGGGTTGGCCTCGCGCCAGTCAAAGGCGCGCCGGGTCCGGTCGGTGACGGTTTCCGGCATCACCAGCCAGCCAAGCGCTGCATTGGCGCCGCAGAGCGCGGCGGCGGCAAGGAACGGGGCCCGGGTGCCAAGCTCTGCCAGCAGCCCGCCGAGCAGCGGGCCGAGGACGAACCCGGCGCCGAGGGCCGCGCCCAGCAGGCCAAAGTTCTGGGCCTTGTCCTCGGGCCGTGAAATATCGGCCATATAGGCCCCGGCGGTCGCATGGGTGGCGGCGGTGATGCCACCGATCATCCGCGCGAGCAGCATCAGCCACAGGGTCCCGGCCGTCGCCATCACCAGATAGTCAAGCGCCAGTGCCACGAGCGACACCAGCAGCACCGGCCGCCGCCCGATACTGTCGGAGAGGCTGCCGACGATGGGGCCGAACAGGAACTGCATCGCCGCGAACCCCGTCGCGAGAATGCCGCCCCAGAGGGCCGCATCCGCCAATGAACCGCCGCCCACCTCCTGCAGCAGGCTTGGCATGATCGGCAGGATCAGGCCAATGCCCATGGCGTCGATCATCACGGTGCCCAGCACGAAGACCAGCGTCAGCAGCCTCGGCCGCACCTGTGGCGGCGTCTCTGTCGGGAGGGGCGGCGCGGGCATCTTGCTGTGGGGCCTCCTTGCGTCACGTCCGGGGTATCACATCCGAGGTATCATATCCGGGCCATCACATCCGGGCGGCGATCTGGTCGATGAGGGATGCCAGCCGGCCGGGGGCGGCGAAGAAGGGGGAATGCGAGGTCTCCATCGCATGCACATCCCTGTCGGGCCACCGGGCCACCATGCTGGCCTGATACTCCGGTGGAATGGTCTGGTCCTGCGTGCCGCGGATATAGGCCTTTGGCAGCGCCTGCCAGACCTCGGGCACAGCCAGCGGCGTCGCCTGCGGCAGGATCGGCTGGGCGCAGAGATGGTCCAGCGCGAAGGCGACCGTCTCTGCCGGGCAGTCGTGATAGAAGAGATCGGCGGCCCGGTCCCGGCGGATGGTATAGCTGTGGCCATCTGCCGATTTCACCGCGGCATCGCCGATGGTCTGGCGCGGGCCGGCCCTGCGCATGTCGATCAGGGACATCTGACGCGTCGGCACATAGGCGCAGAGGTAGATCAATCCGCGCGGGCGGCGGTATTCAACCGCGCCGGTGATGGGAAAACCGGCCCAGGAGTGACCGAGCACCAGCGTGTCGGCGGATATCTCTGCGGCAACGGCCCGGCAGGTCTCCTCGAGGGTGATCTCTGCCGCAGGGCGGCCATCCCCGTGACCGGGAAGATCGACGGTGCGCGGGCGGTGTCCCAGCGCCGTCAGAGCCGGGATCACGTCGCGCCAGCACCATGCGCCGTGGCAGGATCCGTGGACCAGAAGAATGTCAGCCAAAGTGTCCGATCTCCGTCAGAAATTGTGTCAGCCGCTCTGTGTAGGGGCCGGGTTGGTCGATGCAGGGAAGGTGCCCTGTGCGCCGCAGCAGGGCAAACCGCGACCCCGGGATCAGGTCACAGGTTTCGCGCACCATGTCGGGCGGGGTGGAACCATCCTCGGACCCGGCGATGCCCAGCACGGGCAGCCGCAGCCCGGAGGTCGGCGTGTAGAAATCGGTCCCGGCAATGGCGGCGCAGCACCCGAGGTAGCCATTGACGTTCTGCGCCTCGAACCGGTCCTGCCAGGGGGCATGGGCCCCGGTGGCGCGAAAGGGCGCGGGGAACCAGCGCGCCATGGTGTCCGCGCTGATGGCCGCGAGGCCACCGGCGCGGACCGCAGCCATTCGGCGGTGCCAGATCTCGGCGGTGGCGATCTTGGCGGCGGTGTTCGACAGCACCAATGCGCGGATCTGATCGAGCCGTTTCACGGCCAGACCCTGGGCCACCATACCGCCGAGCGAGAGGCCGACAAAGACGCTGTCCCGGATCCCGCAGTGGGTCAGCAGCCGCTCCGCGTCGCGGATCAGCGCTCCCATGGAATAGGGGGGCTCCGGCGCGGAGGAGCCGCCATGGCCGCGCAGGTCATAGGCGAGAATGCGCAGGCGGTTGGCCGGATCCGCCTCCAGTCGTGCAATGACCTGATCCCAGATGGACAGGTCGGCGCCCAGGGCGTGCGCGAAGACCAGCGTCGGCGCATCGGCCGGACCCGTGAGACGATAGTTGATCTGAACATCGCCGAGGTCAGCGCGGGGCATGGCGTGCTTTCGTTTTGTTGTGCGCGACGTTATACGCCGTCGCCGAGGCAGGTTCCAGTCCTTCTGGGCGGTGGCGAGGGGCCGGCCCCTCGCGCTCCCCGAGGTATTTTTGAAAAGATGAAGGGGCAGGCCTAGAGGCTGCGGTTGAGAGCCCTGGCGAACATGTCGTGATCGACGTTGCCGCCCGTGGCCACCGCGATGACTGCGTCGCCTTCGATGTCTTGCGGGTGGAAGAGGGCCGCGGCCAGGGCGGCGGCGCCGCCGGGTTCGACCACGATCTTCAGCCGCTGGAAGGCCAGCGCCATGGCCTGCAGCGCCTCGTCATCGGTGATGGTGATGCCGGGACCGCAGAGACGTGTCAGCAGTGGCCAGGTCAATTCGCCCGGAGACGGGGTGAGGATGGCGTCGCAGATGGATCCCGAGGGGGCTGCGTTGGTCTCGACCTCGCCGGATTTCAGCGAGCGCGCCACATCGTCAAACCCCTGTGGTTCGGCCGGGCGGACACGCAGGCCGGGGGCGTGGCCCTCCAGTGCCAGGGCGATGCCGGAGGTCAGGCCGCCTCCGCCGCAGCAGACCAGAACATCGGCCTGTGAGACATTCTGTTCGGCGGCCTGTTCGGCGATTTCCAGACCGGTGGTGCCCTGACCTGCGATGACCTCCGGGTCATCGAAGGGTTTGATCAGCGTCAGGCCGCGATCCGCCACCAGAGGGGCGGTGACGGCGGCCCGGTCCTCGCCACCGGCACGATCATAGAGGACGACTTCGGCACCGAGGGCGCGGGTGTTGTCGATCTTTAGGCGGGGGGCATCCGCAGGCATCACGATCACGGCCGGAGCGCCATGGGCCCGGGCCGCCATGGCCACGCCCTGCGCATGATTGCCGGAGGAAAAGGCGACCACGCCGCGTTGCCGCAGCTCGGGCGCGAGGGCGGAGACCGCCGCCCAACCGCCGCGGAACTTGAACGATCCGGTGTGTTGCAGGCATTCGGCTTTGACCAGCAGGCGACGGCCCGCGATGTCGTCGAGGAAGGGCGAGGACAGCAGCGGCGTGCGGAGGGCGTGGCCTTGCAGCCTCTTGGCGGCGGCTTCGATCAGGGCAAGGGAAGTCATGATATATCTTTCAGAACGGCATGGATGAGGGCAAGGGCGGCGGGTTCGTCAAGGAAGGGGATATGGCCGCGATCCGGCAGTTCGACCGCATGCAGCGCAGGCAGGCGCCGTTGCATTTCAGCATAGGTCTCGGCCGACAGGATATCGGACCGGGCGCCGCGAATGACGCCCGTGGGACATCCGGCAAGGGCCTCGAACCAGGGCCAGAGACTGGGGGGCTCTTCCATCTCGGCGACGGCGGCGGCCTGGGCGAGCATGGCGTCGCGCAGGCGCCGGTCATAGCGCAGCTCCAGCCCCTCGGGGGTTTCGATATAGAAGGTCTCCACCTCTTCGCGCCAGCGCTGCGACGGGACGCCGGGAAAGTCAGCGGCCATGGCGCGCTCCAGGGCGGTGGCGGCCTCGGCATGGGTCTGGGCGGCAGGCGGGCGGCCGAGATAGTCGAAAATCCGGTCGAGGCCCGGGGCGGCGATGTCGGGTCCGACATCGTTCAGGATCACGGCAGAGAGGCGGTCGCGGGCGGTGGCGGCCATGGCCATCGCCACCAGACCACCGCGGGAGGTGCCGAGGATGGCCGCGCGGGGCAGGTCGAGGTGATCCATCAGCGCCAGCACGTCGCGGGCTTCGGTGAGGACGTTATAGGTGGCGGGATCCGCCGCGTAATCCGATCGCCCGCGCCCCCGCAGATCAAGCAGGATGACGCGGTAGTCGGACAGATGCGGCAGCGCGTAGCGGAAATCCTGGCCGTCCCGGGTCAGGCCCGGCAGGCAGATCAGGGGGATGCCCTGCGCTGTGCCGTGGTCTTCGTAGTAGAGCGAAAGCGCGTCGGTGGTGTCAAAGCGGCTCATGTGGGGGATCCTGGGAGACTGGGGGGCGAAGGGAGCGGGTCAGGCGGAGGCGGCGATCTGCGGAATGGAGGTCAGATCGGACAGCTGATGGTCGGGGCGCCAGGGCAGGCGGTCCACCGGTTCGCCCGCGCGATTGACCCAGACGGTGGCAAAGCCATAGCCGGCGGCGCATCCCGCGTCCCAGCCGTTGGAGGAAACGAACAGCACCTCGGATCTGGGGCCGCCGAAACGGGTGCAGACGAGATCATAGACCGCGGCTGCGGGTTTGAAGATGCCGACGCTTTCCACCGAGAGCACATCATCCAGCAGCGCCTGCAGACCGGCGGAGTCGACCGCGCCCTGCAGCATCTCGGGCGAGCCATTGGACAGGATGCCCGTCTGATAGCCCGCATCCTTGAGCGCGCGCAGCATGGCGGGGACCTCCGGGTAGGCCGCGAGTTGCCAGTAGAGATCGAGGAGCCTCTGGCGCAGGGCGGCGTCACCGTCCAGCGATGCGGCCTCTAGCGCCCAGTCGAGACCGTCCTGGGTGACCTGCCAGAAATCCGCATGCGCGCCCGCGACCGCCCGCAGCCAGGTGTATTGCAGCTGTTTCAGGCGCCAGTTTTGCGCCAATGTGCCCCAGCTGTCGCGGATCCGGGCAAACTCCGGTTCGGCGGCGGCCTGACGGGCGGCGGCGGTGACGTCGAACAGGGTTCCGTAGGCGTCGAAAATGCAGGTTCTGATGGTCATGCGGGTGTCTCCCATTTGGGGGGAAACTGCCACAAGCGGGGCCGGGATCAATGGGCTAAATTGTGTTGGTACGGGTTTACACCTGTGCCATGGCGGTTAGGGTGGCGGCCTCTTGCCGGGCCCGGGAGGTCCGGAAAACATATCTGATACGCCCGAAAGGGGATCCTCATGACTGCGGTAAAAAATGGCGACACGGTTCGCATCCACTACACTGGAAAGCTGACGGATGGCACTGTTTTTGACAGTTCCGAGGGGCGCGATCCGCTGGAATTCACCGTCGGCGAAGGCCATGTGATCAAAGGCATGGATGATGGGATGGTCGACATGGCGGCGGGCGACAAGAAGACGCTTGAGATCGCCTGCGAAGATGCCTACGGGCCGATCAACCCGGATGCGCGTCAGGCGATCCCGCGCGAGGGCATCCCCGACGATATCCCGCTGGAAATCGGCACCATGCTGCAGATGCAGACCCCCGAGGGTCAGGTGCTGCCGGTGACCGTGGTCGAGGTCGAAGAGGCCACCGTCACGCTCGACGCGAACCACCGGCTGGCCGGGCAGGATCTGATCTTTGACGTGGAATTGGTCGAAATCGCCTGATCCGGTTTACGCCTGATCCGGTCTACGACGGCGGGAAATACCGTGACAGGAGGCGCCTTGGCTTCTTTTGTCACGGTTTTGTCTTGGTATTTGTCCCGGGGGCGTGTTGCGCAAGATACGACGGGCGCGCCTTCGGCAGAACCGAACGGCAAAAGGCGCCCCCGTTTGATGTACCCAGTATGATGTGCCCCGTAGGAGGCGTCTTCAGACGAGGGGCCCGTTGCCGTGCTGCCCTGCTGATGTGGTCTTGTGCGAACCGCCTGCCCGAATCAGAGATGATCCTGCTGCGGCATGCCCAAGATATGAAACCCCCCGTCGACCTTGATGACTTCGCCGGTGGTATAGGCTCCGGCATCCGAGGCGAGGTAGACCGCCGTGCCGCCGACCGCCTCCAGCGTGGCATTGGACCGCAACGGGGCGTTTTGCTCGGTATGTTTGAACGTCTTGCGGGCGCCACCGATCGCGGCGCCTGCCAGCGTTTTCATCGGACCCGGAGAGATCGCATTGACGCGGATGCCTTCGGGGCCAAGATCGTTGGCCAGATAGCGGGTCGCTGATTCCAGCGCCGCCTTCGCCACCCCCATCACATTGTAGTTCGGCACCACGCGGTTGGAGCCCTGATAGGTCAGGGTCAGTAGGGTGCCGCCATTGTCCTGCATCAGGGGATGGGCCCGGCGCGCCACCTCGATGAAGGAATAGGCCGAGATATCCATCGAGGTCTTGAAGTTGGCGCGCGAGGTATTGATGAAGCGCCCCGTCAGCTCCGACTTGTCGGAATAGGCGATGGCGTGGACCAGGAAATCGATGGTCGGCCAGCGCCCTGCCAGCTGTTCAAACGCCGTATCGAGCGAGGCATCGTCGGTGACATCCACATTCACCATGAAATCGCTGCCGACGGTCGCGGCGAGGGGCTCCAGCCGCTTGCCAAAGGCCTCGCCCTGATAGGTGAAGGCCAGCTCGGCGCCGGCCTCATGCATGGCCTTGGCGATGCCCCAGGCGATGGAACGTTCATTGGCGACGCCCATGATCAGGCCTCTTTTTCCGGCCAGTACTCCGGTCATGGTCGTTATTCCTTGTATTTGCTCAGGACCATGGAGCCGTTGGTGCCGCCAAAGCCAAAGCTGTTGGTCATGACACTGTCGAGCCCCGCGTTTTCAACATAGGCGGTCGCCACTTCGCCCGGTTCGATCCCCTCGGCGAGGGTTTCGACATTGATCGAAGGGGTGATGAAATCATTGTCCAGCATCAGCAGGCAGAAGATCGCCTCCAGCGCCCCGGCCGCCCCCTGGGCGTGGCCGGTCATCGACTTGGTGGAGGAGATCGGCGGCACCTGACCTGCTCCAAAGACGCGGCGGGCGGCCTCGACTTCGCCGACATCGCCGACCGGGGTCGAGGTGCCATGGGCATTGATGTAGGAGACCTTGCGGCCCTCGGGCAGCGATTGCAGCGCCAGACGCATCGCCCGCTCGCCGCCCTCTCCCGAGGGGGCCACCATGTCATGGCCGTCCGAAGTCGCGGCGAACCCGGTGACTTCGGCGTAGATTGTCGCTCCGCGAGCCAGCGCGTGGTCCAGATCCTCGAGCACCACGATGCCGCCACCGCCGGAGATGACAAAGCCGTCGCGGTCCTGATCAAACGCGCGCGAGGCCTGTTCCGGGGTGTCGTTGTATTTCGAGGACATTGCGCCCATGGCGTCGAACAGGCAGGACAGGGTCCAGTCCAGCTCCTCGCCGCCGCCTGCGAACATCACGTCCTGCTTGCCCATCATGATCTGCTCGGCGGCATTGCCGATGCAGTGCAGCGAGGTGGAGCAGGCAGAGGTGATCGAATAGTTGATGCCCTTGATCTTGAAGGCGGTCGCCAGATTCGCCGAGATCGTCGAGGACATGCATTTGGGCACCGCGAAGGGGCCGATGCGTTTGGTCGCGCCGGTTTTCAGAACGGTCTGATGCGCGGTCAGCATCGCCGAGGTCGAAGGCCCGCCAGAGCCTGCAATCAGCCCGGTGCGTTCGTTCACCACCTGATCCTCGGTGAGGCCCGCGTCGGTGATCGCCTGTGACATGGCGATATGGGCATAGGCCGCGCCCGCGCCCATGAACCGCAGGGTGCGTTTGTCGACGTGTTCGGCCACGTCGATCTTGAGCGTGCCCGCGATCTGGCTGCGGAACCCGTGTTCCACCATGTCGGGGCTGGCGACGATGCCGGATTTCCCGGCTTTCAGCGAGGCAATGACCTCTTCGGCGGTATTGCCGATGGAAGAGACGACTCCCAGACCGGTGACGACGACGCGACGCATGATGCGTACTCCTGTACTCGTGTAAAAGGGGCGGACCCCGTTCCTGTGCCCGTGCATATGTGCCGGTGGTTCCGTGAAAGAGGCGACCGGTTTCAGGTCGGTCAGCTCTCTGACAGGGCGACCTTCATGTCCTTGACCTGATAGATCACCTCACCGTCGGCTTCCACGATCCCGTCTGCGACCCCCATGGTCAAGCGACGAGTCTGCAGGGCTTTGGTAAAGTTGATGCGATAGGTGAGCATTTTGCGGTCCGGACGGACCATGCCGGTCAGCTTCACCTCGCCGACGCCAAGCGCATAGCCGCGCCCCTGCCAGCCGCGCCAGCCCAGATTGAAGCCGGTGAGCTGCCACAGACCGTCGAGGCCGAGACAGCCGGGCATGATCGGGTTGCCCGGGAAATGGCAGTCAAAGAACCAAAGATCCGGGGTGATGTCGAATTCCGCGATGATATGGCCTTTGCCGTGTTCACCGCCGTCTTCGCTCACTTCGGTGATGCGATCCATCATCAGCATGGGCGGCGCCGGCAGCTGCGCATTGCCGGGCCCAAACAGCTCGCCTCTTGCGCATTTGAGCAGGTCTTCTTTGTCAAAGCTGCTGGGATAATTGGCCATGTTCGGGGCAACTCCTGCCTGTTGGGTCTCGAAAAGGTTTCACTGCCCCCATTAGCATCGCGTTTACATGTCCTGCAAGGGCGGGGCTATGCTGCAGTCGCGAGGGGCGCGCGAGGGCCGAAGGTGCGGATTGTCTGCACCGTGATCAGGAATAGTCGGCATGGCTTTGCAAATCCGTTTGAAAACGGGCTATACTCTGGCATATAGATGTCTGGTAGCAGCGAGCGGCAGGAAGGTGAGATGACACCGACCCATGAAGAGAACGCCAATAAGTGGCTGATGGATGCCGGGCTTCGCCCGACCCGTCAGCGCGTGACATTGGCGTCGCTGCTGGTCGGAGATGGCAAGCACCGTCATGTCACCGCAGAGAGCCTGTTTGACGCCGCCAAGGACGACGGTGCGGCAGTATCGCTGGCCACGGTCTACAACACGCTGCGTGCGTTTTGTGAGGCGGGTGTGCTGCAGGAAATCACCGTTGACGGCTCCAAGAGCTACTTTGACACCAATGTGCACGATCACCCCCATTTCTACTGGGAGGGGGAGGCGCGGGTCTCGGATGCTCCGTCCGAGGAACTGGTGATCCAGTCGCTGCCGCAGCCTCCCGAGGGCATGGAAATCGCCTCTGTCGATGTGGTGATCCGTCTGCGCAAGAAGTAATATCGGGCACCAGTTCAGAGCTGAGGTGTTGCCTGGTGCATTTCCCCGGAGTTTCGGATCGGCGTTTTTTGGGACGGGTTAGGGGGCGCTGCCCCCACGCATCCTCTGGATGCTCACCCCCGAGGTATTTGTCAAAAGATGAAAGGTCCCTAATCTGTGCGCGTCAATTCGGTGCCGCATTTGGGTCTGGTCGGGTCCATGGATTTCTCCGAGGTGAACGTGCCGCTTCAGGTCGGCGGCGGAGGCCGGTGTGGCAAGAGGATCCGCCGCGGGGCAGATGAGTGATGGCCGCGCAGGGTGTGGCCAACTCCGGGAATGCTGGTCCGTTACCGGGCCAGTGGGGTACCGATGGCAAGCGGCCGCAATGTCGCATCGATTGACACGCCACGGGCAGTGTGCGCTTGAGAGACGCCAGGTCCGACGAAGCGTGTCATGACCGTTCTTCACTGGGGGAAGGTGATCGGCACCGAAATTGGCAATGTTCAAAACTCTTGAAACGGGGGCCGCAGCAGCGACGCCATAGCCGCTGTCTCTCAATCTTCATCTTTTCCAAAATACCTCCGCCGGAGGCCACACTCCACGTATGTGGAGTGTCAAAACCACTGACCGGGCTCCATTAGACCCAGATCGAGGAGCTGGCGCGAGTGCCATTCAAACAGTGCCGAATTGTGCCACTTGAAGCTTTCGATTTCAAAGCTGGATCCCGGATTCCGCTTCAAGGCCTTGGCTGCACGGAAGGAGCAGATCGTGGCCGTCAGATTATGGTGCCAGGGGCAGGCGTAGGTATTGTATTCCTGATTGTCGAACGTGTGATCGGTGCGCAGCACCAGATCTTTTGCCGCACGGAACAAGGCGATGCGGTCAATCTTCCGGCTGGCCGGGGGAATGTGCTCTTCGTGGCGCCAGCGAAGACCGCCAAAGAAATCGAGCTGCCGGTCCCTTGGGTGGCCGGTGGCCGGATCGCTGCGTGCGAGGGCGTAATAGCCGGACCTGTCAAGATAGGCGCTCTCGATTGAAACGGCATTCGGATGCGTGTCCAGGTCCCCGGCATAGAGGTCGATGACATAGGTCAGCATGGCATCGCGCCGTTCTTCGGCGTGAAATGTCAGCATCTCGTCGATGCTGCGGGTCTCGCAGAAAGGATAGAACAGATATTCCGCATTGTAGCAGTAATAAAGCCAGCATCCGGGGGCAACGGCGGCGTTGATGCGGTTGACGGCATCAATCACCGCCTCGGCGTCTCCACAGGCGAAGGCTATCCGCTGCACGCGTGAAGCGACATCAGCGGGCAGGCTCATGTCTGCGGGCATGAAGGCGCAGACCGCCTTGAAGCCACAGTTCAGATGGTGGCGCAGGGTGGTGGCGACCTCGACCTCGTCTTCCACGAAAATCAAGGCAATCGGGCCTCGGGCCAGTGCGGTCCTGCCCGTTCGCAGGAACGTCTCCAGCGACTCATACATCATATGGGGCCTGTCCTTTGTGCATCTGCAGGGCGAGCGGGGCGCCGGCTGGTCTTTGCCAGCAAAATCGGGTAATCGGGCCAGCATTGCAAGCCGCAGCAAATCGCGCTATGCGCAGCCGCTGTTTTGCCCGCCCGCATCCGCCGCAAGAAGGTAGCCCCGCATGTCCGCGCCCAAGAAGCTCTATATCAAGACCTACGGCTGTCAGATGAATGTCTATGACAGCGAACGCATGGCCGAGTCGCTGGGCGGTCAGGGCTATGTGGAGACGCAATCGCCCGATGATGCGGACATGATCCTGCTGAACACCTGTCATATCCGGGAAAAGGCGGCGGAGAAGGTCTATTCCGAACTTGGCCGCTTCAAGGGCTTGAAGGCGCAGAAACCGGAGCTGAAGATCGGCGTCGCGGGCTGCGTGGCGCAGGCCGAGGGCGAAGAGATCATGCGCCGCCAGCCGCTGGTGGATCTGGTGGTCGGCCCGCAAAGCTATCACCGCCTGCCCGAAATGGAGGCCAAGGCCGGGGCCGGCGCCAAGGTGCTCGACACAGATTTCCCCGAAGAGGACAAGTTCGAGAAACTGGCCCGCCGCCCCAAGGCAAAACGCGGCCCGACGGCGTTTCTGACCGTGCAGGAGGGCTGCGACAAGTTCTGCGCCTTCTGCGTCGTGCCCTATACCCGTGGGGCCGAGGTCTCGCGCCCGGTAGACCGCGTGCTGCGCGAGGCCGAGGATCTGGTAGAGCGGGGGGTGCGCGAAATCACCCTTCTGGGGCAGAACGTCAACGCCTATCACGGGGCCGGACCCGACGGCGACATGACGCTGGCCCAATTGATCTGGGAACTCGACAAGGTCGACGGGCTGGAGCGCATCCGCTTCACCACCTCGCATCCCAACGACATGATGGATGACCTGATCGAGGCCCACGCCAGCTGCAAGAAGCTGATGCCCTACCTGCATCTGCCGGTGCAGGCGGGATCCGACAGGATCCTGAAGCGGATGAACCGCAGCCACACGGCCGAGAGCTACCTGCGCCTGATCGAACGGATCCGGGCGGCGCGGCCTGACATTCTGATCTCCGGCGATTTCATCGTCGGCTTCCCGGAAGAGACCGAAGAGGATTTTCAGGCGACGCTGGATCTGGTCGAGGAGGTCCGATACGGCACCGCCTATTCCTTCAAATACTCCACCCGGCCGGGCACTCCGGCGGCGGAGCGGGCCCAGGTCGACCCGGCCGAGGCGGATGACCGGCTGCGGCGGCTTCAGACGCTTCTGACCCGCCAGCAGCGCGAGGTGCAGGACAGTATGGTGGGCCGCGAGGTCGGCGTTCTGTTTGAAAAACCCGGACGGTTCCCGGGGCAGATGGTGGGCAAATCCGACTATCTGCATGCGGTCCATGTGGCGGACTGCGATGCGCAGCCCGGGGGTCTGCGGCAGGTCCGGATCGTCTCTTCGGGCACCAATTCGCTGGCTGGTGAATTGATCCGCTAGGCCGGAGCGGGCGCAGGCAGGCTGGGCCAGACGGGCAGCACAGGGTGTTGCGTATTCGCGCCGCTTCCTGCGCTTTCTGAGGCCCGGCCCGTGCCATCCGCGACAGGACGGGCGACTCGGGGTACCAAAAGAAATCTCCTTGGATCCGGACGCCCTGGTCAGATCTCGGTGATTGGTGCGGTTGCGGAGACGGTTGCACCCTAGGGGCGGGATTGTTTCCTGTGGCGGGCGGTGACGGGGATGTTCTGTTTGGGTTGGCGCCAAATTCAGAAAAAGTTAGTGTGAATTCGTGAAGTAAGCAGGGCCTGAGGGGCGCAGGGGCTGCGTATCCCCATGAGGGACCAAAGAGAGGATGCCTGTTGTGTTTGATCATATCATGAGCAAGACCTGCGCGACGCTGATGACCGCGGTGGCGGCTGTCACTTTTGCGCTGGCCATGCCGGTCGCGGCGCAGGAAGAGAGCGAAATCACCCCCGAGGCAGAGAGCGCCCCTGTCGGGCAGCGCTACGTGCCCACCATCTGGGTCGACCCGGACGGTTGCGAACATTGGGTGATGGATGACGGCGCCGAAGGCTACATGTCGCCCCATGTCACCCCGGACGGGAAACCTGTCTGTCGCCCGGGCCTGCTCTGCGGCTTGATGCCCACCGATCAGTTCTTTGCCACCGACAAATACCAGGTGACGGCCGCCGGTCGTCAGCGCCTGCAGGATTGGTTTCGCGAGGCGATCCCCGGCAACAGATACTTCGTGATCGCGGGTCACACCGACAGCCGTGCCTCGGATGAATACAACATCCGCCTGTCGCAGCGCCGGGCCAATACGGTGGCCCAGGTCGCCCGCTCGGTCGGGGCCCGGATCGAAGACGTGCGCGCCTATGGCGAACGCAGCCCGCGCGTGCCGAATACCAGCGCCGCCAATATGGCGCAGAACCGGCGCGTCGAAATCTACTGCGTGCGCTAAGGAGAGCTTGACCATGACATTTTTCAAAGCGAGTGCCGCGCTTGTCCTCGCGCTGTCGCTGTCGGCCTGTGGCGATATCAGCGACAAGACCCGGGACAAGAACGTCTTTGACGGGGGCACTGGCGACCTGTCGAACATGACGGCCGGGATCTGGGTTGACCCGCAGGGCTGCGAACACTGGATCATCGACGATGGCGTCGAGGGCTATCTCGACCTGCGCCGCACCCCCGATGGGAAACCGGTCTGCAACAGTGAACTGGCGCCGAATACGGCCAATGGTCCGTTCAAGCGCGGGTCGAGCTTTATCGATTTGCTCTGAGCCGGGCAACGGGTCGGCATCTGCTCGGCAATCGCTCGGCAACGGGGCGGCAACGGGGCAGCATCTGCTCGGCGTCGGGTGCTCTGCGGAGAGCGGCGGGCCGTCGCTTGACCACAGGCTGGTTCAGGCCTCTTCGCCGGATCGCAATGCGAGCCAGTCCGAGACAGCGCGGACCGAGGCCTTGGTCGAGGCCGCGCGCTCTGCAAGCAGGTAGAAGTCGTTTCCGCCCGCCTCCCACGGCTGGCCGATCTGGACCAGCCGGGCCGCCGCAAGATCCTGCGCGACCAGAAACCGGCTGACCAGCGCCGCCCCCTGTCCGGCGATCGCAGCATCCACGGCAAGCGCCGTCTGACTGAGGCGCAGCCCGCGCGGCGATTTATTCTCCAGCCCCATCGCAGCAAGATATCCCGGCCAGAGATCATGGGTGTCATGGATCTTTGCCAGGGCCGGAAGCACGTCGGCGCCGCGCGGATCACGGGCGTCACCGACAAGTTTCGGGGCCGCAACGGCGATGACCTCCTGCCGGAACAGCCGCGTCGCCTGCAGCGATGCGCCGAAGGGCGGTGATCCCTGACGCACCGCGAGGTCAATCCCGTCACTGTGAAAGCTGGAGACTTTCTCGGTTGCCATGATCCGCAGGTCGATGTCGGGACAGGCCTCGGCAAAGCTCGGAAGATTTGGGATCAGCCACTTGGCGGCGAATGTCGGGGTGACGCTGATCAGAACCTTGTCCGGTTCCGGCCTCAGCTCCGCAGTCGCGGCCCGAAGATCGGCGAAAATCCCGGCGATCCGGCGGTGATAGCTGCGACCCGCCGATGTAAACGCGAGCCCCTTGGGGACCCGCTCGAACAGGGTCAGGCCGAGATGGGACTCGAGCTGCCGCACCTGCTGCGCCACCGCCCCCTGGGTGACGCCCAGCTCGTCGGCGGCGGCGCGGAAACTCAGGCGGCGCCCGGCGGCATCAAAGGCGCGCAGGCTGTTGAGGGGCGGGAGATTCGTCATATGCCAATAGTATTTCTATTGCCAGAGGGGATCAATTCTCAATCGAACCAGATCCTATGGCGGACTATATGTGCCTTGTTCGCTCAAGGAGACATGAGATGGCAGCAGAAAAAGTGACACAGATCGCGACCGGCGGCACCGAAATGGCCCACAGCATGGCCCACAACATCGGCCACAGCATGGACCACAAAATGGGCCACATCATTGGCCACAGCAGCAGCGCCAACAGCCTGCTCCACGACGGAGGCTTGTCCCGTGCCGTCTGATGCCATCGCCCTCGGCACCTCACGCGACCGCCTCGTGTTTGTCGTCAAATGGGGCGCCTCCGCCGTCCAGATCATGGGGTATACCGCAACGGGCTTCGGCTGGACGCCGTTGAACCTGTATCTCTTTCTTGTCGGCGTCGTCGGTTGGTTCGCGGTGGGCGCGCTATGGAATGACCGGGCGCTGATGCTGGTCCATCTGGCCGCGCTCGGGGCGATGATCGCGGGCATGGTCAGCAGCTGACCGGGACGGCCGAGCGCGCTCCGCTCCGGGACCACCATGATGCCCCCTGCGGCACAGAGGGCACAGAGGGCGCAGAGGGCGCAGTTCAACGCGATTGACCCCATTGGGCCAAGAGCGGTTGCTTTACCGGTGCGGGTCGGCAGGCCACTCTGTCGGGGCAGCAGATGGAAAAGGAATGCGCGCTATGAAGATCGGTTTCGTTGGCCTCGGCAATGTGGGAGGCAAGCTGGCGGGCAGCCTGCTGCGCAATGGGTTTGACCTCACGGTGCATGATCTGGACCCCGATCTTGTGGCGGCCTTCGTGGTGCGTGGCGCGCGCTCCACCGATGGCCCGCTGGCGTTGATGCGGGACTGCGACGCGGTGATCACCTGCCTGCCGTCGCCCGCCGCCTGCGCTGCCGTCGTCGAGGAGATGTTGCCGGCCGTCGATGGCTCCAAGATCTGGATGGAGATGTCGACCACCGATGCGAGCGAGGTCAGGCGTCTGGCGGCGCTGGTGGCCGAGCGGGGCGGGGCCGCGATGGAATGCCCGGTCTCTGGCGGGTGCCATCGGGCCGACACCGGCAATATCGCGATCTTTGCCGGCTGCGACCGGGACACGTTTGAACGCATGCTGCCGACCCTGACCACCCTGGGCCGCCGGGTGCTGCATACCGGCGAGATCGGCAGCGCCTCGGTTCTGAAGGTGATGACCAACTATCTGGCCACGGCGAACCTGCTGACCTGCTGCGAGGCGCTGGTGACGATGAAGGCCGCGGGCATGGATATGAACACCACCTACGAGGCGATGAAGATCTCCTCCGGCACCTCCTTTGTGCATGAGACCGAAAGCCAGGTGATCCTGAACGGGTCGCGCGACATTTCCTTCACCATGGATCTGGTGAAGAAAGACATCGGCCTGTTCCAGAGCATCGCACAGGCCCATGGTGTGCCCTTGGAAATCAGCCCGCTGATGGTCGAGATCTTTACCGACGGCATCGCCCGCTTTGGCGACCGGGAACTGTCGCCGAACATCATCCGGCGGCTGGAAGAGGCAACCGGCCTCACCGTGTCAGCCCCGGGTTTTCCCGCCGAGATGGTCGATGACGAACCGGAAGAGCCGGGCTATGAGGTCATTCCCACCGGGCTTGCGGCGCCGCTGGCCAAACTGCTGGCCGCACAAACCCCTGCCGCTCAACCGCCCGCCGCAGACCCCCCTGAATGAATCTCCTGCGGAATGAACCACGGCTGAATACCGCGCGGCCGGTCACAAACCTGATCGGGGCGCGCAATCGCCGCGCCCCCCGTGGGTCCGGCTGCCGCCATCATGGCGCGAAGGGCGGCCTGACCTTCACCTCCAGATAGTCCTCAAACCCGAAGCGTCCGCCCTCGCGGCCATTGCCCGATTGCTTGAACCCGCCGAAAGGCGACCCGTAGTCGGTGCCGCGCCCGTTGATATGGATGCCGCCCGCGCGCAGCGCCCGCGCCATCCGCAGCGCCCGCGCCGCATCGCCGGTCGAGATATAGGCGTCGAGACCGTAGATGGTGTCATTGGCCAGCGCGATCGCCTCCGATTCGCTGTCAAAGGGAGTCATCACCAGAACCGGACCAAAGACCTCCTCGCGCCAGAGGGTCATCTGCGGGGTGACATCGTAAAAGATCGTCGGCCGCGCGAACCAGCCCTGCGCCAGCTCGGGCGCCAGACCTTCGGGACGCCCCGGCCCGCCGATCAGCAGCGGCGTGCCCTCGTCGAGACCGGTGCGGATCATCCGCTGCACCCGGTCGTATTGCAGCCGGTCGAACAGCGGGCCGATATGGTCGCCCTCCTGATGCGGATCGCCAACGGCCTGTTCGGACGCGGTTGCCCGCGCGATCTCCAGCGCCCGGTCATAGGCGCTGCGCTCGATCAGCATCCGGGTGGGGGCGTTGCAGGACTGGCCGGTATTGTCGAAACAGGCCCGCACCCCTTCGGCCACGCGGGCCTCCAGATCGGCATCGGCAAAGATCACATTGGGAGACTTGCCACCCAGCTCCAGCGCCACCCGCTTGATCGTGGCGGCGGCGTCGCGCGACACGGCGCTGCCCGCGCGGGTAGAGCCGGTGAAGGACATCATCGCCACATCCGGGTGCTGCGACAGGGCGGCCCCGACCGAGGGTCCATCGCCGAACACCAGGTTGAAGACACCCGGCGCAAACCCCGCCTCGTGGATCATCTCGGCAAAGAGGCGCGCCGACAGCGGCGTATGTTCCGACGGTTTCAACACGCAGGTACAGCCCGCCGCCAGCGCCGGGATGACCTTCAGCGCGATCTGGTTGATCGGCCAGTTCCAGGGCGTGATCAACCCGCAGACGCCAATCGGCTCATGGCTGACGATATCGCCATTGGGCAGGGTTTCCTCCTCCTGATGCGCCGCCAGCGTGGCGATGAAGGCCTCCAGATGACCAAGCCCGGACGCGGCCTGCTCCGCGCGCGACAGGGTGATCGGCGCGCCCATTTCGGTGGTGATCGCCCTGGCCAGTTCGTCCATACGGCGGCGCATCACCTCTGCCAGCCGCCGCAATAGCGCCAGCCGCGCGGGCTTTGGCAGCATGGAATAGGTGGCAAACGCCTGCTGCGCCGCCGCCACCGCGCGATCCACGTCGCGGGCATTGCCGAGGCGCACCAGACCGACCTGGGCGCCGGTTGACGGGGTGAGGATCGGCATGGTTTCGGTGCCGTCCGGCTGCTGCCAGTCGCCGTCGATATAGAAATGTTGCAGAACAATCATGGTCTCTTTGCCTTTCAGGGGGTCACATGCGCGGTGTCGAGCGTCAGGTGCAGCTCCTGCCCCGTATAGGGCCGTGCGGCGATGGCGCCGTCGTCCAGTTCCAGCCCCAGACCGGGCGCGCGGGAGGGGATGACATAGCCGTCCTGCCATTCGATATCGCCTTTCACGCAGGACATGTAGGGGCCTTCAAACCGGCCGATGCTCTCGAGGATCAGGAAATTCGGCGAGGCCGCCGCGATCTGGATATTGGCCGCCGCCACGATCGGCCCGCAGTAGAGATGCGGCGCGATCTGGGCCTGTTTCACCTCGGCCATGGCGGCGATCTTCTTGGCCTCCAGCAGCCCGCCGACGCGGCCAAGGTTCATTTGCAGGATCGACGCGGCCCCCGTCTCCAGCAGGCGGGCGAATTCGTATTTGGTACAGAGACGCTCTCCGGCGGCGACGGGGATGGAGGTGAAGCGGGCGACCTCGGCCATTGCCTCGGGGCTCTCGGGGGGGACCGGTTCCTCGAACCACAGGGGATCGAATGGCTCCAGCGCCCGTGCCATGCGCCGCGCGCCGGAGACGGTGAACTGCCCGTGGGTGCCGAACAGAAGATCGGCACGATCCCCCACCGCCGCGCGGATCTCACGGCAGAAGGCGACCGAGCGGCTGATGTCCTCCAGCCGGGGTTGGTGGCCGTCGAAAATGGTATAGGGCCCGGCGGGGTCGAATTTCAGCGCGGTAAAGCCCTCCGCCACCATCTGCGCCGCGATCCCGGCGGCAATGGTCGGGTCAGTATAGGCGTTGGGCTGGTTCGGATCCGGGTAGACGTCGCCGGCGGTGGGGTAGATGTAGGAATAGCTGCGCAGGCGGTCATGCACGCGCCCGCCCAGAAGATCCGCCACCGGTTTGTCGGCGGCCTTGCCCAGAATGTCCCAGCAGGCCATTTCCAACCCCGAAAACACCCCCATCACGCTGACATCCGGACGCTGGGTGAAACCCGCGCCATAGGCCTTGCGGTACAACAGCTCGATCTGCTGCGGATCGGCCCCGGCGAACTGGCGCTCAAACATGTCCCGCGCCATGGCGCAGCAGACCTGCGGGCCGAAGGTGGCGTTGTAGATCTCGCCCACGCCGGTGATGCCACAGGCGGTGGTCAGGCGCACAAAGATGAAATAGCGCCCGCCGTGGCGGGGCGGCGGGTTGGCGACAACAAAGGTTTCAATCGTATCGAGACGCATATGCTGCTCCTTTGGCAGGGGTGCGACCAGCTGGCAGGGGTGCGATCAGCCGTCGCGCAGAATCAGATCCGCCGCGCGCATCGCGAGCATCAGGGTGGGGGCATTGGTATTGCCGGAGGTGATGTTGGGAAAAACCGAGGCATCGACCACCCGCACACCCGCCAGCCCGTGCACCCGCAGGCTCGCGTCGACCACGGAGTCCTCCGCTCCGGCGCCCATGCGGCAGGTGCAGGTCGGGTGAAACACGGTGGAGGCGCGGGCGCGAAAGGCGGCCAGCAGCGCCGCGTCATCCATGGCGGCAAAGCCCTCGGTCTTGCAGCCGGAGGTGACCGACGCCAGCGCGGGCGTCGCCGCCAGCCGCTGCAGCACCCGGCTGGCCCGGATGGCGAGGCTGCGGTCCTCGGACGTGGCCAGCGAATTGGCTTCGATCAGCGGCCGCACCCGTGGATCGGCCGAGCGGATGCGGATACGCCCCCGGCTGGTGGGGCGGCAGGGTTGCGCCGACAGCAGATAGCCCTGCCGCCGATCCATCACCACCTGTCCCGCAGCCGTGACCTCATAGGAGGCCGGGTTGCAAAACAGCTGCAGGTCCGGCACCGTTGCCTCGGGGCCAGAGCGGACAAAGCCCCCGATCTGATTCACCGGCACCGACAAGGGCCCGCGCCGCCGCAGCGCATAGGCGGCCCCGGCCCGCAGTCGCCCGGACAGCCGACCCAGCACCGCGTTCAGCGTGCGCTCCCGCGTATGGAACTGCCAGGAGAGGGCCAGGTGATCCTGCAGGCCTTCGCCCACCTGGGGCAGCGCGCGGCGCACCTCGATCCCATGCTCGCGCAACACCGGCGCGGGCCCGATGCCGGACAGCTGCAGCAGTTGTGGAGAATTGAGCGCACCGGCGCTCAGGATCACTTCGCGGGCGCGCGGGCGCCACTCCTTGCCGTGACGAACATAGCGCAGCCCGACCACGCGCCCCCCCTCAAGCTCCAGCCGCCGGACCTCGGCGCGGGTCACCAGCGTCAGGTTGGGCCGCCGCAGCGCCGGCCGCAGGAAGGCATCCGCCGCAGACCAGCGGCGCCCGTTGCGCACGGTGCTGCGATAGGGGCCCAGCCCCTCTGCCCCTTCGGTATTGATATCCGGGGTGAGGCCCAGCCCCGCAGCGCCCGCCGCTTCCAGAAAGCGGCTGGAAAACGGATGCATCTGCTCCGACAGATCCTGCACCCAGACCGGGCCATCGCCTGTGCGGCGCCCGGTGGCGTCGCAGCGGGTCTCCAGCGCCTGATAGGTCTCGCGGACCTCTGCCCAGCTCCAGCCGGCGGCGCCTGCGCGGCTCCAGTCGTCGAAATCGTGCGGCAGGCCCCGGACATAGGCCATGGCGTTGATCGAGCTCGACCCGCCGACGACCCGCCCGCGCGGCCAGTAGATGGCGCGCCCGTCCAGCGCTCTGTCCGGCGCGGCATGATCGCCCCAGTTCAGCGCGGCATTGCCATAGGTGAAGGCATAGCCAACCGGCACTTTGATCCACAGGTTGCGGTCCGCGCCCCCGGCCTCCAGCAGCAGCACCCGGTGGCGCCCGCAGCGGCTGAGGCGCTCGGCCAGAACGCATCCGGCGGAGCCTGCACCGACAATGATATAGTCGTAGCGCAGGGCGGAGGGGGCTTCGGTCATGGGCGTGGATCCGGGTGCTGGAAACAGGTCTCCAGATGGACGCCCGCAGGCCCGGACTGCAAACAACGGCTTTGACCGCTTTGACCCAAATCAGGTTGTGGCAGGTTGGGGCGGCCTGCGGAGGCAGGCGTGCGAAGGGGGGCTTGTCCTCACCGGGGCGCCGCCGCATGATGACGCGATCAACCAACGGAGCCCTCATGCGCAGGCTGCCTCATGTCACCTGGCTGCGGTCCTTCGAGGCGGCCGCCCGTCACAGCTCTTTCAGTGCGGCCGCGGAAGAGCTGTACCTGACGCCGGCCGCTGTCAGCCAGCAGATCCGCCAGTTGGAACACCACCTCGGCATCCAGCTGTTCAAACGCCTGCCCAAGGGGGTGCAGCTGACGGATATCGGGCTGGCCTATGCGATCCCGGTGCGCAAATCCTTTGTCGAGATGCAGGCGGCGACGGACGGGCTGTTCCGGGTGCAGAGCAAGGCGGTGGTGCGGGTGCGCTGTTCGATCAGCTTCGCGGCGCTGATCCTGGCGCCGCTGTTGCGCGACTTTGCCCAGCACTGCCCCGAGATCGATGTCGAGCTGTCCACCGCCGTGTGGTCCGACCGGATGGAGGGGGCGGGGGTGGATCTGGACATCCGCTACGGCGACGGCACCTGGCCCGAACAGACGGTGCATCCGCTGCCGGTGGAGGAGGCGACGCTGGTGTGCCATCCTGACTATGCGGCGCAGCTCGGGCCGGACCCCGCTCCGGAGGTCCTGACGGCGGCGGATATCGTCCAGATCGTCGGGTCGGAAACCGATTGGGACCGCCTGTTTCAGCGCTGCGGCATCGAGGCCCCCCGGCCGCGTCACTGGATGAGGGCCGATTCCTCGCTGATCGCCATGCAGATCCTGTCGGCGGGGCACGGCTGTGCCCTGATCTCGCGCAGCTTTGCCCGTCGGGCGCTGGACGCGGGCCAGCTGGTGGCGCCGTTTGATCTGAGCCTGCCGATGCAGGCGAATTTCGTTCTGGTGGAACGCGACGACCTGCGCGAGAATCGCACTCTGCGCAAGCTGATCGACTGGCTGCTGGTGCAGCGGATCTGACCGGCAGGCGCAATGGGTCACGCGTCAGGGCGGCGGGCATTCGGGGGCAGGCGCTAGAGGTCCGCCGCTTCCCTGCGCACCCAATCGACGAAGGCTGCGGTGTCCCGGGACGGCGTGCCGGGTGTGGTGACGTAATATCCGCAGCCCGGATCCAGCGCCGCGTCGGGCCAGGGTTTCAGGGCGCCGTCCCGCTCGGCCTGACCGGTGATCGACCGCCAGCCCAGCATAAGCCCACGCCCATCATAGACCGCCTGCGCGGCCTGCACGTAATTGTTGAAGATCTGGCCACCGCCGCGCGGCCGCTGGAGGCCCCGGGCCTGAAAATAATCCTCCCACCCGGCCCAATGGGTATTGTGCGGCGTGCGCACGTGAATCAGGGGCGCCTGCGCCAGAGGGCAGCCCTCTGCCAGCAGCCGCTCCACCAGCGCAGGCGCGCCGACCGGGCAGATCTCCTCGGCGAACAGCGTCTCCGTACGCCCCTCGCGCCAGCCGCCATTGCCATAGCGCAGGGCGACATCAATGCCGGGGCTGAGCACCGGAAGATCCGTCGCCGGGGCCTGCACGTTCACGGTGATATCCGGATGATGTGCATAAAAAATTGGCAGTCTTGGCATCAGCCAATAGGTCGCCATGCCCACGGTGCAGGCCACCGTCACCTGCCGCTCGCCGATGGCATGCAGGGCCCGGATGTCCTCCAGCGTGGCAGAGATCCGCCCCAACCCCTCGCGCACGGCCCGCGACAGCATCTCGCCGGCATCCGTGAGTCGCGCAGGCCGCACCCGCCGGTCGAACAGGGCCACCCCGACGTGATCCTCCAGCGCCTTCAGCGCCTGGCTCACGGCGGGTTGGGTCACGTTCAGCCGCGCCGCCGCATCCCGCATCGATCCGTGGCGGGACAGGGCCTCAAAGGTCACAAGCAGGCGCAGGGGTGGCAGATGGTCCATCGATCAACATAATCCTCAGCTTAAGTTATCTTCACCCGAAACAGACTGTCGTCAAGCCCGTCTCTCGTGAAATGCTGCGCAGCAGAAACCCAATCGAAAGACGTGCCTCCTCCATGAACGATCTCAGCTCTCCCCTCGCGGTTCCCGCCGTTGCCGGTCTTGGCGAAAAAGGCCTGGACATCACCCTTGCCGACGGCAGCACGCATTACTTCAACTACTATTGGCTGCGCGACAATTGCCCCAGCTCCTTCAGCCCGGTCACCCGCGAACGCAGCTTTGACATCTTCCACCTCGACGCTGCCCCGCAGGCGCAAACCGCATCGGTCGAGGGCGATGCGCTGGTCCTTGACTGGCAGGGCGAAGACCACATCACCCGCCTGCCGCTGTCCTGGCTGGAGACCTACGCAGGCGGCAGGAGCCGCCCCGATCCCGCCGATCTGTCGCGCGTGGCCTGGTTCGGCGATCACTACCCGGCGGTGCCGCGGTTTTCGCAGCCGGAGCTGGTGGCGGATGGTGCCACCCGCGCAAAGTGGATCGAGGCGATGCTGGTGCATGGGTTCACCATCGTGACCGACATGCCCGACAGCAACGAGGGGCTGACCGAAACGGCCGAGCTGATGGGCTCTGTCCGGCCGACGTTCTTTGGCACCTATTTCGACGTGAAGACCCACATCAACCCGACCAATACCGCCTATACCGCCGGTGCGCTGGAGCTGCACACCGATACCCCGGCCGAGGAATTCGCGCCGGGCATCCAGTTCCTGCACTGCCGGGCCAATACGGTGCAGGGCGGCGACAGCCTCTATGCCGATGGCGTTGCGGTGGCCAATGATTTCCGCAGGCGCGATCCCGAAGGCTTCAGGCTGCTGAGCGAGGTGGCGATCCCCTTCTACTGCGAACATGACAGCTATGATGCGCGCTCGCGCCAATATGTGATCGAGCTGGACCAATATGGCGAGGTCGAAGGGCTGACCATCAGCCAGCATATGGCCGATATCTTCGATCTCGATCAAAAGCTGCTGGATGACTACTACCCCGCCTTCTGCCGCTTTGGCCGGATGCTGCAGGAAGAGAAATACATGATGAATTTCCTGATGAAGGGCGGCGAATGCATGGTCTTTGACAATCACCGGATCGTGCACGGCCGCGCCGCCTATACGGCGACTAGCGGCGACCGCTACCTGCGCGGCTGCTACGTGGACCGCTCCGAGATGCGCTCGACCTATCGCGCATTGGTCAGCGACGGGCGGTTCAAGGCATGACGCGGGTGGCACACTTCCCCGATACCGACACCGGCACCGACACCGGCACCGATATCGAGGCGGATACTGATACGGATACCGAGACGAATACTGAGGCCGCGTTGCGCGCCGATCTCGCCGATGCCTTTCGGATCTGTCACAGGCTGGGGTGGTCCGAAAGCGTCGGCAACCACTTCAGCGCCGCCGTCTCTGCCGATGGGCAGCAGTTTCTGCTCAATGCCAAATGGCAGCATTTCGACACCATCGCGCCGACGGATCTGCTGTTGCTGGACAGCCGGAGGAGGGCCACGCCGGAGGGGGTGGATGCCTCGGCCTGGTGCGTGCATGGCACCCTGCACCGCCGGCTGCCGGAGGCCCGCGTGGTCTTGCACGCCCATTCGCCCTATGCCACCGCGCTGGCCTGCCTCGCGGATCCGACGCTGGTGCCGATCGACAACAACACGGCGCGGTTTTACGGGCGCACGGCCTATGACCTTTCCTTTGGCGGCATCGCGGATGCCACCGAAGAAGGCGAGCGGCTGGCCGATGCGATGGGGGACAAATCGGTGCTGGTGATGGGCAACCATGGCGTCACCATTGTCGGCGAGACGGTCGCCGATGCCTTCGAGGATCTCTATTTCTTTGAAAAGGCGGCGCAGACGCTGATTCTGGCGCGCTCGGGCGGGGGGACTCTGGCGGTTCTGTCGGATGCGGTGGCGCAAAACACCGCCGATGGCTGGCGCGCCTATCGCGGCATGGCAGAGGCGCATTTTGCCTATCTGCGCCGCACGCTGCCGCCGCGGCCGGGATGATCGCGCCCGGCAACGGCGCCTCACAGCTGCACCCGCGACCGGCACAGGAAGGGCACAGGAAGGGCGCGGGCAGGGCGCAGGCAAGGGCACGGGCAGGGCCTGGGTCAGTCGTAGACAAACAGCTCGGACAGGATGCGCGACGCGGGAACGCCAAGCGCCAGCAGGTCGGCCTTGACCGCCCGCAGCATCGCCGGGGGACCGCAGAGCACATAGAGCCACTCCCGGCGCGCGTCCGTATCGAAATGCCGCCGCAGCAGGCTGGCATCAATCAGCCCGGTGGCGCCGGTCCAGGTCTCGTCCGGCTCGGACAGCACATGCTCCACCTCGGTGCCATGCTGCGCGGCGAGATGGCGGAGCTCTGCTGGCGCCACGATCTGCGACTGGCGCCGGTTGCCATAGATCAGGACCGTGGGACGGGGGTCGTCGGTGCCTGCAAGCTCGCGCAGAATGCCCAGCAGCGGCGCAATCCCCACCCCGCCCGCAATCAGCGCAATCCCCGGCGCGTCTTCGTGACCGACATGGCTCAGATGGCCATGCGGCGCCTCAAGCCAGGCCCGGCTGCCCGGCTGGATCTGGCCGATGCTGCGGGTGAAATCCCCGAGCTCCTTGATGGTGAACTCCACATCGGGTCCCGCCGAGGGGGCAGAGCTGATCGAGAAGGGGTTTTCGTTCAGGCTGAAGACGCCATGCCCGATATTGAGCCAGGCAAACTGACCCGCCTGATAGTCGAGCCCGCCGTCAAAATCCGGCCGCAGCGTCACCGCCCAGGTCCGCTCTGCCACGGGACGCACCGAGGCGACGCGCCAGGGGTGCCGCCCGCGCAGCAGCGGCGCCACGAGATAGACATAGAGCAGCGCCCCCATGGCGCAGGCGAAGAACACGATCCAGACCCAGCCCAGCAGCGGATCGGCGCTGTAGCGCCCCGCGCGCAGCACATGCAGCACGCCGAACCCCGCAACCAGCGCCGCCACCAGCCCATGCAGCAGGCGCCAGACCGCATATGGCATCCCGCTGGCGTCGCGCGCGATGGCCATGGCGACCAGCCCCGCCAACAGAAGCCAGGCCGCGATGCCGGGCCAGAACCCCTCCCAGCTGTAGTTCAGCGCCGTTTGGCTGCTGACATCCCAGACCGGCGGCGCGCTCATCGGCGACACATAGAGGAACGGATGCACCACCGCGAGGACAAGCGCCACCCGGGCCAGACGCTGATGCGCCCGCATGATGACATCAGAGCCCGCACGTCGGGTGATGCTGCGAAACCGTCCCAGCAGAAAGAACTCCGTCAGGATCATCGCCAGAGAGACCAGTCCCAGACTGCTGGCCAGCTCATCGGGAAAGGGCCGCCGCGGCAGGTCCTGGATCCAGGCGAGCGTCAGCGGCAGGGCTGCAAGACCAAGATAGAGCGGGACAAGAATGGCGATTGGCATGGGGTGGCTTTGACCTCTGCTGCGCCGAAAGGCTGTTCCGGACGGGTTCAGCCTCCTGTGTACAAGGCCCTGCCCCCCGATCAAGGCCCTGATCAAGGCCCCGGTCAAGGTTCCGGTCAAGGCCCCGGTCAAGATCCTGCGATCCAGGTCCTGACCACATCCGGGGGTCTCTGCCCTGTCCAACATCATCGCGAAACCGCTGTGCCGCCGCTGTTAGGCCCGTGTTCTGAGGCGCTCTTCGGCGGCAGCCCGGACCTGCGGCGCTGTTCCGGGTTGAACCTATGGCTGACCCTGTGGCTTAGCCTGTTCCTAACCGCCGCTTCCGCAACCGCGACTTCCCCCCGCTTTGGCCCGCGCTATCCTGCGAGCGATCAGTTGCAGGAGATTCCCCGTGCGCGACCCACGCTATGACATTCTGTTCGACCCGATGGACATCGGCCCGCTGACCGCCAAGAACCGGTTCTATCAGGTGCCGCATTGCAATGGCGGCGGCTACCGGGACCCTTCGGCCGCCGCCGAGATGCGCGGCATCAAGGCCGAGGGCGGCTGGGGGGTGATCTTTACCGAGCAATGCGAGATGCACCATAGCTCGGAAATCACCCCCTTCATCGAACTGCGCCTGTGGGAAGACAAGGACATCCCGCAGCTGCGCAGAATGTCGGAGAAAATGAAGACCCACGGCGCGCTGGCGGGGATCCAGCTGGCCTATTCCGGCATCAACGGGCCGAACCTCTATACCAAGGAGGTGCCGCTGGCGCCCTCGGCGATGCCGATCCGCACCTTCACCAACGATCCGGTGCAGGCGCGGGCGATGGACAAACAGGACATCCGCGATCTGCGGCGCTGGTTCGTGACGGCGGCCAAACGCTCCCGGCTGGCGGGGTTCGACCTGATCTGTCTCTACGGTGCCCATGGCTTTGGCATCTTTCAGCATTTTCTCAGCCGCGCCACCAACCAGCGCAGCGATGAATACGGCGGCAGTCTGGAAAACCGCGCCCGCTTCGTGAACGAGGTGATCGCGGATATCCGCGATGCGGTGGGCGATACCATGGCGCTGACCCTGCGGGTGAGCCTCGACGAGACCATCGGCACGCTGGGGTTTTCCAACGCCGAGCTGCGCGACTTCATCGAAATGAACAGGGATCTGCCCGATCTCTGGGATCTCGCCCATGGCAGCTGGGAGGATTGCTCCGGCCCGTCGCGGTTCAAGGAGGAGGCGGCGCAGGAACAGCTGGTGCGGGGCATTCACGAGCTGACCCGCAAACCCATCGTCGGCGTCGGCCGGTTCACCTCGCCCGATGTGATGGCCAGGATGATTCGCAGCGGGACGCTGGATTTCATCGGCTGCGCGCGCCCCTCCATCGCCGATCCCTTCCTGCCGAAAAAGATCGAGGAGGGCCGGGTCGAGGACATCCGCGAATGCATCGGCTGCAATATCTGCATCACCGGCGACATGACCATGTCGATCAGCCGCTGCACCCAGAACCCGACCTTCATGGAGGAATGGCGCAAGGGCTGGCACCCCGAAAGGATGAACCCGAAGGGCAACAGCTCCAATGTGCTGATCGTCGGCTCCGGTCCCGCCGGTCTGGAGGCCGCCTGGGCCCTGTGCCGCCGCGGCTATGATGTCGCCGTGGCCGAAGCCAGGACAGAGATCGGCGGCCGTGTCCTGCGCGAGGCAAAACTGCCGGGCCTGTCGGCCTGGGGGCGGGTCGTCGACTATCGCCAGTACCAATTGTCGCAGCGGCCCAATGTGGACATCTACCTCGACAGCGCGCTCGACGCAGAAAGCATCCTCGATTTCGGCTTTGAGAATATCTGCATCGCCACCGGGGCCACATGGCGCGCCGATGGTGTTGCGCGGCAACATGTGGTGCCCATGCCGATCGCGCCGGGCGCCCGGATCTACACCCCCGATGACCTGATGGATGGCTCGCTGCCCTCGGGCCGGGTCATCCTGTTCGACGACGATCACTACTATATGGGCGGCGTGCTGGCCGAGCTGCTGGCCCGACAGGGGGCAGAGGTGACGCTGGTGACGCCCTCGGCCTATGTTTCGGATTGGACAAACAACACGCTGGAGCAGATCGCCATCCATCCCCGTCTGGTCGAGGCCGGGGTGGAGATCGTGCTGAACCGCGGGATCACCGAAATCCACGCCGATCACGTCCTCAGCAATTGCGTCTATACCGGGCGCAGCCAGCGGTTTGATTGTGATGCGGTGGTGATGGTGGCCTCCCGCCGCGAAAACAGCCGGCTGTTCACCGGTCTGAAGGCGCGGCAGGCGGAGTGGGCCGATTGCGGCATCCGCTCGGTCGAGATCATCGGCGACGCCAATGCCCCCGGTCCGATCGCCTGGGCCACCTATGCCGGGCACCGCTATGCGCGCGAGCTGGACGGGCCGGATCTGGGCGACGCTCTGCCGTTCCGGCGCGAGATCACGGAGCTGGCGGCGGGGTGACATGGTGACATGCCGACTTGGCGACCTAGCCGGTCAGGCCGACGGTCAGGCCGACGGCCGAGTTGTAGGCTGGGTTGAAGGCTGGGGGGTGTAGGCTGGGCTTATGCGCCCCCGGCCTCGCCGCGCCCCCCCGTTCACGCCATGCCGCGCGGCCAGCCGCCGCGGGGGTCAGTCCAGATCCGGGTCAAAGATCTCTTCAATCGGCAGCCCGAACAGCCGCGCAAGCCTGAAACTGAGCGGCAGGCTCGGGTCATACCGGCCCCGTTCCAGCGCATTGATGGTTTGCCGCGACACCTGCAGTCGGGCGGCGAGCTCAGCCTGGGACCAGTTGTTGCGCTGGCGCAGCTCCTGAATGCGATTGTTCATCGAAACCGCAGCCGCCCCAGCATCACGCCGATGAACCAGAGGGTCGCGATCAGCGGCATGACGACAAACATCGACAATCTCGGCAGGCCCGCGCCCTCCAGAAACCCGTAGCCGAAGGTGATCAGCGCCGTGCCCGCCACCGCCAAGGCCAGCGCCTCGAACTGCAGCTTGCGCTGCATCTCGTCCATATGGCGGATGCTCCAGATGATGACCCCGCAAATGAACACGACAGCCAGCATCGGGCTGAGCGAGACCAGAATGCGCATCACCCGGGTTTCGATGCCATGGGCAAACAGCATCTTCGACACCACCAGCAGTCCCGCATAGGCAATAAATCCGATCAATAGGGCAGTCATTCCACGCATGGCACTCTCCGTTATCAGGTGTTCCGTTTCGAGGTCTTCCGTGCTGCGGTCTTCCGTTTTGAGGTCTTCCGGGTTGACCTGTTCTGGCTGGAAAGCGTGCTTTACATCTAGGGGCGCCCCGGAGGCGTGTCAAGCACGCTTTACACTCCGCACGCACCCTCTGCCCCCCCCGCCCGCTCCCCTGCCGCCCGCCCCTCCCGATGCCCTCCCACGATCTGTTTCACCGCGCGCAAACGCCGTCTTTTCAGGCGTCGCCTCAGGTGCGGACCCTGCGGATGTGCGGTTTGGCCACCGGATTCGGGCCCGGATTGACCCACATCAATGCGATGGCCGCGCCAGGGCCTATCCGGGTCCTATGGGTTGCGCCCCTCGCGCGATCCGGTGCGGAGTGAAAGATATGCGGGTGAACAAAGCTCTGGTTGCGGTGCTGGCCGCGGTGGTTCTGGGCGGCGGCTACTCCTATGTGCGGCAGGTCACGGCACCGGGCCTGCCCGACGGGATTGCCTCCGGGAACGGGCAGGTGGAGGCGGTCCAGGTCGATGTGTCCTCGCTCATTGCCGGGCGGGTGGCCTCGGTGCTGGTGAAAGAGGGCGACCTCGTGCAGCCCGACCAGCTGGTCGCGACCATCGACGCCGAGGTGATCACCGCACAGCTGGCCCAGGCCGAGGCCGAAGTCGCCGCCGCCGAGGCGCAGGTGGCGGCGGCGCTGGCCACGATCGCACAGACCGGCGCGCTGCTGGCGCTGGCCAACGAGGAGCTGACCCGCACGGAGGCGCTGCAGGATCGCGGCACGGCCACCGTGCAGATCCTCGATGCCCGCCGGACCGATGTCGCCGTCGCACAGGCCAACCATGATGCCGCGCGGGCGGCGCTGGTCAGCTACGAACGCGGCGTGGATGCAACCCGGGCCGCCGTGGCGCAGGTGGCCAGCACGCTGGAGGATACAGAGCTGACGGCCCCGGTTCTGGGGCGGGTGCTGTACCGGCTGGCCGAACCCGGCGAGGTCATCGCGGCCGGCGCCAAGGTGCTGACGATCATCAATCTCTCCGAGGTCTATCTGGAATTCTTCCTGCCCGCATCGCAGGCCCACCGGCTCGCCGTCGGCAGCGAGGCCCGCATTCGTCTGGATGTGGTGGACGCGGTGGTGCCCGGCCGTGTCACCTATGTGTCGCCGGTGTCCCAATTCACCCCGCGCAGCGTCGAAACGGCGGACGAGCGGCAAAATCTGGTGTTCCGGGTGCGGGTCCGGGTGCCGCAGGAGCTGATCGAGAGCTACATCGACTATGTCCGCACCGGCATCCGGGGCGTGGCCTATGTCCGCCTTGCCCCGGCCCCGGACAGCCCGCTGGCCGACTGGCCGCCGGAGCTTGCCCTGGACGCGCAGTCCGCCCTGCCGCTTCTGAACCAATAGGAACAGTCCTCATGATGCCGGTTGTCAGCGCTCATGGTCTCAGCCAGCGATACGGCGCCGTCGCCGCCCTCGACGATATCTCCGTCTCGGTGCCCGCCGGGCAGATGGTGGGGCTTCTGGGGCCGGACGGGGTCGGCAAATCCACCCTGCTCGATCTGATCGCCGGGGCGCGGGTGCTGCAGCAGGGCCGCCTGAGCGTTCTGGGCGGCGACATGCGCGATGCGGCCCATCGGCGTCATGTGGGCCCGCGCATCGCCTATATGCCGCAGGGCCTGGGCAAGAACCTGTACCATGCCCTCTCCGTCGCCGAGAACCTGGAATTCTTCGCCAACCTGTTTGCTCTGAACGCACAGGAGCGCCGGTCCCAGATTGCCCGGCTGACCCGGGCCACCGGGCTGCATCCGTTTCTTGACCGGCCTGCGGGCAAATTGTCGGGCGGCATGAAGCAGAAGCTGGGCCTGTGCTGCGCGCTTTTGCATGAACCGGACCTGCTGATCCTCGACGAGCCCACCACCGGTGTCGATCCGCTGTCCCGGCGCCAGTTCTGGCGGCTGATCGCCAGCATCCGCGCCGGGCGGCCGCATATGTCGGTGCTGGTCTCCACAGCCTATATGGAAGAGGCAGAGGGCTTTGACTGGCTGGTGGCCATGGACGCGGGCCGCATCCTCGACAGCGGCAGCCCGAGCGACCTGAAGACCCGCACCGGCACCGGCGATCTGGAAAGCGCCTTCGTGCGGCTTCTGCCCGAGGACAAGCGCCGCAACGGCACCGGTCTGGTCATCCCGCCCCTGACTGCCGCCGCCGGTCCCCCCGCGATCACCGCGCGTGGCCTGACCAGGCGGTTTGGCGATTTCACCGCCGTGGACGAGGTCAGTTTCGACATTCGCAAGGGCGAGATCTTCGGCTTTCTCGGCTCCAACGGCTGCGGCAAGACCACGACAATGAAGATGCTCACGGGGCTGTTGCCGATGTCCGCCGGCCAGGCGCATCTGTTCGGCCGCCCCGTCGATGCCGCAGACCTGCGGGCGCGCAAACGCGTCGGTTTCATGAGCCAGGCCTTCTCGCTCTATGGCGAGCTGACCGTGCGCCAGAACCTCGATCTGCACGCCCGCCTGTTCGAATTGCCCCGCGACCGGGCGCGGGAGCGGATTGCGACGCTGGTCGCACGTTTCGGGCTGGCGCCGCATCTGGATCTCGTCTCGGGGGATCTGCCGCTGGGCCTGCGCCAGCGCTTGTCGCTGGCCGTCGCGGTGCTGCACGCGCCCGAGGTCCTGATCCTGGACGAGCCGACCTCGGGCGTCGATCCCGTGGCCCGCGATGCGTTCTGGGACCTTCTGGTCGACCTGTCGCGCGGCGACGGGGTGACGATTTTCATCTCCACCCATTTCATGAACGAAGCGATGCGCTGCGACCGGATCTCGCTGATGCACGCGGGGCGGGTTCTGGTGGTCGGCCCGCCGCAGGAGCTGGCGGCCGCCAGCCCGTCCGGCACCGTCGAAGAGAGCTTTGTCCGCCATATCGAGGAAGCGATATCAAACGGCGGCGCCGGACCCCCTGCGGCAGATGCGCCGCCGCAGATCGCCCCCGACCTCGCCCCAAACCCTGCCCCAGACCCGGCCCCAGATCCGGCCCCAGATCCGACTGCAGGCCCGGCACCGGACCCCGCAGCGGCACCGACACCACTGACCGACCCGACACCACTGACCGACCCGACAGCACTGACAGCAGCGGCACCACCAACAGTTCGGCCCCCGATCCGCTTCAGCCCGCGCCGCATGGCGGCGATTTCCCTGCGCGAATGGCGCGAGGTGCGCCGGGATCCGATCCGTCTGGCCTTTGCCTTCCTCGGCTCGATCTTTCTGACCGTCATCTTCTCGCTGGGGATCTCGATGGATGTGGAGGATATCTCGCTGGCGGCACTGGATTTCGACCAGAGCCCCGAAAGCCGCGAATATCTGTCGTCCTACTACGGCTCGCGTACGTTTTCCGAACAGCCCCCCCTGCTGACACGGGATGACCTGATCACCCGGATGGCAGCAGGCGATGTGGCCGCCGCCATCGAGATCCCGCCGGGGTTCGGGCGCGATCTGAAACAGGGGCGCAGCGTCACCGTCTCCACCTGGCTCGACGGGGCGAACACCACCCGCGCGGGCACGGTCGAGGCCTATGTCTCGGGGGCGCATCTCGCCGCGCTGCAGGACCGCTCCCGCCGGGCCGGGCTCGATCCGGACGATCTCGCCGTCTACGAGGCGCACAGCCGCTATCGCTACAATCCCAGCTTCGAGAGCATCCGCGCCATCGCCCCCGCGGTGCCTGCCATCCTGCTGATGATGTTTCCGGCCATCCTGATGGCGATTTCCGTGGCCCGCGAAAAGGAAATCGGCACCATCACGAATTTCTACGTCACCCCGACCAGCCGGGCCGAGTTCCTGATCGGCAAGCAGATCCCCTATGTGCTGATCGCCGTGCTGAACACCATCAGCCTGTCGGCGGTGGTGACGCTCGAACTGGGCACCGCGATGAAGGGCAGCCCGGCGGCGCTGGTGCTGGGCGCCTTTCTCTACGGGGCGGCGGTGACATCCTACGGGCTGCTGATTTCCTCGATCACCCGCACGCAGGTGTCGGCCATCTTTGCCGCGGCGATCCTGTCGATGATGCCCACCACACAGTTCTCGGGCATGGTCCAGCCGATTTCCACGCTGGAGGGCGCCGGGCAGTGGATCGGCCAGCTCTGGCCCGCCAGCTATTTCATGCATCTGTCGGTCGGGACCTACACCAAGGGGCTGAGCTTTGCGCAGCTGCTGCCCGATATGATGGCGCTGGCGGCGTTTACGCCGGTGTTCCTGATCCCCGCCATCCTGCTGCTGCGCAAACAGGGGAAATAGCATGACCAGCCTGCGACATATCTTCTGGCTCGGCACCAAGGAGCTGCGCGCGGTTCTGTCCGACGCCGCCATGGTCGGGCTGATCCTGTTCACCTTCACGGGCATGGTCTACATGCAGGCCAGCTCGATGCCGGAGAACGTCAACAACGCCTCGATTGCCATCGTCGACGAGGATAATTCCGCCCTGACCCGCCAGATCGCCAACGCGTTCTACCCGCCCTATTTTCAGACGCCAGACCATATCGGCGCGGGCGAGGTGATCCCGGCCATGGATGCGGGGCGGTATCTTTTCGCGCTCACCTTCCCGCCGCATTTCGAGGCCCAGATCCGCCGGGGTCATCGCCCCGAGATCCTGATCGACATCGATGCCACCGCCGTCATGCAGGCCGGGCTGGGCGATGGCTACATCCAGACCATCATCGCCGCCGAGATCACCCGGTTCCTGACCGGAACCGACACCGGAACCGACACCGGAACCGAGACCGGAACAGCCCCCACCGTGACCAACGAGATCCGCCGCGCCTACAACCCCAACGGCGAGATGAGCTGGTTCAACGCGATCACCGGCATTCTGGATTTTCTCAACCTGGTCATCATCATGCTGACCGGGGCGGCGCTGGTGCGCGAACGGGAACACGGCACCATCGAGCATCTGATGGTGATGCCGCTGCGGGCGGCTGAAATCGTCCTGGCCAAGGTCTGGGCCAATGGCGTCATCATCCTGGCCGCCTTTGGCATTTCCATGACCTTCGTCGTCGAGGGCTGGCTGGCGGTGCCCGTCGCAGGGTCGCGCGGCCTGCTGCTCTTTGGGGCGATGCTCTATATCTTTGCCGCCAGCTCCATCGGGATCCTGTTGGGAACGATCGCTCGCACCATGTCGCAATTTGCCCTGCTGGTGCTGTTGGTGGTGATGCCGATGATGCTGCTGTCCGGCGGCACCAGCCCGGTCGAAAGCCAACCGGAGATGCTGCGCTTCTTCACCAACCTGCTGCCCTCCCGCCACTATATCTCCTTCGCGCAGGCGGTGGTCTTTCGCGGCGCCGGGATCGATATCGTCTGGCCGGACTTCCTGCGCATCCTGGGGCTTGGCACCCTGTTTCTGCTCGCCAGTCTCGCCGCCTTCCGGAAATCCCTGAGCGCGGCCGGCTGAGGCCGCGGTCCGGTCACAAGTGGCGCAGCACCTCGTTCAGCAGACGCTGCGCCACCGAGGTCAGCTTGCGTTTGCGCGCATGGATCACCAGAAACGGCGGCACGCTGATCGCGGTATCCAGATCAAGCGTGGTCAGGCCGGTCCCGATCCCCGACAGCATCTGCGCCACCTCATGGGTCTGGGTGGCGATGGTGTCCGACTGGCCGACCAGCGACAGCGCGATCAGCAGCGAAGAGGAATTGGTGATCCGCTCCGGCATCGCGATGCGGTTCTCGAGAAAGGCCTGTTCGAACGCCAGCCGGATCGGAGAGCCCGGCTCCTGGATGAGGAACTCATACTCCAACGCCGCGCGCAGCGAGGTCCGGCCGCCTGCCAGCGGATGGCCCGCGCGCACCAGAAACGCCACCTCTTCGGTGCGGCCGGGATAGGCCTGATACGCGCGGGCGTCGCTGTCGGGGCTGATGCGCGCAATGATGAAATCGAACCGTCCCTCCTCCAGCCCCCGCATCAATTCGACCGAGGGGGCGACCTCGATGGTGGGCTGAATATCCGGCGCGATCCGGCGCACCTTCATCAGCGCGGGCAGCAGCGCCGAGACCGCAGGACCGGTGACCGACCCCACCCGCACCCCGCCCGCCTTGCCCGATTGCAGGCTGCCGACTTCGGCGGCCAGCGAGTCCAGCTCGGCCAGGATCACCTGCGCATGACGCACAAAGGCCTCTCCCAGGGCGGTTGCGGTCATGCCGCGGGGCTGGCGGTCGAACAAGGCGCCGCCGACCTCGGCCTCAATGTCCGCCAGAAGCCGCGAGGCCGAGGGCTGGGTCATGTTCACCGCCTCGGCTGCCAGTTGCAGCTTGCCGGTGTCATGAATGCTGCGCACCAGACGCAGTTGTGACGGCTTGAGCCGCGTGGCCAGGGGAAGAACCATGTCTGACATACCATTTTTGTTATCTCTCCCCACGTTATTTAGATTGGTATGATATGTGAACCCATCCTATCGTCCGACTCGGGAGATCGCGGACAACACCCGCGGGCTTGAGGAGGAGAAAAGCATGACCCTGAAATCAATTCTGGTCACCACCGCACTGGTGAGTGGCCTTGCAACGGCCGCCTTCGCAGAAGGCAAGATCGGTATCGCAATGCCGACGAAATCCTCTGCGCGGTGGATCTCTGACGGAGAATCCATGGTGAGCCAGTTCGAAGAGGCGGGCTACACCACGATCCTGCAATATGCCGAGGATGACATTCCCAACCAGCTGGCGCAGATCGAGAACATGATCACCAATGGCGTCGACGTGCTGGTGGTGGCGGCCATCGACGGCACCACCCTGTCGAACGCGCTGGAGAACGCGCATTTCGCGGGCATCCGCACCATCGCCTATGACCGACTGATCCGCGACAGCGCATATGTCGACTATTACGCGACCTTCGACAACTTCAAGGTGGGCGTGCAGCAGGCGGAAACGCTGGTCGCCGGTCTCGAGGAACGCTTTCCCGACGCCGAGAGCTGGAACGTCGAATTGTTCGGCGGCAGCCCCGACGACAACAACGCCTATTTCTTCTACAACGGCGCCGTATCGGTGCTGCAGCCGCTGATCGACAGCGGCAAGATCACCGTGGTCTCCGGCCAGCAGGGCATGGATACCGTCGGCACGCTGCGCTGGGATGGGGCAGTGGCGCAGGCGCGGATGGATAACCTGCTGTCGGCTCATTACACCGACGCCCAGGTCCATGGCGTGCTGTCGCCCTATGACGGTCTGTCCATCGGCATCCTGTCGTCGCTCAAGGGCGTCGGCTACGGCTCCGGCGATCTGCCGATGCCCATCGTCTCGGGTCAGGACGCCGAGGTCCCCTCGGTCAAATCGATCCTCGCGGGCGAGCAATATTCCACCATCTTCAAGGACACCCGCGAACTGGCGCGTGTGACCGTCGGCATGGTCGATGCGCTGCTCGACGGCGGCGAGCCCGAGATCAACGACACCTCCACCTATGACAACGGGGTCAAAGTGGTGCCCTCCTACCTGCTGGAACCGCTCAAGGTGACGGGCGAGAACTGGAAAGAGGTTCTGGTCGGCTCCGGCTACTATACCGAAGACCAGATCAACTGATCTGTCGCGGTGCGATCCTCCCTGTCCGGGCCCCGAGCGGCCCGGGCGCGGCGTCCCGTTCACCTGTCAGCAAGGGGTGGACGGGACAGATATTCAATAAAACCAAAGGATGATCTCGTGCAGACACCCCTGCTCGAAATGCGGTCGATCACCAAGACGTTTCCGGGCGTCAAGGCGCTGGATGATGTGACCCTGACCGTGCGCGAGGGCGAGATTCACGCCATCTGCGGTGAAAACGGCGCTGGCAAATCCACCCTGATGAAGGTCCTCTCCGGTGTCTATCCGGTCGGCCAATATGACGGCGAGGTCCATTACGCGGGCCATCTGGCCGCGTTCCACGACATTGCCGAAAGCGAGGCCGAGGGCGTCATTATCATCCATCAGGAGCTGGCTCTGGTGCCGCTTCTGTCGATTGCCGAGAACCTGTTTCTCGGCAACGAGGTGCAGAAGAACGGCGTCGTCAACTGGCCGGAAACCTACCGGCGCACCGAGAGCCTGCTGCAGAAGGTGGGGCTGAAGGACGCGCCCACCACGCTGGTGGACAAGCTCGGCGTCGGCAAGCAGCAATTGGTCGAGATCGCCAAGGCGCTGGCCAAGGACGTGCGGCTGCTGATCCTCGACGAGCCCACCGCGGCCCTGTCGGAGGCGGACAGTCAGGCGCTGCTGGATCTGATGCTGGAGCTGAAGGCGCAGGGGGTCACCCAGATCATCATCAGCCACAAACTGAACGAGGTCCGCCGGGTGGCGGATACGGTGACGGTGATCCGGGACGGCCAGACGGTCTCCAGCTTTGGCGTCAGCGACGGCATCACCGAGGACCGCATCGTGCGCGACATGGTGGGCCGCTCGATGGAAAACCGCTACCCGCCCCGGGAGCGGCGGACCGGCGAGATGCTGATGGAGATCGAGGACTGGACCGTCCACCACCCCGAACAGGCCGACCGCCGGGTGATCCATGGCGTCGACCTGAACGTGCGCGCAGGCGAGGTCATCGGCATCGCCGGTCTGATGGGCGCCGGGCGCACAGAGCTGGCGATGTCGGTCTTCGGCGGCTCCTGGGGGCAGGGGATCTCGGGTCAGGTGCGGATGCGCGGCAAGACGGCCGACACCTCCACCGTCGGGCGCGCCATTGCCGCGGGCCTTGCCTATGTGACCGAGGACCGCAAGAGCCTCGGCCTGGTGCTGGACGAGGAAATCCGCCGCAATGTGACGCTCACCAACCTGCCCAAGGTCGCCAACGGGCCGGTGCTCAACCACAATGAGGAAACCCGGGTCGCCGACGGCTATCGCGGCTCGCTCAATATCCGCACGCCCTCGGTGTTCCAGAAGGTGGTGAACCTGTCGGGCGGCAACCAGCAAAAGGTGGTTCTGGCCAAATGGCTGTTTGCGGAACCGGAGGTGCTGATCCTCGACGAACCGACCCGGGGGATCGATGTGGGCGCCAAGTTTGAAATCTACGGGCTGATCAATGATCTGGCCGCCGCGGGCAAGGGCGTGGTGATGATCTCATCCGAACTGCCCGAACTTCTCGGCATGTGCGACCGCATCTACGTGATGAACGAGGGCGCATTCGTTGGCGAACTCGGTGCCGCCGAGGCCAGCCAGGAGCGCATCATGTCGCTCATCGTGACGGAATAAGGACAACAGCGATGACTTTCGCAGGACAGACACAAACCAAGTCCGCCGAGGATCCCAAAACCGGCATCGGCGCCTATCTTTCGGCCCATCTGCGCGAATACGGACTGTTGTTCGCGCTGATCGCGATCATGGCGTTTTTCCAGATCGTCACCAGCGGCACCCTGCTGCGGCCGATCAACCTGACCAACCTGCTGCTGCAGAACAGCTATATCATCATCATGGCGCTGGGCATGCTGATCGTCATCGTGGCGGGGCATATCGACCTCTCGGTCGGCTCTGTCATGGGGTTTGTCGGCGCCCTGGCGGCGGTGATGATCGTCCGATGGGATCAGTCGCTGGCCCTCACGGCGGTGGTCTGCATCGGCACCGGCGCCCTGATCGGCGCCGCCCAGGGCTATTGGATCGCCTATTGGAGCATCCCGTCCTTCATCGTGACGCTGGCGGGGATGCTGGTGTTCCGGGGCCTGTCGCTCTGGTTGCTGGGCGGCGAATCCGTCGGCCCGTTCCCACGGGAATTCCAATCCATCGCCAGCGGCTTCGTGCCGGATGTGCTGCCCGGCGGCGCAGCCATGGCCGAGCTCTTCGGTCTGCGCAATTTCAACATGCTGTCCTTCGCCATCGGGCTCTGCGCGGCGGGGCTGGTGGTCTGGTCCGGCCTCGGCAAACGGGCGCAGAACCGCAAATACGGCATCGAGGACGAACCACAGGCGTTTTTCGTCGCCCGGATCGGCATCGTGGCGCTGGCACTGGTCTTCGTGTTCTTCAAACTCTCCACCTTTCGCGGTCTGCCCAATGTGATGATCACCATGGGGATCCTGACCGTGATCTATGCCTTCGTGACCGAACAGACGGTGCTGGGGCGGCGGGTCTATGCGCTGGGCGGCAATCGCAAGGCGGCGAAACTGTCGGGGATCAAGACCGAGCGGCTGACCTTTCTCGCCTTTGTCAACATGGGCGCGCTTGCGGCCATCGCCGGGCTGGTCTTTGCCGCCCGCCTGAACTCCGCCACCCCCAAAGCGGGCTTTGCGCTCGAACTCGATGTGATCGCGGCGGTCTTCATCGGCGGGGCCTCCATGTCCGGCGGGGTCGGCAAGATCGTCGGCGCCGTGGTCGGGGCCTTTCTGATGGGGGTGCTGAACAATGGTATGGGCATCATGGGGGTCGGCATCGACTACCAGCAGATGATCAAGGGGCTGGTGCTGCTCGCTGCCGTGATCTTTGACGTCTACAACAAGCAGAAAGGCTGATCCGCGATGAGCTTCACGCCCGCAAAATGGCCCCGCAGCCTGCGCAGTCAGGAATGGTACGGGGGCTCCAGCCGCGATGTGATCTATCACCGGGGCTGGATGAAAAATCAGGGCTGGCCGCACGATATGTTCGACGGCCGCCCGGTGATCGGCATCCTCAACACCTGGTCCGATCTCACCCCCTGCAACGGCCACCTGCGCGAGCTGGCGGAAAAGGTCAAGGCAGGCATCTACGAGGCCGGCGGCTTCCCGGTCGAGGTCCCGGTGTTCTCGGCCTCGGAAAACACCTACCGCCCCACCGCGATGATGTTCCGCAACCTGGCCGCAATGGCGACCGAAGAGGCAATCCGGGGCCAGCCGATCGACGGCTGCGTGCTGCTGGTGGGCTGCGACAAGACCACGCCGAGCCTCATGATGGGGGCGGCCTCCTGCGATCTGCCGACCATCGTGGTGTCGGGCGGGCCGATGCTGAACGGCTATTTTCGCGGCGAACGGGTGGGCTCCGGCACCCATCTGTGGAAATTCTCCGAGGCGGTGAAGGCGGGCGAGATGACCCAGGAGGAGTTCCTCGAGGCAGAGGCCTCCATGAGCCGCTCCACCGGCACCTGCAACACCATGGGCACGGCCTCCACCATGGCCTCCATGGCCGAGGCGCTGGGCATGGCGCTTTCTGGCAACGCGGCAATCCCGGCGGTGGATTCCCGCCGCCGCGTGATGGCGCAGATGACCGGGCGGCGGATCGTGCAGATGGTCAAGGACGATCTGAAGCCCTCGGACATCATGACCAAAGAGGCGTTCGAGAACGCCATCCGCACCAATGCCGCCATCGGCGGATCCACCAATGCGGTGGTCCATATGCTGGCCATTGCCGGGCGCGTCGGGATCGATCTGACGCTGGAGGACTGGGACCGCTGCGGGCGCGATGTGCCGACCATCGTCAACCTGATGCCGTCGGGCAAATACCTGATGGAGGAATTCTACTACGCCGGTGGTCTGCCGGTGGTGCTGAAACGTCTGGCCGAGGCGGGCATGCTGCATAAATCCGCGCTCACGGTGTCCGGCGGGGCGATCTGGGACGAGATCGCCCATGTGCTCAACCACAACGAGGACGTGATCCTGCCCGCCGACAGGGCGCTGACCCAATCGGGTGGCATTGTGGTGGTGCGTGGCAACCTCGCTCCGCAGGGGGCGGTGCTGAAACCCTCGGCGGCGACGCCTGCGCTGATGCAGCATCGCGGCCGTGCGGTCGTGTTCGAGGATATCGACGACTACAAGGCAAAGATCGCCGACCCGGATCTCGATATCGACGAGACCTGCGTGATGGTGCTGAAGAACTGCGGCCCCAAAGGGTATCCGGGGATGGCAGAGGTCGGCAACATGGGCCTGCCGCCAAAGCTCCTGAAGCAGGGGATCACCGATATGCTGCGGATCTCTGATGCTCGCATGTCGGGCACGGCCTATGGCACCGTGGTGCTGCACACCTCGCCCGAGGCGGCGGCCGGCGGCCCTCTGGCGGTGGTGCGCGATGGCGACATGATCGAGCTGGACGTGGAGAACCGGCGCCTGAGCCTCGACATCCCCGATGCCGAACTCGCCGCGCGCCTGTCGGCCTGGACCCCCACCCATGCGGTCGCGACCTCCGGCTATCTGATGCTGCATCAGAGCCATGTCGAAGGGGCCGATACCGGCGCCGATCTCGACTTTCTCAAGGGCTGCCGCGGGGCGCCCGTCGGAAAGGACAGCCATTGATGAAGATCGCAGTTGTCGGCATCGGAAAGATCGCGCGCGACCAGCACCTGCCCGCGATCGCGGCCAGCCCGGACTGGGATCTGGCCGCCACGGTCAGCCGTTCCGGTATAGTGGAGGGCGTGGATGCTTTTGCGGATTTCTCCGTTATGCTGGAGGAGCGGCCGGATATTCGCACCGTCTCGCTCTGCCTGCCGCCGGTGCCGCGCTTTGCCTATGCGATGCAGGCCATCCGAGCCGGGCGTCACGTGATGCTGGAAAAACCGCCGGGCGCCACCCTGGCAGAATGCCACGCCCTGACCGAAGCCGCGCGGGAAGCGGGCACCGCGCTCTATGCCACCTGGCATTCACGACAGGCGGACAGGGTCGCCGCCGCCCGCGCCTGGCTGGCGGACAAGCAGCTGCACAGCCTGACGGTGACCTGGAAGGAAGACGTGCGGCGCTGGCATCCCGGTCAGGCCTGGATCTGGGAGCCGGGCGGGCTCGGGGTGTTTGATCCGGGCATCAATGCGCTCTCCATCGTGACCGAGATCCTGCCGGACGCCATCCACGTGACCGACGCGCGCCTGGAGGTGCCCGAAAACCGCCAGACGCCCATCGCGGCCGAGATCCGGTTTCATCACGCAGGCGGCGCCGAGGTCACAGCCACCTTCGACTGGCGTCAGGAGGGCCCCCAGACCTGGGAGATCGAGGCGGTGACCGATCAGGGCAGGCTGACGCTGTCGGAGGGCGGCGCGGTAATGCAGCTGGAGGGCCTGCGTCAGGTCGACCCCGCCCTGTCCGTTGACACTGCCCTGTCCGTCGACCCCGCGCTGTCCGTCGACCCCGCCCCACCAAACGACCCCGCCCCACCTGCCGGCGAATATCCGCGTCTTTACGAACAGATGGCCCGGCTCGTGGAGCGCGGCGGCCTCGATATGGACCTGCGGCCGCTGGTGCTGGTGGCCGATGCCTTCACCCTCGGGCGGCGTGTGAGCACTGCGGCCTTTATAGACTGACTGCGCCCCGCGTGGCGCCCTGAAATCCCCAAGACCTGCGTGTCCGGCACGCAAGGAGGTGACATGAAACAGCCCCTGACCGGCATTCTCCCGGTGGCCCCGACCCCCTTCCTCGACGATGGCAGCCTCGATCCCGAGGGCATGGCTCGCGTGCTTGACTGCATGATCGATCAGGGCGTCGATGCGATCTGTATCCTGGCCAATTACTCCGAGCAGTTCGTGCTCTCGGATGCCGAGCGGGCGACCCTGACCCGGCTCTCGCTCGAACATGTGGCGGGCCGGGTGCCGGTGATCGTGACGATCAGCCACTTCAGCACCGAAATCGTGGTCGCCCGCGCCCGCGAGGCCGAGGCGATGGGGGCCGCGATGCTGATGATGATGCCGCCCTATCACGGGGTCGGACTGGTGCCCCCGGAGCCTGCGATCTTTGAACATTTCGCCGCCGCATCAGAGGCGGTTTCGATCCCGATCATGGTACAGGACGCCCCTTTGTCGGGGGTGACCCTGACGGTGCCTTTCCTCGCGCGGATGGCGCGGGAGATCGAAAATGTCAGCTATTTCAAGATGGAAACCCCGTTTGCCGCGGATAAACTCGCGGCGCTGATCGAGGCCGGGGGGGATCATGTCACCGGCCCCTTTGATGGCGAGGAGGCGGTGACGCTGCTGGCCGATCTCGATGCGGGCTGTACCGGAACCATGACATCGGCGCTGCAGCCGGAGCTGATCCGGCCCATCGTCGTCGACTATCGCGCCGGGCGCATCAACGCGGCGCTGGCGCAGTGGCGCACCTGCCTGCCGCTGATCAACCACGAGAACCGCCAATGCGGTCTGCGCGCCGCCAAGGTGGTGATGAAGGAGGGCGGTGTGATCCGCTCTGACCGCGTGCGCCATCCGCTGCAACCAATGTCAGACCGCAGTCGCGCCCGTCTGCTGCAGCTCGCCGCCGAGCTGGACGTGATCGCACTGCGCTGGGGAAAAGGATAAACCAATGAGCTATCAACCACATGGACATCATCTGATCGCAGGCGAATGGGTCGCGAGCCCGGAGCGTTTCACCTCGGATCCGGTCACCGGCGAGGGGCTCTCCGTGGCGGCCGGGGGCGCGGATGAGGTCGATCGGGCCGTCCGCGCGGCCGAGGCCGCCTTTGCCACCTATGGCTGGACGACCCGCGCGGAACGGGCTGATTTTCTGGACGCCATTGCCGAGGAAATCGACAGCCGGGGCGCCGATATCACCCGCCTCGGCATGGCCGAGACCGGTCTGCCGCAGGCCCGGCTGGAGGGGGAACGGGGACGCACGACCGGTCAGCTCCGGCTTTTTGCCACGCATATTCGCGCCGGAGACTATCTGGACCGCCGCCATGATGCAGCCCTGCCGGACCGCCAGCCGCTGCCGCGCCCGGACATGAAGATGGTGCAGCGCCCGATTGGCCCGGTCGCGGTCTTCGGGGCGTCGAATTTCCCGTTGGCCTTCTCGACGGCGGGGGGCGATACCGCCTCGGCGCTGGCGGCGGGCTGCCCTGTCGTGGTCAAGGGTCACCCCGCCCATCCCGCCACCGCCGAGATCGTCGCAGAGGCCATCCACGCGGCGATCCTGCGCTGCGGCCTGCCTGCGGGGGTCTTTTCGCTGGTGCAGGGCGTCAGCCATGATCTGGGACATGCGCTGGTGACCCATCCGCTGATCCGGGCCGTCGGCTTTACCGGCTCGCTCGGGGCCGGGCGGGCGCTGTTTGATCTGTGCATGCAACGGCCTGATCCCATTCCATTCTTTGGCGAACTGGGCTCGGTCAATCCGGTCTTCGTGATGCCCGCTGCGCTGGCGGCGCGGGCCGAGGCGCTGGGGCAGGGATGGGCCGGGTCGCTGACCATGGGGGTGGGGCAGTTCTGCACCAATCCGGGCCTTGTCATCGGGCTGAAAGGCCCCGCGCTGGAGACATTTGTCACGGCGGCGCGCTCGGCTCTGGAAGACGCGGGCGCAAGCACCATGCTGACCGCAGGCATCGCGGCGGCCTACCGGCAGGGCGTGGCGACCATCGCCGGCACCGTGGGCGTTCGCGATGTGCTGGCCGCGGATTGCGACGGCCGCAACGCGGCGCCTGCGATCTACCGGGTCTCGGCCGCCGACTGGCTGCAGAGCGGCACCCTGGCGGAAGAGGTCTTTGGCCCGCTTGGCCTGATCATCGAGGCCGAGGATACCGATCAGATGCTGACCCTCGCATCGGGCCTTGCAGGGCAGCTCACCGCGACGCTGCAGATGGAGGAGGCGGATACGGAAGCGGCCCGCCCCTTCGTTCCGGTGCTGGAGCGCAAGGCGGGGCGGGTGCTGGTCAACGGCTTTCCCACCGGGGTCGAGGTGGCCGATGCCATGGTGCATGGCGGGCCCTATCCGGCGTCGACGAATTTCGGCGCGACCTCGGTCGGCACGCTGGCCATCCGGCGGTTCCTGCGCCCGGTCTGCTATCAGAACATGCCGGAGGCCTTGCTGCCTGCGGATCTGCAGGGCCTCTGACCGACTTAGCTGCCTGCCCAATCTGCCCGCCCAATCTGCCTGCCCGAGCGACCTGCCTGGGCGCGTAGACTGTGCGCGTAGACTGGGCGGGCAGGCTGCGCGGATTGGCTCTGGTCTCAGGGCCAGTCCGCAAAGGAGATCTCGTCCGAGCGTCTGCGCCACAGCGGCGTGAAATGGCGCCGGAACTGGCCGGGGGGCAGGTCTTCGTGGCGCCGGAAGAAGCGCGTGAAATAGGCCGCGTCGCTGAACCCCAGCTTGTAGCCGACCTCGGCCACCTGAAGATCGGTGGTGACCAGAAGCGCCTTTGCCTCTTCCATCAACCGCCGCTGGATGTGCTGATGCGGCGGTATTCCGATCGCGCGCCGCACCGCCTCGTTCAGCCGGTCCCGGGAAACGCCGATGCGGCGCGCGTATTCGCCCACGGTCCAATGGTTCTGCAGATGCAGCTCCACCAGGTTCAGAAAACTGTCCGAGAGCCGGTGGAGCTGGGGTTCGGCGGCCTGAACCGGCGGCGCGGCGGCCCGCCAGATCTCGATCAGCAGCAGCGAGACGCAGTGATGCAGCACCGTCTCGCTGCCCGGCGCCATCTCATGCAGTTCGGTCTCGATCTTGTCGAACAGCGCCACCAGCGCCTGGATCACGGGTCGGTCCAGATCGGACAGAAAGATCCGCCGGCTGACCACCTGACGCACATGGGCCGAGATCACATCGGTGGGCAAGGCGCGCCCCAAAGCGCGTTCCGGCATGCGGATGAGAACCCCCCGCGTGCCGGCCGCGAGTGACATGCGCGTCGACCAGCCGGTAGGGGCCCAGATCAGGCAGGGGGCGGAGACATCGCGTTCGACCTCATCCGAGATGAAGGTCCCGCCGCCCGACACCAGCAGCACGAAGGTCGAGCGCCCGCCGGAGGTCGAAAACTCTGTGGTGGTCAGCGCGCTTTTGATGCGTTCTGCCTGGATGGTTTGACGGTCCACGCCGGGTTCTCCTGCCGATCTGCCTCTGTGACCCGTCAAATGTGCAATTATTCCCTCAAAAAGTCTATTATCGCGTGACTTCGGAATGCGTAGTCTCTGCATCATGCCCCGCTTTGGGAGAAGCGCGGCGCCGGGGAGCAGGCCTGCGAGGCCACGGCCCCCGGTGGATATCGGGAGGAGAAACATGAAACATTCGATTGCGGAGGCCGCGCGTGCGGCCCGCCGCCTGACCACCTGTGCCACTGCTGCGGTGCTTGCGGTCATGGTTGGCACGTCGGGCCTGGAGGCGCAGGAGCGCGACAAGGTGACGATCGGCTATGCCGTGTCCAAGTCGGGCCCGAACGCCGGCGGGGCGGATATGACCGTCACCCCCAACTACGAGCTCTGGGTGGAAGAAGTGAACGCGGCCGGCGGGTTGAAACTGCCCGACGGCAGCCAGTTGCCGATCGAGGTCATCGCCTATGACGACCGGTCCTCGGCCGAGGAAGTGGTACGGGCGGTGGAACGCCTGGCGACGCAGGATGAGGTGGATTTCATCCTGCCGCCCTGGGGCACCGGTTTCAATCTGGCGGTGGCGCCACTGATGGCGAAATTCGGCTATCCGCATCTTGCGGGCGCTGCGGTGACCGACAAGGCCTCCGACTTCGTGAAGCGCTGGGACAGCAGCTTCTGGTTCATGGGCGGCAGCGCCGACTATGTGAACGCGCTGACCGAGATCCTGATTGCCGAACGCGAGGCGGGGCGGATCAATGACAAGATCGCGATGATCTCTGTCGCCGACGGCTTTGGCATCGATCTGGTGAAGGCCGCGCGCCCCAGCTTTGAGGGCGCCGGGTTCGACGTCAGCTATGACAAGACCTTTCCGCCGGGAACGTCGGATTTCGCCACCATTCTGAACGAGGCTGACAACTCCGGCGCCGATAGTTTCGTGGCCTTCAGCTATCCGCCGCATACCTTCGGGCTGACCAAACAGGCCAAGGTGGCGAGCTACAATCCGCCGGTCTTCTACCTCGGTGTCGGCGCCGGTTTCCCGGTCTATCCGAAGATCGCGGGCGGCTCTGTCGAAGGCGTCATGAGCCTTGGCGGAATCGACCCCGACAATGAGCTGAACGCGGCCTACCGGGCCAAACACGAGGACGTCGTGGGCCGCGCCCCCGACTACTGGGGGTCGGTGCTGATCTACGCCTCGCTGCAGATGCTGGGGCAGGCGGTCGAGCGTGTCGGTCTCGACAAGGCGGCCGTGGCGGGGGAACTGTCGACGGGGACCTTCTCGACCGTGCTGGGCGCCGAGACCCGGCTGGAGAACAACCAGCTGCGGGCCATCAACTGGGTGGGCCAGTGGCAGGACGGCCAGTTCGTGGCGGTTTCCGCGCAGGGCGGCGACGGCATGGCGGCGGTGAAATTGCCAAAGCCCGGCTGGGAGTAGGCGCCGGGGCCTGACCTGCAGGCCCCTCGCCCCTCGCCCCCTCGCCCCTTTGACCCGTCAAAGTTTCGCACCGGAGTGCGGCGGATCAGTCCGCCGCCTCCATCCCCCTCGAATAAGACCGGATTTTCCATGCTTGAACACGTCATCAACGGGCTTGTGCTCGGTGGGACCTATGCGCTTGTGGCCATGGGGCTGACCATTCAGTACGGCATCGCGCGGATCATGAATCTCAGTTTCGGAGACACGATCATCGCGGCCTGCTTTGCCACCTACGTTCTGTTTTCCTCCTTTGCGATCAGCCCGGTGCTGGCGCTGCTGATCCTGGTGCCTGCGGGCTATGCCTTCAGCCTGGTGATCTATCGGGTCATCATGAGGCCCCTGGTGGCGCGCGCACCCGACGAGGGCGCATTGGAGGTGGACAGCATTCTGGTCACCTTCGGCCTGCTCTTCGTGATCCAGGGCGTGCTGTTGATCTTTTTCGGCGGCGGCTACACCAGCTACAGCTTTCTCAATACGCCGGTGAACGTGCTGGGGACGGTGGTGGCAGGCAACCGGCTTCTGGCGGTGGTGCTGAGCCTGCTGATCGGCCTCGCGCTCATCGTCATCCTCTATCGCACCCGCTGGGGCATGATCCTGCGCGCGGTGGCCCTGTCGCCGCAGAACGCGCCGCTGTTCGGCATTGACACCGATCGCGCGGCCCGCACGGCCTTTGCCATCGGCGGCGCCATGGCGGCAACGGTGGGGGTGGTCGTGTCGATGTTTCAGACCTTCACCGCGACGGCGGGGGTCGTCTTTACCATGAAGGCGCTGATCGTCGTGATCCTTGGCGGCAAGGGCAGCGTGCTCGGCGCGGTGGTGGCGGGGCTGCTGCTCGGCCTGGTCGAGACCTTTGTCGCCGCCTACATCGATCCCGGCCTGACCCTGGCGGCGGTCTATGGCGTGTTCCTCCTGCTGCTTCTGGTGCGGCCCAACGGCATCTTCGGAAAGGCGTGACCATGAAGGTTCAGACTGCTTTTGTGCTGGCGGCGGCGGCGCTTGTCGTGCTCGCGCTCGCGCCGCTGTTCATCCCGGACTACTGGACCGGCGTGCTGCTGGGGATGACCGGCTATGTGACGCTGGCCACGGCCTGGGCGATGTTCTCGGGGCCGACGCGCTATGTCTCGCTCGCCACTGTCGCCTTTTTCGGGGTCGGGGCCTATACGGTCGCGGTGCTGAACGAGGCGATGCCCTATCCGCTGGTGCTGCTCTGTGCGGCCGGGATCGGGATGGCACTGGCGCTGGTGGTGGGGCTGTCGACGCTGCGCCTCGCCGGGGTCTATTTCGTGATCTTCACCTTCGGGCTGGCCGAATTGGTGCGGCAGCTCGTCAGCTGGTGGGAGGTCAATGTGACCTACACCATGGGCCGCTATGTCTTTCTCCCCTTCGAGGGGCGTCACATCTACTGGCAGCTTCTGGCGCTGGCCGCCGTCACGCTGCTGATTTCCTGGGCCATCGGGCGGTCCCGCCTCGGTCTGGCGCTCAAGGCGGTCGGCGACGACGAGACGGTCGCGGCCCATGCTGGCGTCGATGTGACCCGGATCAAGCTGCTGCTCTTTGTCATCTCGGCCACGATCATCACGCTTGTTGGCGCCATCCAGGCCCCCCGCTGGACCTATATCGAACCCTCCATCGTGTTCAATCCGACCGTCAGCTTCATGACGCTGATCATGGCGCTGCTGGGCGGTGCGATGCGGCTGTGGGGGCCTCTGGTGGGGGCGGTGCCATTGTTCCTGCTCTTTGAATGGCTCTCGGTGAGCTTTCCGGATCATTTCTCGATCATTCTGGGACTGCTGTTCATTCTCATCGTGTTTGTCATGCCCAACGGGGTGCTGGCCCGGCTTGAGGATCTGCGCAAGGGAGGCCGGGCATGAGCGCTCAGCTTGAAATCGCCAATCTGCACAAACGCTTCGGCGGGCTGGTGGCCGTCAACGACGTGAGCTTCACCCTGCGCCCGGGCGAGGTGGTCGGGCTTTTGGGGCCGAACGGATCGGGCAAGACCACGGTGATGAACATGATTTCCGGCGCCTTGCCCAGCGATGGCGGCCGGGTGCGGGTGGGCGGTGTGGACATCACCCGGATGAAGCCTCATCGCGTGGCCAGACAGGGCGTCGCCCGGACCTTTCAGCTGGTGCGCCCGCTGCCGACCCTCAGTGTGGCCGAAAACGTGCTGCTGTCGCTGGCCTTTGGTCGCAGGCGCCACTGGGGCCGCGAGGCCCGCGATCTGGCCGAGGAAAAGCTGGCCTTTGTCGGTCTGGCGGGGCGCGGCGAGGAGCAGGTCGGCAACCTGACCTACATCGATCAGAAACGGCTGGAGATGGCCCGCGCGCTGGCCTCCGAGCCGGAGCTGTTGTTGCTGGATGAGTGGCTGGCCGGGCTGAACCCCTCCGAGCTGCGCATCGGGATCGATCTGGTGCAGCACCTGCAGGGGCAGGGCATGACCGTGCTGCTGGTGGAACATATCATGGAGGCGGTGCGGGCGCTGTGTTCGCGCTGCATCGTCATGAGCGCGGGAGAGGTGATTGCCGAGGGCGAGTCGGGCGAGGTTCTGCAGCGCCCCGCGGTCATCAAGGCCTACCTTGGAGATGATCATGCTTGAACTGGAGAATATGACCGTCCGCTATGGCAAGCATCTGGCGGTGGACAGCGTCGGCTTTGCGGTCGCGCCGGGCGAGATCGTGGTGGTTCTTGGCGCCAATGGGGCGGGAAAATCCTCTTTGCTGAAGGCGATGGCGGGCATGGTGCCGCCGGAGGCGGGCGCGGCGCTGCGGTTGCATGGCCGGGAGCTCATCGGCTTGCCCGCGCATGAGGTGACAAATGCGGGCATCGCGCTTGTTCCCGAGGGGCGCGGCGTGATCGGGCGCATGACGGTCGAGGAAAACCTGCGGCTCGGGGCGACGCCTGCGCGGGCGCGCGGCGCCGAAGAAGAGACCCTGGCGCAGGTGTTCGACATTTTCCCGCGGCTGGCCGAACGGCGCGGGCAATGGGTTCACACCATGTCGGGCGGCGAGCAGCAGATGGTCGCCGTCGGGCGGGCAATGATGTCGAAACCGGAGTTCCTGCTGCTGGACGAGCCGAGCCTCGGTCTGGCGCCGATTGTGGTGGGCGACCTGTTCCGGGCGCTGGCGCGGGTGCGCGACACCGGGGTCGGCCTTTTGATCGTGGAGCAGAACGTGCGCATCAGCCTGCGCCATGCCGATCGGGGCTACCTGCTGGAGGCCGGCAGGCTGACCGGGGCCGGAACCGCCGATGAACTGATGACTGACGACGCCGTGAGACACGCCTTTTTAGGCGGCGATATGTGAATGGAGAGAGAAGACATGAGCATTCTGGAGCTATTGATCGAAGGCGAGAAGGTACCCGCAGAGGGCGGGCGCACGTTTACCCGCAAGAACCCCCTCACCGGCGGTGTCGCGACCGAGGCGGCTGCCGCATCGGTCGAGGATGCGATCCGCGCGGCCGATGCCGCGGCGCGGGCCTTTCCCGAATGGTCGAATACCGGCCCGGCACAGCGGCGCGGCCTGTTGCTCGCGGCGGCCGATAATCTGGAGGCCTGCAAGGCGGATATCGCACAGGCCATGGCCGAAGAGCTTGGCGCGACGGCGGCTTGGGCCGGGTTCAACGTCATGCTGGCTGCGGGGATGCTGCGGGAAGCGGCGGCGATGACCACCATGATCAAGGGCGAGATCATCCCCTCGAACCGTCCCGGCTCCATGGCGATGGCGATCCGCCAGCCGGCCGGCGTGGTGCTCTCCATCGCCCCGTGGAACGCGCCGGTGATCCTCGGGGTGCGCTCTATCGCGATGCCGCTGGCCTGTGGCAATACGGTGGTGATGAAATCCTCCGAGCTGTCGCCGCGCACCCATGCGCTGATTGTCGAGGCGATGCAGGGGGCGGGGCTGCCCAAGGGGGTGTTGAACGTCATCTCCAACGCGCCGGATGATGCGGGCGAGATCGTCGAGGCGCTGATTGCGCATTCGGCCGTGCGCCGGGTGAATTTCACCGGCTCGACCCGGGTCGGGCGGATCATCGCCAAGCTCGCCGCCGAGAACCTGAAACCGGCCTTGCTGGAGCTGGGCGGCAAGGCGCCGATGATCGTGCTGGAGGATGCCGATCTGGATGCCGCCGTCGCCGCTGCCGCCTTTGGGGCCTATATGAACCAGGGGCAGATCTGCATGTCGACAGAGCGGCTGATCGTGCATGAGGCCATCGCCGACGCCTTTGTCGAAAAGCTGGCCGAGAAGGTCCGCAGCCTGACCGTCGGCGATCCGCGCGCGGGCAATACGCCGCTCGGCTGCGTCGTCGACAAGGGCGCGGTGGACCGCATCATGGGGCTTGTGCGCGACGCCGAGGACAAGGGCGCGCGGATCATGGCCGGCGGTCATGCCGAGGGGGTCCTGATGGAGGCGACCCTGATTGACAATGTCACCCCTTCGATGCGGATCTATACCGAAGAGAGCTTTGGCCCGACGGCGTCGGTCGTGCGGGTGGGCAGCATCGACGAGGCGGTGAGGGTGGCCAATGACACCGAATATGGTCTGTCGGCCAGCATCTTCGGGCGCGACACCGTGCGGGCGATGACTGTCGCCAGGCGGATCGAGAGCGGCATCTGCCACATCAACGGGCCGACCGTGCATGACGAGGCGCAGATGCCGTTTGGCGGGGTCAAGGATTCCGGCTACGGCCGCTTTGGCGGCACCGCAGCGATCGAGGAATTCACCACATTGCGCTGGATCACCGTTCAGGACGGCCAGCCGCAGTATCCGATCTGAGGGCACATCCATGTTTGATCTTGACGGGAAGGTCTGCGTGATCACCGGCGGCGCCGGGTCTCTGGGGCTGGCTGCGGCACGTCTGCTGCGGGAGCAGGGGGCGCGGGTGGCGCTGGTCGATCTGGATCTGGCCGCGCTGGACACGGCGGCAGAGACGGCGTTCGGGGCGAATTGCGACGATATTCTCTGCCTCGCGGCCGATGTCTCGGATGAGGCGCAGGTGCGGCGCACGGTGGCGCGCACGGTGAAACACTTTGGCGGCATCGATGTGCTGTTGTCGAACGCGGGTATTTTCGGCACTGTGGCCGCGATCGAGGACTATCCGACCGAGGTCTTTGACAAGGTCATGTCGGTGCATGTGCGCGGGGCGTTTCTGATGGCGAAACATGTGGTGCCGCATATGCGCGACGGTGGCAGCATCGTGCTGACCTCCAGCGTTGCGGCCACCCGCGGCGATCCGGGGGTCTATGCCTATATCACCGCGAAACATGCGCTGACCGGGTTGATGCGGGTGCTGGCAAAGGATCTTGCGCCACGGGGGATCCGGGTCAACGCCATCGCGCCGGGGCCGATCGACAACGGGTTTCAAAAGCGGGTCGAGGACGGGCTGGGCGCAGCCATCGGCCGCGATGGCTGCGCGTTCTTTGACGAGATGATCCCGATGGGTCGCCATGGGCGCGCCGAGGAAATCGCCGCCTCGGTTCTCTATCTTGCCTCGGCGCAGTCGGGGTTCACCACCGGTCATCTGTTGATGGCCGATGGCGGAATGTCGGTCTGATGCGCGCGCCAAGCCCGCGCGTCGGACGGGAAGGATCGGCATTATGACAGAAGAGCCCATGACAGAAGACGCCATGACCCAGGACCCCATGAGTGAGGACGCCATGACAGACGCAGGCCACATCACCGCAGGCGGGGCCATTTTCGGAAAGCTCAAGGCGCTGGGCGTGGAGTATGTCTTTGCCAATTCGGGAACGGATTTCCCGCCCATCATCGAAGGTCTGGTCGAGGCCAGACGCGCGGGCATGGACCTGCCGACGCCGGTGACGGTGCCGCATGAACATGCCGCCGTATCGATGGCCCATGGCTACTGGCAGATGACAGGGCGCCCGCAGGCGGTTCTGCTGCACACGAATGTGGGCCTGTCAAACGGGGCGACCGCCGCGATCAATGCCTGGTGCGATCAGGTGCCCATGATCCTGATGTCGGGCCGGACGCCGGTGACCGAACACTCGCGCTTTGGGGCGCGGACGGTGCCGATCGGCTGGGGACAGGAGATGTTCGATCAGGAGGCGCTGGTGCGGGAGACCACGAAATGGCACTACGAGCTGCGCTTTGCCGATCAGATCTCTGAAGTGATGGACCGGGCCTGGGCGATCTGCAATTCCACCCCCAAGGGGCCGATCTATCTGAGCCTGCCGCGTGAAGTCCTGTGCGAGAGCTGCCCGCCGGAGGGGCTGGACCGGCCCTCGCGCATTGCCCCCGTGGTGACGGCGCCCGATGCAACCGCCCTGGCGCGCGCGGCCGAGGCGTTGCGCAGGGCCGAGGCGCCGCTCGTCATTGCGCAACGGGGGGCGGGGGGAGCGGTGGGATTTTCCGCGCTGCAGCAGCTCTGCGAGACCCATGCGCTGCCGCTGTCGCATTACTGGTCGAACCAACTGTCGCTGCCGTTGTCGCATCCGATGCAGGTGGGCGCGGATCCCGGACCGTGGCTGGCCGAGGCCGATGTGGTTCTGGTTCTGGACGCGCTCGCGCCCTGGTTTCCGGACAAGGTCACGCTGCGCGACGACGTCACGGTGATACAGGCCGGACCGGACCCGTTGTTCTCGCGCACGCCGGTGCGCAACTTTCCGGCGGCGATCACCCTGGCGGGCCCGGTGGAAACCGTCATCGGGGCGCTGGCGCGGGAGATGGCCGGACCGGGCCCGCAGGCGGCGCATCTGTCGGCCCGCCGCGACCGGATCACGGCCGCATCCAAGGCGGCGCGCGCCGAGGTGGTATCCACCGCCGAGGCCGGATGCACGGCCCCCATGAGCAAGGACTGGGTCAGCCTGTGTCTGGGGCGGGCGATCCGGGCGCAGGCCGCGCAGGGCCGCAACGCCACCGTGTTTCACGAGCTGGGATGCCCGCTGATGCCGCTGGATCTCGACCAGCCGGGCAGCTATTTTCAGGAACCCCATTCCGGCGGCCTCGGCTGGGGGCTGCCTGCGGCCATCGGGGCGCAGATGGCAGATACCGATCGCCTGGTCTTTGCGACGATGGGCGATGGCAGCTACATGTTCGCCAACCCCACCGCCTGCCATCTGGTGGCCGAAGCACATGAGGTTCCGGTGATCGTTCTGGTGCTCAACAACGAGGAATGGGGCGCCGTCCGGCATTCGGTCGAGGGTCTCTACCCCGAAGGCGCAGCCCGGGCCGCCAATGAGGTGCCGCTGACCTCGCTGCGGCCGAGCCCCGATTTCACCATGACCGCAGCCGCCAGCCGGGCCTGGACCGAGACCGTGACCGATGGGGCCGATCTGCCGGGTGCGCTTGATCGCGCCATAGCGGTGGCCACCGCCGAACGCCGGCAGGTGGTGCTGAATATCGCCATTGCCCGGACCGCCCCGCACTAGCGGCGCACCCCGGATCACCGAAGAGACGATAGGGAGGAAACCATGTCTTTTTCAAGAATACTCACGACGTCTGCAGTCGCCCTCGGCCTGATGGCCGCAGGAGCCGCCGCGCAGGATATCCAGCTCAAGCTGCATCACTTCCTGAGCCCCAAGGCCCCGGCGCATACGCAGATGCTGGAGCCCTGGGCACAGCGCATCGAGGAGGCCACCGACGGGCGCGTGAAGATCGAGATCTTCCCGGCGATGACGCTGGGGGGCAAGCCGCCGCAGCTGCCACGGCAGGCGCGTGACGGCGTGGTCGATCTGGTCTGGATCGTCAATGCATATGCGGCCGGCGCCTTTCCCCGCACCGAGGTGTTCGAGCTTCCGGGCGTGCACAAAGGCGACAATGCCGCGGTGAACAAGGCGATGCTCGCCATGTACGACGACTACCTCGCGGATGACTTCCAGGGCGTGGTGCCGATGTTCCAGCATGTCCATCAGGGGCAGGCGATCCACATGGCGAATGAAGAGATCCGCAACCCGGCCGACCTGGTGGGCAAGAAGATCCGCATCCCGTCCCGGACCGGCTCCTGGGTGCTCGAGTCGCTTGGCGCCTCCCCGGTGCAGACCTCCGTTGGCGAGATCCCGGTGGCCTTGTCGAAAAAAGTCATCGACGGCGCGCTGATCCCCTTCGAGATCATTCCGGCGCTCAAGATCCACGAGGTGACGGGATATCAGATCGAGGGACCGCAGGGGCAGCGCCTGGGCACGACCTCTTTCTCGGTGCTGATGAACGAGGCCAAATGGGACAGTCTGCCCGATGACATCCAGGCGATTTTCCGCGAGGTGTCAGACGCGGACTGGCATGCCGAGGTCGGTCAGGTCTGGGCCGGTGCCGATGCCTTCGGGATCAAGATCGCGACGGAGAGCGGCAACAGCCATGTGCAGCTGAATGACGCGGAATGGAGCGCCTTCGAAGAGGCGATGTCGCCGGTGGTTGGCCGCTGGATCGAGGACATGGAGAGCAAGGGCATCGACGGGCAGGCGCTCTATGACCGGGCCGTCGAGCTGGTCGATCAGAACATGGCCACGCAGTGAGATGAGTGCGGACATGCGCAGCGCGGGGCGGTTTCGTCCCGCGCGTCGTCTCATCGAAGGCTGGGCGATCCTCGGGGGGCTGGTGCTCTGTGGTGTGGTCATCGTCAACGCCTGGTCGATCCTCGCCGGCTGGCTGGCCAATAGCCCGTTTCCCGGCGATTTCGAGCTGACGGAGATGGGGACCGCGATCGCGGTCTTCGCCTTCCTGCCCTATTGCCAGCTGACCGGGGCGAATGTCTCGGCGGATATCTTCACCATGCGGGCCTCGCCGCTTCAGGTCGCGGTGATGTCGCTTGTTGCGGCCGTGGTGGCCTGCGCCTTTGCCGGGGTGCTGATCTGGCGCATGTGGCTGGGTCTGGTGGACTACCGCACCTACACGGAATTCACCGGCATTCTGGAAATCCCGATCTGGTGGGCCTTTGTCCCGGCACTGATCTCTCTCGTCCTGCTGCTGGTTGCTGCGCTCATCACCCTGACCGAAGCGATCACCGCCCTACGTACAAACCGGAGCCAACGATCTTGGACAGCCTGACCATCGGACTGACGGGGCTTGTGGTCCTTGTCGTGCTCATCGCCATCCGCATTCCCATCGCCTATGCCATGCTGCTTGTCGGCGGCGTCGGGACGGCGCTGCTGAACGGCTGGCCCATCGTGCTGAGCCAACTCAAGGACCTCGCATATGCGCAATTCTCGACCTATGATCTGTCGGTGGTTCCGCTCTTTGTGCTGATGGGGGCCATCGCGTCGCGGACCGGGCTGTCGGCGGATCTGTTTCGGGCGGCAAACGCCTGGCTGGGCTGGATGCGGGGCGGAGTGGCGATGGCCGCGATCGCCGCCTGCGCGGGGTTCGGCGCGGTCTGCGGATCGTCGCTGGCCACGGCCTCCACCATGGGCCGGGTGGCGCTGCCGGAACTGAAGCGGTATCGCTATTCAAACCGGCTCGCCACGGGCACGATTGCGGCGGGCGGCGTGCTGGGGATCCTGATCCCCCCCTCTGTCGTGCTGATCATCTATGCGATCATCGTCGAGGCCAATGTCGTGACCATGTTCATGGCGGCGCTGCTGCCGGGGGTGATCGCGGTCTTCTTCTTCATCCTCACCATCCTGGCCTATACCACGCTGGTGCCCGGCTCCGGGCCTGCGGGGACACGGGCCGACCGCAGCGAGCTGATCGCCTCCACGCTCAATATCTTTCCGGTGCTGGTGGTGTTCATGGCGGTGATCGGGGGGCTGTATTTCGGGCTGTTCAACCCGACACCTGCGGCCGCCGTCGGGGTGGTGATGGTGGCGCTGATCGCTGTGCTGCGCCGCAAGCTGACCCTCGCGGACAGCCGCGCGGCCTTGCTGGAGACCGCCCGCACCACGGGAATGGTGTTTCTGATCCTTCTGGGGGCGGAGCTGCTGAAGATCTTCATGGCGCGGGGGGGCGTGCCGCAGGCCATGGCCGAGATGATGGCCAATTCCGGCCTTGCGCCGATGACGACGCTGATTGTTCTGCTTGCGGCGCTCATTCTGCTGGGCTGCCTGATGGACAGCCTGTCGATGATCCTGCTGGTCATCCCCTTCTTCTGGCCGGTGCTGGTCGAAATCAACGGCGGCGATTATGGATCCGCCGCGCAGAGCCCCTTTGGCCTGACCACCGAGGAGCTGAAGATCTGGTTCGGGATCCTGGCCCTGATCGTGGTGGAGCTGGGGCTGATCACGCCGCCGGTGGGGATGAATGTCTTCATCATCTCGGCACAGGCGCCGGACGTGCCCATGCGCGACACGTTTCTCGGGGTGATGCCGTTCTTTGTCGCAGAGCTGATCCGCGTTGCGCTGCTGGTGGCGGTGCCGGGGATCGTCTTTGTCCTGCCGCGGCTTCTCGGCGGCTAGCGGTCGCGGCTGCGGCCTGTTTGCTATCGCCGTTTCAATGGGACCACCTGTCATCGGGTGGTCCCATTCACGTTCCGCTATGTTTCCCAATGCAGGCCATTATGCAGGCCATTGAATTGCGACAGGTTTTGAATTCAGATTTCTGAATGCAATCTTGCATTCCCGCAAAACCGGGCCAACACAATAAAAGTTGGCACTTTTACGACAGGTCTTTAATCTTGGACGGATTAACGGAAGAGACTCACCCTTTAAAAATAAATATACACCAACAGGGAGATTGAAATGACAGCAAAAATTGTCATTGGCCTCGACGGGACGGACACCGGTGAACGTGCGTTGGCATTTGCAAAGGATCTGGCATCGCGCATGGATGTCTGTGAATTGCTCGTCGCCTACGTGATTGAATGGTCGCCGTTCACTTTCCAGACCGCCGAAGAAAACGAGCGACGGCACAAGCGTCGCGAAGAGGAAATCGAGTTGGCAACCTCCCGGATCGTTGATCCCGCGGTTGCCAAACTCAAGGAGGCAGGCTTTGCGGCGACGGGTCTGGTCCGCCACGGCGATGTCGCTGAAACATTGAACAGGCTGAGCAATGAGAACGGGGCGACGCAGATTGTCGTCGGCCGCGCCTCATCCGATGGGTTTACCAAACGTCTTTTTGGCAGCTCAACGCAGAATCTTGTCATGCACGCCGATGTGCCGGTCACAGTGGTTGGATAGGAGCATTTGATGAACAGAATTCAGAACACGTGGCTGATTTCAGCCGCCCTTATTTCGATGTCCGCTCCCGTTGCCGCGCAGGAAGCGCTCAGCATCGATCAAAAAGTAAATCAGGCCTTTGCAACTGCGACCGGGCCTTTTGTGAATCTCATTTTCGCGCCCTTTCCGGGCACGAGTTTTCCCTGGATCGTGATGTGGCTGGTTATCGCCGCGACCGTTTTCACGCTGTACTTCGGTTTTGTGCAACTGCGCTATTTCGCGCATTCCATTCAGCTGGTCAAAGGCGAGTATACCGATCCCGATGATGCCGGCGAGGTCAGCCATTTCCAGGCGCTCGCCACCGCCCTGTCCGGGACTGTCGGGCTCGGCAATATTGCGGGCGTCGCGGTTGCGGTCGGAATTGGCGGTCCCGGTGCCACATTCTGGATGATCCTTGCGGGGCTGTTGGGAATGGCCTCGAAATTCACCGAATGTACGCTGGGGGTGAAATACCGCAACGAATATGAGGACGGCACCGTTTCGGGCGGACCTATGTACTACATTTCAAAAGGATTTAACGAGTTGGGCCTGCCCGGCGGAAAAATCCTTGCGGTTGTATTCTCGATCTTTTGCATCCTCGGCGCGCTGGGGGGCGGAAACATGTTCCAGGCCAATCAGGCCCATGCGCAGATTTCCGGCATCGTTGGCGACTATCCCGGATGGATCACCGGGGTGATCTTTGCCCTTGTGGTGTTCGCGGTGATCGTCGGCGGGATCAAATCCATCGCCAATGTCACCGAGAAGGTGGTGCCGTTCATGGGCATTCTCTACGTGGTGGCGGCGCTGGTCATCCTGTTGGTCAATTTCAACATGATCGGCTGGGCCTTCGGTCAGATCTTTGCCGGTGCCTTTACCGGTCTCGGGGTTGCGGGCGGCATGGTTGGCGCCTTGATCCAGGGCTTCAAACGCGCGGCCTTCTCCAACGAGGCGGGGGTCGGATCTGCCGCCATCGCCCATTCTGCGGTGAAGACCAAGGAGCCGATCACCGAAGGCTTCGTGTCCCTGCTGGAGCCGCTGATCGACACGGTCGTGATCTGCACGATGACCGCGCTGGTCATCATCATCTCGCAGCAGCTGATCATTGATGAGGCGACCGGGCACTACATGCTCAACGAGGCGGGGACGGCCATTGCCACCATTGACGGAAATTCCGGCGTGGCGCTGACCTCTGCGGCCTTCGCCTCGGGGATCAGCTGGTTTCCCTATGTTCTGGCCGTTGCGGTTGTCCTCTTTGCCTTCTCCACGATGATTTCCTGGAGCTATTACGGGCTCAAGGCCTGGACCTATCTCTTTGGCGAGGGCAAGACGGCGGAGATGACGTTCAAGCTGATCTTCTGCGTCTTCATCATCATCGGTGCGGCGGCCTCGCTGGGTCCGGTGATCGATTTCTCTGACGCAGCGATCTTTGCCATGGCGGTCGTGAACATCTTCTGCCTGTACTTCCTGATGAAGATCGTCCGCAAGGAACTGGTGTCCTATACGGAACGCCTCGAAAGCGGCGAGATCAAGAAGTTCTCTCATTGAGGACCACCCCCGGCGCAGATCCGCAGTGACCTGCGCCGGGGCCAATGGGGACGACGGGGGGGGGCACGTGGGACTGCGCCCTTGCCAAGGGGGCGCGCCGCATGGTCTGTCTCGGGGCAATGACATCATCCCGTGAGAGACCGCATGACACCGGACCAGAGCCCGTCCCATTCCACCCATGACGCCGAAGCCGACGACCGCAACGATCATATCAAGATCTATGTGAACGGCCAGATCGTGCCCCGTGATCAGGCGGTTGTGTCGGTCTATGACTCCGGCTTCATGCTGGGCGATGGCATGTGGGAGGGGATGCGGCTCTATGATGGCGAATGGGCGTTTTTCGACGCCCACATGGACCGGCTTTTCAACTCGCTGAAATCGGTCTCGCTGGAGATCGACATGGGGCCGGAAGACATCCGCAGGATCCTCGACGATACGGCTGCGGCCAACGGCATGACGGGCGATGCCCATTGCCGGCTGATGATCACCAGAGGCCGCAAGGCAAAGCCGTTTCAACACCCGAGCCTGTCACGCTGGGGCCCGACCGTGGTGGCCATCGTCGAGCATTCGAGACCGGCCGAAAGCCTGTCCAGTCACGGGATCCGGCTGGCCACCGTGCCCCAGGTGCGGGGCCTGCCGATGAGTCAGGACGCCAAATTCAACAGCCACTCAAAGCTGAACTGCGTCATTGCCTGTCTGCAGGCCGAACAGGCCGGCGCCGACGAAGGGCTGATGCTGGACCCGCATGGGTTTGTGAACACCACCAATGCCTGCAACTTCTTTATCGTGCGCCGGGGCGAGGTTTGGACCTCGACCGGGGATTACTGCATGAACGGCGTCACCCGGCAGAATGTGATCGATCTGTGCCGGGCCAATGATATTCCGGTGTTTGAAAAGAACTTCTCGCTCTATGAGGCCTATGGCGCCGACGAGGCCTTCCTGACCGGCACCTTCGGCGCGCAGACGCCCGTTGCCTCGATCGATGGCAAGCCGATCGGGTCTGGCGACCGCCCGCTCACCGCCCGCATTCGCGCGCTCTACAAGGAGCTGGTGGCCACAACGGTTGCCGCACAGGCGCGAGCCCGCAGCAGCTGAGGCGGGCCGTCATTGTGCTGGCGCGGCGGTGGAAGCCTCGGCCGGTGTGCGCATGAGATCCTGCCAATGATGGCAGCTGACCATGTGGCCGCTGGCGTCTTTCTCCGCCTCTGGCGCCGCGCGTTTGCACAGGTCGCTGGCAAAGGCGCAGCGGGGATGAAAGGTACAGCCCGAGGGCTGGTTGGTGGGGGAGGGGATCTCGCCCTTCAGGACCTGCGCCCGGCCGCGATCATCCGGGTCCAGCGAGGGGATCGCGGAAAACAGTGCCTGCGTATAGGGGTGGCGGGGGGCGTGAAACAACGCCCGCGTCGGGGCGCTTTCGACGATCCGCCCGAGATACATCACCGCCACATGGTCGCATGTATGGGCCACCACGCTGAGGTCGTGGCTGATGAACAGGAAGGTGATCCCCAGCTCGCGCTGCAGCGATTTCAGCAGGTTCAGGATATCCGCCTGGATCGACACATCCAGAGCGGCCACCGCCTCGTCCGCGACCACGAACCGAGGCCCGCAGACCAGCGCCCGCGCGATGGAAATGCGCTGCCGCTGGCCGCCGGAAAACGCATGGGGAAAGCGGCGCAAATGTTCAAGATTGAGACGACAGGTCGCGGCCACCTCACGCACCCGGGCGTCGGTCTCCTCGCGGGTTTTGGTCAGCCCCATGACTTCGAGCGGTTCGGCGATAATGTCGCGCACGGTCATCCGGGGCGACAGCGCCGCATAGGGGTCCTGAAAGATCAGCTGCGCCCGGCGACGATAGTCCTTCAGCGCCGCGCCGCTGAGCGTGCCGAGATCGAAGCGTTGCGCGCCATCGTCATAGGTGGCCGAGCCTCCGGTCACCGGCACGGCCTGCAACAAGGCGCGCCCCAGCGTGGTCTTGCCGGAGCCGCTTTCGCCGACGACGCCGAAGAAGGCGCCCCGCGGGATGTCGATGGAAATCCCGTCCACCGCCTTCAGGATGTCCTTCTGAAAGGGGCCTTTTCGGATGGGAAATCCCACCTGCAGGTCCCTCGTTGAAATCAATGTCTGCGAAATCGGGCTCATGCGCAGTAGTCCCCCGTGTTGAGGTGGCAGGCAACGCGGTGGGCGCGGCCCGCCCGGGACCAGTCGGGGACGGTCGCGGTGCATATGTCGAACAGCGCCCTGTCGCAGCGGGTATGAAACACGCAGCCCGAGGGGCGTTCCAGCGGCGAGGGAATGTCGCCCGGCACCGGTTTCAGCGGCGCGTCGAGATCATCGAGTTTCGGCAAGGCATCCAGCAGCCCCTGCGTATAGGGATGGGCCGGATTGCGCAGCACCTCGCGGACGGGGCCTGTTTCCACCATCCGTCCGAGATACATCACCGACACTTTGTCCGCCGTCTGGGCCACCACCCCAAGGTCATGGGTGATAAAGATAATTCCCATTCCGAAGTCCTTGACCAATTCCTGCATCAACTGGATCACCTGCGCCTGAATGGTCACGTCCAGCGCCGTTGTCGGCTCGTCCGCGATCAGCAGGCGCGGCTTGGTTGACAGGGCCATGGCGATCATCGCGCGCTGGCGCATGCCCCCCGACAGCTCGAACGCATATTGGTTGAACCGGGTGGAGGCATCGGAAATGCCGACCCGGTTCAGCATCTCCACCGAGAGCTCTCTGGCCTGGGCTTTGGACAGGTCGGTATGGACCTGCAACTGTTCCACCATCTGGCTGCCGATGGTCAGGGCGGGGGCAAAGCTGGCCATCGGTTCCTGAAAGATCATCGACACCGCGCCGCCCCGCACCACCCGCATGTCGCGGGCGCGCCGCAGGGCCAGCACATCCACGTCGCCGTCGTCGAGATGCAGCGTGATGCGGCTGTCGCCGCCATAGACGGCGTTGGACGCATTCAGCATCATCAGCGCCTTGGCGGTGACCGATTTGCCCGATCCGCTCTCGCCCACCAGCCCCATGACCTCGCCGCGCTCCAGCGTGAAGGAAACGTCATCGACGGCGGTGATGAGCCCCTCGTCGGTGTTGAACTGCAGGGTCAGGTTCTCAACGCTCAAGAGGCTCATTTCCGGACCTCCGAATAGGGATCTGCCGCGTCGCGCAACCCGTCGCCGACAAAGACGAAGGCCATGACCAGCGCGATGAAAAAGAGCACCGGAATGAAATACCACTGATAGTTCAGCAGCACGTCGGATTTGGTGACATTTTGCAACATCACGCCAAGTGAGTTCACCGGGTCCTTGAGCCCCAGCCCGATAAAGCTGAGGGCGGTTTCCGACAGCACCATATAGGGGAATGAGATCACCAGATCGACGATGATGTAGCTGGTGAAACTGGGCAGCAAATGGCGCCGGATGACATGGGCCGGAGAGGCGCCGGCCAGTTGCGCCGCCAGCACATAGTCCTGATTGCGCTCGGTCAGAAGATGGGTGCGGATGCGCCGTGCCAAGGTCGGCCAGCCGATCAGGCCGAGGATCATCGAGATGAAGAAAAACCGCATCTCGGCCGACCATTCTGCCGGGATGAAGGCGGCGATGGCCATGAACAGCGGGATGGCGGGCACGGTGCGGATCGCATCCGTCACCATCTGGATCACACTGTCGAGCCAGCCACCGTAGAACCCCGACACGCCGCCGATCACCAGCGCCAGCACAAAGGAAATGACGACGCCCATCGTGCCCACCTGCAGCGAGGTCCAGACCGCATGCAGGGTGCGCGAAAAGATGTCCTTGCCCGCCGCATCGGTGCCAAAGAGATGGAGATATCCGTCTTCCATGCCAAACAGATGCACCGATCCTGGGATCAGCCCAAACAGCCGGTAGCTGTCGCCCTTGACGAAGAACCGCACATACAGGCGTTCGTCCTCATTGATCTTTTCCACCCAGCGGAAATTCGTCGCCAGAGACCGCTCGCGGGTCACCGGATGCAGGAAGGGGCGCAAGCTGCAGCCGTTTTTGTCGCAGAACTGCGGGATCTGCGGCGCGCCGTTCAGATAGTCGGCATCCCGGCCCTTGGCGGTGGGATCATAGGGCGACAGAAAGGGGGCAAACAGTCCCGACAGGATCAACAGCAGCAGCACCCGCGCGGCGATCATCGCGGCGCGTTGCTTGCGAAACCGGGCCCAGATCAGCTGGCCCTGCGAGGCGGTGAAATAGGCCTGCTTCTTTACATCCAGCGCGGCCTCCTCGGCGGCGGTTTGCGGGTCCTGAGACAGATCGGTCATGCGGGCCTCATTTCAGGATGGATTTGCGGACGCGCGGATCGATGACCGCGAGCAGGATGTCGGTGGCGAAATTCAGCGCCACGATGGTGGCGGTCAGCAAGAAGATGATCGCGCCCGCCAGCTGCTGGTCGTTGGAGCGGGCCAGCGCATCCAGCAGCAGCGCGCCGGCATCCGTCAGGGTCAGGATCACGGCGACGATCGGCAGCTCGTTGAAGATCCGGTTGAGGTCAAACCCCACGGAATTGACGATCGGCCCCAGCGCGTGCCGGGCGGGATAGCGCCACAACAGGCGGCGTCCGGTGATGCCACGGGCGGCGGCGGCGGTGACATAGAGCTTGCCCAGCTCATCCGACATCAGCGCCCGCACCGTCTGCAGCGCAAAGGCCGTCGCGGACCAGCCGAGGATGAAGATCGGCAGCCAGATATGGCTCAGCAGATCCAGCACCTTGGCCCAGCTCCAGTCGGCAGTCTTGAATCCCGGCGACAGCAGGCCGGTCAGCGTCTCGCCGAAATAGACCGTCGAGACCAGCATGATGATCAGCGCCAGCAGGAAGTTCGGCAGGGCGAGGCCAAGATAGCTGACGATGCGCAGGCTGTTGTTGGCCAGCGCGTTGTTCGAGGCCGCCGACAGGATGCCCACCGGCACGGCAATCGCATAGGCCAGACAGAGCGCCCCGAAACAGATCGCCAGCGAGAACCAGAATTTATCGCCCAGCAGATCGGCAATATTCACCCGGAGGATGCAGCTGTCGCCGAAATCGCCGCGAAAGGCGCCGCCCAGCCAGCTGGTCCAGCGGGTGACGAAGGGCCGGTCCAGCCCGAGCCGGGCGCGTTCGGCATCGATGGCCTCCAGCGTGATCGCCTCGCCCTGGGTGTTCTTGTAGGCTATGTAGCGCTCGGCACAGTCGCCGGGCACCAGCTCCATCAGGGTGAACACCACGAAAGACACGATCAGCAGCGTGATGAACGCCATGATCGCGCGGGTGGCGGTGAAACGTGCAAACTGGATCATCAGACCTGGCGCTCCCTGGGGCCGACATGGCGGGGTCTTCAACCGGCGACATGCGGGCGCCGTCGCGCCCGCATGCAGAAGTATTTCCTATCAGAAAGCCTCAGTCAGCCAGAAACCACTGATGGGCGCGGTAGGGATAGGTCCGGTAGTACTCGTAGGAGGAGGTCTTGAACTCCGGCACGTTCTTCAGCTCGGCGTCGACATAGACCGGGGCCGGGGCCAGCACGGTGCCGATCAGCAGCAGGTTGCCGGTCATCTTTTCGACCATCTCCACGGCGGCTGCATTGGACGCCTCGGAGCCCGGAACCGAAGACTGGTAGACGGCCAGCGCCTCCATGATCTCGGTCGCCCATTGCGGCGGCTCGATGCCGGCGGCGCCACCCGAGCTGATAAATTCAGCCCAGCCCATCGCGGGACGGATGCCGAAATAGTCGGAATAGGGCGGCACCCAGTTCTGATTGTCGCCCAGAATGGTACCCGCAGGCTGCCCCATCTCCCAGGACAGAACCTCCAGCTGGTTGGCCGATTGCGCCGAGCGATACTCGTCCGAGGTGACTTCCTTGGCCTGGGTCTCGATGCCGATGTCGGTCCAGTTGCGCGCGATCAGCTCGGCCAGGGCTGCGGCGGTGGACTGGGTGGAGAACTGCCAGTTCAGCACCAGACGCTCGCCATTGGGCAGGTCGCGCATGCCGTCGCCATCCTTGTCCACGACGCCGATTTCATCCAGCAGCGCCCTCGCCTTGTCCGCATCGAACTCGGCCGCATGCGACTGCCATTTGCTGTCGATGAATTCGGGCAGCGGCGAGAAGCCGACATATTGCTGCGGCGTGCCCATGCCGAAATACACCGTCTCGTTCAGCTCGGCGCGGTTGATGGCGACGGACATGGCGGTGCGGAAGTTCAGGTCGTTGAAGAGATCCCGTTTGGCGTCGCCCTCATGGGTGACATTGAAGGCCAGCGTGACCATGGAAATGGTCGGCTTGATGTCGATCGTGTAGCCGCCCTTTTCCTGGTTCTCCAGCAGCAGCGGCGCACTGTCGAGCGATACGGCCTGCGTCTTGTAGGTCACCTCGCCATTCATCATCTTCAGGTTCCGCACTTCGGCGTCGCCAATGTAGGTCTCGTTCAGCTCGCTGATATAGGGCAGCTGGTTGCCTGCGGTATCCACCATGAAGAAATAGGGGTTGGCGACGAAATGGCGCCCCTCGGCGGTTTCTTCCACCAGAATATGGCTCTCCAGCGTCGGCGTCGCGGCCTTCGGCAAGCCGGCCAGCTTGTCACCCGCGGTCAGCATCGGCGAAGGCGTGTCGGTCCAGTCGGAATTGCCGTAATAGGCCTTGATCAGGTCATAGCCGCCTTCGTATCCCAGCGCCTTGGCCTTGTCATCCGCATCGGCTGCAAGGGCGGGGTGGAACTGGCCGAAGAAATGCTTCGGCTGGAAGGGCTGCACATAGGAAGAGGCAAAGGTCTCCAGCAGGCCGGGCTTGGGGGCCTTCAGGGTGAACTGAACGGTGACCTCATCCAGGGCGACCACCTCCATCGGCTCGCCACCGGCCAGTGCATAGCCCTTGGCCTCGGCGATGACATTGGTGTCCATCATCAGGTTGTCGTACCAGAACACCACATCCGCAGCGGTAAAGGGCGCCCCGTCGGACCATTTGTGACCCTTGCGCAGAGACACGGTCAGCTGGGTGAAATCATCGTTCCACGCCCAGGACTTGGCCACATTCGGCACGATGGTCTGCAAATCGTCGGAATAGCGCACCAGATCGACGTGGCGGACCGACAGGAAATCCGAGGTGCCGCTCTCGGTGGCGTTCGACAGCGCCTCGAAGGTGCCGCCATAGGTACCGATCTCGTCATATGGCGCGACCACCAGCGGTTCCGTCGGCAGGCGCTCGGCCAGTGCCGGGAGCGCGCCGTTGCCTTTGATCTGTGCGTTCATCTCGGCGATCGCCGGGTTGGCCGCAAAGCTCAATTCGCAAGAGGCAGCCTCCTGAAAGGCAGCCAGATCATATTGTTGCGGGTAGGCGCCGGCGGCAACACCCTGCGGATCTGCCACGGTCACGGCCGGGCAGGCTGCAGCGACGAGACCCGGAAGGGCCATCACGGCTGCACTCGTCAGAAGTAGCTTTTTCATAGTTCCTGTTCCTCCAGAACCAATCAGACTGGTTTGGGCGACATCGCCCGGCTTTACAGGCCTACCCCGTTATCGAGCCTCTGCTTCAGTCATTGCCGGGATGGCTGCATGAGTTGTGATCCCCCAGCCGGCGAGCGCATCGGCCAAGGCGGGATCGGGATCTCTTTCGGTGACAAAATCGGTGATCAGCTCCGGCTGGCAGGCCACAAAAGGCGCCCGTTTGTGGAGCTTTGACAGGTCGGCGACCACAATGACCCGCTCGGCTTGTCCTGCAATGGCGCGGGTGAGGTCGGCCTCCAGCGCGTTGCCGGTGACAAAGCCGTGCTGCGGCGACAGGCCATCCGCCCCGACGATCAGCGCGTCATAGGCAAACTGCTGGGCCAGGGCCTCGGCGGTGCGGCCAAAGCTGCCGCGCTCGGCGCGCATCACCTCGCCGCCGGTCAGAAACACCCGGCTGCCGTTGTTTCCCGCCAGCGACGCAATCGCGGGGATCGAATTGGTGACAACCGTCAGGCCACTGAGGCGGCGCAACTGTTCCGCAACATAGGTGGTGGTGGAGCCGACATTGAGAAAAACGGTCATCTTGTCGGCAATCAGATCCGCGGCCTTGCGCGCGATTTCTGATTTGGCGGTGGCGTTTTTCTCCAATGCGCTGGAGTAAATCGGGGCGTCCTGCGGATGGCTGAGATAGGTGCCGCCATGCACCCGCTCCACCTTGCCCGCCTGCGCGAGCGTGCGCACGAGGCGGCGCACGGTTTCCTCCGACACCCCGAGCGCATGGGCAATCTGGGCATTGCGCGCGGATCCGCCAAACCGCGCCAGCACCTCGAGGACCTCGTGGCCGCGATGCGGGATCTTGTCGCTGTCGTCCATGGGGCGCGGCCTTTGTCCGATTCTACGTGCCCCACAAAAGTGCACGAGGACGTGACAGTTTTGTGTATTATTTTGCAATGCATGACCGGTTTCGACCGAATTCCGGCCAAAACCCAAGCGTGAACCTATCGAAATTGCGGATTATCTATCTGGAAAAGAACAGCATTCTAAAATTTCATCAAACCCACAATTAAACACGCGTCACACCCTGCCTGAGGGGCAATCAGCGATGTCTTCGCCCCTGTTTCGGCCCCTCCGAGGTCACCGCGTCGAGGGACAGCAGGTGATTCATATTGCGCATCCGGTGCCGGAGCATGGCCTGCATCATCCGGTTCAGATCGCCCGCCCGCGCGGGATCGCCGGCCACATTTTCCATCTCTCCGGCGCCCTCGTGATCGAACAGAACCGGCGGCAGGTCGGCGGCAAAGACCACCAGCGTGAAGCGGCCATCACGCAGAATGGCGAGGTTGCTGTCGCTGGCCCCACTGCCAAGCGCCAGCTGCCAGGGGGTCGGCGTGACCGGGTCGCCATAGTCGAGTTCCGAAAAACTGCAGCGTCGCCAGTCCGCGGGGGTCTCGCCTCTCAACAGCGGCATCAGCGACCGTCCGTCCACGGCGTTGGGCACCGGCTGGGCGTTGAAGTCCAGGATCGTCGGCATCAGGTCGATCGATTCCGTTGGCTCGTTGCGCACCAGACCGGCCTGCGCTGCGTTGCCCGGCAGCCGGATGCTGAGGGGGGTATGGTAGGCCGCGTCAAAAAACGTCTGTTTGCCCCACATGTGGTGATCGCCCAGCATTTCCCCGTGATCGGCGGTCATCACCACCAGCGTGTTCTCATACTGGCCAGTTTGCTTCAGATAGGCGATCAGGCGGCCAAAGTGATGATCGACCTCGGTCGCGAGGCCAAGGTACACCGAGCGCAGCTCCTGCACGGTGTCAGGATCGGCCTCTGTCGTGTCCTGACCGACGACCATGTCGCGCAGCCGTGGTGCAGCCATGGCCGGACCACAGAAAGGGTGCAGGGCAGCTTCGGCCTCGGGGGTGGGCTGCGTCCGGGGGGCGGGCAGATTGGCCGGATCATACATGTCATTATAGGGCGCAGGCGCCACCAGCGGCGGATGGGGGCGGATATAGGTCACATGGGCGCACCAGCTCTGCCCCTCTAGCGCGGGCAGATGGTCCAGAACCCGGTCGGTCAGGAAGGCCGTGTCGCTGTCCTCGGCCCGGTAGAGCGCGGGGTCGCGTGGGCGCGGGGCGCGATCCCGTGGGGGGACCGGCCGGTAGAGATCGGCATAGGTGTCAAAGGCATAGCCGCGGGATTTCAGATGGGCGCGCCAGGGGTAGGATTCTTCGAACCGCATTTCCAGGACCTCGGAGAAGCCGTCCATTGGATGTTCATAGCTGTGCATCGCCGGGTCGCCGCTCGGGAATAGACGCGGATCCTGGGTGGTGTCGGTATAGCCGAACAACAGCGGTGTCAGCCCGGTTTTGCGCAGTTCCCGCGCGAGGTTGGGCGTATCATGGCGCAAGGGCGTGCCATTGCGGACGCTGCGATGGTTCATCGCGTATTGCCCGGTCAGAATCGAGGTCCGCGACGGACCACAGGGGTTCACGACCGACATATGGCGATCAAAAGAGACGGCCTCCTTGCGGAACTGACGGATATTGGGCAGGGCAACGCTCTGCGCCAAGGCACCGGACACGCAATCCGCACGGAGTTGATCAAAGATCACGAACAGGATGTTTCGCGGCGTCTGCATTCGGTATCCTCTGGGTCCGGGGGCGGGAGTCAGTCGGTCCTCATGGAGTGGACTGTAAACAGCCCTGCAGGGAAAACAGCCCTGCAGGGATTTGCGGAATTTTCATACCGGGCGTCAAGCCGCGGAGTACGGAGACGGTCGCACTGTGCGGGGGACTGTGCGGGGGACTGTGCGGGGGGCGGTTCCTGCGTCAGGACGCGCGCTGGCGACGTGCCGCCCCTCAGCTGGGCGCCGCAAAGGCGCCGAGATGCCAGAGCGGCCGGTTCCAACCGGTCCGCCGCCGGTTGCAAGATCCACCGCCGGTGGCAAGCCTGTGGCCGCCCGCAGGGGATGCGGGCGGCCACAGGCATCCGGCAAGAGCGCCGATGCCCCGGTTCAGGAGGCGCGCTGGAGGTTCGCTTTGTCGCGGCTGTCCACCTGGAACTGACGGGCGTTGCGGGCCAGCACGTCCGCCTCGTCGCGCAGGCGTTGGGTCGTTGCCGAGGTTTCCTCGAACATCGCCGCGTTTTGCTGCGTCACCTGATCCAGTTGATCGGCAGCTGACGTGATTTCCGACAGGCTGGTGGATTGCTCGCGCGCGGCTTCGGCCAATGCGGTGACCGTCTGGCTGATTGCCGCGATATGGCCGTTGATTTCGTCCAGCGCAGCGCCGGAATCCCGTGCCAGGGCCACTCCGGTCTCGACCTCGCGGCTGGCATTGGTGATCAATTCGGCGATCTCGCGGGCCGCATCCGAGGATTTCCCGGCCAGCGCGCGCACTTCTCCTGCGACCACGGCAAAGCCGCGGCCGGCTTCGCCCGCCCGCGCGGCCTCGACCCCTGCGTTCAGGGCCAGAAGGCTGGTCTGGAAGGAAATATCGTCGATCAGCGAGGTAATGCTGGAAATCTTCTGAGAGCTTTCTTCGATCCCCATCATTGCATCAATGGTGCGTTTCACCACCTGAGCACCACGTTCCGTGCGCTCACTTGCCTGTTTCACCCGGTCGGAGGCTGCGCGGCTTTCGTCTGCCGAGTTCTTGACCGAGGTCGACAGTTCCGTGAGGGCCGCAGAGGTCTCTTCCAGCGACGCAGCCTGCGTTTCAGTGCGCATGCCCAACTCGCGGGAGGAGGCGTCCAACGAACCGCTTTCCTGTTCGATCTGGACCACTCCGGCAATCATCTTGCGCATGAGGTCGGAAATCTGGGTCACGGTTGCGTTAAAGTCCTCGGCCACCTGGCGGAACTCTTCGGGCATGTCGTCCTCGACACGTACCGTGAGGTCGCCGGCCGCGAATTTGGCCAGCCGCTGGCTGAGGATGGCGACAACGCGTTGGCGATCCTCGTCCTTGGTCCGGGCGTCTTGTTCCATCGCGGCCTGCATCTGAAGGCCATCGCGGAAATTTGCCACCGCCTGTGCCATACGGCCGACTTCACTGCGGTCTTTCAGGCTGGGGACTTCGCTGTCGAGGTCGCCGTCGGACATGGAGGTCATACGGGCCTGCAGCGCATTCAACGGCGGCAGCGTGTTGCGGATGATCAATGACGAGGCAAGCGTCATCAAGACGACGCCAATGCCCAGGCCGACGACCGCCGCGAGACGCAGGGTGCCAAGCGCGTTTTCGATATCATCCACATAGGAGCCGGTTCCAACAACCCATCCCCAGGGTTCATAGAACAGGGCATAGCCGATCTTTGGTTCGATGGCCTCGGTCTTGGGGTTGTTGAAATAATAGGTAATGCGCGACACGCCGGTCTCGGTGATGCCATTCAGGAATTCCTGGAAGATCTTGATGCCGGTCACATCCTCGACTTCGATCTGGTTTTCACCGATCCATTCCGGTTTGAAAGGGTGGGCTCGCATGGTCCCGTCGAGGTCGAAGGCAAACATGTAGCCGCTTCCGGAGAAACGGATGACTTCGAGCAGGCGGCGTCCTTCTGTCTGGGCGGCCTCCAGGGTCATTTCACCCGCTTCGACGCGGAGGTTCAGATCATCGAGCAGGCTGATCGAGGTATCGGTGATCTTGTGCATTTCATCGTTGCGCTGCTCGTAAGCTTGTTTTGTGGAACTGTTCAGCATGAAAATGGTAAGAGAGGATGCCACGATCAGAGCCAACGCAACGATGGCGTAAATTCTGGTGGACAATCCATAAAAAACGGCTGGCATGATGATGTGTGCTCTTTGGGTTTAAGGTTGGCTTTCAGTTTCTCGCAAAAACGCTAATGGGTGATTTACAGACGCCGTTTTTTCAATGTGTTCTCTGACGCAGACGGGCCTTTGGACCAGAGTCAGAGCTGGCGTAGTCGCCTTGTCTCTTGGTGCCTTCGAGCAGGAAGAGGGTGGTCCAACCGTAATTCATGAATAAAAAACGCCCGGCGGAACCGGGCGTTTTTCGGATCTGACTGAACCGGGTGGCGTTTAGCCGATGATCCCATTCAACGTGGCAGAGGGCCGCATCACTTCGGATTTTTTCGCGACCGACGGGTGGTAATATCCGCCGATGTCGGCAGGTTTGCCCTGAGCCGCCGCCAGTTCCGACAGGATGGCCGCTTCGCTGGAGGCCAATGCCGCCGCAATCGGAGCGAAATGGGCCGCCAGATCCGCATCGTCGCTCTGGGCGGCGAGGGCCTCGGCCCAGTAGCGGGCAAACCAGTAGTGGCTGTCGCGGTTGTCCGGCTCGCCGACCTTGCGCGAGGGCGATTTGTTGTTGTCGAGAATGCCTTGGGTCGCGACTTCGGCTGCGGCGCCGAGCACACCCGCCTTGGCGTTGCCCTTGACGTCCGCGAGGAAGTTCAAGCTCTCGCCGAGGGCGCAGAACTCGCCCATGGAATCCCAGCGCAGGTGGTTTTCTTCCACCAATTGCTGCACGTGCTTGGGGGCGGAGCCACCGGCGCCGGTTTCAAACAATCCGCCGCCGTTCATCAGCTTCACGATCGACAGCATCTTGGCCGAGGTGCCCAGTTCCAGAATCGGGAACAGATCGGTCAGGTAGTCCCGCAGCACATTGCCGGTGATGGCGATGCTGTCCTTGCCTGCGGTGATCGTCTCGAGGCTCTGACGGGTCGCTTCGCGTGGCGCCATGATCAGGAATTTGTCAGCAACACCAGCGGCTTCCAGCGCGGGGACCACGTAGTTGATCAGCTCCGCGTCATGGGCGCGGTTGGCATCGAGCCAGAAGATCGCTTCGGATCCGGTCAGGCGCTGACGGTCCAGCGCCAGTTGGATCCAGTTCTCGATCGGCGCCTTCTTGACGGTGCAGGCGCGCCAGATGTCACCGGCCTCGACGTCGTGGGAATGCAATGTCTCGCCATTGGCCAGAACGATGCGGATGGTGCCGTCTGCGGGGGCTTCGAAGGTGGTGGGATGCGAGCCGTATTCCTCCGCCTTCTGGGCCATCAGGCCAACGTTGGCGACAGAGCCCGCCGTGGTCACATCCAGCGCGCCATTGGCTTTGAAGAAATTGATGCTCTCGTCATAGACCGTGGCATAGCAATTGTCGGGGATGACGCAGTTCACGTCCCCTTTGTTGCCTTTGGAATCCCACCCCTTGCCGCCGGCGCGGATCACCGCAGGCATGGAGGCATCGATGATCACATCGGAGGGCACATGCAGGTTGGTGATGCCCTTGTCGCTGTCGACCATATACATCTCGGGGCGTTCGGCCCGGACCGCATCGATGGCGGCAAGGATCTCGGGCGAGTCCTTCACGCGCTCCAGCAGGTCACCCATGCCGGAATTCGCGCTCACGCCCAAGGCCTTCAATTCGCTGGCATATGTCTCGAAGACCGGCTTCAGCCAGGCCTTGACGGCATAGCCGAAGATAATGGGGTCAGAGACCTTCATCATCGTGGCCTTCATGTGGATCGAGAACATGGTGCCGTCGGATTTTGTGTCCTCGATCGCGGTCTCGAGGAAGGCCGACAGCGCCTTGACCGACAGGAAGGTGGCATCGGTGACGGTGCCTTCGGCCAGGGGCCAGCCGTCTTTCAACACGGAGACCGCGCCGTCTTTGCCGATGAATTCGATCTTGGCATCTCCGGCCTGTGCCGCTGTCAGGGTCGCGGATTTCTCGTTGGCGTAGAAATCATTGCCCGGCATGGACGAGACTTTGGTCTTGCTGTCGCCAGCCCATTTCCCCATCGAATGCGGATTGTTCCGGGCATAGTTCTTCACCGCTTTGGCGGCGCGGCGGTCAGAGTTGCCTTCTCGCAGGACCGGGTTCACCGCGGACCCTTTGATCGCGTCGTAGCGGGCGCGGATCGCCTTTTCGGCATCCGTGGACGGCGCTTCGGGATAGTCGGGCAGGGCGTATCCCTGACCCTGCAGCTCGGTCACTGCGGCCACCAGCTGCGGTACCGATGCCGAGACGTTCGGCAATTTGATCACATTGGCGTCCGGGGTCTTTACCAGCTCGCCCAATGCGGCCAGATCGTCGCTTTGGCGCTGGTCTTCGGTCAGGGCCTCGGGAAAGGTCGCGAGGATCCGGGCCGCCAGAGAAATGTCCTTGGTGCCGACGGAGACGCCTGCGGCCTCAGCAAATTTGCGAATGATCGGCAGGAAGGACGCCGAGGCCAGCTCGGGCGCTTCGTCTACGATGGTATACAATATGTCCGGCGTTGAATGTTCTGCCATGTTCCACAACCTTTCTGCGAATACGGAAGTTGGTGTTGCGTCATTTCTGCGGCGCTTGGGCCGCGCCACCCAGGGGCCCGGTCCGAGGTGGGGAACGCTCGAAGCCGGAATTGCGTGATGTCTACACGCCTCTCCTAGACCACAGGATTGCGCAAGGCAATTGTCTCGGTCGGTTTTCCACGCCCAGACGCGGCAAGTTTTTTGGGATTTGACTATCCTTGAGCGGATTTCCCCGTCCCGGCGGCGCCAATGGCCTCGGTTGCGGCGGCGACAGGGACGGGGACAGGGGCGGGGACAGGGTCGGCGACAGGGCTTGTCGGGATGTCCTATTCGCGCAGCTCTTGCGCCCCAACACCCCAGAGCTTTTGCTTCGGCGCCCAGCCGTGGTGCCCGCCTGCGGTGATCTCGCACCAGTTGATTTCGCAGGCGCCCAGGTGCGCGACCACGCCCAGTTCAAAGGCGGCGATCACGGGGGCGGTTTCCTCCGGGCGGGACCGGACGCGCAGCATGTCCTCTTCGATCAGGACCGTGCGGATGCCGCTCAACAGCGCGTAATGCACCCAGCCGCCGGCGCCATCGCGGTCCCGGACCCGGCGCCAATGGCCATATTCTGCGGTGATTTCCAACGGCATGCCGCGCCGCTTGAACACCCAGTCAATCCGGTGGGTCAGCGACGGGCCCCGGCGCACGTTGCCTTCGGAGGCCTTCATCGAGACAAACCGGGGCAGCGGCAGGTTGGTCACCGGCCCGCGTTCTGGCTCCGGCATCTCCTGCGCCGCCACCCCGGTCCCCGGAGATGCCGCCAGACACAGCGCGAGACTCAGCAGCAGCACGGCGCCTGCCACAGCACGCGGGATACCGCGGTTGCGGCGGGAGGTACCTGTTCTTTTTTGCACGGCCTGTCTGCTCATTCTTGTCACGGACACCTTGTTTTTATGACGCTGACGCCCTCTGATCCCGAAGATCCCAATACTGCATTGGCTGCCGGGGTGGAAGGGTGCTTGTGCCCGCAATTATCTTGCGACACGATGCCATGGAACAGATAGATTTGCATAGCCGAGGGAGTAGGCAAGTGCCCAGAGACCGCCTGAGTGTTGTTGTTACGCGACGGTTGCCGGAGCCGGTGGAAACCCGCCTCAGCGAATTGTTTGACGTGCGGCTGCGCAGCGATGACACGCCGATGACCCGCGCCGAACTCGCCGCCGCCATGAAAGAAACCGATGTGCTGGTGCCCACGGTCACCGATACCATCGACGCGGCCCTGCTTGGCCAATCAGGCGAGCGTTTGCGGCTGATCGCAAATTACGGCGCGGGGGTGGACAATATCGACGTTGCCACAGCCCGCCAGCGCGGCATTCTGGTGTCGAACACGCCCGGCGTTCTGACCGATGACACCGCCGATATGACGATGGCGCTGATCATGGCCGTGGTGCGCCGCATCCCCGAAGGTCTCGCCGTCATGCAAAAGGGCGAATGGGATGGCTGGGCGCCGACCGCCTTGCTGGGGGGGCGTCTGGCGGGGCGTCGGTTGGGGATTCTCGGCATGGGGCGCATCGGTCAGGCCGTGGCCCGGCGGGCGCGCGCCTTTGGCATGCAGGTCCATTACAACAACCGCCGCCGGTTGCGCCCGGAGGTCGAGGAGGCGCTGGAGGCCACCTGGTGGGAAAGCCTCGACCAGATGGTGGCGCGGATGGATGTGATCTCGGTGCATTGCCCCTCGACGCCCTCGACCTTCCATTTGATGAATGCCCGGCGGCTCAAGCTGTTGAAACCCGAGGCGGTGATCGTGAATACCTCTCGCGGCGAAGTGATCGACGAGAACGCCCTGACGCGCGGCCTGCGGGCCGGGGAAATCGCCGGGGCGGGGCTTGATGTTTATGAACATGGCACCACCATCAACCCGCGCCTGCGCGAATTGGCCAACGTGGTGTTGCTGCCGCATATGGGGTCCGCCACTCTGGAGGGGCGGATCGAGATGGGCGAAAAAGTATTGTTGAATATCAAGACATTCGAAGACGGGCATCGTCCGCCGGATCAGGTGGTGCCCTCGATGCTGTAGGGGCGGATTGCTCCTCTGGTCGGCAGGCAGGACAGGCAGGCGGGGCAGGCCGACGGGACAGGCAGGCAGAGCGGGTCCGTGGACGCAGCGGTCAGACAGGGAGGAAGACATGGCATCATTCTGGAAAAGCGGAGCCGCCTTGGTGGCTCTTGTCGGCCTGAGTGGACTGGGTGGCTTGGGCGGCCTGGTCAGCACTGCCGCTGCGCAACAGGTCGCGGATGCGGTGGCGCCCGAAATCGCGATCGAACCGGCAGGTCTCACCCTGTCCGAGGCGGCCGCCGCGTCAATGGCGGCTCGTGATGCGGGCATCCCGGTCGAGGCCGAGGACTGGATGGTCGCCGCCGCCAACCCCCTCGCCGTCGAGGCGGGCGCGCGGGTGTTGCGCGCCGGAGGGTCCGCAGCCGATGCGATGATCGCGGTTCAGACCGTTCTGGGGCTGGTGGAGCCGCAATCCTCCGGCCTCGGCGGGGGTGCCTTTCTGGTCTATTACGAGGCCGCGACGGGCGAATTGACGACGCTGGACGCCAGAGAGACCGCGCCGCTGGCGGCCACCCCGCGGCTGTTTCAGGACGAGGACGGCGCACCGCTGGGGTTCTTCGACGCGGTGGTCGGGGGGCGGTCTGTCGGCACGCCGGGCACGCCTGCCTTGCTGGAGGCGGCGCATCGCAAATGGGGGCGCGCGACTTGGGGCACGCTGTTCGCGGATGCCATCGATCTGGCCGAAACGGGGTTCGCAGTTTCGCCACGGATGGCCGGATCGATCGCCAATGACGCCGAGCGTCTGGCCCGGTTCCCGGCCACGGCCGCCTATTTCCTGCCGGAGGGCCAGCCGCTCGAGCCGGGCGAGGTGATCACCAACACCGCCTATGCGAAGGTGCTGCGGGCCATGGTGCAGGAGGGCGCGGACGCCTTCTACAGCGGCCCGATTGCGGCCGATATCCTGCGCACGGTTCAGTCGGCGGCGGGCAATCCGGGGGTGCTGTCGGCAATGGATCTGGCGCTCTATCAGGTCAGGGAGCGGCCTGCGGTCTGCGCCAGCTACCGCGCTTTCGAGGCCTGCGGCATGGGGCCCCCCTCCTCGGGCGCCCTCACCGTGGGGCAGATCCTCGGCATGCTGGGGTCATATGATCTGGCGGCGCTGGGGGCGGAGAACCCGGCCAGCTGGCGGCTGATCGGTGACGCCTCGCGTCTCGCCTTTGCCGACCGGGGGCGCTACATGGCCGACAGCGACTACGTGCCGGTGCCCACCGCCGGTCTGGTCGACCCGGAGTATCTGGCGGATCGTGCCGGACTGCTGCAGGGCGATCAGGCGCTCGAGGCCGTCACTGCGGGCAGGCCGACCTTTGATCACGCGCTGATCCTGGCAGATGACGAGAGCCTCGAATTCCCCTCCACGTCGCATATCTCCATTGTCGATCGCTACGGCGATGTGCTGTCGATGACCACCACGATCGAGAACGGCTTTGGCTCCCGGCTGATGACCAACGGCTTCCTGCTGAACAATGAGCTGACGGATTTCTCGTTTCGCAGCCATGTGGAGGGGGTGCCGATTGCCAACCGGCTGGAGCCGGGGAAACGGCCCCGGTCGTCGATGTCTCCGACCATTGTCCTGCAGGATGGGGCGCCGGTGCTGGCCATCGGCTCTCCCGGTGGGAGCCGGATCATCGGCTATGTGGCGACGGCCATTGTCGCCTGGGCGGATTGGGGGCTGAACCTGCAGGAGGCGCTGTCCCTGCCTCATGCGGTGAACCGGTTCGGCACCTACGATCTGGAGGCCGGGACCGAGGCCGAAGCACTGGCAGAGCCGCTGATGGCGCTGGGATATGAGGTGAACATACGCGATCTCAACTCCGGTCTGCATGCGATCGAGATCGGCGAGACGCTGAAGGGGGCCGCAGATCCCCGGCGCGAGGGGATCGCACTCGGAGAGTGACCGGGCGCGGGTCTGTCTGGAGCGCGGCGGGGCCTGCGTGAGGCGCGGCGGGGCCGGTTTGCGGCGAGGGATGGCGCGGGGTGAGGGCCGCAGCAGGGCGGCACCTGCGCATCTTGGCCTCGGGGGCTGCGGGCCTTGCGGTCCGGACGGGCCGGGCCTAGGGTGCGGCGCAGTCTGCCGTTAACAAGGCAAATGATTTGCCTGCAGACCGGCACCGCATTTGGGCCGGCACCGCATTTGGGAGAGAGACCACCATGGTTCAGGCCACCACCATGCCCCGCAACGAAACCGGTATCAAAGCGGCCGTCGCGCGGCTGGCCGCGCAGTTCGGAGACCGGCTGCAGACCGGTCAGGCCCTGCGGGAGCAACATGGCCACACCACCACCTGGATTGAAACCCAGGCGCCGGATGCGGTGGTCTTTCCTACCTCGACCGAAGAGGTGGCTGATATTGTCAAGATCTGTGCCGATCTGGCCGTGCCGGTCATTGCCTTTGGCACCGGCACCTCGCTCGAGGGGCATGTGAATGCGCCGGCGGGGGGCATCTGTGTCGACATGATGCGGATGGACGCCATTGTGGCGCTGCATCAGGACGATCTGGATGTGGTGGTGCAGCCCGGCGTCACGCGCGAGCAGCTCAATACCTACCTGCGCGATCAGGGCCTGTTCTTTCCCATTGATCCCGGCGCCAATGCCTCGCTCGGGGGCATGGCGGCGACCCGCGCCTCGGGCACCAACGCGGTCCGCTATGGCACCATGAAAGACAACGTGCTGAGCCTGGAGGCGGTGATGGCCGACGGCACCGTGATCCGCACCGCGTCGCGGGCCAGGAAATCCTCGGCGGGCTATGACATGACGCGGCTCTTGGTGGGCTCCGAAGGCACGCTGGGTCTGATCACCGAAATCACCCTGCGTCTGCAGGGCATCCCGGAGGCGATCCGCTCTGCCCGCTGCTCGTTCCGCAGCGTCGATGACGCCTGCCGCGCGGTGATGATGACCATTCAATACGGCATTCCCGTCGCCCGGATCGAATTGCTGGACGAACTGAGCGTGCGCGCCGCCAATCAGCATTCCGGCCTGGAACTGCCCGAGGTGCCGTTGCTGCTGCTGGAGTTCCACAGCTCTGACGCCTCCGTGGTGGAGCAGGCGCAAACCTTCGCGCAGATCGCCGGGGACTTTGGCGGCTTCGACATCGCGGCGACCTCCACGGCGGAGGAGCGCAACAAGCTCTGGCAGGCGCGGCATGACATGTATTGGGCCTGTCTCGGGTTGCGGCCGGGGGCCAAGGGGATCTCGACCGATGTCTGCGTGCCGATCTCGCGGCTGGCGGACTGTGTGTCGACCGCCCGCGCCAAGGCCGAAGAGATGGGGCTGCTGGCGCCGATCGTGGGCCATGTGGGTGACGGCAATTTTCACGCGCTGCTGCTGATCGACATGGAAAGCGCCGAGGAACGGAGCAAGGCAGAGGCCTATGTGAGCTGGCTGAACGAGCTGGCGATCTCGATGGAGGGCACCTGCACCGGCGAACACGGCATAGGGCAGGGCAAGCGGCCCTATCTGCAGCGCGAACTGGGCGAAACCACCCGTTTCATGGCGGCGCTCAAGGCGGCGCTGGACCCGGACAATATCCTGAACCCCGGCAAGATCCTGTAGAACAGCCGGGCAGCCGCGCCCGGCTGCCCGGAGTTTTTCGCCCCATGGTCATAGTTCTGCCCAAACTGCTGCGCAGCTTCGGTCAGGACGATGGCAAAAGGAGCCGGGCGGGCAGATGTTCTTGATAAGACGGTTTATCGGGCTGATCAGGCTCTATGGTTTCGTGCTGATGTGCGGTGCCGTGGTGATCGGTGTCGACTATGACATGCAGTCCCGCGCCGCCGGTGCGACACTGCGGGACTATGCGCCGCAGGCCTATCTCGGCACCGTGCAACGCCGGCTGCGCGGTGAGGATCAGCTTCGGGTGGTCCCGGATGCAGCGGGCGGCCTGCAGGTGGCGGTGTCCGATTCTCAGATGACCACCCCTCTCGATCTCGCGCTGATGGCCGCACGTGGGCTGGCGGCGGCGCGGGCCAGCCTGCTGGGGCTGGAGCCGGACCGGGACGAGATCGCCTTGCTGCCGACGCCCGTCGCGACCCGGACGGTCCCCCCGGATGCGGCAGCTCAGGACCGGGGCGCGGAGGAAGACGCGCCGCGCCAGACGCCCTGCGTGCGCCGCAACAATGTGCTGAGTTGCTAGGCAGCTCTGCGGCGGCGGCTGGCCGCCGCTCTCTTGCCCCACGGCCCCCGGCCCCTTGCCCAACGGCCCCCGCCCCCTTGCGCGCCCGACCCCCGGCCCCTTTGCGCCACGGCCCCCGCGCCCACAGGCTCCCGCACAAAATCGCAGTATTGCCTGTGAAAGCCGACGCAAGGTCGGTTTTGTCATTTTTTGCGTCGGCCTGCTTTCGCGCCTTGTCGCAGTCTCGGTCATAACCAATTCAATCGTGAATCAGTGATCTCGGAGAGCGGGCGTATGAAAACCCAAGTCAAAGCGTTGATCGTCGGTGGCGGTGCCATCGGAACCTCGATCGCATATCATCTGGCCAAAGCCGGTTGGGATGACGTCATGCTGATTGAGCGTGACGAGCTGACCTCCGGCTCCACCTGGCATGCGGCCGGCCTGCTGCCGCTCTTCAACATGTCCTATGCGACCACCCATATCCACAAATACTCGGTGGAGTTCTACAAGACGCTGGAGGCCGAAACCGGCCTCAACGCGGGCTTTGCGGTGGTGGGCAACCTGCGGATGGCGCAGACCGACGCGCGTATGGACGAATACATGCTCTATGCCGCGACGGCGGAAACCTGCGGCGTGCCCTATCAGTGGATGACCCCGGACGAGATCAAGGAACGCTGGCCGCTGATCAATACCTCCGATCTGAAGGGCGCGCTCTACCACCACACCGACGGCTATATCAATCCCGCCGATGTGACCCAGGCCATGGCCAAGGGCGCCCGTCAGCACGGCGCCATGATCGAACGCAAATGGCAGGCCGACGGGTTCCACTGGACCGGCAGCCATTGGGAGGTCACCTGCACCAAGATGGTGGAAAAGGGCGGCAACCTGGTGCCCTCGGACGAGCAGATCGTGATCACCGCCGAACATGTGGTCACCGCCTCCGGCAACCACGCGCAGCGCACCGCAAAGATGCTTGGCATCAAGATGCCCGCGATCCCGGTCGAGCATCAGTTCATCGTCACCGATGTGGATCCTGCGCTGCAGCAATACCGCGACGCAGGCAGGCCCGAACATCCGGTGATCCGCGACGCTGATGCGCAGTCCTATGTGCGCGAGGAACGCGGCGGCTGGATTCTCGGCGTCTATGAGAAAAACGCGCCTGCCTGCTTTGAATACGGGGTGCCGGACAGTTTCCGCGCCGACCTCTTCCCGCTCGATCTGGAGCGCATCGAAGATCAGTATATGGCGATGATCCACCGCATTCCCTCCTGCGAGAAAAGCGGCCTGAAGGATGATTTCAACGGCCCGATCTGCTACACGCCCGACGGCAACCCGCTGGTGGGCCCGGCGCCGGGCTTGCGCAACATGTGGCTGGCCGAGGGCTTTTCCTTCGGGATCACGGCGGCGGGCGGCACGGGCTATTATCTGGCGCAGCTGATGGTCGAGGGCGAAGCCGAGATCGACATGGCCTCGCTTGACCCGAAACGCTACTCCTCCAGCTGGATGACCACGGAATTCGCGGCGCGCAAGAACGAAGAATGCTACGATCACGTCTATATCCTGCACCACCCGGACGAAGAACGCCCGGCGGCGCGGCCGCTGCGCACCGCGCCCGCCTTTGACCGCCAGGCCGCGCGCGGCGCGCAATTTGGCTGGGTGAACGGCTGGGAACGGCCGAACTACTACGGCCCCGTCGATGCGCCGGAACATTTCGACCATGACGCCCGGTCCTTCCGGCGTGGCGGCTGGTGGAAATACGCCGTCGAGGAGGCCCGCGCGATCCGCGAGGGCGTCGGGCTGGTGGATGCCACCGCCTTTACCAAACATATCGTCAAAGGTGCCGGGGCCACGGCGTTCCTCGATTGGTTCACCTGCAACAAGCTGCCCAAAATTGGCCGGATCAACCTGACCTACGCGCTGACGGCCCATGGCACCACCCGCACCGAATATACCATCGTGCGCCTGAAGGAGGACGAATACTACCTCGTCTCCGCCGGGGCCTGGAGCGAATATGACGCCGACTACCTGAAAAAGGCGATCGAGGACAAAGAGGCCGAATTCGGCCGGATCGAGCTGCAGGACGTGACCACCCAATGGGGCGTCTTTGCCATTGCCGGGCCAAAATCGCGCGATGTGCTGAAAGAGGTGATCCGGGACGCCGACCCGGAAACGGCGCTGTCGAACAAACGTTTCCCCTGGCTCTCGGCCCGCCAGATCGAGCTGGGCATGTGCCCGGTCAACGCGATCCGCGTCGCCTATACCGGCGAATTGGGCTGGGAGCTGCACCACCCGATGGAGATGCAGAACTATCTCTTTGATCTGCTGGAAAAAGCAGGCGAGAAACACGGTATGAAACTCGTCGGTGCCCGGGCCCAGAACTGGCTGCGGCAGGAAAAATCCTACCGCGCCTTCGGCAATGAACTGGGCCGCGATGCCACCCCGCTGGAGGCCGATCTGCCGCGGTTTGTCGATCTCGGCAAGGACTTTCACGGCAAGGCCAAACTGGAAGAGACCGGCGTGCGGGTCAAATGCTGCACCCTGCTGATCGACGGGCCTGACGATGCCGATCCCTGGGGCCGCGAGGCGCTCTATACCGAGGACGGCGAAACCCGGGTCGGCCGGCTGACCTCGGGGGGCTATTCGGTGGCCTTCGAAAAATCCATCGGCATGGGCTATGTCACGCCCGACCATGCGGTCGAAGGCACCCGGCTCAAGGTGCGGATCCAGAACAAGCTGTGGGATGCGGTGGTGACCTGCGACAGCCCCTATGATCCGAAGAACGAAACCATCCGCAAGGACGGCTGAGGCTCTCTTTGCCGGTCTCTCCCCTGTCGGGCGACCTTCCCGGGGGGCTGCCGAGCGGCAGGCGACGTCGGGTCACCCTTGTTTGCATGCACTCCGGACCATCCGGGGTGCATTTTTTGTTTGGCGGTGGCGGAGCCATACATAATAATAGTTACATGTGTAGGGCGCTTTGAAAGTCCGGCGATTGTCCGGGGAAATTGAGACCGTGAATAATTTCTTGAACGTATTTGGGCGCCTGCCGCCACGTCGGCTGGAATTGATCATCCGCCTGTCATGTGTGGTGATGCTCGCGGCCTTTGCGGTCAAAGGGGCCGTGTTCGCACATTGGGGTCTGATGGTCGCCCTGATCGTGCTTGCCACCATCCTGCTGGTCAATTCCGGCGTGAAGATCTTTGGCCGGATACCGGTGGTGCCCCTGTCGGGGGTGGCGGCGGCGATCACGATGGCGGTCCTGCTGTCCACGGCCTATCTTGGTGTTCCGGGTGCAATCTGGCTGTTTCCGGCGCTGGTCGGGCTGCGGTTCCTCGGGGCCGAGACGCAGACCGGGCCCGCGCGGCTGGGCCTGGTGATCCTGGTGCCGATGATCGTCTTGTACCAAGGCGATGTGGGAAATGCCGCGCGGCTGTTTGGCGCCAGTACGATCTCGGCGCTGTATCTTTGGCTGGCCGAAGGCGAGATGCTCTCGCTGCGCTCCAAGCTGGATCAGGATCAGGGGCGCGACGTCCAGACCCGCGCCTTTACCCGCGCCCGGCTGGAGCGCGACATCCAGCAGATTCAGAAATTGGCCCCCGTCGGGTTGATCCTGATCCGCGTTGACGGGTTGATGGCCTTGCGCGAGCGGGGACAGGCCTATCACGCCGACCAGATTCTGACCGGCGCCGCCGCCGGGATCATTCCGATGCTCAGCGCCCGTGAACGGCTCTATCGGCTGGGGGGAGAGGATTTCCTCATCAGCCTGGCGGGCTGGCGCTCCTACGAGAGCTACGAACTCGGAGAGCAAATTCGCAAGATGCTCGTGCGCTATATCTCGGATCTCGGCAGCGAAGAGGTGGCCATTCGGATCGGCGTGTCAGAGGTCATGGAGCCGGAGGCCTTTGACGCGGCACTGGATCTGACCTACGCGCAGGTCAAGAGCGAACGAACAGGCGCCGCGCCGGGCTCTCCTGCGGTATCGGTTTCCTGACAGCTGTCTGGCGGCAATCCGGTCCGACGTTTGAGGCGGCAGAGATCGCCAGCCGGGCCTTCAGTGGGTAACGTCGCCGGGGCTGATGGTGCCGTCGCCATCCCGGTCCAGACTGCGGGCAAACCGGGCGGAACTGCGAAAATACTCCTGCCGTGAAATCACGCCATCCGCATCGCTGTCGGAAAAGGTGAAGGCGTCGATCCGTCCGGGGCTGGCCTGGTGCGGCTGATATTTCTGCCCCAGATCGGTAAAGCGGGCGCGGGTGGCCTGCAGCAGCGCGTCGAACTCTGTCGCATTCAGATACTCGTCGCCATCGAGATCACCGCCGGGAAACTGCGAATTGCGCGAGGCCATGGCCTCTTCGATGGTGACGATACCATCGCCGTCGAAATCGAGGCTCTGCAGGAAACCATTTTGCGCCAGTGCCGGTGTCGGGATCAGCGCAGAGGCAAGCGACAGGCAAACAAGGAAGGAAACAAGGACGGGGGCCGCGATTGTGGCGGCACCATGACGGGCGATCTTGAACATTTGGGAAACTCGGCTTTTTATTGTGATGCAGAAATAGGCACACCCCCGGCCGATTTCGAGGGGGGATTTGTCATAAATCGGTTACTTTTCTGCACAGCTCATGTGCGCGACAGGATCAGGCAGAGGTTATTGGCAGGCATGTCGATCTGCGCCGTCAGCTCAAGCCCGCATATGGCGGCCCGGTTGGTGATCTCTGCCACATCCTTGTAGCCGATCTCCGGGTCATGCGCGCGCAAGGCCGCATCGAACCTCTGGTCTCCGGTGCTCGTCAGGCGGCCCTCGCGGCGGAAGGGGCCGTAGATCACCATCGGGCGGCCGGGCGTCAGGGCGCGCGCGCTTTCGCCAAGCAGGGTTTCGGCCTCGGCGGCGCTGATCAGGTGCAGCAGGTTGGCCAGCAGGAGCAGATCAAAGGGGCCAATCAGCGCCCCCCAGCCATCGGATGTCGCATCAACCGCCGCCGCCAGCGACACATTGCCCAAGGCCGCCTCGCTCACATGGGCGTCAATACTGGCGCGGCGGGTCGCGTCGATGTCGCTGGGCTGCCAGTCGATTTGCGGCAGGGCCCGCGCCAGACCAACCACATGCTGGCCGGTGCCGCTGGCAATTTCCAGCGCGCGCCCCCGCGCCGGGGCATGGGCGGTCACCACCTCCAGAAGCGATGGCAGATTGCGCGCCGCCGAGGGGGCGAACAGCTTGCCGCCTGCGGTGTTTTCGGCAACAGACGCCTGTCCAGGTACGGAGCGATACGGCATCAGGAAAACCGCGCGGGGGAGAGCGCCGCTACCGTTTCGGGATCGAGGTCGGGCGCGCGTCCTGCCACCAGATCGCGCAGCATCCGGGCAGAGGCCGGGGCGCTCTGGAACCCATACCCGCCCTGACCTGCATACCACCAGAACCCCGGTGCCGCAGGCGCGGCGCCAAACACCGGCACCCCGTCGGGGGCAAAACTGCGCAGCCCCGCCCAGCTGGTCTCCAGCCGTGTCACGGGGGTGGTCACCATTTCCTCATAGCGCGCGAGGCCTGTGGCCAGAACCAGATCGTCGGCCCATGCGTCCTGTGGCGCAACCGGGTCGGCATCGGCGGGCGAGACCAACAGCTTGCCCGCCTGCGGTTTGGCATACCATCCCTCGTTGACCCCCATCAGCATCGGCCACGCCCGGACGTCCAGCCCGCCGGGGGCCGGCAGCTGCGCCATCGACCGGCGTCTGGGCTGCAGGCCGACCGGCGCCACATCCGCCAGCTCCGCCACCACATCCGCCCAGGCCCCGGCGGCATTGACGATCTGGCGCGCCTCATACACCGCGTCGCCGGTGTCTGCCCGCCAGCCCGCCGCGCTGCGGGTGATGGCTTTGACCTCCTGGCGCAGCCGGATCTCGCCACCGGCCTGACGCAGGACCTTGGTCCAATCGAGCATCAGCCGGTCGGTGTCGATATCGGTGGCCGTCTCATGAATGGCGGCGTGGCGCAGCACATCCGGGTTCAGGATCGGCACCCGGGCCTGGGCCTGTTCGACCGAAATCTCCTGCAGACCCATCTCGGCAAGATCGGCCTCGAAGTCTGCGCGTTCATCGGCCTTGCCCAGCAGCATCAGTCCGCGCGGGCTGAGATAGGTCTCGCGCCCGGCGCCGGGGGTTTCAAAAAACGAACGGCTGGCCCGCGACAGCGCCTTGATTGCGGGCGGGCCGTAGCCTTCTTCGAACATTGCGGCCGACCGGCCGGAGGCGTGATAGCCGAGCGACGCCTCGCGTTCCAGCACCAGCACAGAGCCAAGCTCCGACAGATGCGCCGCCGCCCCGATGCCTGCAACGCCGCCGCCGACAACGAGGAAATCGATCATGCTTCCTCCAGCCGGTCCGTCGCGGGCGCCGGGCGCGGGCTCAGCGCGGCGATCCGCTCATAGAGCTCGGGTGTCATGTCGAGGGTGGTGGCCGCAAGCGACGGCGCCAGCTGTTCGGAGCTGCGCGCCGACAGGATCGGTGCGGGGCGGGCCGGGTGCGCGGCTGCCCAGGCCACGGCAAGGGTGGCAGCTTCGGTTCCCAGCTCCTCGGCCAGCTCCAGCAGATCGCGGGCGCAGTGATGCATCCACGCCTGCCCGTAGCGGGTGGCGTAGCGTTCGTCCTCGGCCAGTCGGCCCGAGCCGCCGCCGCGGGCATATTTCCCGGTCAGCAAGCCGCCACCCAGCGGCGAATAGGGCACCGGCAGAATGTTCTGGTCCTGGCACATCGGCAGGATTTCCACCTCGGCCTGACGTTTGACCAAGGAATACATCGGTTGCAGCACATCGATCTGCAACCCGAGACGCGCCGCCAGTGCCACCGCCTTCATCACCTGCCAGGCGGCAAAATTCGACAGGCCGATGTGGCGGATCAGCCCCTGCTGCTTCAATTCGGCAAAGCAGCTCAGCGTCTCCTCCAGGGGCGTCTCCGGGTCGAAGCGGTGCAGATACAGCAGATCGACACTGTCGAGGTCCAGACGCTGACGACAGATGTCGAATTGCGCCCGCATGTTCGCAGCGCCCGCGCCGCCGGCATAGCCCACCTTGGTCGCCACAAAGAGGCTCTCGCGCTCGGGGGCGATCAGACGGCCGAGGATCTCTTCGCTGGCGCCCTTCGTATAGACATAGGCGGTGTCGAAATGGCGCAGGCCCGCCGCGCGGCAATCGGCGAACATCGCCGCCGAGGCGGCTTCATCGGCGCGGCCTCCGAATTGCATGCAGCCAAAGGCAAAGCGACCAATGGGCTGGCCATCAAGGGTGGAAAGCGGGGGGCGTGCGGTCTGGGTCATGGGCGCAGAGTGGCACGCAGATGGCGTGGCTTGCAACGCTGTATTCGCGCCCGTCTGTCACATTCAGACGCGGCAACGTGAGTGGATCTGTCGGCGTTTTCCGGCTACATCGGACCCCATGTTCGACGCCAAGATCCGCCCCCTCATTGATCCGGTCCTGCAGCGACAGGGCGCCCGCCTCGCAGCCCTCGGGGTGAGCGCAAATCAGGTCACGCTGTTCGGGCTGGCGCTGGGGCTGCTGTCGGCCGCGATGATCGCGCTGGGCGCGCCGGGTTGGGCTGTGCTGCCGCTCCTGGCCTCGCGTCTGGCCGATGGGCTGGACGGCGCCATCGCCCGCGCCCACCGGCCCAGCGAGTTTGGCGGCTATCTCGATATTGTCTGCGATTTCACCTTCTACGGCGCGGTGCCGCTCGGCTTTGTCGCCCTTGATCCGGCGGCAAACGGGCTGGCGGGAGCGGTGCTGCTGTGCAGCTTTTATGCCAATGGCGCGAGCTTCCTCGGCTATGCGGTGCTGGCGGAGAAACGCCAGATGCGCACGGATGCGCGCGGGACAAAGACGCTCTATTTCACCGGTGGCCTGCTGGAAGGCGCCGAGACAATCGGGTTTTTCGTGCTGCTGTGCTGCTGGCCTGCGGGGTTCGTGCCGCTGGCCTGGCTGTTTGGGACCTTGTGTTTCGTCACCGCCGCCACGCGGGTCCTGCTGGCGGCAAAGGTGTTTCGGGACTGATCGCCGCCGGTCTTTCGGGGCCGCCGCAGGGGGCGGTTTCAGGGCGTGAAACCTGCGAAAATTCTGACGCACCCCATAGATATATGCGTGCGCGCCCGGCGCAACGGGCACAAAAAGTATCAGCCTTTTTGACCCAATGTTTCGTGCGCGAAACAATAGGTCAGGGTGATTGACCTAAAAAGCGCGACCCCGACATGAAAAGACCCGCCGGAGAGGGCGGGTCTTTCGGATCTCAGTCAAGGCGGATTTACTCCGGGATGGAGCCTTCGATGCCTTCGACGTAGAAATTCATGCCGGCCAGGGTGCCGTCATCGGCTGTTTCGCCTTCTGCGAGGAAATCGGACCCGTCCTGCTTTTTCAGCGGGCCGGTGAAGGGGTTGTACTCGCCCGCGGCCATCGCGTCCTTCAGGGCCAGCGCTTCGGCTTTGACCTCGGCCGGAACCGCGTCGCTGATCTCACCGATGCCGACCATGCCGGGGCCGATGCCGTCCCAGGTGTCGGTCGAGGTCCAGGTGCCGTCGATCACGGCCTTGGTGCGCGCGATGTAGTAGGGGGCCCAGTTGTCGATGATCGAGGAGACGCGCGGCATCGGTCCGTATTCCGCCATATCCGAGGCCTGACCGAAGGTGATCACATTGCCCGCGGCCTGTGCGGCGGCCTGTGGCGCGGTGGAATCGGTGTGCTGCAGGATCACGTCAGCGCCCTGTTCGATCAGCACCTTGGCCGCGTCGGCTTCTTTGGCGGGGTCAAACCAGGTGAAGGCCCAGACGATCTTGAACTCGACGTCGGGGTTTACTTTCTTGGCGTGAATATAGGCCGAGTTGATGCCGCGGATCACTTCGGGGATCGGGTAGGAGCCGATGTAGCCGATGATGTTGCTCTCGGTCATATGGCCCGCGATGGTGCCCTGCACGGCGCGCCCCTCGTAGAACCGCGCGGAATAGGTGGAGACGTTGTCGGCGCGTTTGTAGCCGGTAGCGTGCTCGAATTTCACATCCGGGAATTTCGCCGCCACGTTGATGGTCGGATCCATGTAGCCAAAGGAGGTGGTGAAGATCAGGTCGGCGCCCTGCAGCGCCATCTGAGTGATCACGCGCTCGGCGTCGGGGCCTTCGGCGACGTTCTCGACATAGACGGTTTCGACCGCATCGCCGAATTCCTCGGCCACGGCCTTGCGGCCCTGATCGTGCTCATAGGTCCAGCCGCCATCGCCGACGGGGCCGACATAGACAAATCCGACCTTGGTCTTGTCCTGCGCCAGCGCGCCACCGGCGGCCAGACCCAGCGCGACAGCGGCGCTGGCGAATAATGTGGTGAGTTTCATGGTATGGGTTCCCCCTGGTTGGTTCCATTGTAGCAGGTCCGCTCCGGTTTTCCCCAAAGCTGGACATCTTCTCAATTGCTCCGGCAGCCAGGCCACCCGGGCAATGCGACGCCCCCCGAAATCAGCGGGAGGCGTGAAAACTCCGGCCGAGCGACGCAGGCGCGCTGCTCTTGTCGGCGGATAGGATGACGAGCACCAGAATGGTGATCAGATAGGGCGACATTGCCAGATATTCCACCGGGATAGCAACGCCTGCTGCCTGCAGATTAAGCTGCACAACCGTCACACCGCCAAAAAGATAGGCACCCAGAAGCGCCCGCCAGGGCTTCCAGCTGGCAAAGACCACCAGCGCAAGGGCGATCCAGCCGACGCCTGCGGTCATGCCCTCGGTCCACTGCGGCACCCGGATGAGGCTGATATAGGCCCCGCCCATGCCGGCGCAGGCCCCGCCGAACAGGATCGCCAGGGTGCGGATGCGCACGACCTTGTAGCCCAGCGCATGCGCGGCCTCGTGGTTTTCGCCCACCGCCCGCAGGACCAGCCCCGCACGGGTGAATTTCAGCACCACCCAGACTGCGGCGGTCAGGGCGATGCCGAAATACAAGATGACGTCATGGGCGAACAGGATCCGCCCCACGACCGGCAGATCCGACAGCACCGGAATGTCGATCCGCCCCATCTGCGGCGGCTTCACCCCCACATAGCGCTGCCCCATCAGGGCCGAAAGCCCCAGCCCGAACAGTGTCAACGCCAGTCCGGACGCCACCTGATTGGCCAGAGCGATTTGCGTCAGCGCGGCAAAGAGCAGCGACAGGACGGCCCCCGCCAGGGCCGCCGCGACAAATCCCGCAAGCGGGGATCCGCTTTCGACGGCGGCGGCAAATCCGGCAATGGCGCCGGTGATCATCATCCCCTCGACCCCGAGGTTCAGGACGCCCGATTTCTCCACCACCAATTCGCCAATGGCGGCCAGCAACAGCGGCGTCGCCGCCACCATCAGGGAGGCGATCAACAGGACGGGATTGATTGCAGACAGATCCATCACGCGACCTCCGGCTTGCCAAATGCGATACGGTAATTGGTGAGCAGATCCAGCGCCAGCAGGAAGAACAGCAACATGCCCTGAAACACCTGAATGGCTGCGGAGGGCAGGCCAAGATTGCCCTGTGCGATGTCGCCGCCAATATAGGTCAGCGCCATCAATCCCCCCGCCAGCAGGATGCCGACCGGGTGCAGGCGGCCGAGAAATGCCACGATAATGGCGGTGAACCCGTAGCCCACGTTGAAATCGATCGAGACCTGACCAGCCGGGCCGGAGACCTCGAACATCCCCGCCATCCCCGCCAGCGCGCCAGACGCCCCAAGGCAGAACAGGATCAGCCGCGCCGGCCTGACGCCCGCAAACCGCGCCGCGCGGGGGGCTTCGCCGGTCAGGCGGATGTGATAGCCCAACATGTGCCGGTTCAGCAGCACATAGGCAAAGATCACCGCGATCAGCGCCGCCACCACCCCCCAATGCATGCCGGTCCCGGTCACGATCTCGGCGTTATGGGCCGACGCATATTGCTGCAGGTTGCGCGATCCCGGAAAGCCGAAGCCCTCGGGGTTCTTCATCAACCCCAGCGACATCGAGGCCAGGAACTGCTCCGCCACATAGACCAGCATCAGCGACACCAGGATCTCATTGGTGCCGAAGCGGGTTTTCAGGACCGCGGGGATCATGGCCCAGGCCCAGCCGCCAAGCGCGCCGGCAAACACCATCAGCGGAAAGATGAACCAGCCCTCCATCGGATAGAAGGCAAGCCCCACCCCGGCGCCGGTCAGGGCCCCGATGATATACTGCCCCTCAGCCCCGATATTCCAGATGCCCGCCCGAAACCCCAGCGACAGGCCAATTGCGATCAGCACCAGCGGCGCGCCTTTGACCAGAAGCTGCGGCCGGTAATAAAAGGCAAATTCGCCAAAAAGCGGATCCCAGAAAATGGTCAGGATCGCCTCGACCGGATCTTTCCCCAAAGTGGCAAACAGCAGCCCCCCCATGATCATCGTCGTCACCACGGCCACCAGCGGCGTGGCCAGCGACCAGACGCGCGAGGCCTGCGGGCGTTTCTCAAGCCGGATCATATATCCCATCCCCTTTGGCCAAAGCTGTGCTCTCCGGTCCTGTTCATCTTTTTCCAAATACCTCCGCCGGAGGCTCCCGACGGCTGCGCCCGGCCCTCGGGGCCGTTGGTTCGGGCGCTAGACATGCGCCACTTCCATGCCATGAGCGCCCCCCATCATCAGGCCGATCTCCTCCACCGTCAGCGCTGTGGTTGGGCGCGGCGGCGACAATGTCCCCTCATTCAGCGCGGCAAAATTGTCGGAAATCTCCATCAGTTCGTCGAGATCCTGACTGATGCAGATGACCGCCGCTCCCCCCGCCGCCAGATCCAGCAGCGCCTGCCGGATCGCGGCGGCTGCGGCGGCATCAACGCCCCAGGTGGGCTGATTGACAACCAGCACCTCGGGACGCTGCAGGACCTCGCGCCCGATGACGAATTTCTGCAGGTTTCCCCCCGACAGCGAGCGCGCGGCATTCTCCGGACCGGGCGTGCGCACGTCAAAGGACGTGATGATGGCCTCGGCAAAGCTGCGCGCGGCCCCCCACCTGAGAAACCCGCGGCGGTCCAGCCCCTCGCGCACCGACCCGGTCAGTAGCGCGTTTTCCGTCAGGCTCATATCCGGGGCCGCCGCATGGCCAAGCCGCTCTTCGGGGGCGGTCAGTACCCCGAGCGCCCGGCGGGCGGTGGGGCCCATATGGCCAATGGCGCGGCCGTCGAACATCACCGCCTCTCGCGGCGTCGTCACCTCGCCGGAGAGCACCGACAACAATTCGTCCTGCCCATTGCCCGCGACCCCGCCAATACCAAGGATCTCGCCCCGGCGCACCGACAGCTGCAGGCCCTGGAGGGCGGTGCCAAAAGCCGAGGGCGCCGGCACCGACAGGTCGCTGATCGCCAGGGCCACGGCTCCGAACTCGCGATCCGACCGTTCGGGTGTCTTCAGAGCCGTGCCCACCATCAGCTCTGCCATGTCACGCGCCGAGGTTTCGGCCGGGATGCATTCGCCGACATTGCGGCCCAACCTCAGGATGGTCGCGTGATCGCACAGCGCCCGGATCTCTTCCAGCTTGTGGCTGATATACAGGATCGAGGTGCCCTCGCTCTTCAGCTTGCGCAGGGTTTCGAACAGGATTTCCACCTCCTGCGGGGTCAGCACGCTGGTCGGTTCATCCATGATCAGCAGCTTCGGATCCTGCAGCAGACAGCGGATGATCTCCACCCGCTGGCGCTCCCCCGCCGACAGGGCCCCTACCGTCCGGTAGGGATCAAGCGGCAAGCCATAGGCCTCCGAGACCTCGCGGATGCGGGCGGCAAGATCACGCATCGGCGGCGGGGTCTCCATGCCAAGCGCGATATTCTCCGCCACGTTGAGCGCATCGAACAGCGAGAAATGCTGAAATACCATGGCGATCCCATCGGCGCGGGCCTGCCGGGGCTCGGCGGGCTCAAAGGGCTGCCCGCGCAGGGTCATCTGCCCCGAATCCGGTTTCACCAGCCCGTAGATCATCTTGACCAGGGTGGATTTCCCCGCCCCGTTCTCTCCCAACAGCGCATGAACCTCGCCGGTGCCGATCACGAAAGAGACCTTGTCGTTGGCCACCACCCCCGGATAGGCCTTGGTCAACCCGTCGAGGGTCAGTAGCGCAGATGTGCTCACGCGCGGTGCTCCTTTTTCAGTTCCATGCGCGGCTCCTGCGCCATCAGTTCCGCCGCGACGCCAATGGCGATGGCCTGCGGGTGTTTGCCAAGCTCCGGCCGTCCGATCGGGCAGGTGAGCTGGTCTATCTCTTCCGGCCGGTGCCCGAAGCCCGCCAGCCGGGAGCGAAAGCGCGCCCATTTTGTTTTCGACCCGATCAGACCGGCAAAGCCAAAGCCATGCTCCAACACGCGATGGCATAGCGTCAGATCCAGCTGATGGGAATAGGTCAGGATCAGGTGATGGGCGGCCCGAGGCGCATGCGCCACCAGCAGTTCGGGCGTGCGGGCCGGAATATGGGTCACGCCAGCGGCAATCTGGTCCGGAAACCGGTCCTCTGCCACATCGATCCAGGTGATCTCGAAATCAGGCAGCGGGGCCAGCACATCGACCAGCGCCCGGCCAACATGCCCCGCCCCCCAGATCCAGAGAGGATGCCTGGGCTGGCGCACCGGCTCCAGCATCCACCCGGCCAGGAGCTGCGGTTCGGGGCACTGACCCTGCGCTCTGGCGGCGGACAGAAGGCGATGGACCGACAGCGGCTGTGGCGCGGGCTCCGTCATATCCGGGGCCATGTCCGGGGCCATGTCCGGCGACTGAACCGGGGCCAGATCCGGGGGCGAAACCGGGCGGGCAATCACATCGGCGTCCAGCGTCTCGATGTCGGCGGCCGTGTAGATTTCGGTCAGCAAGGTGACCGCCCCGCCGCAGCACTGGCCAAGATCCGGCCCCAGCGCATGGGCTGTCAGACTGCGCAGGCTCTGCTGTCGCCGGGCGGCCTCGGCGGCCTGGAATTCCAGCGCCCCGCCGCCGATTGTGCCGGACTGTCCGTCCTGCCACACCAGCATGGCGGCCCCGACGTCTCGCGGCGAGGACCCGCGCACCTCTGCCACCACGACCCGGGCGACGCGGGCATGGGCCGCAACCGCCGCCCGCAGCCCCTCCAAATCAAACGCCATCCCGCAGCCCCTCGATCCGGCGCCAGATTTCCTCCGCCGTCGCGGGCGCGTTCAGGTGCGGGTAGCCGGTCCCATAGGCCCCGACGGCACGCGACAGAGCCAGCCAGGCGGAAATCCCGAGCATGAAGGGAGGCTCTCCGACCGCCTTGGAGCGATAGATGGTATCCTCCCGGTTTTGTCCGTCATAAAGGGCCACGTTGAACACATCCGGCCGGTCCGAACAGGCGGGGATCTTGTAGGTGGACGGCGCATGGGTCCGAAGCCGCCCGCGTTCGTCCCATTTCAGCTCCTCCGTGGTCAGCCAGCCAGCCCCCTGCACATAGGCCCCTTCGACCTGACCAATATCCAGCGCCGGATTCAACGAGGCACCGGCATCATGCAGGATATCGGCCCGCAGGATCCGGTTTTCGCCGGTCAGCCGGTCGACAACGACCTCGGTGATGGCCGCGCCATAGGCGAAATAGAAAAAGGGCCGCCCCTTGCCCTTGATCCGGTCCCAGTCCAGGGCGGGCGTCTTGTAAAACCCGGTCGCCGACAGGCTGATGCGGCCGGTGTAGCACATCATTGCGGCGGTCTCGAAGGGGATCTCGGTCTCTCCGACCCGGACGCTGTCGCCGTCAAACACCACAGCAGAGGCCGGTTGCTGGTAGACCTCGCCCAGATGCGCCGCCATACGGTCGCGGATGGTGTCACAGGCGGCCTTCACTGCCATCCCGTTCAGGTCGGACCCCGACGAGGCCGCGGTGGCCGAGGTATTGGGCACTTTGGCAGTATCGGTCGCAGTGATCTTAACACGCTCCAGATCGACCCCGAACCGGGAGGCCGCCACCTGCGCGACTTTCTGAAACAAACCCTGTCCCATCTCGGTGCCGCCATGGTTCAGATGGATGGAGCCATCCTGATAGACATGAACCAGAGCGCCCGCCTGATTGAGATGCGTCAGCGTGAAAGAAATCCCGAATTTCACCGGCGAAAACGCAATCCCCCGTTTCAGGCGGTCGTTGCCCGCGTTCCAGGTCGAAATCTCCGCCCGGCGTCTGGCATAGTCGGCCCCCTCCACTAGCTGCGCGGTCATGTCATGCAGCTCGAAATCCGTCACCGCCATCCCATAGGGAGTGGTGTTGTCCTTCATCTTTTCCGAAATACCTCGGGGGGAGGTCGCAGACCGGGGGGCAGCGCCCCCTTCGGCAGGGGCATCATAGTAATTGCGAATTCGCAGCTCGACCGGATCGATCCCCAGCACATGCGCCGCATGATCCATTACCCGTTCAATTCCGACCATGCCCTGCGGACCGCCAAACCCGCGATAGGCGGTGGCGCTTTGCAGGTTGGTCTTCAGCCGGTGGCTTTCGATGCGGATGGCCGGGATGGCATAGGCGTTGTCGGAATGCAGCATGGCCCGATCCGCCACCGGCAGCGACAGGTCCTGAGCCCAGCCGCAGTCGACCAGATGAGTAAAGGACACGCCGGTGATCCGGCCACTGGCGTCAAATCCGGCCCGGTAGGAGATGCGAAAGGCATGGCGTTTGCCGGTGATGACCATGTCATCGTCACGATCATAGCGCATCTTGCAGCATCTACCGGTCTGCCGGGCGGCAATGGCGCAGGCAACCGCCAGCGCATTGCCCTGGCTCTCCTTGCCGCCAAACCCACCGCCCATGCGCCGGATTTCCACCCGGACGGCGTGCATCGGCAGGCCGATGGCCTCGGCCACCTTGTGCTGGATCTCGGTGGGGTGCTGGGTGGAGGAATTGACCACCATGCCGCCGTCTTCCTGGGGCATGGCCAGCGCCGCCTGACCTTCGAGATAGAAATGCTCCTGACCGCCGATCTCGAAGCTATCCTCGATCACATGGGCCGATCCTGCAATGGCCTCCTCTGCATCGCCCTTGTGATAGATGCGGGGGCCGTCCTCGAACCGGCTGTTGGCGGCGAGGGCGGCATCCACTGTCAGCAGCGCCTCTTCTTCGGCATATTGGATATCTCCCCTGCGGGCGGCGACCCGTGCGGCACGATGTGACGTGGCCACAACCAGAAAGACGGGCTGGCCGAGGTAGAAGACCTCTCCTTCGGCCAGCAGCGGCTCGTCATGGAGCGAGGGCGAGACATCGTTGTCAAAGGGCAGATCATCGGCTGTCAGCACGGCCACCACGCCGGGGCTGGATCGCACCTGCGCCAGATCCAGTGATGTGATACGCCCTCTGGCAATCTGCGACAGGCCAAAGGCCAGATGAAGGGTCCCTTTGGGCGTCGGAATATCATCCACATAGCGCGCCTGACCGGTGACATGCAGGGCGGCCGCATCATGCGGGAGCGGTCTGGAGACGCTCATGGGGCGACCTCCAGCACATGTTCAGCCGCGTCGGTCATATCCTTGAAGTAGCGTTCAAGCAGGTTGCGCGCCGTCGCCAGCCGGTATTCAGCCGAGGCCCGCATGTCGGTCATGGGGCTGAAGTCCTTGTGGAATTCGGCCTGTGCGCTGGCCACGGTTGCCTCGGACCAGGGCTGGCCCATCAGGGCGGCCTCCACATGGGATGCGCGTTTGGGAATGCCTGCCATGCCGCCAAAGGCGATACGGGCTGCGGCGACCGTGCCGTCTTCGGCCACGGTGACATTGAAGGCGCCCAATACGGCCGAGATATCCTGATCGAAGCGTTTTGACAGTTTGTAGACCCGCAGGCTGTCGGGTTGCCGGGGAAAGCTCACCGCTTCGACAAATTCTCCGGGCCTGCGATCCTGTTTTCCGTAGTCGAGGAAGAAGTCTTCCAGCGGCAGGCTGCGGCGGCGGTCGCCGCAGCGCAGATGCAGCTGCGCCTCCAGAGCGATCAGCGCCGGTGGTGTGTCGCCGATGGGCGATCCATTGGCGATGTTGCCGCCGATGGTGGCCGCTGCGCGCACCTGTTGCGAGGCAAAACGGCGGATCATTTCGGCAAAGGAGGCATGCAGGGGCGCCACGGCGTGACGCAGCCGGTTCATGTCGGCCATCGCGCCCAGACGGACCTCGGTGTCGGTGATGGTGATCTGCTTCAGATCCGTGCAGCCATCGAGAAAAATCACGTCCTCCAGGTCGCGCAGGGATTTGGTCACCCAGAGGCCGACGTCAGTGGCGCCGGCGATCAGGGTGGCATCGGGTCGGGCGACAAAGGCGGCCGCAAGATCATCGCCGGAGCAGGGGCGCAGGGCCGCCGAGGGCGGCTCGGCCAGGTCTTGGGGCTGGGGGACAGGAAGCTGCGGGGCTGGGGGCTCTGCCCCCCGGTCTGCGACCTCCCCCCGAGGTATTTTGGAAAAGGCGAAATCTCTGTCGGCGGTGATCCAAGGCGGGGCGGGCGTGCCCTCTGCGGCTTGGGCGGCGCGGACGATCGGGGCGTAGCCGGTGCAGCGGCAGAGATTCCCGGCCAGGCGGGTGTCGTGATCGGTGGCCCCGTCGGTATGGGCCGCGACCATCGACATCACGAAGCCCGGAGTGCAAAATCCGCATTGGCTGCCGTGGTGGCCGATCAGCGCCTGCTGCACCGGATGCAGGGTGCCATCGGGACTGGCGGCGCCCTCGACCGTGCGCACGGATTTGCCCTGCAGTTGCGGCAGGAACAGAATGCAGGCGTTCAGGGCGCGGGCGCCTTCCCGATCGGTGACCATGACCGTGCAGGCCCCGCAATCGCCTTCGTTGCAGCCTTCCTTGGTGCCGGTGAGGCCCCGGTCTTCTCGGAGCCAGTCCAAAAGCGTGGTGGTCGGTTCTGTGTCTGGAAGCGAGACCTCTTCACCGTTGAGATGAAAGGTAATCGTCATCTTGAAAAACCCGTCGCGTTACATGGGTTACCCCCGTGGTGCGCGGTCTTCGATGCGACGTAGAAGGGGCGCGGGGTTCTCGTGAACGTATCCTGTTCAGCTTGTGGGGGGGCGGGCTGCAAAGCAAGTGCAAAGACGAAGCCGTGCGCAGGTGGCGCAATCGGGGGCATGCCATGGTGTACGCGACGCCGGGCGGGTTTAGTCGCTGAATTTGCAAGGTTTTATGTCCCGGGTATCGATGTGCTTCGGGCTTTGCGGGAAAGGAGTTTCAAAAAAAACCATAAAGATGATGAGACTCTTTTGGGCAAAGGCGGGACGGGCGCGCGGACAGTCCTATACGGCCCTCTGGCGGGAGCGTCTGGCGGATTGGGGCTTTCGCCTCTTTTCCGTGGGCCTGAGGCGCAGTAGGGTCCGGCCATGACAGATGCTCCTCGATTCATTCACCTGCGCACCCATACGGAATATTCGCTTCTGGAGGGGGCCGTTCGGCTGAAAAAACTCCCCGATCTGTGCAGGGCGCACAAGATGCCGGCGATCGCGGTGACGGATACCAATTCCATGTTCGCGGCGCTGGAATTTTCGGTCACTCTCTCGGGGGCGGGGGTGCAGCCCATTCTCGGCTGTCAGGTCGATCTGACGTTCGAGAAGAGCGACCCCGGCGAGAAGCCGAAATTCCCGGCGCCGCTGGTGCTGCTGGCGCAGGACGAGGCCGGGTATGAGCACCTGATGAAGCTGTCCTCCTGCCTCTATGTGGACAACGACGGGCAGTTGCCGCAGGTCTCGCTGGAGGAACTGGGCACCAACAGCGGCGGGTTGATCTGCCTGACCGGCGGGCCGGACGGGCCGGTGGGGCGCTTGTTGCGGCAGGGGCAGCGTCCGGCGGCCGAGGCGCTGATGCGGCGGCTGCAGGGGATCTTCCCGGATCGGCTCTATGTGGAGCTGCAGCGCCACCCCGGCGAGGACGGCCAGCCCGAGGCGGAGACGCTGACCGAGCGGGGCCAGATCGAGATGGCCTATGCGATGGATCTGCCCTTGGTGGCCACCAATGACGTCTATTTCCCCAAGACCGAAATGTACGAGGCCCATGACGCGCTGATCTGCATTGCCGAGGGGGCCTATGTGGATCAGGCCGAGCCGCGCCGCAGGTTGACCGCGCAGCATTATTTCAAGAGCCAGGAAGAGATGATCGCGCTTTTTGCCGATCTGCCGGAGGCGATTGAAAACACGGTGGAAATCGCACGGCGCTGTGCCTTCATGGCCTATCGCCGGGATCCGATCCTGCCGAAATTCGCCGATGACGAGGTGGTGGAACTGCGGCGTCAGGCCAATGCGGGGTTGCAGAACCGGTTGGCGGTGATTCCCCATGCGGTGCCTGCGGAAAAATACCAGGAACGGCTGGATTTCGAGCTGAACATCATCGAGGGCATGGGGTTTCCCGGCTATTTCCTGATCGTTGCCGATTTTATCAAATGGGGCAAGGATCAGGGCATTCCGGTGGGGCCGGGGCGGGGATCGGGCGCCGGGTCGCTGGTGGCCTATGCGCTGACCATCACCGACCTTGATCCGCTGCGGTATTCGCTGCTGTTCGAGCGGTTCCTGAACCCGGAGCGGGTGTCGATGCCCGACTTCGACATCGACTTCTGCATGGATCGCCGCGAGGAGGTGATCCGCTATGTGCAGCAGAAGTATGGTCGCGACAAGGTGGGGCAGATCATCACCTTTGGGGCGCTGTTGTCGAAGGCGGCGGTGCGCGATATCGGCCGGGTGCTGCAGATGCCGTTCGGCCAGGTGGACCGGCTGTCGAAGATGATCCCGGTCGAGGGCGTCAAGCCGGTCTCGATCGAACAGGCCCTGCGGGACGAGCCGCGGCTGGCCGACGAGGCGCGCAATGAACCGGTGGTGGACCGGCTTCTGACCTATGGCCAGCAGGTCGAGGGCCTGTTGCGCAACGCCTCGACCCACGCGGCCGGCGTGGTGATCGGGGACCGGCCTCTGGATCAGCTGGTGCCGCTCTATCAGGATCCGAGATCGGACATGCCGGCCACTCAGTTCAACATGAAATGGGTGGAGCAGGCCGGTCTGGTCAAATTCGACTTTCTCGGCCTGAAAACCCTGACCGTCATCCAGAACGCGATGGAGCTGATCTTCAAGTCGGGGCGCGACCTGCATGTCTCGGCCGAGGGCAAGACGCTCTATGAACCGGCGGCGGGGGCAAAAAACCAGATCAACGCCATCCCGCTGGAGGACAAGCCGACCTACGATCTCTATTCGCGGGCCAAGACGGTGGCGGTGTTCCAGGTGGAATCCACCGGCATGATGGACGCGCTGAAGCGGATGAAGCCGACCTGCATCGAGGACATCGTGGCGCTGGTGGCGCTCTATCGGCCCGGCCCGATGGAGAACATCCCGGTCTATTGCGAGGTCAAGAACGGGGTGCGCAAGATCGAATCCGTGCATCCGCTGATCGATCACATTTTGGAGGAAACCCAGGGGATCATCGTCTATCAGGAACAGGTGATGCAGATTGCCCAGGTGATGGCGGGCTATTCGCTCGGCGGCGCCGACCTGTTGCGCCGCGCGATGGGCAAAAAGATCAAGGAGGCGATGGACGCCGAGCGGCCCAAGTTTGAAAAAGGGGCCGCCGAAAACGGAGTGCCCGCGAAAAAGGCCTCCGAGGTGTTCGACCTGCTGGAGAAATTCGCCAACTACGGGTTCAACAAATCCCACGCGGCGGCCTATGCGGTGGTCTCTTACCAGACCGCGTGGCTGAAGGCGAACCACCCGGTGGAATTCATGGCAGGCGTCATGAACTGCGATATCCACCTGACCGACAAACTGTCGGTCTATTTCGAGGAAGTGAAAAAGGGCCTCGGGCTGCCCTATGCCGCGCCGGACATCAACCGGTCGCTGGCGACATTCGACGTGGTAAAGGGGGAACTGCTCTATGCGCTGGGCGCCCTGAAGAACGTCGGCGTCGAGGCGATGAACCTGATCGTCGAGGCCCGCGATGACCGTCCCTTTGTGACACTCTTTGACTTTGCCCGCCGGGTGGATCTGAAGAAAGTCGGCAAGCGGCCCTTGGAAATGCTGGCGCGGGCGGGGGCCTTTGACGTGCTGGACAAGAACCGCCGCCGGGTGTTCGAGAGCCTCGAGGGGCTGGTCAGCTATTCCGCCGCGATCCAGGAGCAGAAGAACTCCAATCAGGTGTCCCTGTTCGGCGAAGCGGGTGAGGATCTGCCGGAGCCGCGGCTGGCGGGCGTGCCGGATTGGTTGCCCGCCGAACGGCTGAACGAGGAATTCAAGGCGGTTGGGTTCTATCTGACCGGTCACCCGCTGGACGACTACATGCCCGCGCTGAAGCGCAAGGACGTGATGACGCTGGATGAGGTCATGGTCAAAGCCGAACGCGGCCCCTTCATGGCCAAGATGGCTGGGGTGGTGGCAGGAAGACAGGAGCGAAAATCCGCCCGCGGCAACCGGTTTGCCTTTGCCCAGCTGTCGGATACCACAGGCGCCTATGAGGTCACCATCTTCTCCGATGTCCTTGAGAAGAGCCGCGAATATCTCGACACCGGATCCAAGGTCGTGATCACTGCCGAAGCGACGATGGAGAGCGATCAGCTGAAACTGCTGATGCGCTCTGCCGGGCCGGTGGACAGCGCCATTGCAGATGCAGGTCGATCGTCTCTTCGGGTGTACCTTGACACTGCATCGGCAGTGGCCACGGTCGCGACGGTTCTGGAAGAGGCCAAGACAGCCGCCCGCAATGCCAATCCCGGCGAGATCTACGTCTATTTGCAGGATCCAGCCTTGCCGGGAGATGTGGAGATGGATCTGGGCCAGATGTTTCCGATCAATCCGCAGATAAAGGGGGCTTTGAAGAGCCTCGACGGGGTGATGGATGTGGAGGAAATCTGATATCTGCTCAGATATTCTAGCAGGTATACCAGAAGGGGCTTTGCCCCTCTCGGCCTGACGGCCAATTCACCCCAAGGTATTTGGAAAAAAGTGAAAGCGGGATACCCAGCTCGGTCCGTGTTCATCTTTTCCAAAATACCTTGGAGCGCGAGGCAAAGCCTCGCATGAAAGATTTTGTCGTCAGTAATGCGGAGGGCGTTCATCTCCAAAGACTGCTGCGCCAGTGCTGTCTGCTTCGCGGTTGGCCTCTCGTTCCATGAGCATCCCGACGCGGCGTTTCAATTGGTCAATATCAGTCTGTTGCCGGGCTACGACTTCGTTCAGCTCGTCAACGGTGCGGTTCAGATAGGCGATCTGTTCTTCGAGATGTTGCATGGGGACGAACTCCTTCTGGAAAAGGCGTGATTGCCACTGATGTAGCGGCGCGGGCGCCTGACGTCCATCTGCCCGAACATTGCCTCGCGGCTTGCCGTTGCAGGTCCCTTGGGCTAGACGCTGGGCCGACACAACCACCCGCGAGGAGGCCAGCATGGCCAAAGCCAAGAAACAGCCCCGTCCCAAGGCCGTCACGCCAAAGGGATTTCGTGACTATTTCGGCGAAGAGGTGACACAGCGCAGGCATATGCTGGGTCAGATCGCGGATGTATATCATCAGTATGGCTTTGATGCGCTGGAATCGGCGGCTGTGGAAACCGTCGAGGCATTGGGCAAATTCTTGCCGGATGTGGATCGCCCGAATGCCGGGGTCTTTGCCTGGCAAGAGGCAGACGACAGCGGTGCCGAAGACAAGCCCGGCGACTGGATGGCATTGCGCTATGATCTGACGGCGCCTCTGGCGCGGGTCTATGCGCAACACCGCAACGATCTTCCCAATCCCTATCGGCGCTATGCGATGGGGCCGGTCTGGCGCAACGAGAAGCCGGGTCCGGGGCGCTATCGTCAATTCTACCAATGTGATGCGGATACGGTCGGCACGGCCTCCATGGCTGCCGATGCGGAGATTTGCATGATGCTGTCGGATACGTTGGAGCGCGTCGGCATTCCGCGCGGTGACTACGTGGTACGTGTCAACAACCGCAAGGTGTTGAACGGCGTTCTGGAAGCCATGGGGCTTGCCGAGGGGGATCCCAAGCGGGACGATGTGCTGCGGACCATCGACAAGTTCGACAAGGTCGGCGAAAGCGGCGTGCGTGAGCTGTTGGGCAAGGGCCGACTGGATGCCTCGGGGGCGTATATCGATGGTGTTGGTCTTTCGGAAGCCCAGGCCGAGCCGGTGATTGCGTTCCTGACATCGCGTGCGGAGGATATCGTCGGCACCATGACAAACCTGCGCGCAGCTGTGGGGGACAGTGCGATCGGCCAGGAGGGGATTGCCGAGCTGGAACAGATCGGAGCGCTGCTGGCGGCGGCGGGATACGGCTCTGATCAGGTGGTGATCGATCCCTCGATCGTACGGGGGCTGGGCTATTACACCGGCCCCGTTTTCGAGGCTGAGCTGACGTTCGAGATCCTGGATGAGAAGGGGCGCAAGCGCCAGTTCGGATCGGTTGCAGGTGGCGGCCGCTACGATGGTCTGGTGAAGCGGTTCACCGGCCAGGAAGTGCCGGCGGTCGGCGTATCCATCGGTGTCGACCGCCTGTTGGCGGCCCTTCGGGAAAAGGGCAGGCTTGCCGCCACACCGACCGGTCCGGTGGTGGTGACAGTGATGGATCGCGCGCGCATGGCCGACTATCAGGCCATGGTGTCAGAGCTGCGTCAGGCCGGGATCCGGGCGGAGGTCTATCTGGGCAACCCAAAGAACTTTGGCAACCAGCTGAAATATGCCGACAAGCGGCATTCCCCGGTGGCGGTAATTGAAGGTGGCGAGGAAAAAGAGCGCGGCGTCGTTCAGATCAAGGACCTGATCCTCGGTGCGAAAATCGCAGAAAGCGCAACGTTGGAAGAGTGGAAGGAACGTCCCAGCCAGTTTGAGGTGCCGCGCGCCGATCTGGTCTCCTCGGTGCGTGAAATCCTCGACAGACAGGACGGCTGACCATGCCAAATCGTTCTCAGATCGAAGCGCAGGCGGCGCTGCTGCGTCAGCGTTTTGAAGTGGCGGGTGGCGTGGTCGTCGACCCGCCCTTGCTGCAGTCGGCGGAGCTGCTCCTCGACCTCTATGGCGAGGATATCCGTGCGCGGGCCTATGTGACCTCGGATGCGCTCCGGGGTGAGCAGATGCTGCGTCCGGATTTCACCCTGCCGGTGGTGCAGATGCACATGAAAAACGGCGCAGAGCCCGCCCGGTATACCTATGCAGGCCAGGTGTTTCGCCGTCAGGAACACGATCCGGATCGTGCGAATGAATTTGTGCAGGTCGGCTATGAGGTTTTTGACCGCAGCGATCCGGCCGACGCGGATGCGGAAGTGTTCGCTCTTTTCCATCTGCAGCTGCGCGGTCTGGAACTGCGGGTCGCCACCGGTGATATCGGTATCCTGATGGCCGCAGTCGACGGGTTGCAGACCACCGAAGTCCGAAAGGCGGCGCTGCGGCGTCATATCTGGCGTCCGCGTCGGTTCCGGGCGCTGCTCGACCGGTTTGCGGGCCGGTCACCGATGCCGGAGAGCCGCAGGATGCTGGTGTCCACCAGCGGTGCGCTGACCGGCACGGTTCCCGAAATCGGCAAGCGCCGGGCAAAGGAGATCGACGATCGGGTCGAGATCCTGCGAAAGGACGCTGCTGCTCCGCCTGTTTCTGACCATGAAATGGCTGCCCTGGAAGCGCTCCTTGCCGTGCGCGAAACGGTTCCCTATGCGATGGAGCAGATGCGCGACATTGCCGTGGATCTGCCTGCGATCCTGCCTGCGCTTGATCGGCTGGAGGCCCGCGCGGCGGCGATGAAGGCCCGCGGCATCGATGTGGATCGCCTCGATTTCGAGGCCTCCTACGGGCGCACCTCGATGGAATATTATGACGGGTTCGTCTTTGGCTTTTATGCGGAACGCCGCCCTGACCTGCCGCCGATTGCCACCGGCGGGCGCTATGATGCGCTGACCCGGCTTTTGGGGCAGGGAGGAGAGATCCCGGCCGTGGGTGGAGTCATTCGCCCTGATTTGATCCTGACGCTGGCTGAGGAGACACGCTCATGAGCATAAAGCTCGGGGTTCCGTCCAAGGGGCGGTTGATGGAGAAGACATTCGACTGGTTCGCCAGGCGCGGCATCACCCTGTCGCGCAGCGGTTCTGAACGGGAATACGCGGGGGCGGTTGACGGCGTGCAGGGGGTCGATCTGGTCTTGCTGTCCGCGGGAGAGATCCCGCGAGAGCTGGCTGCCGGGCGTGTTCATCTCGGTGTCACGGGCACTGATCTGGTCCATGAAAAACTGCCCCGCTGGGAACAACAGGTCGAGGAACTGGAGCCTTTGGGTTTCGGCGATGCCGACCTGATCCTTGCAGTCCCACAGTGCTGGATTGATGTGGACACGCTGGAAGATCTGGATGCGGTTGCTGCGGCTTTCCGCCGCGAGCATGGGCACCGGCTGCGGATCGCGACTAAATATCATCGCCTGGTGCGGGAGTTCCTGGCGGATGCCGGGGTTGCGGATTACCAACTGGTGGACAGTCAGGGGGCAACGGAGGGGACTGTCAAAATCGAAACCGCCGAGATGGTCGCCGATATCACATCGAGCGGCGAAACATTGCGGGCCAACCATCTGAAAATCTTGTCTGATGGATTGGTGCTGCGCAGCCAGGCGACTTTGTGGCGCAGCCGCGTGGCACGATATACCGGCGATGAAAAAACAGCGCTCAAGTCTCTTCTGGCGCGGATTGACAATTGATGCGCTGTTGACTTCTTGGCGAGGCGCTGCCTCGCGCTCCGAGGTATTTGGGAAAAGATGAAAACCGGATGGGCCGAGCTTGCATGTTCATCTTTTTCTTAAATACCTTGGGGTGAATTGGCCTCTGGCCAAGAGGGGCAAAGCCCCTTTCCGGATCAGATCACACCTATCTCAGCGAGCGCCTGAGACAGTACTGCAGGCAAGCTAGGCTCTGTCCCGCGCTCCTCGGTCAGGTCGGCGGGGGTGTCTTCGGGTTTCAGATAGCGCCACCCCTGAAAGGGACGCTTGGGGGCTGTATGGGTTCGGTGAACCTTGGTCTCCAACACGATGGCGCAGCGGCGTATTCCGTCCTCGCCTCTGACTTCATCCAGGCGCAGGATGCGTTGCCGACATTGGATCAGGCCTTTGATTACCCAGTAAATCGACCCTCCGTTGAGGATCTCCTGCTCGCGCTTCGGCCACATGCGGGTGACGTGGCGGGGCTGACCATCCTCCCAGCGCTGCGCGTGTTGCGCTTGCCAGTCCATCAGGCTCTCCACGCTTTCGGAGCCGACGGAGAGCTTCAAAAGATGTACGTGCTTATCCACAGCTTGTCCCCAGAGTCGTCCAGAATTCCAACTCTATATTGTAGGCGTTAGGTGGCGGGCGACAAGGTGTTGTGTTAAGATTGTGAAGAAAATGCTAATATCAGTGTATTTCCTCGTTGAGACATGCGGCCTCAACCGCTAATCAGGCCGCCACGCCTTTAACCGACCGACCATAGGGATTCGCCATATGAGCCGCTTTGCCGCCCCCATCGCCGAGCAGATCTGGGATATGAAATACCGCTTCAAGGAAGCCAACGGTACGCCAATCGATGTGACCGTCGAGGATACCTGGCGGCGTATCGCCCGCGATCTTGCCCGGGCTGAAGCGAAGCCCGATGTCTGGGAAGAAAAATTCTATGCGGCGCTTGAGGATTTTCAGTATCTGCCTGCAGGTCGGATCACGGCAGGGGCAGGGACTGCGCGGCAGGTGACCCTGTTCAACTGTTTCGTGATGGGAACGGTCCCCGACAGCATGGGCGGCATCTTCGACATGCTGAAAGAGGCGGCGCTGACGATGCAGCAGGGCGGCGGCATCGGCTATGATTTCTCGACCATCCGGCCGCGCGGCGCGGACGTCAAAGGCGTGGCGGCGGATGCTTCGGGGCCGTTGAGTTTCATGGACGTCTGGGACGCGATGTGTCGGACCATCATGTCGGCCGGGTCGCGTCGTGGGGCGATGATGGCGACCATGCGCTGTGACCATCCGGACATCGAGCAGTTCATCACTGCCAAGTCGGACCCTGCAAGATTGCGCATGTTCAACATGTCGGTTCTGGTGACCGATCCTTTCATGGAAGCGGTGAAGGCGGATGGTCCTTGGGAACTGGTCTTTGGGGGCAAGGTCTATCACACGGTTCAGGCCCGCGATCTGTGGAACAAGATCATGCAGGCGACCTATGATTTCGCCGAGCCGGGGGTGATTTTTATCGACCGGATCAACTCTGCGAACAACCTGAACTACGTCGAGCAGATTGCCGCGACCAACCCCTGCGGCGAGCAGCCGCTGCCGCCCTATGGCGCCTGTCTGCTGGGCTCGATCAATATGGCGCGGCTGGTCAAGAACCCGTTTGACGCCTCGGCAGAGCTGGACCCGGAGGCGCTGAAGGCGTTGGTCGCCACTGCTGTACGGATGATGGACAACGTGGTCGATGTGTCCAAGTTCCCGCTTGATGCTCAGGCGCAGGAAGCGCAGAACAAACGCCGTATCGGCCTTGGGGTGACCGGCCTGGCCGATGCGCTGTTGATGCTGGGGCTGCGGTATGGCTCTGACGCGGCGGCGCGTCAGACCGACCGCTGGCTGCACCAGATCGCCCGCGCCGCATATCTGGCCTCGGTGGATTTGGCGAAGGAGAAGGGCGCGTTTCCGCTGTTCGACGCCGAGGCCTATCTGGCTTCGGGCAACATGATGAACATGGACGAGGACGTGCGGGATGCAATCCGGGAGCATGGCATCCGCAACGCTCTGCTGACGTCGATTGCGCCCACCGGCACCATCAGCCTGTATGCAGGCAACGTGTCCTCCGGAATCGAGCCCGTCTTCGCCTATGCCTACACCCGCAAAGTGTTGCAGAAGGACGGCTCGCGCACCGAAGAAGAAGTGGTGGATTACGCGGTGCAGATGTACCGCGAGAAATTCGGCGCCGATGCCGAGTTGCCGGAGTATTTCGTCAACGCCCAGACCCTCGCGCCATCGGACCATGTGAAGATGCAGGCGGCAGCGCAGAAATGGATCGACTCGTCGATTTCCAAGACGATCAACTGCCCCGAGGACATTTCGTTCGATGAGTTCAAGGATGTCTACATGCAGGCCTGGGATCAGGGATGCAAAGGGTGCACCACCTACCGTCCGAACGATGTCACAGGCTCCGTTCTGACGGTATCAGAGAGCGCGGATACCGCACCGGGCGAAAACGCGGCAGCCCCGCATGAGAGCGACAGTGCGGAAGTGGTCTACATGTCCGAACCGCTGGACCGGCCACAGAGCCTGGAGGGCCACACGTACAAGCTGAAGTGGCCCGACAGCGAGCATGCGATCTATCTCACGATCAATGACATCATCATCAACAGCCACCGCCGACCTTTTGAGGTCTTCATCAATTCCAAGAACATGGAGCACTACGCGTGGACCTTGGCGTTGACGCGGATGATTTCAGCGGTTTTCCGTCGCGGAGGGGATGTGTCCTTTGTGGTGGAAGAGTTGAAGGCCGTGTTCGATCCGCGCGGTGGCGCCTGGATGCAAGGCAAGTACATCCCCTCGATGCTGGCAGCGATCGGCGGCGTGATCGAGACGCATATGATCAAGACCGGATTTATCGAAGGCGAGGGGATGGGGTTGAAGGCCGATCCCACGGCGGAGGTGGTGAACTTGACGCAGCCGCGTGGCAAAGCCTGCCCGAGCTGCGGTCAATATGACCTGCAAATGGTAGAAGGCTGCATGACCTGCCGCAGCTGCGGGCACTCGAAATGCGGATGAGCTAGCAATTGTCCTAATTTGTCGATGCGGGCATAGTTATGCCAAAACCCCCGATTTTGTTTGCCACGGAACGGGGCAAGTTTTGCCATAGGTGCCTAACGTACTGAATTAAAATAGTTTTGGCCGAATGGATGTTTCGGCCAAAACAGACCTAAAAAGCGTGAATTGGCGGCGCAAGAGGCAGTGGGCATCGAGTAGATGGCCGTGTCAGTGTGCCGTAAACAGCAGTGACTGGGGTAAATGGCTGCAAGTTTTGTAGCTTAAATGCCCCATATACTCTGACCGCTGCCTTCCCACCTGATTTCCAGATCTTGCGCGGGCCCTCTTGTGAGACCGCGAAGATCCGGAAACTCCGGTGAGGCCGAACCAAAACAAACATCAAAAATAGCCAGACCGATAGACAATGCTGCTGCTACAGCGCGTCTGGCCAGATTGCCTTTTGAAAGGAGGGAATGGGCTTCTTGAGCTGCCGATTGGCGCAGCATTTTTCGGGATGAAACCGATGACTTTCTACAGAACCTTTTCCACAAAGCAGCCTTGCCCCAAGCTCGGACACGTCCGCCGGTTTCTCCGCGATCACGGGACCACTTTGGCTTTGGCCGCTCGCAGGCTTGGTGGTCCAGCCGCCAGCGGTCGCGTATTCCTCCTGTGTGAAGCTGTACGCCACACGAGGTACCTGAACCGCGCATGCAGTTCACTGATCCGGGCACCATGCCAGCGCAAAGCACCGGACGCGTCAAACCCACGATCCCGCGCGGCAGCATCTGCAGCTTGCGATGTCTGCTTTGCCAGAAATGTTTCAATCTCCTGAAGCGCTGTCTTGATCATTTTGGCGTCCGGGTGCTGGTTCCCGAAGATGCGATGCAGATCGCAAAGCGCGTCGAAGCCTGAAGGCGCGTCGAAAGCGTCGAACAGATTGCACAGGGCAGGGCCGTGATGGCGCAAATGCCGCTCGGTATCTGCGATCCTGTCGTATGCGGCCTGTGCGATGTTTTCATTGATGGTGGTGTCCATGGGGGACCTCCTGTTCATGTAGTTGGATTGTCTTGGGTGGGTGCCGTTCTGCGGCGTCACGAAATCCTGCATGAGAGAAGGTGGTCGGTCTGGCGATGTGCTCCTTTGTTTGGATCGGAAGGGGGCTGTTTGCTGGTATCTATGAGATTGGTCGTTTTGCGAATGCACGAAGAAGAAAAGTGCTGGCGCTCCAACTTTTCTTGCGAGATCTGGACCTGTCGCGGGATTGTGCCGCTCCTTTGACCACGTATCGTGTCGCAAAGG
>MPDC01000008.1 GCA_001874255.1 Alphaproteobacteria bacterium MedPE-SWcel
GCTCAGGCGGCGTAAATGAGAACTTGGGGCGGCACGTGAAAGGGACAGGTCCAGTATGATCAAATGATCGGCCGGGCGACGCGCAAGTGCGACGAAATCGGAAAAGACGCTTTCCAGATCTTCTTGATCGGTCTCGTGATCCATCGCGAGGCCAATCATGACCGTTACCCCTTTCAAAACCGAGACGTCTTCCCGCGGCGCACGTATGTTGCGCACGGCACTTGGGCCGGGCATCGCCGCCTGGCTCGAGGATGCCGGCGTCGTCGAGGTGATGCTGAACCCAGACGGGCGGCTCTGGGTTGACCGGCTGGCCAAACCCACACATTGTTGTCTAACGTCATCGCATGATTTCCGTCGCACTATATTCATGGCTGGCGTTGAGGGTCTTACAGCTCACGAGACAGCCTCCATTAACTGTTGATGTAATCGTAGCCGGTCTGATACCGGCCGACACCGATTCCAGAGCCGAGGAAAGTGGAACAGCTGTTACAGCTTCAACGCGCTTCAGCTCAACCAAATCCGCACCAACGCCAAACGCCTGACAGAACGCGCCAGAAGGCGATTTCATGTTGCACACACAGTGCACACAGCACCAGTTAAGGCACTGAATTTACAAGCTAACCTGCCCAATCCATCATGGGTGCAACGGACAGGCGTGCAGCGCGGACAACGTCCGATTTCCCTTGTTTTATTGGGTTTCTCTGCTCAGCCATCCGTTCCGTTTTCCTGTGTTTGGGGCCTGTTTGCCCCCGTTTTTGCCCCTGGTGCAACAAAATGTTGCACCGAACCCGAAATGTTGCACCGCCGCGCACGCGATCCTCCGCGCCGTTTTTCCATCATGGAAACGGCCGCAACCTCCCGCATCGACACAGCCCACGTCAACGCAACAGCGGTGAGTTATCGAACCTTGAGCATGGATCCAACCGCCCAACGGTTCCTGAGCCGATTTCCCGGATATCGAAACACACATCTGAGAGGAAATTCCCAAGCGCGCATGTGGTGCTCCCGACGGTGCCGCGCAATGCCATGGGGAATGGGGAAAAGGCGAAGCTTCGAACGGATCACGGGCAATTGCTGCAAGGAAGGCGGCGCTAGGCGTCGTCGCGCGGCTCCTCTGGGCGCGCGGAAAACTTCCGTCGGGCCACTTTCACGTTGTACCGCATCAGTCTATTCTCTGGGCGCTTCACCGCGACGAGGGCGAGTTTGGCCTTGGGTCTTTTGTCATCCTCATTGGAGAACAACACAATGGTCGAAATCAGCGTGAGGATGATCGAGAACAGCACCTGAAACGCGGGCTCAGCCGCCAGTTGCTGCAACAGGCCCGCATTCAAGCGGTAAGATCGCTCGAACTCTGCCCCGAACGCGGGGGGCGCGATGATCAGATCGATCGCGTTCACCGACACAGAAAACGAGATCAAACCATTCTCGATCGCCACCTCGCCCAATGTGACCACGGGTTTTTCGGCAATATCGGCGCCGAAAATGTTGAGAAATCGCTGGATCGGATTCAATGGGTTTTGCGGGATTAAAGTTGCGCCCGCGGGGATCGTCATCGGATTGGCCAAAACGCGGTTCAATGGGCAGCCCTGTGTCCCCAACGACCGCCTGATCGGGCAGGCGATCGACGTGGCATAAAGCTCGATCTGGCCAGAGACGCTCTGGTGATCGCGGCCTAAAAATTCGTCTCCCATGAATGAAGCTTCTGTGGCCCTGCCAATTTCCGTCGGCCCGTCGATGGGAAAGGGCTCGTGGGGCGTCGCAAACCCAAACGCCTTGCCGAAAGGTGCAGCAGCATCGATTTGGGATTGGCGACAGTCAATGTTTTGCTCAATCGACGTCTCGCCCCAGGCAAGATCGTTCTTGTCGGCGACCGTCGCGTCGAAAGCCTTGATGCGCTCGGCGTCGCTGCCCAACGGCCAGATAAACGTGCCCACGCTTGTTCCGCTGCCCGGTACACGATCATCGAAACCTTCGGGGATGAGGGTGACGATCATTGCGTCGGCGCTCACGATTTCAAGTTCAATCGCTGTCCCCGGCGCGGGCCGGTACGATCCTTCAAAGCAGCGCGCAATAAAGCTGTTGTCGTGCCGAATTGACACCCCGCCAAACCGCAAAGGCGGGGCCCAGGACCGGTCGTCGCTGAGGACGGTTTGGATGCGAGTGGTCGATCCGGAAATCACGTAGAGGCTCTTTGACGGGGCCAGGAACGACCACACGGCAAGGAAAACGATCAAGAAGATCCCGGCAATGAGCGCCCGGCGGGCCAGTTGTTCGAGGCTGATCGCCCAGGCGTCGCTGTCATCCTCTCGTGGTGTGGGCGGCGCTTCGACCGGCGCCGGGGTCGGCTCGATCTGGTCGCCCCGGCCTGGGTCGACGGGTGGCGCGTCCCGTTTGCTGCGGTCTGAAGGGTCGCCCGACATCTCCCTAGGGCAGCCTTGTTGTCACGGAGTGGTAAATCTTGTCCTGGCCGGAAAACTCGATTTCGATCTTAAGCTCGTAATCGCCTCCCGAGGCGGTGCTCACATCGAAGAGGCAATCAAGCCCACCGTCAACGGCCCAGGACCGGCGGCACCGTTCGAGCGGGATCTCTTCACGGCCGTCGGGCTCGACGGGTTCCAGCCAAAGATCAACCACGGCGTTGGCGAACCCCAATGTTGCCACGAAGTAATGCGGATCATCGGTAAAGCCCGTCGCCACGAGCATGCCATCCTGTACCCGCTCGCAGTTGCCGCCAAGTGTGGCGAAACTCCGGATATTCCCCGCGCCGAAAAGATCGGCCACCTTATCTTTGTATTCAGAGCTGTATGTCACGTGGTAGGGTGCCATTTCCCCCTGCTTCACCGGATAGACGACATCGCCCACATAGCGACCATCTACCGATAAGAGCGAGACGCAGACAGATTGGCCTTTTCCGTCTGCCAAGGCCCTGCGCGGAACGGGGCCGATATGGAAATTGCCAAGATCGGCCTCGCTAGGGACTTCTTCCTGCATCGCAAGGCCCACAAAGATGTCTCCCGTCGTCAACTGGCTTGGCTGGACAACCGACATCGTGCTGGGCGCGGGCTTCAGATCGTCCTTCCACTGAAGGACGCTCTGCGCGGCGGCCATGCTAACGCCGAGAGCAAAGGACATCGCAACAAACGGCAGAAAATGGGACATCGCGCTAATCCTCACAGGACGCTCCATCGGTTGAGAAAGCACAGTAGACAACCTTTGTATCGCCGCCTCGCTCCACCACGAAATCAAGCTCTGCCCCGTCGATAAAGGCGTTGCTGACCAAGAGGCGTTCGAGATCATCCGACGAGTTCAAGGGCTCGCGGTTGAGCCCCGTGGCCGGGTTGTAAACGTTGATCCGCAGGATCAGGGCGTCACGGGATTGGAACTTGCTGCTGCCCGTGGGCGTGATCACGTTCACCTGACCGGTCTCTTCTTGGTTGATGGCCGTAAGCCCCAAGGCTTCGAGAGAGGCTTCGAATATGCACTCTCGCACCTCCATGGGCAGCGCAGTCATAGCGGAGGGACGTTCGTCGAGTGCGGCTGCGAGGGCCAGCTTGTCGCGGCGGCACCGCTTAGGGTCATCGCGCCAATCGCTGGCTTCTCCCGGCGCATCTGAGCCTGTATCGCTGGTCGAGGTGAGCGAGAACGTCCCATCGATCTGGTCATGGAGCACGAACGGGATCTGCAAGGGCGCCTCGCTCCGGTAGGTCGTCAGAAGACGGTCGCGGCGGGCCTTGGCGGTAAAGCGTTCCACATCGATCCGCGTGCGGGTCAGGATCTCCAGCAACGGGAGATCGTCGTTGAGGCGTGGCACGAGGTGGCGGCTGAAGACCGACATAAGGCCGGGCGTGGCGTTGATATCGGTGATCCCGTTTCGGACGGCCGTCAGTTCGTTCTGCAAAAGATCATAGGCGATGCTGCCGGGGGTGCTGCTATAGAACACCAAAAGCTCAGTGTCGCTTTGGTGGTTGATCGACGTCACAGTGCCTTGGGGCGCCAACCAGGACGCATCCAGAGGATTCCCACAGGCATTGATGATCAGAATGATCCGCCAGGGCCGCAATTGGCGTTCGATCTCAGAGACAATGTCGTCAATCTCGATCCCTTCGGAGCGAAGACTGCTGCCAATGCTGTAATCGACATCCTGGCTCGACGGGGCAGGCAGGATACGCGGCCGGTTGTTGTCGGTGAAGCCATGGCCATTGAAAACAAAAAGCACCGTGCCGGAGCGAACCTCGGTGCCAAAGGCCTCCTGCGCATCCTCGATTGCACCAAAGATCTCGCGCGCCGTCGGATCGATCACCGCGCGGTTGGTCAGATACGACACGCGGTCCGACGCAAAGGACCACCCCGCGCGGTGAAGTGCATCCGCATAGGCGCGCGCATCATTGGGTGGGGTCTGCAAGGTAAGGATGTTGCGATTGGGCCCGGTCTTGTAGTCCCCCACCCCCACAACGATTGCCACGCGGCTGGGATCGCTATCTGGCCCCTCCTCGGCCTCCTGAGCCTGGCCAGAGCTCACGGCCAGAGAAAGAAGTGCCCCCACTGAAAGAAGGCGCGCCGCCCATCTTGCCGTCACCAGTGGGGGCCCGCCCATGGGCATTACTCCAGCATGCCGCGGCGGGCGCAGACGTGAAGGTCAGACCGTTGGCGCGCCTCGCGCTGATCGAAATCGTCCCATTTTGGATGGTTCTCGCGCGCCAGAAGCTCTTGGTTTTCGATGATGCTGCGGGTGAGGTTCGTGAGCATTTCGCAATAGGGGCTTTCCTCGTCGTATTCGAATGTGACGAGAAAGGCGGTGACTCCAATGGTCTCCACAGGTTCGGTCAGCCAGGGATATTGCTCCGATGTAAGCACTTTCGGCACGTAGGCGCTTTCAGGGCCGAATTCGATCTCGTCGAGTTCGATGCTCATGAGTTTCAACTGCCCTTCCGCGGCTTGGACGCTGTTCCCGCGCCCGCCGGGCGCGCCGACCACATCGAAGAATGCATGCATCCGGTTGCGCATCAGCGCACGGAGCGCATCATCGCCCCCAAGGGGGTCGAAGGTTTCGATCAATTCAACCTCACCCGCGGCGCGGAACAGGGTCTGCGCGGTCACAAGGCTCCCGCTGTTGAGCTTACCCGCCCCGATGACCCGGCCATCGACGAAGAGGTCTTGGATCCGGTTAAGGTTGCTGTCGCTCCGGGAATAAAGATGCACCTCTTCGACATAAAGCGGTACCACCACCTTGATCCGGCTCACGATCGCGCGGAGCGTGGGGTTGGTTGAGGCATCTTCGCGCAGTTGCTCCAACACATCGCCCTGGACGAAGGCAAGCTGGTAATAGCGGTCTTGCTCCGGCCCTTCATACCCCAGAAGCCTGCGGATATTCTGCACCGACCCCTGGCTTTCCACGACATCGACGGTCACCCCGTATTTCGCCGCGACCTGCTCGATTCCGCTGGCGAAGCGATAATATGTGCCGCTCGTGCCGCCTGCCGTCACGACCAGACGGTCAGGGAGATCGTCAGCAGCCAAGCCCGGGGCGGGGGCCAGGGCGGCGGCGGCCGTGAGGGCCGCGGCAAGGGTGAGGGAGACAAAACGTTTAATCATGACCAGATGCTCTCCGAGTTAGATCGTTGGTCTTCGGACCGTTGGATGGGCTTGGCATCGACGGATCTTCATTCATTGTGCCCTCATTCATTGTGATCAACAAGGTTCTCGCTCAGCGCAAACGCCAGCCCCACGGACGGGTGGAGGATCAGGCGAAAGAGGCCGTCGCGGTCGCGGTCGATCATGATGACCTGGCCACCGGAATTGACCTCCAACAGCGCGGGCGCCGAGATATCGGGAGTGCGGCGCAGCACGCTGCTCGGCTCGATATGGGCGAACCTAAGCGCCTGGTAGTCGAACAATTCCGGGTTCCCGCGCTGCATCTCATCGCCCAAGACCTGCAACAAGGGCATCCTCTGGTCATTCTCTGCGAACCGGGTATGGAGCGTGGCCATGGCATCCAACTGGTCGACCTGAGATTGCGGTGCGAGGTTCGATTTCAGCGTATTCAGCTCGCGTTCGCGGTCTTGGAGCTGCAGGATCTGGCGGCTGATACTGTCGCGCCGTTGCGTGAGATCGGCGAAAATCGTATCGATATCGAGACCGCAATTGAATTTGTCGCGCTCGGGCTCGGGCACTTGTGCGCAATCGGCAAAGGGCGGGGTGAGCACCCAAGACCACATCTGGCGCCGGGCCTCTTCGGCGCGGAGCACCCTGTCTTCGATCAATTTGCGCACCGTATCGGTGACGTCAAGGCTGTAGACCAAGCGGCACGTTCCGAATTTGGGCTGTTCGAAGAACGGCACCGCATCGCAGGACGGAGGGGGCCGTGTAAGCATATCTTCCAGAAGATTTGCAACCCCGGAGGTGCGCCACACGCGCTCAGGCGCCTGGACTTCGGGCGCCTGGACTTCGGGAAGGATTTGCAGGCCAAACGCCCCCCGGTGTGCGCCCCACGACGCCCAAAGAGGCCCCGCCAGCCCCCCGAGACATGCTGCAATGGCAGCGACGGCAATGAAACCGGTACGCACGAATGACCTCAACCAAAAATCTCTAAAACACCTTCATGATACCGCCCATGGCGCAGCAAACAAGCTTGATTTTACATCGGACCGCCCTATCATTCATCCTGATTTCAGAGCCGCGTTGGGGGTTCGGGGCATTTTTTTTCGGTGATCAATGTATTTGGGTGGGGTTCATGTGAGCATTTTGCAGGGCTTGGGGCTGGGGGCCCTGCTGGTTCTTGGTGCGCCAATGGCCGCTCACGCGCAGAGTGGTGATCTCGCGATCACCGGAGATCTCGATGACAGCCGACTTTCCCAGATTATCGGCGAGATCAGTGAAGCCCTCGACACTGCGGCGTTCCAGCCCGCCGCCCCGTCTCTCGCTCCCTTGGCAAGGGACGCCGACAGCGAGACCTCTGCCTCTTGCGATGCGACTGGTCGGGCTCCGGCCACTATGAGCGATGTGGAACTAACGGCGGGCATGGTATCGCTGCTGTCGCAAAACATCACCAATCAATTGGCATCTATGCCCACTTGCAGCGTGGAGGCACGCTCGGGGGTGCTGTCGGCGGCCAATATGCTCGCGACGGTCGATTTCGCTCCCCTCGAACACGCAGCGGCGTGCGGCGCGCCGAGTGATGGCCTCACCGCCGCGGCAACCCGTGTACTGGCCGACCGCGACGATCTTCAATCGCAGATTCGAACCGCAGAGGAGGCCTGCGAAGGATGAGCGCCCGTCCCCTCTCCGCTCTGGTTCTGGCCGCGCTCTTTGGCCTGAGCCCTCCCGGCTTCGCACAACAGGCCGAGGCCATTGGGGGCGATTACAATTCCTTGGCCGAGGTAGCGGCGCAGGCCGAGCCCCTGCCAGACCCCCTGCCAGACCCCGTGGCGGAGGCCGAAGCGCTCGAAGCCCTGATCTCGGATGCTCAAGCCGAAATGGCCCGGCTCGAGACCGCGCTTTATCAAGCCCAGCTTGAACTTCAGGTCGCCGAGCAATCGGTGCGGCGCGCCCTTGAGGTTGGCCAAAGCCGGACCGAAGTGCAGGCCGATATCTACCGCCTTGGCCGCGAACTCACCGCCCGTGGCCCAGCCCGGATTGCCAGCGACTTCTGTCGCCGGGCGCTCTCTGGCCCCGTGACCGATCAGAGGTTCGACGCAGAGGCCTTCAGCGGCTGCTTTCAGATCGAATTGACAGATCAGCGCGCGGTGGAAGATTTTGATTGCAGTTCAGTTCTGTGGGATGTCTCAGATGACGGGTCGATCCGCCTCACAGGATATGTCGAAACCGACCGGGATCTGAGATATCTCCGCCACGTTTACGGGGCCGCCGCAGTGCGCACGATCGAGATTCGTCCCTACCCGGTGTGCAGGACGCTCGAATCACTTGAGACGGTGGTAACCTATACGTCGCAAGCCTTCGATCTGCCCGCGACGATCGCAAGCGCACCCCGGGTACAGCTTCTTGACCAGCGCTCTCACGTGCCCTTCGGCGCCTCCCTGGCCTTCGAGGTCGTCAGCCCCGACTTTCTGTCGTTTCTTTATATCGTTTATTTTCAGGCCGATGGGTCAGTGGTGAACCTCCTGCCCCGGCTGTCGTCGATCCGCGCGCAGCACCAGCCTGGCACGCGGCTGGTGTTTGGCGATGGGCGTCAGGGTCGGCAAAAATTCACCGCATCAGCCCCGGCCGGTACCGAGATGATCGTCGCCATTGCCGCGCGCTCGCCGATCCAAGAACTTGAAGAATTGGAGTCGCTGGAATACCATCAATTTGTACCCGGAGGATCACCGATCGACCAAGCCCGCTTTATCTCCGCGCTGGATGCTGGGATGCGCGATGTGGGCGATGGCGGGAGTAGGTTGGGCCGACATCGCGACATTTCTTCGACCGTGATCGAATTGACGATTTCTGAGGATTAAGGGGATTTGGAACCATGGGATTTGTACGATACCGCGCCTACCTTGCCACCGGCCTGGCCGCACTCTGTCTGATCGGCGGGTCCCTCCCGGCTCTGGCCCAGCATGTGAACAGCAGCCAAATCATCTCAGCCCTCAAGCCTGAGAATGCGGGGCCCGCGGTCCGCTCGATGTCGACCCAAGCCAAGCGCGGCATCCAGGTGACGGGGCAGCTTCCGGCCGCGGTCGATCTTCCGGCGATTGCTTTGACGATCAATTTCGAGCTCGATTCCGCGCGCCTGACCACCGATGGGATGATCGCGGTCCGCTCATTGGCCGCCGCCCTGGTCAGCCCCGATCTTTCGGACGCCCGGTTCCAGATTGCCGGCCATACCGATGCCCAGGGTGATTTTGCCTACAACCAGCGCCTTTCTGAGCGTCGGGCAGAGGCCGTTGTGGAACATCTGCGCAACTTTTACGACATCGCGCCCGACCGGCTGGTGCCCGTAGGCTATGGGTTCACCCGGCTTCTCAACACCGCCGTTCCCACCGCGCCAGAAAACCGAAGGGTGGAAATCATCAATTTGTCGCAGCTTTCCTGAGTAATTGGCCGACCGTAAAGGAGGTTACGCCATGCTGAGATTACCAAGACTATTCTTTCTTTTCGCCTTTTCTATCGCATTTTTGGCTTCGGCCACGGTGGCCAGTGCCGAACGACGCTTGGCCCTTGTGATCGGCAATTCTGATTACCAGCACGGCACACCGCTTCGGAACCCCACCAATGATGCGCGCGCCATTGCGGCCAAACTGGCCGGCCTCGGATTCGATCTTGTCGAAGGCTACGACCTCTCCCGCTCGGAAATGGACGGGGTCCTACGCCAGTTCGCCCGCGAAGCGCGTCAAAGCGACATAAACATCTTCTTTTACGCCGGGCACGGCATGTCGGTGGGCGGAACGAATTACCTTGTCCCCACCGATGCTGAATTCCTCGATGAAACGGCCCTTGATTTCGAAGCCATGCCGGTCGATTTCATTCTCCGCCAGATGTCATTGTCGAATGCGGTGAACCTCGTCTTCCTCGATGCCTGCCGAGACAATCCCCTCAGCCGGAGCCTGTCGCGCTCGATGGGGGCGACGCGGTCAGCCGCGATCACGCAAGGACTTTCCGAGATAAAAATCGCGAATGCCGGGACCGGCGTGGCGATTGCCTTTGCAACCAGTCCCGGTGAAGTAGCGTTTGACGGCGACGGGGCGAATTCCCCTTTCACCGAAGCGCTTCTGCGCCATATCGGCACCGAGAATGCCGATATCACCCAAATCCTCTCGAGGGTGACAGGCGATGTCTATGAGGCCACCGATCAAGCCCAGAGGCCCTGGCTCAACACCTCGCTCACGGGGCCGGTGGTGCTCAACAAGGTCACGCCCGTGGCCCTGACGCCCTCGGCACCTCTTACAGACGCCGGTGGGACAGCTCCTCCCCCGCCATCAGCCAATGTCAACCTCGAAGAGCAGAAGCTTCTCTTCGATCTCGCCCGCGAAACCGGGGCCATCGAGGATTTCCAAGCCTATCTGGATACGTTCCCCAACGGTCTGTTCGCAAACAATGCCCGGCGGACGATCCAATCCTTGCGGACCGAGGAAGTCGCCTCGCTGATCCCGCAGGTAAAAATGCCCCAAACCGCGACAAGGTCGATCAACGAGGTGGGGCCTCTGGTTCTGTCTCCCTCGACACAGTTGACAGGCGTTGCCGCGACCAAGGAAAGCGAGGACGCGCTTGGGCTTGACCGCACCGCACGGGGCAATATCCAATCGCGCCTGAACGCCGCGGGTTTCAATGTTGGCGGTGTTGATGGGAAATGGGGGGCGAACACCCGCCGGGGGGTCAAGGCATGGCAAAGTGCGAACGGGCTGATCGGCACGAGCTTTCTCAATTCTGGCCAACTCGATCTCTTGGTCTCCCAAACCGAGGGTCGGTATCAGCCTTACACCGCCCCCGTGGCACGTGCGCCGTCGTCTTCGAACGCGACCCGCCCCCGCAGGGCCTCTGGCCCATCTGCCGGTGATGTGGGTGCCTTCTTCGGCAGCGTGATCCGCGAATTGAACCGATAGTCTTTTCTGCCATTGCACCCCAATCAATCAGCTTCTGCGGGGGAGTGGGCAAGGGGACAGGATCTCAAGCTGCGATTTTGGTGACTTCGCGATAGACAAGCGCCATCCATGAGAGCGACCCGGGGGACGGCAACCCGTGAGCGCCTTGTGTGTGACCACGGCATGATCGAAATATGAACGCGTGCCGCCCACACTATCACGCAAACATTTGATATTATATCTTAATTTCCACATTCCCGTGGGTGATCCGGGGCCGGATTCACGCCTTCGCCGGAGTGATCGTCCTGAGTTCCAACCCGTCCTCCGGGATTGCCGCCATGGATGATGTTGTCGCCCCCACAGCGCTCGCGGCCGAGTATCACCCGGCAGCAGGCGCCATTTTCAACCAGCACCGTTGGAACCTGCTCTGGCTCGGTATAGCGAAAATCGCCAGCGGGCTGCTGATCTGGCGCGGCAACATGAGGGCGATCCGAGTGACTGGCATGATCAGCGGATTGGCCGATCTGGGCTACCTGCTGTTCGTCGAATTCCCTGGCTACGTGACCTTCTTCCCCGGAACAGCGATGACCTTGCATCTCCGGCACAGCGATCCTGCTGAGTTTGTGGGTCTGGGTTACCGCCCGTAAGGCCCACTGAGGAGGCAAAACCAACGACTTCGGGGCCTGGCCCTCGAGCCTCCAGCAGCGCACCGAGGGCGCAAGCCGCGCATTGGTCCAGTTTTGGTGTCAAGGCCCGGCTGTTGTTGCCGACGCTCGCCAAGACTGCCAGCGCGGATTGCACATCGCATCGGCACGACACATAGGCTCGCTCAGAGACCGCGAGAGCGTTGCGTCAAGTCAAACAGCCCGCTGCGGACACGGCCGACCATAGACAACATAGTCGCATTCACGGCTCCAGGCGCCGCTTCAAGGGCCGCAAGCGCAGGCAGGCCCGGCACAAACAGGTACGCTCCGCCATTGGGGACGATCCACGCATTGTCGTCGCCTTCGATCCGGACCGAGGTGCCATTGCGCCCGACGTCGATCGCGCGGGGTCCCGGCGTGGTACCGACCAAAATATCATGGCCCACTCCCGGGCTGCTGTCGCTGTTCATCCAGTTTGCGGTCACGAAATCCACCTGCAGTTCGGGATCGGACTGGAACGCCACAAACAGCAGCCCGCGGTCGCCCGGTCCGTTGTCGAACGGGATACCACGACGCAAGAACCTTTGATGATCCGGAACAGACTGGTCGGACGGCCCTCTGCGGGGGTTCGTCTTGCGGATATGTGCGCCGGTCGGACAGCCGGTGGCTTGCGCTGGAACCGAGAAGTCGAAGTCGTCCAGCTCGTCCAAAGCGGCCATCAGATCGTCGCTGTTCGTGTCCACCAAAGTTCCGTCCGGCCAGCGTCCGACTATGATTGCCGCGACCTGTTCCGCCATCAGCCCCGGCCAGCCCGGCGCCAATCGCGCGGCCACATCCCGACAGAACCCGTGAAATGCATCCGGCCGCTGGACCAGTCGGCGCACTTGCATCAAGCTGCCCGCGTCGGAAAACAGCCGCGCGCCGCTGAATAGATCCGGTGGCACGTCCCCCAGCGCGTTGGGATAGCCCAGAACGAACTGCCCCGGCGCCTGGGCGTTGTCGGGGTCATCACCATGCCCCAGCGCCGGGCGTGGCTGGGCGATCCCGTCCCGAAATCCGAAATGCTCCCTGTCGCCGGGAATGCGGGCGCAGTCCTCTTGCCACACTCTTGCAAACCCAGCCTCCGCCGCTCGTACCAGATGGTTGGCGGCGGCCTCCTGCGTGCTGCCCCGGTCGTTGCCGGCAACGATATACAGCATGTCCAGCCGGTTCGCCTCGGATCCCTCGAACCGCCAATCGTCCGGCTGTGATGGATCCTGTAGAAAAAATCGACGCGCCGCGTATCCGTTCCGAAAGGACTTGCTGAAGAAGGTCACATCCGGGCGCAGGCGTTTCAGCAAAGCCTGCCCCAAGCCGACGCACAGCCAGCTTCGTCCGATGTTATTCGCGCTGTCCTTCATGAGTTCTCGGTCCCGCCTGACCTCGGCGTGCGATGTCACCTGCCCCGCCAACGCGGCCATCAGCGCGCGGACCGGCGCAAGATCCGCGTCATTGTCGAGGCGCAGCCCGAGAAACACCTGATGGGCCGTGTTGAAACCCGCCAGCACGTTTCCCTGGACCGCTTCCAGATTGACCGGTGTCATCGACTTGCATCCCGGCCGCCCGGCGCACGCCCCATGGCCGCCGCAGCCATCATGCCGTCGGACGGGGCCGGGCCGATCAGACCGGGGAACCGGTCACTCAGCCCATGTCCGCAACCATCGGACGTCGGCAGCAAAAAGGCGGATCCCTGCCCAACGCAACAGGTTCCCTGGCACCGGACCCTGGGCCCGATCCCGCCGTGCTCCCGCTTCCAGCGCGTCACGTACAGATGCACCTTCACCAGTTCGGCCAATTGACCGGGAAAGCGCACATTACTGCCGCCGATGGTCAAATCACCCAAGGTCATCGGCCGCCCCTGATGCAATTCGTTGTCGGGAATGCGCAGCGTGACACGCAGAATGCGCGAATCGTCGGTATTCAGCCGACCCGCGCCGCGCTCTTCGTGCCACCACTCGCGTGGCACGGGGTTGGCACCGCCGGGTAGCCGCAGCTGCGAAAAGGCGACATCCGCGATATATAGCCCGACCGGGTCGGCCAGAGTATAGCGATACCCGCCCAACACCTGCGTGTAGGCGTCGCGCGCGATCCCGGGGTCGCTGTTGCGGTTCGGATCGCCGCCACGGCTGCAACAAATGATGCGCTCGGCATTGTTCGCGGCAACCAGATCGCCGTTGGAGGCCACGCGCGCCAGTGCCGATACACCGGCAAGGTTCACCTCTGCCCCAAGCGAGTTGGCGCGGTGGCTCAGGTGGCAAATGCCGTCATCGATGTTGAAGCGGTTGCGCGGGTTGAAGCCGCCGGGGCGGGCAATTCTTCGTTCGCCGCGCGATGACCGAAAATACAACCCCTGCGGCGCGCGAAGGTCGTCAGCCGTAACCGCATCAGACTTCAGGAATTCCCGATACAAAGACACGACCGCGTCCTCGTCGGCGTCAAACAGCGCGCTGAAGTAGTCGTAGCCCTCGCTTACGAAGGTAATTTCGCGTTGATCTGGGGACAGTTTCCATTCCAGGTATTCGTCCTGCCGGTGCCGCACCGGAAGCTCGTAGAGATGGCCCTGACGATCATAGATACGCGCGTTGCCAATGTCCTCATTGCCCAGATCCTCGACCGCGCGGTAGAAGCCCTGGGGATCGTCGATATTCTGCACTTGGGTGATATCGGGCCAATCGCGGCGTTCGACCGATTGCGGAAAGCCGAACCATTGCGCTGTCGCAAGCGTCTCCGCCCCGTCGGGCACCGTCTCTTCGGTCGGGTCCGCATAGCCCAACTCCGGGCGTAGCTCATCCAGTTCATGCTGGGTTTGAGGATCGCGCCCCAGAACCTCGGCTGCAAGCTGAAAGATAATCCCCTCGGCGGTCTGCGACATTTCCTCATGCCATTTTCCGGGATCAGTGAAATCGGAAACATGCCCCGGCGGGCTGAATGTCCAGGTCATGCGCCTGCTCCTTCAATGCGGAGTGTTTCGATCCCGGTGAGGTCGCGGGCTGCCGATGTGCGCTTCAGCGCGCGCGATAATGCGGCTTCTGCATCGGTGCGTTTCACGGCCAGTTCGGTTTCGTCGCTCAGGATGCCCTGAGCCGCCTGCAGGTCGCCCTCGATCTCTTTGGCTACATGCCGCATGGTGTTTGCCTCGACGCTCAGCTGCGCGTTCTCGCGTTGCAGCGCATCAATGGCCTTGGCACCAGGCAGACCGACAGATTTCCCAAGCAGCAGCCCGGCCGCCGCAAATCCGAGCGCCTCAAGGCTCGAAAACAGTGAAAACAAGCGGTTCCAGGTTTCAGGGTCGGCCGATGCCTGATGAACCAGATAATAGGCGAACCCCAGAAACGCCACAACGATCACCAAAGCGCCGATAGCGCTGTATTCTTTCAACATTTCCACTTTTTTGCCCTCCGTCTGAATGTATGTTGAAAGGGCGCGCGGGCGGGAGAATGGACCGCGCGCCCCGAATGAGATCAGCCCGCGTGGCGCGACCACCAAGCATCGAAGTCGGACCGCGTACCGCCGTTGCCGCCGTCATCCCAGACCAGCACGACCGCGTCATCCTGGTCGCGTGTGCCTCCTGTTCCGACGATCATGATCCGATCACCGTCGAACGAGGTGAACCGCATCGATACCGGTTCGCGATAGGTCAGCATCTGCTCTTGCAGGATAGACACCGCCAGCCGTTCGCCCATGCGCAGCGATTCATAATAGTCGGTGTAGAAATGCACCCCGGCAAAGTTGCGCCCGATCGAGATATTGGCCGCCAGCTTGTCCAGTTCCTGCTGGATGGTCAGGGTCTCGCTGATCGGTTTCAGGGTCGTGTAGTCGCTGTCCGGATCCGGCACGACGGCGGTGGCGAAGGGCACGGCCTTCCTGCCGTCTTCGTCGCGAGCCAGAAATTGTTCGTGCGTGAGCGTCAGCGGACGTTCCTCGCCGAACAGCCCGTCCGGATAGCTATTGCCATAGAGGTCCTTGTCGTCACCGATCCCCAGCACTTCATAGATGCTGAAACCGCGGGTCACGTCGGTTTCGTACATCTCGAAGAACGCCTTGAGCACGGTCACGCAGGCCCCGGCCACCGTCGCATGTCCCGCAGCATAGGCCGGATGCATGGGAGAGCCCTCCGGGAAGGCCATAGGCAACAACGCGTTCGACGCTTCGGTCAGCGGGCCGTGGTCCACGTCCCAGCCGTTCGCCGTCCAGACCTCAAGCGCACGGCTGTTGTGCGCCGCGACCTTGCTGAGGAGCTCGTTCGCGGCCTGCAAATCCCCGGCCATGCCAACCAGGTCGCTGCGCTGATTGCCCAATGCGTCCAGATTGGCCGCATCGCCCGTCCATGCCATCGAAATCGCCGCCGCCAGAGCTTCGGGGCGCGACCGCAGGTGGATGTTGTACTTTTGCCGCCGCGCGGCCTTGAGAGCCCGGGTCGCGACCTCGCATACCAGCGACAGCACATGCGGCCCGCCAAAGGTCGCAAAGGCATCGCGCTGCTCCCGCTCGGGGTTGCCGCCGCCCTCCGGGAAACCGGCGTCTGTCGCGGCCTGCGCGCCCAGCAACAGCAGGCAGGCGTTCAGGTATGCCTGATACAGGGCGTCGAAATGAACATAGGTTGCCAGATCGCGCGGCGTCGAAATGAACCGCGGCCCGCCTGCTTCGAAGACATCAAGAGTTTCCTTGCGGTTGGCACCGTTCTGCACGTCAAGCCAGGTTGTCCATTCGACCATATGATCGACCCCGGCGCGATGTGGCGGGTATTTCTGCGGTATCCCCTGAATGCCGTAGCGGATGATACCCTCGGTCACGGTGGTCTCAATCTTGCCCTCATCATCCGCGCTTTTCAGCGAAATTTCCAATGCGCCGAATTCCCGCGCGCGGTTCAGCCCGTCCCGCGACACCACAGGCCCCGGGATGTCCGGTTCGGCAGCCAGATCGCCGCTCTTGACGGCCTCGTTGCCCAGATACAGGAACTGCGAAATATAGGGCCCCACCTGCGCGCCGACGGTCGAGCCGCGGAACAGGTTCGCGCCCGTCAGGGTCGTGCCGTCCTTGAACCGTGCCAACCGCCGCTTTTCGCCCGCTGCGTCAGCAGCCCCGGTCTTGAAAAACGTCAGCGTATTCAGTGCCTTCAGAGAATCCCGCATCGCAATGCGCAAATCGACCTGGCCCGCCGCGGGGTCGGGAAGTTGCGTATCCCCGGTAATTGCATCCCACTGTTCAAACGGCAAATCCCGCACCAGTGCCGCGGCATAGACCTCGGCGATCTCGGCGGTCAGTTCGGCGTTGCCGATGGCCGGTGCCGGTGGCATTGTCAATTGGTCGGAATCCGCCCCTTGAAGATCAAAGGTATGGCCCGAGATCGGGCTTTCCCATCCGCGCACCGACATACCCGCTGGACGGCTGAAGCCGCATTTGTACAGCGGCACATCGAACTTGGCCGGTTTGCCCATCTCGGGGCCGGAATAGACACCGGGGAAAGGCGATTCCTTGTACCCGTCGCCCAATCCGTCCTGATCAATGGCGCTCAGCAGTGCTTCGAGATCGTCTCGCAACACCCGTCCTTCGCGGTCGTGGTCCAGCCCCTTGGTAAAGGTGCCATGCGCGGCGATCCGTTTTCCCGCCTGACTCAAGGCATTGGCGGCCGATCCATTGTTTTTCTGATTGACCGCCTCAGCCCGGTTATTGGAAATGGTTTTCGCTTCTTCTCTGACCCTCCGGGCCACAGTCTTTCTGGTTTCTCCCGCCGGGACCGGGTTAAAATCTCTTGGCATTTTATCCTCCATTTCAAAAAAGGGCAGGCTGCCCCGAGATCACGGGTACTGCGGCATAGTGATATCACCGTGATTTTTGGTTTCCGGCAGCGATTCGGCAGGCTTTTCGGCCGACTATTCGACAGGGCAATGGAATTGCGGACAAAAACGTTTTTTGAGAGTGGGGCCAAATTTCGCTATACTTTGACGCATTGGGCACAAAGATGGATTAGGATATGGAACCTCCCCCCACAGAGCGTCCGCTGACACTCCGCGTCTGGGGGAATTACCGGATCCTGACCGCGACGGGCCAAGACATCGCTCCAAAGGGGATGAAGGAACGCGGGCTGATTTCAATCCTTGCACTTTCCAGGGACCAGCGCCGCAGCCGGGATTACCTGCAGGACAAGCTTTGGTCGACCAAAGAGGCCACGCAGGCCCAAACCAGCCTGCGCCGCGCCCTCTCCAACATCCGCAAGACCGATCCCGCCCTTGAAGACGTAATATGCGCCGACCGCGCCGATGTCTGGCTGCGTCCGGCGCGCTGGTGCGTCGAAACCACCCGCGATCCGCCTGACGTCGAATTGCTGGAAAACCTGCGCATCCGCGATCCCGAATTCGAAAGCTGGCGCCGCGACCAACAGGCCCGGCTTGTCGATAGCGCCCGCGCGCCGCCCCGGCAGGCCCCGTATATGGCCCCGTTCATGACCGCGTACATGACCCGGGCCGAACAAGCCGAACCCGAGCGCAGATTCGACATCGTGATGATCGGCGCTCCGGCCTCCGACAAGGAACGCTTCGCCCGCGAGTATCTCGCCTGTATCCTGCAACGCCGTCTACGGGAACTCGGCCCCACGACCATTTGCGAAGAGCCGCGCCTGGACGCGACGAACGCCGAGCGGATCGAACTTCGCTCCCATATCGAGGGCCGTAATCTGGTCGTACTGCTGCGCCTCGTCGGCGGTCACCTCCGGGCCTGTCATTGGTCTGGCCACGCCACCCTGCCTTTTGCCCTGACGGCGATGCAGGCGTCAGATCAATTGAGCACGCTGGTCGCACAGGCTTTCGCCGCCTCCCTCGCGGTCCTGCGCAGCGCCTCCGGTGCACCGTCACCGCCCGGGCTTCGGCTTCAGACCGCATCGCAACTGCTTTTTTCCGGCGCACGCGACAAGATCGACAGCGCCGAAACGATGCTATGCACCCTGCCAGACGTGGGCATTTCACGGGCGTGGCGCGCCTTCGGTCGATTGACCCGAGCCATCGAGTTCCAGCAATTCGACACGGATCTCGCCATCGAAGGATTGCAACTGGCCAACGATGCGCTGACGGACACGCCGAATGCGACGGTCTCAGCCCTTGCCGCCATTGTGGCGATGAAACTCGACGGCGACATCGACTTGGGTTTTCACCTCGCGCAATCCGCCATCGCGGTAGACGATCAAAACCCCTATGCTCTCAATGCTCTGTCGCAGGCGCATTTCTTCCGGGGCACCTTCACAGAAGGATTCGAGCAGGCGCGCCGCGCCAGACTGGCCGCGATCGGCCTGCCCAACAATTACTACTGGGACATGCAGGCGTGCCTGTCAGCCTTGGGTGTCGGCAATATAGACGCGGCCATTGGCTATGCCCGCGACAGCTATCTGCGCTGGCCGCGCTGTCGGCCGCCGCTGCGCTATCTTGTGGCTCTGCACCAGCTTTCCGGCGACACCGAGACCGCCGCCACCTACGCCGAACAGCTGAGGCGGATGGAACCGGACTTCACCCTTCGCAGCTTGTCGGATCCCGCCTACCCCGTCGAGACACTGAGGCGTCTGGGGCTGCTGGAGGCGGTGCAAACACCCTGACGTTATCGCCCGGCAAAGCGGGCGCAGGCCGCCGAAGTCCCGGCAAACCGATAGCGCCGCGCACTGCCGTTCCCCAGAGTCAGCAGGCCCCGCTGCCCGGGCGCGTCCGCCTCATCGACGCGGACGAAACTTTCGCCATTCTCGCCGCCTGTACCCTGCCCGCTATAGGCGGCAACGCCCCAGTCGCCGGTATGAAGATCCTCGGCGCCGACCGATGTCACGGCCTGACCGGCGGTGCTCATCACCGATGCCGTCCCGGCCCGACGCACCCTGGCGCCAGCCCTGTCATTCAGCGGATGCCCGTTTGACGGGTCCCGCCGCAGGTACCCGGGATCGACGAATTCCGAAGGCCGGTCCGGGCGCCCGAAGCTATTGTAGCGATCACCGTCGTCGCGCAGGATCCACAGTCTTGCGTCGCCCTGCCCCTGGAGGCGTGCGATGCGCCAGTCCCCGAACGGCGCATTCACCGCGCCGCCCGCCGTGGGCAACAAGCTGAGGCGCGTGCGCAGCAGGCCCGGCCCCGCCTGTCGGGTGGCCAGGGCGCCGATGACACGCCCGTCGCGGACGAACAGCCCGAACCCGCCCGGCCTGACGGAAACCTCGGCAAAGTCTTCGGTCGGCGGCGCCAACAGCCATGTCTCCTCGCCGCTGGTTGTAAACTCGATAGTGTTGGGGGAATGATCGTCAAACCTTAGCCGCCACGTCAGCGGCGGCCCCGCCCCCTCGACAGGCGGTTCGGACAGAACGGCGTGCTGCCGATCCTGTCGATGATTTCCCATCGGCACAATCAACTGCACCGACAGGTCCGACGCGCGCGCCTGCGCGACGGCGTCCTTGAGTGTCTTCACAGCCGGATGACCGTCGTTATGAGGCCCGCCCAGAAAGGCATAGGGCAACAGGATGCGCACATCCGTGAACCCCTCGTTGGTCGCCTCCTCGACGATGCGCTTTATGATATCGGTCAGCAGCCCCTGCAGCGCATCGCCCGACCGGTCGGTCAGCGCCCGCGCCGGAAGCTCGTATCCCACGACCTGCACATCAGAGCCCGACAGGTCGCGCGTTGCCAGATCCAGCACACCGGTTCCGTGCAGGAACTGGCCGGGCCGAACCAGCCCGGCGGCAAAAACGCTTTGGGGGGCGTGTGCCGCGAGTTTTTCATGAATCAACCGCTCCCCGACTCCTGCATCCGCCATCGTCAGGATCTCGTTGAGGGCCGCGTCAACCAGCACGGCTGGCGGCTCTCCGAAATTCAGGTAGACCATCCCCGCGACCAGTGGTCGGCCGTCACGGCGGAACGCCGGATTCCAGAACGCGATGCCGGTATCGACGATGGCCAGCAGCGGAGGAGGGAGAACGCCCGGCTCCGGAGGGATCGCCCTGACCGCCAGAACATCCGGAACAAGGTAGGATGTTTCCGGCAGGTCAAACTTCTGCAGGTATGGCGGATTGGCCAGCACGGCCGCCTCGATCGGTCGCGGCCGTGTCGCGCCGGACGGATCGATCACGGTCAGGCCCGGCCCGTCGCGCGCCCCGGTCAGGTACGGCAGGGCCTGTGGCATGTAGTTGACCGGCAAACGGTCGAAATTGCCCTCGATGTCTCGAAACTCAAATGTCATGGCGGCTACCCCAACGCCTGTTCGTCCAAGGCGCCCTGGGCGAGCCATGCCAACAGCCGTGCCGCGTCACCCGAACCGGGATCTACCGCCGTGACCGTCCCCGCAAAACCGGGCGTCAGCTTGTCCTGCCAGGCCTCCGGCAACAACGACAGATCGAGATCTGCGTCATCCGGGGTTTCCTTATGCGTCACCTGAGCCGTCCATTGTGGGGGCGTGGTGCCGCCAATCCTGAACAGGCGGCGCATGAAGGTCGTGGCCAGCGCCACGCCGAGGGCCGCGCCCGCGACGCTGTCGCAGGGGTAATGCACCCCCGCAACGGAGCGGTTGGTCGCGATCCGTTCGGCGATCCGCCGCACCGCCTCGGTCTTTGCACCGCCGAAAAACAGCAACTCGATAAACATCGCAAGGCAGAAGGCTTCGGTGGCGTGGCCCGACGGAAAGGAACTATGGGCCGGGGTCTGGATCACCGGGTTGATGTCAGACGCAAGATGGGCCGGGCGCGCCAGGGAGAACTGCCGCTTGATCCGCGCCTCTATCCTGAAGGTTGCATTCAGCAGCGCCTCGAACAGGATCAGCGTTCGTTCATGGGTCAAGGACCCGATGGCCACCGGCAACGACAGGAAACTGAGGATATCGGTCTGTTGCAGCACGATCTCGCTGAGTTGCTCGTCCCGGTTCCATTTCATCGCGTGCACCTGTGCCACCTGGCCTCGCCAAAACCCTTCGATCCAGGCTTGGGAGGTGTCACGCTGCAGGGCGATTTCCGCCACCGGCGCCGCGCGATCCGTGAGTGTCACCGCGCCGTCACCCCCCGGCTGCACCTCGATCCCGTCCGTCAGTGCGTCGACGATCAGGGCCATCCGGTGCCGCGGGTTCAGACGGCGCGGTGCGGTCACTTTGGAGTTCAGCAGCTCAATCGCTCCCTCGGGCAATTCATGTTCCCCGGCAAGCGACTTCGCGGTCGTATCCAGCGCGTCACTCAATAGAAATGAGCTCTGGCCGCCCGACAAGGCAAGCTCTGCCTGCCCAAACAGCCCCGATGAGTTCGATGAATTGGAGGAATTAGACGAGTTTGATGAATTGGAGGAGTTGGAGGAGTTGGACGAATTCGCAATTGCCATTTCTGTATCTCCCATAAAATATAATTTACTATAACGTCTTCGGCCCTTTTCAATAGCGCCAGGAATTCACGGGAAACTCACGCTTCTCCGCCGCAGTTGCCGACGCAAATATTGTCGTCATCCACGCGCCGAAAGGTAGGACAGTTGCGGCTACAATCAACCTGATCGGCCCGTCGCGACTGGCATGGATCGGCAGCGAGCCCTCAAGACCGCGTTCCTCAAGACCGCGTCGAAGGCCGCAGGCATCGAGAGCATCATCAGCGATCTCCGTACTCAGGTTCATTCAAAATGCCGCTACCGGCGACGCCGTCGATGCAAGTCTTGCGGGTTTCAAGGACCGACAAACACACGGAGACGCGTGGCGATCACTCGAGTTGAGCATCAAAGCCCTTTTCCGCCGGTTTTCCTGAGTTGCGCAAGGCCCGCCCGCTAGACGTCACTTTGCATACAGAGTATACCAACAGAGGGGATTGCAAGCGATGTTTGCCCGTCGTCAGGCGCGCCAGTTCGCCACGGGGCCGGAGCGGACGCAGGACCAAAGGGAGGGCCACAATGGCGCAGGTGGCTGAGGGCGCGGGGTTCGAAGTTCTGGATCCACGGTTTGCGGCATTGTTCGCGGCGCATATCCATGTCGAGCGCCTCTGGACCGGCGCGCGCTGGTGCGAAGGACCCGCCTGGTTCGCCGCCGGGCGGTATCTGCTGTGGTCCGATATTCCCAACAACCGGATGATGCGGTGGGACGAGACCGACGGGTCGGTCTCTGTCTTTCGGGCGCCATCGCAGAATTCCAACGGCAATACCGTGGACCGGCAAGGGCGGCTCGTGACCTGCGAGCATCTGACCCGCCGCGTCACGCGCACCGAACATGATGGAACGATCACGGTGCTGGCCGACAGCTTTGACGGCAAGCGGCTGAATTCACCCAATGACGTGGTGGTGAAGTCGGACGGCTCGATCTGGTTTACCGATCCGACCTACGGCATCCTGACCGACTACGAAGGCGACCGTGCCGAGCCGGAGCTTGCCGGCTGTCATGTCTATCGCATCGAGGCCCAAAGCGGGCGGCTCACCCAGATGACCACCGATTTTGCAAAGCCGAACGGGCTGGCCTTTTCGCCCGATGAGAGGCAGCTTTACATCTCCGACACCGGCGCGACCCACCAGCCGGACGGGCCCGCCCATATCCGGCGCTTTGATGTCGGGCAGGATCAGGCGCTGTCCGGCGGCGAAGTGTTTGCCGAATGCAGCAATGGGGTGTTCGACGGCTTTCGTCTGGACAGTGACGGGCGCATCTGGACCAGCGCCTTTGACGGGGTGCATTGCCATGATCCCGACGGCACCCTGATCGGCAAGATCCAGATCCCCGAAATCGTTGCCAACCTCACCTTCGGCGGTGCCAAGCGCAACCGGCTGTTCATCTGCGGCACGAGTTCGCTCTATGCGGTCTATGTTTTTGCCAATGGCGTGACCATCGGCTGACGGTTCCGCGCTCCGACAGGACGGCCAAGCGCGCCTGCATAGATCCGGTGCCCCGCCACGCGATGGGGGCCCGTGCGCCTCACCTCCGGCGTCCATTTCACAGCAGTTGGCGTTGCGCGAGGTTTCGCATCAGCTCCCTGATCCCGAAGGTCCACGCCGGACAATCGGTCGCCAGCTGAACCGTATTGCGCAACGTGCCGAGTTTCGGCGATGAGATCGTCACCACATCGCCCAGCTTGTGGGTGAACCCCTCGCCCGGAACGTCTCGATCCTGCGTGGGTGAAAACAGCGTCCCCAGAAACAGCATGAAGCCGTCGGGGTACTGGTGGTGAGGGCCGATGACCTGCCGGACAAGATCGGTCGGATCGCGGCTGATTTCCGTCATCGAGGAGGCGCCGCGCATCTCGAATCCGTCCTGCGCCCCGAGGACGGTCATGTCGAGCTGGGCCGCGCGCACGTCATCCAGACCGAAATCGCCGTCAAAGAGCCGGATCATCGGGCCGATGGCGCAAGAGGCGTTGTTGTCCTTGGCAAGCGGCAAAAGCAGCGCCGAGCGGCCTTCGATGTCGCGCAGGTTGACATCGTTGCCCAGCGTCGCCCCGACGATCCTGCCCCGTGACGACACAGCCAGGACGACCTCAGGCTCGGGGTTGTTCCAGGTGGATTTCGGGTGGAGCCCGACCTCCGCGCCGTAGCCCACAGACGACAGGGTCTGCGCCTTCGAGAAGACCTCTGCGTCGGGGCCGATCCCGACTTCGAGATATTGCGACCACAGGCCTTCGTCGATCAGGATCGCCTTTATCCGCGCGGCGTCCTGCGATCCGGCCTTGATGTTCCTGAGGTTGGCGCCGATCAGGCCACCGATATTGTCGCGGATGACATGGGCTTTTTGCGGATCGCCTGCCGCTTGTTCCTCGATCACACGCTCGACCATGGAGCTGGCAAACGTGACCCCGCAGGCCTTGATCGCCTGCAGATCGCAGGGCGCGAGAACATGGGTCTGCGACGGCGCGCCCACGGTGCCCTTGGCGATCTCGGACACCGGCCCCACCGGGCGCCCCCCGGCCGCGCGCACATAGGCGGCCGGATCCTCCATCTCGCAGATGTCGCGCAGCAGCGGCGCGGTTTTCGAGGTGATGTCGATGACCTGCCCCTCGCGCAGTGTGACCACGATCGGGCCCTGCACGTCCGGATCCCAGACGCGCCCGAGCCAAACCCCTTCCTGAGCCAAATCCATCACGGTGTCCTTCCTTGTTGCGGTTCGGTTGGCGCGCTCAATGGCTGTCGCGCGGGAGGTGTCGCCTGATTTTCTGATAGGGAACGGCGAATTCGAGGCAGCCGCCGTCGGAGAGCTGCCCCACATTGGCGCGGTAAATCTCCTGCCACGGCGTCTGGTTCATCAGATCCGGCGGCGTCCACGCCTCCAGTCGGCGTTGCCATTCCGCCGGATCCACGAGCGCATTCAGCGTCCGGTTTTCCAGATCCATGCGGACCATGTCGCCGGTCTGCAGGACCGCCAGCCCGCCGCCAATCGCGGCCTCGGGGGAGGCGTTCAGGACAGAGGGGCTCTCGGAGGTGCCGGACTGGCGGCCATCGCCGGCTGTGGGCAGATGGCTGACGCCCGCTTTGAGCAGCGCGTCGGGGGGCTGCATGTTCACCACCTCGGCGGATCCCGGATAGCCGACGCAGCCCGCCCCGCGCATGAAGAGCATGGTGTTTTCATCGATCTTCAGGTCGGGGTCATTGATCGAGCGGTGGTAATGCTCGGGGCCATCGAAGACGACGGCGCGCGCGTCGAACACGTTCTCGGACCCCGGCTTGAGCAGGAACCTCGTGCGGAAGCTCTCGGCGATGACGCTCGTCTTCATCAGCGCGGAGTCAAAGAGGTTGCCGCTCAGCACCATGAAACCGGCACGCTCGCGCAGCGGCTTGTCGACCGGCGCGATGACGTCGTGATCGAGGCTGCGCGCATCGGCCAGCGCGTCGCCCAGCGTCCTGCCGGAGACGGTCAGCACATCGAGATGGAGCATGCCCGCGCGCCGCATTTCCCCCATCACGGCGGGCACCCCACCGGCGCGGAAGAACCGCTCGCCGAGGTATTTTCCCGCCGGCTGCATGTTGACCAGCAGCGGCAGATCGAAGCCGTGGGTCTGCCAGTCGGTGATGTCCAGCTCCACACCGACATGGCGCGCGATGGCCTGCAGATGCGGGGGCGCGTTGGTCGACCCGCCAATCGCGGTCGCGACCTTGATCGCGTTCTCAAACGCCTCCCGCGTCATAACCCTCGAGGGCGTCAGGTCTTCATGGACCATCGCCACGATGCGCTTGCCGGTCTCATAAGCCATCTGCATCCGTTCGCGGAACGGCGCGGGGATCGCGGCGCAGCCGGGCAGGCTCATCCCGAGCGCCTCGGCCAGAGCGTTCATCGTGCTTGCCGTGCCCATGGTGTTGCAATGGCCAAGCGACGGGGCCGATGCGCAGGCGCGGTCGATGAACTCCTGATAGTCGATCAGGCCTTCGGCCAGCAGGCGCCGGCTCTCCCAGATGATGGTGCCTGACCCGGCCAGCTCGCCCTTCCACCAGCCATCCAGCATCGGCCCACCAGACAGCACGATGGCCGGCAGATCCACGGTGGCGGCTCCCATCAGCATCGCCGGGGTGGTCTTGTCGCATCCGGTCGTCAGCACCACCCCGTCGAGCGGGTAGCCGTGCAGCACCTCGACCAGCCCGAGGTAGGCCAGATTGCGATCCAGCGCCGCCGTCGGGCGCTTGCCGTTCTCGTGGATGGGATGGACGGGAAACTCCATCGGGATGCCGCCGCCGTCACGGATGCCCGCCTTGATCCGGTCCATCAGGAACACGTGGATCTTGTTGCAGGGCGTGAGGTCCGAGCCGGTCTGGGCCACCCCGATGATCGGGCGGCCCGATTGCAGCTCCGCGCTGGTGTAGTCGCTGTTCTGATAGCGTTCGAGATGCAGCGCCGTCATCCCGGGGTTGTCGCGGTTGTCGAACCACGCGCGCGAGCGCAATCTTGCGCGTTGGGATGTCTTGCCATGGTCTGTCATCGGATCGCTCATCCTGGTTGGAGGTCATTTCGGGAAGGCTGGTTCAGAGGCGCGTGCGTCCCTCCCGTCCGTAAACCAGCAGCATGCCGACGATCACCACGCCGTAGACGATCTGCCGCAGGGCTTCGGGCATCTGCATGATCGACAAGACCGAGTTGAGGAACACGATCAGGACCACGCCGACGAGCGTGCCCAGATAGCGCCCGCGCCCGCCGAGAATATGCGTGCCGCCAAGGACGACCGCCGCGATTGCTGGCAACAGAAACGGCGCGCCCATGCCCTGATAGGCCTTGGCCGAATAGCCAGCCAGCAGGATGCCCGCAGAGGCCGCGCACAGCGAGGAGGCGACGAAGGCGCCGATGATCACCCGCCGCGTGCGGATGCCGGAGAGGTAGGCGGCGCTTTCCTTGGCGCCGGTGGCGTAGATCGATTTGCCAAAGCCCGTGCGCGTCAGGATGATCGAGATCGCCACCGAGACCGCCGCCCAGACGAAGACCGCCACCGGCAACCCCAGGACGCGGTCCGCCGCCAGATAGCGCATCAGGGGCGACGCCTCGGTCTGGGGCGCGAAGCCGCCGGTATGGGCGATCATCAACCCGCGCAGCACCGAATCCACGCCCAGCGTGAAGATCATCGACGGGATGCGCAGGTAGGACACGCCCAGCCCGTTCACGACCCCGACCGCCAGCCCCACCCCGAGCCCCGCCGGAATCGCCCAGGCGCCGCCGACCGTGGTCGCCATCATCGCCGCCGCCGTCAGCGTCCAGGGCAGTGACAGGTCGATATGCCCCAGCAGGATCACCATCATCATGCCCGCAGCGCAGAGCCCGAGGAAGGATCCGATCTGTAGCTGCTGCAGCAGGTAGGACGGCGTCAGCATCGGCACCGTGCCCTGCGTCGCCAGGGTGTAGCCGGTGCCGATCAGGATGATGACCACCGTAAACGCCGATGCGATCGCGATCGGCCGGTTTTCGGGGGAGAGGGAAAACAGGCGGCTCATCGGAAAAGCTCCAGCGTGTTCTTGACGCGGAAGGTGCGCAGCGCGCCGATGCTGACGGCCGCCAGAAGCACCAGACCTTCGATCAGCGATTGCATCAGGGGATCAATCGACAGGATGCGGAAATAGAACGAGATGGTGCGCAGGATGCCCGCGCCGATCAACGAGCCGATCGCGCCCCCGACCCCACCGAGCAGGGACGTGCCGCCCAGAACGACCGCCGCGATGGAATTGAGCGTATAGGCCCCGGCCTGGTTGATATCCGCATTGCCCGAGGAGGTCTGGATCGCAAGGTAAAGCCCCGCGCAGCCCGCGAAGTACCCCGCCAGAGTGAAGGCGGCGATCTTGGCGCGCGACACCGGAAGCCCCGACATATAGGCGGCGCCCTCGGCCGAGCCGACGGCATAGACCGTGCGCCCCGTCACCGTGCGCTTGAACGGCACCCAGACGCAGATGCCGAAGACAAACATGATCACCAGCGGCACCGGGATATTGGCGATCGGCTGCAGCCAGGCTGCGTTTCCGCCCTCCGCAAACCCGAGCGTTTCGGCGAAATCGAAGATCGCATTGGTCAGCGCCCAGTTCAGATCGCTGCTGATGTCGCCGCCGGGAGACGGGCGGATCAACAGGGCCATACCGCTCGCGACCGCGCCGGTGGCCAGCGTGGCGATGATCGGCTGGATCCGACCGTAGACCACGATCAGCCCGTTCATCAGCCCAAACCCCGTGCCCGCCACAAGGGTCAACACCATGCCCCCGATCATCTGAACCGGCGTCCCGGTCACCACATGGGAGGCGATCGTGTTGGTCAGCGTCATCACCGCCCCGACCGACAGATCCAGCCCCCGCATCAGAACGGGAACGGTCTGGGCCATCGCCAGAAACCCGATGACAACGCTTTCGTTGGCGTTCTGGATGAACACAGCCGTCGAAAAGCCGCGCGGGTGCAGCATGTGATAGCCGATGAACAGCGCCGCGAACAAAAGCAGCGCGCCGGTGAAGCCCCAATTGCGCCCTATGGCTGATGCGAGACGGCTCAGCATGCGGCCTCTTCGGTCTGAAGGTTGAGCGCGGCGGCGACGAGGGCCTCTTCGGTCAGCTCGCGCCCGTGAAGCTCGCTCACCACTTGGCCGTCATACAGGACAGACACCCGATCACAGCAGCCGATCAATTCGGCATAATCTGTTGAATACAAAAGGATCGCCTTGCCGGAACTCGCAAGGTCGCGGATCAGGGTGTAGATTTCCTGCTTGGTGCCGACATCGATGCCGCGCGTCGGATCATTGAGCAAGATCACCTCCGGATTGAGCGCCAGCCATTTCGCAATGACGACCTTCTGCTGGTTGCCGCCCGACAGGGTTTCGACCGAGGCATCCGCGCTTGCGGTCTTGATCTGCAGCTTCGCAATCGCGCTCTCGATCTCGCGCGCGGCGAGGGTCGGATCGATCAATGCCCCGCGCGACACGGCCCTGTAGTTCGGCAACAACAGATTGTCGGCGATCGACAGGCTCAGCATCAAGCCTTCGGTCTTGCGGTCTTCGGGGACCAACGCCATCGCCGCCGATTTGCACATCGCCGGCGATGCGGGCACGAAAGGCGCGCCGTTCAACTCGACCCTGCCGCGCACGCCTTTCAGGACACCGAACAGGGCGAGCAACAGCTCTTTTTGCCCCTGCCCATCCAGACCGCCGAGACCGAGGATCTCGCCCCGCCGGATGGTCAGATCGACACCTTTCAAGGCGCTCTCCCAACGGAGGTCACAGACGCGCAACGCCTCGGTGGAGGCCGTGTTCTGGCCCGTGTTCTGGCCCGTATTGGGGGCCGGTTTATGCGGATACTGCGCCTCGATATCCCGGCCGATCATGAGGCGGACAATCTCGCTTTCGCGCAGATCGCCCTTGTTGAAACTCTGGATATGGCGGCCATTGCGGAATACCGACAGCCGGTCGCAGAGCGCGTCGACCTCCTGCATGCGGTGGCTGATGAACAGGCTCGCGACCTTGTCCGCTGTCAGCTCTGCGAGCAGATCATAGACCGTCTGCACATCGCGACTGGTCAGGGCGGAGGTGGCCTCATCGAGGATCAAGACGCGGGGATTCTTGCTGATGGCTTTGGCGATCTCGACCATCTGCCGCCGCGACAGGCTCAGATCGCGCACACGGGCGTCGGGGTCCACATCTTCGCATTTGATCCGGGCAAGCACGCTTTCGGCCATACGCCGCTGGGCGGCGGCGTCGATCAGCCCGAACCTGCGCGGGGGCTGGTCGATGAAGATATTCTCGGCCACAGACAGGTCGGGGATCAGCGACAATTCCTGAAAGATGCAGACGATGCCATCCGCCGCCGCCTCCGTGGGCGAGCGGTACCGCACCGGTTTGCCGTCCACGACCACCTGCCCCTCGCTGGGGGAAAGCACGCCTGAGAGGATCTTGATCAATGTGGATTTTCCGGCGCCATTCTCGCCCAGAATACCATGCACCGTTCCGGCGGAGCAGGAAAAATCCACGTCCTTCAACGCGGTGATCCCGCCGAAATATCGGGAAACCTTCTGCAATCTGATCAGCTCTGTGGGGTCGGTCATAAAATCAGCATTCCGTAAATACGACGAGGGGCGCTGCCGCGCAGCGCCCCGTCGGGGTGGTCACAATCAGTTCAGGTCCGCTTCGTCCTGCGCCATGATCGCGGGGCCGGAAATATTGACGTCACAGGGCGGAAATTCGTTCACCGTGAAGAAGTTGTCCGGCAAATCCGTCCAGAAATTCTTGCCGTCTTCCAGCTCGTCATAGGTGGCCATCGGCAGCGGCACCGAGATCAGCTGCGGCATGGGATTGCCCTCCAGCGCCGAGATCGCGGCCTTCATCGCGATGGCGACAAGCCCCGGTGACTGGCCGATGGAGATCCCCTTGAGGCCCTCGTCGGCATGTTCAGCCATCAGCTTGCGAAAGCCGTTTTCAGCCTCGCCCGAAACGGGCACCATCGGGTGGCCCGCATCGAGCATCGCGCGCACCACGCCCGTCGTGCCGCCCTGGGCAAGGATCGCATCGAATTCGCCGTGAACCGCGATCGCATCGGCCACGACCTTCTGCGCGGTGCCGTCGTCCCAGTTGCCGACAACGCTGATGCGCTCCCAGTCGCCGCCGGACTCGTCCAGCACCGAATTGATCCCGATGGAGCGGTCACGATCCACCGAATTGCCCGCCAGCCCGCGCACCTCGAGAACCTTGCCCGAGGTTTTGCCGATCTTGGCAAGCTCGCCCAGAACATGGGTCGCATAGGCGCGGCCCATGGCCAGTTGGTCCTCGTTGACCTGCATGACCTTGTCGGTGTCCAGCACGTTGTCGAAGGGCACCAGCACGACATCGTTGCGGTCGGCCAGCCGGATCACGCGGTCAAACCCGTCGGGGCTGACGGCGATGGTGATGATCGCATCGAAGCCCTGGTTGATGAAATCCTCGATGGCGCCAAGCTGTGCCGGCGCATCGGTGCCGGTCGAGACGACCTTGAACTCGGAAATCTTGTCCGCAATCGTGGAATCCTGCGCAAATGCCTTGGCGGTCTTGATCATCTGAATGCGCCACGTGTTGCCCACGAAGCCATTCACCACCGCCACGCGGAACGGGCCGTCGCGCGCCTCCCATTTGAGGTAGGCGGTCGACTTGTCCCACGGCGCAAAGCAGGTCGGGTTGGCGCCCGGCCCTTCCACAGTCTGCGGCCCGGCAACTGCGGCAGCCGCCGACAAGAACGCACCAGCCGCCGTGGCCATCAGTTTCATTCTAAATGTCATGTCTCTCTCCCTTGAATCATGAGTGTTCTGTCGGCGTGGCCGACTGCGGTCAGGGCGCTTTCCAGCTGTCTGGGCGCCTTCTTTTTGTCATTCTTTATTCGGGACTTACGGCGAATGGACCGGTTTCCTTGAAATGGGCGTAGCCCGCCTCAAGGTGGGTCTTCATCCGGTATTGATAGGCAATGCGGTCCCGCGCGACGATCGCGTCGATCACCGCTTCATGTTCATGGAAAGTCTCGTTTTCAAATGTGCGCCGGGTTTTGCCATTCTGGATGATCTTCAGGATCACCGGCTTCATCAGGCCGTAGACATCGAGGATCGCCTTGTTGCGCAACACGCGGATCAGGCGGGTGTGAAAGAGAAAATCCTGCTCCGCCGCGGTTTCGATGTCTTCGGTGCCACGCAGCTTGGCGTTGATGCTGCGCAGCTCGGTGATGTCGGCCTCGGTGATGCTGTCGAAAATCTCCTCGACGGAGGAGACTTCGAGCAGGCAGCGAAAGCCCTGAATATCCGAAAACGTCTCGCGCGAGATGTCCATCACATTGAACGAAAACATCTCCAGAGCGGAAGACATGCGGTTGTCGACGATGGTTGCGCCCACCTTCTGGCGCACCTTGACGACGCCATAGGCCTTCAGGATGCGCATCGCCTCGCGGACGGTATTGCGCGAGGCGCCGAAGGCCTCGCAGAGTTCTTTTTCCGTGGGCAGCTGATCCCCGACGGTCAGGCCCCGCTCGCTGATCAGGGCGCGCATCTGCGCCACGACATCGTCGACGACGGACCGCGGCTCCAGGTCTGGATCATCAAGGTTCTGCATGTTCATCGGATCTCCTTCCCGCAAGCGGCGCGGTCATCGCCCCCTCACCGCGCCCGCTCTATTTGTCCAACAATTTAGAGGCGCAATGCTCGTTTGGCAATTATTTTCAGAATTATTGGACAAGTTACCCAACAATATGGGGTATTTCCTCTCGATCAGGCTCGATTGAACAGTCGGCAGAGGATCCACGCGGCCGCGCGGCATGAACATGGAACAGGCCGAGGAATCATCCGGATCGATCCGGCCATTGGACGCGGCCATGGTATCCGGCAGGGCGGACACAACAGAGGCCTGCTACCAATACGCGCCCGTTCCGGCGATACCCAGAATGGCGATCGCGACGAATATCCATCTTCTGTTCACGCGCTGTCACCCGTTCCCGTTCTGTCACCCGTTCTGTCGCCCGTTTCCTTCGCGCGTGTTTCAGCAGGCGGAACGCCCGCCGTGCAGCTTGTCCGTCTATGGTCTGTGTGTTCTGTGTGGCTGGTCAGTGGCTGGTATCTGAAAGCTGCGCGCGCGCGGAAACTGAGAAATGTCTATCGTGGGCTCTCGATCGAAGGCGGCGATGTCACTCGGCCGCGCCGATCTGTTGGGGATGTGGCGCCTCGGTCTCTGGTTTGCGCGCAATGGCCGGGAATTCTGCCGGCGTAATCGTCTCCCTCTCCAGCAAGAGCGCCGCCCCCGCCGTCAGGTCGGCCATATGCGATGACAAGATGGTTTTGGCCGTGTCATAGGCCGTCTCGATCAGCGCGCGCACGGCCAGGTCGATCTCGCGGGCGGTGGCCTCGGAGTAGTCTTTCGTCATGCGCCCTGCCCGGTGTTGGTCCAGATACTGTCCGGGCGAGTCTTCAAGCACCGCCTGCCCGACACCGGCCACCATGCCGAACCGGGTGACGCATTCCCGCGCAATATCAGTGGCCTTGGCCAGATCATCCGACGCCCCTGTCGAGACCTCCTCGAAGATAAGCTCCTCTGCCGCCCGCCCGGCCATCAGGACCGACATGCGGTCCTGCAACTCGGAAAAGGTGATGAGGAACCGGTCCTCGGTCGGTCGCTGCATCGTGTAGCCGAGCGCGCCGATGGACCGCGGAATGATCGAGACCTTGTGCACCGGATCGGCCTGCGCCACATGGGCGGCCACCAGCGCGTGGCCCATTTCGTGATGGGCGACACGTTTGCGTTCCGCCGCCCCCAGCACCCGCGATTTACGCTCGACCCCGGCCACGATACGTTCCACCGCAGCCGTCACATCCGCCATGGTGACGGCGTTGCCGCCGCGCCGCGTCGCGACAATTGCCGCCTCATTCATCAGGTTGGCCAGATCGGCCCCGGTGAAGCCCGGCGTGATCGCCGCGACCTGATCGAGGTCCACATCCTCGGCAAGTGTGATCGCTCTGGAGTGGACCTTCAGGATCGCGGCGCGCCCTTTGCGTTCGGGCCGGTCCACCACGATCTGCCGGTCAAAGCGACCCGCCCGAAGCAGCGCCGCATCGAGGACTTCGGGCCGGTTCGTCGCCGCCAGCAGGACGATGCCGACGCGCGGATCAAATCCGTCAAGCTCGGACAGAAGCTGGTTCAGCGTCTGTTCCTTCTCGTCGCCGCCGCCATATCCCGACACCGCAGCCCGCGCGCGGCCAAGCGCGTCCAGCTCATCGATGAAAATGATGCAGGGCGCCGCCTTGCGCGCCTGCTCGAAGAGGTCCCGCACCCGCGCCGCGCCGACACCAACGAACATTTCGACAAATTCCGACCCCGAGATGGAAAAGAACGGCACCCCAGCCTCTCCGGCGACGGCGCGCGCCAGAAGCGTCTTGCCGGTGCCCGGAGGACCAACGAGCAAGATGCCCTTGGGGATATGGGCGCCGAGCCGACCGTATTTTTCCTTGTTCTGCAGGAACGAGACGATCTCCTGCAATTCCCCCCTGGCCTCGTCCACGCCCGCCACATCGTCGAAGGTGACGCCGGTCTGCGTCTCCAGATAGACCTTGGCTTTGGACTTGCCGATATTGACGAGGCTGCCAAATCCCTGAGAGCCCGACATGCGGCGCATCAGGATCATCCACAACCCAAAGAACAAAAGGACCGGCAGGACCCAGGACAGGAGCGTCGTGAGCCAGGTCTGATCCGACGCGCCTGTGAAGGACACCTGATAGTGCTCCAGCTCGGATGCGAAATCGGGATCGACCCGGTGCACGATGAAATAATCCCGCCCGTCGAGCGGCACGTTGAACCGACCTTCGACCCTCGTTTCCGTCACGGTCAGCTCCGCGATATCGCCTTGTTCGAGGTGGTCGAGGAAATCGCTGTAGGACAGGGGCACAATGTCGCGGTAGCCGACCCAAAGCTGAATGCCCAGCCAGACGAGCGCTGCCATCAGCCAGAAGCTCCAGTTGAACTGTTTTTGCTTCTCCATCGGGAGGTCCTTCGTTGTCGCGGATGGGACGGCGCGCGGGCGATTGACGCAGGTCAAGCATCGGACCGCCACTGGCGCCTGCCTCTGCCCGGCTGGCTAGTCGGACGCGGGCTGGCCGATCTGCATGGCGATAAAGGCAGGCTCTCCCATGCGGCGCAACAGCGACACTTGCAGATCAAGCCAGGACATGTGGCCTTCCTCATCCATCGCGGTGCGTTCGAAAAGGGCACGGGTGCCGATGTCATTCGCCTCGCCCGCCTCCCGCGCCGCCTGCGAGTAGAATGCGATCGCGTCTTTCTCGTCGGCCAGATCGGCCTCGAACATCTCCTGCAGGGATTGCGCCGGCGTCGGGGTCTTGGCGGATTTCATCTCCGGAGTTCCGCCCAGAAAGATCATCCGCCTTGCGTATTCCTCCGCATGGCCAAGCTCTTCGAGCATCTCGGCCCGCATCTTTTCCGCCAGTTTGTCCAAGCCCCAATCCTCGGTCGTCAGGATATGCAGGAGGTATTGGCTCACGGCCGCCAGTTCCATCGAAACCGCCGCCTGCAGGTTTTCAAGCGTCTTGCTGTTGTCCGTCATTTGTCCATCCATTTCCATCTTGTAAAACGCGGGGCTCTTGCACCGCTACTCGCTCCAGGGGTGCACGTGGACATCCCGACCCGAATGGCCTTCCAGGATCTTCACCGCCAAGGCTTCCTTTTCCGCATCGACCGTCCGCACCCAGAGCAGGATGCCACCGTTTCGGATCTGATCGGCGTAATAGTCCTTGTGGTGTTGGCCGACGCGCCGTGCCAGCAGTGTTCCGATGACGGCGGCAGGACCGCCGCCAATCGCGATCGCCGCGATCGAGGCTGCCAGGGTGGACAGCGGCGTCAGCATGGCCGCCATCGCGATATAGGAGCCCAGAAAGAGGAAGCCGCCCGCGATGGCGCCCTGCAGCTCTCCGATTGCCTCTTCGGAGACGAAGGCGGCGCGTGGCGCATCGGGATTGTCCTCGAGATCCTCGGCACGCCAATAGGCCGAGCCGAGCGTCTCTTCCAGCGCGTCCTTGCCGCCCAGCAAGCTGATGTCGGCGCGGCTGAAACCAGACATGCGCAAATCGTAGATTGCCTGTTGCAAGGTCTCGAAACTGTTGAACACACCGACCGCCTCGGGGACGTTTATATAGGTGGTTCGGTGGGCGTTTGTCTCAGCGGTCATGATCTGCCTCCTGCCATCTGGACGCAGTTTAGCCGTTGGCAGGCCCCTGTGATTGACCTGTGTCAATCGTTGACTGCTGAGGGTCGGGCGGTATCAGGTCGTGCCCTGTGGCCCAACCGGCGCCGGGTCACGCCCGAGTGTCGTCCAGTGACAGGAACCGGTGGAAGAGACTGGCGCAGCGATCCGGGAATTCCTCATGCGGCAGATGGCCTGCGCCTGGCAGGACCACCGACCAGCAATCCCCCAGCCGGGTCTGGATCCCGACCGATTTCTTGACCGGAAGAACCTTGTCCTGCGTGCCCCAAATCGAAAGCACCGGCTTGCGCAGGTCAGGCAGCCGTGCCTGCAGGTCTCTCTCCCGGAATTGCCGGAGGGTCATCAGAAAGCTGTCGGTCGCGCCCGGTTCCAGCAACTGCCGATAATAATAGGTAACCATGGCGTCATCCGGTTCATGAGCGGCATAGGAGGCCTGCATCTTGGCGCGAAATATCCGAATTCCGATGTTTTCACGCAGCAACGCGCTGCGCATGATCTGGCGCACCAGCCCGATGCGGGCGGCGCGCTCGACCGCATGAGTGCCCCCCGCGATGCCGACACTGTTGATCAGCATCAGCCGGTCAACCAGTTCGGGTTCGTTGAGGGCCAGCACGGATGCTACCGCCGCGCCGAACGAGCTGCCCGCCACGTGCAGGCGCCCGATCCCCAGCGCCCGGCACAGTTCGGCGACACGGGCGCTTGTGGCATCGAGGCTGTAGTCCTCGAACGCTTTGCCGGATTGGCCGAAACCGGGCATGTCGATGGCCAGGACCCGGTATCCGCGGGCGAGGCGGAAGAAAAGATCCTGCCAGGTCTGCATCGACAGTGGAATGCCGTGCAGAAACAGGATCGTCTCGGGGCCCTCGCCTGCCAGCGCATAGCGGATCTGGCCGCCGGAGACCCCTTGAACCCGGGCCAGCCGACTCATGCGGTCCTCGAAGGCCAGCATCGACAGCGGCGCCGATGCGGGCTCCTGCTCTTGCCAGCGGGGGATGATCGTATTCATGCGCGCGCTCCTTCCGTCTGTGCCGCGAGGGCGAATTCCGTCAGCAGGTGATTGTATTGCGCCGCGTTTTCCCAGGTCAGGAAATGCCCTGCCCCCTGCAGGATCACCGGCGGCGGCGCGCCCATGGCGCTGGCAAGCGTCGCGGCGTGCTGCGGGACCACCAGCCGGTCTGCCCCGCCATGCAGGATCTGAACCGGACATGAGATCCCTTTCGGATCTGTCAATGGCGCGAAGCGGTTGGCGATCAGCGTCTGTTTGCAGAACTCGTCGACATGTTGCTCATTGACGCGATAAAAGGTCTTGAGCTTGTAGAGTTCATCGGCGTTGCGGGCGCGATAGTCCTGGCCGAACAGATATTCTATGCTGTCGTCGAAAACCGCTCCCATGCCCGCCTGTCGGGCGCGTCTGCGCCAGTCCTCGGTCACGGAGAGGATGGTGTCATCCGCCGCAAGATAGGCCGAACACAGGCTGATCCCGCCGATCTTTCCCGGGGCCATCAGCGCCGCCTGAAGCGCGATCAAACCGCCCATCGCGCAGCCTGCCAGCACGACCTGTTCAAGGTCGAGATGCGCCACGAGTTCCAGAATATCCGCCGCCATGGTGGCGCAATCCGCATCATGTGGCAGACCAGAGCTGCGCCCGGCACCGCGGTTGTCCACGGTGATGACGCGGAACCGGTCGGCCAGTTGGGGCGCCTGACGCGCCCAGAAACTGGTGTCGCCCCCGACCGGCGGAATGAGCAGCAGCGGCGGCCCCTTGCCTTCGCTGCGGTAGCACAGCGATCCGCCATCGCGCAGCTCGAGCGTGGCGGCGTGAACCTTTCGGTAGAAGTGATCGAAGATATTGACCACCAGAGAGCTCTTGTCCGTGATCGTTTCGAGAACATCGGTGGGGTCATAGGCCGTCATGCCACCGTCGAGATAGACGGCTTCGTAGCGCTGCGTGCAGGGGTCATATTGCAGCGTATGCGGAATGGCGCGCGGCCGGTGCCGGTTCAGCAGGATCATCACGATCTCGCTAGCGACAAGCGCCGCCGCCAGAACACAGGCCGAGGCAACCGAAGGCCCCGATCCTTGCATGAAGTCCGTGTTCGATCCCTGCTTGGAGACATCGTAATAGCTGATGTGTGCCAGCCGGGGAACGATGCCACAGGCATAGCGAAGCTGCTTTTCCATTTCGGGCTGGCCATCGCGGATCCCGCAATAGTCCGCGAGCGTCATGCCATCGGGATCGAACACCTGAAGGCAGGCGCTGAACCCCACCGGAGAGCCCATCAGCACATAGAGACCCCGCGCCCGCGCGGCCCGGTGGAAGGTCAGGTGATCCTCGATGCGGTAAAAATCGATTGCATCGATGCAGATGTCGACCCCGTCGAACACGCGATCGGCGATTGCGCGCGAAAAATACTCGCGGCAGACGGTGACTCGGGCGTCGGGGTTGATGTCGAGAATGGCCTCGCGCAGCACATCGACCTTGAAGCGGCCGTCATTGGACACGGTCGCCCCGAATTGACGGTTGATGTTGGCCAGTTCAAAGATGTCCGGGTCGACGATGTGAAAGCCGCCTACCCCCATCCTCGCCAGCGTGGCAAGGCAATTGGACCCGATCCCACCCGAGCCGACGACCAGAACCGTGGCGGCGGCGAGAGCCTCCTGTTCGCCTTCGGTGAGAATGCCGATATTGCGCGAAAACGACTCGGCATAGACCGAGCCATCGCCGCGAAGGGGCGAAACGTCATGCATGGGCTGTCTCCTTCAGGCTTTGCGCAAAGCGGCGGCGGTATCGGTCGATCCGGCCAAGCGCATCTGCCACCGTGCTGCGCGCCACATTGACAAAAACATCGCCGGCGGGGACATCGAGCATGCTGTCAAACAGGGCGTTGACCGCTTTGTCCGCGACATAGGGCATCTCGCGATAGAAGAAGTCACACTCCCCGCGCAGCGTCAGGTTTCGTGGATCCAGCGCCAGATGTGGATCGTATTTTGCCACCACCTGCCGCGCGACGGCCACCACATCGCCGGGGGGCGAGGTCTTGCCGTCAGGATGCACGGGCGCGATCCGCGACATCAGGCTGTAGACCAGCGGGCTCTGCGAGATCGAAGTGAAATAGACCTGATCGCTGCCGGGCTGGCCCACCAGCCCATGGTCGGCCAGCAGCACCAGCAAGAGCGCCACCAGACCGGAGTTCCGCAGGTCCGGCATGAAATTCACGCTGCACAGATGCAGGAGCTGAACGCCCGCTGGCCTGTCGGACAGGGTGGTGTCGACACCCGCCGTTCCGACCAGCTCTGCGCCGCGAAAGATCAGCACCATCGCGCTGGCGTTGTAGAAGGGCTCGATCTTGAAATGTCGCCGCATATGGCCGAGATGCGTTTCGTTCCAGCCGCGGGCAAAGGTCGCCAGACGCAGCAGATCGGGCTCCAGCGCGGCCAGCTCGGCCCGGTAGCGGTCCGTGCGATCGAGGACGACCAGCGCGTGGTCCTGAAACCGCAATGTCCGCGCGGTTTCAAACATGGCGCTCGACCCGGCTCGACAGGTAGGAGAAGGCGCGCGCCATCAGAGCGCTGGACTCGCGGACATAGATCCCGCGCCAAACCGGATCATCCGGGCAAAAGGCACGTTGGACGCGGCGGCGGGCAAGCGCCTGCCGGGCGGGACTGCCGGGCCGGATCATATGCGCCGAATTGGCCGCACGCAGGGCCATCAGGGTTCCTGCGGCGGGGCCGGTGCCGCATTCGAATGTCACCCCGCAGGCGCGCGTCAGGCAAAAGCGGGTCTTGAGCCCGCGGATCACATCGCCACGGGCCGGGTAGACGGCCTGATCGCCTTCATGCCCGTCGCTCACAGCGCGGCCGAATACGTCGTCAAGCGGCAGATCCGTGCCGCCATTCGCCAGCAGGCTGCATTGGGCGTAGTCACCGATGCCGGAATGCAGATCGAAGAGGATGGTCCGGTCGGCACGCGCATTGGCCAGAATGGGCCGCAGCGCCGCTTCGAGGCTGCGCAATTCCGGAGCCCGCGCGGTACCGCCGTAAAAAACGGCCTTGGGATCAAAGAATTGCCCGCCGGCGAGGACCTCCTTGACCGCCGACATGCCGCCATGCGTGGCGACATAGGCCGCGAAATATGCCAGCCACGGCAGGTCCGGCAGATAGGACAGGACGGGATTGCTGAACAACCGGCCGATGGCCCTGCTCCGGTCGCTGACCCTGGCCAAGGCCGCATAATCTTGATCGGTGAGAAAATTGCGGTTGAGGTCGATATTGTCGGCATTGGTGCGGCGCAGGGCCCGCATGCCGCCTGGGTTGATGCCATGCACAAGCACCACATGCACATGCGGGCGGTCACCGGCGAGCCGACGGATGAACGCGATCTGGGCGGCGCTGCCGCAGTGCCCCTCGACCCCATGCAGGCCGCTCAGGATGATCAACTTCGCCGCAGACGAGACCGGGCCGCATTGTGCCAGCCGCAGGCTATCGCCGCTTTCGCCAATCGGGTGATCGGACATCTCCAGCCCGTATTCACGGCACGCGGCGTCGAACAGGCTCCGCGCGCCCTCGAAACCCGTCGCATAGAGCGTCTGCGCCTCCGCATCGGTGATGTCAGTCAGAGACCGAAGCATTGGGGACCTCGCTGATCCGCGGTGTGGGGCGGCGTTTTTTCCGGGTCACGGCCCGTTGCGCGCCATCCGGGGTCATCTCAGTCTGGTCGACCACCAGCGTCTGGCCCTGAAACTTGATCGGCGCGCCGATCCAGCGGGTTTCATCGTCGAGATGGTGCCAGTCGCGGGTCATGATGTTTTCCAGATCCGCGATGCTTTTGACATCGCCCTTCCACTCCTGCGACGTGTTGTAAAAGGCATCGTCCTGACAGGCCTTCACGCAGGCCAGGCATTCGATGCACTGGTCCGGGCGCACCGAAACCGCAGGCCCTTTGGGCAGACGCGCCAGCACGCCTTTGGGACAGACATACAGGCAGTCATAGCAGGAGGTGCATTTCACCGGGTCGATGATCGGCTCGAAATGGCTGCGGTAGTCGCCCTTTTTCAACCATCTCTTTGGCGTGGTCTTGAAGATGGTCGAACTGCCGCAGCCATCAAGCGAGATCAGCAGGACGATGACGGCCAGGGTCACCGCCCAGAGGGCAAGTTCGGCCATCGGCATCTGCGTATACAGCGCCACCCCGCCCAAGGCGGTCCAGGAGGCCGCCAGATGTGTCAGCGTCTTGGCCCAGTGACGTTCTTCGGGAAGGACGTCCCAGAAGGCGAACCAGGTCAGGTGCAGCAAGAAGATCAGGCCCATCGAGATCAACGCATATTGGGGATAGAAGAACGCGACCGGAAACAGCGTCATGCAATAGACCAATGCGGTGGAGAGCGCCTGTTCCATCCGGTCGATAAAGCCGAACTGGGCCAGCGTCATTTCCGACGTGCGGCGATAGTTCGCGCGGATGTAGTCGGGGATATCATCCAGATGCGTGGGGCCCCAGGCCAGTTTGAACCCGGTCTGGCGCGTCACCTCCTCCACATCTATTCCGGGCGCCGCATAGGGGGGCGCGATGATGCGTCGGCCCGCCACCATGTCCTTGAGGTTCGAGACATTGATGGCGTCGATGACGTCATATTCGTTGTATTCGTTCATCCCAGCTGCGCACCAGACGTTTGACCCTTTGGAATTTGCCACCAGCAGGTAGCAATCAAACGGGGCCAGTACCTTCAGCAGCCGATGCACCGTCAGCGTGTAGTTGCCGCTGAGGAAAACCGGGCTGCGGTCGTCGGGATTGCCAATGCGGCGCAGACCCAGGGTGCAGGGAAAGTTGAAGTGCCGGAAGAAGACGTGGAACGTCTCGTACAGCTTCACTCGGAGCCACTCAAGCATTGCGCTTCACACCTTCTATGAGTTGGAAGGAGGACATCGGCCAGGTCTTTTTCTCGGTGATTTCGAAACCTGCCGCCTCGACCACGCCCTTGAGGTCCTTGACCGGGAAGAAGGCCCGGCGCAGGATCGCGAATTGCGGCACCCACATCAGGGTCATCACGACCCGGAACAGAAGACGGGAGACCGGGCCTTCGGGCCAGACCTCATCCGCGATCAGCATCTTGCCACCCGGTTTCAGGATCTCGTGACATTCGCGGAAAATATGTTCGAGATAGGGCTTTGAAAGTTCCCCCACCACCATGGTCGACACGATCACGTCCAGACTGTTGGGGGCAAAGTGTTTTTTGAGGTTGGTGACGCTGTCCTTGATGATGGTGAAGCGGTCCTCGCGCCCGGCCTTGGCAATATTGCGGCGGCACTCCTTGAGCATGCTCTCCGAGATATCCATTCCGGTCACGGTCGCCCCGTGGTCGATGCATTTCAACCCGAGCGAGCCGGTCCCGCATCCGATATCCATCACCTGATCCCCCAGCTTGACGCGGCTGGCGATCACGTCCTTGATCCGGTCGATCTTTCCGCCGGTCAAAAGCTTGACCGACACATCGTACCGCTCCGGGGCGTATTCGACCCACACCATCCAACTGTACATAAGCATCGTGTTTCCTTTCCTCAGGTGCGCCAACGCCGCAGCACGGACCGGGTCGGCAGGATCAGGCTCTTGTCAGGCGCGGACCGTCTCGGCAGCGCGGGCTTCGCGATAGCCGGCCATCTCGCGCGCCAGATTTTCGGATGTCGGAAAATGGGCGCGATCCAGAACCGGGAAGAACTGGAGCCTGGCCGCTTTCGGCAGGGTCACCCGCACGCCGGTTTCCGCATCGGTCTGGCGCGACGCGATGAGGCGGCGCAACACGCCGCCGGTGGCAAGGTTCTGGGCCGGGACCGCATCGGTGCCCAGACGCTCCAGCCGGACGGCGCAGACCTGCTGCTGGTCAAATCCGACCTCGATGTGAACCGAATTGGCCTCGGCGCTCCAGGTGAACTCTTCGCAGCGATACCCATCCGGCGACGTCTCCAGCGCGACCTCGGCGTTGCGCCCTGCCAGGGCCTGCACCACGTCGTTGGATGCGCCGCACCCCGTGCAACAGCCCCCCTCGTCCAGCGCCACGGGCTCCGCCGTCAGCCCGTAGCGGCGGACCGTCAGCGTGCCACATTCCGGGCAGCGGGTGTCGGAGACGCCATTGCGGAACATATTGCCGCAATAGACGTAGCGAATGCCGGCCTCGAGCGCCATTTCGCGCGCCCGTACCAGGATGTCTTCGCCGGTGCGCGCCACATTCGTATAGAGATAGGCCGGGTGAAATCCGACATAGTGCAGCGGCACGCGGCGGCCGACATGCTCCAGCACCCAGTCGTTGGTTTTCCTGATTTCGGCTTCGTTGTCGTTGCGCCCGGTGATCAGCAATTGGCTGAGCTCGAGATGCCGGCCCGCCGCATGCACCTTGCGGATCATGTTCAGAACCGGTTGCAGATGGGTGCCGCCGGTGAACTTGCGGTAGAATTTCTCGTCCATGGATTTCAGCGAGATGCTGAAGATATCGATACAGTCGATCAGCTCCTCAACCGCGTCGGATTCAATATAGAAGGCGGATTTGTAGAGCGTGACAATGCCCGCCTTCTGCGCCAGCTTGGAGGTGTCGACCACGAATTCATGCCAAACCACCGGGTCATTGTAGGTCCAGGAAATCACCCCGACGCCCAACATCCGGCAGGTTTCAACGATCTGTTCGGGGGTGTAGCGCCGTACATCGTTCTGATCCAGATGACGCACCTGCGAGGTGCGCCAGTTCTGGCAGAAATCACAGGACATCATGCAGCCGATATTGCCCAGGCTGAGGATCCTCGCGCCGGGACGGAAATGGTTCACCGCCTCGGTCTCGATATATTCCATGGTCGCTTCGACCGACTTGCCGTAGTTGAAGGTGAAGAGTTCGCCGCCAACGTTGCCCCGCACCCCGCATTGGCCCATATGGCCATCAGCTATCTTGCAGTGACGCGGGCTGAGATTGCAGACCACGACCGAACTGTCAGTGTCGGGTTTCTTCCAATGTGTCGCCGGGTAACCGTCCCGCATCCAGGATACGTCTTGATCGATTTTCATGAAGAATCTCCGATACTTGAGAATGCGCAAAAGCTAGTCAAGGATCAGCTCAGACAGCCCGAACTTGACCTCGCCGGTCTTGGCCGGGGCCAGGTCCTCTTCGACGTAGAACCGCTCCCATACGGCGTTGGAATACAGCTGGCCCTTGCGGGTCAGGCGGACCTGTTCTCCGTCATCGGTCAGGTAGCCTTCGTCCTGGAGCGCCCGCAGCAGCTCGCCGTAGACCAGATCCATCGACACGCCGAACCGCGACCGGAAATCGCTCTTGTAGACATCGCCGACCTTGAGGCCCCGGATCATGACCCGGCGGATTTCCTGTTCCTTGCTGAGATGGGTGGAGAAATCGAGCACCGGCTCATCCGCATTGATCCGGTCGATGTACTGCCTGACATTGGTGATGTTGGTGTACATGAATTGGTGGATTGCGGATTTTGACGATACGCCGAACCCGATCATCGGCCATGTGCGCCAGTAGTAATCGAGGAAACGGCAGTAGTTTTCGGCGCGCGCAGGGTGGAAATACCCCGAGGTGCTGCCGGTGACGTAGCCTGCATCCTCAAGCAGTTCGAAGGCGCGCAGGGCCATCGCCTTTTCTTCCTCGATGAGGGGCAGCTTCTGCCCCTTCTTCATGATCCAGTTGTGATAGGCGGTGTTTTCCCAGACCTCGAGGGGATAGACGGTGATGCAGGCCATTTCGAGATCGATGGCGCGTTTGACGGAATCCTCCCAGATCTCCGGGGTCAGACCGATCAGCGGATAGATCAGGTCGACGTTCACATGGGTGAAGCCGGAATTGCGGATCGCTGTGACCGCCTGATCGATATCGTGGCGGTTGTGCGGGCGGTTGGTCTCTTTCAGGATCGCTTCGTCAAAGCTCTGGATGCCAATCGAAAAGCGAGTGAAGCCTGCATCGAACAGGGCGTTTGTCTTGTCCTGTTCGACACTGCGGGGATCGAACTCTACCGCGATCTCTGCATCCGGCGCCACTTCGAACGTGTCGCGGCAGGCCTGAAGAATGCGGATCAACTGCTCGGCCGTCAGAAGGCCCGGCGTGCCACCCCCGAAATAGATCGCTTCGATGCGGAACTTCGGGAACACCGGATTGGAGGGGAAGGTCTCGATTTCCCGGATCAGTGCCTGAACATAGGCTTCGCGCAGGTCTTCCTTGGAATTGACCATCACCGTGTAGTCGCAGAAGTGGCATTTCGTCGAACAAAACGGGATGTGGATATAGATCGACGCGTCTTCCTTGCGGAAGAAGCCCTCGAAATCGGTATATGTGTAGTTGAAAGGATAGGTATGTATATTACGACGGATGTATTTGTCTTTTTGAATGTTCATGGTGTCCCTCTATTTTTCGATATGGGTAACCGTGGCGGGGTGATCCGAAGGCAGGTCAGGTGAGCGGAACAAGGCTCCGCAATTCCGGGCGGGGGGGGCGTTTCGCCGCGCGGTCCGTGTTGAGGGTCGGGCGTCCGCAAGAGACGAACAGGTCATTCAACACGCTGCGGTCCCGCCCCAGCAGATCAGGGCCGGCGCGGCCGATCGTCTCGATGGCGCTGTCGACAAGCCGGAACTGGAACCGGCAACTGCGCGGGTCCGGACGGTTCAAGTTGCCGCTGCGCACCAGATTTTCCTGTTTGCAGCCCCCACTGCACAGGTAGCGGATCGCACAGTCCGAACAGACCGGTGTCTGGTTGATCGAACTGCGCCATTCGGTGGTGGTCGCCGCGTCGACACCGGCCTTGAAGGTGCCGCTCTGCAGGGCGGGTTCACCGACCAGACGATGGCAGGGCATCACGGATTTGTCGGGGGAAAACGTGAAGTATTTCCGCCCGCCTGAACAATGGCCATTGGCCACCTCTCCGAGCAGGATCATGCGGATGATGGTCTCGATTTCCAGAACGCCCTTGAACCGATTGTCAGGTCGAAACAGCGACAGATAGGCATCGGAGAGTTTCTTGTACTCGGCCTCGACCTTGTCGTCACAGAGCGCGTCGATTTCAGCCCGGCTCTTGCCCGCAAACGTGTCCCCGAACACCGGCTTGAGAAAGCTGTCATCCACAACGGCGGGCAGAATCTGGAACCAGTCGAAAATATTCTCTGCGTGGAGTTCCCGCACATCCCCCAACAGCGAGGATTCCGGCAGCGGCACATAGGTCATGCGCGCGACCAGCGTGATGGCTTCGGATCGCGCGCGCACCCGGTGGCAATTCTGCAGAATTGACTGAAACGACCCACGGCCCGCAAGGTTTGGCCTGTTGCGGTCATGCGTCGCCGCGCCGCCGTCGATCGACACCGAGACGGTAAAGCCAAACCGTTCGAACAGGCTCAACTCGCGCTCGCTGAGGCGTGTCGTCAGATTTGTCGAAATCCGGTACAGAAAGCGAATACCGACCTGTTCAGCCATCCGGGCGGATCGTTCACAAAGGGCTTCGATGGCATCGAAATTCATCATTGGCTCGCCGCCAAAAAACTCGAATCGAACCGCGTCTCCGGCAACCGTGTTTTCGGAAACAAATCCGAGAATTGAATCCAGATCCGTATCTGCATTCAGCTTCCCTTTAATCCGCCCGTAATCCCCTCCTTCGGCAAAGCAATAAGTACACCCTAGGTTGCATACCGAAGTGAGGTTGATGTTCAGCGCCAGGTTCGCACCATCCAGGGGAGAGGCGATTTCCAACCGGTCGCGGTTCAGGCGGGATAGGTAGCCGGTATCTTTCAGCCGCAGGATGTCTTCATGAACCACATCCATGAGAGCATCTTGCGATGGACTTTCCCTGCCGTCTGAGTTTCCACTTTTTGTCTTTATTTGAAATAGTTCATGGGATTCCGCATGCAGGAGCCACGCGTGTTCGCCGGATTGGGAAATGTGAAAGTCTGCGGTCTCGCGACGATGGCTCGACATGTCCCATGCTCCAAGGCTCTGATTAAATAAGTGAATGTGAAAATGGTACCTTGGTACCTACCGATTTTCAAGTTCAATCTAGAGGTGAGCATAAAATTGCTGATCGCCAACTCTTCCCGGTCCTGAGAAACACGTCGGATCACCCTTCATTCTATCATATTTTCCGGTATTCTCAAAATGGGGCGGCCAAAGTGGCGCGCTGAAACAGAAAAATGGACCAATTGGAGATCGAAATCCAAATTGGCTTGAACTTCAGACCCTGCGGCATTAATGCCATTTGTTACCAAGTTACCTAGGTAACACTCTCGGAGACCGCTGTGTCGATTCGCATTCTTTTGTCGTCAGGGATTTTCTGGGCGCTGTTGGCTGCTGCGCTCTATACGCTTTCCGCAGCCACGTCCAAGATACTGGTAGAAGATTTCCATGTCCTGCAAATTCTGTTCTTCCGACAGATCGTCGTGCTGCTGTCCACGCTTCGCAGCATCGTCGGCAATTTCCCTCACAGCCTGTATACGCAGCGTCCGGGCCTCCATGCCCTGCGTTTGGCAGGCGCCTTTCTCGCCCTGTCCTGCGGGATCTGGGCGGTCGCGGTTCTGCCCTTTGCAACGGCTGTCACGCTGAGCTTCTCGCAGGTGTTTTTTGTGGCCCTGCTGGCGCGCCTTTTCCTCGGGGAGGTGGTCAGTCGGCGGACTTTCACAGCGATTGGACTGGGTTTTTTCGGGGTTTTGATCGTGATGCGTCCGAGTTCCGAAGGGCTGTCTTCGCTCTATGCGTTGGTCCCCTTGCTGAGCGGTTTCGGAGGTGCAATGGCCGTCATCAGCGTGCGCCGCCTGTCACAGACCGAAAGCACCGCGACGCTGTTGCTGTATCAGTCGATCTTTGTCGGGCTGCTCAGCGGTCTGCCCCTGATCTTTCTGTGGCAAACTCCGACACTGCAGCAACTGCCCCTTCTGCTGGCGGTCGGCTTCATCGCGACCTTGGGGCAATGGGCCGGGATTCATGCCCTGCGTCTGGTCGAGGCACATATCGTGGGGGTATTTGAGTATGTGAAACTGGTGTATGCAGAGACGCTCGGCGTGCTGGTATTCGACGAACATTCCGACCGCCAAACTCTGATCGGCGCATCCATAATCGTGGTGGCCGCCTTCTACGCGATGCGGCTGCGGGCCCGGGCCAACGGCTTTGGGCCACCGTTTTCCGGCGGCACTGCGCCACGCGTGACGGCCTCGACGGCACGCGACACGGGAAAACCGGGCTCGGGCTGATAGGCGTTCTGACGATCCGGGGCGGGCAGGCTTGGCAGGCCGTCGGCGTGATCAATCGACCGACGGTGCCGACGCACGGATCATCGCGCGGATTTTCTGGCTGTAGAACGACAGGGCCAGATCGTCGTCGATGAGGAACAGCTGAACAGACATGATGTCGTCCGGCATCGTCTCGGGAAAGATCAACGTCACTCTATGGACCTGCCGTTCGCCCGGGGCCAGCTGCAGATCCAGCCGCCCGCCGTCGCTTTGCACGCGGGCCTCCTCAAAGGCGTTCACCTGCAAGGCCATGCTGCCCCCCATTGGCCGGTCAGAGCGGTTCGTGAGCGTGACTTCCACCTCGGTTCGGGCCTGTGTCACACGGCCCAGCGTTGCCATTTCCGCGACCAGCGAGGGCCGTGTCGGCACATCAGAGACGATGCCACAGCGATTGCAGATCGACACATCGCGATCCGGCAGCCGGGTGATCGGGTCCTTGTACCGCCACACGACCGCACGATTGCCGCAATGCAGACAGGCGTGATCGCATGCCGGACCCGCGCGCCTGACGTCGCCGTAGAGTGTGGTATAGTCCTGGCTGATCCAGACCCTGCGCGTGGCCAGCGCGGACAGCGACAGATCCGCGACGCAGGCCCGCACTTGCGCCAGCCGGGCGCTGAGAGATACATCGGCCAGAAGCATCCGTTGCTGCGCCGCCATCCATTCGATCGGGCGCGGACTGGTCACGGCCATGTCCAGGAAGGCGCGCAGGTTTTCCAGCGCCGCGTCATACCCGGCATCACGGCCAAAGACCTCTTCGATCAACCGTGTTTGACGCAGGGCCGTCAGCCCCTCGTCAATGACCCTGTCGGGCACCCGCGCCATTGGCATGAGAGCGAATTCCAGCGGCCCGGGGTCAAACCCCTCTTCGCGGAACAAAGTGACGTCCAGCCGCCCGCCGCCGCCCTGCCCCAGCAGGAAAAAACCGTTCTCCGCGCGCGTGTTCGCGCTGATCGGAAGGACGGCCTGCGCACCGGCCTCAGCCGCGTGCGGCAGGGTGATCGTGACCGCCTTGGTGCCCGCGCGAAGGTCGCCGCGTATGACATGCCCGCGATCCGTTTCAATCGCGGTGACGGTTTCGGGTGTGGCGCCGGTCGGAGGTGTCACCCGCAGGTCAGGATCCCCGATCACCAGAAACCCGTAGTCCGGCAACACGCCGCCATTGCCCCTGGCGTTCAGAATATATGCTATCTCGCCCAAGGGGTAGCCGCTCTCGGCCAGGGCCCGGATCAGCGTCATCAGGGGCTGATTGGCCTGAATGTGTTTATAGGGCGCCAGGACCGCCGCCGTCGGCCCGTCGAGCAACCGGAACAGGAGCGAAAAATCCGACGGCGCGATCCCTTCGGCTGGCGCGAAGGCGTCGCAACTCATCAGAAACATCGTTGTCGCAGAAAGGGTGGCCGCATCCACGCGATTATTCAACACGCAGCCGCGACCGCAGTCAAAGCCGGCCGCGCGCGGCTCCAGATCCGCCCGACGTCCGCACAGGACACTGTCCTGCCGAAACCCGAGATGGATCTCATTGCCATGGGCGCCGATCACATCGTATTCCAAGGCGCCCGCATCGCGCTCGGGGTGCGGGCTGTCATCCGGCCCCGGCAAATACTGCCCCACCGCATGGCGCATCCGTCCGACCAGAAGCTTGGCCACAACACAGCTCAGTTGCGTGGCATCGCGTGCCGTCAACAGGCCGAGGCTGCCGGGAGACGCGGGATCTACCTGCACCCAGTCCAGCAAACGGGCGAGCATCTCCTTGTCAAACCGGGCGGCGGGACCCGAGACAAGAGCGCCTTTTGATCCCGCCAGGGACCGTGGAAAAGCCGACAGATCACCCACCTGTACCAGCCGACGCCCGGTGGCCGCCGCATAGAACGCCGCGGGTGCCGCCTCTGGCGTGTCGCGTTCCACCAGCAGCACCTGATCGGCGTCGACATCCGCCCGGGCGGCCAATTGATCCAGGGGCGAGACAGCACCACCTGTGGCAATCGGGGGAACAGCGGTTTCGGCCCGGGCTGCGACGATGCCAGGCGGGAGCATGCGGCGCAGCCGCTCTGCGGTTTGCGGCCCACCCAGCACCGGAAGCAGCCCCGGCAGCCCGCCATCCTCCAGCGCTGCCAGGGCGACCGCCGCGTATGTCTCGGCCGAGGCACAGGCGACGAGGCGCAGTTCAGTGGAAAACGCAAGTGTCATGCTTGCCCCCATCAGACCCGAAAATGAACGGAAGACCTCGCCCAATCATAGGCCGTTTGAATGGCATCCGGGTCCGGTGCCTCGAGCAGAGCCAGCCCGAGGACATCGCGAAAGGTCTCAAGCTGGTTCACCGGGTCGCCCGGCTCCACCGCGCATTTCACCGCATAGCACTCCGGGCGGGCCCGCAATTCGTCCAGCGCATCGATCGACCGGACAATACCGGATTTCTCGGCATAGAGCGCCATGATCGCATTCCAGCTGGACGGGGGACGCGACCGGACGGCAACCGGCTTGCCGCGCGCCAGATCAATCGACAGATCCATCAGGTCAAAGCCGTAGATCCGCTCCAGGACGCCAACGGAATACTGTCCCGGCGGTCGCGCGGCGCATTCGATGATATAGCCCTGACCTTCGAAAAGATGCACCTCGGCATGAAACACCGAATTCCGGATCCCCAGCGCCGACACACAATCGCGGGCGACGTCGCAAAGCGCCTCTGCCTCGGCATCGGAGGTCCGAGCGGGGATATAGTGACCGACCACCATGAGGTTCTGATGGGACAGTTTTTCGCAGAAATTCAGGACCTCGATCCGGCCGCCCTGCTCATAGCCTTCGACTGAAAACTCGCGCCCGCCGATGTGCTCTTCGACCAGAACGGTATCGACGGTTGAGAACCCGTGATCAAGCTGCCCGCGCCGCGCCTCGATCTCGCTCCAGCGCTCTGCAAGCTCCTGCGGGGACCGCACGCGATACACGCCATAGCTCATGGCATAGTCGACCATCTTCAACATGCAGTCGCGCCCCAACGCATTGAACGCCGCTGTCGCCTCTTCCAGCGTGGAAACGGCGCGAAAGGCGGGCGTGCGCACGTTTCGGCTGACCAGACGCTGTTTCATCAGGGATTTGATCTGTTGGCAGCCGGCGTCCTGTTCACTCGCATAGGGAAAGCCCAAGGCCCGGCCAAGCCGGGCAGTTGCCGCAACGGTGACTTCATCTCCGGCCACCAATCCGACGATCCTGTCCCGATAGGGCGCCAGCACGTCGAGCGCAGATTGTTCGTCATCCGCATCATAGCCCAGGAAAAGGTCAACCACCCCATCGGCGCAATAGGCATCATCAATGCGCGCATGGCCCTTTTCCTCGGCGCGACAAACCTCCGGCGTGGCTGACAGAACAATGATCTTCAGCCCCTTCTTGCGTGCGGTCGTCACGTAGCGAAAGAAATGCGCAACCGGGTCCACGACGACAAGATAGGCGTCTTTCTCAATCCGGCTCTCCCAGTCCTGGGACATATGCTGGGGCATGCAAGAGCTCCCTGTTTGGGCATTTTGTTTCGGCAGTCCTGACGATGGGGGCATTGACGGGATGCGTAAAATACCCGCATCCCGCTGCTTCTGCGCGGCTACCAGCACGCAGCCGCGAGGTTGCCGACAGCATCCTTGGACAGGCCCATTTGGTCGACTTCCGAGATCGCAATAGCCTGCAAAATGGCGCGCTCACTGCGGATGCGTTCCATCTCGATGGACAGTTTACCGATCTCGTCGTGGACGGGCCCGATGGTGTCTTTCAGTTTGTCATGCGTTCCCGCACCAACCTTGGCAGACATCGTTCTCTCCTTCCGACAGGTTTGCGGACCATTCCGCAGAAAGAGATTAATCAATTTGAGGCGATTTTACCAACTATTTTTTGTACATTGGTACCATTTCGGAATTCAGAGGGCATCAGGCGCGCTGCAACGCCCCCGGCGCAACTGGCACAGGAGAGGAAATCAACCCGCCCACAGGCAGCCGAACGCGAGGCGCGCCCCGGGTCCGATCGCAGTGTGTGGATCAGGCTGTGTGGATCAGGCTGTGTGGATCAGGCTGTGTGGGTCAGGCTGTGTGGGTCAGGGTGTTCGGGTCAGAGTGTTCGGGTCAAGGTCCCCAGGTCAGCACGTGACTGGCGCCGCTGCAGTCAATGGCGGAACAGGGCGATGGCGGCACAGGACGATGGCGGAACAGGACGATGGCGTTATTCTTGGAGTGAATGTGAGTCTTCAGGCGAAATATCAAGCTTGAAACTCACCCGCATCGCCTCGATGAATTCGAGCGTATCCTCGCTGAAGGCGGGACGGTTCTCCAGGCTGTGAAGGATCATCCCCTCCAAAAGGTTGCTGAGCGTGATCTCCTTGTGGGCCGCCAATGCCTTCAGAACCTTCAGGAGCCTCTTTTCGATGCGCACACCCGTCTGCACCCGATCAACACGCTTCGCCGTAGTATCTGGCATTTGACTCCCTTTCTCTTCGACGAACATCACTCTATCGGCAACCGGCGGGGATCGGCAATGTCAAATTGGTACTTTGGGACATTTACACCTGCGTGCGAGTGTATCCTGCGTGCCTGTGTATGGCGCGAGTTGGCGGCCCCGCTAGGCTGACAATAGGCGACCCTGTCACAGCTATGCTCTGCTGTGAGGGTGCGCTCTCGCCCTCCTCGGGAATTTCTCACGCGCGGTCCGGCAGCTGAGCGCGATCCGAAGCGATGGTTACCCTTGGCGAATGCGACCATTTTGGGGTCTGTCGCTCTCGTGTTGGCGTTTACCCCCAAAACCCACGCTGAACTTGCCGATGGAAGACTGATCGAGGTGCTGCCGCAATGGGCGCCCCCAAAACTCGGCGTCTATGCCGTCTGGCCCGATACTGGACCGCAAAAAAACTGACCCGCAGGTTGATCGATTTCCTCAAGGCGGAGCAATCCAAAGCTCGATAGCCGTCGGGCGTCCGCATCCGTTCAGGGCTCAGCCCTGCCCTACCCTGCCGAGGCAATTGCGCGGACGTCACCGTCACAGCCCCGACGAGATCCGAGGAGGGTCAGAAAAGGATCCGGCATCGGATGCATAGCGTGGCCTGAAACGGCCCGAGCGTCATGGCAGGGGGCGTCGCGCGGCAATTTGATCGGCCAGTTAATCAGCCTGTTGATCAGCCTTTAGATCGGCCAGCCAGTCGGCTACTCGGTGGGCCAGCCGGTCGGCAAATTGGTCGGCAAGTCGCGAAAATCCAAATCTGCATGGTCGCTCTCGATCGCGGCAGCCCCGCACAAAGGCCCCGCAATTAATTCATCCGGCCATAGTAAAAGCGCGCCCATCAATCGGTTTCTTGGTCAAAGCCCCTGTATACATTTTCCCCCAAGCTGATAGTCTTCAACGGTAATGACCAGAAGCAGCGATGTTGTTTATTATGCCGCATGTAATCATTGCCGACGACAACAGGGAATTTCTCGAATTGCTTTCCACCTATTGCTCCCGGGCAGGATGGACGGTCGAAACCTGTAGCAATGGCGCTGAATTGATGCATCTCGTGGCTGCCGGCACCGCGCCTGGATTGCTTCTGATCGACGTCATGATGCCCGTTGTCGATGGCATCGAAGCCATAGAACAGATCTGCGATCACCCGCGACCGTTGCGGGTGCGTTTCATGTCGGGCGGCGACAGCGCCAACCTGCTCGCTGCAAAATTAATTGCCATGGCACGCGATATGAGTGTCGGCCGCAATATTTTCAAACCCGTCGAAAGAGCCGATTTTCTGAGCATACTGGATGAAGAAGCACAGCACCTCCTCGGGATGGGGACGGAAACGGGCGCCGAAATCTGAAGTATTTCCCGATGTCACAATGGCCTCGGCTTTGTTGCACAAATCGCGTGAAGGATTCACCTCATGAATCCAGCATGATAGCTGGGAACTATGAGCAGTTGGTCACCTACAAAATACACGACGACAAACTGGTCGTCATACACTGAGCTACTCCCCAATGTTTGGACAGGTTGCCTCGTAGATTAAGCTACTCTCCGCGCCTGCTGATCGGTTTGGGTTTCGTCTTTTCTCAGCCAATAAACCACGGCTGGAGGTTTGCCGCCAAGGGCGGAATGGGGGCGTTTGCGGTTGTAGAATTCGATCCACTTGCCGACACCCACCTTTGCTTCTGATCCTGTTTCCCTTGGATTGGGTGCATTGTTTCTCTCATCTTCAGTGCTGTAAGAAAACTGTCGCAACAGGTCTTCTATTTTTTGCTCTGCAAGGACCTCATCCAGATCCCCGATTTCATTCTCAATCCGGCGCGCCGTGCTAATCCTGGAATTTATAGAGCTTTCACTCTGCCCCTTGGCTCCAAGCCATTTTCGAAATTCAGATTCTTGCATCTTTAACTCTCAAAATTTAGGCCGCGACCGCCGCGTCGTTGACGCCTTTTACGATCTGAATGATCTCGGCCGCATGATCCTTCTTAAAGACACCGGCAATCCCGAGGTCATCAATGTCTGAAAAGGGACTTTCATAGAAAGTCTTGGGTTCTACAATTCCGCTATCGGTAAGGTGATCGATAATCATGTCGATGAATTCTGTTTGATCAGGGTTTAGCTGGTGCGTTGACATGAAAGCGCTGAAGGCTTGTTTTGCTGCGGCGCGATCGAGTCCGATCAATCGGCGCAGGAATACTCCCAGCGGTTCCTCCTCTTGAAGAGCAGAGAGCGTCTCTGTGTCTGAAACACCTTGTTCAATCAGCATTTTTTGGAGCTCTTCAACATCAGTGCGTGTGAGAGCCTCTGCGCGATGAATTTTCTGCAGGGTGATGTGATCCATATGTGTTTCGACAAATTTGCGGACTTTCATTTTGAACCGCGCCTTGTCTATCCCGGTGCCGACTTCTGGGAGATCTATGGTCTCATCACCACCAATCTCATCTTCAAAGTCGGTTATCACGACCTTGCGTTCCTTAGGCTGAATTAGGTCTGCGAGCATGCGTAACTTGCGTCTGACCTCCTCCAGGATATCAACAGAAATATCCGTCCAGAATTGTTCTGTCTGCATTTCAAGGATCAGTTCCATCTGCTTGGCTACAGTGGGGACGTTGGATAAACCTTCAAGAGCAGAGGCAAATTTGACCATTCGCATTTGCAGCCGTTGAAATCCGGCATCGCCGCGTAGCAGAAGCAGCTGTGCGTTCAGCACAAGCAGATCGAATTGCTTTGCAGGTAAATGATCATCCTGAAAGGCCGATGGTAAAGCCATTGTTGCTGGCGCACGGCGTCGGGCGGCTGCCTTTCATGCCGTATGATCCGCAGATCATATTTCCGCTTTATGATCGGTAGATCATAGCTTCAAAGCTGGTGACGCCTGAGCAGGTGCGCGCGAGGGGCTGCAGGCGTGACTTTCGAAGGCAGGGACCGCAGTCGTTCCGCGCGAACAGGCGCGTTGTATGAGTGTGGTGAGGTGACCCAGTTGTGTTTCGTAATACTAACGCTAATGCGCTCAATGTTGCGCTGAGGTAACATAAGTTGTGAATTGAGCAAGGGCGTTGGATTGTCGTTTCGCAAGGCAAAAATTGACATTAATGTTTTATCAGTGTAACATTTAGGTTCATAGTGTGACTTGGAGGTATCATTATGGCTGCCCCGATCAAAATGCCCAGAGCGGCACGTAAGGAGCTCGTGACACTTGGGGAAAACATTCGTGTTGCGCGACTGCGTCGCAAATTGACCGCTGAGATTGTCGCGCAGCGCGCTGGCACAACGCGGCAGACAATTGCCAAAATCGAAAGCGGGAACCCCGCCGTTAAGATCGGCACTTACGTGGCCGTGTTGCAGGCACTCGGCCTTCTGAAAGGCTGGGGGGATCTCGAAGACCCGGTTGGTGAGCAGATGGCCCTGGATGACCTCCCGCAGCGTGCGAGATTGAAAAATGGTTGAGGTTTGGATCGACTGGAAGGGGCTGAAACGGGTTGGCACACTCCACCGCACAGCGGGGCGCGGCCGAGAGCGGGTGTCCTTTACCTATCATGACGATTGGCTTGGCGACGAAAATGCCTTCGGGCTTTCGCCGGGCATGCCTCTCGTCAAAGGGCAATTCGTGCCTGAGGCGGGGCAGGACATGCTTGCGCCGCTTGGGGACTCTGCCCCCGATACCTGGGGGCGAACGGTGATGCGGCGCTATGAGGGGCGCATGGCAGAGGCCGAGGGGCGACGCTCGAGAACACTGCAAGAAACCGACTACCTGCTAGGGGTGAATGACGAGACCCGTTTGACCAAGACCGCGAAGAGCTCTACCGGCGAGTTGCCTTTTCCATTCTCGTCACGAACCTCGATGACCATATGCGCAATCATGGATTTCTGCGTGGGCGGGGCGGCTGGCACCTTTCACCGGCCTACGACATCAACCCTGTGCCGAACCAACCACGCGTGCTCAAGAGCTACGTTGATGACGACAATCCGGATGCCAGTATCGCCCTGCACCGCGCGCAACATGAATCCTATCTTCTCGAACGCGGCGAGGCAGATCGCATCATTGCAAAGGTAGCCGAAGCGACTATGGCTTGGCGTGATGTTGCCCGTGCCTTGGGCGCTCCGGAGAGGGAAATCAAGGAGATGGCGACAGCCTTTGAGCACGAGGAAGCGGATATGGCACGGGTGTGAACTGGGGCCGCTGTTGAATTGGATTGACCGAAAGCCGTTTGGCTGCAGCGGGATTTTGAGGTCCTTGGCCGTTCCCATGCGGGATGACGAGGCAGGTTGATTTTGTGGTGCCACGTTCGGTCCCTCAATGCCGTGTTTCTGATTGCTGAACATAAGCGGCCAGCCGTGTCAGACGCGGTACAAGCCCCGCTTCAACAAGAAAATTCCCCTGCGCCAGCGCATTCCTCGCGAGGCAAGTTTCTCGCTGACAGCCCCTTGGTGCCAGCTTTGGTCATGTTCATCGAAACACTCAAAGTGAGGATCAAGAAATGGCTACTCAAACTCTGAAACTGAACGTCAAATCCGGCGAAAAAGACGGCAAGAACTTCTGGGACCGCTGCGGCGTCCTCTTCGTCAACACCGACGACAGCGGCAACATCACGTCGAGAGGAACACACCGATCAAGGCCAAGGTGCCGATGACAATGCCCAAGGGGCCGGTGATCGTGTCGACGATGCCTTGCAGCAGGTTCTGCACCGGGGAGAGGTCGATACTCTGCGCGAGTGCGGGGTTTGCAATCATCAAACTGGCCAGAGCCAGCGACAGGATCGTGCGGAATTGTATGTGCATCAGGAGGCTCCAGTCAGTCGGTCACGCACAGGCCTACGCGGATCTGTTGCAGCGTGATGCGGAGACGTATTTTACCGATGTCGAACGGTACTTCCGTTGCCTGGATCAGCAGCGGCGAGAGGTCTTGGAGCAAGCGCGCGAGGTCAGCGAAGACTACGCGCCTTTTGGAGCTTCTGGACGTAATGAGGATTTGATACCCGTCCTCACCTAGAGAAAAAAGCATTTGAACTCAAAGAACCCGACGGCCGCGCTTCAGTTCCGCCCCCGTAGTAGAATCACTTTTTTTACGAACGGTTTTATGTCTTGGGGTGCAGGTATGTTGAACTTGATGGCGAGTGATCGGCCATTTGGGTATTTCGATCTGCTGGAGATTTGAGATGATCTGAAAACGCAAAACGCGGACTGACAAATGGCGATTTTCAAAACTCCAGTGTTGTCAAGTCGTCTTCGCTCTCTTGAATCCCCGGCCAGTTGAACCTGACAGATGGGTCGGTAAGTTCAAGAGTCCGGTCGGGATACATCTTTTCAAACTTGCTGCGGAAAGTCCTTAGCTTTCGCGGGTCCAAGTCAATGTTGCACTTGCCAGTATCCAGAACGACAAGACTTGGTGAAATGTGTTGGATGCGCAGATCCTCCCACGAATTGTTTATAAAATGCTTCAATTCGTTAGCAATTCCCAGTTCTTTGTTGGTTTCATCCCTGGGAACTAACGTCATACGGCGGACTCCTAGTAGATTTTGAACGATCCTAAGCATGCTTGCGTTACCCGCCAAGGCACTGCTCATTGGGCGGCTGGCCACACGAACGGTACACCAGCTATTGCTTGCGCCCATCAAAACAGTCGCAGGCGCATTATTATCCCTTTTCGAATGTCGAGGGGGTTTGGTGAGGCCAGGCACGAACAATTCCAAGATTTTTGAAACGAAAATTGCACCGCGGCAAGAACCGTAGAATTTTCCGCCATGTGGGTTCACTAGGTTAAGGATAACGTTATCGTCGCTTGCCGAAGGTTCCGCATTTTCCTCCTGCGTTCCTGGCAAATATGCTCCGTTGATCTCCTGACTACTCGGGAAGTACTTGTGGTATGCTTGGATTGACAAGAGCGCATGCTTGATAAACACGCTGCGTTTGTCCAACTCGAACCTCGAAGCTTCCGGATTTTCTTCGCTTGTCGCATCCTGCAGTTTCCCGACGCCTATCAAGCCAGGTCGAAAATCTGGAATCGGTTGTGCTTTCAAGAAGCTCAGGAAAACATCAGCGGTTAAGGTGTCCGCTGCCACGAATGCTTCAAGAACCGCCTCTGGTGGTGCGCTACCGACCGACTTATTGCGGTTATTCATTCGCACCATCCGGGACCAAAGACTTTTGGCGAATTCTGAGCGGACAGTTCTCCTTAGAGCTTGCGGCACGGTCTCTCGATGCTCTGTCAATGCAAGTGCTTCGAACAGCAATTGACCTCCTTGTCTCCAACGGGTACCGCGAGACAAATCGATGCCGGAATATAATAGGCTGCCAATCTCCGCATCTGCTTCTAAGAACGGCTTTAGGTTGGACAGTGTCGCCTCATTGTTCAACCTTTCCCTTTTTCCTATGTGCGAACCACAATATTGCAGTTTAATTTCTAAAGCCTTGGCATACAGACGGAGGTTGTTTGCGGCGTATAGTAAAAACTGCCGTTCCAATCCTTTGATGAGTGCAATATGTTCTTTTCGATTGTCTCTAGCCAACAGGCGACGGCACAATTCAAGCCTTTCTGCGCCAAATGCAGCTACCTCTTCGCTCAACGTTGCATTTTGCAGATAAGCCTCTGACAGTCTCAGCGCGTTCTCAACGCTTGTGGCGTCTGCCGACACTAATAAATCCTTGTATATTTTTGCCGACAGTTCCTGTTCTGCGCGAGTTTTCAACGCCATTCCGAGCCGGTCATGTTCAAGACCAGGCCACTTAGAGATCTTTGAAAGTAGTTCCGTGCGCTGTATCATTTCCGGACCGACCCGATCGAGGGTCTCGAGAAGGAAGTTCATAGCGAGAATTGCCCGCCAATCTGACAACTGTTCATCTCGAACTTGCCCAGCTAGTACAGCCTTGAAGTCCCGGCCATCGACCCATCCGCTGTTTACGGCTCCGGTCATCTCCCGGAGGATGGAGGTGTAGAAATAGGCTCTGGTCGTCGGCAAATTCTCCGCCAATTCGTCCAGCATCGCATAAAACTTATTGAGATGAGGGGATGCAGGCGCACCGAGTTCATTTCGCTTTCGTAGAAGTCGCAGGAAGAGACGCACCCGGCCCGCGCGCTCGACATCGCCTTGCTGCTCGTCCAGCTGAATTAGCGTAAGCTCTGCTTTTTCGAGGGGATCCCACCACCCATCAACATCGCCCAATTCGCCGTCTTTATATTTCTGAGCAACCCGGATCTGCGCGCGGATCCATAGTTGGAACACCCATGGAGAGGTGTCGCCGCTTTTTATAAGTTTTCTCAAATTCTCGACCGCGCTCGTCAATTCTTGACGCTGGATTGGCACATTGTCGATCGGGTGCAATGAATGACGTGCCGCCTCCAAAAGGAGTCGTCGGGAGTCACCCATCAAATCTGTAGACATTTGGAGAAACTGAGAAGCATTTTTATAATGGGATGCCGCGTCCTGCTCACCAACCCCGTGCAGTCTGCTAAGCCGTCCAAAAGCGATAGCGGCAGTCAACGCGTATCCCGGCCTTGCGATTTGTTGCTCTCCAAGGACGTGAGCGAGCGCCTCGACTGCGGGCGCTAACTGCTCGGCGAATTCCGTGCTGGTAGCAATCCTAGGAGGAAAACCCTCCTTCTCAAAATCTGGCGCGAGCGTCCTTCGCAGCAGGAGGCTGTGCACTTCCAGAGACAACGCCTCCTGGCTAAGGTCTCGTTTCCGTACCCCAAGTGCGGACCCCATTGCTGAGCCAACGATCAGCTTAAGATGCTCGGTCAGTTTCAATGCGGTGCTAGGTTCGAAAGACTCGGAAGAATATAGGACCGATGAGCTGGCAAGATCAGTGAAGCGCCCAAAGGCGAGGAGAAGCTGAGTAGATGTTGGGGATGCGGCAAGGGCCTCTTTCAGCTGCGAATTCTCTTCAGTTACCAGCTCGATGATGAACTCTAAGACTTGCGTAATCGAGGTGGAAGGCAATTCTTCTTTCGTCTCGACTAGATCGCAAGTATGGTTGAGAGCCCGGGTTAGGAGTTCGTGTCTTATAGGTTCATGCCAATCTTGGCCCAAGTTTGGAACTAGTTGCAATGCCACAATGGCCGAACGGAATTGGCTGTTCTCTGGATCGCTAGTGCGACCTTCTAAATGATGGTGTATTACTTGTTTCGTGAATTGAGTTCGTTCATCCGCTTGTATTTTCGGCTGCAACGTTGGAGGGTAACGCAAGTGGTCGAGCAATAGGCCGCGGAGCCTCATCCAACCATCGCTTCGCTGCACCACTGAGGCACTGTGCATTATCCTCTCGTATACATGCTGTTCTATCGGTAGATTCATTCGATGTGCGAGCGCACGCATCATCCTCTCGTCAAACGCATCCGCATGCGACAAGGCTCGCAAAAGAATTTGCTCATCATCGGTTCGAAAAGAAAGCAGTTTATCATAGACTTCTTCTAGCAGATCCGGCAGTTCGGCGGCATCGGGCGGGCCTCCGAATTTACTCGCATAGTTTCTGACCCATGCGCATTTGGCAATGATCGCTTCCAAGAACAAAGGTCCCGAAAGAATGCGTTCGCGGAGTTTGCCTATGGGTAAACCATGAAGCGATACAAGCTCGCCCGCTTCGGTAGGTGTGAGGTCATCAATTGAATGTGTATCAAGGCGTTTTCGACCGGACCACTCGTTGGGGAAAAGCCATTCAGAATCGGCTTTACCGAAAACTACGAACTTCGCGCCTCGACACCTGTCAAAAACCTTTCGTACGAGTTTCAGCATCCGTTTCGAGGACTGCTGAGAACGGTATTGAATGGTGTCGAGGTCGTCGATGATAAAAAGGACCCTCCGATCATTGTGGCCTCGGAGCCATTGTGAAAGATCTTCGCAAAAAAAATCTTCCAGCTTCTCAGATAGATCGCGCAAAGGCAGTTCGTCTAGTTCATCAAGCTCAGTGTGGCTTTTACGCAGCTTCCTATCCGAGAAGTATTCGAAACCTTTCTTAAGAAGCTTACCCGCTGCGCCTACTTCGCCGATCGCGTCTATGGCCAGTTCTCCACCCGCAGCGTTGATAGTCGCAATGTGCGTGCCAACGTCGCTTGCATCTGCAATGATGTCAGACTGGGAGCTTGCCTTTGAAAGAGGTGAATTATGCCTGAGTTTGGTATCTATGGAAGGCCAGCGCCGCTCCATTAACTTTGCGTATGCAAAGGCAAATCGTTTGAGTGCGGGCAGTTTTCCGAACCGTCTTGACGCCGAAAGCCCGCAGTACAGACTAACAAGTAGGTCTTCGGGTCTCCATTCCGGGTCGACTTCTGCCAAGGCGACACAAGTCGGTTTTTCAGGATCACGAAGGGCGTTCTTGCTTGCTTCCCAGGCCAGCCTGGATTTTCCAGACCCACTCTCACCACACACGTAAAGAATGTTTGTCGATGCCTCGGAGGCCACGAACTCTGAGATGCGTTTGAGTTCGTTTGGTCGGCGAACGAAGAGGTCTGATCGCTCTTGTTTGCTGCCAGGATCAAGTTCGGTATTGCGTTCATTCACTGTTCAAGGTCTTCTTTTTAAGGAACTTTAACACTAACCAATTAGTATACGGCCAAAAATCGTGTACTTTTGACAGAAGCGGTTTAGCCGAATTCTCCAAGAAATCGAAATAGTGTCAAGCTTAGGCGCTAGAAGCTTTGAAGAATACTCCCTGATCGACTAACTTGTTACAAGCGGCTCGGAGCTATTGCAGAGTCTGGTGTCCAGGCGATCTTCATGCGGCAACTTGATCTTTGGTTGATCGCTTGATGCTGTTGACGAAGTCGACGCCTTGGATGACGTGATCTTTATGGCCTTTAGGGGCGTTTTGTGCCAATGCTCGAGTCAGCGGGATGATCTGAGCGGTTCAGTTCTGTGAGAATGTCGCCATCATACAGGGCTGCCTGCGTCTCGCCGTTGTCCCATCGATAAAGCAGACCGATTTCTTCGCCTGTTTTGATGCATGTAATCCGGCCAATGGCTTCGGCGGTTGCGCGCGCATTTTGAAATTGAGGCAAAACTAGCCCCTCTTGTTACACAATTCCTTGGGATCGACGCCAAGAGCAATCGCGATCCGCTCCAGAACATCGAGTGATGCTGAATCTTTAGCGAGTTCGATCTCGCTGATATAGCTGCGATCCACGTCCGCAGCTAAGCCTAGCTGTTCTTGGCTCAAACCTCTGGAATTTCTTAGATTCCGGATATTTAACCCTACTCGTTCCCGAAAATTCATGACCTGTATTCGGCCAGATCACAAGAACCACTCTACGGAATATATTCCACAAAACGCGCGCGAGCCTCACAAAGAGTATGCTCGCATATGGTGTAAAGGCAGAGAGTGGCGGTAGGGTAACAGTAGTACAATAATGTAATCAAAAGGCGTGAATTGATATGCGGTGCAGATTCATCAGGAATTGGCTCGGCGGGGTCGCTATGGCTTTGCTTTCAACCGTGGCTCCACAAACGGCGAAAGCCTATCAGGTCGATTGTGCCATTCTGCTTTGCCTGGCCGGTGGGTGGCCCGCGTCAGCAGAATGTGCCCATGCCAGTGCTGTGTTTATCCGCCGGATTACGCCCTGGCCGATTGAGCCGCCGTTGCAAATCTGGCGTTGCCCGATGGGTGTTTCGGAGCGCGCACCGCTGCAAAGCACGGTCCTGAAAATCTGGGAGGCCAGCAATCAAGCTGGCCAGTCGCGCGCCCAAGTCATTCTGGCACAGGTGGTCGAAGGCGGTGCCGACATCGACATCAGTGGCTTGGAGTTCGATTTCGTGCGCTCGATCCGTGTTTGGGATGTGCGGCACTATAGCCATCGCGAGCGCGGTCGCGACGATGATTGCTCTGAGAGTTACAACATGCGCCTCGGGACCTACGGCACACAAGGCGAATTCGGCTGGCAACGCACAACACCAGCGGCCGCTCCACAATGGGTTCTGCCGTCACGGCGCTGTTCGTCGTCAAGCTGGCGTCGCGGGGTCGGTGTCGAATGGGAAGATCACGAAGGCAACCATGGATATGAGTGGGTGGCCTACTAAGGCTATTCGCCGATGTCCTTCATACGTTCTGCGATATCGCCCGCAATGCGCTCATACAGGGCGGCTTGCTTGTCCCTAGGAGAGCCAGGCTTCGGGTTCCTTCGACGGATGCGTTTGGCAAGCCAGAACAGCAGCCGGGCTGCTGGATCAGACGTCGCATCCGGTTCTGTGGCCGGATACTTCTCCTCTAGGGCGACGACGATTTCCTGGGACAGGCTGCGCCGGTTGAGGGAGGCATGCGTTTCCAGACGCTTCTTCAGCGCGGCAGGAAGCAAGAGTTTGAATTGGAGCAAAGCTTCTTCTTTCATGATTCCATGATGGACAATATTTGTCCTCAATGATATGGACATTTAATGTCCTTTTGTTGAAGTGTAAATATGAAGACAACCCAATTCAAACTGAACCTACCAGCGGACGTGAAAGCCTGGCTTGAAGAAGAAGCTGTGCGGAACTTGCGCTCGCAAGGCGCTCAGGTGGTGTCTTGTCTGCGGGCAGCCATGTCGCGGCAGGAAGCCGTGGGTGACCAGCACGCCCTTCGCTACAGAGGCGTCATGGAACTGGCTTGGTCCGGGTGTGATGACGATGAAATCGCGAGTTTTAGCGGCCACACCACCAAGGCCATGATCGTCAAGTACGCCGGTGAAGCGCGGCAGATTATGAGGGCGAGACAAGCCGCAGCCAAACGCAAGTGAACGAAGCCTGACCACAACAAGAACCTGATACCGTCAGTGATGCCGAGGAAACGAGAGAATGCATAAGTCATTGAATTTGTTGGAGGCGAGTACCGGAATCGAACCGGTGTACACGGATTTGCAATCCGCTGCGTCACCACTCCGCCAACTCGCCTTTTCAATCACTTGACCGTGGCGGGTGGTGTCCTGCCACATAGTGTGCCTCGCTGTCTATTAATGTTCAGGTTCATTCGCAAGAGGCAAAAAGCCCATCTGGCGGGAAAATCTCTCAGCGGCAGTGTGCCTATGTTTCCGCGGCACCATGGCGACAAGACGGCGCCATATTCTCTCGCGGTACGGCCGTAGTCGCATCGCGGCGCGGGCAAAATGCGGGGCAGCGCGCAATCTCGTCGTTCAGATATAAGATCTCCGGACTTCGGCGTGAAACCATCGCACTGCCTGCCCCATGGGCGACGCCTGCCCCCAGCCATGGAGCCTCCGCAAGACGGAAGCGAGCGAGCCGACCGGTGGCCATTTGACCGAAAGGAACCCAGCCATTGCACGCGGCATGCCTGCTTGGGCAACCTATATCAATGCCGAGCAACTGGCAGGCCATGTCGACCCCGGCGCCGAGGCTGTGGCGCGGTTGTTTGAACAATTGTCTGCCCGCCTCAGGAAAGATTGAGAAACGGCCCCGGCCCGCAGGCCCGCGTCCTTGATGAAGGTAAAAAACGCGGCGACCCCGCCATTTGACCAACTGACCGATTGGGCCCCTGCCGCGACCACCTGCGGTACGCGTCACCGGCCAGTGCTGTGCGTCGCAGCCGGGGCGCGCAACCACCCGTCGGTGAAATCGGTCTCCTCGGCGCCGACCAGGCCGCCAATCCGCACCAGCTCCGCCTTCAGCCCCGCGGTTCGGCCCTTGCCCATACGCACGCCCGCTTCTGGCCAGAAGGCACGAACGACCTGTGTAGTGCCGACACGTTTGACATCGAGGCGACCGATCAAACGGTCGCCTTGCAGTACCGGATAGACATAGTAGCCATACTGGCGTTTGGCTTCGGGGACGAAAATCTCGATCCGGAAATGAAACCCAAACAGCCGTTCGGCACGCGCCCGGTCGCGCAGAGCCGGATCAAAGGGCGAGAGCAAACGGACCCGCGACGAGGGATCCGGCAGGCCAGACAGCTCCGCCAGAGCCGCCTCGGTGGCAAAGCTGCGCCGCCGCGCACCCTGCGCCATCTCGATATCGACCTCGACGATACGACCCGCCGCAAGCGCCCGGGCGCACCAGATCCTGGCCTCCTCGCGGGTGACAATCTCGAAGAAGGCGGCCAGTTCTCCACTGGTGGCAAAGCCAAGCCGCTGCAAGGCCTGCATCATCGCCCAGTCAATAATTTCGGCCTCATCCCTGTGATCGTTCAGGCAGTGCTGTGGAATGACGCGCTCCGTCAGGTCATAGTACTTTCGAAATCCCCGCCGATGGCAAATGGACAGCCGACCGGAGCGCCACAGAAATTCCAGAGCCGTTTTGGACGGATGCCAGTCCCACCACCCGGAAAAGGTACCTTTTTCATCGCCCCTGATCTCATCGTTCCTGAGATCCAGCGAGCAGGTCGGGCCGAAATCCGCAACGTGGCGCAGCACGGCTTCGGCCTCTGTTTCCCACATGCCACGACGGTCTGCCGACCAGCGCGTCCGGATCCGGGCCTCGTCGCGCGCAAACTTCAGCCGCCACATCGGATAGTATCCCATTGGAATGACCGCCGCGTCGTGGGTCCAATGTTCAAAAGCACTGCGCCTGCGCGCCACCAGCCGGTCAAGAGCCTGCGGCCGATACTGGCTGCGTCGGGACCACAGAATAAGGTCATGCGCCCGGGCCAGCGTGTTGACGCTGTCAACCTGAACAAAGCCAAGCCGGTCAAGGACGTCTTCCAGATCCTTGCCCGTGCCCGGCCCCGCCTTCGGCCGCAACAGCAGATGCCGGTCCAGAAACAGACGGCGGGCGGTTGAATTGTCAATCACGGGACGTGCCATTCGCACAGTCTATTCCCTACCTATTCCATTCCCTACCTATTGCCTGAGCCGACACAAAAACCAACAATCACCGGCTCGACACCATCACAGTTCAGACCCTTCCGTCACGCGACAGTGGCCCTCGCCCCCTCGCTGCGGCAGGCGAAATGCGAAAAACCCATAAAAAATGGCGCAACGACGGCGGGGGCGGTGTTCATCCCTGCCCTATTTACTCTGTGTTATCGGTACATCTGTTACGATCGGGATCGTGGCGCCCGTATTTCCCGGCGTCCGAGCCGCGCTTGTCCCAAGGATTACCCCCTCATGTCGCCCCCCCTCATGTCGCCCATGTCATTCAGACCAGAATACCGGAGCGCCACCCGACCCCGGGCGGCACTCGGGACCTCTCGAGCGCGGGGGCGCACAGCTGGCGAGGTCTCGCCATGGTGAGTTTCTACAGGGGCGGCGGCAAAGGCAAGGGCAAGGATCACGACGATGACTGCGGCGGGGGCGGCATGCCCTGCTTCACCCCCGGGGTGCGTCTTGCCACGAAACGGGGGGCGTTGGCAGTCGAGGACCTGCGCCCGGGCGATATGCTGCAAACGGCAGACAATGGCTATCAGCCGGTGCTCTGGGTTGGTCGGCGCGATCTGACCCCGGCAGAGCTGGACTTGATGCCGGAACTGCGACCGATCAAAATCCGCCCGGACAGCCCTCTGGGCAACAGCGGCGCCATCCTTGTCTCGCCGCAGCATCGGTTTTTCATACGGCGGGCCTTGCTGGGGGATCTATCCTCCCTGCGGGAGAGTTTTCTGCGGGCCCGCCTGATCTGTCAGGTCGCCCCGCAGACAGCCAGCGTCCAGACGACGGACAGGGGCATCAGCTATCTCCATGTTCTGACCCCGCGGCATGAGGTGATTTTCGCCGATGGGGTGGCCACTGAAACCCTGTGGCCGGGACCGATGGCCCTGCGCGGACTGTCAGCGCGGGATCAGCATGAATTGTTCACCCTCTTCCCTGACCTGGAGGCGGTGATGACGGCCGGCGCCTCCCGTAAAATCGACGATGACCGGGCGCTTGTACGCAGCGCCTACGGCGCGCTCGCGCGTCCGGATCTGACCGGCGCTGATCTGCGCGCTTTGAATTTCAAGCCCCAATGACCTCCGTTTCGCCCGGACAAAGCGTCGCACATCGGGCTTTGATATATAGAAATTTACAACTCCGCGCGTTCAGCCGGAAATTGATTTACAATTAAAGCCTTCCTTTCCCGTAACTTATTCCCTTATTTTCAACTCGCATTATGATCCCTCACAGGATGGAGAAGGTTTGACTCTGTGCGCGGTTCCGTGTGGAGTTCAAGCTGACAGATTAGTGAGGGAGGACCTGCCATGACCACGCCAGAGAGCGCGGTGTATCCGCCGTCCGAGGACATCGTGAAAAACGCCCATGTGGATGCGGCCAAATACGAGGCGCTTTATGCCGCCTCGCTGGAGAACCCGGATGCGTTCTGGGCCGACCAGGCAAAGCGGATCAGCTGGATGAAACCCTTCAGCAAGGTCAAGAATGTCTCGTTCGACTTTGGCAATGTGGATATCAACTGGTTCGAAGACGGCACCCTGAATGTCAGCGAGAACTGTATCGACCGCCATCTTGCAAGCCGCGGCGACCAGACCGCGATCATCTGGGAGCCGGATGATCCAACCGAGGACGCCCGGCACATCTCCTATACGGAGCTGCACCAGAAGACCTGCCAGATGGCCAATGTGCTGACCGACATGGGCGTGACCAAGGGCGACCGGGTGGTGATTTACCTGCCGATGATCCCCGAGGCCGCCTATGCGATGCTGGCCTGCGCCCGGATCGGCGCGATCCATTCCATTGTTTTTGCAGGCTTCAGCCCCGACGCGCTGGCGGCCCGCGTGAACGGCAGCGAGGCCAAGGTGGTGATCACCGCCGATGAGGCCCCGCGCGGCGGCCGCAAGACGGCGCTGAAATCCAACGCCGACGCCGCTCTGCTGCATTGCAAGGACACGGTAAAATGCCTGGTGGTGAAACGCACAGGGGGCCAGACCACCTGGATCGAGGGGCGCGACCATGACTACAACGCCCTGGCACAGACTGCGGGCGATGACTTCACGCCGGTAGAGATGAATGCCGAGGACCCGCTGTTCATCCTCTATACCTCTGGCTCCACGGGGCAGCCCAAAGGCGTCGTCCACTCCACCGGAGGCTATCTGGTCTATGCCGCCCTCACCCATGAGGTGACCTTTGATTACCACGACGGCGACATCTACTGGTGTACGGCCGATGTGGGCTGGGTGACCGGCCACAGCTATATCGTCTACGGACCGCTGGCCAATGGCGCCACGACGCTGATGTTTGAAGGCGTGCCCACCTACCCCGATGCCGGGCGGTTCTGGGCTGTCTGCGAAAAGCACAGGGTGAACCAATTCTACACGGCGCCGACTGCGATCCGTGCCCTGATGGGTCAGGGTCCGGAATTTGTCGAGAAATACGACCTCTCCGATCTCAGGATCCTCGGCACCGTCGGCGAGCCGATCAACCCCGAGGCCTGGAACTGGTACAATGACGTGGTGGGCAAAGGGAAATGCCCGATCGTTGACACCTGGTGGCAGACCGAAACCGGGGGCCACCTGATGACCCCGCTGCCGGGCGCGCATGCGACCAAACCGGGCGCGGCGATGAAACCCTTCTTCGGGATCGAGCCGGTGGTTCTGGATCCCCAGTCCGGCACCGAGATCACCGGCAACGGCGTCGAGGGTGTCCTGTGTATCAGGGACAGCTGGCCGGGTCAGATGCGCACCGTCTGGGGCGACCACGAGCGGTTCGAGAAGACGTATTTCTCGGACTACAAGGGCTATTACTTTACCGGCGATGGCTGCCGACGTGACGACGGCGGCGATTACTGGATCACGGGCCGCGTCGACGATGTGATCAACGTCTCTGGCCATCGGATGGGGACCGCCGAAGTCGAAAGCGCGCTGGTGGCGCATGCCGCCGTGGCCGAAGCCGCAGTTGTGGGCTATCCCCATGAAATCAAGGGACAAGGCATCTATTGCTATGTCACCTTGATGAACAACCGCGAGCCCTCGGAGGCGTTGATGAAGGAATTGCGCCAGTGGGTCCGCACCGAAATCGGCCCGATTGCCTCGCCGGATGTGATCCAATGGGCACCGGGCCTGCCGAAGACACGGTCCGGCAAGATCATGCGCCGTATCCTGCGCAAGATTGCCGAAAACGACTTTGGTGGCCTCGGCGACACATCGACACTGGCCGATCCGTCGGTTGTCGACGATCTGATCAAAAACCGCGCCGAGAAAGGGTGATCTGACATGAATGTAGACGTTATGACCCGCCCCGCGGTGCTCATCCTGCTGGGCCCTCCCGGTGCAGGCAAAGGCACCCAGGCCCGGATGCTGCAGGAGAAATTCGGACTGGTGCAGCTCTCGACCGGCGATCTGCTGCGGGCCGCGGTCGCTGCGGGCACGGCGGCCGGGCAACAGGCCAAGGCGGTGATGGAGGCAGGCGGTCTGGTGTCAGACGACATCGTGATCGCCATCATCAAGGATCGCCTGGCCGACGAGGATTGTCGCAATGGCGTCATCCTCGACGGCTTCCCGCGCACCACGGTTCAGGCGCAGGCGCTGGATGCGCTGCTGGCCTCCACCGGCCAGCGTATCAATGCCGCCATCAGCCTGCAGGTGGATGACACCGCCATGGTGGACCGGATTTCCGGGCGATCGACCTGCGCGGGCTGCGGTGAGGGCTATCATGACACCTTCAAACCGCCACACGACGACGGCAGTTGCCGCAAATGTGGCAGTCCCGAACTGACCCGACGCGCCGATGACAAGGCGGAAACCGTGGCCGGGCGTCTGGACGCCTATCACGCGCAGACCGCCCCGCTGATCACCTACTATGACGCCGCAGGTGTGCTGCAATCGGTCGACGCCATGGCAGAGATTGATCAGGTCGCGGGCGACATGGCGACGGTGGTCAAATCCGTCATGAGCTGATCTCAGGTCCGGATCGCAGCCCTTCCGGATCATAGCGAAAAAGGGGCCCCGGGCGACCGGGGTCTTTTTGATTTCCGTTGAAACTTGTGGCAGGACGAGAGCGGACATCACGCTCTGGGACGCGCATACGCCAGCCAGATCGTTCCATCACATACGGGCAATACGGGTATCTTTCCAAATGACGCAGATCAGCTTTGTTCCCGGACCACAGTCACAGGCCGACCTGCGCAGGGCGCTCGGGTGTTTTGCGACCGGCGTCGTCATCGTCACCACTCAGAGCGCGCGCGGCCCGCTGGCGATCACCGCCAACAGCTTCACTTCGGTCTCGCTGACGCCGCCGCTGGTCCTGTGGTGCCCTGCCGTAAAATCGAAACGTCACGATGCCTTTGTGACAGCGGCGCATTTTTCAATCCATATCGTGGCACAGTCCGACCTGAAGACCGCATTGCATTTTGCGCGCGACGGGGAGGATTTCGACACTCAGGACTGGGTCGCCACGCCCGAGGGGTGCCCCGCCCTGCAGCAGGCGCTGGTGCGGCTCGATTGCCGCCAGTATGCGCACCATCCCGGAGGCGACCACACCGTGGTACTGGGGGAGGTCATCCGCGTCAGCCATCACAGCGATCTGGGCGCCGGTCTGGTCTTTCACAAGGGACAATACGGGCAGTTCGCCGTCTAAGCCCGCAAACTGAGCCCGCCGTCTATACCCGCAGTCGATGCCCGCAACCTGAGCCCACAGCCATGTCCCTAGTAGGAGCCGTATCGTCGCACGGGCGCAAGCGGTTGGATTGCGAGGACATTCTCGGGACACGCCGAGGCGCACATGCCGCAGCCTGTGCACAGCGAGTCCTGAATTTCCAACGTCGCCCCGCCCTCGCCCAGATGGATTGCCCCGGTCGGGCAGGCCCAGTCGCATTGACCACACAGGGTACAACCGGAGGCGATCGTCACGCAGCCCTCCGGCCCGGCCCCCGGGAAGGACGTGCCGCGCGCCTGACGCAGAGCGCCGTCCCCTTGCGTCTCTTCTTCCTCGAGCATCGACCGCAGCGCCCGCTCGGAATGAAACAACGCTGCATTCCCCGGCAGGCTCGGACAGGCCGCCACCGCCTCCACCAGATCCATTTGATGACGTATCAACCTGATATCAGGAGATAATTCCAGGAATATGCGCTGGAACCCATAGGAGAGCGCCCCGATGATTTGTTCGGGTCGCAAACATCCTCGATTGCACACGGACAGATGGGCCACCGTATATGCGCCCAGAGCAAAGGATGGCTCCGGATGCGGTGTCGGGGCGTTGTAATACAGGACAAGAGCCTGCGGCTCTCCTCCCATTTGTCTGCGCAAACGCGCCTCAAGGCACGACCGCTCAAGCACGGTGGACCGTCGGTCTTTCTGCGCGGTCACATCCCCACAGAAACAAAGGCAACTCGTTAACCGGGACATTTTATCCCCTACCAGGGCGAGGGAGCCGTCCCTCGCAGACTCCGATAGAGCGCCAGTTATTATTAACAGATCGTTACTTTTGCCGAAAATTGACGGAGCCCATCCGCAAGTGCGAATGGGCTCTACCAAAGGTTATATTGATCGCCCGTCTGCCCGGGGCGGGGCGCAGGCAAGAGGGGGCTGATTTATTTCAGCGCCGCATCGGTGATTGCATGCGTCCAGGCGCCGTCCGGCATCTTGGTGATGACCGGATCAGAGCCACCGGTCAGCAATGTATCCACGGTGCGCTGGTAATCGCTCGGATCGAGCGATCCGTCGCTGCCCGCGGTCAGTTTTGCAATCTCGCCCATCATGCGTTTCTGATGAACTTCGGTCTGCGCCCCCGAGGCATCGTTGTCGAGCACGATTTCAGCCGCCTCATCCGGATGGGTTTCGGCATATTTCCACCCTTTCATAGAGGCGCGGACAAAGCGTTCCATCTTGCTGACGAACTCCGGATCGGAGAGGTTTTCCTCGATCACATAGAGCCCATCCTCCAGCGTGGCGACGCCCTGATCTTCGTATTTGAAGGTCACCAGCTCCTCTGGTGTGACGCCCGCGTCAATGACCTGCCAGTATTCATTGTAGGTCATGGTCGAAATACAGTCCGCCTGACGCTGCAGCAGCGGATCCACGTTGAAGCCCTGCTTCAGCACTTCGACACCCTCGGCGCCCTTGCCTTCGGTGGAGATCCCCAGCTTGCCCATCCAGCTCATGAAGGGGAATTCATTCCCGAAGAACCACACACCCAGAGTGCGATCCGCCAGATCGGCCGGCGCTTCGATGCCGGTGTCTTTCCAGCAGGTCAGCATCATGCCGGAGGATTTGAACGGCTGGGCGATATTGACCAGCGGCAGGCCTTTTTCGCGCGCCGCGAGGGCCGCTGGCATCCACTCGACCGTGACATCCGCCCCGCCACCGGCGATCACCTGGGTCGGCGCGATATCGGGACCACCCGGCAGGATGGTCACGTCCAGATCTTCTTCGGAATAAAACCCCTTGTCGAGGGCCACATAGTAGCCTGCGAATTGTGCCTGAGTGACCCATTTCAACTGCAGTTTGACCTCATCCGCGGCCTGCGCGGCTGAGGTTGCCATCAGTGCCATGGCGGCGGCTGTGAGCGCGTGTTTCATGTGATTAAACTCCCTGTTGGTTATTGCAATAATCATGCGCGAGACGCGGTCACCAAGCAAAACCTTTATCGTTGTCCAAACGGTAAAAAATCCGTCCTGCGCAAGCTTTGGGCGTCCGGGCACAGGCTGAGTTTATCTCACCAGATCAGTACCCTGCCCCAGTCAAGTCGCACCACCGCCCGGAGGCGGAAGTGCCGGGCCGACTACCCTCGTTGCGAGGGGTGCCAGAAGGTCAGCGTTTTTTCCATCAGGGCAATCAGCCCGTAAAACAGCGAGCCCGCCAGGGCCGCGACAACGATTTCGGCCCACACCATATCCAGCGCCAGTTGGCCGACCGATGTGGAGATCCGAAACCCCATGCCGACGGTGGGCGAGCCGAAGAATTCGGCCACGATGGCACCGACCAGCGCCAATGTCGTCGAGATCTTGAGCCCGTTGAACACAAAAGGCAGGGCCGCGGGCAACCGCAGTTTGGTCAGCGACTGCCAGTAGGAGGCCGCATAGGTCTGCATCAGATCGCGCTGCATATCGGACGCTTCGCGCAGCCCCGCGACGGTGTTCACCAGCATGGGAAAGAACACCATCACCACCACGACCGCCGCCTTGGAGTGCCAGTCGAATCCAAACCACATCACCAGAATTGGCGCCGTGCCGACAATCGGCAGGGCGGCGACGAAATTGCCGACCGGCAACAATCCGCGGCGCAGGAAATCACTGCGGTCCACGAGAATCGCGATCAGAACCGCAGCGCCGCAGCCGATGAGATAGCCGCCCAGGGCGCCCTTCAGGATGGTCTGCGAGAAATCCGCCCAGAGAATGGGCAGGCTGCTGGCGAACCGAGCGGCAATCAGCGAGGGCGCGGGCAGGATCACCATCGGCACCGCCAGGCCCCGCACCAACAACTCCCAGACGATCAGAAGAGTCAGTCGGAAAATGGCCGGTACCGCCAGTTTGACCGCCCGCGTGTCGGACTGCGCACCATTGGCAAGCCGCGCATTGATCCACCAGCCCAGAGCCCAGATCAGCACCACAAGCAGAAGCATAACAAGGGTCATGGCTTCACCCCCATCCGGCCCAGAAGGCTCCGTTCGATCACTCCGAGAAGCGCCACCAGCAAGCCCGCGAGAATGGCGGCCGCAAAGAGCGCCGACCAGATCTGCACGGTCTGCCCATAGTAGCTACCCGCCAGCAGCCGCGCGCCCAGCCCGGCAACCGCCCCTGTCGGCAACTCACCCACGATGGCTCCCACAAGAGAGGCCGCAATGCCGATCTTCAGCGAGGCAAAGAGATAGGGCATCGACGAGGGCAGCCTGAGTTTCCAGAACAGCTGACCGCCCGAGGCACCATAGGTCCGCATCAGGTCCAGCTGCATCTGATCGGGACTGCGCAGCCCCTTGACCATGCCGACGACCACCGGAAAGAAGCTGAGATAGGCGGCAATGATCGCCTTGGGCAGCAGCCCCTGCACGCCGATGGAATAGAGCACCACAATGATCATCGGCGCCAGCGCGATGATCGGGATGGTCTGGCTGACGATGGCCCAGGGCATCACCGACATGTCCATGACCCGCGAATGGACGATCCCGATCGAGAGCAGGATCCCGAGTCCGGTTCCCAGCGCAAACCCCAAAAGCGTCGCCGACAGCGTCACCTGCGCGTGGTAGATCAGGCTGCGTTTCGAGGTGACTTTCTTCATCACCGTCGTCTGCCACAGCTCTGTTGCGACCTGATGCGGCGCGGGCAGACGCGGACGCTCAACGGACCAGACGCGGTTGATCGCAAAGGTGTTTTTCGCAACCAGATCAAAGGCACCGGCATCACGACGGGCGTTTGCGGTGTCGGGCACCACCTCTTCGCCGGCACGCTGCGCCTGATCCAGCACACCTTTGATGTTCATCGGGACACAGGCCAGATACCAGATCCCGACAATCCCGGCGACAACGGTCAGGACAGAGAAAACAGTCTTCATCCCCGGCCCTCCCGGCACGGTTGTTCAATCATGACCATGCCCCGCGCGCAGCCCTTCGCGGACACGATGGGCGATCTCGATGAACGCGGGCGTGTCGCGAATATCCAGGGGACGGTCCTTGGGCAGCGGGCTGTCGATCACCTCATGGATGCGGCCCGGACGCGGCGACATCACCACGATCTTGGTCGAGAGGTAGACCGCTTCGGGGATCGAGTGGGTGACGAAACCGATGGTCTTGTTGGTGCGCGCCCAGAGCTTGAGCAACTGTTCATTGAGGTGATCGCGCACAATCTCATCCAGCGCGCCGAAGGGTTCGTCCATCAGCAGAAGATCGGCGTCAAACGCCAGCGCGCGCGCAATCGACGCGCGCTGCTGCATTCCGCCCGAGAGCTGCCAGGGAAACTTGCCGCCAAATCCGGACAGCTCGACAAGTTCCAGCACCTCGGCCACGCGCTTGTTCTGCTCGGCCTTGGAATAGCCCATGATTTCAAGCGGTAGCTTGATATTCTTCGAGATGGTCCGCCACGGATACAGCCCCGCCGCCTGAAAGACATAGCCATAGGCGCGCTGCTTGCGGGCCTCTTCGGGCGTCATGCCGTTCACCGTCAGACGGCCGCCGGTGGGGGTCTCAAGCGCGGCGATGCAGCGCAGGAATGTGGTCTTGCCGCAGCCCGATGGCCCGATGAAGGAGACAAAATCGCCCCTGTCGATGGTGAGGTTGATGTCCTTCAGCGCCTGTACGGAGGTTTCGCCAGTGCCAAACACGAGGTTCAGCCCACGCGCTTCGATCACGGGCTGAGCGGCGTCCTGACCGCTGTCTACCTGGGAGTTCGTTTTCATATTTATTCATTGCCTTGGTCAGAAAAACGGGGACCTCACCGGCCCCCGTCTGAAATGCGATCACACGCCGGTTGCGGGAATGCCACTCCGTTCGACCGGTCGCGGCGCGGTGAGCTCCTTCCAGGTCGACAGCGCTGTGTTCACCACCGTATTGGGCGCGCGTTCGACGAACTTGCCGTGGCCTTCCTGCGTTTTTATTTCCCCGTCCATGACCGCAACCTGCCCCCGGGTCAGCGTGTAGCGAGGCAAGCCCTTGACCTCTTTGCCCTCGAACACGTTGTAGTCAATCGCCGATTGCTGGCTGGCCGCGGCAATGGTTTTTGTCTTCTCCGGGTCCCAGACCACAAGATCCGCTTCGGCGCCCACCAGCACCGCGCCCTTCTTCGGATAGCAGTTCAGGATTTTCGCAATATTGGTCGAGGTTACGGCGACAAATTCATTCGGCGTCAGACGCCCCGTGGCCACCCCATGGGTCCAGAGCATCGGCATCCGGTCCTCCAGCCCGCCGGTGCCATTGGGGATCTTGGTGAAATCACCGACGCCATAGCGTTTCTGTTCGGTGGAAAAGGCACAATGGTCCGTGGCCACAACCGAGAGTGAGCCTGATTGCAAACCGGCCCACAGGCTGTCCTGATGCTGCTTGTTCCGGAACGGCGGCGACATCACGCGGCGCGCGGCATGATCCCAATCGGCATTGAAATATTCGCTTTCGTCCAGCGTCAGATGCTGGATCAGCGGCTCACCCCAGACCCGTTTGCCCTGCATCCGGGCGCGGCGGATGGCCTCGTGGCTGTCCTCGCAGGAGGTATGCACCACATAAAGCGGCACCCCTGCCATATCCGCGATCATGATGGCGCGATTGGTCGCCTCGCCCTCCACCTGCGGCGGGCGGGAATAGGCGTGGGCCTCGGGGCCGGTATTGCCTTCGGCCAGCAGTTTGGCCGACAGTTCCGCCACGACATCGCCGTTTTCAGCATGCACCATGGCGATCCCGCCAAGCTCGGACAGCCGCTGAAAAGACGCATACATCTCGTCATCATTCACCATCAACGCGCCTTTATAGGCCATGAAGTGCTTGAACGTGTTGATGCCACGGGTCTCGATCACGGTCTTCATCTCATCGAACACCTGCTCACCCCACCAGGTCACCGCCATGTGAAAGGAGTAGTCGCAATTGGCCCGGGTCGATTTGTTGTCCCAGCGTTTCAGCGCGTCCAACAGGCTCTCGCCCGGACTTGGCAGAGCGAAATCCACCACCATTGTGGTGCCCCCCGCGAGCCCCGCGCGGGTGCCGGATTCAAAATCATCCGTCGAATATGTGCCCATAAAGGGCATCTCGAGGTGCGTATGCGGATCGATCCCGCCCGGCATCACATAGCAGCCGGTGGCATCCAGCACCTCCTCGCCCGCCAGCCCCTGGCCGATCTCGATAATCACCCCACCCTCGATCAATACATCCGCCTTATAGGTCAGATCCGCAGTCACGATGGTGCCGTTCTTGATAACAGTCGTCATTTGCATCTCCCTGTCCGGACGCCGCTCTGGCCAGCGTCTCCTGTCTGTTGACCCCTGCGGCTTTCATCTTTTCAGAAATACCTCGGGGGAAGCCGCGCCCCGCGCGGCGGGGGCAGCGCCCCTCTTCTACCTCTGTCAGTCCACAATCCCGGCCGTTTCCAGAACCGCATGCAGCATGACATCGGTGCCTGCCGCCGCCCATTCTTTGGAAATATCTTCTGCCTCATTATGGCTCAAACCGCCGACACAGGGGCACATGATCATCGCTGTCGGGGCCAGATCGTTGATCCAGCAGGCATCATGACCTGCACCGGAGACAATATCCATATGGCTGTAGCCCAGACGCTCCGCCGCATCCCGCACCGCCGCCACGCAGCCCGCATCGAAGGTTACCGGGTCGAAGTGGCCGACCGGTTCGACCTCCAGCCCCAATCCCAGATCAGCGGCAATCTCCGCCGCCTTCGCCTCAAACTGCGTCCGCATTGACGTCAGCTTGCCGAGGTCCGGGCTGCGGAAATCGACCGTAAACACCACCTTGCCGGGGATCACGTTGCGTGAGTTCGGATAGACGTCACAATGGCCGACCGCCCCCACCGCATGGGGCTGATGCGCCATGGCGATCTGATGCGCGGCTTCGGTCATGCGCGCCATGCCAAGCCCGGCATTGACCCGCATATTCATCGGCGTGGAGCCGGTGTGGGCATCCTTGCCGGTCACCGTACATTGCAGCCACCACAGGCCCTGCCCATGGGTGACAACGCCAATATCCTTGGTCTCGGCCTCAAGAATCGGCCCCTGTTCAATATGCAACTCGAACATCGCGTGCATCTTGCGCGCACCGACTTCCTCATCGCCGACCCAGCCGATACGTTTCAGCTCATCCCCGAATGTCTTGCCCTCAGCGTCCTCGCGCCCATAGGCCCAATCCTGTGTGTGCTTGCCCGCAAACACGCCAGACGCCAGCATCGCCGGCGCAAACCGCGTGCCTTCCTCATTGGTCCAGTTCGTGACCACAATCGGATGCTTGGTCTTGATCTCGAGGTCATTCAGCGTCCGGATGACTTCCAGCCCGCCCAGAACACCAAGAACGCCGTCATATTTGCCCCCCGTCGGCTGGGTGTCGAGATGGGACCCCATGTAGACCGGCAGCGCCTCCGGATCGGTGCCTGCGCGGCTTGCGAACATGTTTCCCATCGTATCGAGCCCCATGGTCAGCCCCGCCGCTTCACACCAGCTCTGAAACAAGGCCCGCCCTTCGGCATCTTCATCCGTCAGCGTCTGGCGGTTGTTGCCCCCTGCGACACCGGGACCGATCTGGGCCATCTCCATCAGGCTGTCCCACAAACGGTCGCCATTGATCTTCAAATTCTTTCCGAGAGACGTCATCTCGTGTGTCCTTCCCTGTCGTCGGTCCCATCCTCATCTGCGGGATGAGTTGAATGCGGCTGCCTGCAGCCTGGGTCACTGGCCTGTCCGCCGGGTCTCTGTGAGGCCCGCGACCGAAGTCGGATCACAGCGATCAGCCACCCAGACATTTGACCAACTGGTCAAACTCACGCTATCACCAGATCAGAATCAGTCAAGAAATTGCGCGCCTTCCAGCTTGTTTTAGACCAGAGTTGCTGGACAACTGAGCGAAAACGACGAGAGTTTAACTTCGTCCCCAGATCAAAGAGACCCGGCGCCCATGCCCAAAGACCGCAGCCCGACCAGAATTCAGAAACGCAATCGTGCCAATATTCTCGAGGCCGCGCTGGAGGTCTTCTCTCAAAACGGATTTCGCGGCGCGACGGTAGATCAGATCGCGACGGCGGCCGGACTGTCGAAACCCAATCTTCTGTATTATTTCCCCTCCAAAGACGCGATTTTCACGGCCCTGCTCTCGGAACTGCTCGACACCTGGCTCGACCCTCTGCGCGAGATCAATCCGGAGGGCGATCCAATGGCCGAGATCCTCGCCTATGTTGAGCGCAAGCTGCAAATGAGCAAGGACATGCCCAGAGAAAGCCGCTTGTTTGCGAATGAAATCGTGCAGGGCGCGCCGCGCATGATTGAAGAGCTGTCGACGGATCTGCGCGTGCTGGTCGATGCGACGGAAACCATCTTTGTCGATTGGATGGACGCGGGGCGGATTGCCCGGGTGCATCCGCGCCACCTGCTGTTCTCGATCTGGTCGCTGACCCAGCATTATGCGGATTTTGAGGTGCAGGTGCGCACCCTGATGACGCCAGACGACCCGTTTGACGGCGCCTCGGAATTCCTGGAAACCCTGTATCGACGCATGCTTACGCCCCAAAGCTGACGGAACGGGTCTGCGCCGTTCTGTTGTAAATACACACGTCCCGGACCACGGCCCCACTGTCGGCCGGAGGGCTCACCTGTCGGCAGATCTGGCAGCAGACCTCGCATCAGGGCGAAACGCAAAGCGCCGCGCATATGCGCGGCGCCACGCCCAACGGGGAGGTCTGCATTTTCAATGCAGATCGCACGGGCGGGAGCCCCCCCTATTGCGCTGCGGTCGCAGCGGGATTGTTGGGATGCACCGTCCAGTTGCTGTAGTCCCCGCTCACAATTTTTCCGGTACGTTCATCCAATTGCCCCACCGGCACCTCTTCCATCGTGATGCAGCCCTCGATCGGACAGACATTCACACAGAGGTTACAGGCCACGCATTCGTCATCCTTGACGGTAAATGTGCGGTCCGCCGACATGGCGATGGCCTGATGCGACGTATCCTCGCAGGCGGCAAAACAGCGTCCGCATTTGATGCAATCGTCCTGGCTGATCCGGGCCTTTGCCACGTAATTCAGATCGAGATACTGCCAGTCGGTGACATTCGGCGTCGCCATGCCGCGAAACTCCTCGATCGAGCTGTACCCTTTCCCGTCCATCCAATCCGACAGACCAGAGATCATTTCCTCAACCACCTTGAACCCATAGGTCATCGCCGCAGTACAGACCTGCACATTCCCGGCCCCCAGCGCGATGAACTCGGCCGCATCGCGCCATGTGGTGATGCCGCCAATCGCCGAAATCGGCAGGCCCGCCGTTTGCGGATCGCGGGAAATCTCCGCCACCATATTCATCGCGATCGGCTTGACCGCCGGGCCACAATAGCCCCCATGGGTGCCCTTGCCGCCAATCATCGGCTCCGGCGCCATGGCGTCCAAATTCACCGAGGTGATTGAATTGATGGTATTGATCAGGCTCACCGCATCGGCATTGCCCGCATGCGCGGCCCGCGCCGGATGGCGGATATCGGTGATGTTCGGGGTCAGTTTCACGATCACCGGCTTGTCGTAATATTGCTTGCACCACTCGGTGACCATCTGGATGTATTCCGGCACCTGCCCCACGGCAGAACCCATGCCCCGCTCCGCCATCCCGTGGGGACAGCCAAAGTTCAGCTCGATCCCATCCGCATTGGTCTCCGCCACCCGTGGCAGGATCGCCTTCCACGCCGCTTCCTCGCAGGGCACCATGATCGAGGCAATGAGCGCACGGTCCGGGTAGTCCTTCTTGACGCGGGTCATTTCCGCCAGGTTTACATCCAGCGGGCGATCCGTGATCAGCTCGATATTGTTCAGCCCCAAAAGCCGCCGGTCCGCCCCCCAGATAGCGCCGTAGCGCGGGCCGTTCACATTCACCACCGGCGGCCCTTCTGCGCCGAGCGTCTTCCAGACCACTCCGCCCCATCCCGCCTCAAAGGCGCGGCGAACGTTGTATTCCTTGTCCGTTGGCGGCGCCGAGGCCAGCCAAAACGGGTTCGGTGATTTGATGCCGAGAAACTCTGTCGTCAGATCAGCCATTTGATCTCTCCTTGTTCTGCTTGCTGGGTCCGGCCGGGCCGGTCTCCGCTGGCTCAGCCCATCAGGCTTGCGTGGATGTCCTCGGCCGCATCGCGACCCTCGGCGACGGCAGTCACGGTCAGATCGTCGCCACCGGAGGCGCAATCGCCGCCGGCCCAGACGCCCGCAATCGACGTCCGCCCGGTCTCCGCGGCGACCTTGATCTTGCCGCCCTCAATTTCCAGACTCTCCGGCGCCTGCTCCAATGTCTGGCCGATGGCCTTGTAGATCTGATCCGCCATCAACCGCACCGTCTCGCCCGTCCCGCTGACGCGCCCGTCGACAACCTCGGTGTACTCCAGTTCGATCTCCGCCGCCGCGCCCGCACCGAGGATCGCCCTGGGCATCACGTTGAACATCAGCTTGACACCATTCGACGCCGCGAGGTCCTGCTCGAACCGGCTGGCCCCCATCGCGCTGCGATCCCGGCGATAGGCGATTGTGACGTTCTCGGCGCCCAGCAGCTTCGACTGCACAGCCGCGTCAATCGCGGTCATGCCGCCGCCAATGACAACAACGTTGCGCCCCACAGGCAGCGCGGCAAGATCCTCGGCCTGTCGCAGCTCTGCAATGAAATCAACCGCATCGCCGACGCCCGCCTTGTCCTCACCCGACGCACGCAGGCTGTTGACACCGGCAAGGCCGATGGACAGGAAGACCGCGTCGTAGCCTGCCTGAAGATCGGCCAGCGTCAGACCTGACCCGAACCCCTTGCCGTATTCGATCGATATGCCGCCGATCTGCAACAACCATGCAACTTCACGCGCCGCAAAACCATCTGTGGACTTGTAGGCGGCAATGCCGAACTCATTCAGGCCGCCGGCCTTGGGCCGTGCCTCGAAAATCACCACGTCGTGGCCTTTCATCGCCAGACGATGCGCGGCCGACAACCCCGCCGGGCCCGCCCCGACCACGGCCACCGTCTTGCCGGTGCTCGCCGCTCGGGAAAAGGGATGCACCCCTTTCGCCATGATCTGATCGGTTGCAAAGCGTTGCAGGCGCCCGATTTCCACCGGTTTTCCCTCTGCCACCTCCCGGACGCAGACCTCTTCGCAGAGCGTCTCTGTCGGGCAGACCCGCGCGCACATGCCACCGAGGATATTCTGGTTCAAAATCGTCTTGGCGGCGCTATCGGCATGCCCGGCCTGAATTTCGCGAATGAACTGCGGGATGTCGATGGATGTCGGACATGCGGTCATGCAGGGCGCATCATAGCAGAAATAGCACCGATCCGCCGCAACTGCCGCCTCATGCGCATCGTAGGGCGCGTGAAGGTCCTTGAAATTCTCGGCAATCTCGGCCGCGGACAAGCGTGCGGGTCGGATTCCGGATGCCTGGTGGCTACGCGCCATTGGGTGTCTCCCTCTTGGTGATGAACTGTGTTGGACTGGCGTTTTATGAATTGTTGCCTACAGAGTGCCACAGGTTGATTTTTTATCAAATGGTAAAATTTTGAAATGGTCGGCTTTTCACCGCGCCGAAACGCCAACAACGCGCCAGCCGTTTGATTTCCGGGCTCAAATCCGGATGCTCAAAACACAGGCAATTGCCTGATCGCTTCCGCAAAAGAGGCCAAAGATTGCGCCTGTTCGCCCTCAGGTCCAAGCCGAGTCGCCCTACCGTGGTATCAATTGACGTGCTGGGAGAGAGGGGGTGCAGGGGCACTTCTGCCCGGCCAATCCATAGACTGACGACTCGGGATCAACCCCTGCGATCGACCAGAGCCACCATATAGGACAGACGGTCGACGCCAGCTATGACAGCGCCCGTCCGGAGATCCGGCGCTTTCTCAGGCACAGTTCTCAGGCACAGCTTTCTCAGGCGTCCATTGGCCGGAGCGGGCACATCGCGCCTGTGCCCTCTTCACCAACGCCGAGAGGTCAGCCCCATAAAACAGGGCGTTGCGCTACATATTTACTATAGCACAACGCCCCATTCCTATCACGCGATCTCAATGAGATACGCGAAAATCACGCCATCCCGAGCGCTTCCTTGTACATTTCAAGAACCGCTTCTTCTTCGGCAATGTCATCATCGTCACGCTTGCGCAAGGCTATGATTTTGCGCAGGACTTTCGTGTCATACCCACGCCCCTTTGCTTCGGCCATGACTTCCTTTTGCTGCTCTGCGATTGCCTTTTTCTCTTCATCCAGCCGCTCGAAGCGTTCGACAAACTGACGCAGTTCGCCTGCGGTGACGCGGTAGTTTTCGCTCTTTTCGTCTTCGGTCATATCCATGGGGTCGCAGCCTCCGCAATTTGCCTCATTCGTCCGGTTCAGATCCGGTTAAAACCGAGGGATACAGGGCCGCACCCTGCCCTGCAAGATCGGAAAGCGACGCGCCAGCAGGCGCGAACACTTGCACCGCCGGGACCACTCGGGTAGGCGCGGAATTGACCGCCGGTCAGTCCGGACCGGCGCAAAGGCTATTGAGAGGAAAACGGATGGACTATCTGATCTGGGCCGGTGGCGCGCTTTCCCTACTGGGCATGATGGGCCTCGTCTGGTGCGTGATTGCTGTCGTGCGGGCCAAGCGCAAAGGACTGAGCGAAGACCAGCTCCGGGCCGTCCTGCAATCCGTGCTTCCCAAGAACCTCGGTGCATTGATGCTGTCTGTTTTGGGATTGATGCTGATCATGGTCGGCCTCTTCCTGCGCTGACCGGCTGAACCTCCGATCCGGCGCGCCCGCCATTCGCGCGGGAGGGCTGTTTCACGCGCCATTTTCCGACATTCACCACCCTGCGCGCGCCCTGGCTGTCTGTGCTGTCCGGTCTGTGCTGGGCTGTCCTGTGCTGTCTGTGCTGTAATGTCTGTGTCCAGCATTCACCCCCACAAGGCCACAAGACGCCATAGACATGACCGTCAACCTAGAACCTGAACCTAGAACCTGGATGTCGGAAACAATTCGGCTGCCAAGACGCGTGTACGTCTTGCCAGCCGTGCGCTCGTGTCGTGCCGATAGAACAGCGCCCTATCAGACCGGCATGTTGTCGAACTGGTTTTCCACCAATTCATCGTACAGCACCTCTTCCGTCCGGCGCAGATGCGCTGGAATGCGCGCACCGGTGGCTTTGATCCGCGACATCACCCGCGCGAACTCAACCTGAAAGTCTGACCGTCCTGTTTCCGGTGCCGTTCGAATTTTCTGCTCCAGAAGGCAGGCGCGTTCAATCAGTTGCTCCATGGTCATTTCGTACTTTCCTCCCCTTCATCGCGGCGTTGCCTCCGCCAAAGGCCCAGCAGTGACCTGACCGCACCCCAGCACCTTACAACAGTCCTAGGTTGCATCAACGATAAAGGGATATTTTTCGATATTTTCGCTCATCTTGTCATTTTGCGTCAATTTAATAGGCACACGAAGGGCGCGGCGGCCTCTTCTGATCGCGAAATATTCCAGCCAGAGCACTAAAGATCATGGTAGCGCTGACTCGCGCATAAATTGTTTTTGACGCCCCTCATTGACAACCCACCCAAACTACATATCTAATTATATGAATGTTATATCAACTGTACTGGGTCCCAGCCGGGCCCGTCTTCGAATTGGAGAACACATGCCGCAGGAATGGATAATGGGGTTGGCCGGAGGGCTGATGATCGGGATGGCGGGGGCGGTCTACCTGCTCGGCGCCGGGCGCATCATGGGGGCGAGCGGGATTATCGGCGGATTGGTTGATGGCTCCGGTCGCGACACCGCAGCGGACCGCCTTTGGTTTCTGGGAGGCCTGATCGCCACCCCCGCAGTTCTGATGGTGGTGTTCGGACTGACCCCGTCCACCAATGCCAGCAGCGCTCCGGCGGTTCTGGTCCTGGCCGGCCTGTTGGTGGGCATCGGCACCAGACTGGCCAATGGATGCACCTCCGGGCACGGGGTCTGCGGCCTGTCCCGCCTGTCACCCCGCGGCATCATTTCGACCGCGCTCTATATTTCGGCCGGGATGGCTGCGATGGCGATCTTGCGTCACATTTGGGGGGTGATCTGATGCTCCGTTCGATGATTTCACTCTTGTCCGGCGGCCTCTTCGGGACCGGTTTGATGCTCTCTGGCATGACAGATACGACCAAGGTTCAGGGCTGGCTGGATGTTCTCGGAGCCTGGGATCCGACGCTGGCGTTTGTCCTCGGTGGCGCCCTGCTGCCGATGGCGATTGCCTGGCGCCTGACCAGGGATCGCAGCCCCCTCGCCGGGGGGCACTTCCCTGCTCCGGCGGCCAGCACGCCAGACAAGGCCCTGATCGTCGGGTCGATGATCTTTGGCGTCGGCTGGGCCCTTGCCGGCCTATGTCCGGGGCCTGCGCTGGCCTCGCTCAGCTTTGGCGGTTGGCAGGGGGCCTTGTTCTTCGCGGCGATGATTTCGGGGATGTGGATGGCGCCACGACTGCGCTTGGTTCTGGACCGGGGCCCGGCAAAGGCGTAAAGAAAAGCCATGGATGCACGCACGCTTACCCCCCGCTATTCCGTTTCTCCTCAAATCTCGGTTGAGGATATTCCCGCCATTGCCGCTGCAGGTTTCACCACCGTGATCTGCAACCGGCCCGACGGAGAAGTTCCCCCCAGCCATCAGGCCAGCGCATTGCGCGCCGCCTCCCAAGAGGCCGGGCTCACGTTTCTGGAGTTGCCGCTCACGCATCAGACCATGACGCCGGACAATATCGCACAGCAACGTGCCTATATTGATGCCGCCAGTGGCCCGGTCCTCGCCTACTGTGCTTCCGGCACCCGCAGTTCAGTGGCCTGGGCCTTGGGTGTGGCGGGCGCCGGTGAACGGACGGTCACCGATATCCTGACCACTGTGCAGAACGCGGGCTATGATCTCTCCGGTTTACGCCCGACGCTGGAATCGCTTGGCCCGCAACAGGGCTAAGCAGCGCGCAGCTCTCGCAACGTTTTCAACGAGATCCAGACCCGCAGGTCGTCCTGCGGGTTTTTGCCGCCTACAGACGACGGTGCCAGAGTGCAGTGGCCAATTGCGACGACAGAATGGCGTCGCCAGGCGGCTCGGGCTCGTTTCCCCGGCAAAGGAGAACAGCGCCGCCCGCGCGTCCGGCCTCTGAAAATCAGGACAACCCGGGACTCATTGCTGGCAAATGGTGATGGCAAATGCGGCGCAGAGCGAATCAGAAATAGTCCCTGCCGGGCAGATCACGTGCCGGTGTCAGGCAACTCACTGTCCAAACCGGCCAATTCCGAAATCTCGGCCGCCGCGGCATCCGGGTTGAAATCACCGAGATCATTCATCGGCAAATCCGGGAGTTCCGCCATTCCGCCAAAGTCACCCATCGGCATGTCGCCGCCATCGAGGCCCCCGCCGAAGTCACCGCCAAGATCCGCGCCGAGATTACCGCCACCGAGGTCACCGCCCAGATCTCCGCCACCCATCATGCCGCCAAGGTCGCCGCCCAGATCGCCGCCGCCCATCATGCCGCCCATATCCGCGTCGAATCCCCCAAGCGCATCGCCTGGTTCCTGAAGGCCCTGCGCGGCGATGGACAGCCCGAGAGAATTATCTTCGAGCGCCGGAACCTGTCCCTGCCCCAGGCTTTCGGAGAACACGCCTTCTTCGATGGCCATGACATTGGTGCGCGCTTCATTCAGGCGCACGGCGCGCGCGCCCTTGATCTGACCCAGCCGTCCCTTGGCGATCGCCTGCCCATTGATCGCGATCATGTCGGTCTCGTAGAGATAGGCCTGATCCAAGTGGAGCAATTCACCCTTTTTCAGCGCCGCAAACTGACGCAGGGGAATACGCATCTTGCACAGGACAGCAGAGAGTTCGGCCCGCATGGACCCGACGCTGGATCCCAACCGCGGTCCCCGCACGGCATCGGCCTCGTCATATTGTTCGACCGACGGTTCCGGCAGCACCAGGCAGATTTCACCCTGCATTTTGCCCGAATCAAGGTCAACATTCAGGTTGATCACGCGGTAATCCTCCGCTTCCATCCCGAGAACAAGGGTGCGCACGTCCTCGACCTGCGCGCCGAACCGATAGCCTTCGAAAATCCTCAGGTCGGTCTGGTCTTTCAACAGGGCAGAGACCTTGCCAAACAGCTTCTCCAGAAACTCCGCCACCATGGCGGCATCTGTCGGGGTGTAGATCCGTTCATCCGAGGACATTCCGAGCACCGAGCCCATCGTCTGCTGCTGAATCAACGCAGTCACCGCCGCCGCATCCAGTGTGGCCGCGCCAATACGGCCCTGCGGACAATCAAGAACCACCAAGAGATGCTTGTTCGACAAAAGACCGGACAGATCCTCGGGCACACGGTTGGTCTGACGGGCGGCAATCACCGCCATGGGCAACTCGCAAAGATCCTCGGCAGCACGCGCAACTGACCTGCGCAATGCCTTGAGCGTGATCGAGCCGCCAGTGCCGCTCGTCCCGTCCTTTGAGGCAGCAAGTTTTCGCGCCAGTCCCCCGACCGCGCGGTTGCTATCCTGCGTTTGATCCTTGTCAGTCATAAAATGAACCTGAGCCTTCCGCACCCTTGTAGAAGTCGTTCTAGCGTAGTGCTGGTTACTAAGAGCTTTACAGCTTTCAGAGGATTTCTTCTATTTTCGTATGAAATGGCAAAGTTACCCGAAATGCCGCACCATTTTGGCCCGGCAAATATGAAATATCCCCCCCAAGGCGACGCATGATTTCACGGCAGATCGCCAGACCGAGACCAGCCCCGCCCGCGCGCTCCGGCGTAACCCTTGAGAATTTCTCGAATATCACTTCCTGGAAATCAACCGGCACGCCTTCACCATTATCGTAGAGGTCAATATGGACCGCCTCTTTCGCAAAATTCACGTCAATCCGCAATTCCGGATCCGGAGCAACGCAATATTTCTGGGCATTGGCGATCAAATTGATGAAGACCTGTGACAGCCGATCCACATCGGTTTCCAGCTCCACCGCCTCGGCCCGGTGATCGCGATGCACCTGCAGCGGCCCCTCGGCGCCCGCCAGAGCAGAGGCCACCGCATGATCCAGCACATCCGACAATTGCCGGCGCGACACATTCAGCGTCACCTCGCCGCTCTCCAGCACGCTGAGATCCAGCAGATCGTTCAGCAGCCGGGTCAGCCGCAGGGCTTCGTCATGGATGATCGAGGCGTATTTGTGCTGCTCGTCGAGGCTCAGCCCCTGTTCGTCCCGCAGGATTTCCGAAAAGGCCCGCACCGAGGTCATCGGGGTGCGCAATTCATGGCTGACCTGGCTCAGAAACGCATCCTTCTGTTCCGACAGCCGGGTCAGTTTCTGGTTGGTTTCCCGCAGCTTCCGGGCGGTACTGGAGAGTTCCAGCGATTGCGCCTCCAGTCGGCTCGAATATTCCAGAAGCTGCGCTGATTCGTCGGCGACCGCCAGCAGATCCTCGACCGAGACCGCAGCGCCGCTGACAATCTGGCCGATCATCGCATGGGCGGCGGCCGCGCCAATCGAGGCGCTCAGTTCCCGTTCCAGCTGTTCCAGAAAGGCCGGGGTCGGCTCCGGCAAGGGGCCCGGACCACCCTGCCGATCCACCGCCGCCTGAAAGAACGCCTGCGCGTCCTCGGGCCCCAGGATGCGCTGCGACATGATCATCAGATCTTCGCTCTGGGCCACCGAGCCGGTCCAGCCGCCGGGGCCGGCGGAATGGTCAAAGACATGCACGAACTGCGCTCCCTGCAGGCGCTCCATCGGGCTGGGGAAGCTCAGCACGGATACCACGCAGAACGCCACGACATTCAGGGTCATCGACCAGAGCACGCAATGGACGATCGGGTCCAGCCCCTCGATCCCGAACAGGGCCTGCGGCCGCAGCCAGGACAGGCCGAAGGGACCATCGCGGAGGGTGTCGGGCGAAAAGACACCGCCTGCGACCTCTGGCAGCAGCAGCGTATAGCCCCAAAGGCCAAAGCCGACGAAGAGCCCCGCCAGCGCACCCGCCCGGGTCGCCCCGCGCCAGAACAGCCCGCCGACAAGCGCCGGCAGAATCTGGGAAATCCCCGAGAAGGAGATCAGCCCGATCGCCGCCAATGCAGCCCCGCCGCCAGAGATCTGATAGTAGGCGTAGCCAAGCGCCATGATCGCCGCGATCGAAAACCTGCGGGCAAACAGCACCACGCTGCGCACATCGCCCGACACGGACGCCCCGCCAAAGGCATCGGTAGAGCGCAGCCACACCGGCATGACGATATGGTTCGACACCATGGTCGACAGGCTCATGGCGGCGACGATCACCATTGATGTGGCCGAGGAAAACCCGCCCAGAAAGGACAGCATCGCCAGCCCGTTCTGCCCCTGAGACAACGGCAGGGTCAGAACGAACAGATCCGGGTTTGCCCCCTGCGGCAGCAGCTCCAGCCCGAGCGCCGCAATGGGGATCACGAAGATCGAGATCAGCAGCAGATAGGTCGGAAAGGCCCAGGCCGCGATGCGCAGGTGGCGCTCGTCCTCGTTTTCGACCACCATCACCTGAAACATGCGCGGCAGGCAGACGAATGCGGCGGCGGAGAGGAACGTGATCGCGGTCCAGCGGCCGCCGTCCACCTGCCAGGCCCCGATGGGCGAGGCGTCGATCCGGGCCAGCGTCTGTGACACCCCGCCCGACAGCCCCCAGACCACGAAGATGCCGACCGCCACCAGCGCCACCAGTTTCACCACCGCCTCCATTGCGACCGCCATGACGACCCCGTGGTGGCGTTCGTTGGCATTCAGGTTGCGGGTTCCAAAGAGGATGGCAAAACAGGCCAGCCCGGCGGCGATCCAGAACACCATGCCGCTCTCGTTGTAGCTGCGGGCCGGATCAGCGGCGGCAAAGATCGCCACCGACAGGGTGATCGACTGCAACTGCAACGCGATATAGGGGGTGACACCGACCACCGCCAGCAGGGTCACCCCGATGGCCAGCACGTTGGATTTGCCATATCGCGCCGACAGCAGGTCGGCAATGGAGCTGATACGCTGACTGCGGCCGACCCGGACCAGCTTGCGCAGCCCCCACCACCAGCCGATCATCACCAAAGTCGGCCCGAGATAGATGGTGACATATTCCATGCCCGACCGCGCCGCATAGCCCACCGCGCCATAAAAGGTCCAGGCCGTGCAATAGATCGAGAGCGACAGCGTATAGATCAGCGGCGACCCCATGAACCGCGCGCCCCGTCCCCGCAGCGCCTGACGGTCAGCCCAGAAGGCCACCATGAACAGGATCGACACATAGCCGATGCTGACCAGTGCCAGCAGGTTGAGTGAGGTCATCCACCGCGCTCCGGCTCGGGGCGGTCCATTGGCGGCGTCTCTGCTGCGCCGCCGCGCACCGTCGGGTTCCCCAGATCCGTCAGATCCGTCAGATCCCCCCCCTCCGGCAGCGTATTGGCCCCGGTCCAATGCACCGCCCAATGGCGCACCGCCACCGAAAAGCCGACGGAAAACAGCACCAAACCGACCCAGACCGAAAAGATGTAGATCATGGCAGACGACATGCTGCTGGTGCCGCCGCCCTCCGGCGCTGCAGAGCTGTCGCCCTCCGGCCACAACAAGGGCACCAGAAACAACAGCACCCCGATCAAAGGCGCGAGCCGGGCGATATCCATCAGCCGCCGCCGCCGGTAGGTGCGCTGTTCGACGAAGGGGGCGCGCAGCTCATCGCGGCCCCCGGCGCCGTCGGACCGGATCATCCGGGCCTGCTCAGCCTGCGTCGCGCACGCTGGCGCTCTGCAGGGCCTGCGCGTTCAGATCCCGCACAGCGGTCAGAACCTCGGCATTCGAGAAGGGCTTTGTCATGAAGCGGGTCACGCCCGCGCGTTCCGCCATTTCGCGATCCTTCACTTGCCCCCGCGCCGTCAGCATCAGAACCGGAAGATGCGCCATGGCATCTACCTCTCTGATTTCGCGAATGATTTCCATCCCGCTCTTCCCCGGCAGCATGAGATCCAGAATTACCAGATCCGGTGCCGCAGCCTCGATCACCGCCAGCGCATCACTGCCATCTGGGTGCACATCCACCTGCCATCCCTCGCGCGACAGCAAAAAACGGACGGCCTCCGCTATATTGGCTTCGTCTTCGATCAGAACGACTCGTCCAGCCATATGTCCCATTGTCCTCCCCTGCACCACACCGATCAACGGCTCCTCCGGGTGCAGACCGGATCTTGCACCAATCCGCGCGCGGTGTCACGTGGCAGTTACACCGGGACAAGTCCGGGGTCTTCGGTGCCGCGCAGGATCGAAGGCTCGCGCCGGGCCGCGCAGCCGCGCCGGACGCAGATCCGGCAGCTTGCCCCCACCGGGCGCGATCCGGCCTCCGGGGCGGCGTCGGGCTGGTCGCCGGGCAGGATCAGCATCGCCGCGCGCCGGACCGGATCGGTGTCAAAGGTCAGCGGTTCGGCCGCCCAGGCAATGGCAAAACACAGGCTGTCCCGCGCGGCGCGGCCCTGTTGGTGCACCCGGCGCCGGATCGGCACATCGGGCTGAGACAGGGCCGTGAACAAGGGCCACAGCGGACAGGAGGCGCCAAGGCGCGGCAGAGAAAACCCGGCCACCGGCTTGCGAAACAGGATCGAGCCGGAGGCATCGCAGACCACCAACCCCGACGGCTGGCCAAGAATGTCCTCGGGCAGCGCCGCAAGACGGCGCAGCACCCGGTGCACCTCGACGCCGAACTCCCGCGCCAGCTCTCCCGGCGCCAGCCCAAGACGGCCCAGGGCCTCGCGCAGCACCGTCAGAGGCATTGCACGCGCGTCCACCTCGTAATCCGCCAGGGCCGACGCGGCGAGCTTCTGTGCCGCCCGCCCCTCCAGGTCCGGCGCCCCGGAGGCCAGCTCTGCGGCGGTGCTGCGCCCGTCTTCCAGCTCGGGAAAATGAAACTCCCGCGCGGCAAAAAACGCCTCGACCTCTTCCTGCGGCAGACCGCGCCGATCGGCGCTGCTGCCACCGTCGTCCAGAAACCGCACCAGCGCCCGGCTGCTCTCGGCGAGCCGCTGCGCGTCCTCGTCCAGATTTCGGTGAAACCTGTCGCGCCACTCGGCCTCCAATTCGCCCGGTTCCGCCAGAATGGCAGAGGTGGAGCGAATGGCCGCCGCCGTGGACAGGACCTCGTGCAAAGACGCCGCCAGATGCGGGTCATGGGTCAGCCGGTCCGACAGCCCGCGCACCGTGCGCTCCAGCGCGCCGATCCGGGTGTGGGTCTCGGCCAGAACCTCCGCCCAGCCGGGAAAGCGGCCCGCGAACTCGTCCACCCGGTCCAGTTCGGCGTTGCGCGCCCGCGCATCCGCAGCCGCCTCCCGCAGGGCCGCCACCAAGGTCGCCTCCACCCCCTCGCTCAGAACCGACGGCTCCACTCCCAGAGCCTGCGCCAGCGTCACCAGCAACTTGCCGCCGATTCTGCGCCGGTTGTGTTCGATCAGATTGAGGTAGGACGCAGAGATCCCCACATCCCGCGCGAGATCGGCCTGACGCAGATCCAGCATCAACCGCCGTTCCCGGATCCGGCTCCCCGTGAGACTGTCTGACGCCAACGCGATCCCCTTGACTAAAACCCCGGCATTTCAACGACTTTCTGCAGAGCAGAATAACATAATTTACTACATTTGGTTGAACCCTGTTCATTTATTTACAGAAAAACCGCGCAAAACAAGGGTTTTATTGCGCGGCTTTACAATAGGCCCGCATACTCGTTTTGCACAATGTTGCAGGTGACGCGCGAAAGTGAGGAGTCGCGCCTCGCCTTTTTCACCCAAGGGAGGAACCCAATGTCCAAACTAGACGTAAGCCGTCGTGGCCTACTCAGAACCGGAGCCGTCACAGGCGCTGGTCTGGCGCTGCCGACCATTTTCACAGCGCAAAGCGCCTCGGCGTTTACCAATGATCCAACCGGAGGCACCGTAACGCTCGGCTTCAACGTGCCGCAGACCGGCCCCTATGCCGACGAAGGTGCAGACGAGCTGCGTGCCTATGAACTCGCCGTTGACCACCTGAATGGTGAGGGCGACGGTGGCATGCTCAATTCCTTCAGCTCCAAGGCGCTGCAGGGCAATGGCATCCTGGGCAAGAAGGTGGAATATGTCACCGGCGACACCCAGACCAAATCCGACGCGGCGCGCGCCTCAGCGAAGTCGATGATCGAAAAAGACGGTGCCATCATGATCTCCGGCGGCTCGTCCTCCGGCGTTGCGATCGCGGTTCAGGGCCTGTGCCAGGAAGCCGGCGTGATCTTCATGGCGGGTCTCACCCACTCCAATGACACCACCGGCAAGGACAAGAAGGCCAATGGCTTCCGCCATTTCTTCAATGCCTATATGTCTGGCGCCGCGCTGGCGCCGGTGCTGAAGAACCTCTATGGCGATGACCGCAAGGCCTATCACCTGACGGCCGACTACACCTGGGGCTGGACCCAGGAAGAATCGATCAAGGCCGCCACCGAGGCGCTCGGCTGGGAAACCGTGAACACGGTGAAGACCCCGCTGGCTGCGACCGACTTCTCCTCCTATATCGCGCCGGTTCTGAACTCTGGCGCCGATGTGCTGATCCTGAACCACTACGGCGGCAACATGGTGAACTCGCTCACCAACGCGGTCCAGTTCGGCCTGCGCGAAAAAGAAGTCAACGGCAAGAACTTCGAGATCGTCGTGCCGCTCTACTCCCGCCTGATGGCCAAGGGCGCGGGTGCCAACGTCAAAGGCATCCACGGCTCCACCAACTGGCACTGGTCGCTGCAGGACGAAGGCTCCAAGGCTTTCGTACGGTCCTTCGGCACCAAATACGGCTTCCCGCCGTCCCAGGCGGCCCATACCTGCTACGTTCAGACCCTGCTCTATGCGGATGCGGTCCAGCGGGCGGGCTCCTTCAACCCCTGTGCGGTTGGCGAGGCGCTCGAGGGCTTCGAGTTCGACGGGATGGGCAACGGCAAGACGCTGTACCGCGCCGACGATCACCAGTGCTTCAAGGACGTTCTGGTGGTGCGCGGGAAAGAGAACCCGACCTCGGAGTTCGACCTTCTCGAAGTTGTCGAGGTCACCCCGCGTGAACAGGTTGAATATGCACCTGACCACCCGATGTTCGCAGGCGGCCAGCTCGGCTCCTGCAACCCGGGCGCATAAGCGGCGCGAAACCAACAGGTCGGGCGCGCGTGCTGCGCCCGACCACGCTTCTCCCGCACAGTCCGGCCGACCTGAAACGCGCCTCGGCACCCCGGGTCGTGGCCTGCTGCTGCATTCAAATAACAAGCCACCCAGACGAACCGGAAGGTGGGACCCATGGACGCGTTCCTTCTACAGATCCTAAACGGGCTCGATAAGGGCTCTGCCTATGCGCTGATTGCGTTGGGCCTGACACTCATTTTTGGCACCCTTGGTGTCGTGAACTTTGCCCATGGGGCCCTGTTCATGATCGGGGCCTTTTGCGCGGTGACCGTGCGAAAATTCCTCAACCTCAGCGTCGAGACCATCGACCCGGAGAGGACCGACTTTCTCGGCAATCCGCTGAAGGTCAAGACTCCCTATGTGGAGAACTGGTTCGGACCCGAATTCGGCGGCTTGATTATCGACTGGTCGGTGCCGATCGCGATCCTCTTCGCGATCCCGATCATGATCGCCGTCGGCTTCATCATGGAGCGCGGGCTGATCAAGCATTTCTACAAACGCCCCCACGCGGATCAGATCCTGGTGACCTTCGGTCTCGCCATCGTGCTGCAGGAAGTCATCAAGTACTTCTACGGCGCGAACCCGATCCCGACGCCCGCGCCGGATGCCCTGAACGGCGTCGCCAACCTCGGCGCGATCATCGGCATGGACCTGATCTACCCGGTCTGGCGCATCGTCTATTTCTGCTTTGCCTGCCTCATCATCAGCGGCGTCTTTGCCTTCCTGCAGTTCACCACCTTCGGAATGGTGGTCCGCGCCGGCATGGCCGACCGCGAGACGGTGGGGCTCTTGGGCATCAACATCGACCGCCGCTTCACCATCATGTTCGGCATTGCCGCCGCCGTCGCGGGGCTCGCCGGGGTGATGTATACGCCGATCAACTCGCCCAACTACCACATGGGCATGGACTTTCTGGTCCTGAGCTTCGTGGTGGTCGTCGTCGGCGGCATGGGTTCCCTGCCCGGCGCAGTGCTGGCAGGCTTCGTGCTCGGCATCCTCGAGAGCTTTGCCTCGATGGAATGGGCCATCAACCTGATCCCCGGTATCAACCAGATCATCATCTACCTCGTCGCAATCGTCATCCTTCTGGTCCGCCCGCGCGGATTGATGGGGCGCAAAGGCGTGATGGAGGACTAAGACCATGTTCGGACTAGACAAAAGAGACACCTCCCTGCTGATGATCGTCGCTGTTCTGACGCTCTTCGCCCCCTTCATCCTGAACCCCTTCCCCACCGGGTCCGGTCTGGCACAGTTCAACGCCGGCTATCCGGACCTGATGCAGCGGTTCGTGATCTTCGGCATCTTCGCCATCGGGTTCAACATCCTCTTCGGCCTCACCGGATACCTGTCCTTCGGCCACGCGGCTTTCCTGGGTGTCGGATCCTACTCGGCAGTCTGGATGTTCAAACTGCTGAGCATGAACGTGCTGCCCGCCATCCTGCTCAGCGTCATCATCTCGGGGCTTTTTGCGCTGGTGATCGGCTATATCAGCCTGCGCAGGTCGGGCATCTATTTCTCGATCCTGACGCTGGCCTTCGCGCAGATGTCGTTCAGCCTCGCCTATTCGGTGCTGACCCCGATCACCAACGGTGAAACCGGCCTGCAACTGACGCTGGACGATCCGCGCGTGCTGGGCGTCACCGCTACCGCAGACGGCTCGATCCCGGTGACCAACCTCTTTGGCCTCGAGATGCGCGGCACCTACGAGATGGTCGTCGGCCCCTGGGCCTTCCAGTTCAACATGGGCTACTACCTCTGCGCACTGGTGCTGATCGCCGCCTTCTACCTGGCGATCCGCATCTTCCGCTCGCCCTTCGGGATGATGCTGCGGGCGGTGAAATCGAACCAGCAGCGGATGAACTACACCGGCCTGAACTCCAAACCCTACACCCTGGCGGCCTTCGTGATCTCCGGCATGTATGCGGGGCTTGCGGGCGGGCTGATGGCCTCGATGGACCCGCTGGCAGGCGCCGAGCGGATGCAGTGGACAGCCTCGGGCGAAGTCGTCCTGATGACCATCCTCGGCGGAGCAGGCACGCTGATCGGCCCGGTGCTGGGCGCAGGCTTCATCAAATACTTCGAGAACATCTTCTCCAAGATCAACGACAACGTGCTGCATGGCTGGTTCGCCATCCTGCCCGACGGTCTGGAGGATTTCATTGTCTTCGTCGTGCACCCTTTCATCGGCAAGGGCTGGCATCTGACACTGGGCATTCTGTTCATGCTCGTGGTGATCTACCTGCCCGGCGGGCTCGTCGAAGGGGGTCAGCGCATCGCAGGCTGGGTGCGGGGCAACAAGAAGCCCGACGCCCCGCAAAGCGAAACCAAACCCGCGGAATAAGGAGAGAAAACAATGGGTATTCTCGAAGTCAAGAACGTGGGCAAACGCTTTGGCGGTCTGCAGGCGCTCTCGGATGTGAACCTCTCGGTGCGTGAAAACTCGGTCCACGCCATCATCGGCCCCAACGGCGCGGGCAAATCCACCCTGCTGAACTGCCTCGTCGGCAAGCTGATCCCCGACACCGGATCGGTGATGTTCGACGGCCAATCGGTGCTGGGGCGTGCGCCCTACGAGATCAACCAGATGGGCATTTCCCGGGTATTCCAGACGCCCGAGATCTTTGGTGATCTGTCGGTCCTGGAAAACATGATGATCCCCTGCCTGGCCAAGCGCGACGGCTCGTTCGAACTGAACGCCATCGCCAATGTCATGAGCCAGCGGGACATCATCGAAACAGCAGAGCGCATGCTGGAGGAGATGAACATGGCCGACAAACGGCACATGAACGCCGCCTCCCTGTCACGCGGCGACAAACGCCGCCTGGAAATCGGCATGTGCCTCAGTCAGGAACCACGCCTGTTGCTGCTGGATGAACCCACGGCGGGGATGGCGCGCGCCGACACCAACAATACCATCGACCTGCTGAAGCAGATCTCGGACGAGCGCAGCATCACCATCGCGATCATCGAACATGACATGCATGTGGTGTTCTCGCTGGCCAACCGGATCACCGTACTGGCGCAGGGCACGCCGCTGGTCGAGGATGATCCCGAGAACATCCGCGGCAATCCCAAGGTCCGCGAAGCCTATCTCGGCGAGAGCGCGTAAAGGAGCACGACAATGAACGTCAAACCCGATTTCTCCAAAAGCTCGAACCAGGCAGCGACCGCTCCGGCCTTTCTGTCGGTCTGGGATGTGCATGCCTACTACGGCGAGAGCTATATCGTTCAGGGCATCAACTTCAATGTCCACGAGGGCGAGATCCTCGCCCTGCTGGGGCGCAATGGCGCGGGCAAGACCTCGACCCTGCGGTCAATCGCCCGCACCGGCTCGCCGATGGTCACCAAGGGCGAGATCTGGCTCGATCACCAGCCGCTGCACCTGATGGCCTCGCATGAGGCCGCCACGGCAGGCCTCGGTCTGGTGCCCGAGGATCGCCGCATCATTCCCGGCCTCACAGTCGAGGAAAACCTGCAGCTGGCCCAGATCGCACCGCCCATCGGCTGGTCCATCGACCGTCTCTACGAACTGTTCCCGCGTCTGGGCGAACGGCGCAAACAGGAAGGCGTGACCCTCTCGGGCGGCGAACAGCAGATGCTGGCCATCGCCCGCGCCCTGGCGCGCGACATCAAGGTGCTGCTGCTGGATGAACCCTACGAGGGTCTGGCCCCGGTGATCGTCGACGAGATCGAAAAGACCCTGGTCCACATCAAGGAGCAGGGCATGACCACCATCATCGTCGAACAGAACGCGGTGCGGGCGCTGCAACTGGCGGATCGTGCGGTGATCCTCGACACCGGCGGCATTGTGTTCGACGGCCTCGCCGAGGACGTTCTGGCCAACGAAGAACTGCGGTCAGAATATCTCGCGATCTGACATTACCCTCCCTGTACTCTCCCTGTCGCACGGCCTTGGACAGCTGCGCGCACCTTATCGGCCGGGTTCCCTCAGGGCCCGGTCGTTTTTTGTCCGCCCACGCGGCGCTCTGGCCTTTCCCCTCGGCCGGAATTCAGCGTAAGACCATCCCCATGAGCGATCCTGCCTTTGATTTTGCCCCCGTCGGACTGGCCCTGCTGGAGCACCGCGTGATCAAGCGCTGCAACCAGCAGTTTGCCGACACCTTCGGAGGCAGCTGCGCCGAGCTGACCGAGCTGCCGATTGCCGCGCTCTACCCCAGCCCCGAGGACTACCTGCGGATCGGCGCGCGCCTGCAAATGCCCGAGGCCCGCAGCGGCGTCTATCACGATGAACGGATCATGCGCCGCACGTCGGGGGCGCTGTTCTGGTGTCGGGTCCGGGGCCGGTCGATCAGCCACGAACAGCCCTTCCAGACCGGCGTGTGGTCCTTTGCCGATCTCTCTGACGAGCGCCCGGTTGTCAGCCTGACCCCACGCGAACGCGAGGTGGCCATTCTGACCTGCCGCGGGCTGTCAGCCAAGGAGATCGGCCTGCAGCTGGATCTGTCCTACCGCACGGTCGAGACTCACCGCGCCCGCCTTCTGGATAAATTCGGCGCCCGAAAGCTGCCGGAACTGGTGGCAAAACTCAGCGGCATGCCGTTGTAATCCGACCGTCAAACCGACCGGAACAGGTCAAAAACGATTGATAATCTTGGCCTTCGCCCTCATCTTGTGGCCAAACCAAGTGCGCTTTCCTTATAGTCAGCTATGCCCTATAAGGCCGAAAATTTCCGCTCCGGTCTCACCCGGAGCCAGACAGGACCCTGCCGAGGAACACAATGACAAATAAATCTCATGACGCAGATGTGGAATTCATCAAGGCTCTGGCAGAGCTTTTGCGGGAAAACGACCTGACCGAACTGCAGGTCAAGCGCGACTACGGCGAGGATGACAGCCTGAACGTCCGGGTTTCGCGTCAGCTTGTTGCCGCCCCTGCCGCCCCTGTGCAGGTCGCGGCCGCCGCCGCCCCTGTTGCGGCCGCCGCCGCAGCCCCTGCGGCCGAGGTTGCCGAAGACCCCGCCGCCCATCCCGGCGCGGTCTCGTCGCCCATGGTGGGCACCGTCTATCTGCAGCCGGAACCCGGTGCGCCCTCCTTCATCAAGGTGGGACAGCAGGTGGCCGAAGGCGATACCCTGCTGATTGTCGAAGCCATGAAAACCATGAACCATATCCCGGCGCCCAAGGCCGGCACCGTGAAACGCATTCTGGTCGAAGACGGCGCCGCGGTCGAGTTTGGATCGCCGCTGGTCATCGTCGAGTAAGGACCGCACATGTTTGACAAGATCCTGATTGCAAACCGGGGCGAGATCGCGCTGCGCGTGATCCGTGCCTGCCGCGAAATGGGCATCCAGTCCGTGGCCGTGCATTCCACCGCCGATTCCGATGCCATGCATGTGCGGATGGCCGACGAATCCATCTGCATCGGCCCGCCCTCCGGCGCGCAGAGCTACCTGTCGGTCCCGGCCATCATCTCGGCCTGCGAAGTGACCGGGGCCCAGGCGATCCACCCCGGCTATGGCTTCCTGTCGGAAAATGCCAATTTCGTGCAGATCGTCGAAGATCACGGCATCACCTTCATCGGCCCCTCCGCCGCGCATATCCGCCAGATGGGGGACAAGATCACCGCCAAGGATACCGCCAAATCCCTCGGCATTCCCTGCGTGCCCGGCTCTGACGGCGGGGTGCCCGACGTGGAAACCGCCAGGACCGTGGCTGCCGAGATGGGCTATCCCGTGATCATCAAGGCCACCGCCGGCGGCGGCGGGCGCGGCATGAAGGTCGCCAAGACCGAGGCCGACCTGGTGCAGGCCTTCCAGACCGCGCGTTCCGAATCCAAGGCGGCCTTCGGCAATGACGAAGTCTACATGGAGAAATACCTCCAGAAGCCGCGCCACATCGAAATTCAGGTCTTCGGCGACGGCAAGGGCGGCGGCGTCCATCTGGGCGAGCGCGACTGCTCGCTGCAACGGCGTCACCAAAAGGTCTTTGAAGAAGCGCCCGGCCCCTGCATCACCCCCGAGGAACGCGCCCGCATCGGCAAGATCTGTGCCGACGCCATCGGCAAGATGGGCTATTCCGGTGCCGGCACCGTGGAATTCCTCTATGAAGATGGCGAATTCTATTTCATCGAGATGAACACCCGCCTGCAGGTGGAACATCCCGTCACCGAAGCGATCTTTGGTCAGGATCTCGTGCGCGAACAGATCCGCGTCGCCGCCGGTCTGCCCCTGTCGTTCACCCAGGACGAGCTGCAGATCAACGGCCACGCCATCGAAGTCCGGATCAACGCCGAGAAACTGCCCAACTTCTCGCCCTGCCCGGGCAAGATCACCGCCTTTCATGCGCCCGGCGGTCTGGGGGTCCGGATGGATTCCGCCCTCTATGACGGCTATTCGATCCCGCCCTATTACGACAGTCTCATCGGCAAGCTGATCGTCCATGGCCGTGACCGCCAGGAGGCCCTGGCCCGGCTCAGCAGGTCGCTGAGCGAGCTGATCGTCGATGGCATCGACACCACCGTACCGCTGTTTCATGCGCTGTTGCAGGAAGAGGCGGTACAGACCGGCGACTACAACATCCACTGGCTGGAAAAATGGCTCGACGCCAACCTGCAGGGCTGAGTGGTCCGCGCCGGGGCGGCCACTTCGGGTGTCGCCCCGCCGCGCCTCTGCGCGCCTGCCCCGCCAGTCGCGCCCGTCGCGCCTGTCACGCCTGTCCTGACTGGCCTGCCTGTGACGGGCCCTGCTCGTGACGCTCAGTGCCGATCTATTGCTGCATGCCTATGCCAGTGGCGTCTTTCCCATGGCCGAAAGCCGCGACGATCCGGAGGTGTTCTGGGTCGATCCCAAACGTCGCGGGATCCTGCCGCTTGATGGGTTTCACATCTCTCGCTCGCTGTCGCGTTCCCTGCGGCGAGACGACTATACGATTGCAATCAATACCGATTTCTCGGCTGTCGTGGAGGGCTGCGCCGCGCGGCAGGAGACCTGGATCAACGAAGAGATCTTTGATCGCTACCTTGAGCTGCATGAAATGGGCTTTGCCCACTCGCTCGAAGTCTGGGACGGAGCGGCGCTGATCGGCGGCGTCTACGGCGTGTCCCTTGGCGGCGCCTTCTTTGGCGAAAGCATGTTTTCGCGCCGCCGGGATGCGTCAAAAATCGCCCTTGCCTATCTGGTGGATCGGCTCAATCTGGCGGGCTACCTGCTCTGTGATACGCAATTCATCACACCGCATCTGGCCTCGCTGGGCGGGCAGGAAATCTCGCGGGCGCGCTATCGTCGGTTGCTTGCGGAGGCCCTGCAACAGGAGGCCTCTTTCGTGACGCCACCGCTCCCGTCGCCTCAGACGCTCTTGCAGCGCAGAACCCAAACATCATAGCGACGGTGATCCAGCGCGTTCAGCGCCGGGCTCGATGCGATCATCCAGCCCTCAAAAAACACCTGCCCGTCCACGGGATCGCGCACCGTGAGATAGGCAAAGGCATCGCCCGTCGGGTTCTCGGCCGGATATCTGCATTCCCGCAGGGTGACGAGCAGACCAAAAACCTCGGCCGAGCCCCCCGTCCGCAGATCCAGGTCGATGCTCTTGCCGTTGACCTTGTCCAGCCCCCGCAGGCTGACGGTATTGCCGCTCTCGGCCTCCAGTCGCTCCACCGTTTCGCGGATCTCCGGCACCAGCGGCTGTGACGGGGCCGGGGTTGGGGCCGGGGTCAGCTCTTCGATCACGATGGATTGGGCAATGGCAGAGGAGGCGCACATCGCCGACAGGATCAGGGCCGATGCCGCCCGCCGGAGCCGCATCAGGAGCCGTCGTCGCCGCTGCCTGCGACGAACTTTACCAAGAGCGAAATCAGGCTCACCGCCCCTTGGGTATCAGTGATCTCATCCCCGGCCTCGAGGTTGAAGGGCGACCCGCCCGGCATCACCTCGACGAAATTCCCGCCCAGCAGTCCTTCGGAGGCGATCACGATGGCGCTGTCATCGGGGATCATGATCCCCTGATCCACGCTGAATGTCGTATCCGCGCGAAAGGTTTCCGCATTCAGCGCCACATTGGTGACGGTGCCGATCTTGACCCCCGCCAGGCGAACATCGGTGCCGACGCTCACCCCCTCCAGCGAGCGGAAGGAGGCAGTCAGCGGATAGCTGTCGCCGCCGCGCGCCAGACCGGCCGCCTGTGCCGCAAAAATCGCAAACCCCGCAGCCACGGCGAGCACAACGCCGCCAGTCAGAACTTCGGTGGTGGAATGGGTCATCGTATCCTGCCTTTTGGCCAGATCAAGACGGCTGCGGCCTTGCAAGACGCGCCGCCAGACTAGGTTATTCGGGGCTCCAGGCCTCGTAATCGCTGCGATCCTTGGGCTCACCCCCCGCACGGATCGAGCCCGCAGGCGCATAGGCCAGCATGGTGCCGGTCAGGTTTTCCTGATGCGGTTTTTCCCAGACCTTATGCGGCAGCGGCTTTTCGCTCGGCACCTCGTTGAAGGTCCGGTGCAGCCAACCATGCCAATCCGCCCCCACACGGGACGCCTCCGCCTCGCCGTTGAAGATGACCCAGCGACGGCTGTCATCGGCCGTGTGGTAGAACACATTGCCCTGATCGTCTTCACCGACCTTGACACCCTTGCGACGGGTGAAAAGCATGGTGCCCAATGTGGCGCCGTTCCACCATGTCACGGCCTGCAATAGCGTATTCAGGATTCCCATGGGTCCCTCCGAAAGTATCGTCTCCGATATGGCGCATTCTGCGCCCGAGGTCCAGTGGTTCGCGTCCGCCTGACCGAAGTCACCGGCGGGAAATGGCACTTTTAACGCAATCGCTTAGGCGGGGTTCGCTTTTGCGCTGCTCTCGCCGCGCAGTTCACAGAGCCGCAGCCTGTTTCCAAACGGATCGGTCACCGTGATCTGCAGCCCCCAGGGCATCGCATCCAATCCCGGTTTCAGATTTTGATACCGCTTGTCGCCCAGCTCCTGATGCAGGGCCATCGCGTCGGACACCGGGACAAAACAGGTCGACCCCGGCGTCGCATCACCATGGTGTTCAGAGAGATGCAGCACACATCCTGACCGTGAAACCTGCATATAGAGCGGCAGGTCTTCCTCAAAGCGATGCTCCCAATCCACCACAAAGCCGAGATACTCCAGATAGAAGTCCCGCGCCTTTTGTTCATCAAAGATGCGGATCACCGGAATGGCCGGAGAAATCTCGGCGCCGGGCGCTGTGGCCTCTTGCGCTGTCATTCACCTCTCCTCCCCCGGGCCTCCAGAGCCGTGACTTCGATCTCGATCCGATACTTCGGATCAATCAGGTTGCATTCGATCATGGTGGCGGCAGGCGGGTTCGCCCCAAAGGTTTCGGCCAGGATCGGCCAGCAGGGTTCGAACTCTGACGCATCGGGCAGATAGTAGGTCACCCGCACGACGTCTGCGAAACTGACACCGGCTTTTTCCAACGCGTCGCCAATGACTTGAAGCGCGCTCTTGCATTGTGAAACCACATCGCTGCCCTGCCCGACGGTGCCTGCAACATGGACAAAGCCACCGGCAACTACGGCGCGACAATAGCCGATTTTTGCCTCGAACGCGCCGCCGGACGAAATCCGTTTGATCGTCATCTCTGCTGTCTCCTGCTGTGTTTGACGGATATGCTATGCGCGCCATGCAGGCGACAACATTGCGTTTTGTTCAACCCTGCTATGCATGGGTGTTTTCCCCCAGGGTTTCGTCGAAAAAGCGCAACATTGCCGACCAGGACCGCGCCGTCGCCCTGGCGCTATAGTGCATGCCGCCGGCCGGGTTCTTTGCATTCGGGTTGGTAAAGGCGTGACCGGTGTGGCCAAAACCGAGCACCTGCCAATCCGCACAATGGTCGGTCAGCTCCTGCGCCAAGTCCTGCAGTGCGGTGGGCGGCGCCAATGGATCGTCCCACCCATGCAGCACCAGAACCGCGGGCTGCATCTCCTGGGTGGCGAAATTCGGAGCGTCATAGACACCATGCACCGACACGCAGGCCCGCAGCGCAGCACCGCTGCGCGCCAGATCCAGCACCGCCTTGCCGCCGAGACAGTACCCCACTGCGCCAATCCGCGCGGCATCGACATGGCGCAGCCCCCCGATCGCCTCGCGCGCTGCGGCCATCCGGCGCGCCAGGACCCGCCGGTCCGCCGTGACCCCGGCCATCAGCGCGCGGGCCTCCTCGGGTGTCTCGACCCGGGTGCCATTGCCGTAGTAATCCACCGCCAGCGCAACATAGCCGAGCTCTGCTAGGTCATTGGCCACCGCCCGTTCGAACGCGCTGATGCCGCCAAAGGCCGGGGCGATCAAAACCCCGGGCCTGGGCTCCGGGTCCTCCTCATTCCAGGCCAGATGCCCGATGAATGTGTCGACCCCGTCGCTATAGGAAAACACCTCATTTTTCATAAAATTGTCCTCATTTCAATGCATTGGATCGCGGACTTCCACTGGATACCGGCCGCGATCAGCCCCCTCTCCGGCCTCTGTCAAACCCCTACCCGGCCGCGATTCCGCCAGAATCAGGCGCCCGCCAGAGGAAAGAAAAAAGGCCGGTATCGCGTGGACACCGGCCTTTCTGCCATCTGAATTCAGACCCTCCGCCGCGTCATCCTGCGCTGGCAGATTCCTTTTCTTCGGCATGGATCATCAAAGGCTGGGCGTTGGTATTCACCGCTTCCTCATTGACCACGACCTTGGTCACGCTCTCCATGCCCGGCAGTTCGAACATGGTGTCGAGCAGGATATCTTCGAGGATCGACCGCAAACCACGGGCGCCGGTCTTGCGTTCGATGGCCTTCTTGGCGATTGCCGACAGGGCCTCCTCGGTAAAGTCGAGTTCGGTTTCTTCCAGTTCGAACAGGCGCTGATACTGTTTGATCAGCGCGTTTTTCGGTTTGGTCAGGATGGTAATGAGCGCATCCTCGTCCAGATCTTCAAGCGTTGCCAGAACCGGCAAACGTCCGACGAATTCCGGGATCAGGCCGAATTTCAGCAGATCCTCGGGTTCGAGATCCTTGAAGGTTTCGCCCACGCCCGCTTCGCTTTCGTCCCGCACATCGGCGCCAAAGCCCATGGCAGAGCCCTTGCCGCGTTGCTTGATGATCTTGTCCAGCCCGGCAAAGGCACCGCCGCAAATGAACAGGATATTGGTGGTGTCCACCTGCAGGAATTCCTGTTGCGGATGCTTGCGCCCGCCCTGTGGCGGCACCGAGGCGACGGTGCCTTCCATCAGCTTCAGCAAGGCCTGCTGCACGCCCTCCCCCGACACGTCGCGGGTGATCGACGGGTTCTCCGACTTGCGGGTGATCTTGTCGACCTCATCGATGTAGACGATGCCGCGCTGCGCTTTTTCTACATTGTATTCAGATGATTGCAGCAACTTCAGGATGATGTTTTCCACGTCCTCGCCAACATAGCCCGCCTCGGTCAGCGTGGTGGCATCGGCCATGGTGAAGGGCACGTCCAGAATGCGCGCCAGCGTCTGCGCCAGCAGCGTCTTGCCGCAGCCGGTGGGGCCGATCAACAGGATGTTGGATTTCGCCAGCTCGATATCGCCGCCCGATTTCTGCGAGTGGTTCAGACGTTTGTAGTGGTTGTGGACCGCCACCGACAACACACGCTTCGCGGTGGCCTGGCCAATCACATAATCGTCGAGAACCTGGCAGATATCCTTTGGCGTGGGCACGCCATCGGTGGCCTTCATGCCGGAGGCCTTGGTCTCCTCGCGGATGATGTCCATGCACAGTTCGACGCATTCATCGCAGATGAACACGGTCGGGCCCGCGATCAGCTTGCGCACTTCATGCTGGCTCTTGCCGCAGAAGCTACAGTAAAGCGTGTTCTTGCTGTCGCCGCTCGTGTTCGTTGCCATGGTCTACCTTTCATCCGCCTCGGAGCCAGCGCAGGTCAGTTCGCCCCGATTTCCGGCCAGCTTAGGACAGCTCCCAACCGGCCACAATGTCAAATTGTGCTCCCAGGCACACGCAACGGTGAAGGGAGCACAAAGCCCGTGCAAATGCGCGGGTCAGCTTTCGTCGTCGTCGCCCTTGGCGCGGTTTTCAACGATCTCGTCAATCAGGCCGAACTCCTTGGCCTGTTCCGGAGACATGAAGTTATCCCGCTCCAGCGCCCGTTCGATGGTCTCATAGTCCTGACCGGTGTGTTTTACGTAAATCTCGTTCAGGCGCCGCTTGAGTTTCAGCGTCTCTTCGGCATGGATCATGATGTCCGTCGCCTGCCCCTGATACCCGCCGGAGGGCTGGTGCACCATGACGCGGGAATTCGGCAGGCTGAACCGCATGCCTTTTTCGCCCGCCGTCAGCAACAGCGACCCCATCGAGGCCGCCTGGCCGATCACCAGCGTCGACACTTTGGGTTTGATATACTGCATGGTGTCGTAGATCGACAGACCAGAGGTCACCACGCCGCCGGGCGAGTTGATGTACATCGAGATTTCCTTGGACGGGTTTTCCGCCTCAAGGTGAAGAAGCTGCGCCACGATCAGCGACGACATGCCGTCATGAACCTGACCGTTGAGGAAAATGATACGCTCCTTCAGCAGGCGCGAGAAAATATCATAGGCCCGTTCGCCGCGGCTGGTCTGTTCAACGACCATCGGCACGAGAGTGTTCATGTAGGTTTCTGTTGGATCAATCATTGGACCTGCCTGTCTTGGGATCTCGACGGGTACCATACCCGAAAGAGGATTACCCGAGTCTTAGTGCTGCGAAAATTGGGCTGCAAGAGGTCGCCCTGCATTTTAGCGGCAGTTCCGCCGCGCTGATGCGCCGCTGCCCGCTGCGCGTTGGAGGGTCAGGGTGTCGTAATTCGCCGGATCGGCGTCGCAATATCCCGGTCCCACCCGATGCCGGAGCGGTAGCTGATAGAGCAATGCCGCGACGCATTCGATTGCACGCCAGCCCCAGCCACCACGGATTGACCCATGTCCGATGCCAGTTCTGATGACAGTTTTGTTCAAAAAGGCGCGGCCGCAAACCTGACGGTCGCCCATGCCGGCGCGCCGCAGGATTTCTATTTCCTGTTGCTGCCCAAGGCCACGATGCTGCCTGTGGCCGCCGCAATCGAGCCGTTGCGGATCGCAAATCAGGTCACGAATACAAAGCTCTACCGCTGGTTCATCATGACCGAGACCGGAGCGCCGGTGCGCTGTTCCAACGGCATGGTGGTGACGCCGGACATGGCCCTGGCACCGCTGCCCCCGGAGGCTGTGGGCTTTGTCTGCGCCGGGGTCGAGCCGCAGGACACCGCCAGCGAGACCACGCTGAACTGGCTGCGCCGCCAGCACCGTTTTGGCCGGCAGATCGGCGGCATCTGCACCGGGGCCTTTGCGCTCGCGCAGGCCGGTATCATCACCGATCAGCCCTTCACCCTGCATTGGGAAAATCAGCCGGGTTTTACGGAACGTTTCGGACATCTGAAGCCCTCTCCCAATATTTACGAGGTCTCCGCCGCCTTGATGACCTGCGGCGGCGGCAGCGCGGCCACCGATATGATGCTGACCCTGATCGAGCAACGCCACGGCAAACAGCTTGCGATCATCGTCGCCGACATGTGCCTGCACGTGCGCTCCACCAGCGGCGCGGCGCCGCAGAAATCGAACTATGCCGTCGCCATCGGCAGCCGCAACCAGCGCCTGCTGAGCGCCCTTCAGCTGATGCAGGACGCGATCGAAGAGCCGCTGTCCATCGGTGCGCTCTGTCATCGGCTGGATATTTCCCGCCGCCAGCTGGAGCGGCTGTTCTCCAGATACCTCGATCAGAGCCCGATGCATGTCTATTCCGACATGCGGCTCAGCCATGCCTTTGCACTGATGAATGAAACCTCGATGTCGGTGACGGAAATCGCCCTTGCCTCCGGGTTCAACAGCGCCACCCATTTCTCACGTCAGTTCAAGCGCAAGTTCGGCGCCAGCCCGCATTTCTTCCGCAAGGGCTGGGCCTGATCGCCCCCGGGAGCCGGCGCCACTCACGCCGCCGCCCCGCTCCAACCCCAGAGCGCGCCACCGCAACAGGCCGTGAAACGCACTGACCTGAAAAACACTGACCTGAAACGCACTGAAATGTGACGAGTATTTCAGCCGCATTCCGCGTAAACCCCTGTTTGAAAGCGGAGGCCCCCATGTTTCAGTTCCCATTGCGCATATTTCGACGCCCCTCTGCCGTGACGCCGCGCGCCAGCACCCGCCTGCGCCTGCGCCGGGGCCATCTCGGCCGGTGCGGGGCCATCCCGCTGGCGCTGCTTCTGCTGGCCACGCCCGCTCTCGCCTCAGGTCTTGAACCGCGGCCCGGCTGGTCGGTCCACAACAGCGACAAGAGCTACCAGACCCTGCTCCAGGACCTGAAGACCGCAGTCCGGAGCGCCGGCATGGGGCTTGTCACCGAAGCAGGCCCCACCGGCGCCGCCGCCGCGCGAGGGATCTCCCTCCCCGGCAACCGGGTTCTCGGGGTCTTTCGCAACGATTTTGCCGTCGCCGTCCTCGGCCTCTCCACCGCCGCCATGATCGAAGCCCCGATCCGTTTCTATGTCACCGAAGGCGCGGACGGCCGCGCCACCCTGGCCTACAAGACACCGACGCATGTCTTTGCCCCCTATGTGCCAGAGGCCGGCCCGGAGCTGACGACGATTGCCACTGAACTCGACAGGATTTTTGCAGAGATTGCCGGGACGGCCCTGCGCTAGCCGCCGCCGCCCCGCACCCAGAAAATGGATAGACGACCGATGACAGAGACCCTCCGCGCCGCCGATGTTCTGGCTCGCCGCCTCTACGACGCGGGCTGCCGCCACGCCTTTGGCATGCCCGGCGGCGAAGTGCTGACGCTGATTGATGCGCTGAGCCGGGCAGGCATTGCCTTTCATCTCGCCAAACATGAAAACTGCGCCGGCTTCATCGGCGAGGGCGTCCACCACACCGACGGTGCCCCGGTTCTGCTCGTGGCCACTCTCGGTCCCGGCGCGCTCAATGGGGTGAATGTGGTGGCCAATGCGCTGCAGGACCGGGTGCCGATGCTGGTCCTGACCGGCTGTGTCGATGCCGATGAGGCCCAGACCTATACGCATCAGGTGCTCGACCAGCAGGCGGTGTTCGCGCCGATCACCAAGGCCAGCTTCCGCCTCGATGCCGCCGCCGCCGAGGTCATCGCCGACAAGGCGCTCGCCATTGCCACCGCGCCCCGCCCGGGACCAGTGCATATCGACGTGCCGATCACGGTGGCCACCTCGCCCGCCAGAGAACGCGGCCTGCGCCAGGCGCCTGCGGGCGAAACCGTGCCAGCGGACGCGGCATTGGCGCAGGCGCATCGCTGGCTGGCCGACGCCCGTAGGCCCTTGGCCATCATCGGACTGGACGCGCTCTGCCCCGAGGGCCCCGACGCCACCCGCGCCTTTCTCGAAACCCGCCAGATCCCCTTTGTCACCACCTACAAGGCCAAGGGCATCCTCGCCGAAGACCATCCTCTCTGCCTCGGCGGCGCCGGCCTGTCGCCGCGGGCCGACAGCCATCTGCTGCCCCTGATCGAGGCCTCTGACCTGATCCTCTGCATCGGCTATGACCCGATCGAGATGCGCACCGGCTGGCGCAATGTCTGGGACTGCGCCGAGACCCGCGTGATCGACATCACCCCCGAACCCAATACCCACTACATGCATCAGGCCTCGCTGACGCTGCACAGCAGCCTGCCCGCGACGCTGGCGGCGCTGACCGATCCGGCGCCCGCACAGCCCCACTGGAGCGGCGGCGAGATCGCGGCCACCCGCGCGGCGCTCCAGGCCGCCTTTCCGCTGACCGACGACTGGGGACCGGCGGGCGTCATCGCCGAATGCCAGGCAACCCTGCCCCGGGACACGCTGCTGACCGCCGACAGCGGCGCCCACCGCATTCTGCTCAGCCAGATGTGGCGCTGCAGCGAGCCGCGCCAGCTGGTCCAATCCTCTGGCCTGTGCACCATGGGCTGCGCCCTGCCACTCGCCATCGGCCGCAAGCTGGCAGAGCCCGATCGCACGGTTGTCAGCTTCTCCGGCGATGCGGGCTTCCTGATGGTCGCAGGCGAGCTGGCCACCGCCGCCGAAATGGGCATCGCGCCGATCTTTGTGGTCTTTGTCGATGCCGCGCTGGCCTTGATCGATCTGAAGCAGCGCCAACGTCAGCTGCCGGGCACCGGCGTGAACTTCGGCCACCACGACTATGCGGCCATGGGCCGCGCCTTCGGCGGCCATGGCCACAGCGTTCGGAGCCGGTCGCAATTGCGCGCAGCCCTGACCGAGGCCATGGCCGCCGACCGCTTCACCGTTATTGCTGCTGAAATCGACCGCGAGGGCTATGATGGCCGTATCTGATCTGCTGCCCCATGGCGCCCTGCGGGGGGTCAAGGTGCTCGACCTCACCCGCATCCTGGCCGGGCCCACCACAACGCAATTGCTGGGCGACCTCGGGGCCGATGTGATCAAGGTGGAAAACCCCGGCACCGGCGGCGACGACACCCGCCAATGGGGCACAAGCGTCGCCGAGGACGCCGATCTCACCCCCTATTTCATGGCCGCCAACCGCAACAAGCGGTCGCTGGCGCTGGACATATCGCAGCCGGAAGGACAGCAGATCATCCGCCGCCTGGCGGCGCAGGCCGATGTGCTGATGGAGAACTTCAAACCCGGCGGGCTGGCCCGCTACGGGCTCGATTACGACAGCCTCCGCGACAGCTGCCCGCGTCTCGTCTACGGGTCGATCTCGGGCTATGGCCAGACCGGGCCGAACCGGGAAAAACCCGGCTACGACCTGATGGCGCAGGGCTATGGCGGCATGATGTCGCTGACCGGCGCCCCCGATGGCGCCCCGATGAAGGCCGGGGTCGGGATCGCCGATGTGATGTGCGGAATGTACGCCGCCGTCGGCATCCTCTCTGCCCTGCGCCACCGCGATCTCACCGGCGAGGGCCAGCAGGTGGAGGTCGCCCTGGTGGATTCCCAGATCGCCTGGCTGATCAACGAAGGCGTGGGCTACCTCAATACCGGCCAGCTGCCGGTGCGGCGCGGCAATGAACACCCCTCGATCCTGCCCTATGGCACCTATGCGACCTCGGACGGCCATGTCATCCTCGCCGTCGGCAACGACCGTCAGTTCCGCCGTTTCATGCGGTTTCTCGCGCTCGAAGGGCTGGCCGACGATCCGCGGTTTGCCACCAACCCGGCCCGTCTCGACAACCGCATGGCGCTGAACGACATCCTGATCCCGGCCCTGCGCCGCCACAGCACCGACGCGGTGATCGCCGCGATGGAGGCCGCAAAAGTGCCCGTCGGCCCGGTGCAGACGCTGGATCAGGTCTTTGCCAGCGATCAGGTCGCCGCGCGGGATCTGGTGATCACGATGGAGTCCAACGGAACCCCGTTGAAGCTCCTGGGCAACCCGTTGAAATTCTCCCGAACCCCGGTGACCTATCGCAAACCGCCCCCCGCATGCGGCGCCGACAGCGACGGGATTCTCGCCACCGACCGCCCCTTCGAGGACGACTGAAACATTTGCCCGATCACAGCGCCCCCGATCGGCGCCACAATGTTACAGACCGCAGCGCCCCCGCGCCTGCCTGCTGCCCAAAACAGCAGCTTGCCCCGGTTTTTGGGCCCTTTTTTGCCCATCACCCCCCGCGATACGCCGCTTTTCCGCCGACCCTCACACGCGCCTTCACCAAAGCGCGAGCGGGGGGCGCGCGGCGAAACCGCCTCCGCTAGCATCTTTCACAAGACCTGTATTTTCAGCAGATTGCGAAAGTGAACCGCCCATGGCCCAGGATATCTTTGGACAGGACTGCAGCCTGTCGGACGCCCGCGTACTTGCCGACTGGAACGCCGTTCAGATCGGAGTGCTGGCCCATGCGGCCCACACCGCCGATCACCTCGGCGCCGTCCTCGCGGCGGCCCCGGATTTCGCGCAGGCGCATGCGATCAAGGGGCTGTCGGTGCTGATGCTGGGCCGGTCGGAACTGCGCCCCGTGGCGCAGGATGCGCTGCGCGATGCCCGCGCGGCCTCTGCCACCGCCCTGCCCCGCGAACGCAAATACGTGGAGGCCCTGGCCGCCTGGCTGGCCGGCGCGCCGTCGCGCAGCGTGGTCCTGATGGAAGAGATCCTGACCGACTGGCCCTGTGACACGCTGGCGATGAAACTCAGCCATGGCACCCGGTTCATTCTGGGCGACGCCCGCGGCATGCGCGCCTCGGTCGAGCGCGTCCTGCCCGCCTATTCCTCCGCCCATCCCGGTCATGGCTACCTGCTGGGCTGCCATGCCTTCGCGCTGGAGGAGACCGGCGAATACGACCGGGCCGAAATCACTGGCCGACAGGCGCTCTGGACCGCGCCGGACGATGCCTGGGGGCTGCATGCGGTGGCCCATGTGCACGACATGACCGGCAACGCCAGGGCGGGGCTGGACTGGCTCGCCGGGCGCGAAGAGGCCTGGGCCCATTGCAACAACTTCCGCTACCATGTCTGGTGGCACAAGGCGCTGATGCATCTCGACCTGGGCGAGGTGGACGCCGTGCTGCGGCTCTATGATACCGAGGTGCGCCGCGACAAGACGGACGACTACCGCGACATATCCAATGCGACATCGCTGCTGATGCGGCTGGAGCTGGAGGGCATCGCGGTCGGCGACCGCTGGGACGAGCTGGCCCACCTCTGCGCCGCGCGGACCGAGGACGGCAGCCTGATTTTTGCCGATCTTCACTATCTTCTGGGCCTCATCGGTGGCGACCGCAGAACCGCCACACAGCGTCTGGTTCAGCGCATTCATGCCGATGGCGCCAGCCCCACCACCGAGGCTGCGCAAAGAATGGCCGATCCGGGCTGCACCGCAGCATTGGGGCTTGAGGCCTTTGGTGAAGGGGATTACCGAACAGCATTCGGTTACCTCGCTAAGTCGCGGGATTCTTTGCAACTTGCAGGTGGCAGCCATGCCCAGCGCGATGTCTTCGAACGGATGACGATCGACGCGGGTCTGCGGGCGGGAAACTGGTCGCAGGCGGAGGCCATTCTGGACGACAGGCAAAGCAAACGCGGCGGGACCGAAGACAACTACGCGCAGGCCCGGCGCGCCCTGATTGCATCCGCCCGAAGCTCCCGGACCGACACCCGGAACACTGGCGGTGCTCAGAGCGTTCCGGCTGAGTGATCTTTTGGAGAATTGAACCCGATGGCAGACATCGCGCCCTTTCCGGCGCCTGAACAGGGCAGCGCGTCCCGGGCTGCCGCCAACGCCCTGACCGCGCCCACCGACGCGGAGACCGCGCCCGCGCGCCTGCGCGATCCGCGCCTCGATTTCTATCGCGGCATCGCCATGTTCATCATTCTCGTGGCCCATATCCCCGGCAATCGCTGGACCGGCTGGATCCCGGCGCGCTTTGGCTTTTCCGATGCGACAGAGATCTTTGTCTTCTGTTCCGGCATGGCCTCCGCCATCGCCTTTGGCGGCTCCTTCGCGCGCCACGGCTGGTGGATGGGCACCGCCCGGGTCGCCTATCGCTGCTGGCAGGTCTACTGGGCCCATATCGGCCTGTTTTTCTTTCTCGCCATGTCGATGGCGGTGCTCGATCTCACGCTGGGCGGCGACAAGAGCTATATCGGCGCGCTCAACCTGCATCCGTTCTTTTCCAACACGGTGCAGCAGATCATCGGCATCTTCACCCTGACCTATGTGCCGAATTATTTCGACATTCTGCCGATGTATCTGGTGGTGCTGGCGCTGATGCCCGCGGTCATGGGGCTGAGCCGCGCTGGCGCCTGGGCGGTCGGTTGTTTCTGCGCCGCGCTCTGGCTGCTCGCCAATCCCTACATGCTGGGTCTGGGCCCGGACGGAATGTCGCTCCCGGCCGAGCCCTGGTCGGACCGTGAATGGTTCTTCAACCCCTTCGGCTGGCAACTGCTGTTCTTCACCGGGTTTGCCTTCATGGCGGGGTGGTTGCCAAAGCCCCCCGTACACTGGGCGCTGGCGCTGCTGGCCGCCGGTTTTCTGATCCTCTCCGCCCCTTTCGGATCGTGGAAGGTCTTCGGCTGGCTGAACAGCGCCGCGCCCGACCTCGGCGCCGCGATCCGGCCCGTCTGGAGCCTGACCGGCGAATGGCGAGAGAAGACCGATTTCGGCCTGCTGCGCTATGTCCACTTCCTGTCGCTGGCCTATCTGGCCTGGACGGTCGCAGGCGAAAACGGCCAGAATCTGGTGGCGCGCGGAACGTCCCTTGCGGCCCGCCTCTGGGCGCCGCTGCTCGCCATTGTCACCAAGGTGGGCCAGCAAAGCCTCGCGATCTTTGTGGTCTCGATGGCGCTGGCGCGGTTCCTCGGCGCGGCCCTCGACCAGACCGAGCGCGGCATTGCCGTCACCGCCGCCGTCAATCTCGCAGGCTTTGTCCTGATCATCCTCTGTGCCTATGGCGCAGCCTGGTTCAAATCCCAACCCTGGAGACGCAAAGCATGACCCCCTTCAGCCGTCGTGCCTTTCTGACCTCTGCATCGGCGCTGGCACTGGTCGCCACCGCCCCCGCCGCGCGGTCCAACGGAACGGTGCCGTTCTCCCGCGCCGAGGTCATCGCCCGGGCGCGCGCCCTCGCAGGCCGCCCCTTCACCCCGCGCAGCAAGGTCCCGAAGGACTGGCTGTCGATGACCTATGACCAGTACCGGTCGATCCAGTTCAACGTCGACAAGGCGCTCTGGGCGGGCAGCGATCGCAGCTACAACGTCGATTTCTTCCTGCCCGGCCTCTATTTCGAACGTCCCGTCCAGGTGCATACGGTCACGGGCGGCAGGGCCGACAGCGTGCCCTTTGACATCGACCGGTTCACCCGACACCCCGAGATCTCGCCCGAGCTGTCGACCGACGGCGCCCTGGGCTATTCCGGCTTCCGACTGCGCACCGATCTGAATGATCCCGATCACCCGGGCAAAAAGACCGAATTCTGCGTCTTTCAGGGGGCGAGCTATTTCCGCGCCATCGCCAGCGGCAATGCCTATGGGCTCTCGGCCCGCGGGCTGGCGCTGAACACGGGCGACCCCGAGGGCGAGGAATTTCCCGACTTCGTCAGCTTCTGGCTCGAGGCCCCCGGACCGCTGCAGAAGAACATGGTGGTCCACGCGCTGATGGACAGCCCCTCCGTCACCGGCGCCTACCGGTTTGACATCACCCCCGGCACCCCCTGCGTGATGGATGTGGAGGCGACGCTCTTTGCCCGCGAGGACCTGCCCCATGCAGGCCTCGCGCCGCTCACCTCGATGTTCCTGTTCGATGGCACCAACCACCAGCGGTTCGACGATTTCCGCCCCGCCGTCCACGACAGCGACGGGCTGCTGCTGAAGAACGGCAACGGCGAAGTCATCTGGCGCCCGCTCGCCAATCCCACCCGGCTGCAGGTCTCCAGCTTTGTGGACGAAAACCCCACCGGCTTCGGCCTGATCCAGCGGGCCCGCAAACTGTCGGACTTTGCCGATCTGGAGGCGCATTATCACCGCCGCCCGTCGCTCTGGGTGGAACCCAGGGGCGACTGGGGCGCCGGTGCGGTGACCTTGGTGGAAATCCCCGCCGACAAGGAGATCTACGACAATATCGTCGCCTATTGGCGACCCTCCACCCCCCATGAGACCGGCGCCCAGATCGATCTCGCCTATCGCCTGTCCTGGGGCGAAGAGCCGGTGCTGGATCTTCCGCGGGTGATCAACACCGCCTCGGGGGCAAAGATCTTTGGCGACCCCGGCCGCCTGATGGTGATCGATTTCGAGGCCCATCCGCTGTTCGAGGCGGAGCCGGATGCCTTTGATATCCACGTCTCCTCGCCGCATCTCGACACCAGCGCTGGCATTCTGGAACGCAACCCCGAGACCGGCGGCATGCGGCTGGCGTTTTCCTTTGATCCGGGCCCCCGCACCCATGTGGAGCTGCGGGCGCAGTTGCGCCACAACGGCAAAGCCGCGTCCGAGGTCTGGCTCTATCGGTGGACTGTGTAAATGGCTGTGTCCTCTCCCCCGTCTCTCCCGTCTGCCCCATCACCCCCGGCTCTTGCGTCGCTGGTCCCTCCAGAGAGCCCGCTGGCCATGCCACAACAGGCGTTCGACCGGGCCTTCCGCGACAGCGCCGCCCCCGGAGCCGGCCTCGGCGACAGCCTGCCCAATGGAGCCGACCTCGGCGACAGTCTGTCCAATGGAGCCGCCCCCGGCGACAGCCTGTCCCATCCGGATGTGGCCCTCTGGCGCATTCTTGCCTTCTCGCCCGCGATGGTGGCCACGCTTGCGCTCGGCTGGGTGATGCAGGGCTGGTTCACCGCCGATGGCACCACCGCGCTGGAATGGGTGCTGCTGGTGCTGATCGCCTTCAATTTCTTCTGGATCACCTTCACGGTATCCACCGTTCTGCTGGGGCTCTGCAGCCTCTCGCGCAGCCGCCCGAAAACCGCGAGGACCCGCCGACGCCCGATGCGGGTCGCGCTGTTGGTGCCGGTCTACAATGAAGACCCCGCCTATGTGCTCGGCAATGCGCGCTCCATGCTGGAGGACCTGCATGCCATCGGCGGCCTGCATCGCTACGAGATGTTCATCCTCTCCGACACCCGCAACCCGGAGACCGCCGCCCAGGAAGAGCGGGGCGTCCGCGCCCTGCAGGCCGAGCTGCCGGAGGGGCTGTCGCTCCACTACCGCCGCCGCGCCGAGAACACCGCCCGCAAGGTCGGCAATATCCATGATTGGGTCACCCGCTGGGGCGGCGCCTACGAGGCCATGCTGGTGCTGGATGCCGACAGCCTGATGACCGGGCGGGCGATCGTGCGCCTGACCGATGCGCTGTCGCGCGACCCCGGCGCGGGGCTGATCCAGAGCTTCCCGCAACTCATCGGAGCCCGCTCTGTCTTTGGCCGCATGCAGCAATTCGCCAATGGCGTCTACGGTCTGGCGCTGGCCGAGGGGCTGGCGCGCTGGACCGGGCATGAGGGCAACTACTGGGGCCATAACGCCATCATCCGCACCCGCGCCTTTGCCGCCTGCGCGGGCTTGCCGGAGCTGCCCACGCTGACCGGCGCCCCCTCGATCATCATGAGCCATGACTTCGTCGAGGCAGGCCTGTTGCGCCGGGCCGGCTGGCGCGTCCGGTTCCTGCCGCGCATTCGCGGCTCCTACGAGGAAACCCCCGCCACGCTGATCGACCACATCCAGCGCGACCGGCGCTGGTGCCAGGGCAACCTGCAACATCTGCGCCTTCTCGGCACCACCGGGTTTCACGCCATGTCACGGTTCCATCTGGCGCATGGGGCGATCGGCTATCTGATGGCGCCCGTGTGGTTCGCGCTCCTGGTGATCTGGGCGCTGATCGGCCGCGACGACGGTGGCTCGGTGCTGACGTATTTCTCCGAAGCCAACCCCACCCGCCCCTCCTGGCCGGACATGAGCGAGCCGCGCCACGTGGCCGTGATCATCCTGATCTACGCCATGCTGCTGCTGCCAAAGCTGCTGTCGGTGGTGGCGCTGCCGCTGACCGGGCGGCGGATGGCCGATTACGGCGGCACCGGGCGGTTCCTGCTCTCCATGCTGACCGAAATCCTGCTGGCGATCCTCTATGCGCCGATCCTGATGGTGCAGCAGATGATCGCGGTGCTGCGCACGGTCTTCGGCCTGCAGAAAGGCTGGGCGCCACAGGCCCGCGAGGGCGGCCACTACCGCCTGCGCGCCCTGCTGCACTGCCACGCGCTGGAAACCCTCAGCGGCGTGGCCCTGTGGATCGGGATCGCCTCCGGGCTGGTCTCGCTCTGGCTTGTGCCGATTGCGGTGTCGCTCGTGCTGGCGGTGCCGCTCTCGGCCCTGTCGAGCCTGCGCCTGCCCCCCGGCTGGATGGGCACGGCCGAGGTCTTGAAAGAGCCCCGCATCACGCGTGCAGCACGCCACTATCGCAGCCTGCTGCGTCAGAACCTCCTCGGCCAGGACAGGCCTGTGCAGCCCGCCGAATAGCGACTGATGAGCACGGGACCGGCGGCGGCATGGCCGGGGGACGGATCAGATGCCCGGCCTGCGGTATCAGTTCGCTGGGATCGCGGTGCCAGTCCCCCTGCCTGTACCTGTCGCCCTGCCTGTGCCAGTCCCGGCCGCTTCCAGCCAGTCCAGCACCCGGTCGGCCCATCCCGGCGGCACCCGGTGCCCGCCGGGAAACAGCTCAAACGTCAGGCTGCCCCCAGCTCCATCAAACCCACCAGCCCCATCAGCCCCACGATCCGCACCGACCGCGCCCACATCACAGGACCAGCCGCGCAGCAAAAGCTGCCCGTCCTGCTCCTGCCATTTGGTCTCTGGCGCGTGGCTGTCGCAGCCCAATGTCTCGCGCCACAGCTCGAGCCCGGCCCAGATGTCGCCCTGCAGAAACCGCCCGCCGCCCAGAGCCCTCCCCTCCAGCGGCACCGTGCCATCCATCCAGCCATGGCTATGGTAGAGCCGCACCGGCCCGGCGCAGGCCGTGGGCTGCGGGCGCCAGAACCCGCCGGACACCGGCAGATAGGCCGCAAAGGCCCCGGGCTCGGCGCAGGCCAGATAGTTCACCATGAAGGCGCCGGAGGAAAACCCCGCCAGAACAGAGGCATCGCCTTCAATGCCAAACCGTCGCTCGGCGTCCCGCAGAACCTGCGGCAAAAAGGCGAAATCGTCCCGCGATCCGAGCCCCGGCAGAAACGACCAGCTGCGCGGGCCGTCGGGCCGGGGGGCGCCATCCGGGGCAATCACCGCATAGCCCCGCGCGGTCAGCGCTTCGACCATGCCCGTCATGCGCAACACGCCTGCCCCCGAGCCGCCGTAGCCGTGCAGGAACATCACGGCCGGAATGGCGCCCCCCGGCCCCTGCGGCAGGGTGATTTCATAGGTGCCCCCGGCCAGCGCACAGGGCGCCGGTTGCGCACCGCACGCGGCCAGTCCCGCGCCTGCCGTCATACTCAGCGCCGTCGCGACGCTCCATATCTTCTGCATCATCCGCGCCATCCTGTCACCGGCAACCTGGAATTGAGCCACCCCGGCCCCGCCGCCGAGCCGAACATGCCTTCCGGCACATCCAGAACATTGGCAAACCCGGCCTCGATCAGGCGCTTGCTCACCCGTGCCGAGCGCACTCCACGGGCACAGATCAGGGCAATCGGGCGCCCGGTCTCGCCATTTACAAGCGCCGCCAGCGCCTCTGTGAAATCCGCGCGCCGCATATCCAGCGGCACGGCCCCCTCCGGCACGCCGGTCCGGCGCCATTCGCCTGCGGTCCGGATATCCACCAGCAGCACGTCGCCTGCGCGCGCCTGACGATGCGCCTCCTGCACGCTGAGAACGCCGCCGTCATGGGCAGGCCGGTGCCGGTACAGTCGCCACCATCCCCCCGCCGTCACCGCCGTCAGCGCCAGAGCCCCGGCCCCCAGCAGCACCGCGCGACGGCCCCGACCTTCTGCCCGACCGCCACCGCGCGCGCCCTCGCAGGCGAGATCGCCTGTTGGACGCGCTGCCCGATCCTCTGTTCGATCCTCTGTCCGATCCGCTGTTCGATTCTCTGCCCGTCCCTCTGGCCGTGCCTCTGCCCGTCCCTCTGGCCGACCTTCTGTGACCGGTGCGCGCGTCGGCCCGCCTTTCATCCGGAGGTTTTCCTGTGCCATTGCCGGTCCCGCCCTCGCCTCTGCTCTGTCTGTGCTCCCGCCGAGATCTAGCACGCATCCCGCCTGCTGGCACAGTGGCGCGGCAGCGGCGGCGATCACCATCACGTCATCCCCCACACGCCCCGGCCGCAGCCAAAGTCCGGACCGCAAACTGGCCATAAACATGCGGCCAGGTGTCACATTTTGTCATTTCCAGACCGAAATACCCAAGATTCTGTTCGGAATGGCTGGATCAGCGCTGGAAAATTCCTTAGTCAGCTCACAACTTGCAGCTTAATATCTGCCAAAAAGATCCAACTGCCCGACCAGGAGAGTATGACGTGTCCCTTTTCTTGATTGCGGCCCTGCCCTTTCTCGGCGCGCTGTTTCCCGCGCTTCTCATTCGTGCCGGACGCAATGCCTCGGCCTCATCTGCGGCGCTGGCCACCGGGCTCGCCTTTGTCGGGCTGATGCTCCATGCGCCCGCGATCCTGCGGGGCGAGACGGTGCAGGTCGGCATCGACTGGCTGCCCGTGCTGGGGCTGCATGCGAATTTCTTTCTTGACGGGCTGGGGTTCCTCTTTGCGACCATGATCCTCGGGATCGGTCTGTTGATCATCCTCTACGCGCGGTTCTACCTGTCGCGGCAGGACCCGATGGGCCAGTTCTACACCTATCTGCTGCTGTTCCAGGGGGCCATGGTCGGCATCGTCCTGTCGGACAACATATTGCTTTTGCTCGTTTTCTGGGAGCTGACCTCGCTGTCCTCCTTCCTGCTGATCGGCTATTGGAAACACCTGCCCGAAGGCCGTCAGGGCGCGCGGATGGCGCTCACGGTCACCGGCATGGGCGGTCTGGCGATGATTGGCGGCATGCTGATCCTCGGCCATATCGCAGGCTCCTACGACATCAGCGTGATCCTGCAGCATAAAGACGCAATCCAGTCCTCGGACCTCTATCTGCCCGCACTGATCCTGATCCTGATCGGCGCCTTCACCAAATCGGCGCAGTTTCCGTTTCATTTCTGGCTGCCCCACGCGATGGCGGCGCCGACGCCGGTCTCGGCCTATCTGCACTCTGCCACCATGGTGAAGGCGGGCCTGTTCCTGATGGCGCGGCTCTGGCCGGTGCTGGCGGGCACGCCGGAATGGTTCTACATCGTCGCCACCACCGGTCTGATCACCATGGTGATCGGCGCGGTGATCGCCCTGTTCAAGGATGACCTGAAGGCGCTGCTGGCGTTTTCCACCGTCTCTCATCTCGGGCTGATCACCATGTTGCTGGGCTTTGGCACCAAGGCGGCAGCCATCGCCGCCGTGTTCCACATCATCAACCACGCGACCTTCAAGGCGGCGCTCTTCATGACCGCAGGAATCGTCGACCACGAGACCCACACCCGCGACATCAAACGTCTGGGCGGGCTGCGGCACCTGATGCCGGTGACCTTTGTGATTGCCACCGTGGCGGCGCTGTCGATGGCGGGCATTCCGCCGCTGAACGGCTTCCTCTCCAAGGAAATGATGCTGGAAGAGGTCTCGCATACCTATTGGCTGCAAAACCCCTACCTCCTGCCGGGTCTGGCGACCCTGGCGGCAGCCTTCTCGGCGGCCTATTCGTTCCGCTACATCGCGCATGTGTTTCTCGGGCCAAAGCGCGACGACTACCCGGCCAAGCCGCATGATCCGGGCTTTGGCATGTGGGCCTCGCCCGCGCTGCTGGTCACATTGGTGGTGCTGATCGGGCTGTTCTCGGCCAGGATGGTCGGCCCGCTGGTCGATGCCGCCGCCGGAGCCGTCACCCAGAGCCACCCCCATGCGCATCTGAAGCTCTGGCACGGCGTCACGCCTGCGCTCTATATGTCGGGGATCGCAGTTCTGGGCGGCGCGGTCCTGCTGGCGCTGCACGCCGGGCTGCTGCGGATCTGGAACGCGGTGCCGCGTCCCGAGGCCAAGGTGATCTTTGACGCGCTGATCGGCGCGGTGACCGATCTTGCGCGCGGGGCGACGGCGCGGCTCCATGACGGCTCGCTGACCCGCTATGCGCTGATCATGGTGACCTTCACCCTCGCGATCAGCGTCTTTGCCTATGGCACCGGGACCATCGGCGCGCCGACCCGAGAGCAACAGGCCGTCGGGCTGCTGCCGCTGGTGGGCTGGATCTGTCTGATCGTGGCCACCGCCTGCATCGTGCTGTTCCACCGCCGCCGGTTCATTGCGCTGATCCTGATCGGCATCGTCGGTCTCATCGTCTCCCTCGCCTTCAATTTCCTCTCGGCGCCCGATCTGGCCCTGACCCAGATCTCGGTCGAGGTGGTGACCATCATCCTGATGCTGCTGGCGCTGAACTTCCTGCCCAAGGAAACCCCGGTCGAAACCCCGGTTCCGGTGCGGATGCGCGACGGGGTGATCTCCATTCTCGGCGGCCTCGGCGTCGGCGGGCTGATCTACGCGCTGATGCTGCGCGATTTCGCTGCCCCCTCGATCTCGGAGTTCCATCTGGCGAATTCCTACAAGGGCGGCGGCGGCACCAATGTGGTCAACGTCATCCTGGTCGATTTCCGCGGCTTTGACACCTTTGGCGAAATCATCGTCCTCGGCATCGCCGCACTGGTGATCTTTGCCCTCACCGAAGCGGTGCTGTCGACCCGCGTCCGCGCCTATCTGCTGAACCGCGAACCGGATATGCCGCAGGCCGGCGACAGCCACCCGGGCCTGATGGTGGTGGTGACGCGGATGATGATGCCCGTCGCGCTGATGGTGGCGGCCTATATCTTCTTCCGCGGCCACAACCTGCCGGGCGGCGGTTTCATCGCCGGGCTGATCGCCGCCATCGCCGTCATCATGCAGTATATGGCCTCGGGCTTTGGCTGGGCCACCGAGCGCCAGCGCATCCCCTATCACGGTATCATCGGCTCCGGGGTGCTGATCGCCGCCGCCACCGGCCTCGGCGCCTGGTTCAATGGCGAGCCCTTCCTGACCTCGGCCTTTGGCTACGTCCACATCCCGCCGCTGGAAGAATTCGAACTGGCCACCGCCGCGCTGTTTGACCTTGGCGTCTTCCTCGCCGTGGTTGGTGCCGTGATGCTGGCACTGGAGAGCCTCAGCCGCTTTGCCTGGCAGCCCGGTATCCCGACCGAACACGCCATGGACATCAACCCCGCCCGCGACACCGCGGCCCAAGACACCAACGAGGTCTGAGCATGGAATTACTAGTCGCCTCAGCCGTCGGGCTTCTGACTGCCGCAGGGATCTATCTGATCCTGCGCCGCCGCACCTTCCCGGTGATCCTCGGCACCTCGCTGCTGTCCTATGCGGTGAACGTCTTTCTGTTCGCCACCGGGCGCCTGATCACCAATGCGCCGCCGATCCTGAACAAATACGCCGAAGTGCCCTATACCGACCCGCTGCCGCAGGCGCTGGTGCTGACGGCGATCGTGATCTCGTTCGGCATGACCGCCGTGGTGGTGATGATCGCCCTCGGCGCATACCTCAGCGCCAAGGATGACAGCATCAACATGGATGAAACGGCCAGCGCCGACGGAGAGGACGCATGAACCACCTTTTGATTGCGCCCATCGTGCTGCCTGCTCTGGTGGCGCCCTTCATCATCATGACGCTGCGCTACCACATTGATCTGCAGCGGATTTTCTCGATCGCCAGCACGGCGCTGCTGGTTGCCATCGCGATGGCGCTGGCGGTGCAGGCTGCCGATGGCACGGTGCAGGTCTACGAGCTCGGCGACTGGCAGGCGCCCTTCGGGATCGTGCTGGTGCTGGACCGGCTGTCGGCGATGATGGTGCTGCTGACCACGCTTCTGGCGCTGGCCGTGAACCTCTATGCGGTGGGCAGCAAATGGGACGAGCGCGGCCAGAACTTTCACGCCCTCTACCAGTTTCAGCTGATGGGTATTCTCGGCGCCTTCCTGACCGGTGACGCCTTCAACCTCTTTGTGTTTTTCGAAGTGCTGCTGATCGCCTCCTACGGGCTGATGATCCACGCAGGCGGCACCCGCCGGTTTCAGGCCGGGGTGCAATATGTGGTCTACAACCTCCTCGGCTCCACCCTGTTCCTGTTTGCGCTCGGCACCATCTATGCGGTGACCGGCACGCTCAACATGGCGGATCTGGCGGTGCAGGTGGCGGCACTTCCGGCAGAAGACAGCGCCCTCATCCGGGTCGGTGCGGTGATGCTGCTTCTGGTCTTCGCGATCAAGGCCTCCTTGCTGCCGCTGCATTTCTGGCTGCCCGCCTCCTACGCCCATGCGCCCGCCCCGGTGGCGGCGCTGTTTGCGATCATGACCAAGGTCGGCGCCTATGCGATCCTGCGGATGTACACGCTGGTCTTCGGCCCCGATGTCGCCGTGGTCGAGGGGCTGGTCGGCGACTGGCTGCTGCCTGCCGCATTGCTGACCGTCGCCGTCGGTGCCATTGGCGTGCTGGGGTCGAAAGAGATCGGCCGCCTGATGTCCTTTGGCGCCATCACCTCTGTCGGCACCCTGCTGACCGCCATCGCCCTCTTCACCCCCGAGGCCACCGCCGCCGCCCTCTACTACACCGTCCATTCGACACTGGCGGCCGCGGCGCTGTTCCTGATTGCGGATCTGGTGCGCGAACGTCAGGGCGGCACCATCGCGGCCCGTCCGGTGATGGCCCAGAGCGGGCTGATCTCGGTCTTGTTCTTCATCGCCGCCATCGCCACCGCCGGCATGCCGCCGCTGTCGGGGTTCCTCGGCAAGCTGCTGATCCTCGACGCCGCCCGCGACGACCCGCGCGTGGTCTGGGTCTGGGGCGTGATCCTCGTCAGCTCGCTGATCACCATCATGGGCTTTGCCCGCGCAGGCACGCTGATCTTCTGGAAGAGCCACGGGCTGGCCACCGCCGACACCGCCGAGGCGCCCGAAATCGAAGTGGCAGCAGCAAATCAGACCGACGCGCCCGCCACGGCGCACCCTGCCGCCCTGCCCTTTGTCGCGACCTTCGCGCTGCTGGCCGGGCTGGTGGCGCTGACGCTTTTTGCCGGTCCGATGACCCGCTACACCGCCGCCACGGCGCAGGACCTCTTCGCCCCAAAGGCCTATATCGAGACGGTTCTGGCCAATAGGGATCGCCCCGTCACGGAATCGGATCATGAGGATTCCGGCTATGAGGATTCGGGGCATGGGGCTGCGGATCACGGCGAAGCCTCCGGCCACGGCGCCGAGGATGCCGCCACCACCACAGAGGAGAGCCACTGATGAAGCTTCTGAACCGCTTCCTGCCGCACCCGCTGCTGACGCTGATGCTGACGGTGATCTGGCTCCTGCTGGTGAACCGCTTCTCGCTCAACTCGCTGCTGTTCGGCTTCTTTCTCGGCCTGCTGATCCCGGTGATCACCCAGCCCTACTGGCCCAACCGGCCGAAGCTGAAAAAACCGCTGAAGCTGATTTCCTATGCGCTGCTGGTGATCTGGGACATCGTCGTTGCCAATGTCGCCGTTGCGAGGATCGTGCTGTTCATGCCGAACAGCAAACGCAGGCCCGCCTGGGTGGAAATCCCGCTGGACATCCGCACCCCCGAGGCCATCGCCATGCTGGGCGGCACCATCACCATGACACCCGGCACCCTCACCGCCGATATTTCGGCGCAGGGGCGGTCGCTGCTGGTCCATTGCCTGCACGCGCCCGACACCGACGAGATACGGGACGAGATCAAGACCCGCTACGAGGCCCGCCTGAAGGAGATCTTCGGATGATCGACTATGCCTACGCCTTTGCCTTTTCCTGTTTCGCCGCCGCGCTGCTGATGAACCTGTGGAAGATCCTGATGGCCCACGAGATCACGGACCGGATCCTCGCGCTGGACACGATGTTCATCAACGCCATCGCCATGGTGGTCCTGTTCGGGGTGCTGCTCGGATCCGAAATCTTCTTTGAGGCGGCGCTGATCATGGCGATGCTCGGCTTCATCTCTACCGTTGCCTACGCGCGCTTCCTGCTGCGCGGCAATATCATCGAGTGAGGGCCCCGGAATGATCATCGATATCCTCATCGCGAGCTGCGTCGTCATCGGCGGTCTCTTCGGCTTTGTCGGCTCCTTCGGGCTTTTGAAGCTGAACGATCCGATGTCGCGGATGCATGCCCCGACCAAGGCCACAACCCTCGGGGTTGGCGGCGTTCTCATCGGCTCCATGGTGCATGCCTGGGCCTATGAGGGCCATGTCTCGGCACATGAGCTGCTGATCACGCTGTTCCTGCTGGTCACGGCCCCGGTCACGGCAAATTTCCTTGCCAAGGTCTTTCTCAACCAGCAAACAAAGCCTGACGATCTGCCCGGGCCCAGCACCTGCAGCCTCTGGGCCACCCACGACAAACCGGAGCATCGCCGGGCCGCCCCGGGGCAGCAGACCGACACCTGAGGGCCGCCGAGCGGTCGTATCCAACGCCGAGGCCGACCGCCATGATGCACCCCCATCTGCCCCTGACCCGCGATCTGGTGCTTGTGGGCGGGGGCCACAGCCATGCGCTGCTGCTGCGAATGTGGGGGATGAAACCGCTGCCCGGCGTGCGTCTCACCCTGATCAACCCCGGTCCGACTGCGCCCTATTCGGGCATGTTGCCGGGCTTTGTCGCCGGTCATTACGACCGCGAGGCGCTGGATATCGATCTGGTCCGGCTGGCGCGCTTTGCAGGCGCCCGTCTGGTTCCCGGCGCCGCCGAGGGGATCGATCCGATCGCCCGCCGCATCTCGGTGCCCGGGCGCCCGGCCATCGCCTATGACCTGGCCTCCATCGACATCGGCATCACCTCCGCCATGCCTGCGCTGCCGGGGTTTGCCGACCATGCGGTGCCTGCCAAACCGCTGGGGGCCTTTGCGGCGGCATGGGACAGGATCCGCTCCGGCGATGGCGCCCTCCGTATCACCTGTATCGGCGGCGGCGTGGCCGGGGTGGAGCTCTTGCTGGCAATGGCCCATGCCCTGCGGCAACAGGGCCGGCTGGCCGCTGCCACGCTGATCGACCGCGGCGCGGCCCTGTCGGGCCTGAGCCCGCGCAGCCAATCCCGCCTGCGGGCCGCCTTGCGCGCCCATGACGTCGAGATCCGCGACCAGACCGAGGTCGCAGAGATCACCGCCACTGCCGTCCGGCTGCGGGATGGCCGCGAAATCGCCAGTGACTTCACCGTCGGGGCCGCGGGGGCGAAACCCTATTCCTGGCTCAGCACCACGGGTCTTGCGCTGCACGAGGGCGCGCTTGTGGTGTCGCCCGACCTGCGCAGCTCGGACGAGGCCATCTTTGCCAGCGGCGATTGCGCCTATATGGCCCATGCCCCAAGACCCAAGGCCGGCGTCTATGCCGTGCGTCAGGCCCCGGTGCTGTTTCACAATCTGCAGGCCGTGCTGGCGGGCGGCCGCCTGAAGAGCTACCAGCCGCAGGCGGACTATCTCAAACTCATCTCCATGGGCGCAAAGACCGCGCTGGCCGACCGGGGCGGGCGCAGTTTCGCGGGGCCATTGCTGTGGCGCTGGAAGGACCATATCGACCGCTCCTTCATGGCGAAATTCGCGGCGCTGCCGGTGATGGCACCGCCCCCCCTGCCACGGCACCGCGCCAGGGACCTCGACACAGTGCTGGGCGACAAGCCGCTGTGCGGCGGCTGTGGTTCCAAGGTCGGGCGGCGCAGCCTGCAGGCGGGGCTGGGCCATTTCGCCGGCGCCAGCCGCACGGATGTCACCCCCCTGCCCGGCGATGATGCGGCGCAGCTTGCCACCGGCGGCGCGATACAGGTCATCAGCACCGACCACCTGCGCGCCTTCACCGAGGATCCGGTCACCCTGACCCGGATCACCGCCGAGCACGCCCTGAATGACATCTACGCCATGGGCGGCGATCCGCAGGCCGCGACCGTCAGCCTGATCCTGCCCCGACAATCCCCCGCCCTGCAGGAACGCCTGCTGGCCGAGATCACCGAAGCGGCCCATGCGGCGATGACCGGCGCGGGCGCCGCCATCGTAGGCGGCCATACCTCGCTCGGGTCCGAGCTGACGGTTGGGTTCACGGTGACCGGCCTGTGCGACCGGGCGCCGATCACCCTGGCGGGCGCAGAGCCGGGCGATCACCTGATCCTGACCAAACCGCTGGGCTCCGGCACCATTCTTGCGGCGGAGATGTCCGGCCAGTCCCGCGGGCGCTGGGTGCTGGGCGCGCTGGACCTGATGAGCCAGAGCCAGCGCAAGGCCGCCGAGATCCTGCGCGACGAGGCACATGCGATGACCGACGTCACCGGATTTGGCCTGATGGGCCATCTGCAGGGGATCTGTGCCGCCTCGGCTCTGGGCGCCGAGATCCGATTTGACGCCATTCCGAAGATGCGCGGCGCACCGGAACTTGCGGAGGCCGGCATCCGCTCCTCGCTGTTTGCGGAAAACGCAAGCCTGGTGCCCGGCCTCGTGCTCTCTGGAGCACGAACGCTGGTGGTCGATCCCCAGACCTCCGGTGGCCTGCTCGCCGCCGTCAGCCCGGCGCAGTCGGAACCGCTGCTGAACCGGCTGCGCAACCACGGCTATCGCGCCGCAGAGATCGGGCGTCTGACCGGACCTGTCACCGGCCCCCACGCGGGGGCGATCACCCTGCGCTAGCCTGCCTGCCCGCTCAGCCCCCCAGCTGACCACGCGCGCCCTCCAGCGCCGCCAAGGCGGTCAGGATGGTCTCGGCCGCGCGGCTCCGGTCCGGCGCGCCCAGCGACGGCAATGCGATCCGCGCGAGCACCTCTGAGCGATAGCGAGCGCGCGCCTTGCGATAGGCGGGGTCATAGTGATCCTGCATCAATCGCCCGGTCAGCCCCGTCTTGTCGCCTGCCTCGATCAGCTCCATCCAGCGGTCCACCACCGCATGAGACCGGTGCACCCGCAGGGTATCCAGCCGCGCCCGCAGCCTGTCGCCGTCCGAGAGGATATCGTCATAGGCCTGCGCCAGATAGCTGCAGCGGGCGGAGAAAGGCACCTCCAGATCGATCCTCGCCGCCACCTTCATCGCGGCCCAGAGGCTCGGCGGCAGGATCCGGGCGCCGATCTTGCTGGCCTCCGCCTCGATCAGGACCGGACGGGCCGGATCCATCCGCATCAGGCGACAGGCGATCAGGCTTTCAAACCGCTTCTGATCCGGCTGCCCGCCCGGCATCTCCCCGAGCAGGGACCCCCGGTGGCCCGCCAGCCCCTCAAGGTCCAGCACCTGCCCGCCCCGCTGCCCCACCTGCTGCAGGATCTCCGTCTTGGCGGTGCCGGTCAGCCCGTCCAGCAGCACCAGCCGATGCGGCAGCGGATCCGTGTAGAGCGCCGCATGCACCAGCCGCCGATAGGTCTGATAGCCGCCACGGACCACCTCGGCGCGCCAGCCGATCTGCTGCAGCATCCAGCTGAAACTGCCCGAACGCTGGCCCCCGCGCCAGCAATAGACCAGCGGCCGCCAGCTGCCCTCGTGGTGGCTGAGACGGTGCTCGATGTGATCGGCGGCGTTTCGAAACACCATCGCCGCGCCGATCTTGCGGGCGCGAAACGGGTTGTCCTGCACGTAGATTGTCCCCACCTCGGCGCGCTCTTCATTGCTGAGCACCGGGAGATTGATCGCACCGGGCACATGGTCCTCGGCGAATTCCGCCGGGCTACGGACATCGATGACAGTATCATGCCCATGGGCGAGAAAATCGGAAAGTGTTTGAAATGACTGAGCCATGCTCCATTTCTATCGTCACGGGGACTGCAACAAAACAGAAATCCAGCCCCCGCCCGGGTCTCGCCCCAGGCTGACCCGATGATCACCACGATCAAAGATCGGTAAAACGCCACCATGCCGGACCGTGATTTTCAACTCGACCTGTTGCCTGCGACGCTCATTCGCCGCCTGAACCAATTTGCCGTTGCACGTTTCATGACCCGCATGGCCGAGGCCGGACTGGATCTGACGCCGGTTCAATACAGTGCGCTGGCCGCATTGCATGCCCATCCCGGTGTCGATCAGGCGACCCTGGCAGGGCTGATCGGATACGACCGCGCAACCCTGGGCAAGGTGGTGGGCCGGCTGGAAGCAAAGGCGCTGTTGCAGCGGCAGATCCCGGCGCATGATCGCCGCGCCCGCAGCCTGCATCTGACACCGGAGGGCGAGGCCCTACTCGCCGATGCGCAGCCTTTGGTCGAGCTGCTGCAGCCCGAGATCTTTGCCGGGCTCAACTCGGCCGAGAAATCAAGGGTGATCAATCTGCTGCGCAAGCTCGTGCGCAGCATGGAACGCGGCGACCATGACGCGCCGCCAATGTCCCCCGCGCCCGACTCCCCCGCGCCTGGCTCCCCCGCGCCTGACTCCCCCCGTCTGAGATCCACGGCATCCCGGCAGCGTGGCCGGTAGAAGGGCCGGCAGCATCCTCGGCCGGCCCGGCGTGCTCAGCCGCGCCCGCGGAGGCGCTCAATGCGCGCTTCGATCATCGACAGGTCCGAGATAATCCGGCGTCTCTGGCTGCGATCGCCGGTTTCGCGCAGCTCCGCGCGCAGGCGGGCCAGTTCACGGCTGAGCGACACCACCTCCGGCACCGCGCCTGCGTCCTTCAGGATCCGGTTCATCACCGCGTTTTCCGGATCATCGCAGGGGGGCAATGGCTTGCCCGCGCCGTCGAGATTGTCAAAGGCGCCGTCTTGTTCGGCGGCCGCGATCCGCGCGTTGATGAGGTCGATCAGAGGATGGTCCATTGCCGCAGAAATAGCGCCCAAGGCCCGATGGCGCAACCTTGGGCCCCAGGGGGGGGCGGCGCAATGGACGTCGGGGCAATGTCGGGGCAATGGGGATTCGGGAAATGGGCGCTGACGCAATGGGCACCGGAGCGATAGGCACCGCCGCCCCCGCACGGCATGATTTCCCGCGCGCGCCATGGACAACCGGAAAACCCCCGCCGGATCGCTCCGGCGGGGGTTAATATTGTGTTACCAATATGTCACACGTCCTGACCCATTGTTTCGCGTGCGAAACATCAGGTCAGCACTGCTGACTTATTTCTTGGTGATGCGACCATCGGTATAGGCGCTGTAGGGGCCTTCTGCGGCGAGGAACTCTGCCACCACATCCGCGAGGTCGGGGCCGAAGTCATAGGCGTTCTTGTCATCGCCTGAGAACATCTTGTAGCCGTCTCCGCCATTGCGCACATAGTTGTTGGACACCACGCCGTAGGTCTTGGCCGGGTCGATTGGCGTTGCGGTCTCGCCGTCCAGAACCATGACGTCCGAGACCCGCGATCCTGGCTCTTTCGAGGCGTCAAAGGCAAAGCTCAGCCCCGCCACCTGAGGGAAGCGTCCGCCGCCGTCCTCAACCTGGCTGACCCCGTTTTCCAGCGCCTCGATCATGGTCTGACCGGTGATCTGGAAGGTCGACAGGGTGTTCTGGAACGGCAGCACGGTCAGCACTTCGCCCATGGTGACCTCGCCCGCGTCGATCGAGGCCCGCACGCCGCCACCGTTCTGGATCGCGATGGACACGCCCTGATCCTTCACCCGGGCCAGCATCGCGTCGGCCACCAGATTGCCCATCGGGCATTCTTCGGCGCGGCAGACATCGCGCGAGCCCTCGATGGCGGTGGCCGCTGCCGCCACCACCTTGTTGCGGATCTCGTCCAGCGGGCCGGCCAGTTCGGCGATCCGGGCGACGGTGGTTTCATCCTCGGACACGGCCGCGTCCATGATCAGCGGCTCGCCTGCCGCCTCGGTCACATTGCCCGCGTCATCGAAGGTGACGTTCAGCTCGCCGAGGAACTTGCCATAGGCATAGGCCTGCACGATCGCCACATCGTTCACCATGGTCGGATAGGGACCGGCCGCACGGTCGGATTCGTTGGACAGATAGGTGTTGGAATGGCCGCCCACGATCACATCGACACCGGTGGTGCCCGCAGCCACCTTCTGGTCGACGCCGTAGCCCGAGTGGCTCAGCACGATGATCTTGTTGACGCCGCTGGCGGTCAGCCGGTCCACCTCGCCCTGCACGGCCGCCACCGGATCAGAGAACGTCACGTTGGGGCCGGGGCTTGCCAGCTCGTCGGTGTCTTCGGGGGTCAGGCCGATCAGGCCGATCTTCTCGCCGCCCTTCTCGATGACCGTGGATTTCAGCAGCTTGTCCGACAGGAATTTCTCGGCCGAGAAATCCGCGTTCGACATCAGCACCGGAAAGTCGACCGCATCCATGAAACCGCGCAGCACCTCGGGGCCGTCGTCGAATTCGTGGTTGCCCACGGTCATGCCGTCATAGCCGAGCTTGTTCATCATCTCGGCCGCGACCTTGCCCTTGTAATAGGTGTAGAACAGGGTGCCCTGGAACTGGTCGCCCCCATCCACAAGGATCGAATTCCCGGCCCGCGCCCGCGCCGCTTCGACGGCCGTCACCAGCCGCGCCGAGCCGCCAAAACATTTGCCCTCTGCGTTGTCCTCGGAAGAGCAGCCGCTGTCGTATTTGCTGATCGGCTCAAAGCGGGCGTGAAAGTCGTTGGTGTGCAGGATGGTCAGCTTGTACTCTGCCGCGGCCATGCCTGCGGACAGACCCAGCGCTGCGGCAGTTGTCAGAAAACGTGCGATCATGAGATATTCCCTCATCTTTGTTATGGCACCGGAACCGGTGATGTTATGCAACCGATATTCGGGATCTTTGCCCGGTCAGTCAAAGCCATTTTACGTGACAGGACCATGTCGACGCAGGGGAAACTTTGATATGGCGACAACACAAGCATCTTGCACCGGGCCCAGCCTGCGGGCATGAGGGAGCACATGCTGATATACAAGATTTTCCGTGACGATGAGTGGCGCGCCTTCGAGGCCGCCGGTGAAACCGAGGGCGCGCCCGTGGATCTGGCGGACGGGTTCATCCATTTCTCGACCGCCGCGCAGGCCGCCGAGACGGCAGCGCGCCATTTTGCCGGGGCCGACGGGCTGTGGCTGCTGGCCTTTGACGCCGAGGCCCTGGGCGCGGCCCTCAAGTGGGAGCCCTCGCGGGGTGGGGCGCTGTTTCCACATCTCTTCCGCAGGGTTCAGCACGCCGAGATGCTCTGGGCAGAGCCGCTGCCTTTGGTGGACGGCGTGCACCGGTTCCCCGACCAGATGGCCTGATACACCGCTCTGACACTCTGAGACCCCGCTCTGACACAAGGACCCGAGATCTATGAAGATTTCCGAGAAACTGGCGCTGGCGGTGATGCACCGGATGGATCCGGAGGCCGCCCATGGCCTGTCCATCCGGGCGCTGAAGGCCGGGCTCACGCCGCGTCCCGGTGCGGTGACCTCCGCCCGGCTGAGAACCGATCTGGCCGGGCTGTCGCTGCCCAATCCGGTGGGTCTGGCGGCCGGGTTTGACAAGAACGCCGAGGCGCTGGCGCCCCTGAGCCAGGCGGGATTCGGCTTTATCGAGGTGGGGGCCGCGACGCCCCGGCCCCAGCCCGGCAATCCCAAACCCCGCCTGTTCCGCCTGACCGAAGACCGCGCCGCCATCAACCGCTTTGGCTTCAACAATGCCGGGATGGAGGCGATCGGCGCCCGCCTTGCGCTGCGTCCTGCGACCGGGGTGATCGGCCTCAACCTCGGGGCCAACAAGGACAGCGCTGACCGGGCGCAGGATTTCGCGCGGGTGCTTGGCCACTGCGGCGCGCATATCGATTTTGCCACCGTCAACGTGTCCTCTCCGAACACGGAAAAGCTGCGGGATCTGCAGGGCAAAGCCGCGCTATCCGCGCTGCTGGCCGGCGTGATGGGTGCACGGGAAGAGCTGGCGCGGCCGGTCCCCATCTTCCTGAAGATCGCACCGGATCTGGATCAGGCGGCTCTGGATGACATTGCGGCGGTCGCGATCGACAGCGGGATCGACGCGGTGGTCGCCACCAATACGACCCTGTCGCGGGACGGGCTGCGGAGCCCGCATCGCGCCGAGGCCGGCGGGCTGTCCGGTGCGCCGCTGTTCGAGGCCTCGACCCGGATACTGGCGCAGCTGTCGCAGCGTCTGGACGGTGCCGTGCCGCTGATTGGCGTCGGCGGGATCTCATCGGGGGCAGAGGCCTATGCCAAGATCTGTGCCGGTGCCTCGGCGGTGCAGGTCTATACCGCTCTGGTCTATGGCGGGCTGTCGCTGGCGGGGGGGATCGCGACAGATCTCGATGCGCTGCTGGCCCGGGACGGGTTTGACACTGTGGCGCAGGCCGTCGGCAGCAAACGGTCAGATTGGCTCTGACGACATCAGCCGTGACGGGCAGCGGGATTGCCCCGGTGACCTCCCAGGACGCTCCCAGTTCGGTCCCGGTGAGCTCCCGCGCGGCTCCGCTGCTTTGACAAGCCGCGTTTCCCCTAATGGGATGTACCGGCTGCTTCACCCAGCAGGTTAGGCTGAGCCTATTTCACCTGCAGATAGGAGAAGTAGCATGGCGAAGACAGATTTTGACGAGTTGATGTCGATTGGAATCGATATCGGCAAAGATACGTTCCACCTTGTTGGCTTTGACCACGATGGGCAGCGTGTCCTGCGCAAACAGATCAAGCGATTGGCGTTGGTAGCAACATTCGAGAAGCTGCCGCGCTGTATTGTCGGCATGGAGGCGTGTTTGAGCGCCCATTTTGTCAGCCGCACATTGCGGCAGATGGGGTTCGAACCTCGGATTATTCCTGCGATCTATGTGAAACCTTTCACCAAGGGTCAGAAGAATGACTACAACGATGCAGAAGCTATTGCCGAGGCGGCGCTTCGGCCCAACCTGCAAACCGTTTCCGAGAAGAGCCAGGATCAGCTTGATCTACAAGCTCTACATCGCGTCCGGTCGCGGCTTGTGTCTCGCCGGACAGCGACCATCAATCAGATCCGCGCCTTCTTGATTGAACAGGGCATCACTGTTCGCAAAGGTCTGCGCGCTTTGAGGAACTCGTTCGAGGCGATCTGGACCTGTCGCGGGATTGTGCCGCTCCTTTGACCACGTATCGTGTCGCAAAGGAGAACACAGATGGCATTACGACCGACGGAAGAATTCCGCGCCGAAGCAGTGCGTGTAGCGTTGACCAGCGGGCTGCCGCGAAAGCAGGTAGCTGCCGACTTTGGAGTCGGCTTCTCGACGCTGAACCGCTGGATACAGCAAGATCGGCGCAATCCTGAGAAGCCGGCCGTCCAATCCGATCTTGAACGCGAGATCGCCGAGCTGCGGAAAGAGAACCGTATGCTTCGGGAGGAGAGGGATGTGCTAAAAAAGGCCACCCAGTTCTTTGCGGAGCGAAGCAAATGAGGTTTTCCTTCATCGCAAAGAACGCTGACATGCTGCCCATCGAGCGGCTGTGCCGGATCATGAATGTCAGCCCACGAGGATATCGGGCATTCCGCCGCCGTCCCCTCAGTCTCAGCCAGCGCAAGGATATGGTGGTGCTGGCCCATATCCGGGAACAGTTCCGTCTTTCTCTGGGCAGCTATGGCAGGCCCCGAATGACG
>MPDC01000009.1 GCA_001874255.1 Alphaproteobacteria bacterium MedPE-SWcel
AACCGTGCCTCAACGCCGCCGGTGAGGGGCTGTCTACTGATACCCGGAGAAACCCGCAACCCCAAAATTCAAAAAACGCACAGGAAATGTGAAGTTTCTACAATTACCAAGCACAAACAACGCCTTACGCAGACATCACCGCGCCCAAAACCCACAACACACCCCAACAGCCTCCCAAACGCCCCAACCCAAAACACCCCAAAATCACCAAAACACAGCCTTATCCACACACAAACCAAACTTACCCACAGACTCATAGGACAGAAAGACGGGAGATTCTCCTCAAATGCCAATTCCCGCGAGTAAAAACACCGAACTGCTCGGAGATAAAAAGTGCGCAACGGACGTGGATCAGGTGGAACGCGCCCGTCGCTGGCGCGGAAGAGACTCGCGTTTGAGGGCCGACTCTAAACCGCGACAGCGCCAGAGCATCCAAAGCGACCGGCCGTCAGATGCGCCCGCAGTTGTAGAAGCTGGATGCGCCGCTATCGCTCCGCCATGAAAAACGACAGGCCCGATGCGCCATCTGCATACCATTTGCGGATCAAGGATCGCTCCGCGTCGGTCATATAGGTGACATTCGCCGGCGGCATCGCATGGGTGACGCCGGCCTGAAGATAGATCAGCCGCGCTGACCTGGCGACGTCCGTCTGCGTTTCCAGCAGTATGTTCCTGGGCGCGCGACGAATGCCCTCGTAGTAGGGCTCGCGTGCGTGACACATCGCGCAACGTCCGGGCACCACATTCATGATGTTCTCAAAATGATCGGACCCCGCAAAGGCCATCTCGGTCCGGGTCAGCGCGCGGGCCTCCGAGTCTTCATAGGTATCTTGCATCAGCGGCGCCTGGCTCAGCGCCATGATGGCGATGAACAACAAGATCGTGACCAGCCAGGTCCAGGTGGGATTGCCCGCCCGCGCGTGCCGTGTGTTGAAGTAATGGCGGATCGTCACGCCCATCAGGAAGACGAGGGCTGCAATCACCCAATTGTACTGGGTGGCAAAGGCCAGCGGATAGTGGTTCGACAACATCAGGAAGATCACCGGCAGCGTCAGGTAGTTGTTGTGGGTTGACCTCAGCTTGGCGATTTTGCCGTATTTGGGATCGGCCTTCCGACCTGCCTTCAGATCGGCCACCACGATGCGCTGGTTTGGCATGATGATGAAAAACACGTTTGCCGTCATGATGGTCGCGGTGAAGGCCCCAAGATGCAACAGAACAGCCCGACCGGTGAAGATCTGATTATAGGCCCACCCCATCCCGACCAGCAAAACGAACAGCAATACCATCAGCACGGTCGGACGCGCGCCCAGCGCGGATTTGCACAGGTAGTCGTAGATCAGCCAGCCGACGCAGAGCGAGGCCGCCGATATCGCGATACCTTGCCACAGGGCAATATCTGCCTTGGCCGCGTCAATGAGGTAGAGTTCCCCTCCGGCCCAATAGACGACCATCAACAGCGCCGCGCCGGAGAGCCAGGTAGAGTAGCTCTCCCATTTGAACCAGGTCAGATGCTCCGGCATGCGCTCCGGAGCGACCAGATACTTCTGGACGTGATAAAAACCACCGCCATGCACCTGCCATTCCTCGCCATCTGCCGGGCCGGAAATGTCGCGATTCAGCCCGAGATCCAGAGCAATGAAATAAAAGGAAGAGCCGATCCAGGCCATCGCCGTGATGACATGCAGCCAGCGCACAGCGAAGGCCAACCAGTCCCACATGATCACGAGTTCTTCCATAATGGCCTCCTTGCGCTTTTGGCCAGACCCTAGGCGACCCGTTCATTTTCATGTATCGGGGAAAAATTCCAAGCTGTTTCAAACATAAGCTGACAATCATCCGGACCACATGGCCTATCTGAACAATATCCGTACATTCGTCCGCGTCTATGAACTCGGAAATATGTCTGCAGCCGCGCGCGACATGCGAATTTCCGCAGCGGTGGCATCCTCGCGGATTTCGCAACTGGAGGAGCACCTGAAAGTGCGCCTCTTCCAACGCACCACCCGGCTGTTGAATCCGACCGAACAAGGGCAATTGTTCTATCGGGGCGCGGTGAAAATCCTTGAGGCGGTTGAAGAGGCCGAAGCGGATATTTCCAACGTCACCCAGACGCCGCGCGGCACCCTCTATGTCGCAGCGCCTCTGGGGTTGGGCCAGCGTCTGATCGCGCCTGCGGTGCCACAGTTCAAAGCGGCCTATCCCCTGATCAACATCCGGCTGCGCCTGTCGGACCGAAAGCTGGATCTGGCCGCCGAAGGCCTGGATGCTGCCTTTTTCCTCGGGTTGCCGGAAGATTCCAACCTCAAGATCCGAAAAATCACCGACTGCCCGCGCGTTCTCTGCGCCGCGCCCGCCTATATCGACCGACGCGGCATGCCCACCTCTGGCAATGCGCTGAAATCCGACGCTCACGACTGCTTGAATTTGCGCTACCCCGGCGCACCGGAATTCCAATGGCCACTGCAGGGGCCGGATGGACTGCGCCGCGTGGCCGTAACGGGGCCGTTTGAATCCGATCATGGCGACGTGCTGACCCAATGGGCGCTCGACGGCCACGGTATCATCCTGAAGCCCCTGTTCGAGGTGGCCGAGCATCTGGCAAGCGGCCAGCTGGTGCCGGTACTACCGGAGGAGCCCCCCACCACCATTCAACTGGCCTGTCTCTATATGCACAGACGGCACCAAGATCCGAAGGTGCGGCTGTTCCTCGACTTCATGGTCGACCACATCCTTGCGTCCTTGCCGAACGCGCACTGACCCGGCCTAGCTGCCGCGATAGGTGGAATACCCGAAGGGCGACAGCAGAAGCGGCACGTGGTAATGGCTGTCCTCTTCGCTCATGCCGAACCGGATCGGCACCTCGTCGAGGAACAGGGGCTCCTCGTCGGTCAAGCCACTGGCGCGCAGATATTCTCCGGCAAAGAACACCAGCTCATAGGTGCCGGTCTTGAACTCCCCCTGTGGCAGGATCGGGCTGTCCGTCCGGCCATCTTCATTTGTCACCGCCTCGGCAATCTTGCGATGCGAGTTGCCGCTGACCCGGTACAGCGCGATCCTGATCCCCTGCGCCGGGCAGCCGCGTGCGGTATCCAAAACATGAGTGGTCAAATATCCGGTCATGAACAAAGTCTCCTGTACGACATGGTTTCGCCCCGATGACAGGCAGAGCCTGACATCTGTCAGCTGAATTTGGCGCCATATTGCGCGCAGGCTGCTCGTCATGCACGCAGAAGCAACAAACAGCACTTTCAAAAATTGTGGTAAAGCCTCACGGCCGCATCCATCGTATACCATGATCCAATCAAAAGACTCCGGAGTTCTCAAGAGTGACACGCTATCCAAGAGACATGCGTGGATTTGGGGCGCACGCACCGCATCCGCACTGGCCCAATGATGCAAAAATCGCCGTCCAATTCGTATTGAACTATGAAGAAGGCGGCGAGAATTGCGTTCTCCACGGCGATGCCGCGTCAGAGGCGTTTCTGTCCGACATCCCCGGTGCGGCACAATGGGTCGGCCAACGGCATTGGAACATGGAATCGATTTATGAATACGGCGCACGTGCGGGCTTCTGGCGCCTGCATCGCCTGTTCACGAAAGTCGAGGTCCCGCTGACCATCTACGGCGTCGCCACGGCCCTTGCCCGCAGCCCCGAACAGCTCCAGGCGATGAAGGACGCGGATTGGGAGATCGCCTCGCATGGGCTGAAATGGGTCGAACACAAGGACATGCCCGAGGAGGAGGAGCGCGCCTCCATCGCAGAGGCCATCCGGCTCCACACCGAAGTTGTCGGCTCACGTCCCCGAGGGTGGTACACCGGACGATGCAGCGCCAATACCGTGCGGCTGGTGGCCGAAGAAGGTGGCTTTGATTATGTGTCCGACACCTATGATGACGATCTCCCCTACTGGCTGGAGGTCGGCAGCCGCGATCAGCTGGTGATCCCATATACGCTCGAGGCCAACGACATGAGGTTCGCCACCGCCCCCGGTTGGGTCACGGGCGAACATTTCGGAGCCTATCTGACGGATGCGTTCGACACCCTCTATGCCGAGGGGGAGGCCGGGGCGCCCAAAATGATGAGCATCGGGTTGCATTGTCGCCTGATTGGCCGCCCCGGCAAGATTGCGGCGCTGAAGCGGTTCATCGACCACATCCAGCGACACGAAGGCGTCTGGTGTCCGCGCCGCATCGACGTGGCGCAGCATTGGGCAAAAACCCACCCACATCGGCGCCGGGATCGTCCCAGCCTGATGTCGCGCGATGCCTTTGTTGCCGCATTCGGCGGAATTTTCGAACACTCCCCCTGGATCGCTGACCGTGCCTTCGATCTGGAATTGGGCCCTGCTCATGATTGCGCGGCAGGCGTTCACAACGCCCTGTGCCGTATTTTCAGGACCGCGACAGAAGACGAACGCCTCGGCGTCCTGACCGCGCACCCGGATCTGGCGGGCAAACTGGCCTCTGCCGGGCGACTGACATCCGAGAGCACGTCCGAACAGGCCAGCGCCGGGCTCGATATGCTGACCGACGCCGAGCGTGAAACCTTCACGCGGCTCAATACAGCCTATGTCGAAAAACACGGCTTTCCGTTCATTATCGCGGTGCGGGATCACGACAAGGCATCGATCCTAGCCGCGTTTCAGCGCCGGATCGAAAATGACCGGGACACAGAGTTTTCAGAAGCCTGCCATCAGGTCGAACGCATCGCCCAGATCCGCTTGGCGGGGCTCCTGCAATGAAACGGGCTGTGGTGGCCCGCAAACTGACAGCCGAGCGCTTTGCCCCTTTTGGCGATGTTCTTGCCCCCAAACCGGTGCCGGACAAGATCATCAATCAGGGCAAATGCGCACGGCATCACGATCTGGCACAGCTCGACTTTGCCGATGGCAGAGCGGGCATCAGCCTGTTTGACGCCGAAGCCCGCGCGCTGCCCTACACGGTTGAGCTGGTCGAGCGGCACCCCTCGGGCAGTCAGGCCTTTGTACCCCTTGACGGTGTTCCGATGCTGATAACCGTCGCCCCGGACGTGGGTGGCGCGCCCGGCCCGATCGAGGTGTTTGTCAGCCAGCCCGGTCAATCGATCAATCTGCACCGCGGAACCTGGCACGGCGTTCTTGCTCCGCTCGGCGCCCCCGGCAAATACATCGTGATAGATCGCATTGGCGCCGGAACCAATCTCGAGGAATACTGGTTTGACGATCCATGGACCGTCATCGCGACCGAAGACTGATCACACGTCACCAAACCGGATCATCCCCCCCGAAAAACGAGGCCGGGGAGGTCCCACACCAACAGGGAACAGAAGACATGACTGACACTTCCATAGGAACTCCGGATCAGCTGCGCGATCCCGACTATATGCCACCGCTCGCCACCGCCGTGCCGCTGGGAATCCAGCACGTTCTGGCCATGTTCGTCTCAAACGTGACGCCGGCCATCATCATCGCGGGGGCGGCCGGGTTTGGCTTCGGCTCGAACTCACCCGATTTTCCGGAACTTCTGTATCTGATCCAGATGTCGATGCTGTTCGCGGGGATCGCGACCTTGCTGCAGACGATATCGATCGGTCCCGTCGGAGCACGGTTGCCGATCGTGCAGGGAACCTCCTTTGCCTTCCTGCCGATCATGATCCCGCTTGTTGCGGGCAAGGGCGTGGATGCGCTTGCGGCCCTCTTTGGCGGCGTCTTGATTGGCGGCTTGTTTCACGCCTGCCTCGGCCTGTTCATTGGCCGTATCCGCTTTGCCCTGCCGCCGCTCGTCACCGGCCTCGTGGTGACGATGATCGGCCTCGCGCTGGTCAAGGTGGGCATTCAATATGCCGCAGGCGGGGTCCCTGCCATCGGCACGCCCGAATATGGGTCGCTCCTGAACTGGTCTGCGGCGCTTGTTGTCATTGTGGTCACGGTCGGCCTCAAGTTCTTCACCCGCGGGATGTTGTCGGTCTCGGCTGTGCTGCTTGGCCTGATTGCCGGCTACATCTATGCCCTGCTTGTCGGCATGCTCTCGGTGGAGGCGATCACCGGATCCTGGGGCCGCGCGGCAACCTTCGCCTTGCCACAGCCGTTCAAATACGGGTTCGAATTCTCCTTTGCTGCCATCATCGGTTTCTGCCTGATGGCCTTTGTCTCCGCCGTTGAAACCGTCGGCGATGTCTCGGGGATCACCAAGGGCGGGGCCGGACGCGAAGCCACCGACAAGGAAGTGGAAGGCGCGACATTCGCCGATGGCGTCGGTTCCGCCATCGCCGGCCTGTTTGGCGGGCTTCCCAATACCTCCTTCAGCCAGAACGTCGGCCTGATTGCCATGACCGGTGTCATGAGCCGCCACGTGGTAACCTGCGGCGCGATCTTCCTGATTGTCTGCGGATTGGTGCCCAAGGTCGGGGCCGTGATCCGCACCGTGCCGATCGAGGTTCTTGGCGGTGGGGTCATTGTCATGTTCGGCATGGTGGTCGCGGCCGGCGTGTCCATTCTTGCGGATGTGAACTGGAACCGCCGCAATATGGTGATCTTTGCGATCTCGCTCTCTATCGGGCTCGGCCTGCAACTGGAGCCCGGCGCGCTGCAGCATATGCCCGACACCGGACGGATCTTGCTGACCAGCGGCTTGCTGCCGGCAGCTGTTCTGGCCATCGTCCTGAACCTCCTGTTGCCTCAGGATCTGGCGGCAGAAGCCACCGACGAGGTCTCCGGCGGCATGGCCGGGCACGGCAAGAGCTAAGCCACCCGAAGCGCGGGTATCAAAAAAGGGCCGCAGCGGGCGGCCCTTTTCACATCGCAACAGCACGTCCTTCAGCGCGTCCTTCAGCGCATGGGATAAAGCGGCATATGCCGGTTCACGTCCTTGTACAGCAGATACCGAAATTTACCCGGCCCCCCCGCGTAGCAGGCCTGCGGGCAAAAGGCGCGCAGCCACATGTAATCACCCGCCTCGACCTCTACCCAATCCTGATTGAGCCGATAGACCGCTTTCCCTTCGAGCACATAGAGACCGTGTTCCATGACATGCGTCTCGGCAAACGGGATCACCGCGCCGGGCTCGAATGTCACAATGGTCACATGCATATCATGGCGCAGGTCCGTCGGATCCACAAACCGGGTCGTTGCCCATTTCCCTTCCGTTCCCGGCATGCCTGTCGGCGCGATCGAGGTCTCGTTGGTCACAAAGGCCTCTGGCAAGGCAATCCCGTCAACCTCCTGATATGCCTTGCGAATCCAGTGGAACCGCACGGGTTTGTCGCTGGCGTTCCGCAGCTGCCATTGCGCCCCCATCGGAAGATAGGCATAGCCGCCTTCGCTCATGTCATGAGACACGCCATCGATGGTGAGAGCCAGCGCCCCTTCGACGACGAACAGAACCGCTTCCACTCCGGTCTGCGTCTCCGGCCTGTCGGACCCACCATCCGGCTGTACTTCGGCAATATAGTGCGAAAATGTCTCGGCGAACCCGGACATTGGCCGCGCAAGAACCCAAAATCGCGCCTTTTCCCAGAAGGGCAGAAAGCTGGTCACGATGTCGCTGTTGGTTCCTTTTGGAATGACAGCATAGGCCTCGGTAAACATGGCCCTGTCGGTCAGCAGCTGGGTTTGCGGCGGCAGCCCTCCGTGGGGGGCGTAGTATGTGGGATTTGTCATCGCGCGCCTTTCTGAAAGATCCGCCTCCATCAAACCGCCTCCGCCCGCGAAGGCAATTCGAAATCTCGGCGCAAACGCATGAAGGATCATAAGGGCTAATTTGAAAGCCGGCTCGCCGCAGACCATTCTTGCCACGGACCATTGACCCCACCATCAACAGGCCGCCAATATGGGGGCAACAGGCACCCCACCCGAAAGACCCCCTATGAACACCAGCTTGCAGGACATCGCCCTCGACCTCTTTCGCGTTGCAATTGCGCGTGCAGATCCCTCCGCTGCGGTCCGGCGCCAGCTCGATCTCCAGCCTCTGCCCCCTCTGGAGCCGGGCGGGCGCCGGATCGTCATCGCCGTGGGCAAGGCCGCTGTTCCGATGATGCAGGCGGCGTTGTCCCAGCTTCCGACGCCGCCGTCAGCGGCCCTTGTCATTACCAATCCTGAGAACCTCTGTGATGTCCCGGGCGCGCAGGTGATCCCCGGCGCGCATCCGGTACCGGATGAGACGAGCGCCGCCGCCGGACAGCAGGTGCTGGGGCTGCTGGACAACCTGTCCTCCCGCGATCACGTTCTGGTGCTGATTTCCGGCGGTGGCTCCGCGCTGATGGTGGCCCCGCCGCCCGGGGTTTCGCTCTCTGATAAAGCCGCCGTGAATGAAGTCCTGCTCGGCTCCGGGCTGGAAATCAATCGCATGAATCTGGTGCGTCAATCCCTGTCGCGCCTCAAAGGCGGGGGGCTCTGCCGTGCGGCCTCCCCGGCAAAGGTCACCGCGCTGATCCTGTCGGATGTGATTGGTGACGACTTGCGCGCAATCGCCTCGGGCCCGACCGTTGCGCCGCTGGGATCGCCCGCCGAGGCGACAAGCCTTCTGAAAAGCGAAGGGCTTTGGAACCAGCTGCCACCGGCCGTGCAGAACTATCTGATGTCGCCCGAGCCCGCCGCGTCCAGTCCCGAGGCGGACAATACCCTGATCGGCTCAAACCGCTTCAGCCTGGACGCGATGAAAGCCCATGCCGACGCGCACGGCTGGGAGGTGGCGCCCCTCGTATATGATCTCACAGGCGATGTGTCGGAGGCCGCGGACCGTATTATTTCAATGGCTCAGGCCGCCCCCACGGATCGCCCCCTCGCCCTGCTGTTTGGCGGTGAGACCACCGTGCGGCTCCGAGGGACAGGCCGGGGCGGACGCAATCAGGAGCTCGCCCTGCGCATCGCCCGCGCGGCTGGCGAACTCGACGGCGAATGGATCTTCTTGTCCGGCGGAACAGATGGGCGCGACGGACCGACGGACGCAGCGGGTGGCATCGTCGCCGCGCAGACATGGGCCTCCATTGCCGCCACCGGCGCAGACCCGGACGCGCTGCTGGCCAACAATGACAGCTATGCCGCGCTCAAGGCTGCACAGGCCTTGGTGTCCGTTGGTGGAACCGGCACGAATGTCGCCGACGTGCAGGTATTTCTACGCCGCCCGACAGCCCGCGCCTAGATGTCCAGCTCGTATAGATCGTTCAGCAGATCCAACAGCGCCTCGTAACGTTCGGGGCCCATCTTGTCCCGCGTTCTCTGGATCAGTTCGAGGCTGGCATCGATGTTCTCTTCGATCACCGTCTTGCCGGATCGCGTCAGGGTTACAACCTGCCGTCGCCTGTCCGCCTCGTCCCGGGCCCGGTCGATCAGACCCTTCTCCTCCAGTTTCTGAAGGATCCGAGTGAGGCTGGGCAACAGCAGGCACGCCTGATCCGCAATCTGGGTCGGGTCAATCGGCCCACTTTCCTGCACAACGCGCAGGACGCGCCATTGCTGCTCTGTCAAATCCACATCACTCAGTAAATGGCGAATAGGCCCCATGACCCGTTCGCGCGCGCGCAGCAGAGCAATGGGAAGGGAACGGTCCGTTGAAGGCAAAGCATGTGTCATGCCCTCCTGTATCGCCTGCGATATCGATCTTGGCAATCATTTAGCAAAGTTAAGTATTTTCTGATGACCGGAGTTGACAGGGAAGCCGCTCAAACATAACATGTTAAGCAGTTTGGGAGGAGGACCTGAATGCCCCATATCACGCTGGACTACGCGCCACGGCTGGCAGAGGTCGTGGATATTGCCGCATTCTGCGACCTGCTGCGACGGGCCGCCATAGACACCGGCGCGTTTCCGATGCCGGGGATCCGGGTGCGGTCCTTTGCAGCAGACCACGTCAGCATGGCCGATGGCAATCCCGATTTCATGTATATCGACATCAGCGTTCGCCTGCGTGCGGGGCGGTCAATGGAACAACGCCAATCCGCCACCCAAGCGATTTTCGCAACAGCCCGCGGCTTTCTCGCGCCTGCGCTGGCCAAACATCCCATCGCGCTCTCGATGGAAATGCGCAATATTGATCCCGATCTTTCTCCAAAATACGGCACCATCCGCGACCACCTCGAGACGGGGGCCCCCTCGTGAGTGATCTTGCCTCGAATTTGGCCAAGCTGGCCCCCCTGCTCGACCGCCACAAGGTCAACGGCATCACCAATCTGATCGGCGGAAAATCCTGCCCCTCGGCCACAGGCCGGACGTTCGACACCCTGTCTCCCGTGGATGAAAGCGTGATCTGCGCCGTCGCCCGCAGCGAGTCCACCGACATCGACGCCGCAGCCAAAGCCGCAAAGGAAGCGTTTCCCGCCTGGCGCGATACGCCCGCTGCAGACAGGCAGGCAATCCTGCACCGGATCGCAGATGCCATTGTGGAGCGCGCCGAAGACATTGCCCTGTGCGAGTGCTGGGACACAGGTCAGGCCCTGCGTTTCATGTCAAAGGCCGCTCTGCGCGGGGCAGATAACTTCCGCTTTTTCGGCGACCGCGCATTGACGGCCCGGGACGGGCAAATGCTTCCCTCTCCGACCCTGATGAATGTGACAACACGGGTGCCCATCGGCCCCGTCGGCATCATCACGCCGTGGAACACACCCTTCATGCTGTCCACCTGGAAAATCGCACCTGCGCTGGCGGCCGGTTGCACGATCGTACACAAGCCGGCAGAGTTTTCCCCCCTGACCGCACGCCTCCTGGCCGAGATCGCCCATGACGCCGGCCTGCCTGCCGGGGTGTGGAACCTTGTCAACGGCTACGGAGAGGAAGCGGGAAAAGCACTTACGGAGCACCCCGACATCAAAGCCATCGCCTTTGTCGGAGAAAGCAGAACCGGCTCCATGATCATGGCCCAGGGCGCCCCCACGCTGAAACGCGCGCATTTCGAACTCGGTGGCAAAAACCCGGTTGTCGTTTTTGACGACGCCGATCTCGACCGGGCGCTCGATGCGGCGATCTTCATGATCTACTCCTTGAATGGCGAACGCTGCACCTCCTCTTCGCGCCTTCTGATCCAGGAAAGCGTTGCCGACAGGTTCGAGGCCAAGCTGATAGACCGGGTGAAGAAAATCCGGGTCGGCCACCCACTGGATCCAGCGACAGAGGTCGGCCCGCTGATCCACAAGGTCCACTTTGACAAGGTGACGTCCTATTTCGACACTGCCCTCCGCGAAGGCGCGACCATCGCCGCAGGGGGCCCCCGCCACGGGGATCGGGGCTGGTTCGTCACCCCCACGCTCTTCACCGATGCCTCCAATGACATGGCCATCGCACAAGAGGAAATCTTCGGCCCGGTTCTGACCATGATCCGCTTCAAAGACGAAGAGGACGCGTTGGCCAAGGCCAATGACACGCCCTACGGTCTCACCGGCTACATCTGGACCAATGATATCACGCGCGCCATGCGGTTTTCACACCAGCTGGAGGCCGGGATGATCTGGGTGAACTCGGAAAATGTCCGCCACCTCCCGACGCCCTTCGGCGGCGTCAAAGCCTCGGGAATTGGCCGCGATGGCGGCGACTGGAGTTTCGACTTCTACATGGAACAAAAACACATCGGATTCGCAACGGGACAGCACAAGATCCCCCGCCTTGGCGCCTGATCCGCTTCATCTTTTGTCAAATACCTCGGGGAGTGTGAGGGGCAGAGCCCCTCGCCCGCACCCACCCCGGAAGGCCTGTCAATTCGGAGGAAAGACGACATGCCCGTTCCCGCCCCGACCCTCTATCCCCCCTTCAACATCCTGCGTCTCAGCCATGTGGAATACGAGGTTTCCAATCTGGCCGCATCCCGTGCATTTTATTCTGACATCCTCGGCCTTCAGGTCACCCATGAGGATGACAGCGCCGTCTACCTGCGCGCCATGGAAGAGCGCGGCCACCACTGTGTGATCCTGCGACAGGCCAAGAGCACCGATGTGGCCTGCCTGGGTTTCAAACTATATGACCTGCCGGATCTGGAGAAAGCCGAGGCCTTCTTTGCCGCCAAGGGCCTGCCGGTGGAATGGCAGGACCGCCCCTTCATGGGCCCGGTTCTGCGGACCCGCGACCCATGGGGTGTTCCGCTGGAATTCTATGTCAAGATGGATCGCCTGCCGCCAATCCATCAGCAATACAGGCTCTACAAAGGGGTAAAGCCACTCCGGATCGATCATTTCAATCTGTTTTCTTCCGATGTCGACGCCGCCGTCGCCTTCTATGGCGAGATGGGCTTTCGGGTGACCGAATACACCGAAGACGACGACAGCGGCCGGGTCTGGGCCGCCTGGATGCACCGCAAGGGCGGTGTGCACGACGTCGCCTTCACCAATGGCACGGGCCCGCGCCTGCACCACTCTGCGTTTTGGGTGCCGACCCCCCTCAACATCATCGACCTGCTCGATCTCATGGCCACCACCGGCTACGTTGCCAATATCGAACGCGGCCCCGGCCGGCATGGAATATCCAACGCCTTTTTCCTGTATGTCCGCGACCCTGACGGTCACCGGATCGAAATCTATTGCTCTGACTACCAGACAGTCGACCCGGATCTGGAGCCGATCAAATGGTCGCTCACCGATCCTCAACGCCAGACATTGTGGGGCGCAGCTGCCCCGCGCAGCTGGTTTGAAGAGGGATCGAATTTCAAGGGAGCCGAAACCCGCGACAGCGACCTGAGCGCGCAGCCCATCATCGCCCCTTGATCAAACCGCCTACAGCGCCCGGATCAAAACCGAGGCCCCGAGGAGACACAAGATGAACTGGAACGAATTCGCAGGGTGGGGCCGAAAGGTCGCCGATTGGGCACAGGACTACCATTTGACCGTCGGCGACCGGCCAGTGCGCGCGCAAACTCTGCCGGGAGACATGCTCAACGCGCTGCCGGCCAGCCCGCCCGACCAGGGCGAGGCCATGGATGTGATTTTTGCCGACTTCGAAAACACCGTGATGCCCGGCATCACCCATTGGCAGCATCCGCGCTTTTTCGCCTATTTCGCATCAAACGCCGCCGCCCCCTCGGTGCTGGCAGAGTTCCTGACCTCTGCCATCGCGCCACAATGCATGCTGTGGCAGACCTCGCCTGCGGCGACCGAGATGGAAACCCGCATGATGGATTGGCTCCGCCAGTCACTGGGCCTGCCGGAGGCGTTTCAGGGCGTCATTCAGGACAGCGCCTCCTCGGCCACCCTGGCCGCCGTGCTCACCATGCGTGAACGCGCCCTCGACTGGCAGGGCAATCAACAGGGTCTTGCGGGTCAGCCGAAATTGCGCATCTATTGCTCCAGCGAAGTCCATACCTCCGTCGATCGCGCCATCTGGGTCGCAGGTATCGGGCAGGCCAACCTCATACGCGTCCCCATCACCGGTGACTGGCGGGGCATGGATCCCGCGGCCCTCGACGCTGCCATCACTGCGGACAAGGCTGCAGGCCTTTTGCCCGCCGGCGTCATTCTCTGTGTCGGCGCGACGGGAACCGGGGCCACAGATCCGATCACAGACTGTATCGCGGTCGCCGCAAGACACGGGCTTTATACGCATGTCGACGCGGCATGGGCGGGCTCTGCCATGATCTGCCCGGAATTTCGCGACTACTGGCCGGGCATCGAGGGCGCGGACAGCATCGTCTTCAACCCCCATAAATGGCTCGGGGTGCAATTCGACTGCTCCGCCCATTTCCTGCGGAACCCGGATGACCTCGTGCGGACCCTCGCCATCAGCCCCGAATACCTGAAGACCCACGGCCACGATGGCATCATCAACTATTCCGAATGGTCCGTCCCCCTGGGCCGCCGCTTTCGCGCGTTGAAAATCTGGTTTCTGATCCGCACCTACGGCCTTGACGGCCTCAGGAGTCGCATTCGCAATCACATCGCGTGGTCCGGGCAGCTTCACGACAAGCTGGTCGCCGAGCCGGATTTCGAGAGTGTCACCCCGCCGATGTGGTCGCTCTGGACGTTCCGATACCTGCGGGATGACGCCGAGGATCTGGACGCGCTGAACCTCGATCTGGTCAACAAGATCAACGACGACGGCCGTATCTACCTGACCCAGACCCGTGTCGACGGCAAATTGGTCATCCGGTTTCAGGCCGGCACATTTGAAACAACCGAAGGAGACGTGATGATGGCCCATGATGTCATTTGCGAGATCGCACGGAGCCTGAGCTGATGCGCTTTGCCACCTATACCGCCGGTCAGGGCACGGTCTACGGGGCCATCACAGAGACCGGCGCGATCCCGCTGTCGGCAGAGTTTCCGCACTGGCCCACCCTGCGCGAGGTGATCGAGGCCGATGGGCTTCACACACTTGCAACGGCAGCCCAGGGCCGCGCCCCGACCCACGCCCTGTCCGAGATCACCTTTCAGATCCCCATTCCGCGACCAGAAAAAATCATCTGCGTCGGGGTCAACTTTCCGAACCGGAATGCCGAGTACAAGGACGGTCAGGACGCTCCGCCCAATATGTCATTGTTCCCGCGATTTGCGCGCAGTTTCACCGGTGCGGACCGTGCCTTGATCCGGCCACCCGAAAGTCACCAGCTCGACTATGAAGGCGAGATCGCCATCGTGATCGGCAAGGGGGGACGCCGGATCGCAGAAGCCGACGCCTATGGTCACATCGCGGCCTTGACCCTCTGCAATGAAGGAACCATCCGCGACTGGGTCCGGCATGCAAAGTTCAATGTGACGCAGGGCAAGAACTGGGACTCTTCCGGTGCCATCGGCCCTTGGCTGGTCCCGTTTACCGCGCCGGCACAGCTGGATGACATTCGGCTGACGACCAAAGTGAACGGAGAGCTGCGACAGGATGATCGCACCTCCAACATGCTGTTCCCGATCCGCCGCCAGATCGCATATATTTCCACCTTCACCACGCTGGTGCCCGGCGACATCATCATCACCGGAACCCCCACCGGCGCCGGTGCGCGCTTTGATCCGCCCAGATTTCTCAGCCCCGGCGATGTGATCGAAGTTGAGGCCGAAGGCATCGGAACCCTGACCAACACCGTCGAGGATGAGACGTGACCCCGGAGCAGCACAAAGACGCCGCCCGAGCGCTCCTTCAGGCTGAGGAAACAGGGCACCAATGCGGTCTTCTGTCCCTGACCTACCCTGACATGACCCTCGATGACGCCTATGCGGTGCAACAGGCGTTGGTGACGCAAAAGCTGTTGAACGGGCGCCGGAAAATCGGCTGGAAAATCGGGCTGACCAGCCGGGCCATGCAACAGGCGCTGAACATCACCACCCCCGACAGCGGCGTGCTGCTGGATGATATGGCATTCCCCAGCGCAACCATCGTGCCCGCCCGGCGCTTTATCCAGCCAAGAGTGGAGGCCGAAATCGCCTTTGTAATGAAATCCCCCCTCTCCGGTGCAGACTGCACAGCGGCCGACATTATCGCCGCAACCGATTACGTCACCCCCGCGCTGGAGATCCTCGACACCCGCATCCGGCGCAGCGATCCGGCAACCGGGCAGGCGCGGATCATCACCGACACCATCAGCGACAATGCCGCCAACGCAGGTATCGTGACAGGCACGGAGCGTCACCCCATCGACGCTCAGGATCTCCGCCGTGTCGGTGTGATCGTGAAACGCAACGGCGAGGTGGAGGAAACCGGCCTTGGCGCCGGGGTGCTGGACGATCCGGTGACCTCTGTCCTCTGGCTCGCGCGGCGAATGGCCGACTATGGACAACAGATCGAGCCTGGCGATATCGTGTTATCCGGATCGTTTGTCCGCCCCGTCGAATGCCCGCCCGGCACCCATATCCACGCCGACTTCGGCCCGTTTGGCGCCATCGAGATTTCATTTGCACAACACTAGAGGTACGCCATGGCCGCGCCGCTGAACCGTTTCAAACAAGCTCTTGCCGATGGCTCCCGCCAGATCGGTTGCTGGTCGAGTTTCGGCGAGGCCGTCACGGCCGAGATCATGGGCACTGCCGGTTTTGACTGGCTGGTGATCGATGGTGAACATGCACCGAACGATATCCGCTCGATCCGCGACCAGTTGATGGCCCTGGCCTCCTCGCCGACCGAAGCGGTGGTGCGTGTGCCCATTGGCGAGACATGGATCATCAAGCAGGTACTGGATGCAGGCGCGCAATCGGTGCTGGTCCCCATGGTCGAGACCGCCGAACAGGCTGCGGAACTGGTCCGTGCCTGCCGATATCCGCCAGAGGGAACCCGCGGCGTTGGCGCTGCGGGCGCGCGGGCCTCGCGCTATGGCAGCGTCCCCAATTACATACCGACGGCCGATGCGCAGATCTGCTTGCTGCTGCAGGTCGAAAATCGCAAGGGTCTGGAAAACCTGGATGCCATATTGGCTGTCGATGGCATCGACGGGATATTCATCGGGCCCGCCGATCTGTCAACCGACATGGGGTATCAGGGAGATTCTGCTCAACCGGAGGTGCGTTCCGCTATAGCGGATGCGATCAGTCGCATCAAAGCGGCGGGCAAGGCGCCGGGAATTCTCGGGGTGACAGAGGATGCCACCACGGCCTACGCGGAGATGGGCGCACAATTCCTGGCGGTCGGAATTGACATCCTGATCCTGGCGCAGGCTGCACGCGCATTGGCCGCGAAATGGACCCCGCAGACATAGGCTGCGCGCATCGAAGATCAGGCGATAAAAAAATCAGGTCGAAAGACTGGCTGTGCCGGAGGAAACTCCACCGGCCAAGCCATAGCCTCGCTTGCCTGTCTTCCGCGCCTTCAGTGCATTTGCGGATAGCCACCAAAGCGTTTTTCAAGTTCGACCCGAGGATGACCCAGCAGTCCGAACGTGCAGATTTCCACCCGGCTTTGAAGATCGACCAACCGCAGGCGTCCCTCACGGGACAACATGTCAAACCCCTTGCCCCGCAGCAGATCCCGCAACGAGGGCCAGCTATCGGCCTTGTCCATCGGTTCGTTGAGACTGATCCGCAGCATCATCATTGCCTCTGAATCCAGTCGCTGTCGCATCTGCGCACAGCCCCAAGGTGTCTGGCTATAGGCAAGGTCTTCGCTGTCGGTCGATGTTTTCACGTCACTGTCGCTCATGGTTCACCCTCCGGTCCACTCCCGATCAAGACTACCTGTCAGAATGGCGAAAATGCGGCGCTCGCACGTTCCGGACTTGGCCCAAAGATAAAGTTTGTGGCGGTTTCAAACGAACCATCACTGTCCACCCACTAGCGCAGCACCTTGCCTTCGGGCCAATCTAGGCGGGTGTTCAGCGTGATGACGCGGGTTGATCCGGGTTGCAAATCCAGATCCCACGCGAGGATCCCGCGCTGTTTGTCGACGTTCACCTCGGTCGGCGTCGGGCTGGCCGACCAGGTGACTTGCAGGTCCTCCTGCTCGGAATAGGGAACGCGGTCGGTGATGCGCAGCGCCCAGGCCTCTTGGGTCAGGTTCTCGACCTCGATTTCAGCCGTGGCGTTGCGCTGATTGCTGCGGCTGATCACACCACGGCCGCCTTCGCTTTGATCCAGAACCGCGCGACTGATGCGCAAACCGTCGATAGGGCCGAAGCCCAATTCCGCCTCTGCTTCGGCAATCAATCCGTCAAATCGCTGGCGTCCGACAAGCTCTCCGTCGATGAAGAACGCGGCCCCGTCACTGGGCAACAGTTCCTGCCCGGTGTCGTTCGTGATCTTTGCCACCCGATAGGCGGTCCGGTCCCACATCGGAGCGGCCATGGCAGAGACCTCTGCCGGGAATGTGACAGGCGAGAGGCTCAGGAACACCAGTTCGGATGTGGACCGGATGCTCACAGGTTCGCCAAAGTGATAGGTCACGCCCGCCTCGCCCACCGCCACCGCGACCCGACCTACATCCTCTTCGACCATCAGCGCCACATCATTGAGCGGTTCCGCCCGCGTGTTGAAAAGCCGCTGGTCCTGATCGGATTTCTGCAGCTGCTCCGGATCCTCGATGCGCCGCAACTCCGGGTAAAGCCGCGTCCCGGTGGTCCGCTGGCCCGGCGTCGAGGTCGAGACCCGCAGATCCACCTCGGTCCAATCCTCGCCGGTATCCTGGGTGATTCTGATATCGCGGCGCACGGTAATGTCGGGATCAGAGCCCGTCTTCAGGTCGAATTCATACGACGGTGACCATGAAACATCATAGGCGGGATAGGAAATGGTGATTGGCACGCTGATGTCACTGGCCGCCACCACGTCGAGCGCCAGATACAGGCGCTCTTCTTTTTGCTGGGACACCGCGTCGAGTTCCGCCTGAGCCGCCGCACGCCGGACCTCCAGATCCTGCAACTGCCTTTGAATCTCCGCGCTCTCGGCCTCGGACCGAAGGATGGTTTCATGTGCCGCTGCCGTCTGCGCGGCAAGGGTGTCGACCAGATCCTGCAACTGCTCTGCCGTGGGTAAAACGGTCGCCTTGGCGCGGCCGATCTGCTCCAGAAAGCCGACAACGGCCTCGGCCCCCTCTGCATCGAGGCGCGCCTCGGCGACCGCGCGCCGGACGGCGGCGATCTCTGCCTCGATCTCGTTCACCCGCGCCTCTGCGGCGGCGCGCTCGGGCGTGTCGGGGTCTTCAAGCACCGGGAAATCCTCCCGCAGGAAAAGCCCGACGCGCTCCAGACCGGGGTGGTTGACCTGCAGCATGCTGACAAGATCCACATAGGGCAGCCCCCGGACCACAATGCGGTGACGTCCGGCAGGCAGGTCCAATTCTGCTTTGCGCGTAATCAGTGCCTCGCTCGGATATACCGTCACGGCGCTGACCCGGCTTGCAACGGTAAATGTATCGGCCGAGGCGGCAGAGGCCATCAGCATCGCGGAGAGGGACAAGACAAAGCGCATCGGTTTCACCTGCAATTGCAATCAATGCCCGAGGCTGGCGTGCGTCACCGTCAAAAGCAAGGGGCGCCCCGCAGGACGCCCCTTTCGATCCGATTTCAGCCGATTGGCGCGTCAGCCTTTTTTCAGGACTTCGCGGCCAAGCAACTCGGCGATCTGTACCGCGTTCAGCGCTGCGCCCTTGCGCAGGTTGTCGCTGACACACCAGAGGTTCAGCCCGTTGTCGATTGTCGAATCCTGACGGACGCGGCTGATGAATGTGGCAAAATCGCCGACGCATTCGACCGGCGTGACGTAGCCCCCGGCCTCGCGCTTGTCGATGACCATGATGCCCGGGCTTTCGCGCAGAATATCGCGGGCCTCATCCTCGTCGAGGAAGTCCTCGAACTCGATATTGATCGCCTCGGAGTGGCCGACGAAGACCGGCACCCGCACACAGGTCGCGGTCAGCTTGATCGAAGGGTCGATGATCTTCTTGGTCTCGGCGACCATCTTCCACTCTTCCTTGGTGGAGCCGTCGTCCATGAACACGTCGATATGCGGGATCACGTTGAACGCGATCTGCTTTTGAAATTTGTTCGGCGGCACATCGGTCGTCGGATTATAGACCGATTTGGTCTGGTCCCACAGCTCGTCCATGCCTTCCTTGCCGGCGCCGGAAACGGACTGATAGGTCGAGACGACCACGCGCTTGATCTTGGCCCGGTCATGCAGGGGCTTCAGCGCCACAACCATCTGGGCGGTCGAGCAGTTCGGGTTGGCGATGATGTTCTTCTTGGCAAACCCATGGACGGCCTGTGGGTTCACCTCCGGAACGATCAGCGGCACGTCAGGGTCGTATCGATACAGCGAGGAGTTGTCGATCACGACGCATCCCGCCTTTGCAGCCTTCGGCGCGTAGGTCTTGGTCGCGTCGGACCCGATGGCGAACAAGGCCATATCCCAACCGGTGAAGTCGAACGTGTCGAGATCCTGGGTCTTCAATGTCTTGTCGCCAAATGTGACCTCTGTTCCCAGCGATCTGCGAGAGGCCAGAACGGCAATCTCATCCACTGGAAACTGGCGTTCCGCCAGAATATTCAGCATTTCACGGCCCACGTTGCCCGTGGCGCCGGCGACAACGACGCGATAACCCATGATAAATTCTCCAATATAGGCCGACCTCATGGCCGGCTGCGGTGTGATATAGCCTATGCCCCGGGTTTGAAAGCCGCCAATCGGCGCGAAACGTGGAATAACGCCGATTTGTTGCGCTGGTTTTCCGAAAAACAGCCCTGAGCGCGCCGTTTTCGGCCGCCGCACGCAGGACAAAGCGCGCAAAGGTCCATCCGGATCGCATCACGCGGTGAGCGCATATATGTCCGCCCCCCTTCAGAGGCAGTCACATATGCCAAAACCTCGGGGCTGCGACCGGAAACGGGGCGCGAAAAGGCGGCGGCCGAACAATCCCCCCGTCAGATCAGGGCAAAGCCCGTCACAGGCAGATCACTGGCGAATTACGGGCGGATCAGACCGGAGCAAATCCGTTACTCTTTGGATCATAGCATTCAAGCCCGCCCTCGCCGATGTCGGTCCACAAACCATGCAAACTCAGCTCGCCCGCCGTCACCGCCGCGTTGACGAATGGAAAGGTCATCAGGTTTTCCAGCGACGCCACAACAGCCTGGCGTTCGAACTGACGCGCTTGTTCATGTTCGTCTTCGATGTCTTCCACCTCTGCAAAGCGCGGTTTCAGAATATCCATCCAGCGTCCGACGAAGCTGGTTTTCTCTTCCAGCGCCGGAGCATGGCCTTTGCACATGTCAATACAGCCCTGAACCCCGCCACATTGCGAGTGCCCCAGCACGATGAGATGCGCAACTTTCAGAACCGTCACGGCATATTCCACCGTGGCAGATGTCCCGTGGTGATCGCCGTCCGGCGCATAGGGCGGCACCAGATTGGCGATGTTGCGGTGAATGAAGAATTCGCCCTGGTCTGCACCAAATATCGACGTCACATGCACGCGGCTGTCGCAGCATGAAATCACCATGGCACGCGGGCGCTGACCTTCTTTGGCCAGGCGCCGGTACCAGCCCTGATTTTCCTGGTAGGATGTGGCTTTCCAACCATGATACCGGGTTACCAGATAGCTTGGCAGGGGTTTAGCGTAGTCCATTTGCATACACCTCGGTTTGTCGACTGTCCGGCTTGATAGCCCCAATTCATACCAAATTCGAGAGATATACGCAGCCCTTGGAAACCTTTTGACAACCAGTGGGGCTCAGATTGGGCCTATGCCGTGGGGGCATACCGAATACAGGGTGAATTGTGGTGGCCAACATTTTAACAGTCAATCATAGGGAACATGTCCACTTGGACCCGCAAAAGCTGACCGATCTCTACTCACAGCTTGGCGAAACAAGTGCCGAAGATGTTGTATGTCGCGCTATAGAGGAACTCGCCGTGCGTCTCACGCATTGCGAACGTCTGTGGCGGCAGAATGATGTCGAAAACCTGCGCAAGAGCGCGCGATCCCTGATCGCAATCTCAGAGCAGATCGGCATGATCGCCATGGCCAGCATCGCACGGGATGTGACAACGGCAATCGACGCAGATGATTCGCCGGCGGTGGCCGCGACGCTGTTTCGCCTGATCCGGGTCGGAGAGAGCTCTCTGACCGCGGTCTGGGAACAGCATGACATGTCCATCTGAATAAAGTGCCCGTCGGGCGCTTGTACATAAAGTCGGCCCGGTTGGGCTTGCGGCGGCGGCTGCGACGGATACTCTGACGGCAAAGGTCTAGCGACCAAAGCCATGCAAAGAGGACCTGTCCATGCAGCCGAATTTTGCCGTGCCCACCGAGGCCAGCCTTCCCCTTCACCTTGTTGAAGAAGCGGAATGTCTGAACTGGCTCGACACTCAGACGCCTCAGATCGCGTCCTGGGCCCGGGCGATGGGGTTCACCGGCAGCTGGGGGCAGGTTCTGGTCCTTCCCGGACCGGACGGCACCCCGACCGGGGCGCTGATTGGAACCGGGACGGCCAAATCACGCGCGCGCAACCGATTTGTGCTGGCTGCTGCGGCGGCCAAACTGCCGGAAGGCACCTACTCCCTTGCCAATAGCCTGCCTGCTGATCTGTCTGCCGAGGTGGAGTGCTTTGGATGGTTGATGGCGCATTACGCGTTTGACCGCTACGCGCCATCAAAGGGGGCCAAGGCAAGGTTGGTTGCGCCCGAGGGCGTCGATGCGAAGCGGATCGAAGGGATCGCCGCCGGTGAATGTCTCACGCGCACGCTGATCAATACCCCCGCCGAGGATATGGGACCCGCAGAGCTGCAAACAGCCGTCGAGGCTCTGGCAATCGAGCATGGCGCCAGTGTGTCGACACTCACCGGCGACGATTTGCTGACGCAGAATTTTCCGTTGATTCACACCGTTGGCCGGGCGTCTGACCGTGCGCCGCGGCTGATTGACCTGCGCTGGGGAACCGAAGGGCCGACGCTCACTCTGGTCGGCAAGGGGGTCTGTTTTGACACCGGCGGTCTCAACCTCAAACCCGGCGCCAGCATGGGGCTGATGAAAAAAGACATGGGTGGCGCCGCCAATGTGCTGGGCCTGGCCCATATGATCATGGCAACCGGTCTGCCTCTGCGTCTGAGGGTGCTCATACCCGCGGTGGAGAACGCAGTCTCCGGCCCGGCGTTCCGCCCCGGCGATATCCTCAGCTCCCGCAAGGGGCTGACGGTAGAAATCAACAATACCGATGCCGAGGGCCGACTGGTCCTGGCGGACGCCCTGGCGCTGGCGGCGGAAGAAAGCCCCGATCTGCTGATCTCCATGGCGACCCTGACCGGGGCCGCCCGGGTCGCGGTCGGAGCAGACCTCGCGCCGTTCTTCACCGATCGCGACAGGGATGCATCGGCCCTCGCGTCAGCGGCAGTCGCGGCGGGCGATCCGGTCTGGCGCCTGCCCTTTCACGAGAGCTATGAGGCCATGATCGAACCCGGCATTGCCGATCTCGACAATGCGCCCTCAGGCGGGTTTGCCGGTGCCATCACCGCGGCTCTCTTCCTGCGCCGGTTTGCAGGCGACGCCCGCTACATGCATTTTGACATCTTCAGCTGGAGCCAGACCAATCAACCCGCGCGCCCCAAGGGCGGCATCGGTCAAGGCATACGGGCCCTGTTCGAAGCCCTGCCACAGATGTTGGCGGACCACAGGGACAGCAAATGACCCTGGCCCGCATCTGCAGACCGGTGGCGGACTTGCGCACGCATCCGGACGGCGACCGCGCACGCCAGGTCCTGATGGGGGCGGCGGTAGAAATCCTCGCGCGGCAGGGTGAGTGGTGCCAGCTGCGCGCGGTCAGGGATGGCTACACCGGCTGGGTGCCTGCGGATCATCTGGCACCGCCCGTCGCGATGAGCCATTGGATCAGCGCCCCCGCCACCCATGTCTACAGCCGCCCGGATTTCAAATCGGCCGAAACCCTGTCCCTGAGCCTTGGCAGTCAGGTCGCGGTCACTGATATCGTCGAGCGGTTTGCGGAAACCGAGCAAGGCTACGTGCCGCTTGCGCATCTCACCCCTCTGACGGAGACCGCAGCCGATCCCGTCGCGCTTGCCGAGACGCTCCTTGGCACACCCTACCTCTGGGGCGGCAATAGCCGGTTCGGCATCGATTGCTCCGGCCTGGTGCAGCTTTGCTGTCATCTTTGCGGCATCGAATGCCCCGGTGACAGTGGCCCGCAAGAGGCCGCTTTGGGCACCCTCTTGCCTGCGGGCAGCGATTTTCAAAGAGGGGATCTATTGTTCTGGAAGGGACATGTCGCCTGGCTCCGCGATCCTGAGACCCTCCTGCATGCGAATGTACATGCCATGGCCGTTGCGTCAGAGCCGGTGATGGCTGCGATTGCGCGGATCGAAGCGCAGGGGGACGGGCCCGTCACGGCGCACAGGCGGATACGCTAGAACAGACGCCACCCCGGGCGGCGGCGCGTCAATCGACTGCGCGGATCAGCTTGCGCTCCAGCACCCGCAGCACTGTGGCCAGATCATTGCCCCGTTTCAGAATTTGCCCGTCCATGCCAACAACCGCATATTGACCCTGCCGATTGCGTAACTTGGGCCGTTTCTCGATGCGGTAGAGGGGATTTTCGGCCGTGCGTCGAAAGACCGAGAACACAGCAAGATCGCGCAGTGTCGAAATGCCGTAGTCCCGCCATTCCCCCGCGGCCACCATGCGCCCGTATAGCGACAGGATGATCGACAGCTCCCGCCGGTGAAATGCAACCTGCTCGGAATAGGGGGGGGTCGGGAAAGACCCGGTAGATTGATAACTCATGCGGTCCAACGTCAAGTCATTTGGCCGCCAAATCAAGCCTCTTCGCGCGCGGGTGACACAGTTATTTGACCCGGCTGCCCGCCGATCCCCAATATCTCGCGCAGCGCGCGCTGTCCCGATGGCGTCACCTCCAGCCCGCGCCCGCGCTGCGGACGCTGCAACCAACCCGCCTCCAGGGCCCGGGTCAGGATCTGGCGCCCCATCGGCCCGGCAATATGCAGGCGCCGCTCGGTCCAGTCCATGCAGGGCCGGGCAAAGGGCGTGCGCCCTGCCCGCTGCGGCAGATCTACACCAAGCTGCCCCCAAATTGGTCCTGCAAGCGGGACAAAACCGCCGTTTTCTTCTCGCAGGTGCCCACGCGAGATCAGCGCCTCGGTCATCGCGACCGCCAGCGGGCCCGCAAGGTGATCATAGCAGCTGCGCACCTCGGCCAGCCCCCCCGCCTTGCGCCGCTGCGCCCGATACAGGCTGTCTGCCGGTGCAATCGCCGCCAATTGCTCCAGTGCCTGCGCGACCTCCGGCCCCGAGAGGCGGTGATAGACGCATCGTCCCCGCTTTTGCGCGATCACCAGACCGGCGTGCTGCAGCAGACGCAGATGAGCGGTCGCGGTTTGCGGCGTAATACCGGCGGCACCAGCCAGTTCCTTGTTGGTGAAAGACCGCCCCTCCATCAGTTCGCATAGCATCCGCGTGCGGCTCGCATCGCTGATCGCCTGTCCGAGAATGTCAAACCGGGGTGTTTCCATATGAGGATCCTAGCCTTTGTTCCGGCGCTTGCCCATCACCAACACTTCGTCGCACACCGCAATGTTGTGTCTGGCCAGGCCTCAGGCAAATGCGCCATGGCAGAACCAGCCCCGTGACGCGACGCCCCCATGGGCAAAATAGAGCCATAGCCGCGCGCCGCATTCGGTGACCACGTCCCAGTAATCCCGAACCCCGCTGCGCCACTGCGGATCCTCCAGCCACCACTCGGGCGCGATACGTTCCGGCCCTGTGGCTCTGGCCAGCACCCAGTCGCGGCCCCGCCAGCGAAATCGTACAGGCAGCTTCGGCACGTCCTCTGCCATGACCAGCTCGGGCGCCCACACCATCAACGGGCGCGGGCGACGGGGATGAGGCCACCCCTGTACAGGGTCACTCCAGGCCGCGGCCATGACCTGCGCCGTCTTTTCCGGAATATGAGTGTCCACCGGATGGCGGCGGGTGATGTTTTCCAGCCCCATCCGGGCCCCGAGACGGCCCATCAGATCCTCAAGTTCCCGATTGTCCGCCCCCCCCATACGGGCGCGGGCCTTGTCGCTTGCCGCAGCATGACCCGTATGGGGAGCAGCGTGCAGCCGCTCCACCTGCGTGGCCTCCAGCCGCAGCACATCTATGCCAAAGCCCGCGTCGATGGTGTCCAGCTTCAATTGCAGCAGCGGGCGCATCCGCGTGCTGTCCCGGGTCGGGCGCGCCAGGGCCAGCGTCACCACCTCTGCCGCCTGATCGGTGCGATGCGCCTCAAGCCGCAGAACACGCGCGCCCAGACCGCGATCTTCCAACCGGGCACAAAGCCGGGGCAGCAGGCGGTCGATCGCAGCCATCATATCCTCCATCAGACCGATCGGCTCCGGCAGGCTGAAGCGGACGGCAAAATGCTCCGGGGCGCGGGCGGGCGAAATCGGTTCCGGCGCGGCCCCGATCGCCTGATCCAGTCGCAGAACCAGCCCGCGCCCAAAACGACGGCCAAGGCTGGCGCGGGGCTGTCCCAGCAGATCCCCGATCCGTCGCAACCCAAGGCGATTGAGCTGTGCGACCACATTGTCATCGAGCCTCAGCGCCGCGACCGGCAAAGGGGCCAGCACGCCATAGGCCTGCCCCGGCGCCGCCCTCCGGACATGGCTGCGCGGCGCATGCACCGAAGGGGGGGGCGCGCCGCCTCTGGTCCAGTGTTTGCCCTTCACGGGACGGCGATGGGCACGCGACCGTGTGGCCCGGGCCTCCTGGTCAATCGCGTCTCCGGTGCGGTCCGAGCCCGCCTCGATCCCGCCATAGCGCGCCAAAGCCCAGGCCGCGCCGAGCGTGTCCGCGACCCCCATCTGCACGCTCAGCCCCATATCAGCGCAATCCTGCTCCACCGCCAGCAAAAGCGCCTCCTCCCCGCCAAAGAGATGCGCACAGCCACTCAGGTCGATCGTCAAACCCTCTGGTGGAGCCTCAGCCACCCAGGGTGAGAATTTCCCGGCCCAGCGCCGCAAAGCGGTCAGGAACCGCGCCTCAGCCATCGGTTGACGACTGCGGGTGATCAGCCCGCCATACATGGCATGGGCATCCCGCAAAGGTTGCCCCACCCACAGTCCTGCCGCCTCCGCCTCGGCGTTTAACGCAGAAATAACCTGCGTGTTGGAGACTTCGCCCACAACGGCCAGCGGCCCGCTGATGCCGCCTTGTTCTGCACGCAAGACACGCTCCGCCCCGAGACGCGGAAACCAGAGTGACAGAATGCGGCGATTTGGCATGGCAGCCCCGGTGACAGGTTCAGACGACACGTGCGACGCCGCCACGCAATCAGGGGCGTGGCGCATCACAATAAACCGAGAAGGGAATATCTCTTGTTCCGTATTTGTTCCATAATTTTGATTCGGTCAATCCGGGAGTCCCTCTGCGCGTTCACAGGCTGCATGTTCACAGGCTGCACGCTCACAGGTGCGACATGATCCGGCCAACCCCGGCTTTGGCCCTGATCCTGGGGCTGGTCCTGACGCTGATGATCAGCGCCCCGGCGACGACCGGCACGCCCCACATCGCCGACAAGCACATCCAGAAACGCATTGCCCTGATGAACAGCCAGAAAAATGCCCTCACCGCGCTCACCGACATGAGCGCCGGTCGGATCCCTCTGGACAGGCAGAACGCGCGAAAAACCAGGCGGTTCCTGATCGCGACGACCGCCAGCATTCCAAAACGATTTCGCAAACGGCGCTTTGATCCGAACGCGCACGCCCGACCGGAGATCTGGACCAACTGGAAGGACTTTGAACTGCGTGCAAAACGCGCCGAGGCCGCGGCAAAAGGTCTGAAAACGCGGTCTCTGGACGGCCTGCGCCGCACCCTGCCGGATCTCATTCAGGCCTGCCACAGCTGCCACGAAACCTATCGCGCGCATGTGAATGAATTCATTACCCATTAAACGCCACGGCGCGCGCCCTCAGTCCCTGGGCGACACGCCATAGCGGGCAAGGAACATCTCGACCGTGGCCCGCACCACGCGCTCCATATCGTCATCATCGACACTGTCGCGAATGTTGAAAATCAATCGCGGGAACAGATCGGCCCGACACAGCGCCATCCATTGCTCGGCGGCCATATCGAAATCCTCAATCTGCAACTCGCCACGGCGGACTGCCTCGCCAAAGTAGACTTTGAGCTTTTCCCGCTCCACCTGCGGGCCACTTTCAAAAAACTGCCGTCCGAGATCCGGAAAGCGTTCTGTCTCGGCCACGCAAATGCGGAAAATCTTGCGCCCGAAATCAGACAGGATCACCGACAGCATATGACGCGCAACCTGGGTCAGCACCACGTCCGGGCTGGACCCTTCGGGAATGTCCAGATGCCGACCGGCGTGGCGGGCACATTCGCTGCGTGCCACTTCCATGAACAACAGGCGCTTGTCGGGGAAGTAGCTGTAAAGCGTCGCCTTGGACACTTCGGCCACGCGCGCGATATCATCCACGCTGGCCCCTTCAAAGCCATCCGCCAGAAAAACCTTGCGCGCGCCCTCAAGCACCTGATCGAACTTTCGCCCCGTGCGCAGAACGGCTGCACTCTGGTTCATTCCCTGCCCATCCCTGTTGAACCGCGTTCGGGCTGTCCCTTGCCCGTCCAAACGGCGACACTCAAATTACCGGCCGATTACGGGCCAAATACTGGCAAAAGTAAACGTCGTACAGAGTGTCCCGTCCCGTCACTCTTGCGGGCTTCAGCCATAGCGCAGAAGCGGGCGGCAGAAAAGCATCCTGCCGGGCCCCCGATCAATCAGGCCTGCAAAAACGCTTTTGATTTTGGTCAGCTCAGGTTACCAATCGCTGCGATGACCGAGATCTTTTTTCGCACGCTTCCCTTTTTTGCAATCATCGGCTTGGGCTACTGGGCCGGTCGCACACGGTTTTTCACCGAAGAAGCAACGGCCTTTCTGACCAAATTCGTGTTCTTCTTTCCCCTCTCGGCCATGATCTTTCGCTTTGCTGCCAACCTGTCATTCGGCGACATATTCGACCCCAACCTGATCCTCGGCTACCTCGTGGGCACGCTTTGCGTCTATGTCATTGCCACCATGGTCGCGGTTGTGCGCAAACAGGATATCTCGACCGCAGCGGTGGAGGCGCAATGTGCGGCCATCGGCAACGTCGGCTTTCTCGGCATACCGATGATGGTGCTGCTGTTCGGGGCGGCGGCCGTGGGACCGATGATGATCGTGCTTGCCGTGGATCTGGTCGTCTTCTCCTCGCTGATCGTCGTCTTGATCAATGTTCACCGGGGGGCGGGGTTCAGCCTTGCGACCCTGCGCCTGGTGGGGCTTGGCCTGCTCAAGAACCCGATGATCCTGTCGATTGTGGGGGGGCTTGCCTGGTCTGCAGGCCAGATCCCGATCCCGACGCCAATGAATGATTTCCTGGCCATTCTCGGCGGGGCGGCCACCCCCGGCGCGCTCTTTGCGATCGGGGCCTCACTGGCATCGAAATCCGCCGAACGGATCGAGGTTGCAGGCTGGCTCAGCTTTGCCAAGCTGGTTCTGCATCCGGCAGGCGTGGCGTTCGGCGTCTTGTGGCTGATGCCCGTGACGCCTTTTTCTGCCGCAGTGGCGATCTCTGCGGCCTCCCTGCCGGTGGCGGGAAATGTCTACATGCTGGCCCAGCACTATGGCGTCGCCCCACAACGCGCCTCGGCGGCGATCCTGATTTCGACCGTGGTGTCCATTGTCACCGTGCCCTTGGTCATCGCCTGGGTAAATACGTTGCTCTGAGGCCTGCTGCCGCGTGAAATAACGCCGCTGCAACCACGACTTCAGCCTTTTGAAACCTTCTCGCGCAAAAAGGGATGCAGTCGACGCGGCAACACTGGATTAATCCGTCCCGCCCCGTTAGCGATGGGCCCAACACCGAACTCAGGAGGTCTTCGATGGAAACCGTATCCGAGAACCGGGCCTATGGCGGCATACAGGGCGTCTACCGCCACGCCAGCTCGACCACCAAATGCGATATGACCTTTGGTCTGTTCCTGCCGGAAGAGGCGCGGGATGGTCCGGTGCCTCTGCTGTGGTACCTCTCGGGCCTGACCTGCACCCATGAGAACGCCATGACCAAGGCGGGCGCACAGGCCTGGTGCGCCGAACAGGGCATCGCCATCGTCTTTCCCGACACGTCTCCGCGCGGCGAGGGTGTCGCCAATGACGACGCCTATGACCTGGGTCAGGGCGCCGGTTTCTACGTCAATTCGACCCAATCGCCCTGGGCGCCGCATTTTCAGATGTGGGACTATATCGCCGAGGAGCTGCCGGGCCTTCTGGAGAAGACCTTCGAGCTCGACATGTCCCGTCAGGGGATCACGGGCCACTCCATGGGTGGGCACGGCGCCTTGACGCTCGCAATGAACCTGCCGGGCCGGTTCCGGTCTGTCTCTGCCTTTGCGCCAATCTGCAACCCGACGGCCAGCGACTGGGGGCGCAAGCAGTTCACCGCCTATCTGGGCGAGGACGAAAGCACATGGGCCCCGCATGACGCCACCCTGCTGATGCAGGACAGAGGCTTTGACGGCCCGCTGCTGATCGATACCGGCACCAGTGACCAGTTCTTTGACCTCCTGCGGCCCGGTGCCTTTGCGGCGGCTGTCGCGGACAGGCGGCAGGAGGCAACACTTCGCCTCCAGAAGGGCTACGATCACAGCTATTTCTTTGTTTCCACCTTCATGGAGGAGCATGTCGCCTTCCATGCGGATGCACTCTACCGGGAGTAATGCAATGACCGAGACCAAATCCGGGTTTGACTACGATCTGATCGTCATCGGCTCCGGCCCGTCGGGCCGTACTGCGGCCATCCAGGCGGCCAAGCTGAAACGCCGCGTGCTGGTGATCGACCGCAAGGACCGCCTGGGCGGCGTCTCGGTTCACACCGGCACCGTGCCGTCAAAGACCCTGCGTGAGACGGTGCTCAATCTCACCGGCTGGCGCGAACGCAGCTTTTACGGGCGCAGCTACCGGGTCAAGGACCAGATCAAGGCAGACGATCTCAAGGCGCGCCTCGATATCACCCTCGGCCATGAGGTTGACGTGCTGGAACATCAGTTCAACCGCAATCATGTCGAAGTGCTTGCGGGCATGGCGCATTTCATCGGACCCAACGAGGTCGAGGTGGAGATCGAGGCCGGCGACACCACCCGCGTGACCGGTGAGAAATTCCTGATCGCCACCGGCACCCGCACCTATCGTCCCGACTATGTGCCCTTCAACGGCAGCACCATCGTGGACGGGGACGAGTTCCTCGAAATGGAGGAAATCCCGCGCTCGCTGATCGTGGTCGGTGCCGGCGTCATTGGCGTCGAATACGCCACCATGTTCTCTGCCCTGGACGTGCGCGTCACACTGATCGAGCCGCGCGACAGTTTTCTCGATTTCATCGACCGCACGCTGATTCAGGAATTCACCCATCAGATCCGTGAAAACGGTGTCGATCTGCGCCTCGGTTCGGCGATCGAGACGATCGATGACGAAGACGACCACATCGAAGTGACACTGGAGAACGGCCGTCATGTGCGGGGCGATATGCTCTTGTTCGCGGCCGGTCGCATGGGCAACACGGATCGGTTGAATCTCAAGGCGGTGGGATTGGAAACCGACCACCGCGGCCGCCTGCAGGTCGAACGCAAGACCTATCAGACCAAGGTTGGCCATATCTACGCCACCGGCGATGTGATCGGCCACCCGTCGCTGGCCTCCACATCGCTGCAGCAGGGCCGTGTTGCCGCCTGCCACGCGATGGATGTCCCGACCGTACCGGAAAGCCCCTGGTTCCCGTATGGGATCTACTCCGTGCCGGAAATGTCGACCTGCGGCATGTCAGAGGAAGAGCTGAAAGAGCGTGGCGTGCCCTATGAGATCGGCATTGCGCGGTTCCGCGAAACCTCGCGCGGACACATCATGGGATTGGAGCACGGCATGCTGAAGATGCTGTTCTCGCTGAAAACCCGCCGTGTCCTTGGCGTGCAGATCGTCGGCGAAGGCGCGACCGAGCTGATCCATATCGCACAGGCGGTGCTGAACCTGAAGGGCACGGTGGACTATTTCGTCCAGAACACCTTCAACTATCCGACCCTGGCAGAAGCCTACAAGATTGCAGGCCTCGACGCGTTCAACCGGATGCCGATCCCGGATGAATACAAGGACAAGAAACCCGCGAAAGACAAAAAAGCACCCGTGAAAAAAGCCGCGCCGAAAGCCGGACCCAAGGGCGGTGCCAAGGACAAGTCGGACGGGTGAGCGCACTATATATTGACGCGGATGCCTGCCCGGTGAAGGCAGAGGCAGAGCGGGTGGCGACCCGCCACGGGCTGACCATGTATGTGGTCTCCAACGGTGGGCTGCGCCCTTCTCAGAACCCTCTGGTGGAAACCGTGATCGTTGCGGCAGGGGCCGACGAGGCCGATATGTGGATTGCGGATCGCTGCGGCCCGGGCGATATCGTCGTGACCGGCGACATCCCCCTGGCGGCCAAATGCATCGAGGCGGGCGCTCGGGTGCTGCGCCACAATGGCGAGGCCTTCACGGCGACCAATATCGGCCAGCAACTTGCCATGCGCGACTTGATGGCCGATTTGCGGGCGGCAAACCCTTTGGGGATGCAGGGGGGCGGCAAGGGCTTCGGCAAGGCGGACCGGTCGCGTTTTCTCGACACGCTTGAGCGGGAAATCCGGGCTGCCAAGCGCGTTTGAGCGCCCTGGGTCCCCTGTCGCAGGCCGAAATGCAGCCGCTCCGTTTCGGCACGCGGCCTCTCTGCGCCGGGCCTTGGCCTCCGGTCGGCCTTGCCTGAAAACTGAACCAAGCGGAAATTGGTACACTTCTGTATTGTATCCCACTGCCAATCTGTTTGCCCTCGGGCAGAGCATGGGCCACAACCGCCGGGAAGGAGCCCGGAAATGCGCACAACCTTGGTCAGTTCCAATACATTGGGCATTCTTGCAGCCATCGGCGCGGCTGCGGCTTTCTCTGTCATTGATGTGACCTTCAAATTTCTGTCTGACAGCTATCCGCTCTATCAGGTCGTGTTCTTCCGGTCCGTTGTGGCGCTCCTTTTGCTGCTGGTCATCATCATTCCGCTGGAAGGCGGCTATAGCGTCCTGCGGACCCGCAACATAAAGCTCCATCTGTTGCGCATCGCGGCCGTGACCTTCGCCAACATCTGCTTCTTTTCCGGTTTGGCGATGCTGCCCCTGGCCGAAGCGATCGCCATCGCCTTTGCCACGCCGTTGATTGTCACGACACTGTCAGTTCTGTTTCTTCATGAAAAAGTGGGGCCATGGCGCTGGGGGGCGGTTCTGGTCGGGTTTCTGGGCATCCTCGTCATCGTGCAGCCCGGGGCGCAGACCTTTCAACCCTATGCTTTGCTGCCCTTCTTTGGCGCCTGCGGCTATGCGACCCTGCATGTTCTCACCCGCCGCGCTGGCGGATCGGACAAAGCCTCCACCCTGTCCTTCTATCCAACCCTCGGGTTCCTGGTCATCAGCGCGCTGGCCGGAGTGCTGTTCGGCCATGGCGCATGGGCGACGGGTGCTCCGGTTGCCGATTTGATCTTGCGGGCCTGGGCCTGGCCGCATGGGGCGGAATGGGGCTTGTTTGCCATCGCCGGGGTATCAGGGGCCATTGGCGGCTATCTGGTGGGCCAAGCCTACCGGCAATGCGAAGCAGGCCTCGTTGCCCCATTTGAATACATTGCCATGCCACTTGCCGTTTTCTGGGGCGTGATCGTCTTTTCCGAATGGCCTGATCGCTCGGTCTGGCTCGGCTCGGCCTTGATTATCGGGGCCGGTCTTGTTTCAGTCTGGCGTGAGACCCGCACACCCGGGGCACCGACACGCCCCCGACCCAGATCCTCCGGCTAGAAAGGCCAGCCCATGCCCATAACCGCCGTCGTTTTCGACATCGGACGAGTCCTGATCGAGTGGGAGCCGGAGCGCTTCTACGACAATCTCATTGGCGAAGCGCGCCGCAAAGCTCTCTTTGACGAGGTGGATCTGCATGGCAGCAATCTCGACGTTGACCGAGGCGCGCCCTTTCGCGCAACGATCTACGCGCTGGCGGATCGCCATCCCGAATGGTCCGATGAAATCCGGCACTGGCATGACAGCTGGATCAAGATGGCGAGCCCGGGCATTCCGCATTCGGTGCGTCTGCTGCGCGCGCTGCGGGCAAAAGGGGTGCCGGTCTACGCGTTGACGAATTTCGGCGCCGAGACATTTGTCATTGCCCAGACCACCTATCCGTTCCTGCGGGAATTCGACCAGAGTTTTGTCTCGGCGCATCTTCGCTGCATCAAACCGGAGGCCGAAATATATTCGGAGCTGGAGGTCGGAACCGGGCGCCGTCCGGACGAGCTGCTGTTCACGGATGACAAGCCGGAAAACATCACGGCCGCAGCCGTGCGGGGCTGGAAAACGCATTTGTTCGACCACCCGGAGACCTGGGCCGCCCGCCTGGTCGCGGAGGGGCTGCTGACCGAGGAGGAAGCCCGATGAGCCTGGTTCAGATCGGGTTTGACGAGGGCGAGGCCCTGCTGGACTGGATCTCATTGACCGAGGCGCTTGCGGCCGGGCACGCGCGCCCCAGGGCAGAAGTGGGGGATACGTTTCTCTATCGCGGGACCGACACGCTGTTGTCCCGTTCGGCCTGGATCGACGGGTTGGGAATAGCGGTAAAATCCGCAACGATCTTTCCGGGCAACAGCCGCCATGACCTGCCGGGGGTCAACGGCAGCGTATCGCTGTTTTCCGACGCCACAGGGCAATTGGAGGCGCTGATCGATTTCCATCTTGTCACCAAATGGAAGACCGCAGGCGATACGCTGCTCGGAGCGCTGCGGCTTGCCAACCCCGACACGCGTGAAATCCTGATCATTGGCGCAGGCACCGTCGCCGCAACGTTGATCGAGGCGTTTTCATCGGCCTATCCCGATGCACAGATCCGGGTGTGGAATCGCACCCGCGCCACGGCCGAGACCCTGGCCGCGAAATACCCCGGCACGCTGGTCGCAGAGGACCTCGAACAGGCCGTGCCCGCGGCCGATATTGTCCTGACCTGCACGATGTCCACAACGCCGGTGATCCGTGGCGAATGGCTCCGGCCGGGCCAGCATGTGAACCTGATCGGCGCCTACCGTCCCGACATGCGCGAAGCCGATGACACCGCGCTGGCGCGATCGAGCATCTACTGCGACAGTTTCGACACCACGCTGGACCACATCGGAGACTTCAGGATCCCGCTGGAAACCGGGGCCTTGGCGCGCGAGGACGTGCTGGCGGATTTCTATGCGCTCGACCGGTTCGCGGCCTACGACCCGACAGCGATCACCCTGTTCAAGAACGGCGGCGGCGGCCATCTGGACCTGATGACAAGCCGATATATCCTTGATCTGTGGACCAAGGCTGCATGATCTGGCTGCTGATCCCTGCCTTCCTCGCAGTCGGAATACTGTCCTTGCCCTCGGTTCAGGAGGCGTTTCGCAGACCGATCACGGAAACGATGCGCCGCTCTGCCCCGGGCAGCTTTGCCGAACTGACGCAGGGCGTGACCCATTTTCGTTGGATCGGCCCGGCTCGCGGACCTGTTGCGGTCTGCGTGCATGGAATCACGACGCCATCAGAAGGGATCGTTCCACTGGCGCAGCAGCTCTCGGAGATGGGGTATCGAGTCCTGATCTACGATCTGTATGGGCGCGGCTATTCCGACTATGTGCCCGGTCCGCAGAACCGCGCATTTTTCCATCAGCAGCTGCAGGATTTGCTGGCGCATGAAGGCATCGTCGGGGATTTTATCCTGATCGGCTATTCCGTGGGTGGCTGCATTGCCAGCTCTTTTGCGGCCGAAAACCTATCCCGGGTGCGGCAGTTGATCCTGATTGCCTCGGTCGGCTTTCATACCCCCCGGACACCCGTCGCAGCCTATATAGAAGAACATCCGTGGCTTCGGGACATCATCCTGAAATGGACCTACCCCATGGTCGCGCGGCGCTATATCAACACTGAACTGGCAGATGGCGACACCCCGGCGGCGGTCACCGCTGCGCAGCGCGCGCAGATCAGGCGGCGCGGGTTCCTGCCGTCCAATCTGGCTGTGATGCGAGGCCTGTTGCGCGAACCTTTTGATGAGGACCATCGCGTTTTCAACCGAAAGGGGCTTGCGGTTCTCGCCATCTGGGGAGGTGCCGACAAAATAATCCCCGCCAACGTGATTGGACGTATGGCCGTCTTGAACCCGTCAGCGAAACAGACGGTGATCGAAGGCGCGGGCCATGGGATCGTCTATACCCATCCGCAGGAGGTGGCCAAATTCATCCACCAGAACCACAGCAAGGGACGCTATTGATCAGCTCCTCCCGCGCGGCGCGGCGGCTCAGGCGACGGCCTCGGCCAGCGGCCGTTCTCGCACCGGCAAGTGGACAATCGCACTGAAGGCGCCAACCCCCACGCCAATCCACCAAACCATGGTGTAGTCGCCGTAGATGTCATACATGCGGCCCCCGAGCCAAACGCCGAGGAAACCACCGATCTGGTGGCTCAGGAACACAATGCCATAGAGGGTCCCCATGTAGCGCAACCCATAGATATGCGCGACCAGACCAGAGGTCAGTGGCACGGTCGCCAGCCACAACGACCCCATCGCGACCGAGAACAAAATGACGGATAACGGCGTAATAGGCAGCAGGATAAAGGCACCGGCAACAATCGTCCGCGCCGTGTAGATGCCCGCCAGCAGGTATTTCTTGGCATAGTATTTCCCCGCCCAGCCCGCCAGCAAGGTTCCCGCGATATTGGCCAGCCCGATGAGCGAAATCGACACCGCCCCCAATGCCGAGGTCGTGGTGATCCCCAGACCATGCAGCATCCCCCCCGGCATGATCGGCCCGCACATTTCGGTCACAAAGGCCGGGAAATGCGCGGTGACAAAGGCAAGCTGATAACCGCAGCTGAAGAAACCCAGAAAAATCAACGTATAGGAAGGGTCACGAAAAGCCTTCCCGAGGATCTGCCCCAGGCTCTCCTCCAGTTCCGCCTTGCCCACGGGCGTCGGGGCCCGCATCAGCGGCAAGGACAGGATCAGCGCAAGGACGATGCCTGCAAAGACCAGAAACACGGATTGCCATGGCATCAGCCCCAGCAGAAATTCAGCGGTGGGGGCGCCGATGACCTGCCCCGCCGACCCGGCCGCTGTCACGATGGCCAGCGACATGGAGCGGTTTTCGGAGTAACTGGCCCGCCCCACAACGGCCAGCACGACGCCAAAGCCCGTGCCTGCGACACCAAAGCCCACCAGCCACTCGTAGCTCTGCATTTCAAAGGGCGTGGTGGCGCCCGCACTCAGCACCAGCCCGGCCGCGTAAACGACCGCTCCGATGATTATTGCCTTTCGGTCGCCAATTTTCTCGGCAATGGCTCCAAAAATGGGCTGGCCGATCCCCCAGGCCAAATTCTGGATCGCAATGGCCAGCGAAAACTCGCTCCGCAGCCATCCGAAATCCTCGGCGATCGGGATCTGAAAGACGCCAAAGGACGCCCGCACCGCGAAACTGACCATGATGATCAGACAGCCCACGAGCAGAACGGGGGTGAACAGGGGGGCCTGACGGTCCATGGCGGGTCTCCGGGAACGAGGGTTTGCGGCAGTGTCGCCATTCCCGCGCCCGCGTCAATTCAGGAGTTTTGTGTCCACACATCAGAAAAATTGATCCGCCCCGTTCATGCCGGGCTGTCCTGTGGCTTTCCTTTGGAAAATCATCCGGCTATGGCTTTGCCTATGACACATATGAGCACCCTTTATCAGACCCGCGTCGCCGCCGGGCAGATCCAGCCCGATGCAGCGCAACAGGCGGTCCTGCCAGAGTTCGATCGTATTGCCGATGGCCTGCAGGCCGAGCCGGTGAAAAAGGGGCTGTTTCGCAAAGCCGTGAGGCCCGATGTCAAAGGGCTCTATCTGTGGGGCGGTGTCGGGCGCGGGAAATCGATGCTGATGGATCTGTTCGTCGAAAGCCTCGACGAGATTCCCAGCCGCAGGGTGCATTTCCACGCTTTCATGCAGGAAATCCACGCAAAGATGCATGTCGCCCGGGAACAGGGTGTCCAGGATACGCTGGCCCCCGTCGCGGCAGAGGTGGTCGCCTCGGTCCGGTTGCTCGCCTTTGATGAAATGCAGATTACCGACATCACCGATGCGATGATTGTCGGGCGCCTGTTCGAAGCCCTGTTCGAGGCCGGCGTGACCGTTGTCACGACCTCCAACCGGGTGCCTGACGACCTCTACAAAGATGGCCTGAACCGCCAGCTTTTCCTGCCGTTCATTGACCTCATCAAACAGCAGATGCACGTCCATGAAATGGTCAGCCCTCATGATTATCGCCAAAACCGACTGACCGGGAACCGCGTGTATTTCACGCCCCTGAACGCCGAAACACGGGCCGAAATCCAGGCAATCTGGCGCGATCTTTCCGGCGGCTCGGCAGAGCCCCTGTCGCTGTCCGTCAAAGGGCGCACGGTCACCCTGCCCGCGTATCGCAACGGCGTCGCCCGGGCGAGCTTCTTTGATCTCTGCGGCACCATGCTGGGGCCCGGTGACTACCTCACCATTGCCGATGCGGTAAAGGTTCTGGTGCTGGAGAACATTCCCAGCCTCGGGCGCTCGAACTTCAACGAGGCCAAACGGTTTGTGACACTTGTCGACGCTCTCTACGAAGCCCGCGTGCGGTTGATCTGTTCCGCCGCCGCCGAGCCCGAGTACCTCTATATGGAAGGGGACGGCGCATTTGAATTCGAACGCACGGCCTCCCGCCTGCGTGAAATGCAGGACAAGGATTGGGCACAGACCTGAGCTGAACACCGACCAGTGTCAGGCTCTGGCGCAGACGGCGGCAGCCCCGGCGCGACAGGGCTGCCAGAGCTGCTCGGGCTGCTCGGGGGCGCCCCATGGGCCGACCCGACGCGCCTCCCCGCCACAATGACTTCAGCCGTTTTCCCGCAGGATATGTCCGGCAAGGTACAGGGAGCCGCAAATCAGTACCCGGCACTCAGGATCCCGGGTCAGGATCGCCTGCAGCGCCGCCGCCACACTCTCCGCCACGTGACTGGTCAATCCCACCGACCGTGCCGCGGTCTCCGTCTCTGCCGCGGAAAGGGTCGCCGCCTCGCCGGGTATGGATACCGCCGTCAGGCTCAGCGCCTCAGCTGCAAGCGGCCGCAGATACCCGGTCACATCCTTGGTGTTCAACATGCCGCAAATCAGATGCGTGGGGCGTTTCGGCAATCGGGCCAACACCTCCGCCAGAGCAAGCCCCGCCGCCGCATTGTGCCCCCCGTCGAGCCAGAGCTCTGCCGCGCCTGCGGCCGCCACCAAGGGACCGGTCCTCAGGCGTTGCATCCGGGCAGGCCATACGGCGTTTGCCAGTGCCGCCTCGCAGCCCATCTCGGAGGCGCCCAGATGGCGCAGAACAGCCAGCGCAGCGCCTGCATTCTGCACCTGATGCGCCCCGATCAGCGCAGGCAGCGGTAAATCCAGCAGCCCCCGTTCGTCCTGATAGACCAGTCGCCCGGCCTCTTCGGTGACATGCCAATGCTGGCCATATGCAATCAGCGGCGCTCCGAGTCGCGCGGCGGTGTTCTCGATCACCTCCATCGCTTCGTCGGGCTGCGGCCCCACGACAACAGGCACGCCGCGTTTGATGATCCCCGCCTTTTCGGCGGCAATTTTGGCCAGCGTATCGCCCAGGAATTGCTCATGGTCGATGGAGACCGGGGTAATCACCGAAATCGCGGGCGAGATCACATTGGTTGCATCCAGCCGCCCGCCGAGCCCCACTTCCAGCAGCGTGAAATCCGCAGCCCTGCGCGCAAACGCCAGCAAGCCCGCCACGGTGGTGATCTCGAAATAGGTGATCGTCTCGCCGCCATTGGCGCGATAGCATTCGTCGAGGATGTCGCTCAGATCCGGTTCGCTGATAAGCGTCCCCGCCAGACGAATACGTTCATGAAACCGCGCCAGATGGGGCGAGGTATAGGCGTGCACGGATTTGCCCCAGCCCTCCAGACCGGCCCGGATCATTGCCTGGGTCGATCCTTTGCCGTTGGTGCCCGCGATATGGATCACCGGAGGCAGCTTTTCCTGCGGATTGTCCAATGCCGCCAGCAGGCGCCAGACCCGATCCAGCGTCAGATCCATGATCTTCGGGTGAAGCGCCATCATGCGGGCAAGAATGACATCGGATGTGTCGTGGTTCATATCGGCGGTCATAACAAGTCTCGGCCTCGGGATCAAAAAAGGCCCGCCCTGCGCCCGCCGGGCATCTCCGGTGGTGGCAAAGGCAGGCCCGTTGGCGCAAAGTGTTGCGCCGCTACTCCGGTTTTGCGTCTGCCTCTGCAGCAGGTTCGGGCGGGGTATCGTCCTGTTCAATCGCCGCCACCGGCTCTGGCGCGGGCAGGTCGCCATGCACCTGTGGCGGCAGGTTCAGCAACATGCGGAGGATGGTGATCAACTCGTCACGCATGTCCGTGCGCGCCACCACCCGGTCCAGCATCCCGTGGTCCAGCAGATACTCCGCCCGCTGAAATCCATCCGGCAGTTTTTCGCGGATGGTCTGTTCAATCACGCGCGGCCCCGCAAAACAGATCAGCGCATTGGGTTCCGAAATATGGACATCCCCAAGCATCGCATAGGACGCCGTAACGCCGCCGGTCGTCGGATGCGTCAGCACAACGATATAGGGCAGACCGGCTTCTTTCAGCATCTGCACGGCAACCGTGGTGCGCGGCATCTGCATCAGCGACAGAATCCCTTCCTGCATGCGCGCGCCCCCGGCGGCCGAAAACAGCACCAAGGGACGGTGCAGTTTCACGGCCTCCTGTGCGGCCGCGATGATCGCATTGCCCACATACATCCCCATGGAGCCGCCCATGAATGAAAAATCCTGCGCACAGGCCACGATCGGCGTGCGGCCGATTTCACCCGTGGCAACCAGCATCGCTTCTTTTTCGCCGGTTTTCTTCTGTGCCGCGCGCATCCGGTCCGGATAGCGTTTCTGGTCGCGGAACTTCAGCGGATCGACAACCGGCTCCGGCACTTTGACCTCGGCAAAGATACCGGCATCGAACAGCGCCACGAACCGGTCTCGCGGCGTGATGTGCATATGGTGGCCGCAGTTGGTGCAGACGTTCTGATTGTCGCTCAACTCGCGGTGAAACAGCATGGTGCCGCATTCATCGCATTTCTTCCACAGGTTCTCGGGCACTTCGCGACGCGAAAAGATCGAGTTGATCCTGGGGCGGACGTAGTTGGTGATCCAGTTCATCTATTGGCCTCTGCCTCGGTGGCGGTTTGCCCTCAGATAAGGGGACTTGGCGTCAATTGCAATCAGGCCTTCTGCGTCAACCCTATCGACGCAATGTTGCGCTTTTCGAACGGGCCGGTGGCGATGCCCCGCAACGGGCCCTTTGTCTGGCTCCGAACCCGGACAGCGGCCGCGGGACGGCCCTCAGACACGCCTAGCACCCTCGACTATGATCCCGGCGGGTCGGGGTCGGGGTCCGCGCGGCCAAGGGAACCTGTCTGCACCGCGCGGGCTTCCTGCAACGCCACAGCCGCACCCGAGAGATGGCCGGACACCATCTGCAGCAATTGCAGCGCCACCGAAATGTCGCTTTCAATGACGGTTCGGTATTCTTCGGCGCCGATCCGCAGGAAAACGCAATCCTCTGCCGCGATCAGATCCAAGCGGCGCGGCTCGTCCACGATGACCGCCAGATCACCGATCAGCCGACCGGGGCCAACCATGTTCAGATGGCCCTGCTCTCCTGGAAAGCGGAGCTCCGCCTGACCCGACAGGCACAGATATACCGCATCGCCGGCCTCGCCCGCGCGAAAGACCGCCGCCCCGGTCGGAACGCGGACCCAGGACGCCGAAAACGCCAACAATCGCCGGTGCCGGGCGTCCAGAGGCCGGAACAGCTCCACATCGCTGACGACCGCCAGCTTTCTGTCGAAATCGTCGCCCGCATTTTCGGCGGCGTTCCACTGTGGCCCGGCGCCGCTCCCGGTGCCGCTTGCCACCGCGTCAAGCGGGCCCTGCATGCAGCCGTCCAGACGGCCGTCCTTCAGCTCCAGAAAAAGATCGTAGCGATCCGGGTTTTCAAAATGGTTCTCGATGTGGATCATTGTGGTTTTCGGCAACAGGGTCTGTAGTCTCTTCCGGGTTTTCAGGCGACTGTCTGCATCGTGGCTCGCCAGCACCCGTTCGAGAATCAGCACATCCGGGCGTTTGATCGCCGCGCGCGTAAAGGCGGCGCGTTCGCGAAAGACCGGGGCCAGCAGCGCACCACCAAGGCCCGTCGGCAGATCATAGATCGTCAACGCAAGCCGGGCTTTCAGATCGTGATCCGCCATCACATCGGCGACCACATCCTCCACGGCCTGCCCCTTGGCCCCGGCATGGGTGGCCACGCGGCCAAAGAGGGCGTTTTCAAGCACCGTCAGCTTGCGCGCGTACTCATCCGCCCGCAGGCGACGAAAGACACCGGCGCAGTCGGACAGCAACAGGTCACCGCGCCGGGCCCGCAGCTGCAGGATCCGGTTCTTGAAGGCCCGCGGCAGGCCGGGGCCGATCTGTTCCTCGGTCAGCAGGAACGGAAGCGTACAGAGCAGCGCGCGATCCTCCCGGCTTGGAATGTGCCCGGCTCCGTGGCGATCCGCGGCCTGCGCGATGCGCAGATAGAGATCCTCATCCAGGCCCAGCCGCTGAAACAGCGGATGTCCGGTCTCGCCCCTGCCGAAGGTTCGCTGCAATGTGTCCAGCAGCTCCAGGCTGATGCTGCGTGTCTCCTCCTCCAGCCCTTCGGCACGCAAGACACGCTGAAACGGGCCGTCAGGATCCGTGAACAGGGCCGACGGGACCGGTTCCACCGCGAAGGCGAACATCATGTTCTCGGCCAGCGGCAAGGCCGGGTTGTAGCGGTCCGGCAGAAATCTGTAGACCACATCGCGCAGGCCCTGCTCCACCAGCCGCGCCTCGATCCGAGGACGCAAGGCGGTAATCTGGGCCTCCAGCGCCCTGTGGCGATCATGCAGCCGCGCATGCAATGTGCGATGAAAGAGCTGACCATCGACCCCCATCGCCTCGACGAGTTGAAACCACCAGTCGCGCAGATCCTGTTCGGAGCCCAATCCGGCGAGATCCGGATTGACCCAATCGGCATGGAGCGCATCCGGGCTGTTTCCCGCCCGCAGGGATTCGGCGCGCTCCGGTGCGTCCAGTTCCAGGTCAGAGGCGCGGGGACGGCTGCGCAGCGGCATCAGCACATTGTCGCCCAAAGAGCCGTCGAACAGATAGGGGGCGCTGAAGGCATAGCCGATCCGCGCGGCGATGACCCCCTGATGCAGCTCCTGCAGCGGTCGGCCCGCAATCACAACCTCGCCGCGCGCGGGCAACACCTCCCGTGTCAGCACCTGCGCCAGCGCCTGACGTTCCGAGGCCGATGTGCTCTGGATCGCCACCTGCGCGCCCGCCGGAATAGTGAGTGTCAGCCCATCGAGGATCGGCTTTCCCTCTGCGTCCTTGACCGTGACATCGCGCAACTCGATGGCGCCGCGCAGATGCGGCAGCTCTGGCGGCTCTCCTTCAAAAAGCCGTTCGTCGATCATGCCGGGAGGGGCAAATTTTTCTGCCATCACCTGCCAGCGCAGCGACATGTCCTGCACCTGATTGTAGTAGGTCAGCAGCTCTTTCCACGGCCCCGACAGATCCTTGTAGGCCGCCAGCGCCGCCACCAGCGCACCGACAGTGATCTCCCCCCGGATCGCCAGAACCCCGCCGACGGAATAGAAGAAAAACGGCGTCAGATGACCGATCAGGTTGTTCAGAAACTTCATGAAGAATTTCTTCGCAAAGATACGGCGGCGGATTTCGAACAAGCGGCCGAGGCGGGCCGAGACCTGCGCCAGGCGGTAGCGCCAGCCGCCATTGTTGCGCAGGTCGCTCAGCCCGGCTGCCGTTTCGCCGATCTCTGCTGCCAGTGCCCGAACCTCGGCGATACGATCCTTGTTCAGCAGGTTTATCTGACGTTGCATCATCGGAATGAGCCAGGCCTGCAGCGGAATCAGCGCAACGGAGGCAAGACCGAACCAGACACTCTGGACAAAGAGAAAGGACACGATCGTCAGCATTTGCCCGGCCTGAAAGACAGGCTGTGCCACCGCATCGCCCATCAATCCGCCCATAGGCTCTGATTCGGAGGTGATCATCGACACCATTTCGCCCTGACTGGTGGTGCGAAAGTAGCCCGACGGGAACCGCATCATCCGCGCGATCATCTGATAGCGCAACCGGCGCAGCAGGCGCTCTGACATGATGCCTTTCACCGTGTTCAACCGCATCTTCATGATGCCGCTGGCCACGACCGCGCCAAGAAAGGCAAAGCACAACAGCAGCAGATAATCCTCGGAGGACAGCCACCGCCCCCACAGCTCGACCATCTCGGTCGGTGAGCCGATGGCATCGTTCACAATCCGTTTGGGCAGTTCCAGCGTGGCATAGAGAAACGGAAAAGTCAGCACGGTCAAAAGCAAGAGACCCAGCTGCTGCCGTTTTGAATACCGCCAGATGAAGGCAAACAGGCTCGGCTCCACGCCTTGTCCTTTCAGTCAGTCAGGGACGCCGTGGGGCGCGGGGCATTTGCTTCAGATGACACAATCCCGCGTTCAAAGGAAACTGAAACTCCGGGCATCGGGCATCGGACACAGGGTCAGGGCAGTGTCACGTGAAGGGGCGTCAGGTAAGCGTGTTCTCGCCTCAATTCAAGGGATCGTCGGCCAGTCTCGGATAGGCCTTGTCCCATTTCAAGGCTGCGTTTACACCTTTTGGGTAAGCAAAACAGGGCGTCCGACCTCCGTTGGGACAATATCGGTCGCCGGCCACGAGGACAGATGTGATCGACACGCGGATACAGACAGCAGGCGGAGCCTCGCTCCACGGCATATTGCAGCGGGCGGGCGTAGTCCTGCTGCGCGCGATTGCGCTCTGTATCGCGCCCCTTGTTCTGGTGGGATGCATGGAAGGCAATCGGCTGGCCTTCGCCCCACCCGGAGAGGAGCTGTCGCATCCCGGGCTGACCCGGGGCCGTGCGCTGACTGCTGTTTTCGGCGAGGGAAAGCTCATTCTGGCAGCGCCCAACGGGTTCTGCTTTGACGCCCAAATGGAGGAACATACCTCCACCGGTGGGTTCGCCCTGCTGGCTCGCTGCGAACGGCTCAGCGCGTTCGGACGGCTCCGCGCGAATGAGGGTGCATTGCTCACCGCGACCGTTGGCTCGGTAGCAGAAGACACCCCCACTCCCTCGGCCGAGGCCTTGCGGACGGCCTTCACCGCCTCCCGCACGGCTGCACGGGTTCTGGAAACGCGCCGGGACACCGAAATTCCGCTGGTCAAAGTGCATCTGGACGGCCATTCCGCTGCCGGCGCCAGCGGCACCCATTGGCGCGGTGCATTTGTGGTGCGCGGCCATCTGGTCTCGGTGGCGCTGTATGCGCCGGACGGCAGCAGTTTTCTGGGCGAAAAAGGGGCTCGGCTGATCCGGGAATTCATGCGCGCGACGCGCAACGCCACCCAGTTGGCCAAGGTCACGACACCAGCGTCGCCGGGAGAGTCGGCTCCTTTGCGCAGCAAACGCCCCCTCGCCCGGACAGCCCCCCAAAGCACCACCACCCAAGCCGCCATCGCGGCCAAAGGGTGATTGCACCTCGCAGAGCGGCAAAGGCCGTGGCGCAGAAACGGCTTTGTGCATAGCCTCTAATTGTTTAATATGGCAAACAAAACCGGGCGAAACGCACGGGCAGAACACGCGAGAACGCAACCCCGGGGGCAGCATGGGCAGACTCCTTGAACGACTGTTGAACGCGGGCACATTGCGCCGCTGGCAGACGGCCGCCCGCGGGGCAGCCACGGCACCGCTTTCCCGCCTGCGCAGGCAGCGCAACCAGGCCCGCAAATTGCGCCTCCATCTGGATCAGCTCATCCATACTGCCGACAGCCGACTGGCATTGCCGCTCATCGGGTCGTCCTATTTCCCGCGCCCCCAGGGCACCGAATGGTCCTGGCGGCCAGAGCTGTGGCGCGGCCCGCTACCGGTTCCCGGCCTGTCCTCGGTGCCCAGCAAGACCCGGCTTGGCAATGAGGTGCAGTTGTTTCATGACTGCGCGATTTCCGAACTGACCCTGCGGCAATTGCGCAACCTGCGCGAAGAAGATCTGGCTCCCTTCGGCCTGCGCATGGATGTGTTCAAATTCGATGGCTCTTTTCTGTCCCTCGTTGTGGATATCCCTGTCGAGGCGGCCATCGGTCTGACCCGTCAACACCTGTTCCGAATGGACTGCATTGTCGAAACCGAGCAACCGATCGAGATTTTCGCCCGCCTCAATGTCAAACACGGTCCCAATACCGAACAATTGGTCAGAGAATTGCCTCCGGGCGAGAAAAACGTCACCGTTGAATACGATCTGGCCTATTCGAGGTTGAACGAGAAGCGGATCGAGAAAATCTGGATGGATCTGATCTTTGAAGCCCCTGATCTGAACCAGGTCATTCTGCGTGACGTGACCTTCGCCCGCTATCGCCGCGCCAATATCTGATCGCCACGTCTGGAGACCCATCATGAGCGCCCTGACCCTCAGCAAGATCCGCTTTTGCAACGGCACCTGGGAAGGCCAGATCGACGGCGCACCGGCATCCGGTGCCCCTCCCGCGATTTCAGTCCGGCTGCTGGACCGAATAGTCGACACCGTTTCTGTCAGTGAGGGCGAGGCGCCGGGCACCTGGACCCTCGCCGTTGAAATCCCGCCCGACGCAATCGGGGATGGGGTGCAGACCTTTGTCATCTACGACGCCAAGGCCGACCGGAAACTGGGAGATTTCACCCTGATTGCCGGTGATCCGCTGACCGACGACCTGCGCGCCGAGGTGGCCTTGCTGCGGGCGGAACTGGATATGCTGAAACGCGCGTTTCGCCGTCACTGCCTCGAAACCACCTGAAACGCGCCACGCGGTACAGACAGTGCCGCCTGCGGCTACGCGCTCTGCACGGATCGCACAAAGCTGCGTTCGATCTCGATCAGGCGCTGCTTGCGCCACAGCCCGCCCCCGTAGCCGGTCAAGGCACCATCCGCCCCCAAAACCCGGTGGCAGGGGATCATGACCGCGATCTGATTGGCCCCATTCGCCCGCGCCACTGCCCGGCTTGACCCCGGACGCCCAAGGTCTTTGGCCAGCGCGCCATAGCTGCGCGTTTCGCCGGGCGGGATCTCCCGCAGCGCCCGCCAGACCTCGGCCTCAAACGCGGTTCCGTGATAGGCGAGCGGCGTTTCGAATTGCGCCCTCTCGCCCGCAAAATAGCGCGAGAGCTCCTCTGCGGCCTGATCGGTCACGGCCGGGCGGCCAAAGCCTATTCCGCCGGGTTGTCGCTTTTGCAGTTTCGCCACTTCGCGCGGCAGCGCCTTGCGGTCCGCGAACTCGAGAAGGTGCAACTGATGCTGGCAGGCCACCGCCACCATCGCGCCAAGAGGCGTCTCGATCCAGTCGGCAAGCAACTGCGCGTCCCTGCGGAACATCCCCGGCGCGATCCCGACCCGCCGGGCAAAGGCGGCGCGAAACGCACTGGCGCTTTCGAACCCCGCATCGATCTGCGCTGCAACCACCGATTCGCCTGCGCTGAGCGTCGTGAAACCTTCGCGTAGTCGCCGTTGCCGGGCCATCTCCAGAAAGGTCATGCCGAATTGCCGTTTGAAAGCCCGGCGCACCGTGGACGGATCCGCCCCCGTCGCGGCAACATCCGCTTCGGTCCAGCGATGGGCGGGGCGGCGGTCCAGCGCCACCAGCAGATCCCGGACGACCGGGTCGTTTCCCGCCGCCGCATTCAGCGGGTGGCAGCGTTTGCAGGCCCGAAAACCCGCCTCGATACAGGCCCCCGGTGTCGGAAAGAACTGACAGTTTTCATACTTCGGTTTTCGCGCCGGACAGGTCAGGCGGCAGAAGATACCAGTCGAGGTCACGCCCACGTAAGCGCGCCCGTCATAGGCGGCGTCCCGCTTCAGAAGCGCGGCGTAGAGGGTCGGGGAATCGGGCAGGTCAAACATCGTCATGCCTCTGTTTTAGACGGATACATCCCACCGTGCCGCCGAAATTCGGGCGCCTATTCTGAAATTCCGTCACCGCATGCGCTGAGGTCAAAAAAGGCCGCCCCGACGGGGCGACCTTCTGGAAAGACAATGAACCGGTCCCCATCAGAGGGGAATTCCGGGAGAGGCAGTCCGGGAGATCAGTCTTTCGGACCCAATGCCGACAACCCTTTGAGGATATCGATCGCATAGGCCAGCTGGTAGTCGTCCTCACGCAGCTGCGCCGCTTTCTCGGCTTTTTCGCGGTCGGCCTCGATCTGACGGACCTCATCCTCGGACAGGCTGTCATTGTTCAGGCTGCCCCTCAGATCTGCCTCGGAGCGCTGACTGAAAACGCTGCTGGCAGGTTCTTCCTCCTCGGTCTCGGGACGGCGGCGCGGTTGCTCCACAACGATGTCAGGGCTGACGCCCAGTGCCTGGATCGAACGGCCGGACGGCGTGTAATACCGCGCCGTGGTCAGGCGCATGGCACCATCGCCGCGCAATGGCATCACCGTCTGCACAGAGCCCTTGCCGAAGGATTTGGTGCCGACCACGATCGCCCGGCGGTGATCCTGCAGGGCCCCCGCGACGATCTCGGATGCCGAGGCCGATCCCCCGTTGATCAGCACGACAACAGGCTTGCCCCCGACCAGATCGCCCGGCGTGGCGTTGAAGCGTTCGCCATCTTCGGGGTTGCGTCCCCGCGTCGAGACGATCTCGCCGCTTTCCAGGAAACTGTCGGCAACGCTGATCGCCTGATTGAGCAACCCGCCCGGATTGTTGCGCAGATCCAGCACGATACCGTTGACACTGTCCATGCCGCCCAGTTCCTCGATCTGCTCGCGCAGGCTTTCCTCGAGGTTGGGCGTGGTCTGTTCGTTGAAGGTGGTGACGCGCAGCACCACGGTGTCGCCCTCGGTGCGGGCCCGCACAGCCGTCATGGTGATGGTGTCGCGGATGATCGAGATGTCGAACGGCTCATCCTCGCCTTCGCGCACCACGGTGATGATGATCTCGGAGCCCACCGGGCCGCGCATCAGCTCTACCGCCTCGTCCAGCGACAGGCCCAGAAGGCTCTCGCCATCGACGTGGGTGATGAAATCGCCCGCCTCGACCCCGGCCTCATCTGCCGGGGTGCCGTCCATCGGCGAGACCACCTTGACGAAACCGTCTTCCTGAGTGACCTCGATGCCAAGCCCGCCGAATTCGCCCCGGGTCTGGACGCGCATCTTGCTGGCGTCATCCGGCGACAGGTAGCTGGAATGCGGATCAAGCGATTGCAGCATGCCCCCGATGGCCGCCTCGATCAGCTCGGTTTCATCCACGTCTTCGACATATTGCGCGCGGATACGCTCAAAGATGTCGCCGAACAGGTCAAGCTGCTCGTAGACGCTCGTCTCGTTGCTTTCCTGAGCCAGCAAGGGGGCCGCCACATAGGTCGTCGCCACAATGCCCGCAAGCGTGCCGCCCAGAGCCGCCATCGCAAATTTCTTCATCTCTTGCCTATCCACCTTGCCCGGTCCGGAACCACGTCTCAGGGTCCACGGGACTGTTTTCCATTCTGACCTCTATATAGAGCGTTTCTGTCCGGCCAGTTCCACCCCCTTCACCGCTAAGTGACAAAATCGCGCCGCTCGGCGCCGATTTGCCGCCCATCAGACCGATGGGCGTGCCCTCGGGGATCACCTGCCCGGTCTCGCCAAAGACCTCTGCCATCCCGGAGAGAATGAACAATGTATCCGGCTGCGGTTCAAGGACGGCCACGCGCCCCAGATCCAGAAGCGGGCCGAGATAGCGGATGGTGGCGGCCGTCGGGCTGACCACGAGCGCCCGAGGCCGGGTCGCCACCAAAATGCCGGACCGCACAACGCCCGCGGCATCGCGCTCGCCGTAGCGGCGCAGCAGCAGCCCTTCGACCGGCAGCGGCACCGCGCCGCGCTGATCCGAAATATCGGCCGAGCTGGTCTCAACCCCGTTGGCCTCTGCAATCAGGGCCAGGCCGTCGGCAAACCCGGTCAGGGTCTCGGTCGAGGAAATCAGAATCGCCGTCTGCACCGGGTCGTCCGTAAAACGTTTGGGCAGATCCTGCCGATCTGCGATTGCGGTCGACAAGGCGGCACGGGCTGCCTGCACGCCCTGCAATCCCTCTTCGAGACGCTGCGCCGCGCTTTGCTGCAGGAGGCGCAGATCGCGGACCTCCTGCAGATCGTTGCGCAGTGCATCTGCACGCGCCTGCAGCCCTGGCGTGACCTCGGCCAGCATCATCGCCGAACGGGCCGCCCCCAAAGGGCCCGAGGGGTGCAGCATCAACACCGGCGGGGTCGAGGTTTCGATGGTGGTGATGATCCCCAGAAGGTCGGCCACCTCATCCTCGCGCGCCTTCAACTGGGTGGTGAGCTGGGTGTCGCGCCGCGCAACCCGGCGCAATCCGTCGCGCATGGCCTGAAGACCCGCCTCATAGGCGCGCACGGTTTCGGTCAGGGCCTTGACCCGATCCCCTGCGCTCTCGGCCTGATCCATCCGCTCCGAGGCGGCCTCGAGCGCGCGCGCGGCTTCGGCGGCGGCCTCTGTCGGGGATGGAGCCGCCGCCTGCGTCGACACAGGCGCGGCCAGTCCCAGTGCCAATGCCAGTCCCAGTGCCACGATCAACGCGCGGAGGTGCATCATGCCAGCAGGCTCTTTCCGGTCATTTCCGCAGGCTGCGGCAACTGCATCAGCTCCAGCAGGGTCGGCGCCAGATCCGCCAGACGCCCATCCCGCAGGGTGGCTCCCTCCGGCCCGTTCACCAGCGCCACGGGCACGAGGTTTGTGGTATGCGCAGTATGTGCCCCGCCGGTGACCGGATCCACCATCAGCTCGCAATTGCCGTGGTCGGCGGTCACGATCATGGTGCCGCCCGCCTTTTTCAAGGCTTCCACCACCTGCCCGAGGCCCTGGTCCACGGCCTCGCAAGCCTTGATTGCGGCCTGCAGGTCACCGGTGTGCCCCACCATGTCGGGGTTGGCGTAATTCGTCACGATCAGATCATAGCCGGCCGCGATCGCCTCGACGAATTTTTCGGTCACCTCGGGCGCCGACATTTCCGGCTGCAGGTCGTAGGTCGCGACCTTGGGCGATTTCGGCATGGCCCGGTCTTCGCCGACTTCGGGGGTTTCCTTGCCACCATTGAGGAAGAACGTCACATGCGGGTATTTCTCCGTCTCGGCCAGACGGAACTGACGTTTGCCCTGCTTTGCCACCCATTCGCCCAGCGTGTTGACGATCGCCGTCTTGGGATAGGCCGTCGTCATATAGGCATTGTGGCCGTCGGAATATTCGACCATTCCCAGCAGCGCCGCCAGATTGGGGCGTGGGCCTGTGTCAAATTCGGCGAACTCGGGTTCACCAATGGCCCGCAGGATTTCCCGCGCCCGGTCGGCCCGGAAATTGAGGCAAAAGACTCCGTCGCCGTCCTGGATACCGTTGAAATCGCCGATCACCGTGGCTTTGACAAATTCATCCAGCTCATCGCGACCGTAGGAGGCCTCGACCGCTGCTGTTGCAGTGTCAGCCGTGAACTGGCCCCTGCCATGGACCATCGCCTCGTAGGCCTGCGCAACCCGGTCCCAGCGGTTGTCGCGATCCATCGCGTAGTAGCGCCCGGTGACGGTCGCAATCCTGGCCCCGGCCGCCATGCCCGCCTCAACCTGATCCAGATAGCCAAGCGCCGATTTCGGCGCCACGTCGCGCCCGTCGGTCATCGCATGCAACCAGACCGGCACGCCCGCGTCCGCAATCGCCCTGATCGCGGCGAGGATATGGGTCACATGGCCATGCACGCCGCCATCGGAAACCAGCCCCATCAGATGCGCCGCGCCACCGGTCTTTTTCAGCGTCGCGATGAACGCCTGCAGAGCATCATTCTCGAAAAACGACCCATCCTCGATCGCGAGGTCGATCTGACCGAGATCCATCGCCACCACCCGGCCCGCGCCGATATTGGTATGCCCCACCTCGGAGTTGCCCATCTGCCCGCGCGGCAGGCCCACATCGGGGCCATGCGTGATCAGCCTGGCCATGGGGCTCTCGACCGTGATCGCATCCAGCGTCGGGGTCTTCGCCAGATAGGGCGCATTTGCGGGGCCCGGCTCGGCACTGCCCCAGCCATCGAGAATGCAAAGGACAACGGGTTTGGGTGCGGGCATGTCACATCTCCGTGCGGTGATCGTGGTTTACGGCCGGTTCTACAGGCAGACGCGCGGTTGGGAAACCGGGGATGCGCGTGTTTGGCAGCCTTTTGCGCGCCATGGACACCGCCGGGGGCCTGTCAGACGGTCATCAGCTGCCCGGCGGTGTCAACCGATCCCGAAGCAGGGCCAGAGGATGCGCCTTCAGGCTGAGGCGCATGGCGACATAGTCCTCCACCACTTCCTCGCCGAGGGTCATCTTCGGCAGGTTGGCCTCAGGCTCATCGATGATTTCGCCATCAATCTCGCGCGAGAACAGCGGCAGGGGCTTTGCCGCCGACACCGCCTTGGCCGCCCAGAGCGCCTCTCGACGGTTCAGGCCCAAGCTGGCAAAGGCGTCCGCCTCTGCCAGCCGCTCGATCACCCGTGGCGCCAGCCCTGCCTTGCGCCAGACATCCTCTACCGTGTGATAGCCATTGCCGCGGGCCGCCGTCAGCCAGCCCGCGTCCTCTTCCGATATCCCCTTGATCTGCCGGAACCCCAGCCGCAGAGCCAACCCGCCACGCGCGTCGGGCTCCATCACATTGTCCCAATAGGAGCTGTTGATGCAAATCGGCCGGACATCGACCTGATGTTCCCGCGCATCCCGCACGATCTGCGCCGGGGCGTAAAATCCCATTGGCTGCGCATTCAGCAACGCACAGGCAAAGATGCCGGGGTGATGGCATTTGATCCAGGCCGAGGCATAGACCAGCAGCGCGAAACTTGCCGCGTGACTTTCGGGGAAACCGTAGGCGCCGAAGCCCTCGATCTGGGAAAAACATCGCTCGGAAAATTCCGCGTCATAGCCGTTTTTCGCCATGCCCCGCAGAAACAGGGAGCGGAATTCGCTGACCGAGCCGTGTTTCTTGAAGGTCGCAAGCGACCGGCGCAGGCGATCGGCCTGTTCCGGTGTGAAACCCGCACCGACCATGGCAATCTGCATTGCCTGCTCCTGGAACAGCGGCACGCCAAGGGTCTTTCCAAGCACCTCGCCCAACGCATCCGACGGGAAAGAGACCGGCTCCTCGCCATTGCGACGCCGGATATAGGGATGCACCATATCGCCCTGGATCGGCCCCGGACGGATGATCGCAACCTCGATCACCAGATCATAGAAATCCCGTGGCCGCATCCGTGGCAAGAAGTTCATCTGCGCCCGGCTTTCCACCTGAAACACACCGATGCTGTCGGCGCGACAGAGCATGTCATAGACTCGCGGATCTTCTGTCGGCAGGGTGGCGAGGGTGAAATCCTGCCGCAAATGCTGGTGCATCAGGTCAAACGCCTTGCGGATGCAGGTCAGCATGCCGAGGCTCAGCACGTCGACCTTGAGAATGCCCAATGCGTCGATATCGTCCTTGTCCCAGCAGATGACTGTGCGCCCCTCCATGCTGGCATTCTCGATCGGGACCAGTTCATCCAACCTGCCTTCGGTAATGACGAAACCGCCCACATGCTGGCTCAGGTGACGGGGAAAGCCGATGATCTCCTCGACCAGCGCCATGGTCTGGATCAGTCGCCGGTCGGTGGGATCAAGGCCGATTTCACGCATCCGCTCCGCTTCGAGTCCCTGCGTCGTGAAAGACCCCCAAAGCTGGGAAGACAGCGCCGAGATGGTATCCTCGCTCAGCCCCATGGCGCGGCCCACCTCGCGAATGGCGCGTTTGCCACGATAGTGGATCACCGTGGCACAGAGCCCCGCGCGGTGGCGCCCGTAGCGGTCATAGATCCACTGGATCACCTCCTCGCGCCGCTCGTGTTCGAAGTCCACGTCAATGTCCGGCGGCTCGTCGCGGGCTTCGGAAATGAACCGTTCGAAGACCATGGTGCCGATCTCGGGCGAGATGGAGGTGATGCCGAGACAATAGCACAGGACCGAATTCGCCGCCGAGCCGCGCCCCTGGCACAGAATATCGCGGGAGCGGGCAAAGGCGACAATATCATTGACGGTGAGGAAATAGGCTTCGTATTTCAGCTTCGCGATCAGGGCCAGCTCGTGAGACAGCATCTGCTGCACCTGGGGGGTTGCCCCGCCCGGATAGCGCCATTTCAGGCCCGCATGCGCAAGGCGATGCAGGCGGTCGGCCGGGGTCTCGCCCTGACCTTCATCCGGATAGTCATAGCGCAGTTCATCCAGGCTGAAATTCAGCGTGCCCGCAAGGTCAGCAGCGCGGGTCACAGCCTCCTCGTAGCCTGCAAATATCCGGTACATCTCCGCTTCCGACCGCAGGCGCTGCTCCGCATTGGCCAGTGCATTTCGCCCCAGGGCCTCGACCCGGAGACCGAGCCGGATGGCCGACAGCACATCCCCCAGACGGCGGCGGCTGCCGTGATGCAGGCGCGGTGCGGCCGCCGCCAGCGTCGGCAGGCCAAGCCGCCCGGCCACCTCTGTCAGCGCCGCAAACCGCTCCGTATCGGCGCCATCGTAGCCGGGCGCCATCAACAGATGCATGCGCCCGGCAAAGCGGCGCGTCAGAGCGCCCATATGCGGCCCCCATCCATACGCGCCGCATGGCAAGGGATGCGATTGTGGCACCAGAAGCAGGTGGAGATCCTGCGCGTGATCCAAAAGATCCTGCACGTTCAATATGCAAGACCCCTTCTCCGCCCGCAGCCGCCCCCTGGACACAAGCCGTGAGAGCCCTCCCCAGCCAATGCGGGTCCGGGGCAGGACAATCACATCGGGTGCGTCTGTGAACACCAGCCGGGCGGCGGGAATCAGACGCGGCACCGCATGGATCGGGAAGCTCTCGCCACCGGACCCATTCGCAAGAGGGTCAGGGCAGGGCGGACCAATCATCGTATGCGCACGCTCCCAGGCTTGTCGCTCCTGAACTCGCCGCGCGATGTCGCGCACCGCCACATGCGCCCGCACAATCCCCGCAACCGAGTTCTCATCCGCGATTGCCACCCCTGCAATGCCAAGCTCCAGCGCCCGCGTCACGTACTCCTCGGGATGAGACGCCCCAGTCAGGAACGTGAAATTGGAAAGACAGGCGAACTCGACAAACATGCCCCATTGTATTCCCGTTTTGTTCCGTTCGCGAGTCCCGCCACGATCTCCCCTTCAGCGCGCCGCAGGCGCGCTGCCAAGCCCAACGGGCGAGGTTGCATTTTCAATGCAATCGAGACGGGCGGGAGAGCAACCGAACCCGCAGGATCCGGGTCGATCCTTTGGATTTCTGCGTTGATACTCAAAGCGTAACATCACCGAAGGTCTCTCACATGCCCCATATTGTCGCCATGCCCACCGAAACCGTCCGCGCATATCAGGCAGGTCAGCCAGACGCCCATGGCCAAACACCGGAACGCGCCCTGTCCGATGGCGGCGGCAATCCCTGCCGCCATTGCCTCCGGTATATTCCCAAGGGGGCAGAGATGCTGATTCTCGCCCATCGCCCGTTTCCCACGCTGCACCCATACGCCGAAACCGGGCCAATCTTTCTCTGCGCCGCGGCCTGCGCGCGTCACAATGGAGACAGCCTGCCAGAGGTATTCACCCGTTCGCCTGACTATCTGATCAAGGGCTACTCGGCAGAGGACCGCATCCTATACGGCACAGGTGCCGTGATCGCAAAAGACCGAATACTGAACGCCGCCGAAGAGATCTTTTCCGACCCCAAGGTGCGCTATATCCATATCCGATCCGCGCGGAACAACTGCTATCAGGCCCGGATCGAACGATAGGCGTCGCGCCAGCTGCAGGCCGCGCGATTCAGCGAGGTCAAAACGCAGCCCCCTCGGGCAGCATCGCCATCACCGGAACCGGCGGCCTGCACGGTGTTATCTGGATTTGGTCAATGCGAGGAAGACATCCTCGAGATCGGCCTCTTCGGTTTTGACGTCCCGAATGGAAATACCCGCAGCCCGCACCGCTTCCAGCACGGCCTCGGCGCTGGTTTCATTGCTGTGGTAGCGCAGAACGACGGCACCGTCAGCGCGCGTCTCGGCCTCGATGCCGGGTCCGATCGGCAGCGTGCTCACGCGCGCGGCCGGCTGCACCACCATGGCCCGCGCATCGAGACGACCAAGCAGGTTGACGGTCGAATCCCGCGCCACCACTTCGCCCTGGTTGATGATGGCGATTTCGTCGCACATCTCCTGCGCTTCTTCGAGGTAATGGGTGGTGAGAATGATCGTCATGCCCTGCGCGTTCAATTTGCGCACGTTTTCCCAAAGCATCTGGCGCAGCTCAATGTCAACGCCAGCCGTCGGCTCGTCAAGGACGAGGATATTGGGCCGGTGGACAAGCGCCTTGCCCAGGAGCAGGCGCCGCCGCATACCGCCGGACAGGGTCCTGGCATAGGCCTCGGCCTTGTCTTCCAGACCGATCAGCTTCAGGATGCCGTCGCTGTCACGCTCGGCTTTTGGCACTCCGTAAAGTCCCGCCTGGACCTCCAGCGCGCCACGCGGAGTGAAGAATGGATCGAGGTTCAGCTCCTGCGGCATCACTCCGATGGAGGCGCGGCTTTGACGCGGGTTTTCATCCTGGTCAAAGCCCCAGATGGTGACCTTGCCTGCCGTTTTCAGTACCAGACCCGCAAGAATATTGATCAGCGTCGACTTTCCCGCACCATTCGGCCCCAACAGGCCAAAGACCGATCCGCGCGGCACGGTCAGATCGATGCCTTTCAGTGCGTTTTTCTCCGGCTGACCTTTGCGCCCCCTGTAGGTTTTACGCAAAGCTTCTATTCGGATTGCCTCGTCAGTCATCGCGGCTCTTGCCCCCGGTTTTGCCATGGCTCATAAAGCCACTACCGCATTAGCCAGAGGACTGCCAGCGATGACCATTGAAGCGCCGGAAACCAAAATCGTGGACAGTTACCGCGTCGCCTGCGACGGCAGCGAAGGCGCATTGGGCCACCCCCGGGTCTATCTTCAGATCCCGGAAGACAGCGGGTTCGTGGAATGCCCCTATTGTGACTGCAAATTCGTGCACAGGGATTTTGAAGGCAAAGCCTGAACGCTCAGCCCGTGTTTCACAAGACCTGCCAACGGTCGGGAACCGGCAGGGGGCTCTGCCCCCTCGGCTGACGCCTTCACCCCCGAGGTATTTCCCGTCAGGTGAAAGGGTGAGGCTGTGATATTGGCACCGTTGAGCGATTGCATGCGCGTCAGGGATCACGGATAAGGTGGACCGGACCAATTGGGAAACGACCTTGGGGGCGCGCGATCCATGACAACTGCTGACACCACGGGCACATTCGGCAAGGGGTGCCACCTGCACCTGATCGACGGCTCCGCCTTTATCTTTCGCGCCTACCATGCGCTGCCCCCGTTGACGCGGAAATCGGATGGCCTGCCGATTGGCGCGGTTGCCGGGTTTTGCAATATGCTGCACCGCTATGTGGAGGGCAATACCGGCCCCGATGCGCCGACCCATGCAGCGGTGATATTCGACCATTCCGGCAAGTCCTTTCGCAACGATCTCTATGATCTGTACAAGGCCAACCGCCCGCCCACACCAGAAGATCTGGCGCCCCAGTTTCCGCTGACGCGCGATGCCACCCGCGCCTTCAATATCTCCTGCAAAGAAGTCGAAGGCTATGAGGCGGATGACATTATCGCCACATTGGCCTGCCGCGCGCGCGAAGCCGGGGGCCGTGTGACCATCATCTCGTCCGACAAGGACCTGATGCAACTGGTTGGCGGCGGCGTCGAAATGCTGGACGCCATGAAGAACCAGCGCATCGACTCGGACGGGGTGCATGCGAAATTCGGTGTTGGACCGGAACGGGTTGTGGACGTGCAGGCTCTGGCGGGGGACAGCGTCGACAATGTCCCCGGCGCCCCCGGGATCGGGATCAAGACTGCGGCCCTGCTGATCAATGAGTTCGGCAGCCTCGAAGAGCTGCTGGACCGTGCCGGGGAGATCAAGCAACCCAAGCGCCGCCAGACCCTGATTGAAAAACGCGACCAGATCGAAATGTCCAAAACACTGGTTCAGCTTGACTGCGACATGGCGTTGGATTTCACCCTAGAGGAACTGGCGGTTCAGGATCCCGATCCTGACACCCTGTTGGGTTTTCTGTCGGAAATGGAGTTTCGCACCCTGTCCAAACGGCTGGCCACCCAGCTCGGGGTGGAGGCGCCAACTATTGCGGACGCACCAGCGCAAAGCGCGACGGCCCCGACCGCACCAGAATCTCCGGGTTTCGATACCGCCAGCTATACGACTGTCCGCGACGCCAAAACGCTGCAGCAATGGATCGACCAGATCCGCGAGCATGGCTATGTCGCCGTGGATACCGAGACGACAGGGCTCGACGAAATGGTCGCGGATCTGGTGGGGATTTCGCTCTGTGTCCTGCCGGGGCAGGCCTGCTATGTGCCGCTCACCCACAAGGCCGGCAGTTCGGACGACCTGTTCGGCTCCGACGACCTGGCCGACGGGCAGATGCCCCTCGCGCAAGCGCTGGAGATGCTGAAACCGGTGCTTGAGGATGACGCCATCCTCAAGATCGGGCAGAACATGAAATACGATGCCAAGATCTTTGTACGCAATGGCATCGAAGTGGGCCCCATCGACGATACCATGCTGTTGTCCTATGCCCTCAACGCAGGGCTTCATGGCCACGGCATGGACACCCTGTCCGAGCGCTATCTCGACCATCAGCCGATCCCGATCAAATCGCTGCTGGGGAGCGGCAAATCGGCGATCACTTTTGACCGGGTGCCGGTTGCGGACGCAGCGCCCTATGCTGCGGAAGATGCCGACATCACCCTGCGGCTCTGGCAGCACTTCAAACCGCAATTGCATCAGAAACAGGTCACCACTGTATACGAGACGCTGGAGCGGCCCCTGGTGCCGGTCCTGGCGCAGATGGAGCGGCACGGGATCAAGGTTGACCGGGACACGCTCAGCCGCATGTCAAACGCGTTTTCTCAGAAAATGGCGGCGTTGGAGGATGAAATCCACGGGCTGGCGGGCGAGAGCTTCAACGTCGGCTCACCAAAGCAATTGGGCGAGATCCTCTTTGACAAGATGTCCCTGCCCGGTGGCAAGAAGGGTAAGACCGGAGCCTATGCCACCGGCGCCGATATTCTCGAAGATCTCGCGACCGAACATGAACTGCCGGCGCGGATACTGGACTGGCGGCAATTGTCGAAATTGAAGTCGACCTATACCGACGCCCTGCAGGACCACATCAATCCCGACACGGGCCGCGTGCACACGTCCTATTTGCAGACCGGCGCCAATACGGGCCGGATGGCCTCCTCCGATCCCAATCTGCAGAACATCCCCGTGCGCAGCGAAGAAGGTCGCCGCATCCGCGAGGCTTTTGTCGCGGAAGAGGGCAACGTGCTGCTGTCGCTTGACTATTCACAGATCGAGTTGCGAATCCTGGCCCATGTGGCAGGGATTGGCGCGCTGAAACAGGCCTTTGCCGACGGCCACGACATTCACGCCATGACCGCCTCCGAAGTGTTCGACGTGCCGCTGGAGGAGATGACGCCGGATATTCGGCGCAAGGCAAAGGCAATCAACTTTGGCGTGATCTATGGCATCTCGGGCTTCGGGCTGGCCCGCAACCTTCGCATTCCGCGCAGCGAGGCGCAGGGGTTTATCGACCGCTATTTCGAACGCTTCCCCGGCATTCGTCAGTATATGGATGACACCGTCGCCTTCGCCAAGGACCACGGCTATGTGCAGACGCTGTTTGGCCGCAAGATCCACACACCTGAAATCGCCGCCAAAGGCCCGCGCGCCAGCTTTGCCAAACGGGCGGCGATCAACGCGCCGATCCAGGGTACGGCGGCCGATGTGATCCGGCGCGCCATGGTGCGTATGCCCGAGGCCATTGCCCATCTTCCTGCGCGGATGTTGTTGCAGGTTCACGACGAATTGCTGTTCGAGGTGCCCGAAGACCACGTCGAGGAGACGATCGAGACCGCGCGCAAGATCATGGAAGGCGCAGCGGATCCCGCGGTTCATATGGATGTGCCGCTGGTCGTCGAGGCCGGTCGTGGCAAGAACTGGGCCGAGGCGCACTGACGAACCGTCAACCGTGCCGATGTCGCGGTGCAAGGGGGCGTCCTGCCCGTGCAGGCGACCTGTCAGTCTCGGCTTCCTGTCAGTCTCGGCATCCTGTCAGTCTCGGCATCCTGTTAGTATAGGCATCCGGTCAGTGTCGGGATGATTGGTGCCAATCCCCAGCCGCACAGCTCCCCAGCCGCACAGACTCATTGATGGTTGCAGGTAGACGCTTGCGATGGCTGCGTTTGCCAGCCGCGACCTATGGGCCGCGGCCTGGCTCTTTCACAGGAGTCCCTACGCGGCCTGAAGTGCGCGCATCCATCGCAGGCTGTCCTCGGTTCGAGGGGTGCTGGGGGTGTATTCCGCACTGACCCAGCCGCTGTATCCGCTGGCATCGATCGCGGCGAAAAGCTCGGTGAAATCCAGCGGCCCGCGCCCCGGCTCACACCGCGACGGTGCGGCCGCGAATTGCACATGAGCCGCGCGATGCCCGAAAGTTTCCCAGACCTTGAGCGCATCACCATGGATCAATTGGGCATGATAGGCATCGAATTGAAGCGCGACATTATTGCAGCCGACCTCGTCCAGGATGTCCACCGCGAGATTGTAGTCATCCAGGAAATAGCCGGGGAAGTCGCCCGAGTTCAGGGGCTCGATGGTGAAGTTCTGATAGGGTGCCGCTTCGGCCGCAGCCTGTAGATTTCGCACGAAGGTCCTGCGCGCCTCTTCGCCCTTTGCAGGCCCCGCCATCACATGGATATGGCCCGCCTTCAACGCCTCTGCATAGCGCAGCACCCGGCGAATATCGCGCTGAAACCGGTCGGCCAACTCAGGCACCGCCGCATACCCTGGATCACCGCCTGTGTAGTTTGGCGGCGGCGCATTGATCAAAACCAGCTCCAACCCGTTGGCCAGCAGCGCGCGCTGCGTTTCCTTTGCTGCGAATTCATAGGGAAACAGCACCTCCACCGCCTCGAAACCAGCCTGGGCCGCAGCCGAAAACCGGTCCAGAAATGGCAGCTCTGCAAAGAGCATGGATAGATTCGCCGCGAACCTTGGCATTCTCACCTCCTGTTGCGCGTGCAGTCCCTGCACCGCACCCTACCACAGTCAGGCAGCTGCTGCGGCAAGGTTTACTTTAATTTTGAACTGCATCAGTTCTCTCACCAATCGATATGACCCTGTTGCGGACAAAAGAAAATGCCTGTGATTTGCGCAATTTTAACGGCTCGGCCCAGCCGTGCCAATGTCTGCGCCCACGGTCCGGAAAAACTGGCCGCTGCCTCCGAAACAGGCAAGCGATTTGCCGCGCTCAGGCGAGATCCAGCTCAGCTGCCGGGATCATGCGGAAGAATTGACAACCGGACCACAGCCCGAACCAGCCGTCAACGGTCTCGCCACGCTCGACCAGGCGATAAAAGCTCTTGCGATCTATCAAGGCCTCCAGATCCGCCCGCACATGCACATAAGGGGCGGGTTCGCCAGTGGAGGCATCCCGCTCCACCCGGATCGGGTGGTCGGGTCCTGCGGAAACATGATCGCCGACATGGGTCTGAAAGGTCAGAACCTGCGCTGCGCCCGCTCCAGTCGCATTGAAATCCACCGCAACAAACGGCGCATCATCGACGGTGATTCCGACCTTTTCCACCGGTGTGACGAGGAAATATTTGCCGTCTTCCTTCTTCAGGATCGACGAAAACAGCTTTACCAGCTCAAAGCGACCAATCGGCGTGCCAAGGTAAAACCAGGTGCCATCCCGCGCGATACGCATGTCGAGATCACCGCAAAAGGGCGGATTCCACAGGTGAACCGGCGGCAATCCGCCTTTTCCGGCAGCTTTTGCACTCGCCACAAGGGCATCTGCGGTCGGGGTCACGGCTTTTTGTCCATTCATTGCTTTTGCCATTTCATCTCTGCGCGGTACACTCAAACCATATAAGCCCAGGGGAAGGGAAGTCATGAGCGAGCCACAGGATCTTTTGTCCGACATCGAGACGCTGGAAATCAAGCTTCAGGAGGCGCGCCAATCGATCACCCGCCGGTTCATCGGTCAGGAGCGGGTCGTCGACCTCACCCTCGCGACGCTGCTCTGCGGGGGGCACGGGCTGCTGATCGGCCTGCCCGGCCTCGGCAAAACGCGGCTTGTCGATGCCCTGTCGACCGTGATGGGCCTGAAAGGCAACCGGGTGCAGTTCACTCCGGATCTGATGCCTGCGGATATTCTGGGCTCCGAGGTGCTGGACACCGCGCCGGATGGCACCCGCGCGTTCCGCTTTGTCGAAGGCCCGATCTTCTGCCAACTGCTGATGGCAGATGAAATCAACCGGGCCAGCCCCCGAACGCAATCCGCCCTGCTTCAGGCCATGCAGGAGAAAACCGTGACCGTCGCCGGCGAGGATCGGCCATTGGACGCCCCCTTCCACGTGCTGGCAACCCAGAACCCGATCGAGCAGGAAGGCACCTATCCGCTGCCCGAAGCCCAGCTTGACCGGTTCCTCCTGCAGATCGACGTCACCTACCCGGACCGCGACACGGAGCGCGCGATCCTGCTGGCCACCACCGGCGCCGAAGAAGAAGAGGCCCACCAGGTCTTCACCACGCAAGAGCTGATCGCGGCGCAGACCCTGTTGCGCCGGATGCCTGTCGGCGAGTCCGTGGTGGAGCTGATCCTGGATCTGGTCCGCGCCTTCCGGCCCGAGGAGCCAGGTGTTTCTGACCGGGTGGCGCAGACCGTCGCCTGGGGACCGGGACCGCGCGCGGCGCAGGCGCTGATGCTGGCGGTTCGGGCACGGGCGCTCTTGCAGGGGCGGCTGGCCCCCAACCCGGAGGATGTGATCGACATGGCCCGCCCCGTCCTGAGCCACCGCATGCAGCTGAACTTTGCCGCGCGGGCGCGGGGCGATACCCTGGCCGAACTGATTGATGACACCGCCGCAGAACTGGTCCGGTCTGAGGCCGCCGCGTGAGTCTGGCCGCAACCTCCAGGTCACTTGCCGCGCGCGGCCCCGCCGGTCAGTTGAGATCGCGCGCCGAAGAGGCCGCGAGCGTCCTGCCCCCGCTCTTGGTGCAGGCACAGCAACTGGCCGGGGCCGTTCTGCTGGGGGACCACGGCCGACGGCGCTCGGGTGTGGGCGACGATTTCTGGCAGTATCGCCCGGTTCAGCAAGGCGACAGCCGCCGTATGATCGACCATCGCCGCTCCGCCAGAGGCGATCAGCAATTTGTCCGCGAGCGGGAATGGCACATCGCCCAGACCGTCCATCTCTGGGTGGATCAGGGCCAATCGATGCGCTTTGCCTCCGACCCCGGCCTGCCACAGAAAATCGAACGGGCGCGGCTTTTGGCGCTGGCGGCTGCGGTGCTGATGGTCCGTGGTGGCGAACGGGTGGGTCTGACTGGCGGGGTATTGCCCCCGCGGCGCGGCAACGCCCAGATCCTGCGCATCGCAGAGCACTTCACCACCGACGAGACGGCCGCCTATGCGCCGCCCGAGCATCGCGGGCTGATTCCGCATGCCCGGGCCCTGTTCATTTCCGATTTCCTCGGCCCGTTCGAGGAGCTGGAGATCGCCCTGACCAAAGCCGCTGACCGCGGATTGCGCGGCGTGTTGCTACAGGTTCTGGACCCGAGCGAGGAGCTGTTTCCCTTTGCCGGCCGCACCCGATTTGAGAGCATGACCGCAGATGTCCGCCACGAGACCCTGAAAGCCTCGGCACTGCGCGATCGCTATCTGGACCGGCTGGCAGAACGGCGGGATGCGCTGAACGCGCTCTGCAGAGCGGCCGGCTGGACCCTCGGTCTGCATCACTGTGGCGACAGCGCCCAATCCGGTCTGTTGTGGCTCTATCATGCATTGGAGCGACGCCCATGACCCTGATCGCGGGCATCGGTTTCACCAGTCCCTGGCTCTTGCTGGGGTTGCTGGTCCTGCCGCTCCTGTGGCTGCTGCTGCGGGCAATTCCCCCGGCGCCGAAACGCCAGCCTTTTCCTGCCGTCACCTTGCTTCTTGGACTGCGTGACGACGAAAGCCTGTCGGATCGCACCCCCTGGTGGTTGCTGCTGCTGCGTATGCTGGCTGTCGCGGCGGCGATTATCGGCCTGTCCGGTCCGGTCTTGAACCCGGCTCAGGACTACGGCGGACGTGGACCTTTGCTGATTGTTCTGGATTCAAGCTGGGCCGGCGCGCCGAGATGGGATCAGAACCGCACCCAGATCGAAGCGGAGCTGTCCGAGGCCGGCCGCGCCGGGCGGCCCGTGGCCCTGCTGCGCCTGACCGCACCGGAACCGTTGCAATTCCTCTCCGCCCCGCAGTGGACCCGTCAGCTCGCCGGGATGCCCCCGCACCCCTGGACGCCCGGCCCGGCTCAGCTCGCACAGGCACAGACCATGATCGCGGCAACCGAAGGCGGCTTTGATACGCTCTGGCTCAGCGATGGGCTGGCGATGGAGGGGCGCGCAGATCTGGTGGCTGCCCTGTCGGATCACGGCGAGATCGAGGTCTATGAAAGCGCCACACCGACGCTCGGATTGCTGCCTGCCACCTACGACGACGGGGCGATCGTCCTGCGCGCCCAGCGCAGCACCTCCGGCTTGCCGCAGGACATCACCGTGCAGGCCGTCGGACCCGACCCGGCTGGCGTGGAGCGGGCATTGGCCGCCGCCACGCTGGCCTTTGACGCAAACTCGACCCATGCCGAGGGCAGGCTGACCCTGCCGATGGAATTGCGCGCCCGGATCAGCCGCTTCGAGATCCTGAACAGCCGCTCCGCCGGGGCCGTGTCGCTCACCGATGACCGCCTGCGCCGACGCGAAGTCGCCCTGATCTCGGCCCAGAGCAGCAACGAAGGTCTCGCCTTGCTGTCTCCGCTACACTACCTGCGACAGGCGCTGATACCGTCCACGGAACTGCTGGAAGGGGCCCTGACCGATCTTTTGCCCGCGAATCCGGACGTGGTTATTCTCGCCGATGTGGCGCGGCTGGCCCCGGATCAGGAGGCGGCTCTGGTGGATTGGGTCGAACAGGGCGGGCTGTTGCTGCGGTTTGCTGGCCCCCGTCTGGCCGCCAGCGATACCGCCCGCGACACCGAGGAACCCCTGATGCCGGTTCGCCTGCGGATCGGCGGTCGCAGCATCGGCGGCGCCATGAGCTGGGGAGAGCCCAAGTCGCTGGCCCCCTTTGCCGAGGGCACCCCGTTTTATGGCCTGGAGATTCCCGATGAGGTCACCATCGGGTCGCAGGTCATGGCGCAGCCGGACCCGGAACTGGCAAATCGTGTCGTGGCCGAGTTGAACGACGGTACGCCATTGGTCACCCGCAAGGCCCTTGGGCAGGGGCAGGTGATCCTGTTTCACGTCACCGCCAATGCGGAATGGAGCACCCTTCCCCTCTCCGGTCTCTTTGTCGAGATGCTGGAGCGGCTCGCCATCTCGTCTGTCGCGAAACCTCCCGAAGCGGAGGATCTGGACGGCACTACATGGCAGGCGACGGCGGTGCTGGATGGGTTCGGCCGCCTGGTGGATGCGGATAGCCTCGCGGGCGTAGCCGGACCGGAGCTGATCGCAGGCGCTGCCGGACCCGAGCTGCAACCCGGTCTCTATACCAGCGGCAAACGCGCCTATGCCCGAAATGTCCTGCGCGACGGCGATGAGCTTCTGCCGGCCCGCTGGCCCGCCTCGGTGCCGGTGCAGCTCTACGAAGCGGCAAAGGAACGGCCCTTGGCTGGCGCATTGATCGGGCTTGCCCTGCTGTTGATGGCCGTTGATGTGGTGGCGGCGCTGCTGGTCTCCGGGCTCTGGTCTCCGGCACGGGTCGCGGGTCTGGCCTTGGCCTGTGCGCTCGGGCTGATCCTCGGTGTCGCCCCACAGAGCGGACAGGCCCAATCCACGCGGACGGCAACGGATCTGACCGCGAACCTCACCCTCGCATTCGTGAAAACCGGACAGGCCGACGCGGATCGGATCGCCGAAGAAGGCTTGCGGGGCCTCGGGAATGTGCTCAGCCTGCGGACCTCGGTCGAGCCGGCCGCCCCCTACGGAGTTGACCTCGAAACCGACGAGCTGTCGTTTTTTCCCTTTCTGTACTGGCCTGTGACCGATGCGCAGCCGATGCCCTCGTCCGATGCCTATGCCCGTCTCAACGATTATCTGCGCACCGGTGGAATGATCCTGTTCGATACCCGTGATGCCGACCTTGCCCAGGCCGGAGCCACCAGCAGCGCGGCGCGGCGCTTGCAGCAACTGGCATTGCCGCTCGATATTCCGCCTCTGGAACCCATGCCGGCCGACCACGTGCTGACCCGCGCCTTCTATCTGCTGCAGGATTTTCCGGGCCGTTTTCCACGCGGGCAGATCTGGGTCGAAGCTGCGCCGCCGGATGCCGAACAGGTAGAAGGGCTGCCGTTTCGCAACCTCAACGACGGCGTCACTCCGGTGGTCATCGGCGGCAACGATTGGGCCGCGGCCTGGGCCGTCGACGCAGACAATGTGCCGCTCTACCCGGTCGGGCGCGGCTTTTCCGGCGAACGCCAGCGCGAGCTGGCCCGGCGCTTTGGCGTCAACCTTCTGATGCATGTGCTGACCGGCAACTACAAATCCGATCAGGTGCATGTCCCTGCCCTGCTTGACCGGCTGGGGCAATAACCCATGGCTGATGGACCCATCCCGCAGCGAGGAGCGCCACCGCGATGACGCAAACGATCCTTTTTGATCCCCTGGTGCCCTGGCCGGTTCTGGCTGCGCTGACGGTGATCAGCCTTTTTGCGCTCGCACTCGCGCTCTGGCGCCGGCTGAAGGGGTGGGGACTGCGTGCGGGGGCAACGCTCGTTTTGCTGGCGGCCCTCTGCGGACCAGTGATCCAGCAGGAAGATCGCAGCCCCTTGCGCGATATTGTCATCGTCGCCGAGGACCACACCGCCAGCCAGCGCCTCTCCGATCGCCCGGATCAAATGGCGCAGGCCCGGTCGGAACTGGAAGACGCCCTTGCCAGCCGCCCGAATACCGAGGTGCGCTGGGTGACGGTCGATGACAGCCCCGACGATGGTGGCACCATGTTGCTCGATGCGATTTCGCGGGCGCTGGCGGACGAGCCGCGGGCGCGGGTTGCAGGCATCATTGCCCTGTCAGACGGGCAGGTCCACGATATTGAGCGCACTCCGGATCTGCCTGCGCCCCTGCATCTCTTGCTGACCGGTCGCGCCGATGACTGGGACCGCCGCCTGATCGTGAAGAATGCGCCGTCCTTCGGCATTATCGGCGAACCCATTACCCTGACGCTGCGGATCGAGGATCAGGGCGCCGTTCCTGATGGTCAACGGCAGACGGACCTGCAGATTTCGGTCGATGGGGGCGCGGCGCAGAGCTTTCGCCTTCCCGTCGGCGTTGATTTCGACTTGCCCCTGACCCTGCCCCATGGCGGGCGCAACGTGATCGAGTTCCGCGTTCCCGAAGCCGAAGGAGAACTGACCCCACGCAACAATTCGGCTCTTCTGCAGATCAACGGCGTGCGCGACCGGCTGCGGGTGCTTCTGGTGTCCGGTGCCCCCCACCCGGGCGGCCGCACATGGCGCAACCTGCTAAAGTCCGATAGCGCCGTCGATCTGGTGCATTTCACCATTCTGCGACCGCCCGAGAAACAGGACGGGGTGCCGGTGGATGAATTGTCGCTGATTGCCTTTCCCACCCGCGAACTGTTCCTCGAAAAGATCGAGGATTTCGACCTGATCATCTTTGATCGCTACAAGCGGCGCGGCATCCTGCCGTCGGTTTACCTCGATAATGTGGCCAATTATGTCCGGTCCGGCGGCGCTGTGCTGGTTGCCGCCGGACCGGACTTCGCGAGCGCCGACAGTATATTCCGCACGCCGCTCGCCGAAGTTCTGCCCGCGCGCCCCTCGGCCCGGGTGATCGAAGAACCCTACCGCCCGGCGCTCAGCGCCATCGGCCTGCAGCATCCAGTGACAGCCGAACTGACCGGAGCCGAAGACTGGGGCCGCTGGATGCGCCAGATCGAACTGGAACCGACCAGAGGGTCGATCCTGATGGAGGGCGTGGACCAACGCCCGCTGCTTCTGCTGGACCGGGTCGGAGAGGGCCGCGTGGCGCTTCTCGCCTCGGATCACGCCTGGCTCTGGAGCCGAGGCTACGACGGCGGCGGGCCACAGCTCGAATTGCTGCGTCGGCTTGCCCATTGGATGATGAAAGAGCCCGAACTGGAGGAAGAAGTCCTGACAGCCAATGCCACCGGAAAACGCATGCACATCCGGCGGCGCACGCTTGGCCAGGAGATGGGCACCGTCACCGTCACAGCGCCGGATGGCAGTGTCGCGGATGTGACCTTGTCAGAGACAGGTCCGGGCCTGTGGGAAGGCCAGTATGAAAGCGATCAGATCGGTCTCTATCGTCTTGAGGAAGGCACCGAAACCGCCGTGATCGGCCTCGGCCCCGCCGCACCGCGCGAATTCGAACAGACAATCGCGACGGCCCAGGTGATGGATCCCGCGATCCGCCTCCTGCGCGGTGGCGCATTGGCGTTGGAACAGGGCCTGCCAGTGTTGCGGAACATCCGGCAGGGCCGACCTGCGGCAGGCAGGGGCTGGATCGGTCTGGTTCCCCGCAACGCCTATGAAACAACCGCCGTCACCCAAACCGCGCTGATGCCGCCCTGGCTGATCTTGCTGCTGGCTACAACCCTTGTGATCACCGCCTGGCTTCGCGAAGGACGGGGCTAGGGCCCCCCTCCCATCCAGGCCGGGCCCAACCGCCTACGGCAGAGACAGCGTGAGACCGCATCGGAAGCGCAATACTTGAACCGGTACATTGCGGATATCCCCGCGATGGGCTGCCCCCGGTCGTGCTGTTCCGTGAACACCAGCTCAGCCAGCCTCGTCGATCTCGACGGTCACAGCAGCCGACTGCCCCTCCTTGTCGATCACCACAAACGTGACATGGCCCGGCCCGGGGCTCGGCAGGTTGACACTCCGGGACCTCAGACCCCGGGCCACCGGTTTTCCATTCGCAAGAACGGTGAAAGGAGAACGACCGCCCCGCAGCTTCAACGCCACCGCCCCCTCCTGCAGCGCTATTTTCGCCCGATCAGGAGGAAAGACCACCTCTGGCGCCGTGGGTGCATCGCCCAGGAACGCCGTGTCGCGCCCGCGGAACCGCTGCAGCGGCAGCGGGAGCTCCGCCGAGCCCAAGATCAGGGCATTTGCAGGCGGCGGCGGCAACGGCTCCAATGCGGGCTTCAGAATGGCAAAGGCTTCAAACAACAGCGGCGCCGCGAGATCCGCTCCGAAGACGCCCGGCACCGGGGTGCCATCCGCGCGCCCGAGCCACACGCCGATCACATGCCGCCCATCCCAGCCCACGGCCCAGGCATCTCGGTGCCCGTAGGATGTCCCGGTCTTGTAGGGCAAGGCCCCAGCGCGGCTCCCCTGCGGCACCGGCAAGTCCCGCAGAATGTCGCTCAGATACCAGGCCGCAACCGGTGAAATCACCCGATCGGTGGTCCCTCCTGTCTCAAAAGACGTCCTCAGGACAGGCCCCGATCCCCCGGCCGCCAACACCGCATAAAGCTGGACCAGATCGCGCAGACTGACCCCCACGCCCCCAAGGCTCACCGCCAGCCCTGCCTTGCCACCGGGCAAAACGGGCTCCATCCCGGCCCGCCGCATGGCGGCCATCAGCCGCGACGGACCGAGCGCTTCGGTCAATGTCACAACCGGCGTGTTCAGCGACATCTGCAATGCATCGCGCACCCGCACATCGCCGCGAAACCGGCCGTCGAAATTCTGTGGCGCATAGCCGCCAAAAGACACCGGCGCATCCGACATCAGCGTATCCGGATGCACCAGACCTTCGTCAAAGGCCAAGGCATAGATCAGTGGCTTGAGCGTCGACCCCGGCGAGCGGATTGCCTTGGTCATGTCAATGAAACCACGCCGTGCCGTATCGGTATACTCTGGCGCTCCAAGCTCGGCGAGGATCTCTCCGCTCCGGTAGTCAGCCACGATCATCGCGGCTCCCAAACGGGGCTCAACCGCCTGCGCCCTCCGCCTCAGGACCGCTTGCAGCCGCTGCTGAAGGCCAGCATCCAAAGTCACATCGAACCGGCCTTGCGTGGGGGCAAGAGCCCGGAGATGGTCGCCAAGGTGCGGCGCCAGACGCGGGAACGGCTGGCGTTCCGTCGGCAGCGGTTCACGTTTGGCCCGAGAAGCGACTTCCTCCGTGAGCAGACCGGCGTATAGGCTCCGCGCCAGCACCCGGTCGCGCGCCGTTCGCGCAGCACTTACCGATAGGTCAGGACGACGGCGTTCCGGAGATTGTGGCAACGCCACGAGCAGGGCGCTTTCGGCCGCTGTCAACCGGTGCGGCTCTTGTCCGAACCAGGCATGGCTGGCTGCGCGGACCCCTTCGAGATTGCCACCGAACGGGGCATGCGTGAGGTAGAGCGAGAGGATCTCCTCCTTGCTCAGCCGCTGTTCCAGTGCCAGTGCCACACGCATCTGGCGCAGCTTTCCGGCCAGCCGCCCCGTGGATCCATTCTCCAGCAGCCGTGCGACCTGCATTGTCAGGGTTGACCCACCGGACAGTGTGCGCCGATGCCGAAGCGCCTGTCCCGACGCCCGCAGAATTGCCGCTGGATCAATGCCGTTGTGCGCGAAGAATCGCTTGTCCTCATAGGCAATCAGCATCTTCAGGTAGGCAGGGTCCACATCGGCAACCCTCGTGCGGAGCCGCCATAGACCATCCTCGACCGGATAGGCCCGCAACAGCCGACCATTGCGGTCCCTGACCTCGACCGAGGTGGCCAAAAGCGTGTTTGGCAGGACAGCCGCCCCGACCCAGTGATTGACGGCTTTGCCCCCCAAGACCAGCAGTATCAAAATGAACAATATCCACGTGCGCCACCGCGACAGGATGTCCCCATCGGAGCGCCCCGCGCTCCGGCCCGACCCTGCGGTCGGGCTGCGCCCGGTCCCGGCAGGGGCCGGGCGCCCCCGCCCGCGGCGGCACCCTCCCGGACCGGGAACGGGCAGGGAGCGAAATGGCAGGCGGCGTGTCATTCCACCTGCAATCGGCCAGCGGCTGTATTCGCGCGGTAGGTCGGCCGATACATGTCCTCGACCGAGGCTGCGGGGTGATGAAACATGCCCGGGCTGACGGCGCGAACCATATAGGCGAGGGTGATGGTCTCGTCACCCGTGCTGGTCACCGCCGCCAGAAACCGGTCGGACCGGAACTCCACGTGATCCGCCTCCCAAAGGGACAACCAATCCAGATCCCGCAGATCCCCGGAGCGCAGCAAGCTGGGATTATCAATCTCCAGCCCCGCCGGCAGCGGGTCATTCACCATCAGCCGCGCCCCAATATCCTCAACCGGGCGCACCCGCAGAACGGCCACCAGACGCGTTCCGACCCTGACCGAAGCCAGATCGACCGGCTCACCCTCTGGCGTGTAGTAGTCCCGGGTCAGCGAAAACCCATAGCCCCGGGCCACCGGTGCGACCACGGGCACGCCGATCCGCGTCAGGGTGATCTCCGTCCCGCGCCCCGCCCGTGCGGAAATGGATAATTCGCGCGCATTGGCGCCCTCCATCACCTCGACGAAAGCTCCGGTAACGGGCTGGCCATTGACCAGAAGGCCGGACTCCTCCGGGTGGCTCACCAAGGCCTGCGCCGCCATCAAGCTCCAGGCCGCTTCCTGGGTCGAGCGGCGACCATCGGTCGCGCTCAGCCGGGCTACAAGCGCGTCCCGGTCGACCGCCAGGCTGCCCGCTTCAGTGGCCAGAGCCAGCACTGCGGCGCTGTCGCGCAACTGCGTGCCGTAGTCCACGCGCAAGAGCGCTGTTTCGTGCGCCTGTCCCGGCCCTGATTCTTGCGCGGCGATCATCCGTGCAGCATGCCCGAACATCCCGTCTGCCCGGCGCTGATCGCCATAGGCCGCCAGAGCCGCGCCCAATTGAGCAGCGGCCATGGGCGTGGAAAATGCATCGGCCTTCACATCGGCGTAGTAGCGCAAATCCCCCATTGCCGCCGCCCCCTCGCGTGCCAGGACAAGCAGGGCATAGGCGATATCCTCGCCGCCATTGTCAAAATCGGGGGCGTAGTTCAACCGGTTCCGCAGATTGTCCATCGCCCGCGCAAAGGCCTGATCCGGAACGCCGTAGCCCTGCGTTCGCGCCCGGCTCAGGAAGTCGGACACATAGGCATCCAGCCACAGGTCACCGCTCTCGGCGCGCCAGAGCCCAAAGGCGCCGTTGGCCGCCTGCCGCGTCAGAACCTTGCGAATGGCATCGTCGATCCGCGCATCGACCCGAGGGCCGCCACCCAGGCCTGCGGCCTCTGCCACCGACGACAGATACAAGAGCGGCATCGCCTTGGATGTGACCTGCTCGGTGCAGCCATAGGGGTAGCCATCAAGCTGGCTGAGCAGCCCCGGAACGTCAAACTGCGCCAGAGGACCGGCCGACATCACCGCCCGCGCACTGCCGGAGCGCAGCCCGTCAAATACATCCGCGCCAAAGTGAAAGCTATCCCCACCCGCGAGCGAAAAACGGCGCGTCTCGGACACTTCGGGATCATTGGCCCGCACCGGCAGACGCAGGATCTGATGCAGCGCCTTTCCCCCCGGCGGCGTCACCGTCAACCGCACCTCAGGATCGCCCAGCGCGGTTGCGCTGACGGGAAGGTCCAGCATCACACGGCCCTGCTCTGCGAGAGTAACGAACGCCGGCAGTTCGCCAAGATCAAGGCCCGCACCGACGACTTCGGCCAGCAGTTCAACCTCACCCGCCGGGCCGTCAGCATGGGTGATCTCCAGCCGGATGCGACTGCGGTCTCCCGGCGCCAGAAAGCGCGGAAGCGACGCCGTGACCACCACCGGATCGCGTATGATCATATCCGCTTCAGCCTGCCCTATCGATCGGTCAGACCATGCGACAGCCATCAGCCGAACGGTGCCGTTGAAGTCCGGCACGGCAACAGGCACCACCGCATGACCCTCCGCGTCCAGCCGCACAGGGCCACGAAACACCGCCATCAGGTCCTGCGTCGGGGGCGGAGACTGGAATTGCGCGCCCAGACCGGCATCGCCACCGGAACGCACACGGCCCAGCGCGCCATTGCCCGGATCAATCAATCGCCCGTACAGGTCCCGCACCTCCATTCCCAGTCGCCGTTGCCCATGGAAATACCCCACGGGATCAGGGCTTGTGAAACCGGTCAGGTTCAAAATGCCCACGTCCACAGCGGCCAGGGTCAACCAGATCTCATCACCCGGCAGAGCCCCGTTGACCTGCACGGCTGCATCGATGGTCTGACGCGGGCGCGCCACTTCTGGTACGTCAATGGCAACGGTCAGCTCCTGTCCGGGCTGCACCACGGTCGCATGGGCAATGCCCAGCGCGCGCACGGGCGTCCGCTCCTCGCGATCGACAGCGCGATCGACGGCCGGTTGAAGGACCGACGCGGTGACATAGGCGCCGCTGCCCCAGTCGGAACTGACCGCCAGCGGGATCACATTTTCCCCCGCCGTGACCTCGACCGCCTGACGGTCGATCAGCCTACTGCCGATCACCGAGATCAACGCAGTGCCCGGTGCCTGCGCCACGATCCGCAACCGCGCAGTATCGCCGGGACCGTAGGCATCGGCGTCCAGCGACAGCTCCAGCCGGTCCGGCGTTGCCGCATCTGATGCGGGCATATACCAGCCCGCATAGAAATCCTGCGCGGCGGTCACATAGTCCCCGTCGAGCCGTTCGACCACCAGCTCGTAGCGGCCCCACTCCACGGGCGCTGCGACAGATAGCGGATCCTGACCCAACAGAGCCTGCCCGCTGGCAATGCGTTCGCGCCGCGTGATCGGCTCCCACTCCCAGTTGCCATAGAGCTGATACCACTGGTAGCGGGTCTCGACGCGGTTCAGCACCCATTGCACCTGCATCGGCGTCGGTGACAAATCAGCGTCGAGTGCAATCAGATCGAAACCAGCTTCGGTGCCTTCGGCCACCACATCGTCGGCAAAACGCGGCTTTATGCCAATCACCGGAGTGGCCGGGCGCAGTGGGGCCGTCAGCTCGCGCTCGACCGGCCGGGCAGAGCCATCAGACAGCCGGGTGCGCAGCCGTGCCTCCAGCGGCAAGCCTTCGGTTTCGATGTCAGGCAGATCGCCGACGGCCAGAGCCTGACCTTTTGCATCGGTGTCTTCGGCGCTGAAATACCGGGTCTGACGAATGACCTCGGCGTCATAGCGGCCAAAGCGGTACCCCGGCCAATCTGCAAGGCGACGTACAGGCTGCACCGACACGTCACCTTCGATCGCCAACCCGGCCCCCGGCGCGCCAAACAGGAAGCGCGCCTCTATATCGACAAGAATCTGACCGCCCGGGCGCAGCCGTGCCGGGTCCCGGATTGCCTGTTCGAAATCAATACGCTCCGGCAGGAAATCCTCGACCAATACGGTTTCCCGGCTCAACGGATCAGCTGTGGGATCGGCATAGATTTCCACCGCCCAGGATCCACGCGGCGCGCTGTCGCCCACAGGCAGCGCAAAGACATGCCCCCCGGCCTGTCCCCCATCCGAGACATGGCGCGAATATTCTACCCCATCGGGCCGTTTCAAAATCGCAATCAACGGCAGCTCTGTGATCGCCTGCGCCCGTGTGTCGCGTGCAAGGGCCGTGGCATGGATTGTTTCTCCGGCGCGATAAGCCCCGCGGTCTGTGGTCAGGAACACATCCACCGGGCCGGGTGCGACGCGGCCTTCGACCCCACGATCAGACAAATCAAACCCGGCATCCCGCAGGGACAAAAAGGCAAAATCCTCCTCTGCAGCCCGAACAACGAGCATCGCCGGCACAGCACTGCCCCGGCCGCGCGTCAAGCCCGGGGCGAAATGCGCATAGCCCGTTGCATCGGTCACGGACCGGGAAATCACCGCGTTGGCCTCGGATATCAGCTCCACCGTGATACCGGCCCGCGGCTTGGCATCCGATAACCCCATGACCTGCACATGCAGCCCATCCGCACCGGCCATCGAGCTCACCCCCAGATCCGTCAGGATGAACCATTGCATTGCCGCCGGATCGTCATAGGGATCGGCGCCAGGAATCGCCGCGCTGAGGGCATAGATCCCGACCGGCTGATCCCGCAGCACATCGTCGAGCGGCAACCGGGTGGTCACATCGCGGTTCAGATCCTGTACCACATCGGCGGTTCCGGACCACAGGTCTTCGGCCATCGTCTCGTCAAAGCTCTCGCTCTGCCAATAGCTGAGCGGGCGTGCGAAATAATCTTCCTGCATGCTGCGCAGAAGATTGCGGTCGCTGATGCGGAACAGTTTCAGGTCGAGCGCATCGGTGTTGACCGTTTCCACCGGCAGCGCGGTAATCGCGCTGCGTGCGAGCACATAGGCCCGGCCGGGAAACCGCACCGAAGGGCTGCGGTCGCGGATATACTGGCTGAGGCTCACATCCTTGATCAGGGTTTCTCCGCTTTCGGCAGGCAGGCCCCGGCGCAGGGTCAGACGCAGGTGCTGACCATGATCCAGCCCGGACAAACACAGCTCGCGCCCGTTGGCTTCTGTCGCCAGACCGGTGACATCGGATTTCAGATAATCGCCATAGGTGACATCGGTTCTGGCCAGCTCTTCGGAGAATTCAATGCAGAGCCGTGGCTCCGCGCCGTCGGCCTCAACCCGGGTGTCGCTGACGCGAAAACCGTATTTGGCAATCGCCGCATCCAACATAACGGAAGTGTCGTGACGCGGCGCGATCTCTTCTGCAACCCGCAACAGGGAAATCATGTCACGGCCCCGGTTCAGCTTCTCCAAGAGCTGCGCCGCCTCGGCAAGCGCCGTCACCTGCAAGCCCGGTGCATCCGCCCGCAGATATCCGTTCAGGGACGCCGCCAGCCCCTCGGCGAAATTGCGCCGGGTTTCGCTGTCCGAAGATGCTGGCACGGCGGCAATGAACCGCGCGTATTCCACCCAAAGATCAGCCGCGTCACTCAGGGCCACCGCCTCGCCCATCCAACGTGCGGCCATGGTCGCATTGTCGCCCGCGAACAATTTCCGCGCCTCATCGATCAACACGTCGAGGCTCCGACCGCTCAGCCGGTAGCGTGTGCCAATGTCGGCCGCCAGGTTGCGCGCTGCATCAATATCCGATGCGGTGAGGCCCTCCAATCGCGCCTTGCGTTCGATCGCACGCAAGGCAAGCCTTGGGTCAGGCTGCAGTTTTCGCAGGGTCAGCGCCCCTGCGAACGGCGAAGGGTCGCGCAGCTCCGATTTTGGGAAACACGCATTGGACTTCACGTTGTAGACAAGCCCGACACAGGCCACCTGAGAGCGGCAGGCCCGCTGACAGGCCTGTAGCGAGGTGTCGAATATCGCCTGAAGGTCCGCCCCGAAATGATCCGTATCCGGTTGAGTGACAAAGCGGGCATCCGGCAGGACCTCTGGTGTGTCATCGGCTGCGTTCACCAGAGGAGCGAAAATAAGTGAAAAAATAAATGTGAATGAAATCAACAGCTGCCGCATGGAATCCTCCCTGACACTGCCGAAAGGCTGGCACGCACTTAACCTCATAGCAAGGACCGGCGTCTTAACAGCGACGCTAAAGCCAAATTAAGAATTGCCTGCAAAAGTGTGGCTACAGGTGTGGATGACGAAAAAAGCTGGAGTTGGCGCGAATGTCGCTTGCTGAAAAACTGGCACAGGAGCGCAGGGCCCGGCTGGCGGCAGAGCGTCTTCTGGAGCTCAAACAAGCAGAGTTGACCGATGCGAACCGCAAGCTCGGTCGGCATGCCCTTGCGCTGACCAAACGGATCGGCGCCACGCAGGCGGAAATAGCCACCTTTCGCAATGAGAATGAAAAGGTCAAAAGCGACCTGAACACCGCGAACGAAAAGGTCGAACAGGCCGAGCGGCGTCTTTGGCACTCCATACAGGCCTTTCAGGACGGCTTTGCGTTTTTTGACAGCAACAGCAAGTTGATAGGGGCCAATACCGCCTATCTGAATATCTTTGAAGGCGTCGAAGAGGTCGCTCCGGGCGTCTCCTATGTCCGCATCCTTCAGATCCTCACCGACGAGGGATTGATCGACACCGAGGAGCTGTCCGCTGATGCCTGGCGCGCGATGATGACCGAACGCTGGATGTCACCCGCGCCCGAAGCCACGGTGATCAGACTGTGGAACGACCGCTACGTCAAACTGATCGACCAACGCGGGTTTGATGGCGACATCGTCAGTCTGGCCCTCGATATCACCGCAACTGTGCATTACGAGGAAGAGCTGCGCACAGCCCGGGAACGTGCCGAAGCCGCGAACCGCGCAAAGTCGGCTTTTCTGGCCAATATGAGCCACGAGATTCGCACCCCCATGAACGGTGTCGTCGGCATGGCTGAGCTGTTGAATGACACCTCGCTGACCGAGGAACAGCGCCTCTACGCCGGCACGATCAAAAACTCGGGCGAAGCGCTGCTGGTGATCATCAATGACGTGCTCGACTATTCCAAGATCGAGGCGGAAAAACTGGTTCTGAACCCTGAAACTTTCGACCTCGAAGCCTGCATGCACGAGGTTGTCATGCTGCTGCAGGCAAACGCCCGTGACAAGGGGCTGACCCTGCTGGTGGACTACGATCTTTTCATGCCCACCAATTTCATCGGCGATCCGGGGCGCATCCGCCAGATCCTGACAAACCTGATCGGAAACGCGGTCAAATTCACCAACCAGGGCCACGTCACCGCACGTGTCACCGGCGTGCCGCATCCGGAAGACAATACCGTGATGCTTCACATCGCCATCGAAGATACCGGAATTGGTATCCCGGAGGAAAAGATCAAGCATATCTTCGGCGAGTTCAATCAGGTTGAAGATGCCACCAATCGTGAGTTTGAGGGCACCGGACTTGGTCTCGCGATCACGGAACGGCTGATCAAGATGATGGATGGCGAGATCTGGGTCGAAAGTGATTTCGGGGCCGGATCCTGTTTTGGATTCCGATTGCCGTTGGTGGTCGCAGATGGCAACAAAGTCAGCGCACCGGACATGCCGCAGAACCTGCGCCATGTGATGATCGTTGACGACATGCAAATCAACCGCGAGATTCTGAACCGCCAATTGCAGCGGCTCGGGCTTCAGGTGACGCCGGTCTCCAGTGGGGCCGAAGCACTCGAACATATGTCAGAAGACATCGATCTGGTGGTCACAGACCGGAACCTGCCGGGTATGGACGGCGTGAAACTTGCGCGCAGCCTGCGCCATGACTGGCAGGATGTCCCGGTCCTGCTGTTATCGTCGGATCCGGCCGACATGCGCGACTTGTCCATTCAGGATATCTTCGCAGGTGTGTTGCAAAAACCGCTGCCGCGCGGCGCCCTGTTTTCCGCGCTTTCCTCTCTGGGCAAACCGGAGCTCGCCCTCCCCGCCACGGGTCCCGATACCGGCGAGGCGGCCGCGGTTGCGCCGGAGCCGTCGGCGGAGTGTCCGGCTTCGGACCAACAGGACGGCTCGCATTTGCCGCGCATGCGTGTGATGGCCGCCGAGGACAACCGCACGAACCAGCTTGTGTTTCGCAAGATGGTCAAGGACCTGAACATTGACCTGCGTTTTGCGAACAACGGTCAAGAGGCCGTTGACCTCTACCAAAGCTTCTTACCGGATCTGATATTCATGGATATTTCCATGCCCAAGATGGACGGCAAGGAAGCCACTGGAGTCATTCGGGAATTGGAAAAAACGGCGCCATCACGCGTGCAGATTGTCGCCCTGACCGCCCATGCGATGGATGGGGATTCCGAAGGAATCCTCGCTGCAGGCCTGGACGATTATCTGACCAAGCCGCTGCGAAAAGGGCTCATTCACGAGCGGATCATGAACAATCTGCCGTCTGGCGCCGCGCCGCTGGTGATCGAACGCGACAGTAGTGATCTGCGCGCAACCGCCTGAGGGGCCGGGTCAAGACGGTTCCGTGGGCTGTGAAACTGCGTCCCTCTCCGGAGGCCTCGTGGCCGGGTATGATTGGCCCTGGGTACGAATGGCCCTGTGAACGAATGACCCTGTGAACAACAGCCGCCATCCCGTCATTCCAGTGTAGAGCAGCATGTTTCGCATCAATCCGCAGCGCGGCAACCTGCCTGACCCGCGAAAGATGGCATCATTGCGCGCGCTTTATACAAACCGCGCCCCTCGCTGCCGGATGACGGTTCTCAGGACCGTACGAATACCGGCTGCCCCGGCGTCGACGCGGCCGCATCAAAGGCATATCCTCCGACAGTAAAATCCACGATGTCAGAGGCGGTTGCGACACCGGTTTCGAGGACCCAGCGCGCCATTGCACCGCGGGCGCGTTTTGCAGCCATGCCAATGACGCGCCGCACGCCTGCGCGATCTTCTTCAAAGCGCGGGCTGACCATCGACAGTCCCGCCAGGGCGTCCCGGCTCACGGCTTTGCCATATTCCTCGGATGCGAGATTGAGCACGGTTTCGGTTCCCAATGCGGCGGCGTCCTGCACGATGGCCTCGGCGATCTGTGTGCCCCAAAACTTGTAAAGCGTGCCCGCTGCATGGCCGGGACATTTGCGCCCCATCTCCAGACGATAGGCGCAGACCCCATCAGAGGGGCGCAGCAGGCCATACAGACCCGACAGCAGCCGCAAGCGACGGGGCGCATCCCGGCGCGCGACATCGTTCAAGGTTGCAAATTCAAGCTCCTTGTAGACATCCCCGTCGAACATCAACCCGGCCGCGCAGTCTCCGTCGCGCGTCCAGCTGAGAAACCGCTCTCGGTTCAACTTGGCAATCGCCGGAGAGACTTTCATGATTGCGCTGATCTCGTCCTCGGACCAGTGGCGCGCCACGGACACCAGCTCTTCCGCCTGATCGAGGAACCGCGGCACCGTTGTCGCCTGCCCGGCAGCCCTTTGTTCGTTCACATTCTTGGCGGGCGAAAGCAAAATAATCACCGGGTGGTCTCCGTTGTTTTGTGCGGTTCGGAAAGACGGGTCTCTTTCCGGGGGATACAGGTGGACTAGCCTCTTTTGCACCGACAAGGCAACCGGAATGGCAAGCGCCAGACCGCCAAATGACCGCAGAGCCAACCTACCCTGCGCCGCGCAGGACATCCAGAAACGCCAACGCGAAACGTTCGGCGCGGCGCTCCCCCAGGAGGCGCTCCAACCCGGTCTGATCGTCACTGCGCATCTGAGCCACCTTCGCCAGCATCGACGCCGAGCACGTCAGCGGTTTCTGCGTCCCACACGTGCCGCGCTGCAATTGCGCCTGAACCTCAAGCAGCGTGTCATAGATCGATCCCTGTTCGCGGCCCGCCAACTTGCGCCGCGCCGGATGCAGCGCGGCGGCCTCTCCGGTGATGACGTTCAGGAAATCATCGCCGTAGCGGTCCAGCTTTTTGGCCCCAACTCCGCTGATCCGCGCCATTTCATCAAGCGTTTGCGGCCGTCGCTCTGCCATTTCGATCAAGGTCCGGTCCGGGAAGATCACATAGGCCGGCACCTTCTGCGCCTCTGCAAGCGCCCGGCGTTTGGCCTTGAGTGCCGACATCAGCGGGGCGTCCTCTTCCGAGACCAATTCCCTGACCGCCGGGCGGCGCGTGGCGGATTTCACCGTGTCCCTGCGCAGCGTTATCCCGGCTTCGCCCTTCAGGATCGGAAGAGCCGGCTCGGTCATCCGCAGCGCCCCGTGACGTTCGGGATCAGGACGCACCAGATCACGGCCCATCATCTGCCGAAAGATTGCCTGCCATTGCGGTTTGGAATGCTCCTTGCCACAGGCAAAGACGGACAAATCGTCGTGCTTTTTCTGCCGCACCCGCTCCGTGGAGTTCCCCACCAGGATATCGATCAGATGACCGGCGCCGTAGGTCTCGTCGGTGCGCAACATCGCCGACAAGGCCTTGCGCACGGCCACGGTGCCGTCAAATGTCGCCACCGGCGTATCGCAGAGGTCGCAATTGCCGCATGGCCCGGTCTCTTCGCCAAAATACCCCAGCAATGTCTGGCGACGGCACGTCATCGCTTCGGCCAACCCGAGAAGCGCATTCAGCCGGGCATGATCCGCCGTGCGCCGTTCCGGCGGTGCCAGTCCTTCGTCAATTTGCGTCCGGCGCAGACGTATGTCTTCGGGACCAAACAGCGTCATCGTTTCCGCCGGAGCGCCATCACGCCCCCCCCGACCGATCTCCTGATAATATGCCTCGATGGATTTCGGCAGATCTGCATGGGCCACCCAACGGATGTCCGGCTTGTCGATACCCATGCCGAAGGCCACGGTCGCCACGACAATGAGCCCGTCTTCGCGGGCAAAGCGGGTCTCGACCCTGCGCCGATCTTCGGCTTCCATGCCGCCGTGATAGTGACATGCCACATGGCCGGACGCGTCCAGCGCACGCGCAATATCTTCGGTCTTGGCGCGGGTACCACAATAGACGATGCCCGACTGGCCCCTGCGGGCATCGGCAAAATCGAGGATCTGCTTGCGCGGGCTGTCCTTGGCGGCGAAGGCCAGGTGGATATTGGGCCGGTCAAAACCGCGCAGGAAGGCGCGCGGCGCGGCGCCATCGAACAGTTTCTGGACGATTTCTTCCTGCGTTTCCTGATCTGCCGTCGCGGTAAAGGCCGCCAGTGGCACGCCCAATGTGCGACGCAGCTCGCCTATCCGCAGGTAATCAGGCCGGAAATCATGGCCCCACTGGCTGACGCAATGGGCCTCGTCCACGGCGATCATCGACGCCCCGATGCGCCGCAACATGCCCATGGCGCTCCCCGCCGCCAGACGCTCCGGCGCCATGTACAGCAGCTTCAGCTCGCCCGCTTCGATTGCGGCCCACACCGCTTCTGTTTCTTCATCGGTGTTGCCGGAGGTCAGCGCCCCCGCACAGACACCGGCTTCCTGCAGCGCCCGGACCTGGTCGCGCATCAGGGCGATCAGCGGCGAAATCACCACCGTGATGCCCTCGCGGCGCAGGGCGGGCAGCTGAAAACACAGGGACTTGCCACCACCTGTCGGCATGATCGCCAGAACGTTTTCCCCCGCGGTCACAGCTTCGACGATCTCTTCCTGACCGGGACGAAAGCCGTCGAAGCCGAAGATATCGCGCAACAGGGGGATTGCGTCGGTCATGCTGGGGGGCCTGTGGGTTTGGTGCTCATGATTTGAGCGGCACAATCCCACAGGTCGAATCGGCGCACAAGGGCAACCAGATCAGATCCCGCAATGAGAAGGCCCTCAGGCCGCCACCCGCCACAAACGCGGCAGCTCTCTCGCCTGCTCTGTCTCCAGCGCGGGACCGTCGCTGTCGCGTCAGTAGAATGCAGCGGCGTTGTTGGTCAGGATGATGCGCAGCGCATAGACCGCGATCAAAACCACCAGCGGTGCCAGATCCACGCCCTGCATATTGGGCATGAGGCGGCGCACGGGGGTGTAAATCGGCTCCAGAATGCGGTTCAGACCATACCAGATCTGCGCCACGAACTGTTGGTTGAGGTTCAGAACCTGAAAGTTGATCAACCAGCTCATGATGACGTGGGCAATAATGAAGAACCAGACAACGTCCAGAACCAGCATCAGGATTTGAAACAGCGACTGCATCTTGCGAACTTCCTTTTTCGGACGTGTAACAGGTAGGCAGGAGATGCCGATTTCGCAACCCTTCCGCAAGGTCCCTGGTTGACGTGATGTGAACAGGTGGCATCTAGGAGACAAGTAAACCGGAGCGTTCAGATGTACCCGATTGTCCGCCTGCTGAAAGACGCAGCCCTCGCCAGCCGCCAATCGCCTCTGGCGCCGCTGGATACCCATGTATCGCGCCATCGCTGCTGGCCCTGGGATATCGACATCTGGATGGAGCTGAACAACGGCCGCACGCTGACGCTCTATGATCTCGGACGCACCATGCTGACCCTGCGCACGGGCCTCGCCACGGTGCTGAAGCGGGAAAAATGGGCGGTGGCGGTCGCCGGCACCTCAATCCGCTATCGCCGCCGCATCAAGGCGTTCGAGACCTTCGAGATGAAAACCCGCGCCATCGGATGGGATGACCGGTTTATCTACGTCGAGCAGGGCATGTGGAAGGCAAGCGGCGAATGCGCCAACCACGCCCTGTTGCGTACCGTCGTGACCGACAGCTCCGGGATCGTGGCTCCGGCCCGCGTGATCGAGGCCTGGGGCGCCGGGATTGACAGTCCGCAACTGCCGGAATGGGTCCTCGCCTGGTGCGCCGCAGAGGACAAACGCCCCTGGCCGCCCATGGGGGACGCACCGCAAAGCCTGCGTGATGAAAGGCTTGCCAGCGCCTCCTGAGGCCTGCCATACCTTGGCCGGATCAGAACGGTCCCGGGGGCAGACATGGCGGAACTCAGCACGGCACAAACGTCCCTGCGCAAACGCATCTGGGGGTGGTGGTTTTTCGACTGGGCCAGCCAACCGTACCACACATTGCTGGTCACATTCGTGTTCGGCCCCTTCTTTGCGGCAACCGCGACGCAGTATTTCCTAGGCACCGGACTCGACGGCGAGGCCGCCCGTGCACAGGCACAATCGAGCTGGTCGCTCTGCCTCACGATCACGGGTCTGATCATCGGCCTCTCGGCTCCATTCCTCGGGGCTCTGGCCGATCTCGCAGGGCGGAAATTGCCGTGGATCATAGGGTTTTCCGCCGCTTACGTGCTGGGATCCGCAGGGCTATGGTTCATGGATCCGGACGGCAGCAACCTGTGGTGGATGTTGATCAGCTTTGGCATCGGCTTTATCGGAGCGGAGTTCGCGCTGGTCTTTGTCAATGCGCAATTGCCGTCGCTCGGCACCAAGGAAGAGCTGGGACAAGTCTCGGGATCCGGCTTTGCCTTTGGCTACCTCGGCGGCGTCATTTCGCTGTTCATCGTACTGTTGCTGTTCGTCGAGCAGGACAGCGGCAAGACATTGATCGGCCTGGATCCGGTGCTGGGTCTGGACGCCACCAAAAAGGAAGGCACCCGCGCCGTCGGACCCTTTGTGGCGATCTGGTTTGCGGTCTTCATGCTGCCCTATTTCCTTTGGGTGCGCGAGCCACGAACCGCCAGACAGGGCCGCGCGAGCCCGGGACGGGCGATCGCCATGGTGGTCGCCTCGGTCAAGGGCTTGGCGCATCGCCGGAGCATGGCAAACTACCTCGTCTCCTCCATGTTGTACCGCGACGCGTTGAACGGTCTCTATGGCTTTGGCGGCGTCTATGCCGGGTTGGTCCTGGATTGGTCGATCACGCAGATCGGCATCTTCGGCATCATCGCCGCGATTTCGGCCGCCGCCTTCAGCTGGGTCGGGGGGCTGCTGGATCGCCGATTGGGTCCGAAACCAGTGATCATCGCGGCCATATTGGTGCTGAGTTGTGTCTGCCTGATCGTGGTCAGCATGTCCCGGGTCCAGATCTTCGGGATTGCCCTTGCCCCCGGATCCAGCCTGCCGGACCAGATCTTTTTTGCCTGCGGCGTGCTGATCGGAGGCTTCGGCGGAATATTGCAGGCCACCAGTCGCACCTTGATGGTGCGGCACACCTCCCCCGAAACCGAGACCGAAGCCTTTGGTCTCTATGGGCTTTCCGGGCGCGCAACCGCCTTTCTCGCGCCCGCATTGATTGGCGTGATGACAACACTGACGGGAAATGCGCGCCTCGGGATCACACCGGTGATTGCGCTCTTTGCCCTCGGTCTGCTTTTATTGGCATGGGTGGACGGCGAAGGAGATCAGGATTGAGGTTCATTCGACATATCACCCTCGCGGCATTGTTGCTCGCGGCCTGTGCTCCCGCGCAGGACAGCCGCCGGACCACCCCGGCGGCCTTCGCCAATAAAGCGGCGGCATCGGGACCCGCGAAGCAGTTGTTCGGGGCCAAGCGCAGCGCCTCTGCCCAGCGCCCGGCGCCTTTCGGATCCTACGCCAAGGGCTGTGTTGCCGGCGCGGCGCAATTGCCGGAGACCGGTCCGACCTGGCAGGCCATGCGCCTCAGCCGAAATCGCAATTGGGGGCACCCGGAAACCATCGGTTTTATCAGCGATCTGAGCCGTGTGGCAGCGCGCATGCCCGGCTGGCAGGGCCTCTATGTGGGTGATATCAGCCAACCCAGAGGCGGGCCCATGCTGTCGGGCCACCGCAGCCATCAGATCGGGCTGGATGCGGATATCTGGATGCTGCCGCCTGAACGGCTCGATCTCAGCCGCGAAGCGCGGGAGAATATCTCATCCATCTCGCTGCGGCGCTCCAACGGGGCCTATGTGAACAGCAACTGGAGCGCCCAGCACCACGCCATTCTCAAGGCGGCTGCCGAGGATCCCCGTGTCGCGCGGATCTTTGTCTTCCCCGGCGCGAAGGTCAAAATGTGCGATACGGAAACCGGTGATCGCAGCTATCTGCGCAAGATCCGGCCCTGGTGGGGACATCATTATCACTTCCACGTCCGGCTGAACTGTCCGCGCGGGGCGCGGGGCTGCGTTGACCAGGCTCCGCCGCCACCGGGGGATGGCTGTGACGATGCGCGCCAGTGGGTGGCCGACATCCTTGATCCGCCGCCGCCGAAACCCGCCGATCCGAATGCGCCAAAGCCCAAACCCCGCAGGGACTACACACTCACGGATCTCCCACAGCAATGCGCAGCCGTCCTATCCTCCGACTGATCTCGCTCGCCATTGCGGCTTTGTTCATGCTCTACGCCGCGGCCTGGGCCGCGACTGCCGTGTGGAACGTCAGCAGGGCCGCGACCAACACGGCCGAATTCATCGGCAGCTACAGGTGGAATGTATCGGCGCCGTGGTTTGGTGGTCTCTCCGGCCTCGAAGTCACAGAGGACGGCACCGGGTTCACCGCGATCACCGACCGGTCCCATAGGGTCGAAGGGATCTTCCGGCGTCGGGATGGCCAGGTCTATGACATTCAGATCACGCGCGACCGGCGGCTGGCGGACCACGACCGGCAGCAGATCGCCACCAGCAGAGAAGATAGCGAAGGTTTGGCCGTTGCGGCGGACGGGACAACCTATATCTCTTTTGAAAGCCCGCACCGAGTGGTCGAATACACGGAGAGCGGCACACGCCAACTTCCGCATCCGCCCGACTTCACCACGTTCCGTTTCAACAAATCCTTTGAAACGCTGGCCGTGGACACGTCGGGCCGACTGCTTCTGGTCGCGGAAAAACCGTCATCGCAGCCAGGCGTGTCCCAGGTCTGGGTCTGGCAGGAAACAACCGGATGGCAAGGACTGGGCGCCTACCCCGGCCACAATGGATTTTTGCCGGTTGGCGCTGATTTTGGACCGGATGGGGGTTTGTATGTGCTGGAACGGAAATTTGGCTCCGTCGGATTTCGCACCCGCCTCCGACGTTTTACGCTCTCACGAGAGGGGCTTGCCGGGGGACAAATTCTGCTGAACACCGCTCTCGCACAGCATGACAATCTCGAAGGCCTGAGTATCTGGCGAGACGCGGCAGGGGCGCTGCGGGCGACGATGATATCGGACGACAACTTTCTCTGGATACAGCGCACGGAAATCGTAGAGTACCGCCTGCCGGAGTAACACCGCCCGGCCGAGTGGCGAATCGCTTGCATTTGCATCTGTGGCCCACTAGACGCAACGATCATTTGCGTCCTTCCACGGGTGCACAAGTCTCCGCGACCTTGTCTAAAAAACGGATCCAGATATGACCCGCACTTATCTTCCTGGCATTCTTGCCATGGCCGCCGTTGTTGTGGCCTCCAATATCCTCGTTCAGTTTCTCTTCGGCAACTGGCTGACCTGGGGCGCCTTTACCTACCCGGTCGCCTTTCTCGTCACCGATGTCATGAACCGCGTCTACGGCGCCACCGCGGCACGCCGCGTTGTTCTGGCGGGCTTTGCCGTCGGCGTGATCTGCTCCCTTGTCGGCACTCAGATCATGGGCGAATTCGGCCCCCTCGTCACCCTGCGCATCGCCATCGGCTCCGGCGTGGCCTTCCTCGTGGCGCAACTGTCAGACGTGGCAATCTTTTCCGCATTGCGCGGGGGGAAATGGTGGCGCGCGCCGCTGGCCTCGACATTGGTCGGCTCCACGCTGGACACCGCCATCTTCTTTACAGTCGCCTTCTCCGGCGCCCTGACGGCGCTGGAACCGGCCAACGATGTCTCCTGGGCGGGCGAAATGCTGCCGCTTCTGGGTGCCGGACCTGTGGCGCCGCTCTGGGTGTCTCTGGCCGTGGCCGACTGGGGCGTAAAGCTCTCTCTGGCACTTGTCGCGCTCATCCCGTTCCGCCTGATCGTTGCCCGTCTGGCGGGCAGCCAGACCACCACGGCCTGATTTCGCGCGAATTTCATTTGGCGATCCTCCGCATCCGTGCCAGTCTCAGGACTATCGGAAACAATGAGTAAAGGAGGTGATCCAGTGTCAAGAAAGGTATTGGAACAAGGCGCAGCAACAACCGGAGCGGCCCACCCCTGAGGCAGCCCTCGTTGGCAGAGGCCGCACCGGCCGGGTTGGAATGCCCTCACCTGCCTTTGTTCTCAACAGACCTTCGGAAGGGCCGCTCCAGATCGGGCGGCCCTTTTCCCGTCCACAGAGCTTCCCGTCCACAGCTTCCTGTCCAGAGCGTCCTGTCCAGAGCGTCCTGTCCAGAGCGTCCTGTCCAGGGGCCAGCATGTCAGGCTGCCTTTCATGTCAGGGATCTCTTCCGGCTATCCGGCGACACATCCGAAAACGGGTTCGCAATGCCAATAGCAGACCAGATTGACGCTCCGCGATCTCCCCCGCGATCTCCGACTTGCGTACAATAGATCGGTCCAGGCTGCGGTTCTGGCTTTGCCCTGCCGCAACAACGCCCTATTGTCCGCCCCATGCTGCAGATTAGCGATGATATCACCCTTCAGGACTGGGAACTGACCGAGAGCTTCATGCGCGCCTCCGGGCCGGGCGGGCAGAACGTCAACAAGGTGTCCTCCGCCGTCGAGCTGCGGTTCGAGGCAGAGCGATCCCCGCATTTGCCCGCCCCTGTCAAAACCCGCCTGCGGCGGATCGCCGGTCGGCGCTGGACCAAGGACGGCGCGGTCATCCTGCAATGCGACGAAACCCGGTCTCAGGTGCGCAATCGCGAAATCATACGGGAACGGCTGGCCGATCTGATCCGGCAGGCCTTGGTCAAACCGAAACGCCGCATTGCGACCAAACCCACCCGCGGCAGTGTCGAACGTCGCATCAAGGCGAAAAAGACCCGCGCCGGCGTCAAATCCCTGCGCGGCCGTGTCGACGGGGAATGATCTGCCGACCGCAGCCCCCTTGCACAGGACACATCTCCGCGTCATCCTCCCGCAAAAGACGATTTGAACGGGAGGACATGCCATGCGGCTCAGAGGTAAAACGGCGATTGTGACCGGCGGAGCATCCGGTTTCGGCAAAGGCATCGTCGAGGCCTTTTTGCGCGAAGGGGCTCATGTGATGATCGCAGATATCAACGGACCAGCTGCCGCCGATCTGGCACTGTCAGCCGGCGGCGCGGCGCATGCGCAGACCGTCGATGTCAGCAACCGCGCCTCGGTCCAGGAGATGGCAGAGGCCGCGCTTGCGCAATTCGGCCACGTCGACATCCTGGTCAACAACGCAGGCGTCACCCACCTGCCCACGCCGCTGGATCAGGTCTCCGAAGAAGATTTTGACCGCGTCGTGAACGTCAACATGAAATCGGTCTACCTGACCGCACAAGCGCTTGTTCCCCATATGAAACAACGCGGAACAGGCGCCATCCTGAACGTTGCCTCCACCGCCGGGGTGTCCCCGCGCCCGAACCTCAACTGGTACAATGCGTCCAAGGGCTGGATGATCACAGCCACCCGCACCATGGCCGTGGAACTCGCCCCCGCAGGCGTGCGCGTCAATGCGCTCAACCCGGTTGCAGGCGACACCCCGCTGCTGAAATCCTTCATGGGCGAGGACACCCCGGAGATGCGGGCGAAATTCCTGTCGACGATTCCGATCGGTCGTTTCTCAACCCCCGAGGACATGGGCAATGCCGCGCTGTATCTATGTTCGGACGAGGCCAGCATGGTCACCGGCGTCTGCATGGAGGTCGATGGCGGGCGTTGTATCTGACGACGACGGCCGCATCGTGCCAAACGGCGCGTCAGCGCTGAACCTGCGCGGCCCGGCACGGGCCGCACCGCTGGAAAACCTGCAACCTTGCCCCGCCCACCGCAAAAAGGAAGGACTCCCCCTCATGACGCCCGGCCCCAGGAACCTGATCACCGATGTCACCGGCCTGCGCGTCGGAAACGCCGCCGATGCCGCGCTCAAATCAGGCACCACGGTCCTCACCGCCGATCACCCCTTCACGGCGGCGGTCCACATCATGGGCGGCGCCCCCGGCACCCGGGAAACCGACCTTCTCGCGCCGGACAAAACGGTACAGGCGGTGGATGCATTGGTGCTTTCCGGAGGCTCCGCCTATGGGCTTGACGCCTGTTCCGGCGTTGTGGCGGGGCTGCGTGCCATGGGGCGCGGCTTTCGCCTCGGGCCGGCCATCGTGCCCATCGTGCCCGGTGCCATCATCTTTGACCTGCTGAACGGCGGCAACAAGGACTGGCAGGAAAATCCCTATCCGGCGCTCGGACGCGCGGCACTGGAGGCCGCCACCGAGACGTTCGCCCTTGGCTCCACCGGCGCAGGCATCGGTGCACTGACAGGCATGCAAAAGGGCGGCCTTGGCTCCGCATCTCTGGTGCTGGACAGCGGCCACACTGTCGGCGCGCTGGTGGTGGCCAATCCGATCGGCTCCGTCACCACCCCCGGTGAACGCCATTTCTGGGCCGCTCCCTTTGAAATCGGAGATGAGTTCGGAGGGCTCGGTCCCGATCCCTCCGGCGGGCTTGGCCGCAGTCTGCGCAGTCGCAAGCTGGAGGCCATGGCAGATCTGGCCGGACAGCCGATTTCCTCGGACGGATCCAATACCACCATCGCAATTGTCGCCACGGATGCGATCCTCACCAAGGCCGAGGCCCAGCGCATGGCGACCGCCGCTCATGACGGTATGGCCCGGGCCATCGTCCCCTCGCACGGGCCGCACGATGGCGATCTTGTGTTCACCGCCGCCACCGGCACCCGGCCGCTTGCGGATCCGGCATCCGAGATGCTGGGCCTGTGCCACGCAGCGTCGCTCTGCCTTGCGCGGGCCATTGCACGGGCCGTTTTTGCAGCCCGCCCCGCCGAAGGCGACATCCTGCCCTGCTGGACTGCCTGATCTGCCGGAGTGACCGATCTGCCAGACTGCCTGATCTGCAAGTCTTTTGGCACGATCTGCAATTGATATCCAATACTGCGCTCACCAGCTGTCTGTTATGTCGCGTTGACTTTGCTTCGGGATCACTCCGAACCTGAAACCAGCCACAAGACCACACAGGAGCCAGTTTTATGACACGTTTTTCAGCTGCCGCAGTGCTCGCCTGCCTCGCGAGCGCCGCTCTGGCAGACGGCGACGCCGCCAAGGGCGAGAAAGCCTTCAACAAATGCAAGTCCTGTCACCAGATCGTCTCTGACGCAGGGGACACTATCGTCAAGGGCGGCAGGACCGGCCCCAATCTTTTTGCCATCACCGGCCGCAGCGCCGGCACGGTTGAGGGATTTCGCTACGGGGACGATCTGGTCGCTGCAGGCGAGGTCGGCCTCACCTGGACCGAAGCGCAATTTGTCTCCTACCTCGAAGACCCCCGCGGGTTCCTGAAATCCTATCTCGACGACAGCAGCGCCAAGTCGAAAATGTCCTTTCGCCTGAAAAAGGGCGGCGCGGACGTCTACGCCTACCTGTCTCAATTCGGCACGACACCAGCGGGCGAAGAGGCGCAAGACGGCGCCACCGACTAGAGCCGACGCCAACTAGCCCACGCCAACCGCCCCCCCTCGGCTCTGTCCGATGCACGCCGCGCAGTCAGGATCGCGGCGTGTTGCATCACGGTCCGTGGCCTTGAGTTCTGTCCTGTTTTGCCCTAGATGACCGCCTTTCCGCGCCACCTTGAGCCACTCAGAAGGGTGCCAGACATGCAAACAGGATCATCATGCCAGACCGTCGCCGCGATCTGATCCCCGCCTGGGTCAATGGAGAGCTGACCCCTGTGGACAAGCTGCGCGCCCACCAGCAGGGATTGCGACACAAGGCGGTCTCCGTTTTCGTGGTGCAGGGGCGCGAAATCCTGATGCAACGGCGTGCGATGGGAAAATACCACACACCCGGCCTCTGGGCGAACACCTGTTGTACGCATCCCATGTGGCAGGAGGCCTCTGACATCTGCGCCCGGCGACGGCTGCAGGAGGAGCTCGGCCTGAGCGGCCTGCAGCCGCAATACCGTCACAGGCTGGAATATCGCGCCGATGTGGGCGGCGGGTTGACCGAGCATGAAGTGGTCGATGTCTATCTTGCGCATATGCACGCGCCCATCGACATGACCCCGGACCCCGAAGAAGTGATGGAGACCCGCTGGGTGGACTATCACGACCTACTGGCCGAGGTGGCCCGCCATCCGGATCGGTTCACCCCCTGGCTGAAGATCTACCTGGCCGATCATGCGGATGTCATTTTCGACCCGGATCTGATTGTCGCAAAAGGGCCCTGAGCCCCGCTTGCCTTTCCTGCGCAGAGCGTGATTTGATATCGCTCGGGAGGACAGACAACATGACGGTATTGATTGCAGGCGGCGGCATCGCGGGCCTCACGCTCGGGCTGACGTTGCACCAGATCGGCGTCCCGTTTCGCGTCTTCGAGGCGACGCAAACGCTGAAACCCATGGGCGTGGGCATCAACCTGCAACCCAACGCCGTCCGCGAGCTGTTCGACCTTGGGCTGGAGGCCGATCTGGACGCCATTGGCGTTCGCACCCGCAGTCTCGGTTTCTACTCCAAACTCGGCCACACCATCTGGGAGGAACCCCGCGGTATGGCCGCAGGCTACGCCTGGCCTCAGTTCTCGGTTCATCGGGGCGCATTGCAGATGCTGCTCTACAGGACGCTGGTCGCGCGCGCCGGCGCCGAGGTGATCGAAACCGGCGCGCGGGCCACCGGTTGGGAAGATGCAGGAAACCGTGTGATCCTGCATCTCGACGGCAGACGCCAGGAGACCGGGAGCCTCCTGCTGGCGGCCGATGGCATTCACTCCGCCCTGCGTGCGCAGATCTGTCCGCAGGAAGGCCCGCCGATCTGGGACGGTCGCATCCTGTGGCGGGCCACCACCCGGGCGCCTTTGGTGCGCGGCGAAGGCGCCATGATGATGATTGGCCACGACGCCCTGCGGTTTGTCTCCTATCCGATTTCCGCGCCCGACGAGAATGGCATCGCGACCCTGAACTGGATCGCCGAAAAGCGGTTCGATCCCGACAGCGCCTTCCAGCGCGAGGATTGGAACCGGGCCGTCGAGGCCGAGCGTTTTATCGACGAGTTTTCAAAGTGGCGTTTTGACTGGATCGATGTGCCCGCCCTGATCCGCGGTGCTGCGCGTATCTACGAATATCCGATGGTGGACCGCGATCCGCTGCCGCAATGGACGTTCGGGCGCTGCTCGCTGATGGGGGATGCGGCGCATCCGACCTATCCGATTGGCTCCAACGGCGCGAGTCAGGCTATCCTCGACGCCCGCGTCATCGGCGCACGATTGCTGGAACACGGGATCACCAAAGCCGCACTGGACGCCTACGAGCGCGAAATGCGCCCGGCGGCGACCCGCATCGGCCTTGCGAACCGCTCCGGCAACGGACCCGACGCCGTGCTGCAACAGGTGGAAACCCTCTGCGGCGGCGATTTTGAGATCATCGACAGCATTATCCCTCGGGCTGACCTTGCCGCCCATGCAGCCAAATACAAGGCGATCTCCGGCTTCTCCATCGACGAGCTGAATGCCCAGCCCCGTACGATTGCAGAGGGCCTGCGTCTGACCTGACGACTGAGACGATGCGCTGACCCGGGCCCGAAATCATTCGCGGACCCAGTGCCGGGTGCCCCCGCCGCGCCAGCGGCGCCCGGCCCAACTGGCGAGGTTGCATTTCAATGCAATCGAGACGGGCGGGAGCCCCCCGCCCTTCTCCGTTTTCGCGCTCCAGTCTGCCTCCCGGTGTGGTCCCCCAGGTGGGCGTCAGTGTCCCCCGTCGCGCGCCTGCCGCCCACCTGCGATCCTCGCCTGCCGTCAGACCCCGATCACCGCCTGAACCGTGCGTTTCCAGCGGGCATAGGCCGCCTCGCGACGCTCCTCTTCCAGCATCGGTTTGAACTCTCGGTCCAACGCCCAGGTCGCCGCAAACCCGGCCTGGTCGGGATAGACACCCGCCTTCATACCCGCCAGCCACGCCGCGCCCAGCGCGGTGGTTTCCTGCATCACTGGCCGATCCACTTCGGCGCCCAGAATATCCGCCAGGCTCTGCATGGCCCAGTCGCTGGCACTCATGCCGCCGTCCACCCGCAGCGTGACATGAGTGTCGCCGTCCCAATCCGCCCGCATTGCCTCCCAGAGGTCCCGGGTCTGATAGGCGACGCTCTGCAGGGCGGCCCGGGCAAATTCTGCCGGACCGGAGTTCCGCGTGAGGCCAAACATGCCGCCGCGACATTCCGGCTCCCAATAGGGGGCACCAAGACCGGTAAAGGCGGGCACCAGGATCACATCCTGCGCCGGATCCGCCTTGTCGGCCAATACGCCGGACTCGCTGGCCTTGCCGATAATCCCGAGACCATCACGCAGCCATTGAACGGCAGCCCCCGCGATGAAAATCGACCCTTCCAACGCATAGGTCGGCACCCCGTCCAGCTGATAGGCGATGGTCGTCAGCATACGGTTTTTCGACAGAACCGGCGTATCCCCGGTATTAAGCAGCGCGAAACATCCGGTCCCATAGGTGGATTTCATCATCCCCGGCTGGAAACACGTCTGCCCTACAGTCGCCGCCTGCTGATCGCCTGCGACACCCAGGATCGGCACCGCCCCACCCAGCACTTCATCGGTCGTGACCCCAAAATCGTCGGCACAATCGCGCACATCGGGCAACATCGACTGCGGCACGCCGAGCATCTCGCAGATCTCGGCACTCCATTCCCCCGCGCGAATATCGTACATCAGGGTACGGGCGGCATTGGTCGCATCCGTCACATGTGCCGCGCCGCCGGTCAGCCTCCAGATCAGGAAACTGTCAATGGTGCCGAACAACAACTCGCCCGCCTGTGCCTGGCTCCGGGCGCCGTCAACGGTGTCCAGAATCCACTTCACCTTGGTGCCTGAGAAATACGGATCGAGCAGCAGGCCGGTGGTTTCGCGCACCATCTCCTCCTGCCCGTCGTCGCGCAGGGATTCGCAGATCTGTGCGGTCCGGCGATCCTGCCAGACGATGGCGTTGTGGATCGCCTTGCCGGTCGATTTCTCCCAGACGACCGTGGTTTCGCGCTGGTTGGTGATGCCGATACCGGCGATGTCAGACGCCGAGATCCCTTTGTCCGCCAGTACCTTGCGGCAGGTTGAAACCGTTGTGGACCACAGATCCTCGGGGTCATGTTCAACCCATCCGGCCTGCGGATAGTGTTGGGGAAACTCCTCCTGAGCGAGTGCTGCAACCTGCATATCGGCATCAAACAGAATTGCGCGGGTCGAGGTCGTCCCCTGATCGATCGCAAGAATATATGTCATCGGCTCGCCTCCTGGTCATCCGTTGGAGCGGAGATTAGACATAAATCGGCGAGCGCGGCCAGACCTGAGTCGGACCCCTGCCGACAGGTGTCCGACAAGGGCGGCGGCTCAGACAGGAATATTGTCGATCAGGCGAACCCCATCGAGCCAGGCGGCAACGAACATCCGCGCCGGTGCTGAGAGCCCCTCTAGCGCGGACAGATCATCCGAGCGGCGAAGGTCAATATATTCGACAGCCGAAAATCCCAGCTCGGTCAGTGCCGCGCTGATCTCCGTCTGCAGTGGGCCCCAGGGCTCGCCCGCCCGCAGCCGGGTCGCCGCAGCCTCCATCATCGGATTGAGCTGCCCCGCGACCTTCAGCGCCGACCGCGACAGGCGCGCATTCCGCGAAGACAGCGCCAGACCAGACGCGTCACGCACCGTCGGGCAGCCGACCACATTGATGGGAATGTCCAGGTCCCGCGCCATCCGTTTGACCACCATCAACTGTTGATAGTCCTTCTCGCCGAAGAATGCCGAGTCCGCACCGGATTGCAGGAACAGTTTGGCGACGACCGTGGCGACACCGTCGAAATGACCGGGACGATTGGGGCCGTCCATCACATCCGTGACCCCCGCCAGACTGACGGTCGTCGCGAAGCCGGACGGATAGATCTGATCCGGGTCCGGCACATAGATCACATCCACCCCATAGGGCGCAAGTTTCTCCGCGTCCTCCTGCTCGGTGCGTGGATATCTGGCCAGATCTTCCGGGTTGTTGAATTGTTTCGGGTTCACAAAGATCGTCACGATCACCCGGTCGCAGGCGGTTTTGGCGGCCTCGACCAGCGACAAGTGACCCGAATGCAGCGCCCCCATAGTCGGCACGAGGCCAAGGGTCTCACCCGCGCGGGTCCAGGTCCGGCGCAGGGCCCGCAATTCATCCAGATGGCGCAGGATTGGCGTCGTCATGTGGTGAAGCTCCCTTCAGTCGGCCTTGGCCGGTAGCGTGTCGGCAAAGGTATGCTCCGGCGCGGGAAACTGCCGCGCCCGGACCTCGGCGGCGTATTCCGCGATCGCCGCCTCTGCCGCGGCCCCAAGATCCGCATAGCGTTTCACGAACTTCGGTTTGAACGCCGTAAAAAAGCCCAGCATGTCGTCGACCACCAGCACCTGCCCGTCACAGCCCGCAGAGGCGCCGATGCCGATGGTCGGGATCGGCACAGCTTCAGTCACCCGATCCGCAAGCGTCGCGGGCACTTTTTCCAGAACCACCGCAAAGGCCCCGGCCTCCGAGACCGCTTGCGCATCCGCGATCAACGGGGTCGCGCCCTCTTCGCGGCCCTGCACCTTGTATCCGCCCAGCGCGTGGACCGATTGAGGCGTCAGCCCGACATGCGCCATCACAGGAATGCCGCGCTTCACAAGAAAGCGAATGGTCTCTGCCATCTCCACCCCGCCCTCCAGCTTGACCGCGGCGGCGCCGGTCTCCGCCATCAGACGCGCGGCATTGCGAAACGCCTGCGCGGGGCTTTCCTCGTAGGTTCCGAAGGGCATGTCGATGACCATCATCGCCCTGGACAGGCCCCGCGCGACGGCGGCCCCATGCAGGACCATCATGTCCAGGGTCACTGCCAGCGTCGACGGGAGACCGTGCAGCACCATGCCGACACTGTCGCCGACCAGAACGAAATCGCAATGCGGGTCCATCAGTCGCGCCATCGGCGTGGTGTATGCGGTCAGGCTCACGATGGGGCGCTGGCCTTTCAAGGCGCGGATATCCCCGGCGGTGAAGGCGGTTTTGCGGGCTGTGGCGCTCATGGTGGCTCCCTCTCTCGGCTCCCTGTATCGGATCCCTGTACCAGATCCCTGGCTGGACCGCTCGCTGCGACCAGGCGCAGGGTGGCCGCGGGCAAAGTTGCGTGTCTTTATCAACAGACAGGCCTGCATACCAGCCGTGCGGCAGTGCAGCAAAGCTTGATTACGTGACGAAAAAGTCCGACGCTGCCCGCAATCGCCCCGCAGACGTGGGCGTCATGATCCCGTCGGGCCGCAATTCGCGTTCCCGGCGCCAGTGGAGGACCTGAGACGATGAACTTCAAAATTCCTGTTGTGGCGGCGATTTCCGCCCTGACCCTGATGACCGGCGCCGCCTGGAGCAAGGACAGCGTGACCTATGCGACCAGTCTTGAACCGCCCCATCTGGACCCCACGGCCGGCGCCGCGCAGGCGATTGACGCGGTGGTGCATTTCAACATTTTCGAAGGCCTGACGCGTTTCACCCCCGAAGGGGCCGTGGTGCCGTTGCTGGCGAAATCCTGGGATATCTCTGCGGATGGGCTGACCTATACCTTCACTCTGCAGGACGGCGTGACCTTTCACGATGGCAGCACATTGGACGCCGGGGACGTGAAATTCTCGCTCGACCGCGCACGGGCCGAAGACAGCACAAACGCCCAGAAGGCCCTGTTCTCTGCCATTTCCGATGTCTCGGTTACCGACCCGCAGACCGTTGTTGTCACCCTGACGGAACCGAACGGCAACCTGCTGTTCAATCTCGCATGGGGGGATGCTGTCATTGTTGCGCCAGAGACCGCCACGACGCTGAAGACCGCGCCAACCGGCACCGGCCCCTACCGGTTCGAGGAATGGGTGCAGGGGGATCGGGTCGAACTGACCCGCAACTCCGACTACTGGGGCGAGGCTCCGGCACTGTCGACCGCAACGATCAAGTTCATTTCGGATCCCACCGCTGCCTTCGCCGCGATGATGGCCGAGGATATCGACGCCTTCGACAACTTCCCGGCGCCGGAGAACGTCGTCCAGTTCGAGGCTGACCCGCGCTTTCAGGTCCTTGTCGGCTCGACCGAGGGCGAGACGATCCTGTCCACCAACCATGCACAACCACCCTTTGACAATCCCAAGGTCCGCGCGGCCGTGGCGCATGCGATCGACCGTCAGGCGATCATTGACGGCGCGATGTTCGGCTACGGCACTCCGATCGGGACACATTTTGCACCACATAATCCGGCCTATGTGGATCTGACCGGCCAGTCCGACTTTGACCCTGAAAAGGCCCGCGCCCTTCTGGCCGAAGCCGGGATGCCGAACGGGTTCACCACCACCCTGCATCTGCCGCCGCCCTCCTATGCCCGCCGTGGGGGCGAAATCATTGCCGCGCAGCTGGCGCAGGTGGGGATCACGGCCGAGATCATCAATGTGGAATGGGCCCAATGGCTGGAGACGGTGTTCAAGGGCAAAACCTACGGGCTCACCATTGTCAGCCACACGGAACCGATGGATATCGGCATCTACGCGCGCCCCGGATATTACTTTCAGTATGACAACCCGGACCTGCAGGGGTTGATGAACCGTCTGAACGCGACCACCGACCCGGACAAGCGGGTAGAGATGTTGCAGGACGCCCAAAAAGTGATCGCCGATGACTACGTCAATGGCTACCTGTTCCAGCTGGCCAAAATCGGCATTGCCAAAGCAGGACTTCGGGGTCTGTGGGTGAATGCGCCCACCGCCGCAATCGAGATCGGCGCCCTCAGCTGGGCGGAGTGATCCGGCGCACCACACAGGCCACAGATCGAAACGGGCCGGCATAGGCCGAAACGGGCGGGCGGATCTTTCCGCCCGCTACCCACGCCCCGCAACAGTGCCCCTTGCACCGGCATGTGGTGAACATTCACGCCACATGCCACAATCCGCGGCCACCCAATGGGCAAAGTGCACGCGCAACAGCCCCAAAGCGCCGGACCTCCGGTATTGCAAAGCGGTTTTGTGAAGCTCCCTCTGGACCGCAGAGGTCTCGCCGCCTAACGTGCCGCCAATGCTGCACTATCTCGCCAGACGCCTGCTCTCTCTGCTGCTGAGCCTCGCCATCGCTTCGGTGGTGATATTTGCCGTGATCGAAGTCGCCCCCGGCGATCCGGCTTCCTTCATGCTCGGCACGGGCGCTCAGGAAGACACCGTCGCCGCCCTGCGTCACGAGCTGGGATTGGATCAGGGGAAATTCAGCCGCTATCTGACCTGGGTCAGCGGCATGCTGACCGGAGATTTCGGGACCTCCTATACCTATCGAACACCGGTGGCCGAAATGGTGGGCGAGCGGCTCTGGGTCTCGGTGCCGCTGGCGCTATACGCGCTGATCCTGTCGACGCTGATTGCCCTGCCTGCGGGCATTTATGCCGCATCGCGCCGGGGCAAGATGGGCGACATGGCGGTGATGGGGGCAACGCAGTTCGGGATGGCGGTGCCCAATTTCTGGTTTGCAATGCTGCTGGTGCTCGTGTTCGCGATCAACCTGCGCTGGTTCTCGGCCGGCGGTTTTATCGGCTGGGACAAGGGGCTCTGGGCCGGGCTGCATGCGCTGACCCTGCCCGCCATCGCGCTGGCCCTGCCCCAGGCGGCCATCCTGGCCCGCGTCATGCGCTCTTCCCTGCTTGAGGTTCTGGGCGAGGATTTCATGCGCTCCGCCCGCGCCAAAGGCCTGACCCAAGCGCAGGCCATCCGCCGCCACGGGGTGCGCAACGCATTGATCCCCGTGCTGACGATCATCGGGTTGCAGTTTTCATTTCTGCTCGCGGGGGCCATCATAATCGAACAGGTTTTCTACCTGCCCGGCCTGGGACGGCTGGTGTTTCAGGCCATCTCCGCCCGGGATCTGATCGTGGTGGAAAGCGTGGTCATGCTGCTGGTCTTTGCCGTGATCCTGGTGAATTTCATCGTCGACCTCACCTATGCGGTGGTCGATCCGCGCTTGCGGAGGGCAGCGTGAACCGTGGTCTGATCCTGGGGGGCGCCCTCAGCGCCGTAATGGTGTTTCTGGCGATATCATCCTTTGTCTGGACGCCGTATGACCATACGCTCATGGACATCCCGAACAAGCTGCAGCCCCCGAATGCCGCCCATTGGCTGGGCACCGATCATTTTGGCCGCGATATCCTGTCCATGGTCATGGTCGGCGCGCGCACCTCGCTTGCGGTGGCGCTGCTGGCCGTCGGCATCGGCATGGGGCTGGGCGTCCCGCTCGGTCTGGCGGCGGCCGCCACCCGGGGCTCCTGGCTGGACGAGATCATCATGCGCGGCAACGATCTGGTCTTTGCCTTCCCCTCGCTGGTGATCGCGATCCTGATCACCGCCGTCTTCGGCCCCAGCGCCGCCAATGCCATCGTTGCCATCGGTATTTTCAATATCCCCGTCTTTGCCCGTGTGGCGCGGGGCGGCAGCCTCAGCCTCTGGGCGCGGGAGTTCATCCTTGCCGCCCGCGTCGCCGGCAAGACACGGGCGCGGATCTCGGCCGAACATATCCTGCCCAACATTGCCAACCTGTTGATTGTCCAGGGCACCATCCAGTTCTCGCTGGGTATTCTGGCCGAAGCGGGCCTGTCCTACGTCGGCCTCGGCGCGCAGCCACCGACGCCGAGCTGGGGCCGCATGCTCGCAGAGGCGCAGACGATGGTCAGCCTGGCGCCCCATCTGGCAATCGTTCCGGGCCTCGCCATCATCCTGACCGTCGTCGGGCTCAACCTCCTCGGCGACGGGCTGCGCGACCGGTTCGATCCCCGCCTGCTGGAGGGGCGCTCATGAGCCTTCTCGATATCTCCGGCCTGTCCCTGTCGATCGGAGCCTTGCCAATCCTGCGCGACGTCATCCTGTCGATCGCCGCCGGTGAGATCCTTGCCGTGACCGGCGAGAGCGGCTCCGGCAAGTCGATGACCGCGCTTGCGGTGATGCGCCTGCTGCCCCAGGCGGCGGTGAGCAGGGGCGCAATCTACCTTGACGGCACCGACATCTGCTCCCTCAGCGAGAGGGACATGTGCCAGCGGCGCGGGCGCGACATCGGCATGGTGTTTCAGGAACCGATGACCGCGCTGAACCCGGTCATGACCATCGGCGCGCAGGTGATGGAGACAATCCTCATCCACGAAACCCTGTCCCGTGCCGAAGCCGAGGCCGAAGCCGCGAGAGTTCTGACCCGTGTCGGCCTCCCCCCGGACCGCTTCCCGCCGGAGCGCTACCCGCATGAACTCTCGGGCGGGCAACGTCAGCGGGTGGTGATTGCGATGGCCATTGTCCTGCGTCCGAAACTGCTGATCGCGGATGAACCGACCACTGCGCTCGATGTGACAACGCAGGCGCAGATCCTGGATCTGTTGAAGGACCTCGTCCGCGAATATGGCATGGGGTTGATGATCATCACCCATGACCTCGCGGTGGTCGCCGGGCTTGCGGATCGCATCGTCGTGATGCGTCAGGGCGAGGTGGTCGAGCGCGGGCCGACCCGGAATGTTCTGACCCATCAGCGCCACCCCTATACGCGCATGCTGTTTGAGGCCTCGGCCCATGTGGTGGATCTCCCCGCCGCCGCCCCGGCTCCGGCGCCGCTGCTGGAGATCCGGGATGCGGTGCGGGATTACACCACAGCCCGCAAGGGGCTCTTTGGTCGCCCCGGGACATTCCGCGCCGTGAAGAACCTGAGTTTCACCCTGCACCGGGGGGAACGCCTCGGTCTCGTGGGTGAATCAGGCTGCGGAAAATCGACCCTGACTCGGGCCATTCTGGGGTTGGAGCCGCTACAGAACGGGGAAATCCTGCTGAACGGTCAGCCCCTCAGCCCCCGGCGCACAGCAGCCGAACGGCGCGCCATGCAGGTGGTGTTTCAGGATCCCTTCGGCAGTTTCAATCCCCGTCACCGGGTCAGGCGGTTGATCACCGAACCCTTCCACCTTGCGGATGGGGCCCCGAGCGGCCCGCAGCGGGAGGATCTGGTTTCACAGGTGCTCGCGGATGTCGGCCTCAAGGCGTCGGATGCAGACAAATACATTCATCAGTTCTCGGGCGGGCAGCGGCAGCGCATTGCCATTGCCCGGGCCCTGATCACCCGACCAGAGCTGATCATTTTCGACGAGGCCGTCTCGGCGCTGGATGTTTCGGTCCGCGCCCGTATCCTTGATCTGATCGCGGATCTGTGCCGCGCCTATGGTCTGACCTATCTGTTCATCAGTCACGACCTGAATGTGGTGCGCAGCATATGCGACAGGGTCATGGTGATGCAGCATGGCGAAATCGTCGAAGCGGGTCCGACCGAACAGCTGTTCACCACTCCGCAACACGACTACACCCGGACGCTCCTGGCGGCAGCGCCGCAACTGCCAAGCTACGCTGCCACCGAAGCAACCCCGGATCTGGCGAGCGGGACCCCGGTATGAGCGTCTCGCTCTCGCTGATCCTCCCACGCGAGCGGGGGCGCCTCTCCAGCCTGCTGGCGCCCTATTTTGCAGAAGTCGCCCCCAAAGCGGGGATTGACCCGTTGCAGCGGGCCGAACAGATGCTCAACCGCAAGGATGTCACCGCATTTTGGATTCACATGGGTGAGATCCGCACCGGCTTTGCCATTGTACTGAACCTGCCGGACGACAGGCGGGAGTTGTCAGAATTCATGATCCTGCCGAACTACCGGCGCAGCGGGGTGGGAACGGCGGCCGCCGCGCTGATTTTGAACGAGTTTCCCGGCTTCTGGCGGATGGGCATCTCGCGCCACTCGCGGATGGCCTCGGCCTTCTGGGGCACATGTCTCAGCCTGCTGCCCAACGTGTGCGGCCTGCGCGAAGGCGCGCCATTCACCGACCAGCAAGTCAAGAGCTTCACGTTTGAGATCAAAGGACCGCACCATGGCTGACTCCGATCCCCTCTGGTTTGACCCCGGTCTGTGTTTCATTGGCGGCATCTGGCGAGCCCCAGCCCAGGGCCGAACGCTGCCGCTGGTGAACCCCTCTGACGGGCAGGAAATTTGCCGGATCGCCCGTGGCGAGGCCGAAGACATCGACGCCGCCGTTACCGCCGCACAGGCAGCACAGGACGGCGCATGGGGACAGATGAGCGCCACGGAACGGGGGCGAATCCTGACCCGGCTCGGGCAGATCGTCTCTGACAATGTGGCGGAGCTTACCGCGCTCGAGGTCATGGATGTGGGAAAACCGCTCTCGCAGGCCCGCGCCGATGCAGTCGCGCTGGCGCGCTATTGCGAATTCTACGGCGGCGCGGCGGACAAGGTGATGGGGGACACCATCCCCTATATGAACGGCTATACCGTCTATACCCTGCGCGAGCCCTTCGGCGTCACGGGACATATCGTGCCATGGAACTACCCGATGCAGATCATCGGCCGCTCCGTCGGTGCAGCCCTCGCGATGGGCAATTCCTGCGTTTTGAAACCCGCCGAAGAAGCCTGCCTCACGGCGCTGGCTTTTGCCCATCTCGCCGAGCAGGCCGGCCTGCCGCCCGGGGCGCTGAACGTGGTGCCCGGCATTGGCGCCGAGGCCGGGGCGGCTCTTGCAGGTCACCCGGGTGTCCAGCATATCTCCTTTACGGGCTCTGTCGCGACCGGCGCTGCGGTCCAGGCCGCCGCTGCGGAAAACGTGGTACCGGTCACGCTGGAGTTGGGCGGAAAATCCCCGCAGCTCGTCTTTGCCGATGCCGACCTGGATGCGGCTCTGCCTTTTTTGGTGAATGCGGGTATCCAGAACGGAGGCCAGACCTGTTCGGCCGCATCGCGCATTCTGGTGCAGCGCCCCGTCTACGCCGAGGTCAAAGCGCGCATGGCCGATGCCTATAGCGAACTCACCGTCGGCCCGGCCGCCGAGGATCTGCGGCTGGGTCCGCTGATTTCGGCCCGTCAACGCGATATTGTCGAACAGTTTCTGGCCCAGGGCGACGATCTTGTCATCGCCGGTCAGGGCCGGATCGTGGAGCATGCCCCCACCGCTGGTGCCTATGTGCGACCGACCCTGTTTGCCGATGTCCCTGCGGACCACGTGCTGGCGCAGCAAGAGATTTTCGGCCCGGTACAGGTCCTGATCCCCTTTGACACGGAAGAGGATGCGATCCGGATCGCCAATTCCACCGACTTTGGCCTCGTGGCCGCCCTCTGGACCCGCGACGGGGCGCGGCAATTCCGGCTGGCGAAACGGCTGAAGGCGGGGCAGGTTTTCCTCAACACATATGGGGCGGGCGGCGGCGTGGAGCTGCCGTTTGGCGGTGTCGGAAAATCAGGCCACGGACGGGAGAAAGGCTTTGACGCCCTCTACGGGTTCTCGCAGCTCAAGACGGTTGCCGCGCATCACGGCTGATTTCGGGCCGTCCTTCGGCCCGGACACGATCGGAATGCTGCCCTTTGAAACAGGCATGCTGCCGGAGGGGAGGACCTCTCCGGCGAGGATCAGGCGGCCAGCCCGTCAGACGATCACGTCAATACTGTCCTGAGCGCCGACGCCAAATACCCGTTTGTAGCGCGCGATTTCCTCGGCGGGGCCCATCGCCTTTTCCGGGTTGTCGGACAGTTTCACCGTTGGTTGCCCGTTTGCTGAAACCGCCTTGCACACCAAGGAGAAGGGCGCCAGCCCGTCATCCGGCACCAGCCCGCGGAAATCGTTGGTCAACAGGGTTCCCCAGCCAAACGACGCCTTCACCCGCCCCGCGAACTGGCGGTGCAGCTCTGCAATCTTGTCGACATCCAGTCCGTCCGAGAAAATCACCCGTTTCTCGCGCGGGTCTTCGCCGCGATCCTGCCACCAGCGGATCGCGATCTCTGCGGCCGTCGCCGGGTCGCCACTGTCGATCCTGACGCCGGTCCAGCCCGCCAGCCAATCCGGTGCACGATCCAGAAACCCCTGGGTGCCGTAGGTGTCGGGCAGAATGATGCGCAGATTGCCCTCGTGTTCTTCATGCCAGTCCGACAACACATCATAGGGCGCCTGCGCCAATGCCGCGTCATCGCGGGCCAGGGCAGAATAGACCATCGGCAATTCATGCGCGTTGGTGCCGATCGCCTCCAGTTCCCGCCGCATCGCGATCAGACAGTTTGACGTGCCGGTGAACGATCCGCCGAGCCCCTCGCGCATGGCCTGCGCGCACCAGTCCTGCCAGAGGAAACTATGCCGTCTCCGGGTACCGAAATCCGCAATCGAGAGCCCCTCGACGCCGCGCAGGCGCTCGATCTTTTCCCAGACCCGCGTCATGGCACGGGCATAAAGAACCTGTAGCTCAAACCGACCCATATCGTTGAGAACCGCCCGCGACCGCAGCTCCATCAGCACCGCCAGGGCCGGGACCTCCCACAGCATGACTTCGGGCCAGGACCCTTCGAATGTCAGCTCGTACTGATCGCCTTTGCGTTCCAGGTGGTAGGGCGGCAGCCGCAGCCCTTCGAACCACTCCATGAAATCCGGGCGGAACATCTGTCGCTTGCCGTAAAACGTATTGCCGCGCAGCCAGGTGCTCTCGCCCCGGCTCAGGGACAGGGAGCGGATGTGGTCCAGTTGCTCGCGCAGTTCACCCTCGTCGATCAGCCGCGCCAACGGCACCTTTGATGACCGGTTGATCAACGAAAAGACCACATGCGTGTCCGGCTTGTTGCGATAGACCGACTGACACATCAGCAGCTTGTAGAAATCCGTGTCGATCAGGGACCGGATGATGGGGTCGATCTTCCACTTGTGATTGTAGACGCGGGTTGCAATGTCCAAAGCTCGACCTCTTCCGATTGTTCACCGATTGATAGGACAGGCGGCCCCCTGTCGGCAAGTCGTTCAGCTGCTTTCACTTTCCCGCACGGTTTCTGAAAACCGGATCAACAGCTTCAGCAACTCCTGCCGGGACAACGGCTTGCTGAGAAACGCGTCCATGCCCGCAACCAGGCAGGCCTGTCGGCTGGCGTCATCGACATTGGCGGTCAGCGCCGCAATGAAGGGTTGCGGCATATCGAGCCGCCGGATTGCTTGCGTCGCTTCCAGCCCGTTTACTTCCGGCATCGACATATCCATCAGGATCACCTGAGGCTTGTACCTGCGCGCCAGGGTCTCTGCCTCGGCGCCATCGGTGGCGAAATACAGCTGTATCGGCGCATCGGCCAGGAATTTGCTGATCAGCAAGCGATTGACCCGGTTGTCCTCGGCCACCAGCAACCGGAGCCCGGCAAGCCCGGCCAAAGCCACCGGCTCCTGCGGGTCCTCCGGTTTCGTGGATCGTTGGGCGGCATTCGGCACCGGCTCCAGTTCGATGCTCAGCGTGAAACAGGAGCCTTCGCCCAGACGCGATGTCACGCTGATATCGCCGCCCATCGCCTGAGCCAGACCGCGCGAAATCGACAGCCCCAGACCGGTCCCGCCGTAGCGGCGCGAAATAGCTGTATCCGCTTGGGAAAACCGCTCGAAGATATAATCCAGCTTGTCCTCTGGGATGCCGATCCCACTGTCCTTGACCTTGATCGACAGAGCCAGCGTACCACCCACCATGGTGGCAGAGGCCTGAATTTCGACACCGCCATTGCTGGTGAATTTCAACGCATTTCCCACCAGGTTGATCAGGATTTGCCGCAGGCGCCGATCATCCCCGATGACCCAGACCGGCACGGAGCTTGCGATGTCCATTTCCAGCAGCAGACCCTTGTCTGCCGCCTGTCGGCTCATCAGGAGGGTCGTGTCCCGGATACAGGCGTGCAGATCGAATTCGACCTTGTACAGCGACACGCCCGCAGCGGTCATCCGCGACAGATCCAGGACATCGTTGATCAGCGCCAGCAGCGCGCGGGACGAACTGAGGATGGTGTCAGAATAAAGCCGCTGATCCTCGCTGAGGTCAGTGGCGAGCAGCATCTGAGCCATGCCGATCACGCCATTCATCGGCGTCCGGAACTCATGGCTCATGGTGGCGAGGAACTCCTCCTTGGTGCGGGCGCCCTCCTCGGCTGCCAGACGTGCCTCCTGCAGTTGTTTTTCATAGCTCTTGGCGGCGGTCACATCGCGTTCTACGGATATATAGATCTCGACCCGTCCCGCCTCGTCAAAGACGGGGACCTGGTTGGTTTCGATCCAGATCTCCTTGCCATCCTTTCGCCGGTTCAGCAGCTCCGCGCGAAAGGACTTTCCTGCAGCACGCCCCTCTTCGATCGCACGCAGGGCAGCGGGATCAGTCTCGCTGCTGTTCAGGATCTCCCCGGCGATTTGTCCGACCAGCTCATCGAAGGAAAACCCTGTCATTCGGGTGAACCCGTCATTGACCCAATGAATCCGGCCATCGCCGTCAATCAACATGACACCATCGTTGGCGTGTTCCGCAATCATTGCCAGACGGCGGGCCTCCTGCTTCTGGTCAAACAGCCGCATGTAGGCATCTTCCAGAGCCTGCCGTTGCAACGCCTGAGACCTCAAGGCACGGCGCACGTTTCGATGGCGTCTCTGCACCAGTATCAGGAACCAGATCTGAGCCATGAAATAGCCCAGTAGCCCCGCGAGGAGCAGCTCCAACTCCAGGTCGAGCGCCTCGACCCGTCCCGAGACCATGGCAAACACCATAATCCCCACTGGCACGGTTGAGAACACGGCCAGCCGCGTGATCCCCGCAAGCGCATTGTAGCGATAGTCCAGAGACGCGGCGAGAGCCGGTCCAAGGATCGCACCGATCGCGAAAAACAGCTCGGTGACGATAACATGATCGTCCTCAAAAATCTGCGGGTCTGTCAGGGGGATGACGGCAAAGGCGCAAATACCCAGAGTTGTCAGCGTGGCATGGAGCGCCGAAATACACCGCGCGCGCGCAATGGACATCCCGGCGTCCAGTTTCTGCGGCAGATTGCGCAGGAACCAGTTTTCCGCGCAATCAACGCCGAGATAGGCCACAAACGCGATCGACGGACCCAGGGGCCCCAGCATCACGGCCAAAAGCAGCGCGGTGCAAAAACAAATTCCGATACGAATATTGAACAGTTTTCGCCGGTTTTCCGCGTAGCGCAGCATCAGCCCTCTTGGACTGAACTGTGCATCATGCAACGTCAATGGACCTTCGACTGTCCGGTTTGATTGCTCCATCACCCGCCAACCCGCTTACATCCGGCCTTTCGCGCCGAAACTCGTTACAATCACTACGGGTTCGAGATTAACAAATTGCGTCGAAGAATTACGCAAATATTGCGCCACGTTGACGCATATTCTCAATTTGCGTGGCCAAAGAGCCGTCAAGATCAATTGCGCGGCAGGCATTTTTCACTACTTTTACGGAAAACCCCAAACGGCGCGCATCAATTGCAGAAAATGCCACACAAAAATCCAGGGCCAGACCGACCATTGTCAAATCCGAAATGTCGCGGCTGCGCAAATAGCCTTCCAATCCGGTTGGCGTCATCTGGTCGTTTTCAAAGAATGCCGAATAGCTGTCAATTTCGGGACGAAATCCTTTTCGGATGATCAGATCGCCATCGCAGCGCAGATCCGGATGAAATTCCGCCCCCTTGGTGCCCTGCACGCAATGATCCGGCCACAGAACCTGTTGGCCATAGCTCATTTCCGTGGTGTCGAACGGGCCATGACCCGGATGCGCGCTGGCAAAGGAGGAGTGACCGGAGGGGTGCCAGTCCTGTGTCAGAATCACCGTATCGAAGTCGCTCATCATGGCGTTGATCGGCGCCACCACCGCATCGCCATCCGGAACCGCCAGGGCGCCGCCTGGACAAAAATCGTTTTGGACATCAATTACAATCAGGGCTTTGGTCATTTGGTCGTTCCTTTGCGGCCGTGGTTTCAATACAGAACCCGCGGCATCGAAACACGCAACCCCATTCGGCCAAAACCCGCGCAGCACGCCTGTAGACTGTCGCGTACCGGGCACCATATCCTATATTTCCATCACATGTTTTTCGAGGTCTTGCGGCATGTCTTCCTGACTTGCAAACCGGCCCGCTTCGTTTTACTGGCCGACATATGTACACGATTGCCGCGCTCTATCAGTTCACTCGTTTCGACGATCCCGCAGCCTTGCAACCGGGGCTATTGGCCCTGTGCGAAACGCATGACGTTCAGGGGTCACTGCTGTTGGCTCAGGAAGGTATCAACGGCACGATTGCCGGGCCACGCGCCGGGATCGACGCGGTCATCGCCCATATCAGAACTTTGCCTGGCTGTGCCGGGATGGACTGGAAAGAAGCCACCAGCGACCATGCGCCCTTTGGCAAGATGAAAGTCCGGCTCAAGAAAGAGATCGTCACGATGGGACAGCCCGACGTCGATCCCCGGGCCACGGTCGGCAACTATGTCGAACCGCAGGAATGGAACGATCTGATCCGGTCTGACGATGTCGTGGTGATCGACACACGCAACGACTATGAGGTGGCGATCGGCACGTTCGAAGGCGCGGTAGATCCAAAAACCGCCAGCTTTCGCGAGTTTCCGCAATGGTGGGAGCAGAACAAGGATCGGTTCCACAACAAGCGGGTGGCAATGTTCTGTACCGGCGGCATTCGCTGTGAGAAATCCACGAATTTTCTGCTCGGGCAGGGGGTCGAAGACGTCTACCATCTGAAGGGCGGCATTCTGCGCTATCTGGAGGAAATGCCCGCCGATCAGAGCAGCTGGCAGGGTGAATGTTTCGTTTTTGACAACCGGGTTTCGGTGGGGCACGGGCTGCAGGAAGGGCCGCATTTTCTGTGTCACGGCTGCCGTCGTCCGATATTGCCCTCGGATCAGGCGCGCCCCGAATACGAGGCGGGCGTGTCCTGTCATCACTGCATCGACGAAAGCTCTGAACATGACAAAGAGCGGTTCCGCGAGCGGCAAAAGCAAATTCGCCTGGCCCGCGAGCGGGGTGAGCTGACCTGACGGTCAGTGATGCGCGCCGGAAAGGCGACTGGCGCGCCAGATAAGCCGGAACACGATCTCACAATGCGAAATTCGGCCCCCGGCGTCAGATGCGGAAGAGTGGCTGCAACAGGCGCGGCACCAGAGTGCGGAACCGCAGCGGCGCGTCGGTCGCCGCCAGACAGATGCACGGCGCCCCGGCATCTGCGACCGGGGTATGATCCAGATGTTCATCCGCGACCTCCAGATCACCGACCCCGAACCGTCCCGTCTCATCGCTGAAGCTGCCCTGCAGGACCAGCGTCAGCTCCAGCCCATTGTGGCTGTGATCCGGCACCGCCTGCCCGGGTGGAATATAAAGCAGACGCACCGATCCTGCCTCCGCAGCCGACAGGATGCACTGACGCACGCCTCCTCCCACTGGTTTCCAACGCGGAGGTTTGCCGTCGAGGACCTCCATCACCGGCCCCGGATACACGCCAGAGCGCTGGAAGACCGGCTCGGGCACCACAGGGGCATCCAGCAGGTCAAATACGCTGGATTTGAGGCTCTCGGACAGGTCCTCGCCGGCCACCGTATCCAGCACCACGCCCCCCGCCGCCTGATGTGCGTCATAGGCCGCGCGACAGTCGAGACACAGTGAGATGTGGCTGGCCACCACCAGCGCAAAGGGCTGCGGCAGGCTCCCCGCGGCATAGGCGGCGAGCAGGGCGTCCGGTGTATGATGGGTGATTGCTGTCATCTTACCGCGCATCCTTCAACTCGTGGCGCAAACGTTCCAGGCCCAGCCTGATCCGCGATTTGATCGTGCCTAGCGGCAGACCGGTCTGGGTGCTGATTTCCTGATGGGTCAGCTCTCCCAGATAGGCTTTTTCAATAATTTCGCGTTGATCGGGCTTCAGTCGCGCAAGCGCATCTCTCAATTGGCCGGTCTCCTGCTCGACAGCCAGGATCTGGCTTGCGTCGGGCTCGGCTCCGGGGGGCTCGGCCAGGTCTTCCGGCAGGGGCCGGTTTTCTTTTCGGATCACATCGATCTGCCGGTTGCGCGCAATCTGATAGATCCAGGCCGAAACATTCGCCCGCTGCGGATCGAACAGAGCAGCCTTGCGCCAAACGGTCAGCATGACATCCTGCACAATCTCTTCCGCCTGCCCCGACCCGGTGCCGGAGCGCATGATGAACCCCTTCAGCCGAGGCGCGAAATAGTCGAACAATTCAGAAAACGCCGCCCGATCGCGGGCGTCGCGCACGGCAAGCATACGCAGGGTCTGCGGCGAGATCTGACGGGACGAATTCGTCACCTTTGGTCGGTCCTTTCGCAGCTCCGCCGGGTGTCGCCGCTCGGCTTGGTCAATATCGAGGCTTCCTGATAGCATACCGACACTACGGGCGCCGAGAGAAGTTGGATCATTTTTGATCCGGATTTTGTTTTTGCACGTAACGACTTCAAATCACCAACAGGAATTCGAATGTCTCTTGATGCACTCCCCCTCCGCCCGCACCGCATCGCCGTGATCGGCGGAGGCATTTCCGGCCTGTCTGCGGCCTATATGCTGGCGCCGCACCACGCCGTCACGGTGTTCGAAGCCGCTCCGAAGCTGGGGGGGCACGCGCGCACCGTGATGGCCGGCAAGGCTGGCGACCAGCCGGTCGATACGGGGTTCATCGTATTCAACTACGCGAACTACCCGCACCTGACGCGCATGTTTCAGGACCTTGATGTACCGGTCGTCAGAAGCGATATGAGCTTTGGCGCCTCGATCAACAATGGACAGATCGAATATGGCCTGCGCAACCTGCGGGCGTTGACGGCGCAGCGGCGCAATCTGTTGCGACCGGAATTCGCGCGGATGGTACGTGATATCCTGCGCTTCAATGACAAGGCCGAGGCGCTGGCCAAAGATGACAGCGCCACGATTGGCGAACTGATGAAGGATCTGCGGCTGGGCGACTGGTTTCAACGGTACTACCTGATGCCGTTGTGCGGAGCGATCTGGTCGACGCCACCAGCTGAAATCCGGGCTTTTCCGGCGCGCGCACTGATCCAGTTTTTCCGCAATCACGCGTTGCTCAGCACCTCGGGGCAACACCAATGGTGGACCGTGGAGGGCGGCAGCGTCGAATATGTGCGCAGGCTCGAACATCACCTGCGCGGCCGTGGCGTTGCGATCCGCACGGCAACCCCCGTGCAAAGCGTCACCCGGGACGGTCCGCACAGCCATGTGAGCAGTCTGTCAGGCCAGCACGCGCCGTTCGATCAGGTGATTTTCGCCTGTCACGCCGATCAGGCGCTGCGGCTGATTTCCCATCCCACTCCGCAGGAACGCGCGGCGCTTTCGGCAATCCGGTTTCAGGACAACCAGATGATCCTGCACAGCGACACCCGTCAAATGCCGCATCGCCCCGCGGTCTGGTCCAGCTGGGTCTACAAGGCCGACACGACACGGCCAGAGCCCGCGATTGGCGTGACATATTGGATGAACCGGTTGCAGAACATTCCCGAAAACGATCCGCTGTTCGTCTCCCTGAACCCGTCCGAGCCGGTGCCGGATCACCTGATCTACGACCAAAAAACGTTTCGCCACCCGGTGTTTGATGGTGCCGCATTGGCCGCGCAACGGCAATTGGCCGACATTCAGGGCCAGAACAACACCTGGTTTGCCGGGGCCTATACCCGCCACGGCTTTCACGAGGATGGCTTTGCCAGCGCAGTGCGTATCGCGCGGATGATGGATCGGCAGATCGCATGAGCCAGGCGCCGGAACATATCGCCGGGGTCACCACACACAGGCGGCGCGGCGCCATCCGCCACGGGTTCCACTATGGCGTCGACTATGTGCTGATTGATCCCGAAGTGGACGCCGGATCGCCGGCGCTGTTTTCGCGCAACCGGTTCAATCTGACCTCGGTGCATGATCGGGATCACGGTGGCCCGCCAAAGGCCGGAAAAGGGCCGACATGGGCCCGAAATGTGCTCGCGGCAGAGGGGCTGAGTGACCCGCAGGTCCAGCTCTTGCTGCTGACCCAGCCCAGGTTCCTTGGCTACAGCTTCAATCCGGTCAGCTTCTGGCTGGCGTTGAGGGACGACGCATTGGTGGCGGCAATTGCCGAGGTCTCGACCCCGTTCGGGGACCGCCACTCCTATCTGTGCCGCCTGCCGGATTTTGCCCCGATCACCAGGGACAGCCGGATTACCACCCCGAAATCTCTGCATGTCTCGCCGTTTCAGGAGGTCGCCGGCAGCTATGAATTCGGCTATGATATTCGTCCCGACCGGATCGCGATCCGCATCCTCCACCGCAACGGGGCCGAGGGCGTGGTTGCGACCCTGTCCGGGGGACGTGCGCCCCTGACGAATACCGGCGTGCTCGGGGCGGGCCTGCGCCGCCCCTTTGGTGCGCTGCGCACCATCGCCCTGATCCATTGGCAGGCGCTGCGCCTGAAACTGAAGGGCGCCATATATCGCACACGCCCCAGCCCCCCGTCGAAAGAGGTGACCTGATGCTGTTCCTGACAAAACGCGTGAAACACGACTTTCTGGACACCTGCGCGCAAATCCGATCCGGCAGCCTGCGGCTCCACACGCCGGAGGGCGAGATCCATAGCTTTGGTCAGGGTGCTCCAGTGGCCGACATGCAGATCCACGACTGGTCGGTGGTCACGGCGATCGCCTCGCGCGGTGATATTGGCCTTGGCGAAACCTATGTTGCGGGCCTGTGGGATACCTCGTCGATCGAGGATCTGGCCGCAGTAGCCCTGAAGAACCTCGATCAATTCAGCGGCTATGCCTACGCGGGCTTCTGGAACAGCTTGAAATTCCGGGTCGTGAACCGTCTGATGCGCGCCAATTCCCAGCGCGGCGCCGCCCGCAATATCCGCGCGCATTACGACGTGGGCAACGAATTCTATCAACTCTGGCTGGACGACAGCATGACCTATTCCGCCGCGATGTTCGCCCGTGGCGACGATGATCTCGGCCGTGCGCAGAACCGCAAGTATGATCGGGTGCTCGAACGGCTGGGCTCTGCCGACCGGGTGCTGGAGATCGGCTGCGGCTGGGGTGGCTTTGCGGAACGCGCCGCCGATGCCGGGCGCCATGTCACCGGGTTGACCATCTCTCCCAGCCAGAAGGGCTATGCCGACGCCAGGCTGGATGGCCGCGCCGAGATCCGCTTGCAGGATTATCGCAAGGCCACCGGCGAGTTCGACAGCATCGTCTCGATCGAAATGATCGAGGCCGTCGGTCAGGATTACTGGCCCGCCTATTTCGCGACGCTCAAGGCACGGCTGGCACAGAACGGACGGGCCGTGATTCAGGCGATCACGGTGCCCGACAGCTATTTCGAGATCTACCGGCGCAGTTCGGATTATATCCGTCACTATACGTTTCCAGGTGGCATGTTGTTGTCCAACAAGGTGATCGCAGATCAGGCCGCGCGCGCAGGTCTGAGGGTCACGGACACCCACGCCTTTGGCGGCGATTACGCGCGCACCTGCGCCCTCTGGAACGACCGGCTGACGCAGAAATCGGACCGCGTGCGGCGGCTGGGGTATGACGACTGTTTCCTGCGAAACTGGCAATTCTACCTCGGGATCTGTGCCGCGTCCTTTGCCGTTGGGCAAACCGATGTGGTTCAAGTGGAATTGACCCATGCCTGAGCCGGAAACCATCTGGATCATCGGTGCCAGCGACGGCATCGGCGCCGCCCTGGCACGGAACTATGCGCGGCGCGGTGCCCGGCTGATCCTGTCGGCCCGATCCGGTGACCGCCTGCAGGACCTTGCCTCCGCCCTTGGGCCTAGTCACATTGCCCTGCCGCTCGATGTTTCGGACCGCGCGAGCGTTGAGGCGGCGGCGGACAGGATCGCACAGATCGCACCGGTGGACCGGGTGGTGCATCTGGCCGCGCTCTATGATCCGGGGAAAATCGCCGACCTGGACCCGGACACCGCGGCGCAGATCGTGGCCACAAACCTGACCGGCAGCTTTCACATCGCACAAGTCGCGCCGCCGCTGTTGCGCCAAGGCGGGCAGCTGGCGCTCTGCGGATCGGTGGCGGGATATTTCGGTTTACCGCAGGGGCAGATCTACTCGGCAACCAAGGCGGGTGTGATCAATCTGGTGCAATCGTTGCGCGCGGAATTGACCGGGCGTGTCGACGTGCGGCTGATCAATCCCGGGTTCGTGGATACCCGCCTGACACAGCGCAACGACTTTCACATGCCGGCGATGGTGACGCCGGACGCAGCAGCGCGCGCCATCATCGAAGGACTCGATGGCAGGCGATTCGAGGTCCATTTCCCGCGCCGCCTGACCTGGCCCCTGAAGCTCTTGCGGATCCTGCCCTATTGGGCCTCGCTGCCACTCACCCGGAGATTGACGCAATGAGGGCCTCCCGAAACAGGGCCTTCGTGGTGCTGATCGCCACGCTGGCCTTTGCCGTCTCTCCACTGCTGTCGGCCGGGTTCAACGGGTTCACGCCTGATCAGTTTCCTGTCGTGCAACCGGATCCGCCTGTCCAACCCGCGGGATTTGCGTTTTCGATCTGGGGCGTGATCTATCTGTGGCTGATACTCAGCGCAGGATATGGCGTTTTGCGGGCAGCGGATGCGCCTGATTGGCAGGCAATGCGGCCACCGCTGGCGATCAGCCTGATTATCGGAAGCTTCTGGATCGCTGCCGCGAATGCCGCGCCCGTTCTTGCCACCGTCATGATCGTCGCAATGGCTGCTGCGGCGATCCTGGCGATGCTGCGCGCCGGTCACGAGCAACCCTGGCTGCTAGCGCGTCCCATCGCCGTTTTCGCAGGCTGGCTGACGGCGGCTTCTGGCGTGGCAATCGGAGTCCTGTTGGGGGGGTATGGCGTTCTGTCGGCCCAAACTGCCGCAATCACCTGCCTGCTTGGCGTGCTGAGCGTAGCGGTCGCCGTACAGTCCGCGCGTCCGCGGGAGTGGGGCTATCCCGCAGCGATCGCCTGGGCCTTGTTCGGTGTCATCTTCGCAAATCTGTCTGGTCCCAACCTACCGGTGATCATGCTTGCCGCACTGGGTATAGCCGCGCTGTTGTTTCGGGTCGTGCAGCCTCGCACAAAGGGAATAAGCCATTGAAAATTCTGGTCCTATATTTGGTAACTGCAGCGGTTTTCTTTGTCTTCGACGCGATTGGTCTGCGTCTGTTGATCAAACCGGTGTTTGAGCGCCACGTCGCGCATCTGTTTGCCGACCCGTTCCGCGCAGGTCCAGCCGCAGTTTTTTATCTTGGCTATATTGCGGGCGTCCTTTGGTTCGTCTCTGCCCCGGCCTTTCGCGCGGGAGATTCCGCTTCCGCCCTGCTCGGCGGAGCGCTCCTCGGGGTGATGGCCTATGGGACGTATGAATTCACCAACTACGCCACTCTTCGCGACTGGTCGTTCGAACAGGTCATCGTCGACACGCTGTGGGGAGGCGCCCTGACCGGGTTTTCCGCCTGGCTTGGGGTGGTGGTCGCCCGTGCCATCTGGGCATAGGCAGCCTAAACAGAGACAGGGAACCAAGCTCCCGCATGGGGCGCATTATCGACTTCGTCCGCGACGCACCGGACCACCACAGGCCATCTACCCGCCGCCTGCGTCGCCAATTGCTTGGGCTGCGGAATGTTCTGTTTCTCGAAGCCCCTTACAACGATGACTGGGGCGGGCCATACGGCTGAGCCAGGCTGAGGCGCAGCGCACGGAATGGCAGAGCCAGCTCAAGGACGCAGAGAAACAGATCGAAGAACTGCTGGACCGCATCATCGACTCCAATAGCGATGGCGTAGTCGCGGCCTATGAGAAACGGACCGACAAGCTGGAACGTGAAAAAATCGTACTGGCTGAACGCGCCTCCAAAACGGTGCCATCGAAAGGACGCCTAGAGGGATGTATCGAACTCACCCTAAAATTCCTATCAAGCCCTTGGAAAATATATGGAAAAGGAGACTTCGCCTTGCGTCAGACGGTGCTTCGATTGCCGTTTTCAGAGCCCCTTCGATACCACCCTAAGGGGGTGTATCGAACTCCCAATTGCGCCTTTCTGTTCAAGGCGTTAGCGGGAAATTAGATGCTAAAAAGCGAGATGGTGCTGCTGGTGAGGATCGAACTCACGACCTCCCCCTTACCAAGGGGGTGCTCTACCACTGAGCCACAGCAGCACTCTGTCACTTTGACGCTGTTACAGTCTCTCGCAGAGGCGGGTCCCTGAAGAGAGCGTTCCACCTCTGGACTGCAGCGCCTCTGTGAGCGGGCTTCTATGCATATTCGACAAGGGATGCAAGAGGATCTGGACGCTTTTTTTCCACTAAGTTAGACACGGTGTATGGCAGAGAAAAAGAAACCTTCCGGTAACCGAACCGGGGCCGCCCGCGAGGATCGCCTGAAAGCGGCCCTGAAGGCGAACATGGCCCGGCGCAAGGCGCAAGCCAAGGCACGGTCCGAACAAAAAGACGACGCCTCGGGCGACGCTAAAGGATAGAGCAGATGGATTCGATTTTGGTAACCGGAAATGGCCCCCTGAACGGGGCGATTCCCATTGCAGGGGCCAAGAACGCCTGCCTGACGCTGATGCCCGCGACGCTTCTGAGCGAAGAGCCGCTGACTTTGACCAATGCGCCCCGCTTGAGCGACATCCGCACGATGACCTCCTTGTTGCAATCGCTCGGCGCAGAAGTTTCAACGCTGCAGGATGGCAAAGTGCTCGCCATGTCGAGCCACGCGCTCGACAATCACACGGCGCATTATGATATCGTGCGCAAGATGCGGGCCTCCATTCTGGTTCTCGGGCCGATGTTGGCCCGTGACGGTCATGCCGTCGTCTCGTTGCCCGGTGGCTGTGCGATCGGCGCGCGTCCGGTTGATCTTCACCTCAAGGCACTGGAGGCCATGGGAGCGGAACTGGACCTTCGGGACGGCTATGTCCACGCCAAGGCCCCCGGTGGCCGTTTGCAAGGCGGCGTAGTGGAGTTTCCCTTCGTGTCGGTCGGGGCCACGGAAAACGCGTTGCTGGCCGCAACCCTGGCCAAAGGCACAACGGTTCTGAAAAACGCCGCCAGAGAGCCCGAGATCATCGACCTGGCCGAGTGCCTCCGGAAAATGGGCGCCCAGATCGAGGGCCAGGGCACCGACACGATCACGATTCAGGGGGTTGATCGGCTGAATGGGGCGACCCATCCGGTGGTGACCGACCGGATCGAGCTTGGCACCTATATGTTGGCCCCTGCAATTTGCGGCGGCGAAGTCGAACTCCTTGGTGGTCGGCGCAATCTGCTGGAGGCGTTCTGCACAAAGTTGGAAGCCACCGGCGTTGAGATCAGCGAAACAGACACCGGCCTGCGGGTGCGGCGCGCCGTGGACCGGATCCGCGCCGTCGACGTGGTGACAGAACCGTTTCCGGGCTTTCCCACTGACCTGCAAGCGCAGTTCATGGCCTTGATGTGCACCGCAGAAGGTGTCGCAACATTGGAAGAACGGATTTTCGAGAACCGGTTCATGCATGCTCCGGAGCTGATCCGCATGGGGGCACAGATCGACGTTCATGGCGGAACCGCCAAAGTGACCGGCGTTGCGCGACTGAAAGGGGCCCCAGTGATGGCGACGGATCTGCGGGCTTCGGTATCGCTGATCCTTGCGGGGCTCGCGGCCGAGGGAGAGACCAAGGTCAGCCGTGTCTATCACCTTGATCGCGGCTACGAACATGTGGTGCGCAAGCTGTCGGCGGTGGGCGCAAAAATCGAACGCATCAAGGAAAGCTGATGGCTGACGCAACCTTTGAAGACGGCCGCGAACGCCCGCTCAACCTGGGCGCCTGCGACCCTGCGGATCTCGAAGTCATTTCCTCTCTGGTGCAGGATGCTGTTTTTCCCGTGACCGAGATGACCTGGCAACCATCCGCGCATCGCTTCGCGCTTTTGGTGAACCGATTCCGGTGGGAAGATCGGGCCGCAGCAGAGCGGCGCGGGCGCGCGTTTGAGCGGGTCCAGTCATTGCTGGTTGCGGAAAACGTCCTTGGTGTGGCGTCTCAGGGCGTGGATCGTCGCGACACGGATCTCGTTTTGTCGCTGCTGTCGGTCACCTTCGAACCCGGCGAGGACGGGACCGGCCACCTCCTGCTGACGCTGGCTGGTGACGGCGCCATACGCCTTGCCGTCGAGGCCCTCGATGTCACGCTGAAGGATGTGACCAGACCCTATTTGGCGCCTTCGGGACATATGCCTCAGCACGGCGAATGATCCCGCGTCTTGAGGCCAGCCGGACAGCGGTTTAAGCAGGGCCAAATTCTGAAGGAGGCCGCAATGCCCGTTTTCCTCGACACCACAGACAGCACCTTTGAACAGTCGTTTATCACGCTCCTGAACGCCAAGCGGGAAGACAGCCCGGACGTGGATGCGACGGTGGCGGGGATCATCGCCGACGTGCGCTCCCGTGGCGATCAGGCATTGCTGGACCTGACGGCAAAGTTCGATCGCATGCAATTGGAAGACGCGTCCGCGTTGCGCATTTCCGCCGCAGAGATTGACGCCGCCATTGCCACTGTGCCCAAAGCTGAACACGAGGCGCTGGATCTGGCGGCCGCCCGCATCCGGGCATATCACGCGCAACAGATGCCGGAAGATCGCTCCTGGACCGACGAGACAGGCGCGACGCTGGGCTGGCGCTGGTCGGCGGTTTCGGCTGCGGGATTATATGTGCCCGGCGGGTTGGCCAGCTATCCCTCCTCTGTTCTCATGAATGCGGTGCCTGCAAAGGTGGCCGGAGTAGAGCGCCTTGCCGTGACGGTTCCGACGCCGGACGGAGCAATCAATCCGCTGGTCCTGTTGGCCGCAAGGCTGTCGGGCGTGGATGAAATCTACCGGGTCGGCGGGGCGCAGGCGATTGCGGCGCTGGCGTATGGAACAGATACCATCGCTCCGGTGGATAAGATCACAGGTCCGGGCAACGCCTTTGTCGCGGCAGCCAAACGCCGGGTCTTCGGCAAGGTGGGCATCGATATGATCGCGGGCCCTTCGGAAATCCTGGTCATCGCCGACGAGAACAATAATCCGGATTGGATCGCATTGGACCTGCTGAGCCAGGCCGAACATGACGAAAGCGCGCAATCCCTTTTGATCACCGACAGCGCAGCGTTCGGGCGGGCCGTTGTCGCGGCGGTCGACGCGCGCCTGAAGACGCTGGAGCGAGCCCCCATCGCCGGCGCAAGCTGGCGCGATTTCGGCGCTGTTATTGTCGTCCGTGACCTGGAAGAAGCCGCGATGCTCTCCAACAGGATTGCGCCGGAGCATCTGGAGCTTTGCGTGGCCGATCCGGAGGCCCTGAGCCAACAGACTATTCACGCGGGCGCTATTTTTCTGGGCCAATACACGCCAGAGGCCATCGGGGACTATATTGGCGGGCCGAACCATGTGCTTCCCACGGCGCGCTCCGCCCGGTTCTCGTCCGGACTGTCCGTGATGGACTTCCTGAAGCGCACGACCCTTAGCCACATGACCCCAGAGGCGCTGCGTGCCATTGGGCCAGCTGCGGCGACGCTTGCCTCCAGTGAACGGCTGGAAGCGCATGGCCTGTCGGTTCTCGCCCGTCTGGAGGCCCTGAACCGCTGAGCGGCAGCAGCAAACTGCCCCGCCGCAGGGCGGCAACTTGATCCCCGCCACAGGGCGGCAACTTGATCCCCGCCGCAGGGAGGCAACTTGTTGACTGCGAAGGCCCAGCGATGCGGGCTGCCCTCCGCAATGCTGAGCCTCTTGTCGGCCGGATCGTTCAGGTCTCCGGCATGGCTCCATCAGCGCATGCTCGCGGTTAACAAACCCTTTACGACAATGCGCACAGCTGCGGCTTTTCGGACGAGTGCCCGGATTTGATGGCGGGCTGACGTGCCCGTTGCGCAGAGATTGCGCGCGGTCACGCGCTGCGCCGATTGTGCGAACCGCGATGATCCGGTAGGTCAGTAATTGAGATGGGTTTGGGACCAGAGACATGAGCCGGATCAGCCACTTTGAACTTGATGACAGCAACCTGCCGGCTCCGACCCCGGAGATCGAGCAGGAACGCAAGGTTGCCATCTTTGACCTGATTGAGGAGAACAGCTTTGTTCTGCCGACGAAAGATGGCCGCGCGGCTCCCGATGGCCCCTACCACGTCTCTCTCTCCATTCGGGACAAGCGACTGGTCTTTGACATCAAGACCGAAGAGGGTGAAAAGGCAGCGGAATTTCACCTGTCCCTGATGCCGTTCCGGCAAGTGGTGAAGGACTATTACCAGATCTGCGAGAGCTATTTCAACGCGGTCAAGACCCTGCCCCCCAGTCAAATCGAGACCATCGACATGGCCCGACGCGGGATCCACAATGAAGGCAGCCGTGTCCTGCAGGAACGTCTCGACGGCAAAGCGGAGCTCGACACAGACACCGCGCGCAGGCTCTTCACGCTGATTTGCGTCCTGCACTTCGGAGGCTGATGAGTGGAGGTTCTTCCGCAGTCCGTTCTGTTCTGCTGTGACCACAACGCGGTCCGCTCTCCGATGGCCGAAGGGATCATGAAAAAACTATATGGCACCGGTACTTATGTGCAGTCGGCCGGGGTCAAGAATGACTTGGAAATTGACGGGTTCTGCATCACGGTCTGTCAGGAAATCGGGGTCGAGCTGTCCCGTCACCGGTCGCGATCATTCGACGAGATGGAAGAATGGGGCGATGACATTTCCTCCTATGACCTTGTGATTGCGCTGTCTCCCGCCAGTCAGCGCCGCGCGCTGGAACTCACGCGGTTTTTTCACCTCGAAGTCGACTATTGGCCAATTATGGACCCTACGGGACTGGGCGAGACACGCGAGGCAAAGCTAGAAAGCTACAGACAGACCAGAGACCAGATTCTGGAGCGGCTGACCGCCCGCTGGGGCACCCCGATGGAGACTTGAATGAACGACACGATCGCCCGCTATTTCGCCGCCTTCAACGCCAATGATACAACCGGCATGATCGCATGCCTTGCCGATGACGTGGCTCATCATGTGAACGAGGGCGAGGTTCGGACCGGCAAGGAAAAATTCGCCGAATTCTGCGCGCATATGAGCCGATGCTACCGGGAAGAGCTGACCGACATGGTCATTCTGACCAATGAAGCCGCTGGCCGAGCCGCAGCAGAATACACGGTAAACGGCACATATATTGAGACGGATGCCGGCTTGCCCGATGCAACCGGTCAAACCTACAAGCTGCCAGCGGGATCGTTTTTTGACCTGCGGGACGGGCTGATCACCCGCGTCACCACCTATTACAACCTGGCGGATTGGATCAAACAGGTCTCTGCCTGATGGTGTTGCGGATTCGGCCCCTGACAGGTGCAGCGCTTGACGCCTCGCTGGATGAGGTCGCACGCCTGCGCATCGAGGTGTTCCGGTCCTGGCCCTATCTCTACGATGGGGACCTGGCCTACGAATGGGAATACCTGCAAAGCTATCGCGCCAGCAAAGAGGCGATTGTCGTTGGTGCATTTGACGGCGAGAACCTGGTCGGAGCCGCAACCGGCACGCCCTTGGCAGATCACGCCGATGATTTCGCGCAGGCCTTTGATACGAGCGGACTGGACCTCGACAGGATTTTCTATTGTGCCGAATCGGTGCTGCAGCCTGCCTATCGCGGACAGGGCGCCGGGCACGCCTTTTTTGATGCCCGCGAAGCGCACGCGCGACAGTCAGGATACGTGAAATCAGCGTTTTGCAGTGTGAACCGACCGGCAGATCATCCACTTCGGCCAGACGGCTACTCCCCACTTGATCCATTCTGGCGCAAGCGCGGATACACCCCACTGAACAATGTTGAGGCAGAGTTTTCGTGGAAGGACATCGATCAGGACGAAGAAACCAGAAAGTCGCTTCAGTTCTGGATACGGGATCTTTGACTGCATAGGGAAGACCTGTCCCGCGCAGGACCTTGAATATGAAATCATTTTGCAAAACAACCATTCTGCCCCTGTCGCGCACCGGAGACTTTGAACATGAAGATCGCAACCGCCGCCTACCCTCTCGACTGGCTCGACAGCTGGTCGCAGTATGAAGACAAGCTCTCGGATTGGGTGGCAACGGCAGCGCGCAACACGGCAGACCTTCTGGTCTTTCCCGAATACGGCGCCATGGAACTCTCGACGCTGGACGGCGCGGCGATCGCCGGGAATCTCGAAGCATCCATTCAATCGGTCTCTGAAAAGATGGAGGCCGTCGCCGAATTGCATCTGAAGCTCGCGGCCGAGCACAACCTGCATATCCTTGGCGCCTCCGCGCCTGTCCACGCCGGGTTTTCGCGGCCTGTGAACCGTGCGGAGCTCTATACCCCAACCGGTGCCCGGGGCCATCAGGACAAACAAATCATGACCATGTTCGAACGGGACCCTTGGGATGTGGTGACCGGTGGGCCGCTCAAGCTCTTTGAGACCGCCATTGGAAAGATTGCCGTCTTGATCTGCTATGATAGCGAATATCCCCTGCTGGCCCGTGCAGTATCTGAGGCGGATTTTATCCTCGTGCCGTCCTGTACCGAGGCGCTGGCCGGGTATTGGCGGGTGCGCATCGGCTCCATGGCGCGCGCGTTGGAGCAGCAATGCGTGACTGCCATGTCATCGACAGTCGGGGCCGCAGGTTGGTCCGAGGCGGTCGAGGAAAACGTGGGGATGGGCGGCATTTTCGCCCCCCCCGATACCGGCTTCCCCGCAACCGGTGTTTTTGCCGAAGGGAAGCTGAATCAGCCTGGATGGACCTATGCGGAAGTCGACCGCGAGATGATCGCAAAAGTCCGCAAAGAGGGGGTTGTACGCAACAGAACCCACTGGAAAGATCAAGAATCGCGTATAGAACCTGTCGTTAACCAAGAGTTGGTATAAAAGCGCCCTTGAAAATCAGGGCAAATGCGCCCATTTAAGCGCACATCCCGGTTTATCCGGGCAACACAGATATGGAGACAACATGGCCAAGGAAGATACGCTCGAATTTCCCGGTGTCGTGAAGGAACTCCTGCCAAACGCGACGTTTCGGGTCGAGCTGGAAAACGGCCATGAAATCATCGCGCATACGGCAGGCAAGATGCGAAAGAATCGCATCCGTGTTCTTGCAGGCGACCGGGTCCAGGTTGAGATGACCCCCTACGACCTCACCAAGGGTCGGATCAACTACCGCTTCAAGTAAGCGTCCATCACGACGGTAAAGAGCCCGGCCCCAAATGAGCCGGGCTTTTGTCGTCTTGCGTCGCCGCTGCGGGCTCGGGGCTTTTCTGTCGATCACGACGCCACTATGACGAAGCAGACAAACAACAGGAGTTCAGGCATGGCCTTCATTCTCGGTTCAGGCAGCCCCAGGCGTTTGGAGCTGCTGGCTCAATTGGGGATCGTGCCGGACGAAATCCGTCCCCCGGATATTGATGAGAGCCCGGAAAAAGGCGAATTGCCCCGCCCCTATTGCGCCCGGGTTACACGTGGCAAGGTTCGGGCCGTCGAGGCGAGCCCGCAGGATCTTGTGCTCTGCGCCGATACTACGGTGGCCCTTGGCCGTCGCATCATGGGCAAACCCCGTGATGCAGGCGAAGCCGCGGAGTTTCTGCTCGCCCTGTCCGGCCGACGCCATCGCGTCATTACGGCGGTCGCGCTCCGCCGGGGCGATCAGCTCTGGGAACGTGATGTAGTCAGCATGGTCAAGATGAAACGCCTGTCGGATCAGGAATTGAACCACTACCTCGCCACCGATGACTGGGCGGGCAAGGCCGGTGGCTACGCAATCCAGGGACCGGCCGGGGCCTTCATTCCCTGGATCAGCGGCTCCTTTACTGGCATCGTCGGCTTGCCGCTGGCGGAAACCGCAACCCTGCTGCAGGCCGCAGGACACCCTCTGTACAAGGACATGACCCAATGAAAGGCACACAGATCCTTCTGGACCATATTGACGGTCGGGAAGCTGCCGCCCTCATGGTGGACGGCCAGCTTGAGGATATCCTCGTTGCGGGCGATGCACCGGCTCCGGGGACCGTCTACCGCGCCCGCGCCGACCGCGCGATCAAGGGCCAGGGCGGCATGTTTCTCACGACGCCGGATGGCCCGGCCTTCCTGCGTCAAGTCAAGGGCTTGGCTCCGGGGCAATTGCTGTTGGTCCAGGTCACCGGCTATGCCGAGCCGGGCAAAGCGGTGCCCGTGACCCAGAAACTGCTGTTCAAGAGCCGCTACGCCATCGTGACTCCCGATGCGCCCGGCCTCAATATTTCCCGCTCCATTCGGGACGAAGACGAACGTGACCGCCTGATGGAGATCGCGCATGAGGAGATGGGAGACAGGGCCTATGGTCTGATCTTGCGCTCTGCTTGCGCCGGGGCGGATCCGGAGGCGATCGCCGACGATATCGCCGCAATGGTCACAGCCTCGCAGCAGGTTCTCGACGACACCGGCACCGAGGTCGAAAGCCTCCATGAGGGCGAGGCCCCGCATCTTTTGGCATGGAGGGAATGGACAGACCCGGCTCAGATCGACCAAGCCGCTGGCAGCTTTGAGCGCAGTGGCGTTCTCGAGGCCTTGGAGCGCGTTCAAAGCGGGCGGGTGGCGCTTGGCGCAGGGGCCTATCTGTATATCGAGCCAACCCGTGCTTTGATTGCCGTAGACGTCAACACGGGCAGTGACACCTCTCTGGCGGCCGGCGTAAAAGCCAACCTCGCCTGCGCGCGCGCCCTCCCGCGTGCCTTGCGCTGCCTCGGGCTCGGAGGGCAGATCGTTGTAGATGCGGCCCCGATGCCCAAGAAAGATCGCCGCCCCTTCGAAAGCGCCCTTCGCGCCGCATTCAAGTCCGATCCGGAGGAGACGATTCTCGTCGGCTGGACGACCTTGGGCCATTTCGAACTACAGCGCAAACGCAGCCGTCTTCCCCTGACGGAGATCCTGACATGACCTGCCCTATTTGCGGAGAAACAACGGCGCGCGCCTACCGGCCTTTCTGCTCGAAGCGCTGCGCTGATCTTGATCTGTCCCAATGGTTGAGCGGTGGCTATTCCTTGCCGAGCGAAGATCAGGAAGACCTTGAAATCGCTTTAGAAGACGCCGAAAAAAGCAAACCTACGGAACATTGACACATTTCTTGCAAAAAGCCTCTGGACACCGCTACGCACAGCGCCTAGAAGGCCTCCACCCAAGGTGACAAGCCTTCCCGTGCCCGGGTAGCTCAGGGGTAGAGCAGTGGATTGAAAATCCTCGTGTCGGTGGTTCGATTCCGCCCCCGGGCACCATTTAAATCAAATGAAATCAATCACGTACTATTTTTTGTCGGGCATCTCAGGATTGAAGATTTTGCTGTGGGTATCGTTCGGGTAGCATTGTGAGCTACCAAGGTGAAACGCGGCTAATTCTCCGGTCGATCAATGGCTAGATCACGATGGCCGACAATCATCGGTGACCAAGACCTTCATCCAGTTAGAGCGGCTGGTCGTGCAAGTCGAAAATACAACACTCCCAAACACATATCCGCATCATCTAAAGGTTGCACTGGCGTCCACTTTTTCCCATTCTGGCAAAAAAGCGTTGTGTCTATGAAATTAATCGAAAAACCATATGAACTAGTGGGGCATCTGGACAGTCTGGTTGCCATCGCCGACAACTACAAAACTGAAATTGGGTTCTGGCCTCCTAGCAGCCTTGAAGACGCAATCTGGCGTGGTCGTTTGATCGCAGCCTTTGCCAATAGAGATGGCAACGAAACAGTGGCTGGTTTTGTTGTGTTTGGAGGAGTGTTTCCAAATGGACGGATTCAAGCTGTTGCGGTTAATCCGGCATTCCTAAGGCAGGGGGTTGCTCAATTCCTTATCGACAACGTGATAGCAAAGCTGGAATCCGAAGGGTATCTGGGTGTACTGGCAAAACCGGCATTGGACCTGCACGTTGCCCAGAAGTTCTATGAAAAGAATAACTTCCTTAAGGTTAGAACGCAGTCTGGTGGCGCGGCTCGAAAACGGGAAATTGTCATTCGTGAGAGAACCCTGACAGGTCCAAATCTTCTGACCGCAATGTCGCCCAAGCAAAGCTTGCCGCTTTTGCCACGAACAGACGCACAGTCCAATCTCTGGGTTATCGACATCAATGTTCTCTTCGACCTGTTAAAACAGCGACGGTCACATTACGACATTGCGTCACGAGTCTTTACTGCTGCACTGGACGGTAGAGTGAGGATAGCTGTTACTTCGGAATTCTCCAACGAGCTCTGTCGTTCAAGCAGTGACATGCAGGAGGATCCACTTTTAAAATTGGCAAATGCACTTCCTAGGTTGCGAGTTGCAGCTGACGCCAAGCGAAAAGAACTGGCCACAAGCATTCATGCCTCGGTATTCGAGACAAACAAACCTTCGCAGGCAGGGTCTCCCCAAGCGCTGAGTGACTGCCAACACCTTGCTGAATGTATTGCCGGAAACGCCACAGCCTTCGTAACAAGCGATGGGGTGTTGTTAAGAAATCGTCGCATGATCCGCGAGACATGGGGCCTCGAAGTGGTTGCGCTTGACGATTTCCACGATGCAATCGCAGCGACTGAGTTGATGGATGACTTTAAACCAACCCGAGGGGTGGGATTCCACGTCTGTGCGGTGAACGAGGAAGTCGCATATGACATCGCGAAAAAGCTGCACCCCAAAGGCCTTGAAGGAGACTACTTCGACCCTCATGCGACAAGAACATCAGGGCACTTTTTAGCCGCTTATGGCGACAGGCAAATCGCAATAGGACTGCTTGCGACGCGTTCCCCGGCCACACTTGGTGACGCACACCGGGTTCTGCTGCTTGTAGATCATGAGTGTGCGAACGCGGAACTCATAGCCGATATGTTTCTGAGCTACAAAGTCGATGCAATCGGGCGGACTGGGTTGAATCTGATCAACCTTGACGACGTTCCCGGCCAGATTGCAGTACGAAAAGTAGCTCTCCAAGCTGGCTTTCTGCCCGGCGACTCCGAACAGGCTCTGAGGAAAGCTGCCTTAGGCGCGCCCATTACTCCTGCTAGCTTTTCCGCACTCGCGGATCGCACCAGACTGGCCTACGGTCAAGGGCAGTCACACTTGTTTCCTTCTAAGTTCGAGGGTTTTGATGATCTTCTAAAAACTGACGAACAAAAGTTCCAAAGTATTGAGGGCTATATTAGTCCGACGCTGATTGCCGCCAACAATCGGCGAGTTAGTATTCAACCCATCGGTCGGGCTTACGCTGACGAGCTTCTTGGAACGTCGCCCCAAATCAGCCTGCTGGATCAGTACGAAGGCGCTTTCCGCTCAAAGAAAATCTACGTGAGCAGCGGCCGCAGCAAAAACTTATTCAAGACAAATCAAATCATTATGTTCTATGAGTCGTCCCGAACAGGTGGGCGAGGAGCTGTGGTCGCTGCAGCACGGGTCGACAACGTAGTGGTACAGCAAAAAAATGAAACGGGTCGATCCGATATGAAGAAAACAGTTGTCGAAAGTGTCGACCGTTTTTCCGCCAATGGGGAGGTCACTATGACGAGCTTCAGTTCGCTGTTGCGTTTCCCTCATCCGGTTAGCCTCGACGTGCTTCAGGAGTTAGGTGCAGCCGGGACTCAAAATTTACAGACTGCGACAGTCATTGCGACAGCCGCTGCGCAGAAAATCTTTGATCGGGGTTGGGCCAGTGGACGCTGAATCTCACGCGATGATTTCAATTCATTCCGATCATGCGGCGAACATTGTCAGTGGCGTAAAGACAGTTGAGCTGCGTCGGCGGTTCATGTCTTTGCCGCTAGGTTCGCGGCTTTGGATTTACTCAACATTACCTGTGGGCGCGCTCGTCGCTACAGCAACTATTGTTGCCATCGACTATGATGCACCACATCAGCTTTGGGCGCGCTATCAAACTGAAGCGGCGGTCTCAAAGAACTTGTTTTTCCAATATTTTGGTGACTGCGAGTTAGGATGCGCAATCCAATTGGACGGCATCGAACCAATCTCTCCGGTACCTCTTAAAAGCATTAGGCGGATTCGTGGTGTCGACCACATTCCGCAAGTTGCCGCGAGAATATCTACGCTTGAAGCCAGCCAATTTGAAGAATTCAGGCGGTTTCGTTGAATATGAGCGGTGTCGAAGCGGTGTGTCTTGGGCGTCCAAGAAAAGGTTGGTTCTGTTGATGTATAGTCGATTGCCCCTTGTATCATGGATTAAATCCACGTTACCAAAAAGCTGCGCTAGCGGCCTGCAATCAACCAAGTGTTGTGTTACCTGCGACACCTTCGAGAAGGTTACTTTCAACTCGACCTGCAATTCGCTTTACACGATGATACTTGATGATCACGTGACGTTGGAAATGCGAGATTGCAGGTCGTTGGTGCACCAATGTCATTGAGACGATTTGCAAACCTACGCCAAGTCGCATTCCACCTGCACCGAGACTACAGGCGGCGCATGTTTCACATCGCATATGGGTTGCCTGCAGCTGCACGGTATAGGGAATTCACGATACCAAAGCGAAGCGGGGGTACACGACGCATCTGTGCTCCGCGTAAGGCCTTGCTAAACCTACAGCGTGACATGCTGAGGTTGATTGAACCGGATTATCAACCGCGCGCCCATGTTCATGGTTTTGTGTCTGGACGTCAGAGAAGCATCGTGAGCAACGCGAGGCAACACGTTGGCAAACGGTGGGTGCTAAATATCGACCTTGAGGACTTCTTTGAGACAATTCACTTCGGACGCGTTCGAGGGCGGCTAGTCGCGCCACCATATAATTATCCCGAGGAAATCGCCCAATTCGTCGCCCACATTGCATGCTTCGAAACAGAAAAAGAGGTTAATGGGACACGTCGCACAACCAGTGTCTTGATGCCCGGCGGAGCTTTGTCGCCTCTGCTGGCTAATGTTGTAACGGACAAATTGGATGCGGAACTAGCCCGGTTTTGCAGGCAATTGGGCTGCACGTACACTCGCTATGCCGATGATGTTACCATTTCTTCCAATCGCCGAACTTTCCCCGCGCCAATTGGACGTTTTGCAGACCCAGAAAGTTTTTTGGAGTTCACCTTATCCGATAGCTTTCAACAGATTGTTGAAGACAACGGTTTTCGAATTAACCACGATAAGACACGACTACTTGGACAAGCGTTTCAACAGGATGTGACCGGTTTAGTCGTGAATGAGAAAGTCAATGTAAAGCGTAAATTCGTGCGCGAAGTTCGAGCTATGTTGCACGATTGGGAGTTTAACGGACTGGCGCAGGCTAGTGCGAGACACTTCGATGAAAAACGTCCAAATCGTGGGCGCCTACCCGAACAAGAAGCGAGCAACTTTGAATGGGTGGTGCGGGGCAAAATCGAATTTATCCGCCAAGTCAAAGGCTCGACGGATCAAGTGTTTCGTGCCCTGGCCGCTCGGTACAATGATCAATGCTCTGGGCAAGAATTTCACATACCTCTGGTCGAAGATCAAGATGTGCTGAACGCTGCGGTTTGCTACTTGGAAAACGACGCTGACGGTGGTGCCGTCGGTACCTGCTTTGCCATCGAAGATGATCTGTATGCAACCTGCGCACACTGTCTTGGACCAAACCTCCGAGTTTATCCGAGGCAAAATCCGGCATTCCCTTTGGAAGCCGACGTAGTTGCGCAAGATGATCACAATGATCTGGCACTAATCCGAATTCGCACTCCTCTGCCCGCATTTCGACCGGCGGCTTTTCTTCAATTGGCCGAAGCAACCGAAGCCGCGAGCGTTGACATCCGTTCGGCTGTCCAGACTGCGGGTTATCCCTCCAACCTGCACAGTGCATCTTTGACTATGAACTCTACGGAGGTGACCGGATTCTCCCGGCAATCCTTTGATGGTACGCCACCAACCTCGGACAACGTCATATCGCTGTTGTCCGGCACCTTTGAGGGTATGAGCGGTGGACCTGTTCTACATGAAGGAAAGGTTGTCGGTGTGATCGTTCGAGGCCCGAACGAAGATGACCGAACAATCCCATTTTTGGCCACGCGTGTATCATTCCTTGAAACGTTACGCGCTGGGGTTTCCAGCGCAAGCTAAACGATATTCATATTCGGTAGTCTTTTATGAGCTCGATACCGGTTTCACGCCTTAGGCGAAACAAATGCGGAACTATTTCTTCGGTTCCCAAAGCACCTTTTTAGCTTCCTTTTCAGCGTTCGAACCTTTCACCCACTGCCACGGGGTACGGGGTTTTCGGGAATTCGCCAGTTCGGGGTTTGCTTTGGGGTCACTGGCAGCGGCGCGCAGGCGTTCACGGGCCTCTCGCGGGTCGAGCTTGAGTTCCTCGCAGATTGCTTTGAGCGTCACGATATCAGCCATTTTCTGATCTCCTTTGGTTCTGATGAGGATCGATAAGATGCGGTCCGCAACCTGTCAGGGATAACCCCAAAACCCTAGAGCTTATGGCATTAGTCCAAATCTACATTCCAGAACTTGAGTACGCTTTCGACGTTAGTTCTTGGATAATGAATGAAGTCACTATGGACCTGTCGCGGGATTGTGCCGCTCCTTTGACCACGTATCGTGTCGCAAAGGA